>NZ_JBXAFD010000004.1:43965-687232 GCF_058792695.1 Rhodococcus sp. MT28
CCTTTATTAACCGCGGGCGGTTAATAAAGGCGCACAGCACTTGGGGTTACTTGTCGTGAATGATCACGCCACGGATGTTCTTGCCGTCACGTAGATCCTGGTAGCCCTTGTTGACGTCTTCGAGGCTGTAGGTGTTGGTGATCAGTTCGTCGAGCTTGAGCTGACCGGCATCGTAGAGACGCAGCAGTCGCACGATGTCGTACTGCGGATTCATGGACCCGAACAACGTGCCCTTGATCGTCTTCTGATTCAGCGTCAGGTCGGTACCCGACACGTGAACGGTCAGCTTGGCGGGGTCGGCGAGTCCCGTGATCACCACGGTGCCACCCTTGCCGATCACTGCCGTCGCTGCACTGACCACGTCCTCGTCGACGGTGCCGACAAGGATGAGCGCCGCGTCGGCACCCTGTCCCCACGTCAGCTCGTTGACCTTGGCAGCGGCGCTCTCGGCGTCTGCAAAGGCATGCGTTGCACCGAACTTCAGTGCGGTCTCACGCTTGAGAGCAACCGGATCGACCACAACGACGTACTTGCAGCCTGCCGAAACCGCACCCTGGACGGCGTTGATGCCGAGACCACCGATGCCGTAGATCACAGCGGTGTCACCGGCGCGAAGGTTACCGGCATTTACTGCCGTTCCCCAACCCGAAGGCACGCCGCAGCCGACGACCACCGCTGTCTCCAAGGGAAGCCAGTCGTCGATCTTGACTACCGAGTGCTGAGAAATGGTGGCGCGCTCGGAGAACGTTCCCAACATGCACATTCCGCCGAAATCCATTCCGTTGCCGTGGAAACGGAAGGAACCGTCGGGCATCGAGCCTTCGAGGATGGTGGCACCCATGTCGCAGAGGTTCTGGCGACCGGTCGAGCAGTAGCGACAGGTGCCGCAGTTGGGGATGAAGCTACACACGACATGGTCGCCCGGCTTGACCTTCGTGACGCCTGGGCCGACCTCTTCGATGATGCCCGAGCCTTCGTGTCCGCCGACGATTGGGTAACGCGGCGGGAGATCACCGTCGGTCAGGTGCAGATCCGAATGGCACAGTCCGGCAGCGGTGTACTTGATCAGTACCTCACCCACACCCGGGCCGTCGAGGTCGAGTTCCATGATCTCGAAAGGCTTTCCGGGCTCGAGCAGTACAGCAGCTTTGGTCTTCACTGGTGATCTCCTTGATTGTCGGACGAGAGAATGAGCGATGGGGTCGGTCAGAGAGCGATGTTGACGGCCTTGGTCTGGGTGTAGAGATCGATAGCCGAAGCGCCGAGCTCGCGGCCCCAGCCGGACTGCTTGTATCCACCGAAGGGCATTGCAGTGTCGAAGCCGTTGTACTGGTTGATCCACACCGAACCGGCCTTCAAGCGCTTCGCCGTGCGGTGAGCCTTGGAAATGTCCCGGGTCCAGATGCCGGCGGCCAAGCCGTAGATGGAATCGTTTGCGGCAGTGATCGGTCCGTCGTCCGCATTGAACGGCAGCGCCGCCACGACGGGTCCGAAGATCTCCTCCTGAACGATGGAGAATTCGGGCTTGACGTCAACGAAGACGGTCGGCTCGACGAAGTAGCCCTGAGCGCCCCAGCGGTTGCCGCCCGTCAGTGCACGTGCGCCGTCGGCGATTCCCTCACGCAGGTAGCCGGTCACCTTGTCGAACTGCTCCTGCGAGACCAGCGGTCCGAGCTGGGTGGTGGGATCGAGGCCGGGTCCGATCTTGACCTGGCTCGCTGCGTGCGCGACGGCCTCGGTGAACTTCTCGAAGATGGTGTCCTCGACGTACAGACGAGTACCCGCAACGCAGCACTGTCCGTGGTTGAACAGCCACGCGTTGAGCGAACCCTCCACCGCGGAATCGAAATCGGCGTCGGCGAACACGATATTGGGGCTCTTGCCACCGAGCTCGAGCGTAACCTTCTTCAGATTGCCCTTGGCGGCGTCGACGATCTTCTTACCCACCTCGGTGGAACCGGTGAACGCAACCTTGTCCACGTCGTCGTGGCCGGACAGAGCAGCACCTGCATCGCCGAAGCCGGGAACGATGTTGACGACGCCGGGCGGGAAGCCTGCTTCTTCGAAGACCTCCGCGAGAAGCAGTGCGGTGAGCGGGGTCTGCTCAGCGGGCTTGAGGATCACCGTGTTACCGGCGGCGAGCGCGGGGGCGAGCTTCCACGACGACATCAGCAGCGGGAAGTTCCACGGCACGATCAGTCCACAGACGCCGATCGCCTCACGCAGGGTGTAGGCGTGGAACTCGCCCGGAGAGAAGGGCATCGACACGTTGACGGTGCTGCCTTCGATCTTGGTGGCCCAACCCGCGTAGTAGCGGAAAACGTCTGCGGCCCAAGCCACGTCGACGGCGGTGGCGATGGCAACGGACTTGCCGTTGTCGAGAGCTTCGAGCTGACCGAATTCCTCGGCACGAGCACTGAGAATGTCGCCGACGCGCCAGATCATCCGCTCGCGCTCGTTTGCCTTCATACGTGACCAGGGGCCGTCCTCGAAAGCCGTTCGAGCGGCACGTACCGCGCGGTCGATGTCTTCGGCCTGACCGTGTGCCACGTCTGCGAGCTTCTGTCCGTCAGCCGGGTTGTACGTCGCGAAGGTCTGACCCGAAGCGGCGTCGACGAATTCGCCGCCGATGTAGAGCTTCTTCGGTCCGTTCAGGAAACCCTGTACCGCGGAACTGATGGTGTGTTCGGCTACTGCCGTCATCGGAAACTCCCCTGAAGTAGTGAGGTGCGAATGTGATGCACGCCATACTTCCGCGCTTCCAGGGGTGCTAACTGTCCGAACTTTGTACAACTGAAGTCGGACAGCAAACTACACAGTAATGTCGAGCGCCCGCATCCGTGTATAGAGAGTGCTTCGGCTGATTCCGAGTTGCGCCGACGCGTGAACCTTGTTGCCGCCGCAGTCTTTCAACGCTCCGATGATCGCCTGGCGCTCGGCTTTCTCCCGCCCTGCCAACCGCGACACCTTGGTCGTGGTGCGATAGTCCTCGGGCAGATCAGCGACGTCGATGCGATTGCTCGAGCGTTCATCCGAGGCGCGATTCAACACGACGCGCAATTCGGCCAGGTTGCCCGGCCAGTTGGCCGCCGCGAGTGCTTCGGCAGCGCTGGCGGTCAACCTCAGTTCTGGCGAGATCCCCTCCAACATTACTTGTGCCAACTCGGCGATCTCAGCCTGTCGCTCGCGCAGTGGGGTGATGACAACCCTGGAGGCGCATCGTGAGAGCAGCGCGGCGATGGTCGGCGGAAGATCAACTGCCGCTCCGCTGGTCAGTACGATTTTCGGCCCCTCGGCGCTGGCGTCGATCAGGTCTGCGACCAGCGGCAACACCGAGTCAGGAAGGAGTTGTACCTGTTCGATCACGACCACGCCCGAACGCTTACGGGATGCTCGCACGAGATCGGTGACCCACTGCTCACGGCCGTCGAACGCGATTCGCGTGGCATCGAGCCAACTCGCATCGACACTGCCGACTACGTCCGATGCTGCCGAGGTTCGGCCGGATCCCGCTTCACCCGAGATCGCCACGGCGGCAGAGGTTGCCCGCGCCCGCATCAGGTCGCGCCGCAGTCGTTCGCCGGGAGACGGTGCCCGCTCGTGCGTTCTGCGGATCGGTGCCCGTTCCCGTTGGAGTGGTTCGACCAGGAAGAGCGCACCACCGTCAGCCCCGGAAATCCGGTCGGCTTGAACTCGCGCCAGCGCGCCGGACGCCAATTCGACTGTCACCAATCGTGATTGGTCCGGATTCAGGTCGGCAATCAAGGAACGGAGCGATACATGGTCTGCGGTGTCGAGCAGATCCAAAGCGGTTCGGTTGCTCAGCAGGATGTCGTCGCCGATGGCCGCGACGGCAATGTGGCGCTGATGTGAAACTCGCTGGAATGCGTCGACTAGCCGCTGCTCCGATGCTTTCGAGCCTTCGAGCAGCCGTTTCTCGATGTCCGCTGCAGCACGCGCAAGGAAGGGCGCGAACAGTGGGTTGGCCTGCGAGACAACGCCGGTCATGTCGAGAATGCCTTCGACACGACGTGTGACGGGATGCAGGATCGGCTGTCCGTAGCAGCTCAAACCCTTGAGGCTGTCGAGGAAATGCTCGTCACCGTGGATCACCACGCTTCGTCCGACCTCGAGGGGCGTACCGAGCGCGTTGGTGCCGGCGTGCTCTTCACCGAAGCGTGAACCGTTGACGACACCCAACCGCTCGATCGTTCGCTCGACGCGACTGTCGGAGTACACCGAAGCGACCACGCGGCATTCGCGATCAGCAAGCAGCACGCAGAAACCGGTGCCCGCGATCTGTTGCGAAACTTCGTCGAGCACGGGTGCGGCGGCCCGGAGCAGACGAGACTCACCGTCCTGCTCCTCGGTGTCCACGGCGATGGCCGACGACGGGTCGAGGCCACTGAGTCGAGAACGCTTCCAGGAGAGCGCGATCTCGGGGCGTACCGGCTCACGCTCCCCTGGGTTCGCGGACATACTCTCAGGCCTGACCGATCAATTCGATCGCCTGTTCTCGCATCGCGATCTTGCGGACCTTGCCCGTGACTGTCATCGGGAACTCGTCGACGACATGGACGTACCGCGGAATCTTGTAGTGCGCGAGCTTGCCGGTGCAGAACGCGCGGACCGAATCGGCGTCGAGATCGTCTGCACCTTCGCGCATCTGGACCCACACCATCAATTCCTCGCCGTACTTTGCGTCGGGTACGCCGATGACCTGCGCATCGAGAATGTCGGGGTGGGTGTAGAGAAACTCCTCGATCTCACGCGGATAGACGTTCTCGCCACCGCGGATGACCATGTCCTTGATGCGTCCCGTGATGGCGACGTATCCGGCCTCGTCCATGACTCCGATGTCTCCGGTGTGCATCCACCGGGCAGCGTCGATCGCCTCGGCGGTCTTCTCCGGGTTCTCCCAGTATCCGAGCATAACCGAGTAACCACGCGTGCACAGTTCACCAGGTTCGCCGCGGGGCACCGTCAATCCGGTTGCCGGATCGACGATCTTGATCTCGAGATGCGGCCCTACCCGGCCGACCGTTTCGGTGCGCTGCTCGATCGAATCGTCCGAGCGGGTCTGCAACGACACCGGCGAGGTCTCCGTCATGCCGTAGCAGATGGACACCTCCGACATGCCCATGCGATCGATGACCTGCTTCATCACCTCGACCGGGCAGGGCGAGCCCGCCATGATGCCGGTGCGAAGGGACGACAGATCGAAGCTGTCGAAGTCAGGCAACGCCAACTCCGCGATGAACATCGTCGGAACGCCGTAGAGGGCCGTGCACTTTTCAGCCTGAACGGCTTCGAGCGAAGCACGCGGATCGAAAGCCGGACCCGGAATGACCATGGCAGCACCGTGACTGGTGCACGCAAGGTTGCCCATCACCATGCCGAAACAGTGGTAGAACGGCACCGGGATGCACACCCGATCGACCTCGCTGTAGTGGCACAACTCGCCGACGAAATAGCCGTTGTTGAGGATGTTGTGGTGACTGAGCGTCGCGCCCTTCGGGAAACCGGTAGTACCCGAGGTGTATTGGATGTTGATCGCGTCGTCGGCCGACAACGCGGCCTGGGCTGCGGCGAGCGGAGCCGGATCGCTTGCCTGCGCCGCCAAGCCGTCTGCAAGCACCGCGTCCCACTCGGGTGAACCGAGCAGGAGCACCGACGTCAGATCCGGGCACTGCGGCCGCACCGTCTCGATCATCGACGCGTAGTCCGAGGTCTTGAAGCTGGCCGCAGACACCAGCGTCGAGATCCCGGCCTGCTCGAGCACGTACTGCAACTCGTGCGAGCGGTACGCCGGATTGATGTTGACCAGGATCGCGCCGACCTTTGCCGTCGCGTATTGCGTGAACGTCCATTCCGGACAGTTGGGAGCCCAGATTCCTACCCGATCGCCCTTCCCCACACCACGGGAAAGTAGTCCGGCAGCGAGCCCGTTCACCTGCTCGGCGAACTCCCGGTACGTCCATCGTCGACCGCTGGCGTGGTCGATCAACGCATCGCGGTCGCCGTGTGCGGCAACCGTGCGATCGAGGTTGTCTCCGATGGTGTCGCCCAGCATCGGACCGTCCCATACTCCGGACGTATAGCTGGGCAGCGGCGTACTCATGTGTTCTGTCCTCTCCGGTTACCTGTTCAGGCACCTATGAGAGGGGCCGCCGCAGCGGACCCTCTCATCTACGAATTTACTCGATTCGGTGTGATGCACGACATACTTCCCGGTGCGGGGTGGCCGTAACTGTTCAGAGTCCGGACACCCCACCCGCCTGCTGTGCGCCTTTATTAACCGCCGGCGGTTAATAAAGGCGCACAGTGGTTACAGCGCGTGGTCCTTGGTCTCGACGAGCGCCCAGGTGCAGACCAGACTCACCACACCGAGGATTGCCAACATGATTCCGATGGCCATACTCCCGTAGGCCGAGGCCAGCGGTGCGGCGATCAGCGGCGGCACTGCGCCGCCGAGCACTCCGGCGAGGTTGTAGCCGAGGCCGGCACCGGTGTAGCGGTAGCGGGTCTGGAACATTTCCGGAAGCAGCGCACCGCAGGGGCCGTAGGCGATTCCGAAGATCATGAGCGTGCCGAACATTCCGATGATGAACGCGATCGGCGATCCCGTGTCGAGGAGCGGGAACAGCACCAGCGCCCAGACGACGGCCAGACCACACGAGATCATGATGACCTTGCGGCGCCCGATGCGGTCCGAGTACAGAGCGGAAACGACGATCGCCGCACCGAAGACAACCGCGGAAGCGATACCGACCGACAGGACGAACGGACGGGAGAAGCCGAGGGTCTTTGTTCCGTAGCTCGTCAGGAAAGCCGTGCCCATGTAGAAAAACGCGAACAGGCAAGCCAGGGCGCCTGCCGAGAGCAGGATCTCCTTGGTCTGGAACCGCCAAGCATCCAGGAACGGGAGGGTGCGTGGTGCTTCGTTCTTCTGCTCAGCGACGCGCTCTGCCTGCTCCGCCTTGAAGACGGGAGTCTCCTCGATAGCGAGTCGCATGTAGAGGCCGATGCCGACCAACACGATGGAGAACAGGAACGGGATACGCCAGCCGTAGTCGAGGAAAGCCTGGTTGGTGTCGCCGAGAACAGCGCCGGTGATGAGGAAGGTACTGCTCGAGAGAACGAAGGCGATTGCAGGGCCGAGCTGCGGGAACATCGCATACAGACCACGTTTGCCCGGTGGAGCGTATTCCGCCGTGAGCAAGGTTGCGCCTGCCCACTCACCACCGACCGCGAAACCTTGGCCGAATCGCAAGAGCACCAAGATGATCGGGGCCGCGACACCGATGGTTGCAGCACCCGGCAGCAAGCCGATCAGGAGCGTCGAGATACCCATGAGCAGGAGCGTCGAGATCAGCGTCTTCTTGCGACCGATGCGATCACCGAAGTGTCCGAACAACATTGCGCCGACGGGCCGGGCAATGAATGCGACTGCGAAAGTCGCAAACGATGCGACAGTTCCCGCAGTGGCACCGAGCGCGGGGAAGAACACCGTCGGAAAGACAAGTGCCGCAGCGGTTCCGTAGATGAAGAAGTCGTAGAACTCGATAGTCGTGCCGATACAACTCGCGATTGCGACGCGCCGCACACTGGTGGTGTTCTGCGGGGGCTGCGTCGCACCTGCGGCACTCGCACCCCCGGCGCCGGCGGCACTGGTGCCGCCTGTGGGAGAGACTGTGGTCACTCGATTCCTCCGTGGTCCCGTGGTGTCGCCCTGTGGGCATCACCGTCGATAGGAGGAAAGGTAGTGATGTGGCTCACCCCCGCACTACCCCCGAAAGGGGGTACGAGTGATCTAGGTCACGACTTGTATGCAATGGTAACGAGTTTCACGACCCTCGACATGCCGCAGGCCGTCCGATTCGTTCTCACGAATCGGACGGCCCTCGAGAAACGGCGTCACGGTGCAACGCTACGGATCAAGCCTTACCGGCAGCCCCGAACAGTTCCTGACGGATCTCGCCCCACACCGTGGCGTAGGAGTCGATGATCGGTTCGGAAATCCACTTGGACTCCCCCGCTTTCACTTTCGCGAGAGCATCCGAGAAGAGATCCTGGTAACGAGACAACCGCGGAACGAATGCCGACAGATCGTCGAACAGGTTTGCAGCCCGGCGATCCAACTCTGCAAGGGAATCCGCATCTGCGTCGTCGATGAGCGCGGCGAACTCTTCGTCCAAGGGAAGGAACGCCTCGTACACCTCACCGATGGAGTCCTCGTCGATCGAGACGCGCTCGGCGTCCAACTGATCTTCGAGTTCTGCCAAACCTTTCTCGGTCAGGCTGATGGCGTTTTCCGCTTCGACCGCTTTGCCCTGCGCGACAAGTGCGTCGTACGCAGCTTGACCGGAAGCCGAGCTGACGCCCAGGTGCTCGGCCAGGACGACCGCTCCGACCCGCTCCTTGAGACGTACTGCTTGGAGCAGTGCCAACTCGTCCACATTGCCAGCGAAGGCCATCGATTTCTCCTACTCACGTGCCGCCTCTGCGGCTCCAGCATCACAGCGGACACCCGTGGGTTTCCGCAGCCCGACAAGGGGCCTGAAAGAATAAGATCACAATCCAGCGGCTGAATGATCCGTTGCCGTTTACCAATATTCGGAAACAGGGCAAAGTTCCCTTTCTTACGATATCTTTACCCAGGTGATTCCCCGACTAGTCTCGGTGGTGATCCCCGCGTTCAATGCGATGGATCACATCGACGAACAACTCACTGCCCTCTCCGAGCAGGACTATGAAGGCGCATTCGAGGTCCTTGTTGCCGATAACGGGTCCAGTGATGGCCTTGGTACGCACATCGCAAACCATGTGCTTTCTCAGTCACTGACTCTACGACTAATCGATGCGTCCTCCGCCCGAGGCGGTGGGTACGCACGCAACGTAGGTGTTTCGGCCGCACGTGGCGACTTCATCGCATTCTGCGACGCAGACGATCGTGTTCACCCGTCTTGGCTCACAGCCCTTACACATGCTGCGGCGAACGCGCATGCAGTTGGTGGAGTTGTAGAAACAATGTCGATCAACTCCGCCGAGGTAGCTTCATGGCGCACGTTTACGAACACACAGTTCGGCAGCGATGATTTTCTTCCCTACGGAATAACATGCACATTCGGTATTTGGCGATCTGCCTTCGACCAGGTCGACGGTTTCGATCTTCGCTACGTGAACTCCGGTGAAGACATCGATCTCAGCTGGCGCCTCCAATTGGCAGGAATGAAGTTGGCTCACGCACCCGAGGCAGTCGTCGCGTATCGCCTGCGCAGCACTTATCGCGAAACGTGGAATCAGACGCGCGCATACGGGATGGCGTCAGCCCAGCTATACTCACATTTTCGAGAATTCGGTCACCGCCGTACCCCAATGAGAACCCTTGGAACTACTTTACTCGCGCTTCTGCTTTTCAATCCGCTTGTTCCGAGCAGGTTCTCTCCAATTCCGCGTGGAAGGTGGTTCGTTCACGCCGGCAATCTCGTCGGCAAGCTCCAGGGCAGCCTCAAGTATCGCGTGCTGTATCTCTGACGCAGAAATCTGCCAATTCCGTCAATTAATCGAGCGTCAGCACTTCTCCCGACGCAACGGCGTCGGCGCGAGAGGTGTCCTTGAGGTCGACGCCGGAGCGGCCCAACTGGCGCGCTCCCGTCACCAATCCCAGGACGACACGAGCAGCCTGCTCGTATCCGAGTCCCTCGGGTGGGTGGACATTGGAAATGCAGTTTCGATCCGCGTCGGTACGACCGACGCGGGGAAGGTGAGTCAGATAGATCCCGACACTGTCCGCAACGGAGAGCCCTGGACGTTCGCCGATCAGGACGATCGCCGTCTGCACTCCCATCGCGGCAGCGATGTGATCACCCAGTGCCACACGGGCATTCGTGGCGATCACGGGCGGCGCGATCGAGTACCGCTCCCCCAACACCGTGACCAACGCAGACAGTAATTGCTCGCCGTGGTCCATCAGTGCTCGCGGCGAGAGTCCGTCGGCGAGGATGAACCCGATTTCCTTGTCGGAACTCGCGATCGCACCCAGGTCAGCCGGTTGGCGCCCCAGGTCGGGTCTCCGGAGATACTCACTGCGGGTGGAGACGCTGCTCGCGACCACCACCGGCGCCCCGATGCCCACCCCTTCGACCCGACTGGCAAGCGTCTCGGAGTCGAGTGGCTCGTGGACCGCGTCGCGGGCTGCGGCGTGAGCTGCCTTGAATTCGAGAACCCGCTTGGTGGGCAACGAATCTCCGGCACGCCCCAGCCCGATACGCGATTGTGTGGTCTTGCGCAGTGGACCCCAGAAATCGAGGATCGGTGCCTGATCTTCGGTCATGAGTTCACCGTCAAAGCCCGCAACGGCGACATTTCGGCATCGATCGGAAGAACCCGACCGTTTGCGTCGGTCATCCCCAAGTTGTGGAGCCAGGTCTCGAACTCCGGGGCGGGCTGCAAACCGAGAACCTTACGCACATACAGCGCGTCGTGGAACGCCAGACTTTGATAGCCGAGCATCACGTCGTCGGCGCCGGGCACCGCGATCACGAACGCCGCGCCGGCGACGCCCAGCAAGGTGAGCAGGTTGTCCATGTCGTCTTGATCGGCTTCGGCGTGGTTGGTGTAGCAGACGTCCACTCCCATCGGCAGCCCGAGGAGTTTTCCGCAGAAGTGATCCTCCAAGCCCGCGCGAATGATCTGCTTGCCGTCGTAGAGATACTCGGGACCGATGAAGCCGACCACGGTGTTGACCAGCAGTGGTTCGAGATCACGTGCCACTGCGTATGCCCTGGTCTCGAGTGTCTGCTGATCGACCGGGGCTCCGCCGGTGCCGTAGTGGGCACCTGAGCTGAGGGCGGACCCCTGCCCCGTCTCCAGGTACATGACGTTGTTGCCGACCGTTCCGCGGTTCAAGGAGCGCCCGGCCTCGTTGCCCTCACGCAGGAGCGGAATGTTCACTCCGAAACCGGAATTGGCGCCTTCGGTACCGGCAATCGATTGGAAGACAAGATCGACCGGCACCCCCGATTCGATCAGTCCGATCGTGGTGGTCACGTGCGAGAGCACGCACGACTGAGTCGGGATCTCGAATCGCTGACGGATGTCGTCGAGCAGGTGGAGAAGATCCGAGGTGGCCTGGGGTGAGTCCGTCGCGGGGTTGATACCGATGACGGCGTCGCCACATCCCATCAGGAGACCGTCCAATGTGGCCGCCGCGATGCCGCGTGGATCGTCTGTCGGGTGGTTTGGCTGGAGTCGGGTGCTCAGCCGGCCGGGCAGTCCGATGGTCGTACGGAACCCCGCGGTCACGGTGATGGCCTTCGCGACGGCGATCAGGTCCTGATTGCGCATGATCTTGCTGACCGCCGCAACCATCTCGGGGGTGAGCCCGGGACTTACGGCGGACAACCGTGCGGAAGCTTCCGGCGCCGACGCGGTCTCGAGCAACCAGTCTCGTAGTCCGCCAACAGTCAGGTGGGCCACCGGCGCAAAGGCCAGGCGATCGTGGCTGTCGATGATGAGCCTGGTTACCTCGTCGTCCTCGTACGGAACCAACAGATCTTCGAGGAACACCGTCAACGGAAGATCAGCCAGAACCCATTGAGCAGCAGCACGTTCGGCGTCGGAGCTTGCCGCGCAACCGGCTAGTTCGTCACCCGACCGCAGTGGTGTCGCTTTTGCCATCAGATCGACGAGACCGTCGAACGAGTAGTTGGTTCCGGATACCTGCTGGTGATACTTGGCCATCCCGCGACTCATCCCAATTCTTCTTCCGCCTGTGCAAGTACAGCAAACTCCTCGTCCGGCGAGTTGGCAACAAGGTGGTGACGACTGTAGAGACCGAAGTACGCCATGAGAACACCGAAGGCGACCAACGTCAGCAGTGCCGCAACGGGATCGACCAGGAAGGTGGCGACCACCGACACTGCCGCGATCACGAGTGCAAACGAGGTGGTGGCGATACCGCCGGGCGTGCGGTACGGGCGCGGCATGTTCGGCTCACGCTTACGAAGAACGATGTGACTCACCATCATCAGGACGTAGCTCACTGCCGCGCCGAACACCGCCATGTTGAGCAACATTGCACCTTCACCGGTGAGTGAGAGCGCGAAGCCGATGATTCCGGGTACGACGAGAGCGAGAGTGGGGGCCTTGCGCTTGTTGGTCACCGACAGGTTCTTCGGCAGGTAGCCGGCGCGGGAGAGCGCAAACGTCTGGCGTGAGTAGGCGTACATGATCGAGAAGAAGCTCGCGACCAGACCGGCAAGTCCGATGTAGTTGACGGCCTTTGCCGCTCCGCTGTCCCCCAGAGCCTCGACGAGCGGATTTCCGGAGGTGGACAGGGCGTCTGCGCCGAGCGCACCGGTGGCGAGGAAGAGAACCGTTGCGCCTGTGACGATCAGGATCAACATGCTGATGATGATGCCGCGGGGGACGTTCTTCTCCGGCTCACGTGCTTCCTCGGCGGCCAGCGGTACACCTTCGACCGCAAGGAAGAACCAGATCGCGAAGGGCACGGCGGCCCAGATTCCGAGCAGACCGAATGGCAGGAACGACGACGATCCGACTGCGCTGGTGTCGACGGCGATATCGGTGAGGTTGGACGAATCGAAAAGGCCGACAGCCGAAACCGCGAACACGACCAGGCCGACGAGTGCAATGGCGGTGATGATGAACATCGCCTTGAGTGCCTCACCGGCGCCGGTGAGGTGAATGCCGATGAAGATCGCGTACACCGCGAGGTACACCCACCAGCCGTCGGTGATCCCGAACAGGTTCAGGGACTCGACGTACGCACCGATGAAGGTCGCGATCGCTGCGGGTGCTATCGAGTACTCGATGAGAATTGCTGTGCCGGTGGCAAATCCGCCCCAGGGCCCCATGGCCCGTCTGGCAAACGTGTATCCACCACCAGCGGCAGGAAGTGCCGAAGACATCTCGGCCATACCGAGCACCATCGCCAGGTACATACCCGCGATGACAACCGCCGCGATGAGAAGGCCACCGAAACCACCTTCGGCCAGACCGTTGTTCCAGCCGGCATAGTCACCGGAAATCACATAGCTGACACCCAACCCCGCAAGCAGCACCCACCCTGCTGTTCCCTTTCGGAGTGTTCGTTTCTCCAGATACGAATTGTCTTCCGCATGGAAGTCTGCGCCGTCGTGGTGTGCACCCGCGGCACCGGCGTTTTTGCCGGTTGCGTGGTCGGAAAGAGACATGTCCATCCTCTGAATCGGTCAAGAATGAGACGACGCACGGTGGATGCGTCGCGTGAAATGAACGGTATGTGGGCGATGTACGGAGAAGGTCGCCTGGAGATGACCGTGCTGTTAACTGGCTGTCATGTGAGCGGTCCCGAGTCTGTTCAGATCTTCTTCAGGCTGCCGTTCTCAGGATCGGGCGGCCGCGCCCGGCACCGGGCAGGCGTCGACGGCCTCGGCGACCACCTGGGGAACCGTCGGGGGCAAAGGACGCACGCCCGCTTCCCAATCAGCGCCCACGAGAATGCTCGACGCGCCGAGTGCTTCGTTTTCGTCCGGTGTGAATGCCCTTGCTCGACTGAGGAATCTGAATCCTTCAGGAGACTCCAGGCTGAATCCACTGCCGCGGCCGGGCACGACGTCCAGTACCAACTGGGTGTGCTTCCAGGCTTCGAACTGTGATCCGGAAATCCAGACCTGTACAGCGTCGGTTCCGGTGGGAAGGTCTTCGGGAGTCTCTCCGACAGCAAGTCGGAGATCGACGATTCCGAGTAGTACGTCACGGTCCCCGACGATGAATTCGCCTGAGGGATAACACATCGGGGCCGAGCCGTCGCAGCATCCGCCGGATTGATGCATCATCAGTTCGCCGTGAGTCCCGCTGAGGCGGCGCAGGAGGTCAGCCGCCCCAGCGGTGGTCACCAACCGGGGTGGAACGGCGCCGGTATCGGGTGTGTCCGTGGCGCTCATTCCAACCTCCGTGTGTTTGTGCAGGTTTCGCGTGTTGCAGTCTTGCTCACCGGCACCCGCAGCGAGGGGCTCACGGGTGCCGGTGGGTAGATCAGAAGAAGCCCTGAGCCTTCTGGGCGTAGCTGACCAGGAGGTTCTTGGTCTGCTGGTAGTGCGAGAGCATCATCAGGTGGTTCTCGCGGCCGATGCCGGACTGCTTGTATCCACCGAAAGCGGCGTGTGCCGGGTACTGGTGGTACGTGTTGGTCCAGACGCGACCGGCTTGGATGTCGCGGCCTGCGCGGTAAGCAACTCCGCCGTCGCGGGACCAGACACCGGCGCCCAAACCGTAGAGCGTGTCGTTGGCGATTTCGATGGCCTCGTCGTAGTCCTTGAACGAGGTGACCGAGACGACGGGTCCGAAGATCTCTTCCTGGAAGATGCGCATCTTGTTGTTGCCGGTGAACACCGTCGGCTGGACGTAGTAGCCGCCGGACAGGTCTCCGCCGAGTTCGGCTCGCTCACCACCGGTGATGACCTTGGCGCCTTCGGCCTTGCCGATCTCGATGTACGAGAGGATCTTCTCGAGCTGATCGTTGCTGGCCTGGGCACCGATCATGGTGTCGGTGTCGAGCGGATCCCCTTGGCGCACAGCCTTGGTGCGGATGGCTGCCATCGCGAGGAACTCGTCGAAGATGTCTTCCTGGATCAGCGAACGTGACGGGCAGGTGCAGACCTCGCCCTGGTTGAGGGCGAACATCGTGAAGCCCTCGAGTGCCTTGTCCTGGTAGTCGTCGTTTGAGGCGAGAACGTCGGAGAAGAAGATGTTGGGGCTCTTGCCACCGAGTTCGAGGGTGACGGGGATGAGGTTCTGCGACGCGTACTGCATGATCAGGCGACCGGTGGTGGTCTCACCGGTGAACGCGATCTTCTTGATACGCGGGCTGGACGCGAGCGGCTTTCCGGCCTCGACACCGAAGCCGTTGACGATGTTGAGAACACCGGCAGGCAGCAGGTCACCGATGATGCCGATGAGGTGCAGGATCGAGACTGGCGTCTGCTCGGCAGGCTTGAGCACGATGGCATTACCGGCAGCGAGGGCGGGGGCAAGCTTCCACACGGCCATGAGGATCGGGAAGTTCCACGGAATGATCTGGCCGACTACGCCGAGCGGCTCGTGAAAGTGGTACGCCACGGTGTCGGAGTTGATCTCCGAGAGCGAACCTTCCTGTGCGCGAATAGCTCCCGCGAAGTATCGGAAGTGATCGATGGCGAGCGGAATGTCGGCGTTGAGGGTCTCGCGGATCGGCTTGCCGTTGTCCCACGACTCGGCGAGTGCGATGGATTCGAGGTTCTCCTCCATACGATCAGCGATCTTGTTCAAGATGATCGCGCGCTCGGCGACCGAGGTCTTGCCCCAGGCCGGAGCTGCTGCGTGCGCTGCGTCGAGAGCGAGTTCGATGTCTTCTGCGGTGGAACGAGCCACATCACAGAAATTCTGTCCGGTCACCGGTGTCGGGTTCTCGAAGTACTGACCCTTGACCGGAGCAACCCATTCGTTGCCGATCCAGTTGTCGTATCGAGACTGGAAGGACATGATCGCGTCGGCGGTACCTGGGCGGGCGTACACGGTCATTGCAAGCTCCTATGTAAACGTGATCTTCCTGGGCGCACCCACCAAATCGGTGACTGCAATCCCACCCCCCGGTGGGGTGTGATTCACAACACTAGGAGTTGCAACGTTGCAAGTACGTTGCGTGCGAGAAACGCAGATGATTCTCAGATGCCCAACTGGCGGTCGAGGAGATCAATTCTTGCCTGGACCTGCGAATACAGCGGCGATTGAGGATCCAACGTGGACAGGTAGGCCTCCCACACGACGGAGTCTTCGCGGCCATGTACCGACGTGGTCCACCGGGCCAGAAGGTTGGCGTCACCTCCACGCAGCAGAGCTGCCTGGACCCTGGTGCGTAGTTCTTCCCGCACCTCTTCGATTCCCGGGGAGGCAGAGCCTGCCAGCACCGGGCCCGAATACAGTTTCATCGCCGTCGCTGCGTCGCCTCGATCCAACGCTGCCCGCACATCGCCGACATCTGTCGTGAACTCCGTGATGATCCGATAGGGGCGCGAAGCCAGCCGGTCGGCACCGAAAACCTTACGAAGCCGCGACATTTCCGCGCGAATAGTCACTGCGTCGAGTTCGCCCTCGTCGAGCAGGACCGCAAGGTGGTCGGAGCTGAGACCCTCCGGGTGTTCGGAAAGCAGAAGGAGAATCTCGGCGTGACGCTGCGAAATCGGGATGCGGTCACCGCCGCGAACCAGCGTCGGCCGGCCGGCACCGAATGTTTCGAGGCGCGGAGCCGTGGCACTGAGTGGGATGGGCGAGTTCAAGAGATGGAATCGCAATTCCGATTCAGCGGCCGCGACAGTTGCACGGATCAGTGACAGCACTTCGGGAACCGCAACCCTGGGACCACCGGTGATGTCGATGGCACCAAGGATTTGCCCAGTGGTGGGATCGTGGACGGGTGCGGCCGAACAACTCCAGTCGTGCACGGTTCGGTTGAAATGCTCGGATCCGAAAATCTGTACGGAGTGATCGAGAGCAAGCGCCGTTCCCGGCGCATTGGTGCCGACACGATCTTCGCTCCAATCGGCGCCTTCGACGAAGTTCATGGACAACGCCTTGTCCTTGGCCGAGTTGTCACCCTCCACCCAGAGCAATCGACCGTGTGCGTCACTGATCGCGATCAGCAGTCCGGTCTCGGCAGCATCTTCCACCAGGAGTTTCCGAATCACCGGACGGATCAGTGACATGGGATGCGCGGAGCGATATTTTTCGAGCTCCAACCCTTCGAGCATCTCAGGGTTGCCGACCACATCGGGATTTACCCCCTTGTTGCGGCTACGCATCCAGGACTCGAGTACGACCGAGCGGACATGGGAGTCGTCGGTCAGCCCCTGGCCGGGCACGCCGCGGGCATCGATGAACGACTGATGGGCAGACGAAAGTCGCCGCGCGAGTAACGCGACGTCATCGCCTGGCCTGACCGCCACCCACGGGTTGCCGGGCACAGCCTGTTCACGTGCCATATTTTGCGTTCCTCCGCTCCGTGGACCACTGTAACGCCGATCACAGCCCATAGGCGAGAACGACCATTCGGTATGACTGCCGACCCAGCCTGCTGCCCCTCGCGGTCACTCGTCGCCGAGCAGAATGGCGCTTGCTCGTTCCGCGACCATCACCGCGGTCGCATGCGGGCCGCGGGTCGGGATCGTCGGCAGGATTGACGTGTCAACAATACTGAGTCCTTGCGCGCCGATCACACGGCACCGACCGTCGACGACTGCGAACGGGTCCGCCTCGGCACCCATCACGCAACTACCGGACATATGCAGCGACGTTCCCAGGCGGGATTCGACCCACTCATCGGTGTACTCCACAACGGGGCGATCGATCAACCCCGTCTCGGCGATCGACTCGAGAAGATTCTCGGCGATCCGCATCCCTTCCCGAATGGCAGCTCGATCGTGCGCCGACGCGACGTAGTTGTACCGAATACGCGGCGCCCCAGCGGGATCCCGCGATGCCAGTTCGATGCTTCCCCGGCTGTGCGGCGCCATGAGGACCACTCCGACGCCGTGGTCCATGCGAGGCACACCGGGAACCAGTTCGGTGAAAGATGCGGTGTACGGACGGATTTCGATCTCAGCGAGGTTGAGGGCCGTCTCCAGCACCGGAGTCTGCGATCGAATCGTGCGGGGCTTCGAAAAATGGTACGGCAGCAGCACTTCCGGGTGGTCGACGAAGTTCTGTCCGACGCCCGGTCGATCGAGAACGACGGAAACTCCCTGCCCTACAAGTTGTTCCGCTGGACCAACACCGGAATTGAGGAGAATGTGCGGTGTCGCCACCGCACCCGAACACACGACCACATGGTCGGCACGAATGCGTCGGACATTGCCGTCGCCGAGAACGTCGACGCCGATCGCACGGGTACCCGAGAACGCGATACGAATGACGTTCACTCCGGATTCCACCCGCAGATTCGGCCGGTGCAACGCCGGCATCAGATACCCGATCGCCGTACTGATCCGACGATGATCCGACACGTTCAGTGGCACTCGGCCCACCCCGAACGAGTCCGGCGCATTCTTGTCGACGTCGTCGGGAAAGCCTGCTCCGAGCGCTGCCGCATGAAACTCGCCGCTCAGTGGATGCAGTTGGTCCCACGCTCGACGCTCGACCGGGATCGGTCCGGCGGTCCCGTGGAACTCGCTCTCGAAATCACGATCCGTTTCGGACTTCTTGAAGTACGGCAAGACGTCGTCGTATCGCCATGAACTCGGCCAATTCTCGAAATCAGCACGGGTCGCGCGGGTGAAGTACGCACCGTTGACGGCTCCGGATCCACCGAGTGTCCGCCCCCGCGCAATTGTGGACGCCCGACGCGGCGTCAGTTCGACCGGATAGGTCCACGTGTATTCGCTCGCAGGTCCGACCGGCAGTCGGTACGGATCACCCAGGACGTCCGGGAGTTCGAGCGCCGATCGATATCCGCTTCCCGATTCGAGGAGCATCACCGTGGCGGATGGATCTTCACTGAGCCTGGCTGCGACCACGCAACCACACGTGCCACCACCGACAACCAGGAAATCTGCGTAGTCGGCTTCTGTCACTTGGTGATTCGAGGTTTCAGCGCCGCCCAGTCGCGGGCGTCGAATGCGCCACGCCAGAGTCCGGCTCCATACGCGATGTCGTCGGCTCGTTTGAAGAAGACGTACCGAACCGGTCCCAGCCCGCCTGGCTCACGGTGGCGATACCAGTCCACCAAACCTTCGGTGACTGCTGCAGCGACGGCCAGCCGCCGAATTCGCCTGGAGGCGATCACCGCCAGGAGCGTCACGGGCCAGTAGTGACGACACATTGCCGAGGCGAGTTGCCAGAATCCGCCGACAACTCCCTGCGCGGTGAGGATCGCCGCGATCCGGGTGGGTTGACTCAGGCCGGTGAACATCTTTCGCAGCCGGTAAACGGTAAACAGCAAAGCGCCGAGTGCGCCGGCAAGACCGGAACGGGTCAGTGTTGCGGCGGCGATGCACGCGAAGAGCGTCGAGAACGACATCGCCATCGGCGGAACCGAACCCTCGTGTCTTGCAGCCAACGGCGCCGCACCCGTGCCGTAGAACGCTCTCCTGGCGAACCACTTGTCGAACTGAACTCGATGATCGTGGGCGACATGCGCAACAGGTTCGTACCTCAGTCGCCAACCCGCAGCCTGCAGTCGCCAGCAGAAATCGACGTCCTCGGCTACTTCGAGACTCTCGTCGAAACCGTTGCATTCGAGTGCCACGTCGCGCCGGACGATCACGGCGGCGCTGGGGACATAGGCGACCGGACTGCCCGACTTCACCGCAGCTTCCTTGCGTCCGAGGTCGAGAGACGATCGCATGTTCTCGTACCGCGCCAGCGCCGTCCCGTACGGATCGAGGGCGACGATGCGGGGTGCAACAAGGGCAACCCCCGGATCGCTGAAGTGGCCCAACATCAACTCGAGCCAACCGGCACGCGGTATGACGTCGGAGTCCAGAAAAGCTACGAAACGTGTTTGGGCCGAACGCAATCCCGAGTTTCTCGCTGCCGAGGGACCGCGGGCACTCTCGTGCCGGACCACTGTGATGGTGCCGGTGCCCGGGCAGGCGCGACGGGGCTCCACCGGCACTTCCGAACCGTCGTCGACAACGATGACGGTCAGATCCTTGAGGACGGGCAATAGGCGTTCGACGCCGGCCTGGTTGTCCTTGACCGGAATCACGACCGTGACATCGGCAGCGGACGGCGTCGACATCGGACGAGGATTCGCGACACCTGAATCGAGAAGGTGTCGCGCAACCGCAGCGCTCTGCTGATCGACCACCTCGAGGAAGCCGTCACCGATCATCGCCGCAGCCGTCGGCGCCAGCTTGAGCATCCGCGTCGGAGATCCGCCGATGAGTACCCGGCCACCCGAGTACGTGCGCACCTTGGGGTCCAACCGAATGCCGAAGCCGTCGGGGAGTCTTGCTGGTCGCATCAGATGATCGTAAGGGACGTAGCCCGTCGTGCTGCAACTCGTCGCAGCCTCGAAAGCCGTCGCAGGTGGACCGTCCGCCCCCACTCGGTCGTGGTCGTCACCGAAGCCTCCCATCTGGACCAGGCTCCCACCGGGCCAGTCCATCCGTCACGCGTCCTACCAATTCACCGAAGATGTATGCGCCGTCTTCGGCGGTAGCCCCGACTGGATTGCCGAGAACGCCGTTTTGCGACACAGCGACCATACCGCCCGAACGCATTCCTGGCATCAGGTCCGCGATAGGAGACAAATTTCCTGTCTCAGCAAGGCTCATGTGCACCAAATCGGGCGAAAGGTGCAGCAATAGGCTCGTTTCAGTGTGTCCGGCATGCGCGTCGGCACCCGCAACAGCGCACGGCACCCAAGCAGCATCACGCCCCTCATACCGCAGAAGTGCCACCGCTTTGGCCAATGCGGGACCATTTCCGCCGTGGCCGTTGACGAACAGCACCCGCTTCGTCCATCGGAACGCCGACCTTCCGTATTCGACGACGACGGTTTCCATGGCCTCGGCACCGATCGAAATCGTGCCGGCAAACCCTTCGTGTTCGCCGCTCGCCCCGTATTCGATGGCCGGGGCCACGACGACGTCGGGCAGAGCCTGTGCAACTGCTCTCGCGATCCGAGTGTCGGTATCGAGAGGCAGGTGCGGTCCGTGTTGTTCGAAAGAACCGACCGGGACCACGACGGTGAGCGCAGTGCCCTCGAGCGCAGGACTCGGGATGGCAGCAAGGTCACGCGGAGAACTCATCCCCCGATCGTATTGGTGCGGGCCCCTCCCACCGCAACACTGCATGCGGATACACCGGGGCATTGTTGTGCCCCGGCGTATTCGTCAGTTGTCGCGGTTCACGCCGCTGTCGGTGGGCTGTTCCCGCCGATCGGCTGTTGATACGGATCGATCGACATCGGTGGATAGAACACCGTTTTCCGATCCGGGCCGATCTCCACCCGCCACTCGGTGTGGTGCACCCACCGGAACGCCGTCCTCGCGTTTGCCGTACTGCTTCTCGATCCGCCGGATCGCCGCCCGCACCGCATCACAATCCGCAATGTTCTGCGACGCCAACCCCAACAGAATCCCGCGAGCCTTGTCCACATCCGCCGGCGTCATGTTCTTCGGCGGATGCTGACAAAACGACGCCACCTGCCGCGCCTTCAACGCATCCACGTCACCACGATGAAACGCATCCGCGACAACAGGTTCGAGCATCAACAACCGCGCCAACCCGACCAGCAGACTGCACTCACCGATCTCCAAATTCGTCGAACCATGCAACCACAGCGCGATCGCCCGAAAACCCTTCCCGCCAAGAACCTCACGGGAAAACATCTCCACGATCAACAACACCAACCGCGACTGCAACTCGTGCCGGGCGCGCACCAGATCGAGAACCTCACTCTTGAGGTCCTCGCCATCCAGCTGCCACGCTCCCCGACTGTCCATGCCGAAAGTTTAATCGAACATACTTTCGAGAACCAGAGACAAAACGGACGACTTATATCGCCAACGCGGCCCGATGCCCCTCGATGACGGCCGCGTGCGAACGCCTCGGAGACAAGGCGTCACCGATGCGAAATTTCTCGAAACAGCTTCCCTGCAAGGTGTTCCACAACTCGTCGACAGGTTCCTGCTGTGTCGCGAAGACCACCCAGTCGACTGCAACTTCCTCGGTCACACCCGTCGGAAGGTGAACCAAGCTCACGAGCGGCGTGGCCCCAGCACTCACCGAAGTCACCATCAGATCTGTCCGTTGACCGATCGACTTCTCGAACGCCCGGCGGTTCCACCCCTCGAAATCCAGGGTGATGCTCAGGTCCTGCGCGACCACCATGCCGTTGGTCGCGATCGTGACGGCACAGCCTCGATCAGCGAGGAACTCAGCCACCGACGTACCTTGATGGAATCCCAGTTCGTCGTAGACGAGCACCGTTCCACTCGGCAGAATCTTGCCGTCGAGAACGTCTCGAACACCCACCACACGCTCTGATCCACCCGCCCACGCCGGTCGCACAGGCCGCGCTCCGGTTGCAATCACGACCACCTCGGGCGCGCGCTCCTCCACGATCGCGAGATCGGCTCCAGCATCCAACTCGATCGTCACACCGCTTCGGCGACACTCAGATTCGAGATTCCGGACGAGGTCGGCGAGCTCACGGCGAGCCGGTACCACCGAGGCGGTAAGAATCTGTCCCCCAAGTCTTCGTTCACGCTCGAACAGCGTCACCGCATGACCTCGCTGGGCCGCTGTAGCCGCAGCTTGCAGGCCGGCCGGGCCACCACCGACCACCACCACCGTGCGGCCCCGTCGCCGCGGCATCGGCAGCGGTACCGATTCCCGACCGGCGCGCGGATTTTCGGTGCACCCCAACCAACGTCCCAGACCCATCCGCCCGACGCATTCCTGGTTGCAGGACAGGCAGGTTCGCACCTGTACCGATTGACCAGCACGCGCCTTGTTCACAAAATCCGGATCGGCGATCTGCCCGCGAACTACTCCCACCAGATCGCATACACCGTCCTCGAGTGCGGCTTCGGCATGCTCCGGCGTCTTGAAACGGCCGACTCCGACGACTGGAAGATCGACGACCTCCCTGATAGCAGACGGGACGAAGTTGGCGTAGCCGGTGGGTACAGCCATCGATGCTTCCACCAGATGCAGTGTTTCCGTGGCCATTCCGACGGTGGTGTTGATGTAGTCGACGTGACCGTCAGCTTCGATGAGTTGAGCGGTGGCTACTGCGTCGGACAGTTCGATGCCACCCCGCGTTCCTTCGTATCCACTCAGGCGCACACCGAGCACACGATCCGGGCCGATGGCCTTACGCAGTACCCCGAGCACTTCGAGAAGGAAACGCGCACGATTCGCCACGCCCCCGCCGTAGCGATCGGTGCGCAGGTTGGTCGAGGGTGCGAGAAACGCGCGCACGATGGACGACTGCGACGCCTGCAATTCCACCCCGTCGAAGCCACCGGCAACGCAGTTGCGCGCAACAAGGGCGAACCCTGCGAGAATCTCGGCGATGTCCGCGTCGTCGACAGCCTTGGGCACCTCGCGGAACAACGGATCCGCAACGGCGCTCGGCGCCAACAGCGGCGATCGCGAATAGGTTCCAGCGCCCTGACCCCCATTGTGGTTGATCTGCGCGAGAATCGACGAACCATGCGCATGAACGGCGTCGGTGATCCGCCGGTATCCCTCGATCGCTTCCGGCCGATAGCCCGCAATCATCTTCTCGTACGGTCGATCCGAAGGATGCGTCGAGTGCTCCTCGGTGATGATCAGACCCGCACCGCCGCGTGCCCGCGCCTCGTAGTAGCTCGAGTGCTGCTCCGTCGGCAACCCGTTCTCCGCGTAATTGGTCAGGTGTGCGGAGAACACGACCCGATTGCGGAGTGTCAGGTTGCCCAGGCGCAGTGGCGCGAAGAGGCGCGGGTACGGCGTCATCAGACCTTGGAGTTTCCTTGATCGAGAGCGATATGACTTGCCGTGACGGTGCGGGAACCGTCACCGGCGAGCCACAGGACGGTATCGGCGATCTCGTCAGGTTCGGCGAAAGCGATGTCCGAGAGGATCGGAGTGAAGTTGGGAAGGTACTGCGGAAACTTTGCAAATACCTCGAGCGCGCCCTGGTCGACCCCCATCGGCGTATTTACTCCGTAAGGGTGGATCGAGTTGACCCTGATCTTGTACTCCCCCAGTTCCTTTGCCGCGGCCTGCGTCAGACCGACGAGACCGAACTTGGCGCTCGCGTAGTGCGCCTGTCCGGGCAGCGCCTTGAGTCCGGCCACCGAACTGACCACGATGATCGATCCACCGCGCCCACCCTCGATGATCGCCGGCACCGAGGCCTTGAGGGTTTTCCAGACTCCGGTCAGGTTGATGTCGATCAGGGTTTCCCACTGCTCGTCCGACATTTCCCAGAATCGATTCCAGTTGCAGACCCCGGCGTTGGCGACCACGATGTCGAGACGTCCGAACTGTTCGACGCCGTCCTTGACCACCGCGGTGAGCGCTGCGCCGTCACGGACATCGACCTCACGGGCGAGGATCTTCCCGCCCTCCGCTTCCACCAGACGTATCGTCTCGGCAAAGTCCTCGGAAGTTGCTGCGTCGTAGGAATTGTCCGACGCCACCGACGCGCATACGTCGACCGCGATGATCGCTGCTCCCTCGCGCGCCATCTTGACCGCGTGCGCACGTCCTTGACCGCGCGCTGCGCCGGTGATGAAAGCAACGCGACCTTCGAGCGAACGAACTGAACCCTGTGTCATGAGATAGCCCTCTCTGCAGAATTGAAACTCGTTCTAGTAGTAAACCCTGCAAAGCGCCCTTCGCGGATGGATTCGAGAACAGTTCTCGGGGCAACCGAGTCGCCCACCTGAATGTCGGCCTCTTCCTTCAGCGTTTCGTTCGGCAGACGAGGCGAGCAGTCGATCACCACTTCGCACTCGAGCTGTGACCGCTCGCCGGTATGGACGTGTTCGACGCAGACGGCCCCTCGAGCGATTTCGGTGACACGTGACGCGAGCACCCTGGTGATCCCGGCCTGCTGGATGCGCGTGTTGGCGCCGACCAGATCCCCACTCGCGCCGAGCCTCGAACCGACGATGCTGTCGGGAGTCACAATCGAGACGGAGATGCCATGGGCCGCGAGTGCTTCTGCGAGCGCCACCGCGATCGGTCCACCGAGGGGATCGATCAGCGCGACCGGACCCGGCCCCACGGTGCTCAACTTCTCGAAGGCTTCCGACGCATCCAACCACCGAACCGAATCGTCGACCGGATACGTCGGCGGCCTCGCAGCACTACCGGTGGCAACGACAACAAACTCGCCCCGGCTGCGTGCGTCACCCAGGTCTTGGGCGTCGAGCGCCGCCCCGGTCCGCATCGTCACGCCGCTACGACGGCATTCGTCCTCCAACCACTGCGCGAGGAGTGCGAACCGGCTACGGCCGTCACCTCGCGCAAAAGTTCGGATCATGCCGCCGAACTGCGATGAACTCTCGACGAGTGTGACCGAGTGCCCCGCCACCGCCGAGATCCGTGCGGCTTCCATCCCAGCGGGGCCACCCCCCACGACCAGCACGGCTCCCGGTGTCGAAATCTGCTCTCGCTCATCGGGGTCCACCGTCTCGAAACCCGCGCTCGGATTCCCGACGCACGTCACGACAGGATTGCGAGGATCAGGCACGAGGCACGTCTGATTGCAGAGCACACACGGCCGGGGACGATCGCCGCGCGCGGCTTTCACAACCAGGTCCGGGTCTGCGATCTGGGCCCGGGTCATCTCGACGAACTCACCTACTTCCAGCGCCGCGTGAGCGTCGGCGATGTCCACGACGCTCCCCTGCACGACAACAGGAATCGACAGAGCGGCCTTGACCTCACGGCACAGATCGAGGTTGAAGTTCGGCGGGCAGTGAAAATCGGGGCGGTACCGGTCAGACGAATAGAGTCCGCCACGAACGACGACAAGGAGATCGAGGAACGGAGACACTTCACGCGCGATACCGATGGCAAGATCGGGCGTCAGGCCCGCCCATGGAGCTTCCTCGTCACAGGACAACCGCAGGGAGACAACGTGATCCGACCCGACTTCCTCGCGCACTGCCGAGATGACCTCGCGAACAAGAGCAACGCGATCGCTACCGTATCGGTCTTGCCGAGTGTTGGTCAGACCCGAAAGGAATTGTCGCAGAATGCTTCGAGGACCGGCATCGAGTTCCACTCCGTCCATTCCCGAAGCGACGGCCAGCGCCGACGCCTCACGGAAGCCGACTATCAGCTGGTCGATTTCCGGCTGCCCCATTGCCATCGGCAACTCACGCGTCGCCGGGTCGGCCACTCTTGACGGTCCCCACAGCACCGACTGGGAGTATGCGCTCGATCCCTGCATGCCGGTATGACCGAGCCCGGCCAGAACCAGCGTTCCGTACGGAGCACATGCAGCCGCGATCGACTGCCACCCCGGGCCACATTGCGACGCCAACGGCGCCCGCTCGTACGGCCAGTCGTTCTCCGATACCGAGGCCACTTCGGTGACGACGATCCCGGTTCCGCCCTCGGCGCGGCGCTGGTAGTACGCACGGTGCCGATCGGAAAGCGAGCGTCCCACAGCAAGATTGGTCTCGTGCGGACCGAAAACAACCCTGGACCGGACGAGGCGTCCGGCCAGGGTCGTGTGTTCGTCGAGTGTCAACTCACAGCTCTATCGGAGCCGTAATCTCAGCTGGCACCCAATGTGCGTGTGAAGCCTTCCGGAATCACCAGGTCCGCCGGGCTCAGTTCGGTGATGGACGAGTGGCCGAGGCCCATCAGCCCCGAGTCGATGCCCATCCGCATGAGGTCGAGCACGTTCTCGACACCGGCCTGGCCGTTGGCCGAGAGGCCCCACAGGTAGGCGCGCCCGAGCATGACGGCCTTGGCTCCGAGTGCGAGCGCCTTGACGACGTCGCCGCCGCGTCGAATGCCGCCGTCGAGAACAACTTCCACCTGATCGCCCACGGCCTCGGCAATACCCGGGAGCACACGGATCGGCGCCGGGGTGCCGTCGAGGTTGTTACCACCGTGGTTGGAGACCGAGATAGCGGAGACACCGGCGTCGACAGCTCGCTTGGCGTCGTCGATGCGCATGATGCCCTTGAGCATGAACGGTCCACCCCACTGCTCACGAAGCCAGGCGATGTCTTCCCACGTCGGAAGCGGAGTCTGCATCCACTCGCCGTATGCGCCGAAGAACGTCGGTGCAGGCTGGCCGGGAGCCGCGAGGTTGGGGGTGGTCAGGTCCGGGATCTTGCCGGTCTTGGCGAACTCGAGCAACCACTTCGGGCGCATGATTCCCTCGGGTGCGAACTGGAACATCGCCTTGAGGTCCATCTTTTCGGGGATGGACGGGCTGCCCCAGTCGCGACCGTACGAGAAGGACCAGTCGGTGGTGATGATCAGGCCCTTGGCACCGGCAGCGCGAGCGCGCTCCATACGCTGCAGGAGCACGTCGCGGCTGCCGACCCAATACATCTGGAAGAAGACCTGCGGGTTGGCCGCGGCAACTTCTTCGATGGACTTGCTGGCAAAAGAACTCAGTCCGATGGCTGTTCCCCGTGCTGCAGCCGCACGGGCTACCGCTACTTCACCGTCGGGGTGCACTGCCTGCACACCGGTCGGTGAAATCATGACGGGCAACGAAATGTCCTGGCCCATAATGGTGGTGGACATCTCGCGCTTGTCCGACAGCCCGGCAGCGTGGGGAGCGAAACCCAATTCGCTGAATGCCGCGACGTTGTCGTCGACCGTCAGCCCTTTCTCGGATCCCGCCACCAACGCCGCGTACACGGACTTGGGCAACCTCTTCTTCGCACGGCGCTGTGCTTCTGCCACCGTCTCGAAGAAAGCATTCTTAGCCATTGAACTGACCTCTCTGGGGTGCAGCTTTCGCCGCACTGTCGGTATCGCGCAGTAGTTACTGCATTCCCGCAAGCGGGTTTTCGTCACAAATCTTGGCGGGCGGACGCATCATCAGTGTCAGTGGCACCGATGCGCGTGGGGTCTTACGTTGACCGGAACGGGAGTGGTCGACACTGGACTTCGGGACCTCGCCCGCCGACGCCAGTGCCATTTCACCGTTACCGATGACGCACTCGGGGTCAGGTCCGTCCATCGGCAGTCCGGTGAAGAACTTGGCCGCCATGCAGCCGCCGCGGCAGGAGTCGTAGTGGTTGCACTTGCTGCAGGCGCCACCGGTTTGGGGCGAGCGCAGCTCCTCGAACAGGTCCGAGTGCTGCCAGACTTCCTGGAATCCACCGTCTTTCACGATGTTTCCGGCGAGGAACTGCTCGTGAATCGCGAAGGGGCATGCGTACACGTCACCGACCGGGTCGATCAGGCACACGACGCGGCCCGCGCCACAGAGATTGAGACCGGGCAGTGCATCGCCGAAGGCGGAGAGGTGGAAGAACGAGTCGCCCGTCAGGACGCCTTCGCCATTGGCGACCAGCCAGTTGTAGAGCTCACGCTGCTGCTCCGGACGCGGGTGCAGGTCGTCCCACACGTCGGCGCCGCGGCCCGAAGGACGCAGTCGAGTGATGCGCAGGGTCGCGTCGTACTTGTCCGCGAGAGCCTTGAACTCGTCGAGCTGACTGACGTTGTGCCGCGTGACGACCACCGAAATCTTGGCGTCCTTGAAGCCGGCTTCCTTCAGGTTCGCGAGAGCGCGCTCGGCCATCGCGAACGAACCAGGCCCGCGCACAGCGTCATTGACCTCAGCGGTGGCACCGTCGATGGAAATCTGCACGTCGACGTAGTCACTGGCTGCGAGGCGCGCCGCGACCTTCTTGTCGATCTTCACGCCGTTGGTGGAGAACTTCACACCAACCTGGTGGTCGGTCGCGTAGTCGACGAGCTCCCAGAAGTCGGAGCGTACCGTCGGCTCGCCGCCACCGATGTTGACGTAAAAAACCTGCATACGCTGCAGCTCGTCGATGATGGACTTGCACTGTTCGGTGCTCAGCTCGTTGGGGTCACGACGACCCGACGACGAAAGGCAGTGCACGCAGGACAGGTTGCAGGCGTAGGTGAGTTCCCACGTCAGGCAGATGGGGGCGTCGAGTCCGAGTTCGAACTGATCGACGAGGCGACCCACCTTGGCGGGCGGGGAGGGCTGTTCAAGAACTGAGGTCATGGCTGTGTCCTCGCGAAGAAATGAAGCGGGCGAACGTGCGGAAGGGCTGTTCCGCACGTGGGGGCGAGCGTCTGGCTCAGACAGGCACGATCATGTGCGAGTCGGCGAGAGTGCTCAGCGCGCGGGCATATTGGGGAGCCGCGTCATCTTCGATGCCTTGCGCACGTAGTGCGGACCGGACATCAGGATGGTCTGGCAACGCCTTGACCACCGCAACGATGGTCGTGTTCTTCAGGAACGACAGCTTGCGTGTTCCGAAGTGGTAGAGCAACGCCCCGAAAGGTTCGGGGCGAAGCGCTACCTGCGGGTGGAGTTTCCACCCCGCATCGAGATCCAAAGCAGACACGGTCAGTACACGCCGCACATGCCGTCGATGGAAACTTCCTCCACGAGGGACTCCTCGACGAGGTCGTTCTCGAGCGCCTTGTTGTCACGATCTGACATGGATTCCTCCTGCGGTCGCACTCCGTCTGGAAGTCTGTAGATCAGACTTCCAACCTGGGAGTTGGTGGTCACTAGTGGGACTTCACTGTGACTCGGTTCACCACTGTAATGGCATCGAGTGCAGAATGACACACATGGAGCGAAAAAAGTATGCGTAGCCGCAAGAAACCGTCCGCTCGGATAGGTCGTCGCCCCTCCACAACGAAGGAGGGAATCAGCACGATCGGGATCGAACTGTTCTCGACAGTCGGCTTCAACGAGGTGAGCGTCGACCAGATAGCCGACGCCGCCGGCATCGCGCGTCGGACCTTCTTTCGCTACTTCCCGTCCAAGAACGCCGTCCCCTGGGGAGACTTCGACGGACATCTCGACGAGATGCGCGAGCACCTGGATTCACTGCCCGCTGATATTCCGTTGGTCGACGCACTCGAATCCGCATTGTTGACGTTCAACACCTTCCCACCGGAAGAGACTGCGGTACATCGCAAACGGATGGAATTGATCCTCGAAGTTCCGACGCTTCAGGCATACTCTGTGGTGATGTACGAAGGTTGGCGGCAGGTGGTCGCCGACTACGTCGCACGCCGAATGAATCTCGAGCCGACCGATCACGGCCCACGCACGGTCGGCTATCTTCTGCTCGGGGTCGCGATGTCGGCGTACGAGCAGTGGCTCACCGACGATTCACTCGAGCTACCGGAACTCTTGAAAACAGGTACGCAGTCCCTGCGGACCGGTATCAGCACCTGAGAAAGCATCACCACCTGAGAAAGGCGATCATGTCCACCATCACGAACGAACCCGTCCTGGATTCCCTGGCGCCGTCGACGCCGGGCTTGTGGTCGTTCGGACATGTCACCGTCGAACGCGTCGAGTCCGGTCCGATCTCGCTCGATCGCCGAGGCGGTCGCCTCCACGTCAGGCACTCCCTCACTCCCGCCGACCTGAGTGAGCGACTCGTCGCCGGAGTCACCTCGTCGATCCAGGACGCGGAGTTCGGTCAGGACGAATTCGAGTTGACGATGGTCGGCCTGGTTCGCTCCACCGTGGACGGCGCTCTCGAATCCTGGACCACCTACTACCGGAACTCACTTGCCGAACTACTGGACGGCACTGCAGATTTCGCGCCGATTCACGACAAAGCCGAAGAGCTGGTCCGCGGTTCCGTGCTCGATCTGGGTTCCTGCTTCGGTTTCCTGCCCCTGCGGCTCGCGCGCGCCGGAATGGACGTGACCGCCACGGACATCCTGCCCGGAACGATGATCCTGCTCGACGCGGTTGCCCCCGAACTCGGCATCACGATCGACACGGTGATCTGCGACGCGGGTGAAGTACCGGCACCGGACAACAGCGCCGACACCGTCACCGCGATTCATCTCCTCGAACACGTCGACAACGCAGTCGGCGAGGCCGTGATCGCGCAAGCACTCCGGATCGCGCGTCAACGGGTCGTCCTTGCCGTCCCCTTCGAAGACGAAGCCACCGCGTGCCACGGCCACATCCGCACTTTCGATCTCGAGTCACTGCGTGCGGTCGGCCGGCAGAGCCGTGTGCCGTTCGAGGTATTCGAGCATCACGGCGGCTGGTTGGTGCTGGACGCATCGGCCGCCTGAAAAGAACTACCCTTCTTTCAGCGTATGGGCGACAAGCGCATTCGCGTGCCCATGACCCATACCGTGCTCCGACTTCAACCAGTTGACCAATTCCATGTGCTTCGTGAGGTCTGAGCTTCTGATCAGCTCTTGCCATTCACCGATCGGCCGACCGTACTTCTTCTCGATCGACGGAAAATACGACGCCGGGCCTTTCACGGGTTCAGTCATGACCGGAATCTACCTCCACCGCCCGACAATATTCGCGCACCGGCGGCGCCCGCATGTCCGCACCTGCGGAATCGCTGGGTAGATACGCGACCATCGCATTATGGTCGAAGAACACCCACCCGAGAGCACAGGAGTTCAGCGATGCGACTGTCCACACGAAATCAACTCACCGGCACCATAACCGAGGTCAACCTCGGCACCGTCATGGCGACGGTCAAGGTGAAGTTGGACGGCGGGAATCAGATTGTGACCTCGTCGATCACCCGCGATGCCGCACTGGATCTCGATCTTGAACCAGGCCAAGCCGCAACGGTATTCGTGAAGTCCACCGAGGTGACGATCGGCGTCGAGTAACTGGCGAGCGATGTGATCAGGGCCGGGTGAGATGCGTGGTCATCGTGTAGTCCTTGCTCGGCCCCGTCACGGTCCAGACGACAGTCCAGGTCGATCGATCTCCGGCAGTGACGTCGATTCGCCCGCGGTAGGTATCCGCACCGCACAGGTGCTCGACTTCCTCCCCCGGCGCCCAGTCGTGGAACTCTCTGCCGTCTTCGAATGTCACGGCCCACTCGAGGCCGCGCTCGGCAACGAACAGAGTTCGGAACACGGGTAATTCCAGGTCGCCGTCACGCAGCGTGCCGCTCTCGTACCAGCGCATCCGACCGTCACCGGCGTCGGAGATAGTGGTCTCGCCGAATACATGCTTGGTGGAACCAGAAAGGCGGTCGACGATGTCCCGCTCGAAGTGCCACTTTCCTACCAGCGCCCTCGGCTCGATTTTCGCGTCGTCGACCATGTGGCGATTCTAGTGACCCTGCATTGCCCGACGACACCGGAGACCGACTCGAACACACTGCGAGAGTATGTTCCGAGTACACCCGGAACACGCAGGAGATTTTCACAACCATGAACGATTCGGCCGCCCTTCACAAACGCGCAGTGTTCGCCGAGGATCTCGAGATCGGCCAAGTGATCCCATTGGGTTCGTATTCGGTGACCGAAGAGGAAATCGTCGAGTTCGCAACTCAGTGGGATCCCCAGTGGTTTCACGTCGACAAGGAAGCCGCCGAGTCCGGCGTCTTCGGCGGGTTGATCGCCAGCGGGCTGCACACCCTGTCGATCTGCCAGAAGTTGGTGGTCGCCAGTCTCTACGACCAGTGGAACGTGATCGCCGGGAAAACCATGCGCGACGTGAGCTTCCTCCGTCCGCTTCGCCCCGGTGACACCCTGAGCGGAAAGGTCACCGTCGACAACGTCGTGTTCGACAATCGCGCGCGAGGATTGGTGACCATCACAGCGAAATTGGTCGATGCACACGGCAATCGCGTTCTCGACGTGGTCACTGACGCCTACCTGCACTGCCGCTCGACTCGCGGACAGTGAATTATCGGTAAATTTCGCACCACACTGTTCGAATTGCCGTACTTTCAGTGACGTTGCGACGCAACAATACCCATCCCTGCAATCAGGAGTTCCTCACACATGAGCAGCCTCGGCGAGATCAATCCTCTCGGCATTCTTCAGATCCTCATCTACATGCTCTTCGGTGGGTCGTCCAGCACTCCCGAATAGACCCTAGCTTGCCATAGCCATAGTCAGCATCTAGGGTGCTGACTATGGCAATTACTAGTCAGGCATCAGTGGCGGCCGCGCCGTCGACCGACGCAGCGCGTCATCACACCGAGTTCGACTCCAGTTGGCGGAGTTTCGACGGCATCCAGGGCGGACTCGCAATTGCACGGATGCTGCGGGTGGCGGCCGACGCGTCCGGAGCCGAACCGCTGGCAGTCACGGCGCATCTGGACCGCCCCGTTCCTCCTGGGCCGGCCGAGTTGACTGTCGGCGAGATGCGGGGCGGGCGGACCGTCAGTTGCCACGTCACGCTGACCGGTTCGGGATCCGCTCTCGTTCGGTTGGCCCGCGACATAGGAGCTACAACAATGTCCGCCCCTGTCGCCGAACCGGCTCCGGCCGACCCGTCAACCCTGCCGCCGCTGGAGATCCCGGTGGATTTTGTGCCGTTCGCCCAGCACCTCGACATCCGGCCGATCAATTCCGCGAGGCCGTTCGCCGGTGGCGACTCCCCTGAATTCGACGTCTGGATCCGCCTGCTCACAGACCTCGATTTCACGGCCCAAGAGCGCGCCGCGGTCCTTCTCGACGCGCTTCCGCCCGGACTGTTCGCGACACTGACGATGCCCGTGGCCATACCGACCATCGAGTTCACCGCGCATTTCACCCCGGAGCACCTCACGGCAGATCCCCGAACGCTGTCACCGTGGTATCGCCTACGCCACGGGACTGCCTGGGCGACGGACACTCTCTGTGTTGACGAATCCGAACTATTCGACTCGACCGGACGACTTGCTGCTCGGGCTCGCCAGCTTCGTCGAATTCTGAGTTGAGTTTCAGCTCTCCTACACCTGGAGGTCGCGACGACGGAACGCAACAAGCGATGCTGTCGAAAGCACCACTGCCACAACGATCATTGCCAGCAGTGGCAGAACTGTCACCGGCTCGGCAGGGGCACCCGGCACGTGAGTGTAGGGCGACAGATCCAGCACTACCTGCGGAAGCTTCAGCAACGTGCCGAGTTGCCCGAGCACGATGCATGCCGCCAAGATTACCCAGGAGAGCGCCGACGCGTACGTCGGAAACAGTCCGAAAGCCAACGACACCAACCCCACGACTACGAGCACCGCAGGCAGATAGGCCAACGCGGCGCCAGTCATGCGAAGTGTGTTGCCGCCGATGTCGTCCGTGACGAGCCCGAAGGCAAATCCGGTGAAGGCACCCATCAAGACGTGCGCGAGGATCACGCCGCCCACAACCACACCCAGGTGGGAAAGCATCCACCTCCACCGCGACAAAGACGTTGCCAGCAACGGTTCGAGCCGTCCCGAAGTTTCCTCGCCCCGCATCCGGAGAAGACTCTGGACCGAATACGCCGCGATGACTATCGACGTGAGCCCCAGAGCAGTGGCCAAGTAGGAATCCACCAGATCCGATCCGCCGCCGCCAAGTTTCTCGAACATCTCCGCGGTCTGCTGCGACGATCCCACCATCGCGTCGATCTCGTTGCCCACAGCGCCGTACGCGAACCCGAGTATGACAACGGCAAAGATCCACCAGAACATCGTCATTCGCTGCATGCGCCACGCCAGGCCCCAAGCCGACGGTAGCCACGATGCCGCGACTGGCGGGCCGGGTCGGGGCTGAACGAGTCCCGCTCCCTGATCGCGATGGCCGATGAGAACAAAAGCCACCACCACGTGCACAGCCGCGAATCCGATCAGCAACAACAGGATCCACCAGGCGTCGTCGTCGAAAGGTCTGATCTGTTGTGCCCATCCGATCGGCGAGAGCCACGACAACCAGCCACTGACCACGCGAGTTCCGTCGTCGACGACCGTACTGTTCACGTCGCCGATCGCGCGCAGCATGAACGCAACGCCGATCGCGGCACCCGCCAGGCCGTTGGCCGTACGAGCACCGTCGGTGATCTGCGCCGTCACGGCTGCCACTCCGGCAAACGCGATTCCGGTCCCACCTATCGAGGCGCCCAACGCGAACGAACCGACGACAGGCAAACCGACGGCGATCGATCCCAGTGCAATTCCCAGTGCAAGAACGACGTTCGCACCGACCGTTACGATCAATGCGGAGGTCAGGAGCGCTCGTCGACCTACCACCGCTGCACCGATCATCTCGGCTCGGCCGGTCTCCTCGTTCTGTCGCGTATGGCGAACCACCGCAAGGGTGCTCATCAATGCGGCCACCAACGCGAACACGAGCACCGACTGACTGGCGACTATCGCGCCCTGCGAATCACCGGACACGATCCCGTTGGTCGCCAGCGCGACCGGCGATACCGCGGAACTGACTGCGATGTTTCGTAATTCCTCGGGTGTCGAGTACAGCCCGGTCACACTGGCGACAACCAGCAGCATGAACAAGACGATGGAGATAACCCACACGGAGAGCTGAATTCGGTCCCGCCGCAAAGCCAGCCGAACCAGTCGGCGTGTGCCGGTGAATTGACTTGCCGAGGCCGGTACCGGTGGAGCGGCCTCGACAACAACGGTCACGGCCGTACTCCGGTCTCGGCTCGCAGGTGTACCGAAGTCTCCCTGGCCCGTTCGTCACCGTAATGCCGCAAGAAAAGTTCTTCGAGAGTCGGCGGAGTGGAAGTGAGCGCCACGATTCCGAATCCGACCAAGTACGTCATGAGTGGTCCGAGTTGCGCGCTGTCGACTTCGCAGGTGACGTGGTTACCGTCGATCACCGCGTCGTGGACACCGCCGAGTCCGTCGAGTCCACCGATCGGACGCTGCGTCTCCGCCGCGACGGACGTGCGCGTGAGATGCCTGAGTTCGGACAGTGTTCCCTCTTCCACCGTCCGCCCGTCGCGGATGATGCTCACACGATCGCACAGCGCTTCGACCTCGGCGAGGATATGGCTCGACAGCAGTACCGTCTTTCCGGCGTGAGCCACCTCCTCGACGCAGTCCTGGAATACCGCCTCCATCAACGGGTCGAGCCCCGATGTGGGTTCGTCGAGGACGTAAAGGTCGACGTCGGACGAGAACGCGGCCACGAGTGCAACCTTCTGCCGGTTACCTTTCGAGTACGTACGCGCCTTCTTGGTCGGGTCCAATTCGAAGCGATCGAGCAACTCGCTGCGGCGTTTTCGGTCCAAGCCACCGCGCAGGCCCGCCAACAGATCGATAGCCTCACCGCCGGTGAGGTTGGGCCACAGATTCACGTCGCCAGGCACATAGGCGAGACGTCGATGCAAAGTAACAGCGTCTCGCCACGGATCGCCGCCGAGAACGGTTGCGTCTCCGGAGTCCGAGCGGAGCAGGCCGAGGAGCACCCGAATAGTGGTGGACTTTCCGGAACCGTTCGGCCCCAGGAATCCGTGCACTTCACCCGTCGAGACGTCGAGGTCGAGGCCGTCCAGCGCGCGGGTGGTACCGAAGGTCTTGACGAGGCTTTTCACTGAAATTGCCGCACCCATGAATTTGACCGTACGCCGATTTCACAAATGTGTGAAGATAGAAAAGACGGAAAGATCGAAGGGTTCCGATGACCGACACCAGCCACACCGTTGCACCGGACGAGAGCCGACACTATGTCGAGCGACTCTCACTCGTACTGAGCGACATGGGTTTTCCGCCGATGCCCGCCCGCGTCTGGGCCGCGTTGATGACCAGCGAGACACCCTCGTCCACGCCAGGAGATCTCGGATCTCGGTTGGGAGTGAGCCCCGCCGCCATTTCCGGAGCCGTCAGATACCTCCAGCAAGTCGGATTGATCGAGCGTGTGGCCGTCCCCGGATCGCGGCGTCAGCACTACTGCGTCAGCGTCGACATGTGGGCCGACGCGTTTGTCACGAAACAGTCCTCGCTCTACCAGGTCTCGGCAGTTGCGGACGAGGGCATACGAATCCTCGGTGAAGGAACAACCGCCGGCGATCGTATGGCCGATCTGCGCGACTTCTTCGACTTCATGGCCGCGGAAATGCCGCGAATGCTCGCGGACTGGCGCTCCCGGCGAAAAGACCGGACACCTGGCAGGTAACTTCAGGTTTACCCGCAATTTCGGCGGGGTACCTCAATTCTCGTTCCAGCATGGTCAGGTGCGGTGTAATCGAGGAGTTGCTGATGAAGCTGTCGATCAGGGGCGCGAACACTTCACCGACTCCACCCTTCGCGCGTACCGCTTCACCCGAAACCTGTGAACGATCGATTTCCCTGAATCGCACCGCCGCCGAGGCATTCGCCGGTGATCACCATGCACTGTCGAAACTACTGGCCCGGTTGCACCCTCGCGTCGTTCTCTACTATCGCGCCAGACTCCTCGGGACGCCCGTCGCGACATTCGCCGACGATCTCGCCCACCAATGCACCCTGGACGTCGTCACACGAATGTCCGACACGATCTCGGCCGACACACGCATCGAGACCTTCGCGTACGAGTTGGCCTCTCGACGAATTGCGTCAATTCCCCAGTCACGCAACATCGACGGACAATTCAAACGCCCGCGTCGCCTGACCGACGACCAACGTGAGGTTCTGGTACTACGAATCGCAGTGGGTCTGACTGCCGAGATGACCGCGTCGACTCTGCGCACAACTCGTTCGAGCGTGCTCCTCGTACAGCATCAAGCGCTGCGCGCCTGGACGGTCTCCGAGCAGAGCTAGATCAGACCTTGCTTACTCGCGGCGTAGACGGCCTCTGCTCGACGGCTCACCTCGAGTTTGCGCATGATGTTGCTGACGTGAAACTTGACGGTGGTCGGTGAGATGAACAATCTCTCACCGATTTTGATGTTGGACAAGCCGTTTGCGAGGAGTCTGAGCACTTCGAGTTCGCGATCGGTCAATCGTTCTTTCGACGACGACTGCCCGTTGAGCGATCGCACGACAGCTGACGCGCTGCGCGAATCGAACGCACTCTCACCCCGCGAGACCGCCCTGATCGCACGCACCAATTCGGTGGTGTCGACGTCTTTGACGACATAGCCGCGAGCACCCGCGTGCACCGCTCGCACCACCAGTTGATCGTCGAGAAACGTGGTGAGAACCAACAGTCCGAGGCCGGGATGCGCCGAGGACAGCTGGCCACACAGGGTCAGTCCCTCGTAGTCGGAACTGGCGGAGAGTTTGAGATCCATCAGGACGATGTCCGGGCCGACCTTGTCGACCACGGCGAGTGCCTCGGCGAGGGACGAAGCCTCCCCCACGATCTCGAGATCGCTTTCGCGCTCGAGAACCGAGCGGAGCCCTTGCCGCAGAATTGCATGGTCGTCGACCAGGACGATTCGAACCAATCCCTGAACCGGCGATGCTCCGCGGGTGATGACGGGACGCGCAGTGGTCATGATTCCTCGCTCTCGATTTCAGTTGTGGAGCAAAGGTTTTCCATGCCCGAGTCGAACGGCAGTGGTAGTCGCACGAGAATCTGAATCCCACCGATCCGCGCGCGCCGTACTTCGAGCGCACCACCCAACTCGAGTGTTCGCGCCTGCATGTTCGCGAGACCGCGATGGCGGCCGTCGACGTCGTTGGTGGCTGCGAGTTTGAGGATCAGACGCATTCGCGCAGGGTCGCCGTCACCGTCGTCGGAGACCGACAGCAACACGGAGTCCGCCCGATAGGTCAGACGTAGCACCGCCCGATTCGCGTGAGCATGGACCGCTGCATTGAAGAGAGCTTCCCCCGCGATCCGGAGAAGAGCGTGTTCGGCATCGCCCGGAAGTTCGGTCGGGGTACCGCCGACGCGAACGCTCACCGCCAACTCGTCCGGCATGTGAACCACGCCGAGTTGCTCGAGCATCTCGGGCAACGACGTCCGGTCCGCGTCCGACGAATGATTGAGCGCGTAGATCGCCGAACGAAGCTGCTCGACCGCCCTCCTGGTCAAATCCTTTGCCAAGTCCAGTCTTTCACTGCGTTCAGCCTCCGGGATGTCGCTCCGGCAGACCTCGATCTGCATGCCGGCCGACAACACCGCCTGTGTCACACTGTCGTGCAGTTCGCGGGCGATCCGGTGACGTTCGTCGTCGACCACTTGGTGCCGGTGCGCCACTCCGAGTTGACGCTGAGTGGACTCCAATTCGCTGTTGCGCACCGCAAGGTCGGCTGCAGTACGATTGGCCTCCGCATACGCATCTTCGGCACGCTCGAGCAGTAGTTGTCCGCGCTGATAGAGCGCCGAATTCTGCAGAGCCACAGCAGTCTGGCTGGCCAGAATGCTGAGCACGGCTCCGTCCGTCGTGTCGAGGGTTCGGTTGGCCGGCGTCCAGGCTGCAAAGGCACCTACCACGCCGCCACCGAGCACGATCGGCACAAACGCGTAGTGCGCGTCGATCACCGAGTTGGATTCGATTCTTCCGTACCGGATGTCGTCGAGGCATTCGACGACATCCTCCGGAAGTGGCGGTCCCTCCACATTGTCGACCAGAAAAGGGGTGGCGTCCGGGCCGAGAACCAGTCGCCGTGGTCCGGCGTCGGGCAAAGTTCCGTCAGCCAAGGCGAAGACAATCCAGTTGGCACTCAGATGCGCACGGGCAGCTTCCGCGACCGCGCAGACGAGGGTTTCCGGCCCCTCGACGGTGCGCACCAAAGCCCGCGAGATCAACTCCAAGGCATGCACGACGCGTTCGAGGCGCTCGGCCGCACCGCGATACTGCGGGTAGAACGAACTCTTACCCGATCGTAATCCGGTGAGCCGGGACAGGTCCGCGGTCATCGCCTGCACCAATTCACAGCGTCCCTCTTCACAGCGTCCATCTTCACAAGGCACCTCGGAACAACGCCACCATCTGTTCCTGCGTCGCTTCCCTGGGATTGGTGGACATGCAGGCGTCGAGCAACGCGAAGCTGGCGAGCCTACTCAGGTCTTCCTCGCGAACACCCAACTCCCCCAGCCCCTTCGGCACACCGACCTCCCGGGCGAGACGCTCGACCCGGTCGGCCACCGCCAGCGCTGCTTCCTCCGGGGTGCCGCGTTGCTCGGGAAGACTCAGTGCCGCAGCGATGGCGACAAAGGGGGCGGCGTCCGTGGTGGAATTGAACCGGATGACGTGGGGCAAGAGAATTCCGTTGATGACGCCGTGCGGAAGGTCGAGCATGCCGCCCACCTGATGGCTCATGGCGTGCGCGGCTCCGAGTATCGCGTTGGTGAACGCCAACCCGGCCTCGAGGCTCGCCTGCGCCATCACCGATCGAGCTTCCATCTCCATCGGGTCCTGGATCGTGTGCACCAGATTCTCGGTCACGAGGCCGACAGCGCGGAGCGCGTGATGATCGGTCAACGGATTGTGCGCCAGTGAGACGAAGGCTTCGATTCCGTGCGTCAGTGCGTCCAATCCTGTTGCCGCATTGAGCCACTCGGGCATCGTCGTGAGCAACCGCGGATCGATGACCGTCACATCGGGAACCAGCGCCCGGCCGATGATGGTGATCTTGGTGCCGCGGGTCGTGTCCGTGACGATGCAGAACTGCGACACGTCCGCGCCCGTGCCGGACGTGGTGGGAACCATCACCAAAGGCGGGATCGGTTTGGTCGCCTGATCTACCCCCTCGTAGTCGAGTATGTTGCCACCGTTGGCAGCGAGGACGGCTACACCCTTAGCCGCGTCGATGACCGAACCGCCGCCGAGCGCGATGATGACGTCACACTCGCCTTCCTGGTACACCTCGAAACCGGCCGCGATCTCGAAGTCCTTGGGATTGGGCGTCAGCCCTGACCACACCGTCGCCGTCAATCCCTGCTCCGTGAGATGGTCTTCGAGTTCGCTGACCCACCCCGCGTCGATCAGACCGGGATCGGTGACCAGGAATGGCCGGAACCCGCCGAACCTCAGAGTCGCGTGTGCTGCCTCGACCAGGGAACCGATACCGAAGACGATCTCGGGGGCGTGAAATTTGACCAGTCGAGCAGCAGTGCCGCGGCGATGAACACCGTGGTTCACAGCATCCGGGTATGCCACGGACACGACCCCACTCTCCTCTCGCTGCTCTGAGATCTCCGGTCGGGATTTCGTATCCGTCGCTCTCAGCGCATCAACTCCCACGTGCACAAACTGGTGTGATCCACCTTACAATCGCTGGCCCCGAGCCTACGCGGACAGCAGTCGGGGCACACCCACCGAAGGAGAGGCGCTTACCTACCCGTTCGGGCAGGTAAGGCGTCTCGGGAAAATGAATGGCGCGGCGGGAAGGTCCCGCTGTACTTTCGGTTGCGGCCAGAGTGGCCCGTAGAACCGATTCAGAAGGTGTTTATGACCCAGCCCGCGCCGAGCGCGCCTCTCGCCCCTGCACTGCCGGCAACCTCGAGGGTCACATGCTGATCCTCGAAACGTCGGACTGACAGCCGCGAGGCCCCCTCGGCCTGCTCCTACTGCTTTGTTCACTCAGCTAGGAGTTCTCCAGTGCCTCAATCACACAATTCCATCTCGAAAACCGACACCTTCTCGTGCATTCAGTGCGGACTCACAGTCATGACGTACGGCCCCGATGGTGATCGCCGAAACCACTGCCCCAGTTGCCTGCATTCCCGACACCTGTTCGACCAGGTGGAAGGTGGACCGTCGGACTGCGGAATGCGGATGGCTCCCATTTCGATCGCAGTACTGCGCAGTGGCGATTGGATGATCATCCACCGCTGCGCACAGTGCCTCGAGCTCACCTCCAACCCCGTCAGCCGAGACGACAACCAGTTGTTGTTGATGAGAATGGCAGTGCGACCGCTCGCGCAACCGCCCTTCCCGCTCGAAGCCTTCGGCGACTTGTGAGGGGGAATCAGATGCCACGTAGGAATCCCAGCACCCGCGCGCGGCGGGCACCGCAACGGGCCAAGCACGTACTGCACGGAATCGGCGGAGAACAAGGATCGAGCTTCCGTTGTCTCACATGCCGTTTGGACATCTCCACTGCGGCGCCGGGTACCGCTCATCGGAACCACTGCCCGAACTGTCTGGCCAGCCGCCACGTGGACGGTCGCGTTCCGGGCGACCGAGCACAACAGTGCCGAGGTGCCATGGCGGCGCTGTGCCTGTCGGTCCGTCAAGACGGTGAATGGATGCTCGTTCACCAGTGTGTCGAGTGCAATACGTTGAAAGTCAACAGGATTGCCGGCGACGACAACGTCTTGGTCCTGCTGCGCTTGGCGCTACGTCCGTTGGCAGACCCCCGCCTGCGCTCGCGCGCGTTGCTAGCGCTCTGATGATTCGTCCGGTGTACTCGCGCGGTTCTGCGCACGATTACACCGGACGAAGACCACGAACACGATCCCGGCGAGCAAGCCGACCACAGTCGGTCCGAGGACCAGTCCCGAGTACAACCACGGGGCAGGTTCTGCCGGAAAGAGGTCCATGAATATGGGTCCGGTGTATGTCGGTTCGGAAAACGGCTCCCGATAGGATCCTCCGGTGAGAATGTGCGGTGACGCCAACGACTTCCACCACCACTGAAACACGCCGAGCGCCACAACCCCACACACGGCGCCGAGCACTGTCAGCGCCGCGATCGGTCGCCAGATCGATCCCCTGATTTCGGACATGAGATCAAACTAGTTCACGACAGATCGCGCAGTGACATCGGTGAAGTGCACTGACATCAGCGAAGTGCGTGCCCCAGCTCGGCGGCCTTTGCCATCAGTTGCGCGGCATCTCGGGCAACAACAACCTCGTCGCAGATCTCCGAATACTCCGGCATCGCGCACGACGCCTGGTTCCAGTAACGCTGTGGTTCAGGCGTGATCCATGCCAGACGGTGGACCTTTCGGCGGAGTTCCTCGAGCTTGTCCGCCTGCGGGGGCAACCCGTTGCACCGACCGTCGCCCACGATGATGACAGACGTCCGTGAGTTCAAGGTGTTTCCGTGCTCGTCCAACAATTCTGTGAGCACCCGCCCGTAATCGCTGCTGGCTTCCAGATCCAGACCCGGGTGCGCGAGTACCGCGGCCAGTGCGCCGTCACCACTACTGGCGAGAAGGGTGTCGGTCACGTCGACCGGACGATCGACGAAGGCGAGGACTTCACAACGATCTGCTCGGCGATGCATTGCCTGAGCCAAGCGCAGAGTGAACGCGGTGATAGGGCGCACGGACAGCGACACGTCGGCGATGAGAAGTAGTCGAACACGATCGGGGCGAGGAGCTTTCACGACGAGATGGAAGGGTATCCCGTCGGTGCGCAGGCTCGAACGCACCGTGCGCCGCATGTCGAGATGCCCACGAGAGCGCTCACGGGGCCGAGGTCTGGACGGTCCTCTCATCCGCCGAAGCACTTCGTGGCACGCGAGTTCGATGTCGTTGTGCGTTGCGCCCGCGGCAGATTCACTGTCGGGCGCATCGGGAGCGGTTTCGGCGAGTGCAGCTGCCGAGAGTGCTTGCACGAACGCTTCGACCGCCTCGACGAGCCGGTTCAATTGTGCTTGCGTCAACGGCCCGTCGTCGGAGACCTCTGCATACGCTTTGCTCGGGTCGTAGGCATCCAACCAGGCGAGGATCGACGTCGGATCGTCCCAGGACAGCGAGCCGACCACTGCTGCAGCAACACTGGTGCTCAGGTCACCGACCACCGCCGATGCTGCACGGTCCACGTCGACCGTGTAACTGACTCCGCGTCGACCGGTCTCCGAACCGGTATCGACCGACAGTTCGGCATCGCTCGACGTCATCGACACATCGTCGTCGTCCTTGTGCGGGTTGAAGCCCTTCTCCGCTTCCGGAGTGTCGAAGTAGTCGCCGACCTCGGCCGCACGCTCGTTGTACTCGGCGTACCGACCAACTTCTTGATCCTCGTCGATCCCCAGCGCGGTAGGTAGACCGTCCGCCACCTCGGCGCGCGAACCCATCCGCTCGCCGTGCGCTTTGCCTGCGGCCGGCCGGAACAGGGCGTCGAACGCCCGATCGAAACCGGCCTGCTCGTGAGAGTACTTGGCGCACACTGCCCGAAGACATGCTCGCAACGTCTCACGATCCGAAGCGCCGACCATCGCGAGAACACGCCGAACCTCGATGACCTCGGCCGGTGACGCGGAAACTCCGGCCGCCCTCAGCAATCGGCCGAAACTCGCGGACACCACGTCGAGAACAAACGACGGTTGCCACACGGCAAGGCCACCGAGCGTCGTCATCGCGTCGAACGGATTCCGCTGCCGCCGCGGATTCCCTGTTGATGAGGGTCACGTCCACCCGTGCCCCGGAACACGGCCGTCGTCGTGTTGGCGGGTTTGCTTGCCACCGTGGACCGCTCGATCGGCTCGCCGCCGTCACGCGACGGTGATTCGAGACGCTTTCCGTCGAATCGTTCCTTGGCCAGCGTCACATCGGACGAGTACTTGAGCAACGCCGTGAGCAGGATGTCGCGCACCTTGGCGTCGGAAGCGGTGTCGAATCCGCCGGCCGCGAGCACTGTTGCCGCTCTGGCCGCGTCGATGACCTCCGAGATGGACGGGCTCTTGCGCAGCGGGAGATCACGCAAGATGCGAGCCAATTCGACAACCTCGGTGGCCGTAGCCGAATCCACCTCCGGCGCTCGGGCCGTGACGATCTCGCGTTCACGCTCCGATGTCGGATAGCCGAGATGGTAATGCAGACAACGACGCTTGAGTGCGGGTGAGAGCTCGCGGGTGTCGTTGGACGTCAGGATGACCCAGGGCTGCGAGCGGGCAACGAACGTACCGACCTCGGGAATGGTGATCTGCTGTTCGGCGAGAATTTCGAGGAGCAGTGCTTCCATCGATTCCTCGGTGCGGTCTACCTCGTCGACCAGAAGCACTACCGGATCGGGTGAGAGGATTGCTTCGAGCAGCGGTCGTACGGACAGGAAGTTCTCGGAGTACAAACCGAAATCCTGATCGGCCAGAAACTTGGACGCTTCGGCGACGCTGTCGAATTCGGAAACCTGATCGCTGATCCGGTCGCGGAGCATCTGCACGTGCAGGAGTTGCTTCGCGTAGTCCCATTCGTACAGGGCGCGATTGTCGTCCAGCCCTTCGTAGCACTGCAATCGCACCAGTTTGCGGCCCCCGATCGCAGCCAGAGACTTCGCCAGTTCCGTCTTGCCGACACCGGCCGGACCTTCGAGCAGGAGCGGACGCCCCAACGCCGTCGCCAGATGAACGACTACCGCGAACTCGTCATCGGCAATGTAGTCCTGCTCTCGCAGAGCATCTTTCACTTCGATTCCGCTGGAGAAACTGCGACCGGACATGGAATACCTTTCGATAGGGGCACAGCCCATGTGCGCCTTTTTGGTAGTGCGGGCTACCAAAAAGGCGCACGGGGCCGAAGGCCCTGCTAGAAGTACGACTTGTTGATCGCGTGATCGACAACCGGGATCATCGACTCCACGGTCACCTCACGGGGATTGCCCGGGGTGCACCAGTCGTCCTGAATGTGCTCGGAGATGGCGCGCACAGTCTTCTCGTCACCCTTGATGACATCACCACGGCCCTCGTACTTCTTGGTGTTCATCTGGTTCTTCGCGTACGAGTCGGTGCGAACTTGACCGAAGTTGTCGGGGATACCGACGTCCTTGGCCAGACGGATGGCAGCCTCGACGGCAGCATCTGCGGCCTGAACCGTGGTGAGGTTGCGAGTGTCGACACCGAGTGCGCCGGCCAACTGGGCGTAGCGCTCGTAGCGCGAAGGCAGGTTGTACTCCCACACACGCGGCAACGCGATGGCGTTGTTCAGACCGTGGTGGCTGTCGAAGAAGGCACTGACCGCGTGCGAGATCGAGTGAACGATGCCGAGGCCACCGGAGTTGAAGGCCTGCCCGGCAATGTACTGCGCGTTCATCATTCCCTCGCGGGCCTTGAGGTTGCGAGGCTCGAAGACGGCCTCGCGCAGGTTCTTCGCGACCAACTCGACCGAGTAGATCGCGTTACCGAGCGAAGGCGCGAAATCGAGACGAGACACGAAAGGCTCACTGCCGTGCGCGAGTACGTCGAAGCCGCAGTACGCGGTGAAATGCTGAGGGCAGGTGTAGTAGAGCAGCGGATCGTCAATCGCCAGGGTGACGATGGTCGCCTCGTCGAAGCCCACCCACTTGTGCGGGTTGTTCATGTCCGACGTGTCGGTGATGACGTACGCCCACGACGTCTCGGAACCCGTTCCGGCCGTGGTGGATACGGCGATATGGGGCGGGTTCTCCTTGTTGGTGGACTTGGCGAAGCCCTCGAACTCGTTGATGTTGCGACCGTCGTGTGCGATCACGACGCGAGCGCCCTTGGCGGCGTCGTGGCTCGAACCACCGCCGATCGAGATGATCGAGTCGCACTTCTCCTTCTGGTAGAGAGCCGCGGCCTCCATGACGTTGTAGTCCTTGGGATTCGACTCGACCTTGTCGTAGAGCACGACCTCGACACCCTGGTACTCGATCTTGCCGACGAGTTCCTCGATGATGCCCGAACCGCGCAGACCGGTCGTCATCAGAAGGGTGCGCTTGAAGCCGAGGTTCTTGGCCTCCACCCCGATGATGTCGTGAGCGCCCACACCCATCAGGGCGCGAGGGAAGGGGTGGAACTCCTTGATGGGAAAGTCCCAGATCTGGTTGAGCTCGATAGCCATCGGTATCTCCTCAGGGATGTGCACGAATGTGACTGCGGGAGGGATTCGAGCCGAATCTTTGTGACCGGCGTCTCACCTGGTTCCCACTGTGTACCGACAAACAGCCCGTGCACAGACTTCGGCAGCTCAACCGCCCGGACGCCGCTCACGAACCGCCCGTTCGGGCAGGTCGACGCCACCCCGGACTGCCAGGACGGCTGGATCAGACCGCCGTGGTTCCCGCTGATCGGGAACGTGTTGCTCGGCGACTACGATCCCCAGTAGCTTTTCATCACTGCTAACATTGAACTAGAACACGTTCTAGATGTTGCACTTCACTGACCTGCGCTTTACCCAGCTTCACGAGAGGACTAGCTTCGCGATGACGACAGTCGAGGTACCGCACAGCTCGCGATCGGCGGTACTCACCGTGTCCGGAGTCATCGAAGAGACTTCCGACGCCCGGTCGCTGGTGTTCGAGATTCCCGCAGAACTGAAGGACAAGTTCGACTACAAGCCAGGTCAATTCCTGACCCTGCGCATCCCGAGTGATCAGACCGGCTCGGTCGCACGCTGCTACTCGCTGGCCAGTTCACCCTTCACCGACGACGCCCCCAAGGTGACCGTCAAGCGAACCGTCGACGGCTACGGCTCCAACTGGTTGTGCGACAAACTCCAGGTCGGCGACACCATCGAAGTGCTGCCGCCGTCAGGTGTCTTCACGCCCAAGTCGCTCGATCACGACTTCCTGCTCTTCGGTGCAGGCAGCGGTATCACTCCGGTGATCTCGATCCTCAAGTCCGCCCTCACGCAGGGCAGCGGCAACGTCGTGCTGATCTACGCGAATCGCGACGAGAAGTCCGTCATCTTCGGCGCCGAACTTCGCGAATTGGCAGCGCAACACCCCGGCCGCCTCACCGTTGTCCACTGGATCGAAACCGTGCAGGGACTCCCCGCCGTCTCACAGTTGGCGACACTGGCCAAGCCATTTGTCGCGTACGAGGCCTTCATGTGCGGTCCAGGACCCTTCATGGACGCCGTCCACAAGGCACTGGCAGAGGCCGGCATGCCCCGCACGCAGGTTCACGCCGAGGTCTTCAATTCACTCGCGGGCGACCCGTTCCGTGACGTCGAGGTAGCCGAGGTCTCCGACGAGGAAGCAGCCGACGCCGCAACCGTCGAGGTCGAACTGGACGGTGAAACCCACACCCTCGTCTGGCCGCGCAAGCAGACGCTCGTCGACATCATGCTCGCCAAGGGCCTCGACGTGCCGTACTCCTGCCAGGAAGGCGAGTGCGGGTCGTGTGCCTGCACCGTCACCGAAGGCGAAGTTCAGATGGACAACTCCGAAATCCTCGACGCCGAGGACGTGGCGAACGGCTACATCCTCGGTTGCCAGGCGAAGCCGATCACCGATCACCTGAAGATCGAGTTCTGAACCCTGCTTCGATGCATGACGGCCCCTGATTCCCTGCGGAATCGGGGGCTTCGTCATGTTCGGAGTCTCCCGAGTCATCTTCCGAGTCCCGCCGCGAAACCCACGCAGGCGCCGTTGTGGGCAACCTCCACAGCGCAAGAATCAGTGCGAGGGTCACGATCAGGAAACCCTCACGAAGGAGCAACCCGAACGGCAGCAGGAGCGGTGACGTCTCGATGAACTGCTGTCCCATACTCGGCCCGCAGTAGACGATGGCCAACCCCAGAGCGGCCGCACCGAACTGCAGCGGCGATCGAAGCCGAAAGAGAACCGTGACGGCAGCAGGCACGAGATACACCCAGTGGTGAATCCAGCTGATCGGCGAAAGAATCGGCGCGCTCAATCCGATCACCAACGCCGCATCGACCGCTCGCCCGACGCGATAGACATCTCGGGCGATCCATAGCGCTACCCCCGCGCACAGCACGGTCGACGGCATCGCCAGAGACGCTGTCCATGGGCCCAGCGCGGCAAGTCCGCCCTGCAGCGAACTGTTGCCGGCACTCGCGATCGCCTGCCCGCTCAAATCCACCCGGTCGCTGAGGTTCCAGACGACGTCCGACCAGAAGGTCCAGCTGACGGCCGGGTCCACCACTGCTGCGACGGCGGTCGCCGCGGCAAATCCGATCGAACTCCAGATCGCGAGTCGCCACTGCTTCGTGACGACGAAGTAGACGATGAAGAGAGCCGGAGTCAGCTTGATCGCGGCCGCGACGCCGATCAGCAGTCCTCGCGGAAACCACCGGCCGAATCTCGAATCCTCTCGGCGAGTCACGTCGAGCAGTACGAGCACCATCAGCACCAAGTTCACCTGGCCGAATGAGATGTGCGCACTGACGATGGGAGTCACCGACACGGCCAGGACCAATGCCGCCATGACGAGCGGCCGCCTGGGGACGCGAGCGGGAGTGAACCTCGCAACCGTCCACACCAACGCCGCGATGCACAATCCCGACCACAGCAGATAGGCAGTCCACCAGTCGAAGAGGACAGTCGGCCAGAGGAAGATCACCGCGAATGGGGTGTAGGTGAACGGCATGCCCTCGTCGACGATCAACGGGCCGGACAGATTGCCCTCGTAGATGTTCGATCCCGCTGCGAACGCCTGGGCAGCGTAGCGGTAGACGAGAAAATCAACGGGTTCGACGGCTCGAACGGAGTACACGAGATAACACAGAGCTGCGACGCCGGCAGCGATCAGTGAACCGATCGTCACAATTCGAGACGCCTCGACACGGGTGGCGGGCATACTGAGAATCGTCCCACAACCTACCGAGCGGTACTTCGCTAGCGGGCCGCCCGGAAGTGCGCTCGCTCGTCTGCGGTCAGGTGTTCGCACGCGTAGCTCAGTGCCGTGCGTCCCATGTCTGCTGCATTCTTCCCGAGGAAACCGGTCAACAAATCCCGGTCCACCCGCTTGCCCACCTCGCGGAGCATCCAGCCCATCGCTTTCTGGGTCAAGTCTCGTCGATCACCCAGCACCTGCGCGGCAAGCTCGAGCGTGGTCGACCCGTCGCCGCGAGTGATGAATCCGTACGTCGTCAGCAGCGCCACCCGTCGTCGCCACAGGTCACCCGAATCGGAAAGCTCGAAGATCAGCCGGCGATCTCGGTCGTACAGCCAGCCGCCGAGGATCTGTCCGGCGGACGAATCCACGAGATCCCAATTGTTCACCCGCCCGTCCTCGACAGCGCTGAGATAGAAGTCGGCGATGCGGGAGCGACTCTCGTCGTCGAAAAATTTTGGGCGACTGACCTTTTCGAATCGAGCAACAAGGATCAACAGACCGGCCAAGCGATGCTCGTGGACGTCGCTGTCGAGAAGGAGGCGTACCTGAGGCAACTCGAGACCGACATGCTTCTTCACCACCGAACGCGTCTTCGGTACTCGCACGCCGATGAAGACGTCACCCTCGCCGTACTCCCCCGGCGCTGTCTTGAAGAACTTCTGTAGCTGGACGGCATCCGCGGGATCCGCGAGGTCGGCCAACTGTTCGATCACGTCCTGGGCACTCGATTGCGTCACCCCAGAACCTTCTCACGGGTCGTCTGTGCGGACTCTTCGATTCTCTCAGCGTCCTCACACCGTGTGCCCTGCTCGGCCACAGGTCGGCAGACGACACTCGAGGACAGTCAGTGAAAGGACCACCCATGATCACCGCCGCTATCGCATTCACCACTCTCACCCTCATGGCACTCTCGGGACATATCGCGGCCAGCGCTCCGCGCGGGCTCGTGGCAATCCGGACGAATAGTCACAAATCTTGATATTCGAGCCGCCACATCGCCTCTAACTGCAACGCGAATGCAATTGGCGGAGAGTTGATCTCGATCTGCCGCGGGCGTGTACTACAGGTGGACACACTCTCGTCTTTGGAGGTCTCGTCATGAAGTCGTGGAATCGAATGCAAGATGCCGTCGCGGTGGTTCTCGGCGTCTTTGCGGCTCTCTCGCCGATGTGGCTCGACACCACCGATCGGGCAATGTGGTCACTCGTCGTCCTGGGTGTCCTGGTTGCACTGTCGGGTCTGGCGCACATGGCACGTCCGGACATGGCCATGGCGGATTACGCGATGGGCGTTTTCGGCGTCTTGATGTTCATTTCACCCTGGGTCATGAGCTTCGACTCTCTACGCGGTGCGTCGTGGACGGCCTGGGTGGTCGGGGTCCTGACCGTTGTGGTCGCGGTGAGTGCGATGCCGGTGATGAGTGCGCGGATGCATCACGGGGGTCACGGCGGCGTAGCCGCCCATTGACGGAGCGGCGTAGCCGCCCATTGACAGAGCGGAGTAGCTGCCCGTTGATGAATGGCTGAATACAGGTTGGATCAGGCTTTGATCGCGCCCAACAACCGCCCGGCGTCGAAGGCTTCGGCGCTGGGCGGTAGCGCGCCCGGACGTCCACTCACGAAAACCTCGACGGTTCCCGATCCTTCACCCGCGTCACCGAGCCCGTCGATCCGCCGCAGGGTCTGTCGTGCAACGGCTTCGGCACTGTCGAAGAGTGTGACACCGGCGGGTAGCCGCGCTGCGATTTCGTCCGCGAGCAGTGGGTAGTGCGTGCAGCCGAGGACAACGCCGTTGACGTCGTCCGGCGTCCGGGCCACTGCGGATTCGATGGCTGCAAGTGCGGCTGCACGATCACCGAGGTCTATCGAATCGGCCAGGCCGTGGCACGGCACCCCGACGACTTTGGCGCCGTTGCCGAACTGTTCGATCAGATCGGCTTGGTACCGGCTGGCAGTCGTCGCGGCGGTAGCCCAGATCGCCACTGAATCGCACGCGGCGGCCGCGGGCTTGATCGCGGGCACCGTTCCGATGACCGGCACACCCGGTCCGACCAGTTCACGGACGTGTGGGAGAGCGGTGACGCTCGCGGTATTGCATGGAAGAACGATGACCTGAGCCCCACGATCGAGGCTCCGGCGCACCGCACCGAGTACCCGGTCGACGACCCACTCCTCGGGCTTGGGCCCCCAGGGGGCGCCGTCCGGATCGAGGGACAGCACAAGATCGAGATCCGGGCGCAGGCGTCTGAGCCACGCAGAGGTAGGGAGCAGGCCCAGTCCCGAGTCGATGAGTGCAACGATCACCGCACAAATCTATCGTCTCGGAACCGGTCCTGCCTCATCCGTTCAGGCCGGTGTGGACTCCAACACGTCCGAGATGGGCGTGCCGGCTGCGATCTTCGCGCGCATCTTCATCACAGCTCCCGCGCTACCGCCGCCGACGACAGCTGCCAGCACACCGTCGCGCTCGTAGTAGGCGACGAACTTTCGGCCGTCGTCCTTCACGATGTGAACGGTGTCCGTGGGTGCGACGGTCCCCAATGCCTGGATCTTGACGTCGTACTGATCGCTCCAGAAGTACGGAACCTGCGCCGGCGCGTCCGGATCACCCGTTCCGGTGATCGCTCCCGCCAGGATCTTGGCCTGGTCCCCAGCATTGGTCCAGTGTTCGACACGCTTGCGTCGATCTCCGATCTGCCAGGACGCGACGTCGCCGACCGCCCAGACGTGTTCGGTGCTGGTGCGGCCGACGCCGTCGCAGAGCACTCCGTTGTCGAGTTCGATCCCCGAACCGTCGAGCCATCCCGTGACCGGCACCGAACCGACTCCGATCGCGACCACGTCGACCGGGATTTCCGAACCGTCGCTCAAGGTCGCAGCGGCAACCGCTCCGTCGCCGGACAGCGAGGTCAAGCCCGTACCAACTCGGACGTCGATGCCCTCGTTCCGATGCAGACGTTCGACGAGGGCGCCGACGGTGGGGCCGAGCACCGACGCCAGCGGCGTCGGCTGTGGTTCGAGCAACACGACGTCGACGCCGTGAGACTTCATGCTCGCGGCCAGTTCGCAGCCGATGAAGCCGGCCCCGACGATCAGCGCACGCTTACCGGGAGCAAGGTCGGCGCGGAGGGCCAACGCTTCCTCGATGGAGCGCAGAACGTGCACTCCGGACAACTCCGGAAGGCCGGCGATGCGACGCGGAGTCAGTCCGGTCGCGATGACCAACTCGTGGTAGTCCAGGGTGGATCCGTCGGCGAACGCCACCGACTTGGCGACCGTGTCCACCGAGGTTGCCGGCGAACCGAGCTTGAGATCGACCTTGTTCTCGACGTAGAACTCGGCCGGACGCAAGGTCGTCTCGTCCTTGTCGCCGCGGATCACTTCCTTCGACAACGGAGGCCTGTCGTAGGGCAGATGCGTTTCCCCACCCGCGAGCGTCAATTCACCTTCGAAACCAGCTCGTCGCAGTTCCTCGACGGTCCGCAGTCCCGACAAACCCGCACCCACGATCACTATCCGTGCCACCACGTACCACCCTGTCCGACCCACGTCACTTGCAGCGCTCACTATGAACGCCGTCACTATTTACCTCCGACTCTGCCATACCAAATGCCGGAGTAGGTGTGGTGCATCCCGCATGGTCACCTACCAGTCACTACAGTTGGAGGTACTTCAGACGCACGCACTGACACATGAGCAGGGAGCCCCCATGACCAGCGATTCCAGTGAAAAGAACAGCGTCCGATTCGGCGCCGACGGTGGCGCGGAACTAGTCAGCACCCAGGGTAAGACGATCATCGCCGACGCCGTGGTCGCCAAGATCGCCGGTATCGCGACCCGCGAGATCAACGGCGTGTACGACGTCGGCGGGGGCACAGCGCGTGCGGTGGGGGCACTTCGCGACCGCATACCGGGCGCCCGCGTCAACCATGCCCAGGGCGTGGCGGTGGAGGTAGGCGAGAAACAAGCCGCCATCGACATCGGCATTGTCGCCGAGTACGGCGTCGCACTCCACGAACTGGCGGTAGGTATCCGCCGCAACGTCATTGCCGCAGTGGAAAGCATGACGGGTCTCGAGGTCACCGAGGTCAACATCACCGTCTTCGACGTCATGCTCTTCGAGGATGCAGAGAGCGGCGGCAGTACCGATCCGGAAGCCAAGCCGAGGGTTCAGTGAGTACCGCCGACGCCGGCCGCGAGATCGACGCGGCCGAGGTAGTCGCCGACGCGGTTCTTGCCATCCCGGAAGTGGCAGATCTGCACGGAGGACAGTTCGGCGAAGTGGGAACCTACCTCCCCGGACGCCGCATCACCGGCGTCGTCGTCGACGAAAACTCCTGTGCTGTACACATTTCCGTTCACTATCCGGCAGACGTTCGCAGCGTCGCCGAACGCGTACGAGCGGTGGTGGCGAGATTGGTCGACGTACCGGTGAACGTGACCGTCGGCGACCTGTCGACAGCGGGATATCTACCCGTTGATTCCGAAAATGCAGTCACCGAGCCTGCCACCGTCACAGACATTGCACCGAACATTCGAGAAGGGAACTGACATGAACAGCACCACCGTCGGACTGCTGGTCGGTCTGCTCCTCGCACTCGCCGGAATCATGGGTGGGTTCAGCGGTTTCGTCTTCGCAGTCCTGCTCGGCGCCGCCGGTATGGCGATCGGAGCACACCGCGACGGACATCTCGACCTCGGCGCGATCCTCCGAAGCCGTGGCCGTGGCTGAGCCGTCCGATCCCAGCGCAGCGGACGATCCTGGCCTACGCGGCTCCTTGGTCATCAAGGACCGTGCGATGGCCAAGATCGCCACGGCCGCAGCGGTGAACGTCCCGGGGGTGGTCCGCCAGTCCGGTGGCTTGACTCGCCTGACAGGACGCGACCTTCCGCGAGCCGACATCTCGATGGGTAGCGACGCCGTCGCCATCAATCTCTTCCTCGCCGTGTCCTGGCCGTGTTCGGTCACCGAGTTGACCGGCCGGGTGCGAACGGAAGTCGGACGCAGCGTCGAATCGCTGACCGGGCTTCCACTCCACGACATGAACGTGATGATCGCGGCAACCGAGGGTTCTGACGACTCCTGTGTTTCCGGCGTCGAGATCGCGGAGGGCCCGGCACAGCAGGCACTCTCGGATCCGATTCCGCCGCGGGTCCCCTCTGCGAACCCGGCGGCCGCGGTTTCGGCCGTCGTCATCGCGTGTGGTCTACTCGCACTCGCCTTCGTCGTCTCGCGCGAATGGTTCATCAACCGTGGAACTTTCGAATCGGCACCCTGGATCCGAAACTCCGTGGAGTGGACGTCTCGTCTGCACTGGCAACCGTGGCTACTTCCGGTGGCAATCGCTGCCGTTGTCGCGGGTGTTGTCCTGATAATGTCGGCGATCAAACGCCGTGCGAAAACCCATGTCCCACTCGGGAACCCGAGCGCATCGACGGTGTGGATGCGGCCGACTGACATTGCACGTCTGTGCAGTAGCCACGCAGCGGTCGTTCCCGGCGTCGGCTCGGCTCACACCAGCGTCGACCGTAAACACGTCAAGGTCCACATCGAATCGACCGGTGGCGATCGAGCTGAACTTGCCGCAGCCGTCGACGCGGCGGTTCGGCCTCATCTCGCGATACTGCAGCGGCCACTGCAACTTTCGGTTGTCGTGCGAGAAACTGTAGTACGACGAAAGGACGCCTCGTGAACCGTTGGATCTCCGTGGTCGATCGGATCATCGTCCTCATCGTCGGAATCGCGTTGCTTGCAGCGGGCGCATACGCCATCGCGTGGGACGCGGGCGCGTCGCTGATTCGAACCTGGGTGTCACGCCTCGATCGGGAGGTCCTCTTCGGCCTTCCGGAGGAGCCGTGGTGGCACTGGGTACTGTCGGGCACCTTCGTCCTCTGTGTCTTCGCCGGTTTCGGGCTGTTGTACCTGAACCTTCGCCGGCGCCGCACAAGCGCAGTCACATTGCGGCACAACGAATCCGGTACCGACGTCAGCGTGGATCTCGGACCCGTCGCAGACGGCGTAGCGGCCGAACTCGCTCAGCTGACCGGCGTGCGGAGCACCAAGAGCAAAGCGACGGTCGATCGCGGACTGCCGACGCTGTCGATTGTCGTCACTGCAGATCCGTCGATCGACGTCGCCGGATTCACCGCTTCGGCCGAACGCATCGCCGGCGCAACCAGGCGCAGCCTCGACGGCTCAACCGTCGCAGTACAGGTTCTGCTGCACCTCGACAGGGTGGAAGCCAACAAGTAAGTAAGAAGCACGCAGGCACCCGATCACCGAACACTCGATCACAGGCCACTCGATCACAGACACAGAAAAGGCGCTCACTCCCCGAAGGGAATGAGCGCCTTTTCAGTGCTGTGAATCAGCTAGCGAGACAAGAGTCTCACTTGATGATCTTGGCAACCTTGCCGGCGCCGACCGTACGGCCGCCTTCGCGAATTGCGAAGCGCAGGCCCTCGTCCATGGCGACAGGCTGGATCAGCTTGACGGACATCTCGGTGTTGTCACCGGGCATGACCATCTCGGTGCCCTCAGGCAGCGTCACGACGCCCGTAACGTCCGTGGTACGGAAGTAGAACTGCGGGCGGTAGTTGTTGAAGAACGGGGTGTGGCGGCCGCCCTCGTCCTTCGACAGGATGTATGCCTGGCCCTCGAACTCCGTGTGGGGAGTCGTGGTGCCCGGCTTGACGACAACCTGTCCACGCTCGACATCTTCGCGCTTGATGCCACGAACGAGCAGTCCGACGTTGTCGCCGGCCTGGCCCGAGTCGAGCAGCTTGCGGAACATCTCGATACCCGTGACCGTGGTCTTGGTCGAGGTTTCCTTGATGCCGACGATCTCGACCTCTTCGTTGACGTTGACAACGCCACGCTCGATACGACCGGTGACAACGGTGCCACGGCCGGTGATCGTGAAGACGTCCTCGACGGGCATGAGGAAGGGCTTCTCGGTCTCACGAATCGGGTCCGGGATGGACTCGTCGACAGCAGCCATCAGGTCGAGAATGGACTGCGTCCACTTCGGGTCACCCTCGAGTGCCTTGAGTGCCGAGATCGGAATGACGGGGGCTTCCTCGTCGAATTCCTGAGCGGCCAGCAGTTCGCGGACCTCCATCTCGACGAGCTCGAGGATCTCGTCGTCGTCAACCATGTCGGCCTTGTTCAGGGCGACGAGGATGTAAGGAACGCCAACCTGGCGAGCGAGCAGGACATGCTCGCGCGTCTGGGGCATCGGGCCGTCGGTAGCTGCGACGACGAGAATAGCGCCGTCCATCTGAGCTGCGCCGGTGATCATGTTCTTGATGTAGTCGGCGTGACCCGGTGCATCGACGTGCGCGTAGTGGCGCTTTTCCGTCTGGTACTCAACATGCGAGATGTTGATCGTGATGCCACGAGCCTTTTCCTCGGGAGCCTTGTCGATCTGATCGAAGGCCGAAGCCTCGTTCAGGTCGGGGAATGCATCCGCGAGAACCTTGGTGATGGCCGCCGTCGTCGTGGTCTTGCCGTGGTCGACGTGACCAATGGTGCCGATGTTCACGTGCGGCTTCGTCCGCTCGAACTTCGCCTTCGCCACTTTGTGTCCTCCTGGACTGTTGTTGCTTGCCGTATGCAGCAGTGCGGTTGGTTGTTACTAGGTCGTGCTTCGTGCCGGAAGAAACCGAGGTTACTTGCCGGCGCGGGCTGGGGAGCTCGCTGTGCTTACTCGCCCGTCGCCTTGGCGATGATTTCCTTCGAGACGTTCGCGGGAACCTCTGCGTAGGAATCGAACACCATGGAGAAGTTCGCTCGGCCCTGGGTCTTCGACCGCAGGTCACCGATGTAACCGAACATCTCCGAGAGCGGAACCAGCGCCTTCACGACACGGGCACCACTGCGTTCCTCCATGGCCTGGATCTGGCCACGGCGGGAGTTGAGGTCGCCGATCACGTCGCCCATGTACTCCTCGGGCGTTGTGACCTCGACAGCCATGAGCGGCTCGAGAATGACGGGGCCGGCCTTGCGGGCGGCTTCCTTCAGTGCCTGCGAACCGGCAACCTTGAACGCCATTTCCGAGGAGTCGACGTCGTGGTAAGCACCATCGAGCAGCGACAGCTTCAGGTTCACGAGCGGGTAGCCGGCGAGAACACCGTACTGCATCGCGTCCTGCGCACCGGCATCCACGGAGGGGATGTACTCGCGCGGGATACGTCCGCCGGAGACCTTGTTCTCGAACTCGTAGGTAGCACCGTCTTCGCCCACGAAAGGCTCCAGAGCGATGATGACCTTTGCGAACTGGCCCGAGCCACCCGTCTGCTTCTTGTGGGTGTAGTCGTGCTTCTCGACCTTCTTGGTGATGGTCTCGCGGTACGCAACCTGCGGCTTACCGACGTTCGCCTCGACCTTGAACTCGCGACGCATGCGGTCGACGAGGATGTCGAGGTGGAGCTCGCCCATACCGCCGATGACGGTCTGACCGGTCTCTTCGTCGAGCTCGACCGAGAAGGTCGGGTCCTCTTCGGCGAGCTTCTGGATCGCGACGCCCAGCTTTTCCTGGTCGGACTTGGTCTTGGGCTCGATGGAGACCTGGATGACCGGCGCGGGGAACGACATCGACTCGAGGACGATGGGGCTCGCCTGATCGCACAAGGTGTCACCGGTGGTGGTGTCCTTGAGGCCGATCATTGCGTAGATGTGGCCGGCTACGGCCTCGTCTACCGGGTTCTCCTTGTTGGCGTGCATCTGGAAGAGCTTTCCGATGCGCTCCTTCTTGCCCTTGGTTGCGTTGAGCACCTGAGCACCCGGATCGATACGACCCGAGTACACGCGGACGAAGGTCAGCTTGCCGAAGAACGGGTGAGCAGCGATCTTGAAGGCGAGAGCCGAGAACGGCTCGTCCTTGCTCGGCTTGCGAGTGATCTCTACTTCTTCGTCACCGAGCTTGTGGCCGATGACCTCGCCGATGTCCAGCGGGTTCGGAAGGTAGTCGATGACAGCGTCGAGCATGGGCTGAACGCCCTTGTTCTTGAACGCGGAGCCACAGAGAACCGGGTACAGCTCGGAGGCGACCGTCATCTTGCGGATGGCGCCCTTGATCTCCTCGATGGTGAGCTCTTCGCCGCCGAAGTACTTCTCCATGAGAGCTTCGTCGGACTCTGCAACCGTCTCGAGCAGCTTCTCGCGGTACTCGGCAGCCTTCTCGACGAGATCCGCGGGGATCTCCTCGATGGTCGGAGCGGTTCCCGTCGGGACCACGCCGCGCCAGGTGATGGCCTTCATCTCGACCAGGTCGACGACGCCGTCGAAGTCGTCCTCAGCGCCGATGGGCAGCTGGAGAACGAGCGGCTTCGCGCCCAAGCGGTCGATGATGGTCTGGACTGTGAAGTAGAAGTCCGCGCCCATCTTGTCCATCTTGTTGACGAAGCAGATGCGCGGAACGTCGTACTTGGCAGCCTGACGCCAAACCTGCTCGGACTGCGGCTCGACACCCTCTTTACCGTCGAAGACAGCAACTGCGCCGTCGAGCACGCGCAGCGACCGCTCCACCTCGACCGTGAAGTCGACGTGGCCGGGGGTGTCGATGATGTTGATCTGGTTGTTGTTCCAGAAGCAAGTCACGGCGGCAGACGTGATCGTGATGCCGCGTTCCTTCTCCTGCTCCATCCAGTCCGTCGTCGACGCACCGTCGTGCGTCTCACCGATCTTGTAATTGACACCGGTGTAGAACAGGATGCGCTCGGTGGTGGTGGTCTTGCCGGCATCGATGTGCGCCATGATGCCGATGTTGCGGACCTTGTTCAGGTCAGTCAGCACTTCCTGTGCCACAGGTTTCTTCCCCGCTCGTTGCTTGGTTTTCGGGTGTCGGCCTTATCGGTGTGTTCCACCGTCAGGGCCATGGTCTTTCAATTATGTCTCTGCCGAGGCGAACCTGGCCACCTGCGTCCGGAATCGGTCGCGATGATCAGGCCGCCAACGGCGACAAGCGTCGGAGCCCCACCCGATGGCAGTTGCTCCGACGCTTTACATCACCAGCGGTAGTGGGCGAATGCCTTGTTGGCTTCGGCCATCTTGTGAGTGTCTTCGCGACGCTTCACAGCTGCACCGAGGCCATTGCTGGCATCGAGGAGCTCGTTGGCGAGACGCTCGACCATGGTCTTCTCACGACGTGCACGCGAGAAGGTGACCAGCCAGCGCAGTGCCAGCGTGGTGGAACGACCGGGGCGAACCTCGACCGGCACCTGGTAGGTAGCGCCACCGACGCGGCGGCTACGAACCTCGAGTGCAGGCTTGACGTTGTCCAGGGCGCGCTTGAGGGTGACGACCGGATCGGTGCCGGTCTTCTCGCGTGCCTGCTCGAGAGCCTGGTACACGATTCGCTCTGCGGTGGACTTCTTGCCGTCCAGCAGGATCTTGTTGACGAGCTGCGTCACCAACGGGGAACCGTAAACCGGGTCGTTGATGAGCGGGCGCTTCGGAGCGGGGCCCTTACGTGGCATTAGCTCTTCTCCTTCTTGGCGCCGTAGCGGCTGCGTGCCTGCTTGCGACCCTTGACACCCTGGGTGTCGAGGGAGCCGCGGATGATCTTGTAACGGACACCCGGGAGGTCCTTCACACGACCGCCACGGACGAGCACCATGGAGTGCTCCTGAAGGTTGTGACCTTCACCGGGGATGTACGCGGTGACCTCGACCGAAGTCGTGAGGCGAACACGTGCGACCTTACGGAGCGCGGAGTTCGGCTTCTTGGGGGTGGTGGTGTACACGCGAGTGCACACGCCACGACGCTGCGGGCTGCCCTTGAGGGCTGCCGTCTTGACCTTGGCGGTCTTGTCGCGGCGACCCTTGCGGACCAGCTGGTTGATGGTTGGCATTTACCGGCTTTCTTGTGACGAACAGACTGCTCGAGCGAACTCGGGCCGTTCGAAAACGTGGCTGTTCTGAAATTAGGGATCTAGCAGTTGGAGCAAGAGAGCTGCTGCTCCTCACCCACCTCAGAGTCTGTACTCAGCACTTTCATGCCGCGCACTGCCCCCGAGGTCGGGCGTGTCGCATACCCCCACACAGGCAGCCGGATGCTCGTTCATCAGCAGTTTCTGCTCGAACGCGCGCACGGCAATACCTAGCTAGGCACACAGATCGGCCCGGGCATGCCGGACACGACCCATAACGATACCTGTCGGCGCGCCACGAGGTCAAAGCGAGGCCACGGTGATAGTGACCTCACGCTCTGACCAGACACTCTGGCTGCACACTCAGACCACGCAGCCGGACCGGTCGCGATCAGATGCTGCGGTTCAACGTCAACGCGCCGAGCTTTGCCGCAGCCTCGCACGGATCCGCGCCGCCTTGCGGCTCGGTGACCCACCAACCGAACACTCCCCCGGCCGGTGCGCTCGCGCTCACCCCGCAGCTCTGCGGATCGGCCGGCTGGCGAACCTGGTACCCGCCACTGCCGTTGATGTCGATTTTCGCCACCACGTATCCCAGGTGCTCGAATGCAGCGCGCTCGTGATCGAGGGTGCCCGTCTCGAACCAGTTGAAGGTGATCTTGATCGGACCCGCGGCTCCGATGCCGTCCCAACGGCAGATAGCGCCGAAGAACCCACGCCCGACGGCGTCGGCACCCACGGCACCGGCGATCTGCTCGTCGGTGACGGCTTCGCATTCTTGGAGGACGTTCGCGAATTCCTGGCTGTCACTACCGCCGTAGCTGCCCTCCGCACGGGGAGTCCCGGTGACCACGGAGCCGCACCCCGTGAGTAGAACCAGCGACCCAGCCAGGGCGAGCCCGATCCTTACGCGCTTCACGGCGCCCTCGAACTTCACTGTGCCCTCGAAACTGTTTTTTCCATCAGATCCCGCGCCACCGTGCATGGATCCGCGGTCGGTGGCAGCAAACCGTAGGTGATCGACCAGTGCACGAAGTCTCCGCCGAACGCGATACCCAACTCGCACAACGAACCTGCCGTGGACGCGATGAAGCCCTGGTGTCCACCGATCGTGATGTCGTCGGCAGGACGTCCGAGCAGGTCGGACCCGGCCCGTTCGCGGCCGATCGGGCTACCGCGGTACCAGGAGAAACTGACGCTCGGACCGTTCGAACCGGCGACTTCCCACTGGCAACCGACGCCGTTGCGCGTCGTCGTCGCAAAAGCGCCGAGATTGAAGGCGTTGACAACTTCCTCGTCGGTCACCGAGCCGCATTCGGCGAACATCGGGCCCGGATCCGTAGGTGCGAGTGCCTGCGAACCCGCACCGTCGCCCGGCTGATCGACGGACCCGTCGCCGGAGCTGCAGCCGACCACGGCCGAGAGCACGGCAGCCGAGACCAATACCGAAGTCCCGATCGAAGTGAGAGTGCGTGCGGCCATGGAGCCGACTGTACTTCTCGGTGGCCCCCGACACACGCCACGTGCGCGTCGAGAGCACCGGCGCCGGCCCCGCCGCTACCGATTCAGGGAGTTGCCACCGGTACCCGAACAAGTGTGGAATCCAATTGCGCCGCCCACTGTTTGACCACCTCGGTGCGTCGGCGCGAGTCGTCTGTCAAGACATCAGCCAGCCCCAGTCCGCGGGCCAGGTCCAGGGTCGCCTGTACCAAGCGGTGCGTCACCGGGTCGGAGTCGTCGACACCCAGACTCTCGACGGCCATGCGGTGCGCGATGCGCCCGAATCGTTCCTCGAGGGGCAGTACGCGGGCACGCAGGTCGGGGTCGGAGGCAGCGGCCGTCCACACCTGCAGTGCTGCTTTGAACAGAGTCCCGGTGTAGTACTCCACCAACCGCGAAATGATCGCCTCGGTTCGTCCGGCACCCACCGGAAGGTCGGTCGATTCCTTTCGTGCCTGATCCATCCGGGCGTCGAACATCACCTCGAGCGCCGCGGTGATGAGGTCCTCGCGGGTCGGGAAGTGATGCTGCATGGCGCCTCTGGACACCCCGGCACGCTGCGCGACGACGCTCATCGTCGTTGCGCTCCACCCGAGTTCGGCGAGACACTCCACAGTCACTTCGAGCAGGTGGGAGCGCGTGACTCGACTTCGGTCCTGCTTGGGCTCTCGAGTCATCGCGCCGCCATCCCTTCTACTTCTGTGTTCCAGCGCTTCTGTGTCCCAGCTGCGCAGTTTCTACTGCGCCCAGGCCGCTGGACGCTTCTGCAAGAAAGACATCATGCCCTCACGAGCCTCGTCGGAGGAAAACAGCCGAGCCGACTGCGCGATCATCTCCTCGCCGTCCCGGTCGAATCCGGCCAGGACCGAACCCGTCGTGATCCACTTCGATTCGGCAAGTCCCTGCGGTGAACATTGACGCAAGGTGCCGAGCAGTTCGGTGATCGACTCCCCCGTGTCCTGCGACGCGGCGGTGACGAGTCCGATGGATTCGGCCTCGTGCTGGCCGAACTTCTCGCCGGTGAGCAGATAGCGGCTCGCAGATCGCTGGTCGAGCCTCGGTAGGACCGTGAGCGAAATGATGGACGCTGCCAAACCCAACCGTGATTCCGTCACCGCGAAGGTGCTCGCCGGTCCGGCGACGACGATGTCGCACGCCCCGACAAGACCCATGCCTCCGGCCCGGACGTGACCGTCGATCCGCCCGATCACCGGCTTGGGAAGCTCGAGAATGCTGCGCAAGAGTGTCAGCATCCCCCGTCCTCGCTCCTTGACGGCGTCCTCCGGTGATGCGGACGAACCGGAGGCCTCACTGAGATCGGCTCCCGCACAGAATGTTCCACCGGTGTGGGTGAGTACCACCGCTCGAACTGCCGGATCGGCGGCAGCCGACGTCAACCCAGCCTGCAACTCCGTGACCAACCGCGTCGAAATCGCGTTGCGGTTGTGGGGTGAGTCGAGAGTGATCGTGGCAGCACCGCCCGATACTTCGTACCGTACGTATGGCTTGTCCTGATCCGTCATGAGTCGCCTCTTCCTAGTAGGACCGTGGCAGACCGAGGGAATGCTGTGAGACGAAGTTGAGGATCATCTCGCGGCTCACCGGCGCGACGCGGGCGATACGAGCCGCACCGAGCATGGCGGCCAGTCCGTATTCCTTCGTCAGTCCTGCGCCGCCATGCGTCTGGATCGCCTGATCGAGCGCCTTGATGCTGGCTTCGGCGGCGGCGTACTTTGCCATGTTCGCGGCTTCGGCAGCACCGAAATCGTCACCGCTGTCGTAGAGCACCGCGGCCTTCTGCATCATCAGCTTGGCGAGCTCGAGTTCGATCTTCACCTGCGCGAGTGGATGCGAAATACCTTGGTGCGCACCGATCGGCGTCTTCCACACCGTGCGCTCGTTGGCGAACTTCACTGCGGCGTTCAGGGCGTAACGGCCCATGCCGATGGCCATCGACGCACCCAGGATGCGCTCGGGGTTGAGGCCGGCGAACAACTGCATCAAGGCGGCATCGGCTTCGCCGACCAGAGCGTCGGCCGGCAGACGGACGTCGTCGAGGAAGAGGATGAACTGGTGGTCCGGCTCGATGATGTCCATCTCCATCTGCGTCTTCACGAATCCGGGAGAATCCGTGGGGACGATGAACAGAGCAGGCTTGAGCTTGCCCGTCTTGGAGTCCTCGGTCCGCGCAACGACGAGGACCGCGTCAGCCTGATCGACACCCGAGATGTAGATCTTGTTGCCGCTCAGGATCCAGTCGTCGCCATCCCTGCGTGCCGTCGTGGTGATCTGATGAGAGTTGGAACCAGCGTCGGCCTCGGTGATTCCGAACGCCATGATCTTGGAGCCGTCGGCGAGGCTGGGTAGCCACTGCTGCTTCTGCTCCGCCGTGCCGTACTTGCCGATGATGGTGCCGCAGATGGCCGGGGATACGACAACCAGGAGCAGACCGGCACCCTGCGCCGCCAATTCCTCCTGCACCAGCGCGAGTTCGTAGATGCCTGCACCGCCGCCGCCGTATTCCTCCGGCAGGTTGACGCCCAGGAATCCGAGTTTGCCCGCCTCGTTCCACAATTCGGTGAGCGGCTCCCCCTTTCGCGCCTTGGGCAGCACGTAGTCGACGTAGTTGAAGCGCTCACCCAGTTTGGAAACGGATGCCCGCAGTTCCTTCTGCTCTTCGGTTTCGATGAAACTCATCATGCTTCCTCTTCTGTAGCGGGTTCTTCCACACGTGCGAGTACCGATCCGACCTCGACCTGCTGGCCGACGGCGACCGGAAGTTCCACCAGGACACCGGCAGTCGGCGCGGTGACGGTGTGTTCCATCTTCATGGCCTCCAGCCACAGAATCGGCTGGCCGGCGGTGACGGTGTCACCGAGTGCGGCACCGAGGCGGATGACCGATCCCGGCATCGGAGCGAGCAACGAACCGGCGGCGACTTCTGCCGACGGATCCACGAAGCGCGGTGCTGCCGTCAACGCGACGGGTCCGAGCGAGGAGTCGACAAAAATCTCACTCCCGTAGGCCGCAACGTCGAACGAGCGCTGTACTCCGCTCTGCTCGAGCACTACCCGGGTCGCAGTTGCCGATACCAGGCGCACGTCGTCGAAGCCTTCTGCACTCAGCACGCCGCTTCGGCTCAGGGAGTAGCGGACGTCGTACTCGCCCGACGCAGTGGAATAGCTCTTGCTCTGCGGCTGCGACGGGAGGTTGCGCCACCCGCTGGGCAAGCGGCCGATGACGCGGGCCGACGCCCGGTTGTGCGCGGCATCGGCAAGTGCCGCCGCCAGCGCCGAGAGTCTTTCGGCGGCGGTATCGGCCAAGGGCGTAGACAGCTTCTCGAGGTCGTGAGTCTCGAAGAAGGCAGTGTCGGTGTCTCCGGCAATGAAGGCGGGGTGGGCCAGGACGTTGACGAGCAGGTCGCGGTTGGTGCGCAGGCCGTGAATCCTGGTGCGCGCCAGCGTCGATGCGAGCAGCCGGGCAGCTGCGGTCCGCGTCGGCGCGTACGAGATGACCTTGGCCAACATCGGGTCGTAGTGGACGCCGACAACACTGCCGTCGACGACGCCGGAGTCGAGGCGAACGCCCTGCTCACGCAGAACACTGAATTCTTGCGGGTCACCGGGCAACTCGATGTGGTGGACGGTTCCGCTCTGCGGCTGCCAGTTCTTGGCGGGGTCCTCGGCGTACAGGCGCACTTCGATCGAATGCCCCCGGATCTCCGGCTGTTCGTCCGGAAGTGCTTCACCTGAAGCGACCTGCAATTGGAGTTCCACCAGATCGAGTCCAGTGGTGCACTCGGTGACCGGATGCTCCACCTGCAAACGCGTGTTCATTTCCAGGAAGAAGAAGTCGCCTTTTTCGTCAGCCAGGAATTCAACGGTTCCTGCGCCTTCGTAACCGATGGCGTTGGCGGCGAGCCGCGAGGCGTCGAACAGCTTGTCGCGCATGGCGGGGATGCGTTGCACGAGCGGCGACGGTGCCTCTTCGACCACCTTCTGATGCCGACGCTGGATCGAGCACTCGCGCTCCCCCACCGCCCACACCGCACCGTGGCGGTCGGCCATGACCTGAACCTCGATGTGCCGACCGGTCTCGAGGTACCGCTCACAGAAGACTGTCGGGTCGCCGAAAGCGGACTGCGCCTCACGCCGCGCCGCTTCCAGTTCGCCGTCCAGCGCCGACAATTCACGAACGACACGCATTCCGCGTCCGCCGCCGCCCGCCGACGCCTTGATCAGCACCGGCAGATGAGCCTCGGTCACCGCGGCGGGATCGAGTTCGGAGAGCACCGGCACTCCGGCGGCGTCCATGATCTTCTTGGACTCGACCTTCGACCCCATGAGCTCGATGGATTCGACGGGCGGGCCGATCCACGTCAGTCCCGCGTCGATGACGCTGCGCGCGAACTCCGCGTTCTCGGAGAGGAATCCGTATCCGGGGTGAATCGCGTCGGCGCCCGAAGCCTTGGCGGCGGCGATGACGAGCTCACCCCGCAAGTAGGTCTCGGCGGGCGTGTTACCCGGCAGGCGAACCGAAGCATCGGCTTCGGCGACGTGCGGGCTGTCGGCATCTGCGTCGGAAAATACCGCGACCGTGCCGATTCCGTTCTTGCGGCAGGTTGCAAAGACACGGCGGGCGATTTCGCCACGATTGGCGACCAGTACTGAAGTGATTGTCACGGCGTGCCTCACATACGGAAGACGCCGAAGTTGTCGGTGCCTTCGATCGGGGCGGTGGCGATGGCCGACAGGCACATTCCCACCACGGTGCGGGTGTCTCGGGGATCGATGACGCCGTCGTCGTACAGACGACCCGACAGGAACATCGGGAGTGACTCGGCCTCGATCTGGTTCTCGATCATCGCGCGCATGCCGGCATCGGCCTGCTCGTCGAATACCTGGCCGCGCGCCTCGGCAGCAGCGCGTCCCACGATGGAGATGACGCCGGCGAGCTGCGCACCGCCCATGACGGCGGACTTGGAACTGGGCCACGCAAAGAGGAACCGCGGATCGAACGCGCGTCCGCACATACCGTAGTGACCGGCGCCGTAGGACGCTCCGAGCAGGATCGAGATGTGCGGAACCTTGGAGTTGGCAACCGCATTGATCATCATCGATCCGTGCTTGATCATGCCGCCCTCCTCGTATTCCTTACCCACCATGTACCCGGTGGTGTTGTGCAGGAACAGCAACGGCGTGTTGGAACGATTGGCGAGCTGGATGAACTGCGTGGCCTTCTGTGATTCCTCACTGAAGAGCACTCCACGTGCGTTCGCCAGGATGCCGATCGGGTAGCCGTTGAGCTCGGCCCACCCGGTCACGAGGGAGGAACCGTAGAGCGGCTTGAACTCGTCGAAGTCGGAACCGTCGACGATACGGGCGATGACCTCACGCGGATCGAACGGGATCTTAAGGTCGGCCGGAACGATGCCGAGCAACTCTTCCGGATCCTCGAGCGGTTCGATGATCTCCGCGCGCGGCGCCGGCCCCTTCTTGGTCCAGTTGAGCCGCTTGACGATCGAGCGCCCGATGCGGATCGCGTCCTGCTCGTCGGCGGCGAAGTAGTCGGCCAACCCGGACTTGCGAGCGTGCATTTCGGCGCCGCCGAGTGCCTCGTCGTCGGATTCCTCACCGGTGGCCATCTTGACCAGCGGCGGGCCTGCGAGGAACACCTTGGAGCGTTCCTTGATCATCACGACGTGGTCGGACATGCCCGGGATGTACGCACCGCCGGCCGTCGAGTTACCGAAGACCAGTGCAATGGTGGGGATTCCGGCTGCGGACAGCTGAGTGAGGTCACGGAACATACGCCCGCCCGGGATGAACACCTCTTTCTGCGTCGGCAAGTCTGCGCCGCCGGACTCTACGAGGGAGATCACCGGGAGTCGGTTCTGCATGGCGATGTCGTTGGCGCGGAAACCCTTACGCAGCGTCCACGGGTTGCTGGTGCCGCCGCGCACGGTGGGATCGTTGGCGACGATCAGGCATTCGACACCTTCGACGACGCCGATACCGACCACAGTGCTGGCGCCGACCGGGAAGTCACTCCCCCACGCAGCGAGGGGACACAGTTCGAGGAACGGTGAATCCTGATCGAGCAGGAGTTCGATCCGCTCGCGTGCCAGGAGCTTTCCCCGCTTGTGGTGCCGCTCGGTGTACTTCTCGCCGCCACCCGCCAACGCCTTGGCGTGCTCGACCTCGATCTCGGCGAGCTTGGTGTTCATGGTCGAAGTTGCGGTCTTGTACACCTCGGAATTGGTGTCCAGTGTTGACCGGATGACACTCATGACTGATACCCCAATCGCTTGGCCGCGAGGCCGGTGAGGATTTCGGTGGTTCCGCCACCGATTCCCAGAATTCGCATGTCCCGGTACTGCCTCTCCACTTCGCTTTCCTGCATGTATCCGAGGCCGCCGAACAGCTGAACAGCTTGGTTCGCAACCCATTCGCCCGTCTCGACTGCCGTGTTCTTCGCAAAGCACACCTCGGCGATCAGATCGCCGTCACCGGCCATGTACCGCTCGATCACCGAGTGCGTGTACACCTTGGCGACGTCGATCTTGCGGGCCATCTCGGTGACGGTGTTCTGGACGGCCTGCCGACTGATCAGGGGGCGACCGAAAGTCTCACGGGCGCGGCACCATTCGAGCGTCAGCTCCAGGCAACGTTCTGCACTGGCATACGCCTGCGCGGCGAGCGCTACCCGCTCGGAGACAAATGCCTGGGCGATCTGCGCGAAGCCGCTGTTCTCTGCACCGACCAGATTCTCCACCGGAACCCGGGCGTCGACAAAGGAGAGTTCCGCGGTATCGGATGCGCGCCAGCCCATCTTCTCGAGTTTGCGCGAGACGGTGAATCCCGGTGTGCCCTTCTCGATCACGAGCAGTGAGACACCACCCGCGCCGGGACCACCGGTGCGCACCGCTGTAACGACGAAGTCCGCTCGAACGCCGGAGGTGATGAACGTCTTGGCGCCGTTCACGACGTAATGATCGCCGTCGCGCTTGGCTGTAGTTGTCAGGTGCCCGACGTCGCTGCCTCCGCCGGGCTCGGTGATGGCGAGCGAGCCGATCTTGTCGCCGCGCAGGGTCGGCTTGACCCACTTCTCGATCTGCGCCTCGTCGCCGGCCGCGATCAGGTGCGGCACCGCGATGCCGCAGGTGAAGAGCGATGCGAACAGCCCGCCCGACGCACCTGCCTGATGCATCTCCTCACAGATCACGATGGAGTCGACGGCGTCGCCGCCCTCACCACCGGCCGATTCGGGTGCGCTGGCCCCGAGGAGTCCGAGAGCGCCTGCCTTGCGGTGCAATTCGCGCGGAATCTCGCCGTCTCGCTCCCACTGCGTCAGATGCGGCAGAATCTCCTGGTTCACGAATCCGCGTACGGTCTCGCGAAGCGCAAGCCTTTCCGGTGTGGTCCACACGGTCACCGTGAATCCTCTTTCTCGTCAGTTACGGGGAGTAGCGAAATCGGGATGTCGATGTGGCGCGAACGCAGCCATTCACCAATTCCCTTGGCCTGCGGATCGAACCGCGCCTGCGAGGCGACACCCTGACCGAGGATTCCCTCGATCACGAAGTTGACGGCACGAAGGTGCGGAAGCTGGTAGCGAGTGACGTTCAGGTCTGCTGCTTCCGGTAGCAGTTCCTTGAGCATCTCGACGGTCAGTGTGTGCGCCAACCACTTCCACTGATCGTCCGTGCGAACCCAGACGCCGACGTTGGCATTTCCGCCCTTGTCGCCACTACGGGCACCGGCGATCGTGCCGAGTGGTACCGACAGCGACGTCTGTGGCGGCAACGGCTCCGGACGCTCCGGTTCGTCGACGGGTTCGAGGTCCTGCGTCAACGTGGACGGAGCGATGTCCACGCGCGTGCCGTCCGGCAGTACGGCCACGTGCGGCACCGATCCCGCGTCGACGTAGCCGGGGGTGAACACTCCGTACGGTTGGCCGTTGCTCGGCGGAGCCGTCAGCGAGAAGCCGGGGTAGCTGGCAAGTGCCATTTCCACCGCAACCGCGGAGAAAGGACGACCGATCACCTTGGGGTCGGAATCGCGAACCACGCAGCGCAGCAACGCACTCGCGGTTTCCTCGGTGTCGGAATCCGGATGATCCGTGCGAGCGAGAGTCCAGACCAGTTCGGCGGGCTTCTTCGTCAGCCAGGATTCGAGCTGAGTCTTCGCCAGATCGGCCTTGGCCTCGATGTCGAGACCGGTGAGAATGAAAGTGGCCTCGTTGCGGAACCCGGCCAGCGTGTTCAGCGAGACCTTGTACTGCGGCGGCGGAGCCTCGCCCGTGACGCCGCTGATCAGCACCCGATCCGGGCCTTCCTGGGTGAGCACTGCGTTGTCGATGCGGGTCGTCACGTCCGGGCCTGCATAGCGTCCACCGGTGATCTCGTACAGCAGCTGCGCCGTCACCGTGCCGACGCTCACCTCGCCGTCCGTTCCGGCGTGCTTGGTGATGACCGAAGATCCGTCCGCGTTGATCTCGGCGATCGGGAAGCCAGGCCGGCCCAGATTGGGAATCTCTGTGAAGAACGCGTAGTTGCCGCCGGTGGCCTGGGTTCCGCACTCGATGACGTGGCCCGCCGCGACAGCACCGGCAAGCTGATCGAAATCATCTCGCTTCCAACCGAAATGGTGAGCGGCCGGACCGGCGATCACCGACGCATCGGTGACCCGTCCGGTGACCACGACATCGGCGTCGGCCGACAATGCTTCGACGATGCCCCAGGCGCCGAGGTACGCGTTGGCCGTCAGTGGGGAGCCGAGTCCGAGTTCGTCTGCCCGAGAGATCAAATCGTCGCCCTCGACGTGGGCGATCTTTGCGTTCAACCCCAGCTTGGTGTTGACCTCGCGCAACGCGTCGGCCAGTCCGGCGGGATTGAGACCGCCTGCATTCGCGACGATCTTCACCCCCTTGTCGAGCGCAAGGCCGAGCGTGTCCTCCACCTGCCGCAGGAACGTCTTCGCGTAGCCGAGCGACGGGTCCTTCATCCGATCCCGCCCGAGGATCAACATCGTCAGTTCGGCCAGGTAGTCGCCGGTCAGGTAGTCGAGTTCGCCGCCCTCGAGCATCTCGCGCATCGCCGAGACGCGGTCGCCGTAGAACCCGGAGCAGTTACCGATCCGTACCGAACTCATTTGCACACCTTCGATGCTCGTCCCTCACCGCTGGATCCGACGGCGGCTCGTCCCTCACCGCTGGGTCCGGCAAAGGCCTGCGCGAACCCGAGCCACTCGTCCGCGTCGGCACCCACGGCGACCAGATCGAGATCGGCGCGATTGGCGCGCTGGGTAACCAGCAGGCAGAAGTCCAACGCCGGCCCGGTGACCTTCTGCGGTGCATCTTCCGGCCCCCAGGTCCAGAGCGACCCGTCCGGCGCGGTCAACTCAACCCGGAAATCGTCGGCGGGCGGCGTTTTCTCGTTGACCGAGTACGCGAAGTTTCGCGTCCGCACACCCAGGTGAGCGATGTTCTTGATGCGCGCCGTCGGAGCGCGTTCGACGCCGAGTGCGTCGGCAACGTCCTGCCCGTGCGCCCACGTCTCCATCAGTCGCGCGGTAGCCATGGAGACACCGCCCATGGGCGGGCCGTACCAGGGGAACTTGGTTCCGGCCGGGGCGGCGGTGAGCGCCTCGACGAGAGCGGTGCGCCCCGCTCGCCAATCGGCGAGCAACTCGGCCGGCTGGCGGGCCGCCTGTTCGGCAGCACCGTCGTCGACAAACCCTGCCGGGTTCACGAACGCCGCCTTCAACTGCTCCGCGAACCCGTCCGGGTCGGTGATCGCCAGGATCGCTGCACTGTCCGTCCAGTGCAGGTGCCCGATCTGATGTGCGATGGTCCACCCTTCCGCAGGCGTCATTGTCGCCCACTTCTCCTCGGGCAGATCCGCAACCAGGGCGTCGAGGCTCTCGCCTTCGGCCCGCAAGTCATCGATGAACGTCTGAAGTTCGGCCATGCGACCAGCATCACACTCACATCCATAAAAATCAAGCACGAATGATTGTTATTGCGAAATCCTGTGGTGAGAGACTGAGCTCAACTGCCATCGACAACCAGGAGCACCCATGAGCGACGCCGTACTGATCTCGCGAACCGGCGATGTGGTCACGTGGACCCTCAATCGCCCGGACACCCGCAATGCGATCTCCGAGATCGACATGATCGAGGCCCTCGAAGACGCAGTCACCGCGGTCAACCGAGATCAGAGTGTGCGCACGGTCATTCTGACGGGGGCCGGATCGGCCTTCTCCTCCGGCGGCAACGTCAAGCACATGCGAGACAAGGAGGGCATGTTCGGTGGCGCACCCGGCGAGATCCGCCAGGGCTACCGGCACGGCATCCAACGCATCCCGCTCGCGCTGTACACGTGTGAGGTGCCGACCATCGCGGCGGTCAACGGCCCGGCCATCGGAGCGGGCTGCGACCTCTCACTCATGTGCGACCTCCGTATCGCCTCGACCGCCGCGGTCTTCGCCGAGAGTTTCGTCAAGGTAGGACTCATCCCCGGCGACGGCGGAGCGTGGCTGCTCCCCCGCGCGATCGGCAACGCCCGCGCGGCCGAGATGGCGTTCACCGGTGAACCGATCGATGCTGCGAGAGCACTCGACTGGGGTCTGGTCTCGCAGGTGACCGAACCCGAGGAATTGCTTTCCGCAGCGCACGCTTTGGCAGCTCGAGTAGCCGCCAATCCCCCGCAGGTACTCCGCATGACCAAAAAGCTCCTCCGCGAGGGCCAGCACCAGAGCCTCGAGAGCTTGCTCGAACTCTCGGCCGCCATGCAGTCGATCGCCCACCACACCCGAGATCACCACGAAGCCGTCGCCGCGATGCTCGAGCGTCGAAGTCCCGAGTTCACCGGAGAATGAAGGCCGGCAGTCAGCTACTGCCGGTCGGAGCAGTCCTCACCTCGATACTGTCGCTCCAGTTCGGAGCGGCATTCGCGACGACACTGTTCTCGCAGATCGGGCCGGCCGGAGCCACGACGCTGCGGCTGACGATCGCCGCGATCATCCTCGGCGTCATCGTCCGCCCGCGATGGAGCAGATGGTCGAACCGGCAGCGCAAAGGCATCTTCGCGCTGGGCATCGCCCTCGCCGTGATGAACGGCGCCTTCTACCTCGCCCTCGACACGGTGCCCATCGGAACGGCCGTCACCATCGAGTTCCTCGGACCGCTCACCCTGGCCGCAATTCTGTCTCGTCGGTGGGCCGACGGAGCATGGGTGCTGCTCGCCTTCGGCGGAGTGTTGCTGCTCGGGTTAAGCGATCACGGCGAATCCGGTTTGGACCCGATCGGGGTGATGTTCGCGTTGATCGCCGCTACTGCGTGGGCCGGATACATCGTGGCCGGTTCCCACCTGGCCGCGACGCTCCCGAGCGCCGACGGGTTGGCAGGCGCAAGCATCGTCGCGGCCGTATTGACGCTGCCCTTCGGCGTCGTCTCGGGAGGAAGTGAACTACTGGATCCGACGATGCTCGCCGCAGGCGCAGCCGTCGCCGTCCTCTCGTCCGTCATCCCGTACAGCTTGGAAATGTGGGCGCTGCGCTCTCTCGCCAAGAAAGTCTTTGCCGTGCTCATCGCCCTCGAACCCGCAGCGGCCGCACTGGCCGGAGTCCTCGTGATCGGGCAAACGCTCGACGCATTCACACTCGTGGCCATCGCACTGGTGGTGACCGCGGGCGTCGGCACAGTCGTCATGAATCGAAAACCCACAGCGAAGTAGTCCAGGTACCGTCAGAGCACGTCATTCCAACGCACAGGAGAACCATGACCAACCCGATCATCGCCACCGTTCTCGGTAACACCCCGCAGATCGACGAAAGTGCGTTCATCGCACCCAACGCCACCGTTGTCGGCGCGGTGACCATCGCTGCGGGAGCCAGCATCTGGTACGGCGCGGTTATCCGCGGCGACGCAGAATCGATCTCCATCGGCGCTGACACCAACATTCAGGACAACTGCACCGTGCACGCCGACCCGACGTTCCCCGCAGTGCTGGGCGAACGAATCTCGGTCGGCCACAACGCAGTGCTGCACGGGTGCACCGTCGAAGACGACGTTCTCGTCGGCATGGGTGCCGTGGTGCTCAACGGCGCACACATCGGCTCGGGGTCACTGATTGCAGCCGGCGCCGTCGTGTCTCAGGGGATGCAAATCCCGCCTGGATCACTGGTCGCCGGCGTGCCCGCCAAGGTCAAACGTGAACTCTCCGAAGGCGAAAAGGCCGGTATCACCGCCAACGGCGCCGGCTACATCATGCTCGCGAAGGCTCACCAGGACATCGAACAAGCCTGATCGAAACGACGCTCGCGGCCGGTAGCAGCAAGAGCAACGACTAGGCTCGGGGCCGCAACGTACTGTTCGGCAACTCGGGTGCCGGGAGCGCCGGACCGTCGTATCCCGGCACGACGCCGAAACGCCGGTCCGGGACGCTGCCGTCGAATCCGGAGGCAAGCTCGGCCTGCCACTTGCGTCGATACTCGACGATCTCTGCGTGTGTACGGCCCATGAAGTTCCACCACATGATGACCTGCTCGCCCAACGGTTTCCCGCCGAGAAGTAGCAGTCGAGCCGGTTCGGATCCCGGATTGCGCAAAGTCAGTTTTCCGAAACCCGGTGCTTGATAACCCAACTCGGCCCAGCCGACAGTGGTACCACGCAGAACAACCGATCCTTGATCGACGATCACGCCGTGCTCATGTGAACGATCGACATCGAGGGCGATCTCGGCCCCAGGATCGAGAATCACCTCGGCACCGAGTAATTCGGTGAAGGTAGACACCGGAGACGTTTCACCGGCGAGCGAACCGAGGAACACACTGAGCGTGACACCATCGGTGGTCACCGGCTCCGGTCGATAGTGAACGAACGCGGGTGCGGTATCGCGCGCCGCATCCGGCAGCGCCACCCACAACTGCATCCCGTGCAGAACCTTCGTATTCGGCGTCGACACCTCGGAGTGCGCGATCCCACTCCCGGCCGTCATCAGATTCAGTTCACCCGGCCGCACCATCGCATGGGAACCGATGCTGTCACGGTGCTCGATCTCTCCGGTGAACAGCCAACTCACCGTCTGCAAACCGGTATGCGGATGCGGCGGCACATGCATGCCCGGTCCTGAGCCGACGTCATCCGGACCGTAATGATCTGCAAAACACCATCCCCCGATCAGCGAACGCTCGCGTTGCGGGAGGGTGCGTCGCACTCGCATGGCCCGCGGGCCACCGAGCGGTACGTCGCGCGGGGTGAGGATCTGAATCTCGCTCTCCGCCGGATGGCCTTCGCATTCCTGCTCGACGGGCTGCGCTTCGAGGTTACTCATATCGTCCATCCTGCCTCCAGTCATGACTGCGCGAGACGCAGACGCGTGCACAATTCGGCCAACAGTCGAAGTTCATCCGCGTCCAGGGCCGGTCCGACGTGGCGGCGGATGCTCGCGGCATGACGGCGACCCACTGATTTCTGCAGCGCTGCACCCGTTTCGGTGAGTTGCACGATCGTCCCGCGGCGATCCTGTGGATCAACACTTCTCGTTACCAGACCTTCGCCCTCCAACCGTTCCACCAGGCGACTGAGCGAAGGCTGGCTCAGCAATATCTCCCGATTCAGGTCATGCAGGCGAAGGGAACTACTCGGCGCAAGACTCAGCGTGAACAGCACGTCGTACTCGCGCATCGACACCTGATCCCAGACGTCGTCGGCAGAGAGCCGCCGCAGCACCGACACCTGGGCGCGAAACAAGGCTTCCCAGGCGTCGGTGGCGAGTTCGGTGGTGCTGACCGGAACCTCAGGCGGTTGCTCGTCAGGCAGTGGCACTGCTTGCCTCACGAGTTGCCTTCATCGACGCGTGAGTGGGCGGGTTGTCCGGCACATGTGCTGGCCGCCTGGCCGCGAACTCACGGCGCAGAACCGGAACAACTTCCTCACCGAGCAGATCGAGCTGCTCGAGCACCGTCTTCAGCGGCAGTCCGGCGTGATCCATCAGGAACAGCTGGCGCTGGTAGTCACCGAAGAAATCGGCAAACGCCAACGTCTTCTCGATGACCTGTTCAGGGGAACCGACGGTCAGCGGCGTCTGCTCGGTGAACTCTTCGAGTGAGGGCCCGTGGCCGTACACCGGAGCATTGTCGAAATACGGACGGAATTCCTTGACCGCGTCCTGACTGTTCTTGCGCATGAAGACCTGACCACCGAGACCGACGATCGCCTGATCCGCGGACCCGTGGCCGTAATGCTCGTAACGCCGGCGGTAAAGATTGATCAGCTCGATGTAGTGCTCTTTCGGCCAGAAGATGTTGTTCGCGAAGAATCCGTCGCCGTGATACGCCGCGATCTCCGCGATCTCGGGGCTGCGGATCGAGCCGTGCCACACGAACGGCGCGACGCCGTCCAGCGGGCGCGGTGTGGACGTGAATCCCTGGAGTGGAGTGCGGTACTCCCCTTGCCAGTTCACGACCTCCTCGTCCCAGAGCCGGCGAAGAAGTTGATAGTTCTCGAGCGCCAACGGGATACCGGCGCGAATGTCCTTGCCGAACCACGGGTACACAGGCGCGGTGTTTCCGCGACCCATCATCAGATCGACGCGCCCCTCGGCGAGGTGTTGAAGCATCGCGTAATCCTCGGCGATCTTCACCGGGTCATTGGTGGTGATCAGCGTCGTGGACGTGGAGAGCGTGATCTTCTCGGTCTGGGCCGCGATGTATCCGAGCATCGTGGTCGGAGATGACGGCACGAACGGCTTGTTGTGATGCTCGCCGGTCGCGAAGACGTCGAGACCGACTTCCTCGGCGTGCTTGGCGATGGTCGTCATGGCCTTGATGCGCTCGTGCTCTGTCGGGGTCGCCCCCGTCGTGGGATCAGTGGTGACGTCACCGACCGTGAAGATTCCGAACTGCATGGTTGCTCCTCCGCGAACTAGATCCATGCGTTTGCATGTAACTGATCAAACATTCAACCATCCAGCTGTATTCCACGGCAAAAAGGTGAGGGCGGCACACAAGATGTGTGCCGCCCTCACCTGGACGAACGATCTACCGAAAAGCGGTCAGTGCATAACGATCGGCGTTGCCGTCTCGCCCTCGGCCACCGGCCTGGTGGTCTTGCTCCGCGGCAGGAAGAACGCCGGGATGAGGGTCAGGACGATCAGCACAGTGGCAACGAGGAAGGTGTTACCGAAGGCATCCGACGCCGCACTGAGAATCGAATTCGCAGCAGACTCCTGCGGACTTCCCGGTTCGGTCGGAATGTGCGAGGCCGCACCGACCATCGTCGTGTCGAGGCCACGATCGAGAAGCTGGTTGGTCAAGACCACCGACATCACGGCGGTACCGATCGAACCTGCGGTCTGCTGAACGATGTTCATCAGGGTGGAGCCGCGAGCAATCTGCTCGTTGGAGAGCGTCACGATAGCTGCGGTCATCAGCGGCATCATGGTGCAACCCATACCGAGGCCCATGACGAACAAGGCACCCATCAGCAGCCACGTCGGGGAATCCGAGGCAACCTGTGTGAACACACCCAAGCCGATCAGAATCAACGGCAAACCGGTCAGGACGATCTTGCCCGGGCCGATCTTGTCGACCAGTCGACCAGCGATGGGCATGGTGACCATAGCGCCGAGACCCTGCGGAGCCATCAACAATCCGGCAGCGAGCGTGGTGTGACCGCCGACCTGAATGAAGTAGCTCGGGAACAGCAACCCGGCGCCCATGAACGCGACGATGAACAGCGACGTCGTGATGACGGCGGTGGTCAACTGACGGTTCTTGAACAGGTGCAGGTCGATCAGCGGGTGATCCTTGTTGAGCGCGTGGAACACGAAGGCGATGATCAGTGCCAGACCGATACCGGCCGACACCAGAACCCGAGCGGACGCGACGGTTCCCACCTCAGGGATGGACGACACACCGAACAGGAACAGCGCCAGGCCGGGCGACAGCAGGATCATGCCGAGGAAGTCGAAGGACTCCGAAGGCTTCGCCTTGTCGGACGGCAGAATGATGAACGCAGCAGCCAGAGCGATGATGCCGATCGGCAAGTTGATCAGGAAGATCCAGTGCCAGCTCGCGGCCTCGATCAGCCAACCACCGAGAATCGGGCCGCCGATAGGACCGAGCAGCATCGGGATACCGAGAACTGCCATGACACGACCGACACGGTCCGGACCGGCGGCCCGGGTCATGATCGTCATACCGAGCGGCATCAACATGCCGCCGCCGAGACCCTGGAGCACGCGGAAGCCGATGAGCGAGGTGATGTCCCACGCCATCGCACAAGCGACTGAACCGAGTACGAACAGCACCAGGGCCGTCATGTACAGGCGCTTGGTGCCGAAACGGTCGGCAGCCCAACCGGTAACCGGAATGACCGTCGCCAAGGCGAGCGTGTAGGCCGTCATCGTCCACGCGACGGTGGCGTACGAAGTTTCGAAGTCCTCGGCAAAAGTGGTGAGCGCGACGCTCACCACGGTTACGTCGAGAATCGACATGATGGCGCCGAGCACCACCACGGAAGCGATCTTGAGGACCGCCCCGTCAAGTTTGTCGGACGCCGGTGCCGGCGCGTTCGGCGATGTCATCGCGAAGTCTCCTGGTTAAGTGCTCGCAGATAGTCACCCGCGAGAATGGGCTTGAGAGCCTCGAACAAACGAATCCGCTCTGGCTCAGGAACACGCGACGCGAATTCGCGAAGCTGGCCGCGCTTGCACTCGATGTGGTTGGTCGTCACCTTACGACCGGCCTCCGACAAGGAAACCCGCTTGACGCGTCGGTCCCGCTCGTCTTCACGTCGATCGACCAGACCCATGTTCACGAGCTGATCGATGTTCCGCCCCGTAGCTGCCACCGAGAGCCGAAGCTCGTCGGCAACCTCGTTGATCGGGATCGCCGCATCACGTTGTGCAAGTACGAACAGCACACGCACCTGAGAGAACGAGAGATCCAGTTCGATCAACGCATCGATCGACTCCGAATCACCGGCGCTCATCAGGCGAGTGAACAACTCGTCGAGTGCTCCATACAGGTCATCAGAATCGGAAGCGATCACCTGGCAAATGGTAGTGCGGTTGCAACTATTGCCCAAATGAAAACATGTTGCAACTTATTATTTGGTGACCACCATCACGTTGCGAAGAATCATTCCTGCAGCAAGATGGCCTTTCCGAGAACTTTGCCGCTTTCGAGATCAGCCAGGGCAACTGCTGCGTCGGCAAGCGGATACCGTGCCTTGACCAGCGGACGCAAGCCGTTCCGGACGTGTTCTACCAGCGATGCATGCACCTCGGCTACCGCTTCGGGATTGGTACGCGTGAACTCACCCCATGCCGCGCCGACAATGCTGATATTGCGAAACAGCACCCGGTTCACCTTTACCTCGGGAATACCGCCGCCGGCGAATCCGATCACCACGAGTCGTCCTTCGGGTGCCAGAACCCGGACCGCGTCGTCGAACGCATCGCCGCCCACCGGATCCACCACGATCTGAGCGCCGACGCCGTCGGTCAGTTCCCGAATCCGCTCTCCCCATCCCGGAGCCAGCGCGACCACCTCGTCGGCACCGAGCTCACGCAAGAAGTCATCGACGCCCTCGCGTCGTACCACGGCGATCACCCGGGCACCGTGCGCCTTGGCCAGCTGGATGGTTGCCGTTCCGACTCCGCCTGCAGCGCCGAGCACGACGACAGTCTCCCCCGCGACGATCTTCGCGCGACGAGCGAGCGCGAACTCCATCGTCTGATAGTTGATGATCAGCGAGGCCGCCTCGTCGAAGGCGAGTCCGTCCGGAATTCGGAGTACCTGCGCCGGGTTGACGGCAATCCGCTCTGCATACCCACCCAGATACGCGGCCGCGAGAACACGATCGCCCGGAGCGAAACCCGACCCTTCCGGCGCGGAGACCACGACGCCCGAGATCTCCGCGCCGGGAATGAACGGCGGTTCCGGGCGGATCTGATACTTGCCGTAGGTGATGAGCAGGTCCGGAAAGCAGACGCCACTTGCCTTCACATCGATGAGAACAAGACCTTCGGCTGCGGGCTCGGGAACCTCCTGCGCGACAATTCCTTCGGGACCGGACAGTTCCGTAACCACCATGGCGCGCACAGAAAGCTCCTCTTCGGGACATCTGAAGTCTGGACCGGTAACCCGGTTTTCTCGACTTTAACCCGGTACTCACGTCAGATCATCGTTCGCTCCCGATGTGCAGACGTTCGAGTCCGTCGAGAATCAGATCGAGACCGAAAGCGAATTCGGCGGCGTAGCTGTATCCCGGAGCAAGGACGTGCTCGGTGGTCAACTCGGCCAGGTGCGGATACTGACCGCTCTCGAACGAGCCCATGATCGCCTTCGCCAGTTCCGTCGTTTCCTGCGCTGTTTCGAACGGCAAGCTCACTTCTTGCAGCACGAAGCCGTAGATGTACGCATCCATGATCGAAAAGGCATGCGCAGCAAGGGCGACGGGAAAGTCGGCGGCGCGTAGCGTTCCGATGACGGCATCGTGGTGGCGCAGGGTCGCGGGACCAGGCGTCGTTCGGGACTCCATCAACGGAGTTGCCCACGGGTGCCTCCCCAACACTTCCCTTGTCGATACCGCTCGCACGTGAAGTTCCGTGCGCCACGGGCGTCCCGGCGTCGGCAGATCGATCTCCGCGAAGACCGCATCGACCATTCCGTCGAGCAGATCCCCTTTGTCCGAAACATGGTTGTACAGAGACATCGCTTCGACGCCCAGTTCGGTGCCCAGCTTCCGCATGGTCATCGAATCGATTCCGACGGAATCGGCAAGCGCGACAGCAGCGTGTACGACGTCGTCTCGGGTCAATCTTGCGCGCTTCTCCACGTTGACAGAACTTACACCGTAAGTGCAATACTTACGCTGTAAGTATTCGACGAACGGAGACTCGCATGCCGAAGGAACTGATGACCGCCGTCGTACAGGATCGCTACGGCGAGGCCGACGTTCTCTACGTCGACCACATTCCGCGCCCCACTGTCGCCGACAACGAAGTGCTGATACGCGTCGAGGCCGCGTCCGTCGACCGCGGGGCATGGCATCTCATGGCCGGACTGCCATATCCGTTGCGCCTCGCGGGTTTCGGGCTGCGCAGACCTAGGAACCGGGTACGCGGACTGGACGTATCCGGCCGAGTCGAGGCCGTCGGCAGTTCGGTGACCCGCGTGGCAGTCGGCCAGGAGGTATACGGGATCGCGGTCGGTTCGTTCGCGGAGTACGCACGCGCACTCGAGACGAAGATTGCCGCAAAACCTGCCCGGTTGTCGTTCGCACAAGCAGCAGCGGTGCCGGTCTCCGCCCTCACAGCGTTGCAAGCCGTGCGCGACCACGGCCGCGTGCAGGCGGGCCAATCCGTCCTCGTACTCGGCGCATCCGGTGGCGTCGGGATTTACGCGGTGCAGGTGGCAAAAGCCATGGGCGCTCACGTCACCGGCGTGTGCAGCACCTCGAAAACCGATACCGTCCGCTCCATCGGTGCCGACGAGGTTCTCGACTACCGCGTCGACGACGCCACCGACGGATCGCATCGGTACGACGTCATCATCGACACCGGCGGCAACCGCCGACTGCGAGATCTTCGACGGGCGCTCACACGCACCGGAACGCTGGTGATCGTCGGCGGCGAGAACGGCGGACGGTGGCTCGGCGGAACCGATCGCCAAATACGCGCACAGTGCTTGTCTCCGTTCATATCTCAGAAAATGGGCACCTTCATCGCTTCGGAGAACGCCGACGATCTGGAGGTCCTGACGCAGATGATCGACGCAGGTGACATCACCCCGGTGATCGACTCCGTTCATCCCCTTGCCGACACCGCCGTCGCCGTGGCACGAATGGTCGACGGCTCCGGCTGCGGAAAGCAGATAATCGCCACTCGCTGAAAAGCCTGACAGAATCGGCTCACTCCAGCGAACAGGAATCTCACGTGAACCCAGATCTCACGCTCGCGCAACAGCCGGACCGAGGACCGATCTTCGTCAAGTCCCGCCCGGTCCGCACCGGCGACATCGACGTCGCCAAGCAGGTCAGGCTCGACGCCGTCGCCCGCTACCTGCAGGACATCGGCAACGACAACATCGAGGCCGCGGGAGCCATCGACACCCATCCGCTCTGGATAGTGCGTCGTACGGTCGTCGACGTCGTACGCCCGGCGATCTGGCCGGAAGAGTTGACGATGACTCGCTGGTGCTCCGGCTTCTCCACGAGATGGGCGAACATGCGTGTGCGCTTCGACGGCAGCAACGGCGCGCTGATGGAAACCGAAGGCTTCTGGATCAACATCAGCGCCGAGTCGGGCATGCCCACGCGGATGAGTGACGACTTCATGCGGCCACTGGAGGAATCCACCGACGAGCATCGCCTGAAGTGGAAGCGGGTACTCGCCGAGAACGCACCGGAGGCGGACGACGCCGGTGTTCTGGACACGCCGTTCGCTCTGCGCGCCACGGATATCGACCCGTTCGACCACGTCAACAACGCCGTCTACTGGCAGGCAGTCGAAGAGGTCCTCAGCGCTCGCACCGAACTACGGACAGTTCCGCATCGAGCACTGATCGAGTACCTCTCCCCCATCGTCTCCAGCGACGACGTCGTCCTGCGCAGCCGCGTCGACGACAAGACCGTCACGGTCTGGTTCCTGGTCGGCGAAGCGCTCCGCGCAGTTGCGCAGGTGAGCGCCCTCTAACGCAGTTTCTGGGTCGCGACAGCCGCGACACCGAACACCAACGCAAGAAGAATCGCGGCCCAGAAACCGAAGAGCCACCACACCACGCCGAACACGACCACTGCCGGGGCAACGGTGATGAAAGCGATGGTGGGGCTTTCGCGTACCACCTCGAGTGCAGTTCGGGCATTAGTTCGATCGAGCTTCTTACCGGCCATCGAAAACCTCCTTCAAGGTCCTGACCATCCAGAGTAACCGGACTGACGGGCACAAAGCGGATACCGTGAACGCATGGCCGACCACCGCACCCTCGTCCTCATGCGACACGGCAAGTCCAGCTACCCCGAGGGCATCCGTGATCACGAGCGTCCGCTCGCCGAACGGGGCCTACGCGAGGCCCGCATCGGCGGCGAATGGATCCGCGAAAACGTCCCGCCCGTCGACGCCGTTCTGTGCTCCACCTCCCGGCGGACCGTCGAAACCCTTGCCTCGACGGGAATCGAAGCTCCCGCCGGGTTCGAGAAGTCCATCTACGGCGGCTCACCCGCAGACGTCATTGCAGCTGCGCGAACCACGTCCGACCACGTCAAGACGCTCCTGATCGTCGGACACGAACCCGGAATTCCTTGGACTGCACTCGATCTCGCATCGAACGAAAACTCCGAAGCGGCCCAACGTATCCGCGACAAGTTCCCCACTTCGGCGATCGCCGTCCTCTCCGTACCGGTGCCGTGGACCGAACTCGACGACTCCGTCGCCACTCTGCTCGAGTTTCACGTGCCCCGTTAGATCAACGACACCGCTAAAGCACCTCACGTAGCAGGCGGTCCGAAAGTGCAAGCGCGTCACGGTCGTACGTCGATGTCGACGCCAACACTTCGTCGGCACCGGTCCGTTCGGCGAGATCGTGAAGTTGCTGTTTCACCTCGACGGGCGTCCCGTGCAGCGCCGACGCCATGAACGACTCGATCCGCCTGGCGTTTCGATCACTGCGCGGGGCAAGCCTGATCTTGTCGAGCGACGCGAGCGCGGAAACTCCCCCGTCCGTGACGATTCTGCGAGCGCGTATGCCTCCGGGATCAGCAACTCACGCGCCGCGTCGGTGGAATCGGCAACCGCCACTTCGAGAGAAACCACCACATAGGGTTCGGGATGAGCGTCGGTGGCCCGGAAAGCTCGGCGGTACTCGTCCAACGCCTCCACCCGGTCGGTGCTACCGATTCCGAGTATCGGCCCACCCACGACCACCGGAAGCCCCAGCTGCGCTGCCACTTTCAGACCTGTGCGCGTCGCCAGCACGAAGATCGGCACCCCAGTCTGCGACGCCGGCCGTGCCGTCACTGCGGCGGATCCGTCCAGGTAACGCCTCACCTCGTCCAGGTCCGACACAAACGTGTCCGGAGCGTCCTTGCTGCGTCGTAGTGCCTGACGTACGGGCTCCGTGAATCCCAGCGATCGGCCGAGGCCGAGATCGATTCGCCCCGGGTAGAGAGCCTCCAGCATCAGGAACTGCTCGGCGACGATCAGCGGTTGGTGATTCGGCAGCATGACTCCACCGCTGCCGAGTCTGATATCGCGCGTATGCGCGCCGATCGCGGCAAGCAGTACTGCCGGCGACCCGCTCCCGATCCCGGGCACCGCGTGATGCTCGGCGACCCAGAACCGGTGGTAGCCGAGAGCGTCGGCGTGCGCGGCACGTTCGACGGAATGCGTCAGAGCTGCGGAGTCGGGGTATCCGCTCCTGGTTCGGGATCGGTCGAGCAGTGAGAGAAGCACCCTCGGAGCAACAAGGAATTCGGAAAGTTTCATCCGGACGCCGAACGAGGACCGTTTCTGACCGCAATACCCGCAACACTGGACCTGTCGCCGGAATTCACCATCACATGAAGGGCACGTCATGGACATCAAGCTCGAACTGGTCGCCATTCCCGTCACCGACATCGACCGCGCCAAGGACTTCTACGTCCGCCTCGGATTCAATGCCGACCACGATCACACGGTCAGCGAAGACCTGCGATTCGTCCAGCTGACCCCTCCCGGTTCGGCCTGCTCGATCTGCATCGGCAAGGGAATCACCGACGCCGAGCCCGGCTCGGTCGTCGGCATGCAGGTAGTGGTCAAGGACATCGAAGAGGCCGAGCGCGAGTTCAAGAGCCGCGGCATCGACATCAGCCCGATCGACGACCAGGCCTGGGGGCGGTTCATCTACTTCGCCGACCCCGACGGGAACAAGTGGGCCGTCCAGGAGATCGTCATCCCGGACCTCAGCGGCAGCAACTCCTGAAAACGTCCCACTCCTGACATGAAAAATCCCCCCACCTCTTTCGAAGTGGGGGGATTTCTACGAACTAACGCTTAGCGGTAGTCGTTGCTGAAGCCGTAGTCGTCCAGCGGAACTGCAGCACCGGTGTTCTGGCCGAAGCCGTCCGGGCTGTAGTACTGGTCGTCGTACGACGGCACTGCGTAAGCAGCGGCGCGTGCCTCTTCGGTGGGCTGAACCTGGATGTTGCGGTAACGGTTGATACCGGTACCGGCAGGGATCAGCTTGCCGATGATGACATTTTCCTTCAGACCGATCAGCTTGTCCGAGCGGCAGTTGATAGCCGCGTCGGTCAAGACACGAGTGGTCTCCTGGAACGATGCCGCGGACAGCCACGAATCCGTCGCGAGCGACGCCTTCGTGATACCCATGAGCACCGGACGGCCGGCTGCGGGCTCGCCACCCTCGGCGACAACGCGGCGGTTTGCCGACTCGAACTCGGCGCGCTCGGTGAGCGAACCGGGCAGGAACTCGGTGGCACCCGAATCGATGATCGTCACGCGACGAAGCATCTGGCGCACGATGACCTCGATGTGCTTGTCGTGGATCGACACACCCTGGCTCCGGTACACCTCCTGGACCTCGTTGACCAAGTGGATCTGAACCTGACGCGGACCCATGACTCGCAGGACCTCGTGGGGATCGGCAGCACCTTCCATGAGCTGCTGTCCGACCTCGACGTGGTCACCGTCAGCCAAGAGGCTTTCGCGACCGTCGGCGTGCTTGAAGACACGCAGACGCTGACGCTTGCTGAGCTTGTCGTAGACAACCTCTTCGCCGCCGTCGTCCGGAACGATGGTGATCTTGTAGAAACGATCGCCGTCTTCGAGCTGTACCCGACCGGTGACGTCCGCGATAGGAGCCTTGCCCTTGGGCACACGTGCCTCGAACAGCTCCTGGACACGCGGCAGACCGCCGGTGATGTCATCTCCTGCGACACCACCCTGGTGGAAGGTACGCATGGTCAGCTGAGTACCGGGCTCACCGATCGACTGTGCGGCGACGATACCGACAGCCTCACCGATGTCGACCAGCTTGCCGGTGGCCATCGAGCGGCCGTAGCAAGTGGCGCAAACGCCGGTGCCGGTGGTGCAGGTCAGGACCGAGCGGACCTTGACCGTCGTGATGCCGGCTTCGAGCAGAGCATCGATCGCGGGGTCACCGAGATCGTGGCCACGCTCGACGATGACGGTGCCGTTCGCGTCGACTGCATCGGCCGCCAAGGTACGGGCGTACGTGCTGGTCTCCACGTGAGCATCGCGGATCATCGTGCCGTCGGCCTGCTTCTCGGCGATCGTGGTGACGATGCCGCGCTCTGTTCCACAGTCGACCTCGCGGACGATGACGTCCTGCGAAACGTCCACCAGACGACGGGTCAGGTAACCCGAGTCGGCGGTGCGGAGTGCGGTATCGGCCAGACCCTTACGAGCACCGTGCGTGTTGATGAAGTACTCGAGAACGGTCAGGCCTTCCTTGAAGGAAGACTTGATCGGACGCGGGATGAACTCACCCTTCGGGTTTGTCACCAGGCCCTTCATACCGGCGAGCGAGCGAACCTGAGTCATGTTGCCGGCTGCGCCGGACTTCACGATCATCGGGATCGGGTTGCTGTCGGGGAAGTGAGCCTCCATGGCCTTGCCGACCTTGTCGGTCGCTTCCTGCCAAATGGTGACCAGAGCGCTGTTGCGCTCCTTCTTGTCCAGAGCACCACGCTGGTACTGCTTCTCGATCTTGTCGGCCTGAGCCTCGAAGTCCTCGATGATGGCAGGCTTCTCCGGCGGCACGAGCACGTCGGAGATCGAGACCGTGACACCCGAACGGGTGGCCCAGTAGAACCCGACGTCCTTGAGCTTGTCGACGGTCTGAGCAACCACGATCATCGGGTACCGCTCGGCGAGATCGTTGATGATCGTCGCCTGGCGCTTCTTCGGCATCTGCTCGTTGACGAACGGGTAGTCCGCCGGAAGCAGCTCGTTGAAGAGCACACGGCCGAGTGTCGTGGTGGCGGTCCAGCCGTCACCGTAGTTCCAGCCCTCGGGGAACAGTTCGTTCTCGAGGTCGCGCGGCGGACGCTGCTGCGTCAGACGCACCTTGATCTGAGCCTGAACCGAGAGCGCGCCGCGGTCGACTGCCATCTGAGCCTCGGCGGGCGAGGAGTACACGCCCTGCTCTGCCTCGTCGTTGGTCGGAGCAACGAGCTCACCGGTGACACCCTCGTCGAGACGGGTCAGGTGGAACAGACCCGTGACCATGTCCAGACGCGGCATGGCGAGCGGGCGACCCGAAGCAGGCGAGAGGATGTTGTTCGAGGACAGCATCAAGATGCGTGCCTCGGCCTGAGCCTCTGCCGACAGCGGGAGGTGAACAGCCATCTGGTCACCGTCGAAGTCGGCGTTGAAGGCCTCACACACCAGCGGGTGGAGCTGAATGGCCTTGCCCTCGACGAGCTGCGGCTCGAATGCCTGGATACCCAGACGGTGCAGCGTAGGTGCACGGTTGAGCAGCACGGGGTGCTCGGCGATGACCTCTTCGAGGACGTCCCACACCTGGACGCGCTTGCGCTCGACCATGCGCTTTGCCGACTTGATGTTCTGCGCGTGGTTCAGATCGACCAGACGCTTCATCACGAACGGCTTGAACAGCTCGAGAGCCATCAGCTTGGGCAGACCACACTGGTGCAGCTTGAGCTGAGGACCGACGACGATGACGGAACGACCCGAGTAGTCGACGCGCTTACCGAGCAGGTTCTGACGGAAGCGACCCTGCTTGCCCTTGAGCAGATCGCTCAGGGACTTCAGCGGGCGGTTACCCGGTCCGGTGACCGGGCGTCCACGACGACCGTTGTCGAACAGGGCGTCGACCGACTCCTGCAGCATCCGCTTCTCGTTGTTGACGATGATCTCGGGAGCACCGAGGTCGATCAGTCGCTTGAGGCGGTTGTTGCGGTTGATGACGCGGCGGTACAGGTCGTTGAGGTCGGACGTCGCGAAACGTCCACCGTCGAGCTGAACCATCGGGCGAAGCTCCGGCGGGATCACCGGAACAGCGTTGAGGACCATGCCCATCGGCGAGTTGCCGTTGGTCTGGAATGCCGCAACCACCTTGAGGCGCTTGAGTGCACGCAGCTTCTTCTGGCCCTTGCCGCTGCGGATGGTCTCGCGGAGAGACTCTGCCTCGGCGTCGAGGTCGAAGTTCTGCATCAGGATCTGGATGGACTCTGCGCCCATCGCACCCGTGAAGTACTCGCCGTAACGGTCGACCAGCTCGCGGTACAGGAGCTCGTCGATGATGAGCTGCTTGACGCTCAGCTTGGTGAAGGTGGTCCAGATCTCGTCGAGACGATCCAGCTCACGCTGCGCGCGGTCACGGAGCTGACGCATTTCGCGCTCGCCGCCGTCCTTGACCTTGCGGCGGACATCGGACTTCGCGCCCTCTGCCTCGAGCTCGGCGATGTCGGCTTCGAGCTTCTGCGCACGTGCCTCGAGATCGGCGTCGCGCTGATCTGCGACGGTCTTCTTTTCGACCTGCATCTCGGCTTCGAGGGTGGACAGCTCGTTGTGACGGAGCTCCTCGTCGACACCGACGATGACGTAGGCAGCGAAGTAGATGATCTTTTCGAGATCCTTCGGAGCCAGGTCGAGCAGGTAACCGAGACGGCTCGGAACACCCTTGAAGTACCAGATGTGCGTGACCGGTGCGGCCAGTTCGATGTGACCCATGCGCTCACGACGAACCTTGGCGCGAGTGACCTCGACGCCACAGCGCTCACAGATGATGCCCTTGAAGCGGACACGCTTGTACTTACCGCAGTAGCACTCCCAGTCCCGAGTGGGGCCGAAGATCTTCTCGCAGAAGAGGCCGTCCTTCTCGGGCTTGAGCGTGCGGTAGTTGATGGTCTCCGGCTTCTTGACCTCGCCGTAGGACCAATTGCGGATGTCCTCTGCACTGGCCAAGCCAATGCGGAGTTCATCGAAGAAGTTGACGTCGAGCACGTAACTTCCTTTCCCCGTTGGGGTTACGGTTGCCGGTCACCCGGCAACCTGACTGCCAATTCAAATGTGAACTACGCCCCCGGGCCGCTCTCTCAAGAGCAACCCGGGGACCGAAACCTAGTTCGCGAGGTCGTCGACCGTCGCAGCTTCGTTCCTGGACAGGTTGATGCCCAGGTTCGCTGCGGCCCGCTCCAAGTCCTCGTCGTCGCCGTCCGCCATCGTGATGGCCGCGCCGTCCGAGGACAGCACCTCCACGTTGAGGCAGAGCGACTGGAGCTCCTTGAGGAGCACCTTGAACGACTCGGGGATGCCGGGTTCGGGGATGTTCTCGCCCTTTACGATGGCTTCGTACACCTTGACTCGACCGACCACGTCGTCAGACTTGATGGTCAGCAGTTCCTGCAGCGTGTAAGCCGCGCCGTAGGCCTGCATCGCCCAGCACTCCATCTCACCGAAGCGCTGGCCACCGAACTGGGCCTTACCACCGAGAGGCTGCTGCGTGATCATCGAGTACGGACCGGTCGAACGAGCGTGGATCTTGTCGTCGACCAAGTGGTGCAGCTTGATGATGTACATGTAACCGACCGAGACCGGGTACGGGAACGGCTCGCCGGAGCGGCCGTCGAACAAGGTGGCCTTTCCGTCGGGTCCGACCATCTGCTCGCCGTCACGGTTCGGCAGCGTCGCGCCGAGGAGACCGGTGAGCTCGTCTTCCTTCGCACCGTCGAACACCGGGGTGGCGATGTTCGAGTCGGCCGGAGCGGACAGCATCTCTTCCGGCAGGGTCGCAGCCCAGTCGGGACGAGAGCCGTCGGACGCGATCTGAACGTTCCAGCCGGTCTTGCCGATCCACCCGAGGTGGGTCTCCAAGACCTGACCGATGTTCATACGACGCGGGACGCCGTGCGTGTTCAAGATGATGTCGACAGGCGTGCCGTCCGAGAGGAACGGCATGTCTTCCTGCGGCAGGATCTTGCCGATGACGCCCTTGTTACCGTGGCGGCCGGCGAGCTTGTCGCCGTCCTGGATCTTGCGCTTCTGTGCCACGTAGACGCGGACCAGCTCGTTGACACCGGGAGGCAGATCGTCGTCTTCGTCACGTGAGAACACGCGGATTCCGATGACCTTGCCGGTCTCACCGTGAGGAACCTTGAGGGACGTGTCACGAACCTCGCGAGCCTTCTCACCGAAGATGGCGCGAAGGAGGCGCTCTTCGGGGGTCAGCTCGGTCTCGCCCTTCGGCGTGACCTTTCCGACCAGCACGTCGCCGTCACGAACCTCGGCACCGATACGGATGATGCCGCGCTCGTCGAGGTCGGCGAGGACCTCGTCGGAGACGTTCGGGATGTCGCGAGTGATTTCCTCGGCACCGAGCTTGGTGTCGCGGGCATCGATCTCGTGCTCCTCGATGTGAATCGAGGTCAGGACGTCCTCTTCCACGAGACGCTGCGACAGAATGATCGCGTCCTCGTAGTTGTGGCCTTCCCACGGCATGATCGCGACGAGCAAGTTCTTGCCCAGCGCCATCTCACCGTTCTCGGTGCAAGGGCCGTCGGCCAGAACCTGGCCGGCCTCGACACGCTGTCCCTCGTCCACGATCGGACGCTGGTTGGCGCACGTGCCCTGGTTGGAACGCGCGAACTTGCGCATCCGGTACGTCTTGCGGCTTCCGTCGTCAGCCATCACCGTGACGTAGTCCGCGGAGATCTCCTCCACGACACCGGTCTTCTCGGTGATGATGACGTCGCCGGCATCCACAGCTGCACGCAGCTCCATGCCGGTACCGACGAGAGGTGCCTCGCTGCGAACCAGCGGGACAGCCTGACGCTGCATGTTCGCGCCCATCAGGGCACGGTTTGCATCGTCGTGCTCGAGGAACGGAATCATCGCGGTTGCGACGGACACCATCTGACGCGGCGAAACGTCCATGTAGTCGATGTCGGAGGACGCGACGAACTCGACCTCGCCACCCTTACGGCGGACGAGAATCTTCGAGTCGGTGAAGCGACCCTCGCGGTCGATGGCCGAGTTGGCCTGCGCGACCACGTGGCGGTCTTCTTCGTCAGCGGTCAGGTAGTCGACCTCGTCGGTCACCTGTCCGTCGACGACGCGACGGTACGGGGTCTCGATGAAACCGAACGGGTTGACGCGGGCGTAGACCGACAGCGAACCGATCAGGCCGATGTTCGGGCCTTCCGGGGTCTCGATCGGGCACATGCGGCCGTAGTGCGACGGGTGAACGTCGCGAACCTCGAGGCCGGCGCGCTCACGGGACAGACCACCCGGGCCGAGGGCGGACAGACGACGCTTGTGCGTCAGCCCCGACAGCGGGTTGTTCTGGTCCATGAACTGCGACAGCTGGGAGGTTCCGAAGAACTCCCTGATCGCAGCGACGACGGGACGGATGTTGATCAGCGTCTGAGGCGTGATTGCCTCGACGTCCTGCGTGGTCATGCGCTCACGAACCACACGCTCCATGCGGGACAGGCCCACGCGGATCTGGTTCTGGATGAGCTCGCCGACCGTACGCAGACGACGGTTGCCGAAGTGGTCGATGTCGTCGACCTCGACGGGAACCTCGACGCCGCCCGGAGCCGTCATCGAGGTGTCACCTGCGTGCAGACGCACGAGGTACTCGACGGTGGCGACGATGTCTTCTTCGGTGAGCGTGGATGCAACGATCGGCTGACCCGCGTTCAGGCCGAGCTTCTTGTTGATCTTGTAACGACCCACGCGAGCGAGGTCGTAGCGCTTGTCCTTGAAGAACAGGTTCTCCAGCAGGGTCTGCGCGCTCTCCTTGGTGGGGGGCTCGCCCGGACGCAGCTTGCGGTAGATGTCGAGCAACGCCTCATCGGTGCCGGCGGTGTTGTCCTTCTCCAGCGTGGCCATGAGGATCTCGGAGAAGCCGAAGCGCTCCGTGATCTGCTCGGTGGTCCAGCCGAGTGCCTTGAGCAGGACGGTGACAGGCTGACGACGCTTGCGGTCGATACGGACACCAACGGTGTCGCGCTTGTCGACGTCGAACTCGAGCCATGCGCCGCGACCCGGGATCACCTTGACGCTGTGCAGATCCTTCTCGGTGCTCTTGTCGACGCTCATGTCGAAGTACACACCGGGGGAACGCACGAGCTGCGAGACGACCACACGCTCGGTGCCGTTGATGATGAAGGTGCCCTTGTCGGTCATCATCGGGAAATCTCCCATGAAGACCGTCTGGCTCTTGATCTCACCAGTGTTGTTGTTGATGAACTCCGCGGTGACGAACAACGGCGCCGCGTAGGTCATGTCCTTGTCTTTGCACTCGTCCGTCGAGGCCTTGACCTCGTCGAATCGAGGGTCGGAGAAGGACAGCGACATAGTGCCGTTGAAATCCTCGATCGGAGAAAGCTCCGCGAGGATGTCCTCGAGACCACCGGACACTGCATTGTCGCCGAGTGCCGCTGCTCGTTCACGCCAACTCTGCGCGCCGATCAGCCACTCGAACGAATCTGTCTGTACGTCAAGAAGCCCGGGAACTTCGAGGGGTTCGCGAACTTTCGCGAACGAAACCCTCTTCGGGGCTCCGGGGATTCCGGAAACTGCCTTGGTCTGGCTAGAGACTGCCAAGATGCGTCCTTCCAGCACCTCACGCGGGCCGCTCCGTGCTGTTGCGACCGCCGCTGTATCTGCTTCGAATTTCGCTGGTTACAACCCGAACGAAACCCGTCGCAGAAAGCAAGAAGTACTTGACTTCGCAGCGGTTGAGACGAGGGGTGGACAGGAGGCAGCCAGCGCAACGTCCAAAAGTACACCCTTACTCTGGAAATGTCGAGTCGGGTGTAACTGAGGGTCGAATTCAGATACTGACGTGAGACTGCCGATCACTCGTCCGTGCATGTTCACCGATCAGAGTGGACCTTGCGGACCGCTCCGTCAAGGGCGAGAGCGCGTGTCGCAGCATTCGAACATTCGTGACGCGCATTCGAACACTGCCACCGGGAGTGTAGCCAGCAACGGCGTCACATACGAAAAATCTGGACCGACATCGTGCGTCGATCCAGATCTTCGCGCTGGTGCGCAGGTGCTACTGGTCGCGAATCTCCGAGCTACTGGTCGCGGATCTCCGAGCTACTGGTCGCGGATCTCCGAGATCAGCCAGTTTCCGTCCTGCTTCTCCAGACTCACGATGACCATTCCGGAGCGAGAGTCTGCCGCCACGCCGTTCTGCGTCGAGCTGACGTTCAGTTGGGCGAGCAACTGCGCCCGGTCCTTCTCGAGCCGTGTAATCCCGATCAGCGGGACATCAGCGGTCGTTGCCGTCTGGGTTTGTTCGACGCCGGCCTTCTGCGTGTCCTTGTACTGCGTCAGCTGATCGCGCATCGACTGGTTCAGGCCCTGGACACCCTTGTCGAAATCGGCGTCGAAGGTGTCGGGAGAAAACGTGAAGACTGCAGCCAACGCCGACGGCGTCACACGAAGAACCTCAGCCGTGGCGCCTTCGTCCACCCAGGCGATGTCGTCCGTCTTCGCGCCGACTTTGAAGAAGGCGATGCCGGCGAGGATCGCGACGATGACCGCTGCGGCCCCCAGGATCGCGACCAGGCGCCAACCGGCCTTGGATTGTGTAGGTGTTGTCGCCGACTCCCCCGCGCCCGTCTCCGGGGTAGCAGGGGCCTTGGGCTCGTCTGCGACGGTTTTCGCCGGTTTGGTCAGATCGGGGCCCGGTGTGGATTCCGGAGCGTCGGTTTCCGTCTTCGGCGGCTCGATTTCTCCGGACTCTGCCTTCGTGAGCGTCGGCTTCGCAACCTCCGGCTTCGCAACCTCCGGCTTCACAGCCTCCTGTGTTTCTTCTTCCGGCTGTTCGATCGTGGGCTCGACCGGATCCGAATCGGACGTCCCCGCGGGGACGTTGAGCGAGCGAGCGCTTCCCGCGATCTTCGGCCGACGGTTCTGCGGGGAGGACGGTCCGCCGGTACGACGTTTGGGTGGCATTACGCGCTTCTCCTTCGAGGGATGTCGGTGTGCAGGTTCGACGAACTACTGGCCACCGGAATCACCACCCTCGGTTGTCGGTGCGGGAGCACCGGAGGCAGGTGCCTCGGTCCCCGAACCGGGTGCGGGCGTTGCGTCAGGAGCAGGCGTGGAGCCGTCGGTGGCCGGCAGGGTGCCGGAGCCGAGATCGAGCCGAGAGCCGATCGGATCAGCCGACTGAGCCTTCCAGACCCCGTCGACCTCGACCATGCCCAGCCGCATGCCGAGCTGATTCTTGACGAACTGGTTGCCCTGGGTCGTGGTGACTCGAACGACGACCAGTGCCGTGGCGGTCCGGTCATCGGTATTGAGCTCGGTCAGCGCGGACTGAACGACTTCGGTGTCAGCCTTCGAGCCCGAGTTACGCAACTCGTCGGTGATGGAATCCTGAACGGTCTGCAGATACGTCGTCATCTCGTCACCGGTCACCGAAGAACGCATGTTCTCGATCGACTGGTCGAGATTGGCCGAATCCGCGTTGTTGAGGTTGATCGCGACTTGCTGCGCACCGATAAGCGCGTCGTCACGCATCTCGGCGGTGGTGCGGTCGGTGGTGAGCGCCCGAACGTACGGGACGCCGAACACACCGAGCGCAACCACTGCCGCCAGAAGCAAGACACCGACCGCAATCAGAGACGCTGTCAGCCCCTTCGGTCTACCGGTTGTCGGCGCTCCCGATTCGACTTGCTCGGGCCCGCCGGACTGCGGGGAACTGTTTCTCTGAATCACACTCACTACCCTACTTACCTGTTTTGCCCAGCCTCTGGCCGCGAATCGTCAACTGCCACAACTCAGTAGCCTGAACTGCACAAACTCGACCACATTCGGATCGGTCTACTTCGGTGTCACTCCGAGCAACGGCGCCAACTGCGTCGCGATCGGGTTGAGGTTCAACTTGTCCGGATCGACCTTCGGCTTGAAGTCCCAAGGCTGGATCGTGTCGGGATCGGCGTACACCACGCGGTTGGCACTGCGGACGCCCGTCTCGCTGCCCAGCGGCGTCTCACACGACGCGGCGGTGTTGAGCGGGAAGTCCTGCTGGGTGTCGTCGAAATTGGGATTCTGACGCTTCATCTCGTCCAGGATCGCCATGGTGCCTTCGTAACCCACCGTGCACGAGAGCGGATTGTTGGTCTCCAGCACCAAGCCCTGATGGACCGTTCCGTCGCCGGGAGCAACCGTCGGTGCGGCAGCGGCCAGGCCGGGAAGGAAGATCAGGAACGGCTGCAGCGCGATCGTTCGCGGCGCAAGCGTCTCGGTGGTCGCGGCAAGATTGGTCAGGTCAGTCGTCAGGCTCGGGCCCGCCTCGTTGATGAGGGCACCGATCTGATCGCTGGCCGGGATGCCGTTGTCGATCAAGCGACGGATGTCCGGATCGCTGGTCCGCAACTGCGCCGTGACAGCATCGAGATCGGTACTGAACTGCTTGATCGCGGAGGACTGATCCGACTGCGTCGTCAATACCGTCTCACTGTTCCGAATCAGCGCGAGCGTCTGAGGCAGAGTGTCGAGCCCGGACTGCGAGAGGCCGGACAGCGAATCGGCCAGGACCTGAATGTCCTCGCCCTTGCCGTTGAACGCTGCACCGAGTTCGACGGCGACGGTGTGGAGCGCGTCGACGGGCACGGACTTGACCAAGCCGTTGGCACTGGTCAGCACATCCTCGATCGGGATCGGAGTTGTGGTGTCCCCCACCGCGATCACCGAGCCGTCCTCGAGGAACGGTCCCTGATCGGTATCGGGCTGAAGGTCGACATACTGCTCACCGATGGCGGAGCGGTTGGCCACGACGGCACGGGCCGACGCGGGAATCTCCGGAGCACTGTTGTCGATCTTCAGGTCGACCTGAATTCCGTCCTCGGTCAACGACATGTCGCCCACTCGCCCGACCGGCACGCCGCGATATGTCACCTCGGCGTTGGTGAAAATTCCACCGGACGTGGCCAATTCGGTCTTGACCGTGTACTGACCGAACCCCATGAGGTTGTCCAGGCGCACGTACTTGGCGCCGACGTAGATGAGACCCAGGAGCGCGACCACGACAAAGCCGACGAGCTGCCATCTGACCAGAGCTGATCTCACTGTCCATCACCGCCGATTCCGAACTGTTCCAGCATTCCCTGGATGGGGTTGAGTGGGTTCGCCGCGGGCGCCGGCGTTGCCGGGTCACCCGCTGTTGTGGCGGGAAGGCCGGCGACAACGGGAACCTGCGGCAGGATCGGAGCGATCGGCAGCAGTGACACTGTCGGCCACCCCGGTCGCGGCCCGTTGCCGTTGTAGTACGGGTTGGAGGGGTCAACCACCGGCTTGGGATTGCCGAACTTGGGCTGGCGGTATTCCGGTTCTCCCTGCCCGACACCGAGACCCGAGAGTGTATTGCCGATCTGCAGGTCGACACTCAGAAAGAGGTTGACCGAACCACCCTGTGCAATCTTCTCGACACCGTCCGGGAACGGGAACGTCGGAAGGAACGGAAGTGCCCCCACGAAGTCGTCACCGGAGTCTGCGAGCGCCTGCAGCGTCGGACGCAGAGCCTGAAGATCAGCGATCAGATCGTCCTTGGACTGTGTGAGGACGTCGGTTCCCACTGTTCCGAGTCGATCCACCTGAGCGAGCATCTGCGTCAGCTGCGGACGCTGCTCGTTGAGAACCTGTGTCGCAACGGGGAGTTCCTCGAGAATCTTCCCGATCTTCTCGTTCTGATCGTTGACGCGAGTCGAGAGCACATCCAGGCCGTCGAGCGCGCGTGTGATGTCGTCACGCTGCTCGTTGAGTCCACCGATGAGTGTGTTCGCCTGCTCCAGAAGACTTCTCGTCTTGCCTTCGCGACCGTCGAACGCGGCACCGAGTTCTTCGACGATGGGCTGCAACTGGCCCACACCGCCGCCGTTGAGCAGCAGCGACAATGCGCCGAGAACCTGCTCGATCTCCGTGGCGTGGCGAGTGCGATCCAGCGGAATGAGGTCACCGTCGGCCAGCTTCGCAGAGTCCGGTCCGGACGGCGGGGCCGACAGCTGGATGAACTTCTCGCCGAGCAGGTTGGTCTGCTCGACCGCGGCAATTGCGTTGGCGGGCAGATCAACCGACGAGTCGAGGATGATGCCCACGTCCGCGGTCCATCCGTCCGGTCCGACCGACACGTCGTCGACGCGACCGACGGGAACGCCGTCGACCTTCACAGCGGACTGCGGAACCAAGTCGAGCACGTCGTCGAACTGAATGGTCAAGTGCATCGGATCGGAACCCACATCAGGACCGCCGGGAAGCGGGACAGCGTAGATCCCCTCGGACGAGCAGGCGGTTGCCGAGATCAGGACGGCGCACAATCCGGCGCCGACTATCAATGAACGCTTCACTCGCCCTCCCCGTTTCCACTGGTCAGTCGCGGTGACACGACGCCGGGCACAGTGCCCGGAACTACCTGCATCTGTCGTTCGGAACCGGCAAGGATGCCGAAGGGAAGGTTCAGGCCTGCAGCCTGATTGGCTGCGTCGGTCATCGCTGCGACGTTTGCGCACTGGTCGATAGCCGGTTGCATCTGCCTTCCCAATGCCTCGAACCGCGGATCACCGGGCAACAGCTTGCCGAGGTCCATCAACTTGCAGAGAACTCCGGCCGGGTTCTGAAGATCAGGGAACGCCAGACGTGAAGCCAGCACACCTGATTCGGCGTCGTACGAGTTGACCAGGTTGGAGATCGCCAACGGAAGCATGGTGAGCGTGTTGGCCAGGGCTTCCTTGTTGTTCGCCAGTGTCTGTGTCGGTTCGACGAGACCTTCGGTTGTCTGGACCAGTTGATCGCGGTTGTCGGCCACGAACTTCGCGACGTCGCCGAGCGCAATCGAGAGCTGGTTCAGAGCGGCACCGAGATCGTCGCGCTCACCTGCCAAGAATCCGGTCAGGTCCGACAACTGCGTGTTGAACTGGCGCACCTGCTGATCGTTGGCCGCGAGAGCGCCCACAAAAGTATCCAGGTTCTTGATGGTGAGCGAGATGTTGTCACGCGAATCGTTGAGCGTCCGTGCGGCATCCGAGAGGTTGGTGATGCTGTCTCCCAACGCTTCACCGTTGCCCTCGAGGTTGGCCGCACCTGTCTCGACGAAATCGGACAGTGCTCCGTTCTTGTTGGCACCTTCAGGACCGAGAGCCGACGCGAGTTCGTCGATGCTGGAGTACAACTGGTCGACCTCGACAGGCGTCGCCGTCTTCTCGATCGGAATTACTGCACCGCTGGCCATCTTGTCGCCGCCGGTGAAGACCGGTGTCAGCTGGATGTAGCGGTCGGCAACCACCGACGGCGTGATCTGAGCGGCACTGGCACCCGCGGGAATGTCGATCCCACGATCGACACGCAGCTCGACCTTGACCTGATCTCCCTGGGGTTCGACGGATTCGACGGTGCCGACCTTGACACCGAGAACACGAACGTCGGAACCGTCATAGATACCCACCGACTTGTCGAAGTAGGCGGTGATCTTGGTGGTACCGGCGCGAGTGAACACCCACCACAGCGCACCACCGATTACGAGTAACCCGATCAGAACAGCGGCGATGATCGCGAACGAGCGCTTCTTGGAGCCGCTTCCGGCTTCGGCAGTATCAGCCATCAGTTGCCTCCCAACGTACGAACGGGGTCACGGTAGCCCGGAATGTCCGGCAGACCCGGCGGAAGGAGGTTCACGACGACCTGGTCGAACCAACGGCCGTTGCCGACCACGTTGGCGTACAAGCGAATGAAGGGTTCGTAGAGCTTCAGTGCCTTGTCCAAGTTCTCGTTGTTGGCCTTCAAGATGTCGATGACGCCGTTGAGCTGCGTCAGCGCCGGCCCGATTGCCGCCTCGTTGTCACGAACGATACCGGTGAGCTGCTGAGAGACGCGCTGAGTTCCGGTGAGCAGCTGCGAAATCGCTTGCTGGCGATTGTTGAGCTCCTGCACCAGTAGTCCACCGTCTCGGATCAGCTGGGTGAATTCCTTGTTGCGGTCAGCAAGAATCTGCGACGTCTTCCCGGTGGCGGCGAAGAGCTTCTGCAAGTCCTGATCGCGGCTCGCGATCGTCTGCGACAGCCGACTGACACCGTCGAGCGAAGCGCGGACATCGCCAGGTGTCTCGGAGAATGCCTGGGACAACGTCTCCATGCTCTTCGCCAACTGGTCGGTGTCGATGTCGCCGACGGTGTCCGCCGCGGCCGAGAAGGCCTGAACGACGTCGTACGGAGAGGTGGTGCGCTCTAGCGGAATCCGATCCTTGGGATCGAGGTTGTCGGTTCCGCGCGGATCTAGTGCGAGGTACTTCTGTCCCAGAATGGTCTTGATCTGAATGGACGCAGAGGTTTGATCTCCCACCCACGCGTCACTGACCTTGAAGTCGACGAGAACACGGTCACCGTCGAGATCGACGGAAGTGACCTTGCCGACCTTCACGCCGGCGATACGAACCTCGTTACCAGGCTTGAGACCCGCGGCTTCGGAGAACTCGGCGGAGTAGGACGAGCCTGCTCCCACGAACGGAAGCGAATCGAGGAAGAACGCGGACAAAGTGGCCAGCAGCACCACGAAGATACCGATGGCTCCGGCCATTGCCGGACTGCGACGTTTACTCATCGACCTTGCAACTCCCTCATACCGTCTTGAGTGCATCGCGTGGCCGCGTTGGTGTAAATCGGCTGATTGACCGTCGGCAGGCCGGTGGGCAGATTCAGCGACGCAGACTGTCCTGGACCGGCAACGATGTCGATTCCGCACAGATAGAACTGGAACCAGGAACCGTAGCTCGCTACGCGTGCGAGCTTCTCGAGCTTGACCGGCAAGGTCTCGAGCACCGCGTTGACGTCGTCACTCCGACGATTGAGTGTGGTCGCCAGTGTGTTGAGCGCCGTGATCGAGCCCTGAATCGACGGCCGCGTCGGCTCGAGCAGGTCTGCCGTCGCGTCGGTCAGGCCGGCGAGTGAGGTGACGGCCGAACCGACCACCCCACGCTCGTTGGCCAACCCGGTGACGAGTTGCTGGGTGTTGACGATCAGTGAATCGAGGTTCTTGTCGTTCGCGTTGACGGTGTCGAGAACGTCGTTGAGGTTCTTGATCACCGCGCCGATGACCGCGTCCTTGTCCGCGACGGTGTTGGTCAGGCTCGCGGTGTTGCGCACGAGCTCACTGATGGTGCCCGATTCGCCTTGGAACACCTGGATGATCTGGTACGACAGCTTGTTGACGTCGTCCGCGCTCAGGGTGGTGAACAGCGGCTTGAAGCCGTTGAAGAGTGTCGTGAGGTTGACTGCCGGGCGCGTCTGAGACAGCGGCAGGGTATCGCCGCCGGTGATCTTCTTGCCTTGGCTGCCTTCACCTTGCGAGAGCGAGATGTACCGCTGCCCCACCAGGTTGCGGAACCGGATGGTGGCGATGGAACTGGCCGGCAACCAATCACGGTCGGATACCGAGAACTGGACCTCGGCCTGGTTGTCGTTGACGATGGCAATCTTCTCGACCTGGCCGACACGAACACCGGCAATGCGAACCTCGTCGCCCTCGTTCAACGAAGTGACGTCGGAGAAGACGGCGTTGAACTTGGTGCCGCCACCGCCGCCGAGGTTGGCGATACTGGCTGCCAGCAGTCCTGTCGCCAGGACCGTCACCACAACGAAGATGATGAGCTTTGTCAGCGGAGCTGCGAGTCCTCTCATTGGACGCTCACCTCCGCACCTGCGAATGCCGGAGCGCTGACCATCGTGGTCCACGCCGGAACATCGTCCGGCGCAACACCGTTGGCCTGTCCGTAGATCACCTTCAACGTATCCTCTTCGAGTTTCGAGCCCGCGTAGCCGGCCTGCTGAGCCGGACCGCTGTTGTTGGTCGAGAACAACTGAGGTCCGGAGCCCTCGGGTGCAGGCAGGAATTCCATGGTGGCGGGACCTGGATTGCGGGAAGGAACCTGGTAGGAACCGTCACCGTACGAACCGCCGGGGTACTGCGGGAACGGACGACCGGGCTCGGTGACGTTGTCGTAGCAAACCGGGCCGCGGTTGTCGACGAGCCGTGGCTCGTCTTGGTTGGGCAGGTAGCGACCCTTGGGGTTCACGATCTGAATACTCGCACGCACACCAGGATTGGGCGCGTCGGTGGACAGGATCTTGGCAGCTTCCGGAGCGGTGTCCGAGAAGCCCTTGAACGTGCACCCGAAGGTCGGAGAGTACTGGGCCAGAAGCTGGAGAGCTTCCTTCGAATCCGCAGCGAGCGTGATGATCGAGGACGAGTTCGCTTCGAGGAAGGCTGCGGTGTCAGACGATGTCACGGTGAGCGACGCCAGCAGTGTCCGCAACTGGTCCTGCTTCTGCACCACCGTGTTACCCGTGGTCCGCAGATTGTCGAGAGCGTTGATCAGATCGGGCGCAGCGTCCGAGTACGTCTGGGAGAAGTCCGCGAACTTGCGCAGATCCTCTTGCACCGCGGGCAGTTCGGTATTGACGCCGCGGAAGATCTCCTCGAGACGATCGACCGTCAGACCGAGCTCGGCGCCGCGTCCCGTCAGACCCTGCGCGAGAGAACCGAGAGTGTTCGCCAGATCCTGCGGCGGAATCGCCTGCAGAAGTGGGAGCAGTCCGTCCAGAACGTCGCCGACCTCGACAGCATTGCCGCTCTTGTCCTGGTGGATCACCGTTCCCGCGGAAATCGGGGTCGCGGTGGTTCCCTCCGGAATGATCAGGGAGACGTAGCGCTCACCGAAAAGCGTCTTCGGGAGCAGACGCGCCGTGACGTTGGACGGAATGAGATCAGCCTTGTCCGGCTCGATCGCGAGGACCGAGGTGACCTGGCCGTCTTTCGTCGACGCGGATCGCACCTCGCCGACCAGCAGCCCACGGACCTTGACGTCCGCGTTGGGTGGCAACGCATTTCCGACTGTGTCGGTCACGAGGTCGATCTTCACGACGTCCTTGAACGTCTTGTTGAAGGTTCCGATGGTGAAGGCCAGGAACAATGCCAACACCACGAAGAACACGAGTCCGAGCACACGGCGGCGCAGGACTGACGGAGCCTCGATCATCCGGCCACCCTCACTGTCGTCGTGGTGCCCCAGATTGCGAGGCTGAGGAAGAAGTCGAGAACGGCGATCGTCACGATTGCGGCGCGAACAGCGCGGCCGACGGCCACGCCGACACCTGCGGGACCACCTGAGGCGTGGAACCCGTAGTAGCAGTGGATCAGGATCAGCACGAAGGCGAATACCAGGACTTTCGCAAACGAATACAGCACGTCCTGCGGTGGCAGGAACAGGTTGAAGTAGTGGTCGTAGGAACCCGTTGATTGCCCGTTGAAGACCGTGCTGATCACTCTCGAGGCGAGGTACGCCGCAAGCAGACCCACGATGTACAGCGGGATGACGGCGACGAAGCCGGCGATCATGCGCGTCGTGACCAGGAACGGCACCGACGGAACTGCCATGACCTCGAGCGCGTCGATCTCTTCGGAGATTCGCATGGCACCGAGTTGGGCGGTGAAGCCACAACCAACCGTGGCCGAGAGCGCAAGAGCCGCAACGATCGGAGCGATCTCACGGGTGTTGACGTATGCGGAGAGGAAGCCGGTCAGGACCGAGCTACCCAACTGCTCCAGAGCGGCGAAGCCCTGGAGGCCGACGACGACACCCGTGAATCCGGACATCATCGCGATGACGCCGATGGTTCCGCCGATCACCGCGAGCGCACCGCTACCGAAGGTCACTTCGGCGAGTAGTCGAAGCGTCTCCTTCCGGTACCGATGCAGCGTGCGAGGGGTCCACGCGATGGCGCGCGCGTAGAACGACATCTGCTCGCCCGCGCGGTCCAACGCGTTCACTGGAATTCTGGCTACTTTGCGACTCTTCAGCAGGAACTGATCGCCGCGGCCTCGTGCGATGGTCATTTAGGTCAAGATCCCTTCGCCGGCACGATCTGGAGGTACACCATCGTCAGAATCAGATTGGCGAAGAACAACAGCAGGAACGTGATGACGACGGCCTGGTTCACCGCCTCACCGACGCCCTTCGGGCCACCGGACGGGTGGAGTCCCTTGTACGCGGAGATCACACCAGCGATGACACCGAACACCGCGGCTTTGATCTCACCGCTCCAAATGTCCGGTAGCTGCGCAAAAGCTGAGAACGACGAGATGTAGGCACCGGGGTTACCGCCCTGCAGGATCACGTTGAAGAAGTAACCACCCGCGATACCGACGACGGACACCAGTCCGTTGAGCAGAACAGCGATCAGCACCATCGCGAGTACACGCGGAACCACCAGGCGCTGAATCGGATTGATTCCGAGGACTTCCATCGCGTCGATCTCTTCACGGATGGTTCGAGAACCGAGATCGGCCGTCACGGCCGATCCGGCCGCACCGGCGACCAGCAACGCTGTCACCAGGGGGCTACCCTGCTGGATCACCGCCAGGACGCTGGCAGCGCCGGTGAACGATTCTGCACCCAACTGCTTGATCAGCGAACCGGTCTGCAGTGAGACGACGGCGCCGAAAGGGATGGCTACCAATGCCGTCGGCAAAATTGTCACGCTGGCGATGAACCAGGCCTGCTCGATGAACTCACGGAACTGAAATGGACGCCGGAACGTATTCCTGACGACGTCGACAAACAGTTCGACGATGTTTCCGGCCTGAGTTAATGCTCCGTTGACCGGACTCAGAACCGAGTTGCGGGTAACCCCCATCCGATATGCCTACCCTTGCCCGTGTGTCGTGTTTCCGTAGGGATCGCCCTCGTATGCAGGAATGACCTGCGTGTCTTGCGAGTTGTCGTTCCACTCCCCCTGATAGCCGCTCGCTTCGGCGTACTGGGGATCGTACTGCCCAGTTCCGTCAACCTCGTCGAGGCTGTCCTGAATCGCCGCCTGTGCGTTAGCTGGGAGGGTGTGCATGATCTGACGGACGCGCTCCTGGCGACGACGAACAGCCTGACGCTCCGGGTTTCCGGGGGTGGCCTTCATCTGCGGCACGATGCCCTCGACGTCGTCGACACCACCGGCGTGGTGACCGGCGTCGACGAGCGCCTGCTCGTGCGCCATCTGAGCCTCGTCCTTCTCCTCCGACATACCGATCGGACCGATCATCGTTCCGTTGAGGAACTGCTTGACGACGGGCTCGTCCGAGGTGAGCAGCACCTCGCGAGGACCGAACATCACCAACTGACGACGGAAGAGCATGCCGATGTTGTCCGGCACCGTGCGTGCGAGGTTGATGTTGTGCGAGACGATCAGAATCGTCGCGTCCGACTGGGCGTTGATGTCGATCAGCGTTTGGCTGATGTACGTCGTACGCACCGGATCCAGACCGGAGTCGGGCTCGTCGACGAGGATGATCTCGGGATCGAGAACGAGTGCACGCGCCAGACCGGCACGCTTGCGCATACCGCCGGAGATCTCACCGGGAAGCTTGTCCTCGGCGCCGACCAGACCCGTGAGGTCCAACTTCTCCATCACGATCTTGCGGATATCGGATTCCGACTTCTTGGTGTGCTCACGAAGCGGGAAGGCGATGTTGTCGTACAAGTTCATCGAGCCGAACAGTGCGCCGTCCTGGAAGAGAACGCCGAACAGCTTGCGGATCTCGTAGAGCTCCTTGGAGGAGCACTGCAGGATGTCCGTGCCGTCGATGACGATGGAGCCTTGTTCAGGGCGGAGCAGTCCGATCAGGGACTTCAGGAACACCGACTTACCGGTACCCGAAGGCCCGAGCAGTGCGCTGACCTCACCCGCGGGAAGTGTCAACGACACGTCCTGCCAAATCCTCTGCGACCCGAAAGACTTTGTCAGTCCTTGTACCGCTACCTCGACTCCCACCATTACCTCCGCGACGTCCGTTGCATGCATGCACCCGTGTGGGTTGGGTCACTCTATCGCATGGGAGTGGTACCCGTGACTGCGAATACTACTAACGAGTAGGGAAGAAGCATAATTCAGATCACAGCCTAGTTCGGACACCCCTCCCACCTGCATGAATTCCGGCATATCACCCGCGAAAAAAGTTCAAAAAAAGAGGGCCACTCCCCGTGGGGAGTGGCCCTCTTCGTTACTACTCGCGAAGAGCAGCGGGAAAACCGTCTTACTTGATGACGATCTTTGCGCCGGCAGCTTCGAGCTTTTCCTTGGCAGCCTCTGCGGCGTCCTTGGCAACCTTCTCGAGGATGGCCTTCGGAGCGCTCTCGACGAGGTCCTTGGCTTCCTTCAGGCCGAGGCCGGAAACGACCTCACGGACGACCTTGATGACCTGGATCTTCTTGTCGCCAGCCGACTCGAGGACGACGTCGAACTCGTCCTGCTCTTCAGCAGCTTCTGCGCCGGCAGCCGGTGCGCCTGCAGCGGCGACGGCGACGGGAGCAGCAGCGGTGACCTCGAAGGTCTCCTCGAATGCCTTAACGAACTCCGAGAGCTCGAGGAGGGTGAGCTCCTTGAACTGGTCCAACAACTCTTCGGTGCTGAGCTTCGCCATTGTGGCGGTCCTTCCTGTAAGTCCCATGTCGCTGATCCGCGACCGGGCGGGGTTATAGCAGTGATGCGCGGGTGCGGATCAGCTTTCGGCTTCGGCCTCGGCCGGAGCCTCGGTGGCAGCCTCTGCGGGGGCCTCTGCGGCTCCGCCTTCTGCAGCCTTCTTCTCCTGCAGGGCAGCGGCCAGACGGGCCATCTGCGAAGCGGGAGCATTGAACAGGCCTGCGGCCTTTGCCAAGTTGCCCTTCATCGCGCCGGCAAGCTTTGCCAACAGGATTTCGCGGGATTCGAGATCCGCGATCTTGTTGACCTCTTCCACGGACAGCGCAGCGCCGTCCATGTAGCCGCCCTTGATGATGAGCGCCTTGTTGTCCTTAGCGAAGTTCTTCAGAGCCTTCGCAGCGTCGACCGGTTCGCCCTTGATGAATGCAATGGCGGTCGGACCAACGAACAGGTCATCAAGGCCCTCGATGCCAGCCTCTGCGGCGGCACGCTTGACCAGGGTGTTCTTGGCGACGGAGTAGGTGGCACCTTCTCCGAGAGCGCGTCGCAGTGTCGTGATGTTGCCAACCGAAAGGCCACGGTATTCCGTGACCACAGCGGCGGTCGAACCCTTGAACTGCTCGGTGATTTCCGCAACTGCGGAAACCTTCTCAGGCTTTGCCATACTTCGCCTCCTCTCGTGACAGTCGTTGTCCCACTCAGGAACCGCTGCACCTCATCGGGGTGAACCCGAGAAGACACAGTCCGCGACATGCAAAACGCCCCGGCGCAAGCGCACGGGGCGTACAGAGGAAACATGAAGAAGAGGCTTACGAATCAGCGTAACGATGCAAAGCGAGGCAGTGCATAACCAGGCAAACTGTAGAACCACTACATCAAGCTATCCCCCTACCTCGTTCACCTACGTGGGCCGCCGGGCACTCCCGGACTTTCAACCACACCCATCACTGAGTGCAATCACCAACGGTCTTGGGTAGAACATGATTTTGGGGTGAAGTTCATATCCAGCACTGAACTCCGCGTCGAAGACTACCTGACTGCTCGCTGCATAACCAAATCGGGTTCGTCACGCACCCGGTTTCTTCAAGCGCCGATAGCCCTGGCGATCTTGTGTTCGATTGCTGCCCGAGCTCGGTCCGGCAACACCAGCAGTCCATCGAGTTCCTTGTGGGCCTTCCGATACGCACTCTGACGTTCCTGTGGCGTCGCGCCCTCGTCCATGGCCAGTCGCAGCAGACGTTGCGCCCGTACCAGGCGTTCTTGTTCGTCGAGGGTGAATCCGCTCCGTCGGCGGCGCTTCGCCTCAGCTTCCGCGATTTCGAAGGCGATCGAGTAAGCGTGCACCGCCTCGCGGTACTCGGTTTGTGCCTGCTGGTTGCCGATCATCGTCTCCGGATTGCCTGGGCGAAGCAGATCGGCACGATATTTGGCTCGATGAAAATCGGCCGTCAAAGGCTCACGCATGTCCGTCATCATCGGAGTGTCGAGCAGTGTGACCGGATCGAGCTCGTACGAGAACCATCGGGCGTCGACCGCATCGTGCTGCTCGATTGCCTTGGTCAGCTCTCGGCGCTGTGTTTCTTCGTCGGCGTGATGTTGTGCGTTGGCCTGCGCGATGGCGACCTTGGTCTCCTGCTTGAGCCGGAAGCGCTCTTGCCGGCGCTCGATCCGCCTTTCGTTGGCAACCGCGACACCTTTCAGCGCCCCACCGATGGTGCCGCCGAAAACGAAGATCAGCCACCAAAAGTTTCCGAGGAACTGGAACGCTTCGTGCATACCCCGATGATGCCACCGTTAGATCGATACCACCGATGGACCGATACCACCGGCAGGGATCACCCTCTCCCGAAACGACAAGAAGGCCGGCAGGGAGTGATCCCTGCCGGCCTTCTTGTTCGTATGCGGACTGCTTACGCGTCTGCAGCATCCTCGAGGAGGTTGCGAGTACGGTTCGGATCCACCGGGATGCCCGGACCGGTGGTGGTCGAGACCGTGATCTTCTTCACGTAGCGACCCTTGGCCGACGAGGGCTTCGCACGCAGGATCTCGTCCAGGGCTGCGCCGTAGTTCTCCACCAGCTTCTCATCGTCGAACGATGCCTTGCCGATGACGAAGTGCAGGTTGGCCTGCTTGTCGACGCGGAAGTTGATCTTTCCGCCCTTGATGTCGTTGACAGCCTTGGTGACATCCGCCGTGACGGTGCCCGTCTTCGGGTTCGGCATCAGGCCACGGGGTCCGAGGACACGGGCGATGCGGCCGACCTTGGCCATCTGATCAGGAGTCGCGATTGCGGCGTCGAAATCGACCCATCCACCCTGGATGCGCTCGATCAGGTCTTCTGCACCGACTACGTCAGCGCCTGCAGCCTCGGCTTCTGCTGCCTTCTCGCCAACAGCGAACACGATGACGCGAGCGGTCTTACCGGTGCCGTGGGGCAGGTTGACCGTTCCGCGGACCATCTGGTCAGCCTTACGGGGGTCGACGCCCAGACGAACTGCAACCTCAACGGTTGCATCCATCTTGGTGGACGACGTCTCCTTGGCGAGCTTTGCAGCCTGAAGCGGGCTGTAGAGCTTGTCTGCGTCGATCTTCTCAGCGGCGGCGAGGTACGCCTTGCTGCGCTTTGCCATTTGTTCTGTCCTTACTTGTCACTGCAGCGAATTACCTGTGCAGTGGTGAATGGTTCAGTTGTGGTCGGGGCCTGGCCGGCCCTCCCACGTAATGCTGTGGAGCGGACTATCAGCCCTGGACCGTGATGCCCATGGAACGAGCGGTGCCGGCGATGATCTTCGCGGCCTGCTCGATGTCATTGGCATTGAGGTCTTCAGCCTTGGTCTTCGCGATTTCGCGCACCTGATCCATGGTCACCGAGGCAACCTTGGTCTTGTGCGGTTCGCCGGAGCCCTTGGCGACGCCGGCTGCCTTGAGGAGCAGCTTGGCGGCGGGAGGGGTCTTCAGCTTGAAATCGAAGGTCCGGTCTTCGTAGACCGAGATCTCGACCGGCACAACGTTGCCGCGCTGGGACTCAGTCGCCGCGTTGTAGGCCTTGCAGAACTCCATGATGTTCACGCCGTGCTGACCGAGCGCGGGACCCACGGGAGGTGCAGGGTTAGCCTGACCTGCCTGGATCTGCAGCTTGATGAGCCCGGCGAGCTTCTTCTTCTTTGGGGGCATCTCTAGTTCCTAGTTTCTAGCTTGGGTGTGTGTCTTGCGTCGAACAAATTGCAAGTTTTGGGGTGGTCAGATCTTCGCGACCTGGTTGAAGTTGAGCTCAACCGGGGTTTCACGACCGAAGATCGACACGAGAACCTTGAGCTTCTGCTGCTCGCCGTTGACCTCGCTGATGCTGGCCGGAAGGGTTGCGAACGGGCCGTCCATGACGGTGACCGACTCGCCGACCTCGAAGTCGACCTCGATGAGGGGCTTGCCGAAGGACTCGGACGGTGCCTCGCCTGCTGCGACGGCGGCCGCTGCAGCCTGCTGCTTCTTCTGCTCCTGCTGCGGGAGCAGGAACTTGACGACCTCGTTGAGGGTCAGCGGCGAGGGACGCGACGTGGCACCGACAAAACCGGTGACACCAGGCGTGTTGCGCACGGCGCCCCACGACTCGTCGTTGAGCTCCATGCGAACGAGGATGTATCCGGGCAGAACCTTGCGGTTGACCTGCTTGCGCTGGCCGTTCTTGATCTCGGTGACCTCTTCGGTGGGAACTTCCACCTGGAAGATGTAGTCGCCGACATCGAGGTTCTGAACGCGAGTCTCGAGGTTGGTCTTGACCTTGTTCTCGTAACCGGCGTACGAGTGGATGACGTACCAGTCACCCGGGGCGCGGCGCAGCGCAGCCTTGAGTTCGGCAACGGGATCCTCGACCTCGAGCTCGGCGGCGGGAGCGGCCTCGTCGGAGTTCTCGGCATCGTCGGAGATGACGTCCTCGGTCGCTGCAGCGTCTGCATCAGTGCCTTCGGCAACGTCTGCATCGGTGCCTTCGGCAACCACGACGTCTACTTCGGCTGCCGCCTCGGCAGAAACACGCTCTTCGGCCAAAGCCTCATTCGTGTCGTTCTCGGGGGTGCTCACTGGGGCACTCGCTTCCTCTCGTTACTCGGACCCGGGTCGGGTCTTGTCGCGCTCGCAGGCAAAGACGCCCGACTGCTACGGCGATCAGCCGAACAGCCAGGTGACACCCTTGATCACAGCGATATCGACGCCGCTGATGAAAGCGACCATGAAGACCACGAACGTCAGCACGACGCTGGTGTAGGTGATCATCTGCTTGCGGTTCGGCCAGATGACCTTACGGAGTTCTGCGATGACCTCGCGGAAGAATTTGCGCAGGCGCTTGAAGATGTTGTCCTTCTTCGCCTTGGGCTTCTTGCCGGGGTTCGTTGCAGTCGGCTTGGCCGAAGATGTCCGGGATGCCGTCCGGGCCGGAGTCTTCACGGTGGACGCGCTGACCGAGGCGCCGCGTGCAGCGCGCTTGCCGGTCGGCTTGTTGGAAACCCCACTGGATGCGGAGGGAGCCTTTTCGGCACCGTCCTTGTCCAACGAAAGATCGGAACGCGTAGTCGCGTCAGCTGCAGTGTCGTCGACACCGGTCGAATCGGCAGACAGTGAAGTCTCCGCATCCGAAGTGTCGGCGTCGCGCTTGGCGCGCTCCTCGCTCACGTCGTTCCTCTCAGTCGCTGGCATCCGGGGGCAGGGGCGACAGGACTTGAACCTGCAACCTGCGGTTTTGGAGACCGCTGCTCTGCCAGTTGAGCTACGCCCCTTTGGTTGACCTCGACAGGTAGACCCTGCCTGAATCAACCGTTCTGCGATCACACAACATACGCGCTACCCGAGGTGAATGTCTTGCAACATTCAGGGCAGCGCGCAGCGCTGAGGAATCCCAGAAATCTCAGTGTACTTCAAAGCCCCGGAACAAACACAATCCGCCCTGCGATCAGGCTAGACGGACCGTGGCAGTGGCACGACCGAAGATCTTCTTACCTTCGGACTTGGCCACAATTGCCAGTACTGCGGTCTTGCTTTCTTCGTCGACCGACTTCACCTTGGCGGTGAACTCGATCTCGGCAGCCTTGTCGGCTGCCACGATCACCGGGCTCGTGAACCGTACGTTGTACTCGGTCACTGCGCCCGGATCTCCCAGCCATTCGGTGACGTAGCCGGCACCGATGCCCATGGAGAGCATGCCGTGCGCGACGACGTCCGGCAAGCCGGCAAGTCGTGCGACCTCGTCACTGAAGTGAATCGGATTGGGATCTCCCGAAACACCCGCGTAGTTGGCGAGGTTTCCACGCGTCAGAGTGACAGACTTCTCGGGGAGAAGTTCGCCGACACTCACGTCGGAAAATTTACGAAGCGACATGCATCATCACGTCCTTGACTGCGTGGGCGATGTTCTCGTCCACTTCCCCACCCGTTCGAGCAACAAGCGTCGTCCACGTGGTGACGACGGCTTCGTCGTTCTGATCGGTGATGATGTTCTTGGTCACGATGATGTCGCTACCTGCGGCCTGCCTGAACGAATCCAGGAAGACGTCGCAGAAGAGTCGGTCACCGACCTGCATGGGCTTGTGCAGCACCAAGCGCTGATCGGTCTGAAGAATCTGACTCAAGTCGTAGCCTGTGACGATCTCTTCGAACAGACGTCGCTGAGCAATGGCACCCACGATGGCGACGAACGTGATGGGAGCGATCAGGCCGTCGTATCCGAGGCCCTTGGCTGCCGACTCGTCGTAGTGCGCGGGATGGGCGTCCTGGACGGCGCGAGCGAACTCGCGCACCTTCTCGCGTCCGACCTCGTAGAAGTCTTCGACACGATAGTGGTGACCGACCATCTGGACGGCATGAGCGGCCGGGTCCGTAGGGACCTCGGCCGCTGCCTGGTTCTCTTGCAAATCTGTCACGCGGTGAGACTCTCTTCTAGCTAGGACCCGAAGACGCAGGCCCAGAGAGGGTCTTCCGCGAAAATCGTCGTCCTGTTAAGGACTTACTACTTCGACTCGCGATGCGACTGGTGGGTTCCGCAGTTGGGGCAGAACTTCTTGAGCTCCAGGCGATCGGGGTCGTTGCGCCGATTCTTCTTGGTGATGTAGTTGCGGTGCTTGCATACCTCGCAGGCCAAGGTGATCTTGGGCCGAACGTCGGTCGAGGAGGCCACGGGATGCCTTCTTTCGGGTGTATCTGATTACGAGCAATCAGGGTGGATCATGCATATTGTGTAGCGGTGACCGGACTTGAACCGGCGACGCAACGATTATGAGTCGTTTGCTCTACCAACTGAGCTACACCGCCTCGGTGTCGAGTGTCGCGCGGAAAGCACGGCACCACAATCCAGCGAGCCCCCTAACGGAATCGAACCGTTGACCTTTTCCTTACCATGGAAACGCTCTACCGACTGAGCTAAGGGGGCGTGGCTCAGGAGCGCGTTGCCGCTCTCTTGAAGCCTCCGAAAGATTACACACGAACGAGCGCCAGCACCAAATCCGCTGGTCATCGGGGCAAAAATGGTGCCGGAGCCCATTGTTGCACCGATCGGGGCCGCTGGCGAGGGCTTTGCGGGAACCAGTCTCGACCCTGCACTCCCCCTGAAACCATCCCCCGGTGCCCATCCCGAGGCCCCTGAGCCCCCGACACCCCCGACACCCCTGAGCCGAAGCCGGCGCCTGCGTCGCCAACGCGCGCTCGACCTCGGTACACGCACAAAAAAAGTCAGCCCCGACTCTCGCGAAGAGAATCGGGGCTGACTTGGTGTGGCAGATGTAGGATTCGAACCTACGTAGGCATAAGCCGACGGATTTACAGTCCGCTCCCATTGGCCGCTCGGGCAATCTGCCGTGCTTGCACCAGGCTTCGATCCGGCGCATTCGCAAGTATATCGCGACGTGCGGCGGCCGAAAACGGCTTCCTCGGTGCGGTGAGAAGAATACAACGAACACACCCCCATTTTGCAAACCGGGTGGTAACGGGCGGTGCCGACCCGATAACGTCGAGGTGTCCACCGGTATGGAAGGTGGGCGGAACTCGATGTTCGTGAACTACCGGAAAGCGGGAGTGTGAAGTGGCTGATTCGTCCTTCGACGTGGTGAGCAAGGTTGACCGTCAAGAGGTGGACAACGCCCTGCATCAGGCTGCCAAGGAGTTGACCACGCGTTTCGACTTCCGAAACACGGGAGCGTCGATCGAGTGGTCTGGTGAAGAGACGATCACGTTGAACGCCGACACCGAGGAGCGACTGCTGGCCGCCCTCGACGTGTTCAAGGAGAAGTTGATCCGTCGTGACATCTCGCTGAAGGCATTCGATGCCGGCGAGCCGGCGCAGTCCGGAAAGATCTACAAGCTGTCCGGAACCTTGGTCCAGGGCATCAGCAGCGAGAACGCGAAGAAGATCACCAAGAAGATTCGCGACGAGGGCCCCAAGGGCGTCAAGGCGCAGATCCAGGGTGAGGAACTTCGTGTGAGCAGCAAGAAGCGCGACGACCTCCAGGGCGTCATCTCCCTGCTCAAGGGTGAGGACTTCGGGATCGCCCTGCAGTTCGTGAACTACCGGTAGTAGGGGCTGCGCCCCTGTGCGCCTTTTTGGTAGTTCCGACGACCAGAAAGGCTCACAGGGGCCGAAGGCCCCTACATCCCCGCCATCTTCTCCAAACGCTCGATCCGGTCCGCCATGGGCGGATGCGTCGAGAACAGCTTGCTGACCTTGTCGCCCGCTCTGAAGGGGTTGGCGATCATCAGGTGGGACTGCGCCGCGAGCTTGGGCTCAGGCGGCAACGGCGCGGCTGCGACGCCCGACTCGAGCTTGCGCAGCGCCGACGCCAACGCCAGCGGGTCACCGGTGAGCTCGGCTCCCGACTGATCCGCCTGGTACTCGCGAGAGCGCGAAACGGCCAGCTTGACCACGGTTGCCGCGATCGGTCCCAGCAGGGAGACGAGCAGCAGCGCGATCGGATTGCTTCCCTGCCCGTTCCCTCGGCCGCCGAAGATGCTCGCGTACATCGCGAAGTTGGCCAGGCCAGAGATGACGCTGGCCATCGCGCCGGCCACGGACGAGATCAAAATGTCCCGGTTGTAAACGTGGGAGAGTTCGTGCCCGAGCACGGCACGCAGTTCGCGTTCGTTCAGGATCTGCATGATGCCGCTGGTCACGCATACCGCGGCATGCCGAGGGCTACGACCGGTGGCAAACGCGTTCGGGGCGTTCGTGGGGCTGACGTACAGCCTGGGCATCGGTTGGTGCGCCGTCGTGGCGAGTTCGCGCACGATCCGGTAGATCGCCGGTGCCTCGACCTCGGTGATGGGCTGGGCGCGCATCGATCGAAGCGCCAGCTTGTCGCTGTTGAAGTACACGTAGGCATTCATGCCGACGGCAAACAGAACGGATCCCCACAGAAGGAACGGGCTGTTAAACAGCGAGCCGATGAAGACGATCAGCGCCGACATCGCCACCAACAAGCCGAATGTCTTCGCACCGTTCGCGTAGCCGTGCAAACCGCTCACCTCTTGCCTCGCTGGAGCCGAAGGCTCACCCGAACTCCCCGGTGTATGCACCGGTTCTGTTCAGTCAACGAAGGACAGGGTCATCAGGGTTCCCACCCAGTGACTGTCGGGGTTTCCACCCGGTAGCCCCGATTCGCCGAGGTGTCAGCCGACTCGTTCGATCGTGTAATCGACGAGACGCACGAGCGCTTCGTTGGCCGGTCCCTGCGGGAGCTCAGCCAACTGAGCTTTCGCCGCGACGGCATACTCGCCGAGCTTTGCCTTCGCCTTGACCATGCCCGGCGAACGCTCGAGCAGTTCGAGGGCCTCTTCCACCAGGGCATCTTCGGTAACCGGGCCCGCGAGAAGCTCCCGCAGGCGATCTGCGTCGGCCCCTTCTTCGCGGAAGGCGTACAGGACGGGCAGGGTGTGGACTCCCTCGCGCAGGTCGGTGCCGGGCGTCTTGCCGGACTGCGCCGAGACGGACGAGATGTCGATGATGTCGTCGGAGATCTGGAACGCGGTGCCGACGGCGTCACCCAGGCGCTCGAGGCGCTCGATGTGAGCTGCGTCGGCGCCGGAGAAGGTGCCGCCGAAGCGTCCCGAAGCAGCGATCAGCGAACCGGTCTTCTCCCACACGACCTTGAGGTAGTGCTCGACCGGATCCTGCTCCTTCTTGACGCCGATCGTCTCGCGCATCTGGCCGGTGACCAGTTCGGCGAATGTTTCGGCGATGATCCGAACGGCCTCGGGTCCGAGCGTCGACACCAGTCGTGATGCGTGCGCGAACAGATAGTCGCCGGCCAGGATCGCCACACTGTTTCCCCAGCGGGCGTTGGCGCTGGGTGCTCCGCGCCGCATGGACGCCTCGTCCATGACGTCGTCGTGATAGAGCGTCGCCAGGTGAACGAGTTCGGTGACGGTCGCTGCGGTGATGATCGACGGATCGTTCGGCACCGGTCCGAGTTGCGCGGTCAGAATCGTGAACAACGGACGGAAGCGCTTTCCACCAGCTCGCGCGAGATGCAGCGCGGCCTCGGTGAGGAAGTCTTCTCCGTCGGACAGCTCGCTGACCAACAACTCTTCGACATCGGAGAGTCCACCACGCACTACTGCGGCGAGCTGTTCGTCGCCCAGGTCGATGCCTGCAACGACGGTGCTCGATGCGGTTGCGTCGGCAGCAGTCTTTTCGGTGCTCACGATGTCAGTACCCATTCCTGTCGTCAGTGACGGCTCGGTTCCCACGGTAGTGAACCTAGCGGTTCGCACTCGGGACGGCCTCGCCACGGTGGCGATCGCGAGCCTGGGAAGATGTGAGTGTGTCCGTAGAAGAGCAGTCCCCCGTCGTCGATTCGCTTCCGACCGAAACCGACATTGTGGTCATCGGCGCAGGTCCCGCAGGTTCTTCGGCCGCGGCATGGGCCGCCCGCAGCGGCCGAGACGTCGTGCTGGTGGACGCTGCCGTGTTCCCGCGAGACAAGACTTGTGGTGATGGACTCACTCCGCGCGCCGTAGCCGAACTGGATCTCCTCGGCCTCGGCGAGTGGGTTCGGTCACATACGACGAACAAGGGACTACGGTTGTCCGGCTTCGGACAAGAACTCGAACTCGAGTGGCCAGGGACGTCGTTCCCGCCGATCGGCAGTGCGATCCCCCGGACCGAACTCGACGACGCCATTCGCCGGTGCGCCGTCGAATCGGGCGCGGTCATGGTCGAGGGCACCAAGGCCGTCGACGTCGAACTCGACGGTGATCGAGTAGCCGCCGTCGTACTCGCCGGCCCCTCGGGACGAAGCACTCTTCGTTGCCGGACGCTGATCATCGCCGACGGCGTTCGCTCGACGCTCGGCAAGAAGCTGGGACGGCAGTGGCACCGGGACACCGCGTACGGCGTCGCGGCACGCGCGTACATCGCGACGCCGCGCAGCGCCGACCCGTGGATCACCTCGCATCTGGAACTGCGGGACACCGAGGGCACGTTGCAGGCGGGGTACGGCTGGATCTTCCCGCTCGGCACCGGCGAGGTGAACATCGGCGTCGGGACACTGGCGACGTCCAAGCGCCCGGCTCCAGGTGCCCTGCGACCCTTGCTCGACCTCTACACCGATCAGCGCCGAAGCGAGTGGCAGTGGAGCAGCGAAATACATTCCGTCGCTTCGGCTTTGCTACCCATGGGTGGAGCAGTTTCCAACATCGCCGGACGCAACTGGGCCGTGATCGGCGACGCCGCAGCGTGCGTGAACCCGCTCAACGGTGAGGGCATCGACTACGGCCTCGAAGGCGGACGTCTGGTGGTCGAACAGCTCGGCACCGACGATCTGACGGAGCTGTGGCCGACCGTGCTTCGGGAGCATTACGGGCAGGCGTTCTCGGTCGCGCGCCGGCTCGCAGGCCTGCTGACGGTTCCGCAGTTCCTGCCCGCGTCGGGTCCGATCGCGATGCGCTCACGGGCACTGATGACGGTCGCCGTTCGGGTGATGGGGAACCTCGTCACCGACGCCGACGCCGATCTGACGGCAAAGGCCTGGCGGGCGTCGGGGGCCGCGTCGAGAAAGATCGACTCCCGACCGCTGTTCGGTTGAGCAAGTGCTGTGCGCCTTTATTAACCGCCGGGGGTTGATAAAGGCGCACAGCAGTTCAGGCAGTGGCGTAATGCAGCGCCACGATGCCGCCGGTGAGGTTGCGCCACTTGACGTTCTTCCAGCCGGCAGCCTCGATCTTGCGGGCCAACTCTTCCTGGGTCGGCCAGGCGCGGATCGATTCGGCGAGGTACACGTAGGCGTCGGGGTTGCTGCTGACGGTGCGTGCGACCTGCGGGAGCGCCTTCATCAGGTACTCCATGTAGACCGTGCGGAAGGGCCCGAAGACGGGCGTCGAGAACTCGCTGACGACGAGACGTCCGCCCGGCTTGGTGACGCGGGCGATCTCACGCAGTCCGGCTTCGAAGTCGGAGACGTTGCGCAGGCCGAAGGAAATCGTCGCGGCGTCGAACACGTTGTCGGCATAGGGCAGGTACATCGCGTCACCGGCGACCATCGGAACTTTGCGCGAGATTCCGGCCTTGAGCATGCCCTTGGAGAAGTCGGTGGCGACGCACCAGGCACCGGAGCGCCCCAGTTCGACGGTCGAAACTCCGGTTCCGGCGGCGAGGTCGAGTACCTTCTCGCCCGGCTTGAGGTCGAGGGCTTCGCGGGTGGCCTTGCGCCAACCCTTGTCCTGGCCGAAGGACAGCACGGTGTTGGTGAGGTCGTATCGCTCCGCGACGTCGTCGAACATCGACGCGACTTCGTGCGGTTGCTTCTCGAGAGTTGCTCGGGTTCCGTGTGTAGTGGCCACACCCGAAACGCTACCAACCCTCGGGCAGCGAGGGCGTTCAGGCTGCTCTGGCACCCGTTCGCCGCCCGAGGCCCTGCACGTCCTCGTAGTGACGGAGCAACTCTTCGCAGATTGCCGGCCAGGTCCGGTGCAGCACCGAGCGCCTCGCCGCGGAGCCGAACTGCACCCGCAGATCACGCTGACGAAGTGCGTCGACGGCGCTTGGCAGGAGTTCGGTGAACCGGTCCGTCGGCAGGAGGTAGCCGTTGCGGCAATGCGAGATCAGGTCACGCGGTCCGCCGGCGTCCGGTCCGACGACAGGCACACCACTCGCGAGGGCTTCCTGAACCGCCTGGCAGAAGGTCTCGTGCTCGCCGGGGTGAACGAATACGTCCAGGCTCGCATAGGCGTCGGCCAGCGCGGTACCGCCGAGTTGTCCGGTGAAGATCGCGTCCGGCATCAGTCGTCGTAGGTTCTCGCGGTCCGGGCCGTCTCCGACGACGACGATCTGCACACTGGGATCGCCGGCCAGGGCCGCCAATCGTTCGACGTGCTTTTCGGGCGCGAGGCGACCGACGAAGCCGACCACCAACCGGTCGCTGTCGCCGATCCAGGACTGCCGCAACACCGAGCTACGACGCGAAGGCGCGAATCGTTGTGCGTCGACGCCGCGGGCCCATCGGTGCACGCGCGGAATGCCGTGCTCTTCGAGGGCGTCGACTGCCGACGTGGAGGGCGCAAGGGTCCTGTTGCAGCTCTTGTGGATTCGACGGGTCCACGCCCATGCGGCGCGACTGGTGACGCCGAGACCGTAGCTTTCGGCAAATCCGGCGACGTCGGTCTGGTAGACCGCGACGGTGGGGATCCCGAGCCGCTTGGCGACGGCCACTCCCCCGGCGCCGAGCAGGAACGGTGACGCCAGATGGACGACGTCGGGCGCGAAGGTCCGCACGGCCGTGGTCAATCGTGGTTGCGGCAGGCCGACGGGAAGTGAACTGACTTTGGGCACCATGACGGCTGGCACCCGAACCACCTGAACGCCTTCGTGTTCGGTGGCGGCAGAGGTGTCGGATCCGACAGTGTCCGGCGCAATGACCATGGCGTCGTGGCCAGTGCGATCGAGGTGTTCGAGCACGCGTAGTACCGAGTTGGTGACGCCGTTCATGTTGGGCAGGAATGACTCCGCAACGATGGCTACTCTCACACCGAGAACGGTGACAGGGCCAGGAAAAGTCCACGTCATGTTCGTGTGAAGTTCGGGCGAAGCGCGAACTAACTCGAGGCGACCGGCGCCGAACTTGCCGCCTGCGCTTCCCGCTTGCGCAGGTACCAGATCGACGGTCCAGCCAGGAGCCATGTCACGACGATCACCGATCCGGCCGGGATCAGTGCCACCGTCGCGTTACGTCCTGCTACCCGAACCAAATCGGGCTCGGTCCTGTAGTACTCCACCTCGATGCGCTGTCCCACAGTCAGATTGGTGGGGTAGAGCACGCCGAGTTCAGGGTTGTGATTCGCGCCGTCCGGTGTCACGAAGCTGATCGCCGAACGTAGCGAGCCCGCCGAGAGCACCTCGGCGGTTGCGGTCCCCATGTTCGATTCGATGGTCCGATCGTTGCGCCAGGCACCGAGAACCAGAATCACCGCGAGCACGGAAATGCCGACCGCAACCACCAGCACACCGATGCGGAGGCGACGCAGAACCGTTTGCGTCACAGCTGTGCCCGCACGGAAGCGTGGAGTTCGCGCAGCCCACTGCGATCCGTCGCGACCTCGAGCACACGAATGCCGTTGGCCGGTTGCGCCAGCGTCGTTGCCAGGGCGTCGACGGTGACCGCTGCGTGCGGCACGCGGTAGGCCGCACAGAGCGCGGCCAGGTCCATGCCGTGCGGAGTTCCGAAGACTCGCTCGAAGACTCCGGCGTACTGCGGGTCGCCTTGTTCGAGGAGCTCGAAGATACCGCCGCCGTCGTCGTTGGCGACGACGATGGTGAGGTCGCTCGGCCTCGGCTCACCGGTCCCGATCAGCAGCCCGGACGCGTCGTGCAGGAAGGTCAGGTCGCCCATGAGAGCGACGGTCCGGCCGCCCTCGTACGCCAACGCGGCGCCCACCGCCGCCGAGACGGTGCCGTCGATACCTGCGACGCCGCGATTCGACAGCACCCGCACGGCGGGCTTGGGATAGCTCACGAGGGCCGCGTCGCGAACAGGGTTGGATGCGCCGAGCAGAAGCTGGTCGCCGTCCGCGAGAGCATCCATCACAGCAGCTGCCACGTGCAGGCCGGTGGCCTTGGGGTGGGCGTCGAGTTGCTTGCGGACGGCAGTTTCGGCGTGTTCGGTCAGCGCGGCGCATCGAGCGATCCAGGCGGGATCGGGAGTCCCGGTGACCACTGCTCTGGTTCCGGTGGCGAGTACGTTGCCGGATACGTCCGGCCAGCGCGGCCCGGTAGTCAGCGCGTAGACGTCGACGCCCGGGTCGGCCAGCACCTTCGAGACCTGACGATGCAACGTCGGGCGGCCGGTGATGATCGCCTGCTTGGGCTTGAGTTGCGAGAGCGCGAGTGGATGCAGTGCTATCCCGTGCATCGGAGCCGTCGGTTCGGCCACCGTCGGCAGGCCGGCCAGCTCAGGCCGAAGTGCGCTGCCGTGTCCGGAAATGACCACCGTATCTGCGGTGAGATCCAGATCGACGGGAACGTCGAGCGTCGCATTCTGGGTGGTGGTCCAGGCCGCACCGCCGGGACGGCCCTCCGGGACCGGTCCCTGCACGTGCACGTCCGGCACCAGCGGCTCACGAAGTGGAATGTCGAAATGCACCGGACCCGCATTTCCGGATCGGGTTCCGCGGGCAGCGGCGAGGACCCGGCATACCGCCGAGCGCCACTGGCTGTTCTGCGTCGAATCGTCCTCCGCCAGGCCCAGGCTGATGGTTGCGCGGACTTGACTGCCGAAGAGCCCGAGTTGCTCGACGGTCTGGTTGGCGCCGGTGCCGAGCATCTCGTACGGCCGGTTGGCGCTCAGGACCACCAGCGGCACTCGCGCGTAGTTGGCCTCGAGGACAGCGGGTCCGAGATTCGCGACGGCGGTCCCGGAAGTCATCACGATGGGGACCGGTCGTTTCCCGGCGATTGCCAGTCCGAGTGCCAGAAAGCCTGCTGTCCGCTCGTCGATCCGCATGTGCAGACGCAACCGGCCGTCGAGGTCGGCGGCCTGGAGGGCGAATGCGAGGGGCGCGTTGCGAGAGCCTGGACACAGCACGACTTCACGCACGCCACCACGAACCAGTTCGTCGACGACGGCTGTGGCTTGTGCAGTGGACGGATTCACGCCTTCAAGAGTGTCAGATGTTCGGGCGCAAGCATGCCCAGGGGCGGGGACAGCGGCATTATGTGTGGGTGCGCACACTCTTCGATCCAGCCGAGCTCGAACCCCGCCGGTTCTATCAGTTACTCACCGCTTCGGTGGTCCCCCGGCCGATTGCCTGGGTGTCCACCCTGTCGGCGGACGGCGTCGGCAATCTGGCTCCGTACAGCTTTTTCACCGTGGCAAGTTCGGCGCCGCCGATCGTGCAGTTCACGTCGGTCGGACGCAAGGACAGTCTGCGCAACATCGAAGCGACCGGCGAATTCGTGATCAACCTGGCGACTGCCAGGCTTGCCGACGTGGTGAACCAGAGTTCCGCCTTCTACGACGCCGAGGCCGACGAGTTTCTCGAGTTGAACATCCGTAGCGAGCCGAGCGAGCGGGTTCGCCCCGTACGGGTCGCCGACTCCCCGATCGCCATCGAATGCACGCTCCACCAGGTCATCGAGGTCGGCAATTCATTTGTCGTGATGGGAAATGTGGTCGCGGTCGCAGTACGTCCCGAGGCTGTCGCCGACGACGGCCTACCGGACTTCGCGGCAATCGCACCGATGAGCCGACTTGGCCGAGCGCAGTGGGGTCTTCCTCCCGAAGTCGTCGAAAAGGACAGACCCACCACTCCACAGCGACCGTAAATCAGGTTAGGGTTACCTGATTAGGTACGAGTAACAGATAATCAGGGAGCAACCAGTCATGGCCAAGCGCGCCAAGTTCGTGAAACCGGCCTCACGCAGCATCGTGTCGGCGCAGGTCGTGGCGAACAAACGAATCAGCCCCAGCTTCATCCGGGTGACCATTGCCGGCGAAGAGCTGTCCACCATCGCTCCGATGGGTGCCGATCAGTGGTTCCGCATGTTCATCCCGCAGGTCGGCCAGAGTGAACTCCGGTTGCCGAGCGCGGCCAGCAATCTCTGGTATGCGCAGTACCTGTTGATGTCCAAGGACACGCGACCCGTCGTGCGCAACTACACGATTCGCGCCTACCGTGCTGCCGGATCCGGTCTCTTCGGCGAGACCACGGAGATCGACATCGACTTCGCTTATCACGGCGACATCGGCCCGGCATCCGCGTGGGCGGACACCGCGTCGGCCGGCGACGAGGTCGCCCTCTTGGACGAAGGCTGCATCTACAACCCCACACCCGAGGCCAAGTGGCAACTGCTCGTCGGCGACGAGAGTGCACTTCCCGCGATCATCGGCATTCTGGAATCCGCGCCCGCAGACCTGCGTGCCGAGGTCTTCGTCGAGATTCCGAACATCGAAGACAAGCAAGACATTCCGGAGTTGGCGAACGTCAACGTGCATTGGCTCGTTCGCGAGGACGAACACGCGACGCCGGGTGTTCTGACCCTCGAGACCGTCCGCGCCGCCGAACTGCCCGAGGGGCCGTCGTACACCTTTGTCGCCGGCGAACAGGCACTCACCACCGGGCTGCGTCGGCACCTCGTGAACGACCGGAAGTTCGCCAAAACCGACATCACCTTCACCGGCTTCTGGCGCCACGGACATTCGGCTCACTGACAAACGCACCGAAAACGACGAGTGGCCCGAGAGAAACTCCCGGGCCACTCGTCGTTTTACGTTCGCTTATGCAGCGTGCTTCTGGATCACATCGCCCAGACGCGGCAGAGCTGCAGTCACATGCTTCTTCGCCGAACCGCGCAGCTTCGAGTACATCGACTTGACGACGGCCTTGTCGCTACCTTCGATACGCTCGTCCGTCACCTCGAGGAGGGAATCGGCAACCGCGTCGCCGCGGGCGCTGATGAAATCGGCGAAGCTACCTTCACCGGAAGCCGAGAATTCCTGCCAGTACGGCTCGAGCTTTGCCACGAAAGCCGGCAGAAGCGCGGTGACGGCGTCCGGCACGATGGACGGGCTCACCTTCTTGACCGCGCCGTAGCCACCCTTGAGAGCCAGCCCTGAGGCCCCCGACTTATCCGAAACCTCTGCGTCGATCAAGGTCTGCACGTCCGCGACGACCGCGGGAACCCGTGATTCCTCGAGCAGGGTTTCGTTCAGAGCTGCAACCACTTTCGATCCCTTCATTCTTCACTGATGTTCATCAGGTCGCGCCCGAGACTATACGAAATTCGGCTGGTCCCTACTGCCGAGTATCCGATGGCAGCGCCGAGCCCTCTCCAACCACCAGTCGCGCCGGTCCGCGGGCGCGGCCAGCGTCTCGAGCAGAACCGGATCAGGCTCGACTGCACCCACCGACAAAGCACCGTCGACAGCTGCCCCGGTGACCGCGACATCCCGGACGAACAGGCCGCCGGTACCGAGTCCGCAGGCAAACGGAAGGGCGGGCAAGGCTGCCGCGGCCGCCAGTCCCGCGGACATCCCCACAGCCGTGTCCAGAGCGCTCGAGACCACCACCGGCACCCCGTAGTCCGCCAGCTGCGCCGACAGCGCCACCACAGCACGCATTCCGCCCAGCGGCGGCACCTTCACGACGGCCACGTCCGCTCCCCCCGCTCGTACGACGCGCAGCGGGTCCTCGGCACGGCGAATGCTCTCGTCGGCAGCGATCCGCACACCGGTCCCCGCGGCGCGGACCCTGACCAGTTCCTCGACGCTTGCACACGGCTGCTCGGCGTATTCGAGTTCACCGTCATCGGTGATCGCTCGCAAGGCCGTGATCGCCTCGTCCACGCTCCACCCGCCGTTGGCGTCGACGCGCACGTTCGGGATGTGCCGACGCACCTCGTTCACCCGGGCGACGTCCTGCGCCAGCGACTGTCCCTTCTCGGCGACCTTGACCTTGGCTGTCCGGGCGCCGGGGAAGCGCTCCAGCAATTCCGGAACGGCAGACGCGTCGATCGCCGGCACGGTCGCGTTGACGGGAACTGCGTCACGAAGCGCAGGCGGCGGACCCAGCCACGCCGCTTCGATACCCGCGAGCAGCCACTGCGACGCCTCGTCGTCGTCGTACTCGACGAAGGGTGCGAATTCTCCCCACCCGGCCGGGCCGCGAACGAGCAGGGCCTCACGAGTCGTGATGCCGCGAAAGCGAACTCGCATCGGTAGTGCGAGCACCACGGCGTCCGCGATCAGATCGTCGAACGAGGGGAACATGTCAGGGCTGTCCCGGAAGCAGTTCGATCATGAGCGCCTCACCGTCGGCGAGGAGCTTGCCGTCGAGATCGGTCAGGCGCGCGCTGACAAAAGTCTTGCGACCCTCGACCCGATCCACCTGCCCCTCGATCACCAGTTGTTGATTGAGCGGAGTGATCGCGCGGTAATTGATGTGGAGGTAGCCGGTGCGGGAGATCGGACGGCCACCCGCGTGGACCGTCATCCCGAAGACGTCGTCGAACAGCAAGGGCAGGACACCGCCGTGAGCGGCGCCGTTACCGCCCAGGTGGTAGCGGCGGAAGACGCCGGTACTGCGGACTCCTTCGGTGTCGAACTTCTCGACCATCCACGGGAGCATGAGGAGGCTGCCGCGTCCGGGCAATTGGATGTTCGAGCCCGCGGGCGACTTGCCTTCCGGGACCTCGTACGGAGTCAACCGATCGGCAAGCTCTTCGGCTTGCGTAGCGATGTCTGCGAGTACGTCGTCGGGAACATTGGTCGAGACGGCAAGGTCCTGCAACCTGCGCATCGCTTCGACGAAGCGGCCGAAGTCCGGACCTGCGGGAGTGTGCCGGAACCGTGGAAATCCGCCCCGCTTCTCACCGTCTGTGACGATCTCCGTGCCGTCTGCGGTTTGTTCGCTCATGACCTGCACGTTAGCGCGCCCGGGAACGTGTTCTACCTCAGGTATCCGTTAGACGCGCGAGCCGTGCCTCTATCGTGGCTCAGGTGACCTTCAACCCGCAGCTCTGGCGCCCTGTCCCCGGATTCGAGAACCTCACCGACATCACCTACCACCGGCATGTCAGCCAAGGCACCGTTCGCGTCGCCTTCGACCGACCGGAAGTACGTAATGCGTTCCGCCCGCACACCGTCGACGAGTTGTACCGCGCACTCGATCACGCCCGGATGACCTCCGACGTGGGAGCGGTGCTCCTGACCGGCAACGGACCGAGCGAGAAGGACGGCGGTTGGGCGTTCTGCTCGGGCGGAGACCAGCGCATCCGTGGCCGCAGCGGCTACCAGTACGCCGAAGGTGAAACGGCGGACACCGTCGACAAAGCACGCGCCGGGCGCCTGCACATCCTCGAGGTCCAGCGCTTGATCCGCTTCATGCCGAAGGTCGTGATCTGCCTGGTCAACGGCTGGGCTGCGGGCGGCGGCCACAGCCTGCACGTGGTGTGCGACCTGACGCTCGCCAGCCGCGAGCACGCACGGTTCAAGCAGACCGACGCCGACGTCGGAAGCTTCGACGGCGGCTACGGCAGCGCCTATCTGGCAAAGATGGTGGGCCAGAAGTTCGCTCGCGAGATCTTCTTCCTGGGTGAGACGTACACCGCCGAGGAAATGCATCAGATGGGCGCGGTCAACAAGGTTGTCGACCACGCTGAACTCGAAAACGTCGCGATCGACTGGGCCGGCAAGATCAACGGCAAGTCGCCGCAGGCACAGCGGATGCTCAAGTACGCGTTCAACCTGCAGGACGACGGGTTGGTCGGCCAGCAGCTGTTCGCCGGTGAGGCAACACGTTTGGCGTACATGACCGACGAGGCCGTCGAGGGTCGTGACTCGTTCCTCGAAAAGCGTGATCCCGACTGGTCACCATATCCCTGGTATTTCTGACACAGTAGGTGCGAGAGGGAGGTCGGACGTGGAGATTCTGAGCAGTCGGACGATATTGCGCCCGAGCGAGTACGAACGAACGCTGAGCTTCTACCGAGACACCCTCGGTCTGGCGATCGCTCGTGAATATCCCGGCGGCACAGTCTTCTTCGCCGGCCAAGGTCTGATCGAAGTCGCTGCGCACGGCGGCACCGGCGAGGGCGGCTTTCGCGGCGCGATCTGGCTGCAGGTCCGGGACCTCACTGCCGTTCAGACCGAACTGGTTCTCGCCGGGGTCAAGATCGCGCGCGAGGCAAGACAGGAACCGTGGGGTCTACACGAGATGTGGATCGCCGACCCGGACGGGACACCGATCGTGATGGTGCAGATCCCGGAGGACCATCCCATCCGACGCGATTCCCGGCCACCGTCCGCGTAGTCGAGACACCGCTGTAGCCGAGACACCGCTGTAGCCGAGCAATGACAGATGCCCGCCACGACTTTCGTGGCGGGCATCGTTCGGTTCTTCACAAAGATCAGTTGCGCGTGCTCAACGCCTGCGAGATCTGATCTGTCTGGGCCTGGCCCTCGAGCAGTTGGCGAACCAGCCACAGCCGCAGCACCTTTGCCACCGATGCGGCCAGGAAGAGAGCGGCACCGACCACTGTCAGGGCGAGGAAAACCACGGTGAGGATCTGGTACGACACCAGATCCCGCAGGTCCGAGAGCGTCAGCGAAGAGATGTAGACGACGAAGGCGCCGACCACTCCGACGACCATGAGCACCAGGCCCGCGATGCGCGTCGCCGCGTCGCCGCCTGCCTGCTTCTTGTCCAGCTTCAACTCTGCGATGTTCTTCTTGAATTCCTCACGGCGATCTTCGGCGAGAGTAGTCATCGTCATCCTCCTAGATAACTGGTAGAAAGTTCGTTTTCGATGTCGTGTGGATCGCCGGTCTTGACGACGCGTCCCTGCAACATCAGTGCGGCCGAGGTCGCGATGGGCAGCACCGCTCGCGCGAACTGCTCGGCGACGAGAATGGAAATGCCTTCGGCTGCAAGCGAGCCGACGACGTCGTACATCTGCGAGACGATTCGAGGTGCGAGACCCATCGACAGCTCGTCGAGCAGGAGCACCGTCGGGTGAGTGCCGAGTGCCCGTGACAGCGCCAGCATCTGCTGCTCACCACCGGACATCGATCCGGCCAACTGTCCGCGCCGCTCCCCCAGGATCGGGAACCTGCCGTACGCAACCTCTTCGAGTTCGGCCAGCCCGACGCCCGTTCCGGTGGCGATCCACAGGTTTTCCCGCACAGTGAGGTTGGCGAAGATCCCGCGTCCTTCGGGGATGGAGCAGACCCCCAGCCGAGCCAACTCCGAAGGCTCGACTCCGTTCACGACCTGGCCCGCGAGCCGGAACTCGCCGCGGGTGACCGGAAGGACGCCCGAGCAGATCTTGAGCGTCGACGTCTTGCCGCCGCCGTTGGGTCCGAGCAGCGCCACCACGGCGCCCGGTTCCAGAATCAGGTCCACCCCGTGCAGAACTTCGATGGATCCGTAACCGGCGCGGACACCGGACAGTTCGAGCAACGGTTCGGCGCGGTCGGGGCTGCGTATACCCTCGTCGATTTTCGCCTCGCCGATTTTCGCTGAAGTCATACCGCCTCCTCCTCGGTCCCGATGTAGGCCGCGATCACTTCCGGATCCGTCCGGATCTTCTCCGGATCACCCGAGGCGAGGACTGCGCCGTAGTCGAGCACGTGGATGGTCGAGCACACTTTCATCACCAGCGGAATGTCGTGCTCCACCAGACAGATTCCGAGTCCACCCGCAGCAAGTTCGGTGAGCATCTCGGCAAAGACCTCGGTTTCCTGCTCGGTCTGACCCGAGGCCGGTTCGTCGAGCAGAAGCACTCGCGGGTCGGTCATGAGGGCTCGTGCAACTTCGACGACGCGAGCCCGTCCGGTGGGGATGTCCGCGACGTCCTTGTCCGCGACATCCGTGAGCCCGGTCAGCTCCAGCAGGCGATCGGTCTCGCCGTCCACGTCGATCTTGTTGCGGCCGTTCGCCTTGTGGATGTCTCCCGCGACGCGCAGGTTGTCTCGCACCGACAGCGAGACGAACAGTTCGAGCCGCTGGAAGGTACGTGCCAGCCCGCGCCCCGCCCGCTTGTGCGGCGGCAGCTTCGTCACGTCGACGCCACCGAGGAACACCTGACCGGAGGTGGGTTTCTGCAGCCCGGTGATGGTGTTGAAGAGCGTCGTCTTGCCGGCACCGTTCGGTCCGATGAGTCCTGTCACCGTTCCGGGTTGCACGGTGAGCGAAACGTCCTTGACCGCGACGTGTCCACCGAAACGAACGCTCACACCGCGCGTTTCGAGAAGTGGTGTATCAGACATGGACGGTCAACTCCTTCGGCGAGCCACCCTGGTACTGAGGAATCCCCAGTTCGCGGTCGATCTCGTCACGGATCTCGGGGCTGTAAGGGACATCGATCCCGATGTCCTCGGGAACGACTGTCGCTTTGGCGGCCAGTTCCTCCGGAGTGAGAACCGCGCTGGGCATGACCATCTCACCGATCACCGGCAGCATGAACACCACCGCGATCGTGATGGACGCGAACCACCAGTTGCCGAGTACACCGGTCAGAGCGAGGACGTAGGTCAGCAGAACGACTGCGGCGCCGCCGATCAGAACAGGCTTGGCACCGGCGAGCCGTCGGTAGCCCTCGATCACGCTGTGGACCGTTCCGCTGGGGTTCGCGCCGACGCCGATGCCGATCAGTGCCGGGCTGACTGCCGCGATGTTGCCGAAGAGCAGCCACATTCCCTCCAACTCCGGTTGCGCCGAAGCCAGATTGGTGAACGAGACCATGATGACCGCAAACCCGATTCCAGCCATCAGTCCACCGAACAGGGCGCCGGTGACGTATCCGATACCCGCGACGACGGTCAGCATGAGCAGCGAGAGGCTGACCATGATGGCAAAGCTCTCGCCCGAGACGGACCCCATGGCGCTCGACATCAGAATGCCGCCGAGACCGGCGATCCCCGAAGAGATCATGAAGACGCTGAGCTTGAGCCGAACCAGGCTCTGTCCGAGCATGGCCGAACCGGCCGGGCTGTCCTTCATCGCTGCGAGTCGGCGCCCGTAGCCGCTGTTACGCAACGCGATGACGCCGACGCCGAGTATCGAGAACAGCGCGGTCACGGTCATCAGGAACACCGTCTCGTTGCTCAGATCGAGCGGACCGATCTTCAGCGGAGGGAGGGCGATGTTCCCGTCCTTGAACAGCGAGTACTTCATGCCGAACATCTCGTGTTCGGTGGTGTCACGAAGAACCATGTTGGAGAGGAACACTCCGAAGGCCATGGTTGCCAGCGCGAGATACAGCCCTCTCAGCCGCAGCGCCGGTAGGGCGACGAGGCCACCGATCACGGCGGTGACGAGGACTCCGACGACGATGCCCCACAGGTTGAGGTGCGCAGCCAACCCGGAACCGGAGATCCCGAAGTGGAAGGCCACGATGGTAGCGATAGCGCCGAAAGACACCGGCGCCAAGTTCAATTCACCCGCGTAACCGGTGAGGAGTGTGAGCGAGAGCGCGATGATCGCGAAAGTCATTCCGATGGTCAGTGTGGTGACGGCGGACGTCACCATCAGCAGACGGATCAGGTAGACGATGACGATCAGTGCCAAGCCCCAGACGACGGCCTTGCGCACGCTCGGCACGTGGTAACGCTCGCGAGTACGGGTGACCGCTCCACGCAACCGGTCCTGTGGGAGCACGATCAGCACCACGAACAGCGCGATCATCGGCAGGGAGACACGGAAATTCGACGTCCAACTCCAACTCGTCGGGAAGTACGCCAATACGTACGTACCGGCAAGCCCGAGGACCACGGCGCCGACGAACGTGCGCGGAATGCTGCGCAACCGGCCGAACATGGCCGCGGCAAACGCGTCGATCACCAAGAGTGTCAACATGTTCGCCTCGAGTGTGCCGCCACTGATCGGGGTGATCAGGATGCCGGCCAGGACTGCGAGCGTCGAACCCATCGCCCAGGACAGGGCCGCAAGACGCTCCGGATTGTGGCCGTTGAGGCGCAACAGTTCCGGATCGTCGACGACGCCGCGCATCGCGACACCGGCGCGGGTGCGCGTGAACAGGATGCGCAGGCCGACGGCGATGGCGATCGCAACGAGGATGCAGATCAACTCGTGGTAGCGGATGCTCGCGCCGAACACCGTGATCTTGGACTGGTCGCCGAAGAACATCTGCATCGTCCGAGCGGTCTCGGGGTGCCAGAACCAGTGCGAGATCGAGAGCATTCCGAGCAGGATCGAGACCGTCACAACGATTTTGGTGACCTCGGCGGTATCGCGCAGACCCTTCATGATCAGGACGTAGAGGCCGAGGCCCATCAGTGGCCCGACCAGGACGAGTGAAATCAGCAAGGCGACGACGGTGGGAAGTTCCCAGCCGTAGCGCAACTGCCAGTAGATGAACGCACCGAGCATTGCCTGTGCACCGTGCGCGAAGTTGAAGATGCCTGACGTGTTGTACGTGAGTACCAGCCCGGAGGCGGCGATCGCGTACACCGACCCCAGGACCAGGCCCAGGATCGTGAAAGTGACAAAAGTGTTCATGGCTGAACCCTCGTTAGGGACTCGGGCGGCGGTTGGCGCTCGCCGCCCGAGTCGGAAGAATCAGGACTGCGGCTTGATGACGTTGGCGTTCTGGTACTTCGTCGACACGCGGTCAGCCCCGAGTTCGGTTCCCCAGGTGCTCTTGTCGGTCGCGACGAGGTACTTGGGGTCGCACTTGAATTCGCCCGCGGTGGACGGGAATGCCTGCGCGTAGGTACTGCCCTTCAGCGAGGTCATGAGTCCGCAGGTGGCCGGCATGTTCTTGCCGGGATCGGTGACGGCATGCAATCCGCCGCCGTCCCACTCGTGAATGTTCGAGAGTTCGTTCACCATGCACTGACGCGTCAGATCGCTACCGCACTCGTCCGCGGCGGCCGCCCACAGCAGGAACGACGACGCCGCCTGCATACCGAGGAGCGCGGTCTTGCCACCCTGCTCGGAGACCAGATCCACGTACTTCTTCACTGCGGGCACCTTGTCCGCGTTCTCGAGCATCTGGAAGGTCATGCCCGCGTTGAGGTTGTCGAGCAGTCCGGTGTCCTTGTTCCAATCGGAGACGGTCGCGCCGTACCAGGTGGCTTCACCGAAGAAGATGGGATCGATCCCGACCTGGTCGAGGGCCTTCACGAAGTTCAGCTCCGACGGGCTTGCCGATCGTGACGTCCAGATCCCCTTCGCGCCGCACTCCTTGTACTTCTCGGCGAACGGCACATAGCTCGATTCCCCCTCGTAGTTGAGGGTGACGCCGCAATCCTTGAGCTTGAAACCCGCAGCCTCGGCGATCGAGCGAATCTTCGTGGTGGAGCTGATGATCGTGGGCATCGTGCTGTTGACGACGTCGAAGTCGTTCACCAGATCGGGGTGCATCTCGGCCATCTGGAACCACTGCGAACCGTTCGCGTAGTCGACCGGGAACGGGACACCCTGGAATGTCATCGGTCCGTTGGCTGCGTCGGGTGACACGGTGAAGCCTGGCACGGACACCAGGTTGCACGCGACACGCGTCTGCTCGGCGGTCTGATCCATCGCGAAGCCGTAGCCGACCATCATGAACTGGCTCGCGCACGCTTCCTGCATGACCGAGTTGGCCTGCGTCATCGCGGCGTCGTAGTCGGTTCCGACGACCTTGCGGCCGTTGATGCCGCCCTGATCGTTGCACCAAGAGATGAGCGCGTTCACCGCATCGCTCATTTCCTTGTTCAGCCCAGGAGACTTCACATAACCGCGGTCGTCACCGAACCCGATCTTGATCTCGGTGTCGCTGACGCCTTGATCGGTTGCGCCGGTGGCATCGCCTTCACCGCAGGGCGAATCGAGGGTGCCGAACTTCGCGTCGGATGTGCTCGACGCAAGGTCGGCGCTGACGCCGGGTCCGCCGACAGCGACGGCGTAGGGATCGTCACCACGATTCGATGCGCAGGCTGACGCCAGAACGGCGGTCGCGGCGAGTGCCACGATCAGCTTCGTGGACTTGTTGGGCTTCACGGTCGGAGCTCTCCTTCTCACTGACAGACACCGAGAAACAGGGGTGAAACCCCTGTTCCGGTGCGCTCGGTGCCCGTAGGTAATCAGCGTTTAAAACGGTCCGAATGTGCCTTCCCGGTGAGTGAGACCAAAAAGTGAGGTCCCACACAGGGTTCCGATTTCGTGGCGCTGAACACATCGCGAACGGCAGCGCCGCAGCCCACGCGCGGGGACGTACTCCGCGGAGCCCCTGTTCGCATCCCGTTCGCTGTACTTTTACGCGTTCGATACGCACAATTCACGTTGTGACCGCAGAGCTCGTAATCCTCCTGGTGGTAGTTGTCACCGCCCTCGCGTTCGATTTCACGAATGGTTTTCACGACACCGGTAACGCAATGGCCACCTCCATCGCGACCGGAGCACTCAAGCCCAAAGTTGCGGTCACACTTTCCGCGATCCTGAACCTGGTCGGTGCGTTCCTGTCCGTCGAGGTCGCTGCGACCGTGGCCAAAGGCGTCGTCAACCTCGGCGCGGTCAGTGGGCAGGATCTGCTGCTGATCGTCTTCGCCGGTCTCGTCGGCGGAATCATCTGGAATCTGGCGACCTGGCTGCTCGGATTGCCGTCGAGCTCCTCACACGCACTGTTCGGCGGATTGATCGGCGCCGCAATCGCCTCCATCGGTATGGGCGGCGTCGAGTGGGGTGGAGTTCTGACCAAGGTCGTCGTCCCCGCGATCCTCGCGCCGGTCGTCGCGGCCCTGGTCGCAGGCGTCGGTACCAAGCTCGTGTACCGAATCACCGCATCCGTCAAGGAAGACGAGCGTGAGCGCGGTTTCCGTTTCGGCCAGATCGGCACCGCCTCGCTGATCTCACTTGCGCACGGCACCAATGACGCCCAGAAGACTATGGGCGTCATCTTTTTGGCCCTGGTCGCTCACGGCACCATCACCGCCGAGACCGAGATGCCGTTCTGGGTGAAGTTCACCTGTGCCGTCGCGATCGCTCTCGGCACCTACCTGGGCGGTTGGCGCATCATCCGCACCCTGGGCAAGGGCCTTGTCGAGATCGCCGCGCCGCAGGGTCTGGCAGCCGAAGCGTCGTCCGCCGCCATCATTCTCACGTCGAGCCACCTCGGACTCCCCCTCTCGACCACCCACGTCGCCACCGGATCGATCCTCGGTACCGGCATCGGGCGCAAGGGCGCCGAGGTCCGCTGGGGCGTCGCAGGCCGGATGGCCGCCGCCTGGTTGATCACCTTGCCGTCGGCTGCAGTGGTCGGCGCCATCTGCTGGGCACTCGCGCATCTGATCGGCGGCCTGGCCGGCGTGCTCGTCGTCTTCGCTGCCCTCATCGCGTTCGCGATCTTCATGTACCTGCGTTCGCGTAAGGAACCCGTAGACGCCGCCAACGTGACCGCCGAATGGGACGAGAATCCGGATGCGACGGCTCGCGAGATTCCGACTGCTGATCCCACTCCGTCCACCGAACCCACTCGCAACTCCTGAAAGGGGCGCAAGAGAATGCATCTACTCACCGATACCCTCGATTCGCTCTGGCAGGTAGTGGCAGTCGGACTGCTCTTCGGAGCCGGACTGCCGGCGATCTTCGCCTTCGGCCTCAAGTCGCTGAGTCTGCCGAACGCCGACGGCACCGAAGGACCGTCCACCCTGGGTAAAATGGGTGCGTACCTCTGTTTTGCGGTCGTGCTCGTCACGATCTTCGCCGGAATTCTGTTGTTGATGAAGAACTTCTTGGCCAGCACGTTCGGAATCCACGTCTTCTGAGTGGTCGTCGCGGCGCACCACTGAAACCACCGAAACGAAAATGAGGCCGAGGATTTGAGCAAGTATTCATTGCGCAGCGTGCTCGACTGGCTGCGTGCCGGGTATCCCGAGGGCATCCCGGACAAGGATCATTTTGCGCTGCTCGCCGTTCTCCGTCGTCGTCTGACCGACGAGGAGATCGAGCAGGTCGTTTCGATGTCCATCGAGTCGGCACACGAAGTGCCGGACCGCCACGTCGACTACGACACCATCCGCGCCATCATCGAGGGAATCCTCAACGAGGAGCCGTCCGAGGACGACGTCGATCGTGTCACCGAAAGGCTGCGCGCAGGTGGGTGGCCGGTCATCGAAGACGTGGACACCGACAACGAAGTTCGAGACGTGAGCTGACGTCATGGCCCTTCCGCCCTTCCTCACGTCGATAGTCGGCTGGTTGCGGGCCGGCTATCCCAATGGCGTCCCCGAGCAGGACTACATCCCACTTTTCGCGCTCCTCACTCGCAGACTCTCCGAAACCGAGGTCGACGCCGTCGCCGACGCGTTGATCGAGGACGGCGATCTGCCCATCGAGAAGACCGACATCCAGGTCCTCATCACGAAGATCACCAACGAGATGCCACTCGAAACCGACGTCGACCGAGTACGAAGCCATCTGGCTGCCGGTGGTTGGCCGCTGGCCGGGCCGGACGTCCGGTGAACGTTCTTCGCACACTGGCCGTTCCACAGGGTGAGGCGGTCTTCGAGGTACTGCCTGCCATCGCGCAGATCCTGGACGGCGTGCACGACGCCGTGCTTCCCGTCCCTGCGGCCGACGCACGCGAGACGGCCCGACTGAGCGACGCTCTGCACCCCGATCAGCCCATCGACGACGGCATCTCGCTGGTGGTCGCCACGTCGGGGACCACCGGAACCCCGAAGGGCGCGATGCTCGCCGCGAGCGCACTGCGAGCCAGCGGCGACGCGACCCATGAACGCCTCGGCGGCACCGGATCCTGGTTGCTGGTTCTCCCCCCGCACCACATCGCCGGGATGCAAGTTCTGTTGCGCAGTGTCCTCGCCGGAACACAACCGGTGATCGTCGACGTCAGTGCGGGTTTCGACCCTGCAGCATTGCCGGGCGCTGTCGCCGCGATGAGCGGACCGCGCCGCTACACCTCGTTGGTGCCGACGCAGTTGGTCAAGGCACTCGGTGATCGCGCCGCGGTCGAGGCCCTGGCTTCGCTCGACGCGGTTCTGCTCGGCGGCGCTGCTACTCCCGCACCGGTACTCGCGCAGGCCACCGAAGCGGGCATCACCGTCGTCCGCACCTACGGGATGAGCGAAACGTCCGGCGGTTGCGTCTACGACGGAATCCCGTTGTCCGGAGCACAGATTCGTATCGACGACGGGCGAGTACTGCTGGGCGGTCCGATGCTCGCGTCCGGGTACCGCGGGCTTCCCGACCACCCTGCCTTCGCCGAACCCGGATGGTTCCGGACCGACGACGCCGGAGCTTTTGTCGACGGGGTCCTGCGCATCAGCGGCCGGTTGGACGAGGCAATCTCCACCGGTGGGCTGACCGTCGTACCGCAGGTGGTCGAGGCCGCGCTGGCCGATCACCCCGCCGTTCGCGAGTGCGCGGTGATCGGCATCGAGGACCCGCGGCTGGGGCAGCGGGTGGTGGCCGTGGTCGTACCCGAGGGCGAAGCTCCGACGCTCGACGAACTGCGCGCACATGCTCAGCGGACACTCGACGTCACCGCGGCGCCGCGGGAACTCTTCGTCGTGGACGCGCTCCCCCTGCGTGGACCGGGAAAGCTCGACCGCGCCGCCCTGGTGGCTCGGTTCAGCTAGCATCCGCAGCACCGACCTCGCGCGCTGTGCAAGTAACCGCAAGTTCCACGCAAGGTCCATGCAAGATCGGTCTGCCAAGCTTCATCCCATGAACCACACAGCTTCGCCTCTTGCCATCGAGGCCGACGGACTCGTCAAGAAGTTCGGCGAGCACCGCGCGGTCGACGGCGTCAGCCTCACCGTCCCCACCGGCTCGGTGTTCGGCGTCCTCGGGCCGAACGGCGCCGGCAAGACCACCACCGTCCGCATGCTCGCCACTCTCCTTCGCCCCGACGGCGGTGAGGCGCGCATCTTCGGCCACGACGTCAGCCGTGAACCCACCGCGGTCCGATCCCTGATCGGCGTCACCGGTCAGTACGCCTCCGTCGACGAGGATCTGACGGCGACCGAGAACCTCGTGATCTTCTCGCGGCTGCTCGGCCTGAGCCGCCGCGATGCGCGCACCAAGTCCCTCGAACTCCTCGAGGAGTTCGATCTGGTCGAGGCCGCGACCAAACCGCTGAAGAACTTCTCCGGTGGCATGCGTCGTCGCCTGGATCTGGCGGCAAGCCTGATCGCGCGCCCGCCGCTGCTGTTTCTCGACGAGCCCACCACCGGCCTCGATCCGCGCACCCGCGCCCAGATGTGGGTGACCATCCGGCGACTCGTCGCCGAGGGTTCGACGGTGTTGCTCACCACGCAGTACCTCGACGAAGCCGATCAACTGGCCGATCGCATCGCGGTGATCGACCGCGGCCGCGTGATCGCCAACGGCACCGCCGACGAACTCAAGGCTTCGGTTGGGATCTCCTCGCTCCAACTCAAGCTGGTCGATCGTGATCGCACCGAGGAGGCTCGCTCGCTCATCGCCGCTGCGCTGAGCGTCGAGGTGGGAGTCACTCCCGAGGTCGGGCGGATCACCGCACCACTGAGCGACCCGTCGATCACGGCGGACCTGTTGATCCGTCTGCGTGAGCAAGGTATCGCCGTCGACGAAATCAACGTACAGAAACCCAGCCTGGACGAAGTGTTCCTGACCATCACCGGGCACCAGCCCGAAGACGGTGGACGCAACGACGCCCAGTCCGACAACGACTCCGATCGGAGCGTCGCATGACAACCACCCTCACCAAACCCCGGTCGCCGATAGCCCAGCCGGATGCCGCACCCCGCCGCATCAGCCTGCAGCAGAGCTTCGCGAACACGTTCACGATGGCGTACCGCGGAATTCTCAAGATCAAGCACAACCCCGAGCAACTGTTCGACGTCGTCATCCAGCCGATCATCTTCACGTTGATGTTCACCTACATCTTCGGCGGCGCGATCGCCGGTGACGTGACGGCATATCTGCCGACGATCATCCCCGGCATCCTCGTCCAGACCGTCATCACCGGTTCCATCGTCACGGGCACGCAGCTTCGTGAGGACATGGACAAGGGCGTGTTCGACCGCTTCAAGTCCCTTCCCATCGCTCGTATCGCCCCGCTGTCCGGTGCATTGCTCGCCGACGTCGTGCGCTACGGCATCGCCACGACCATCACGTTCATCGTCGGTTTCGCGATGGGTTACCGCCCCGCAGGCGGCGTGGTCGGCATTCTGTCTGCCGCGATCCTGGTCATGGTGTGCGCGTTCTCCATCAGCTGGATCTTCGCTCTCATGGGCGTGCTGATGAACAAAGCGTCCACGGTGCAGGGTGTTTCGATGCTCGTGCTGTTCCCGCTGACGTTCCTGTCGAATGCGTTCGTCGATCCTGCCACCATGCCGAGTTGGCTTCAGAAGTTCGTGAACGTCAATCCGGTCTCACACCTGGTGACCGCGGTTCGCGAGCTGGCCAACGACGGCCACTTCGGTATCCACGTCGTGTGGTCGCTGGTGGGCGCCGCGGTGATCGTTGCCGTCATGGCACCTTTGACCGTGCGGATGTACATGCGCAAGACATAAGTCCCGCACCATCGTCCAGACCTAGTCCAGCACCGGTCCGCGAAGCGCAGCCAACACTGCTTCGCGGACCGCTCTGCGTGAGTAACCCGATACCTTCTCGGTTTCCACAGACCACCTGTCGGCTCCGACCAGACCAACCGCGAAGTCGGAGAGGCGCGCGTGATGGAGCGAGACGAAGTCTTGTCTCCCCGGCATTTTCAACGACAACGCCATCAGTTCGACTCCGCGTTCGATGTTGCCCGTGACAAGATCGAACGACCCGATCGCCGACGCCAACGAACCGGCGAGTGGCAGGTCCGCGTAACCGTTGGGATCGAGCTTGAGAGCACTCGACTCCTTCATCTGCAGAACGCGGCCCGCCACCAGTTCGTGCCTGCCGTGAACTGCGTGAGCGCACACAGCCGCGGCACCGAGCAGAACGACGAAGGGATCACCGAAGATGTTCTCGATCGCAGAACCCAACAGCTCCAGCGCTTCTCGATACCGAGTCAAGCCCTCGTCGATACGGCCGTCCGCGAGATCCGCCTCGGCGATACTCGCTATGAGCGCCGCACGCCGTTGATCGGTTTCGATGGCCCCGGTCCCACCCGAATGCGCCAATGCCGGACGTGCACGATCGAGAAGCACCCGACCACCAGCGGTGTCACCGGCCGCGATCATTGCTCCGGCTTGAAAGCAGATGAGCTGCATCGCCTCGTCACGCGCACCGAGGCGTTCCATCGACGCCGCCGCGATCGCGTAGAACTCGATGGCCTCGCCATAGCGGGCGGATTGGCTGTGAACCGACCCGACATGTTGGGCCGCCATCGCCAGACCCCACTCGTCACCGATGCTGGTGGCGTAGTCGAACAGAGTCTCCCCGTCCAGCAATGCACCGCGCAGATCTCCGATGTTCTCCCGCATGTTCGAACGCGCGGACAACGCCGCCATGCGGGTCTCGGGATCGGAACTGCGAACGCCTTCGGCCACCAACCGCGCAAGTTTGTGGTTGGCGATCCCACTCGTGGTCAGCTTGATCAGAAATGCGAACAACGGACCGAGATCATCGCGCTCACGCAACAGCTTTCGAAGTCGGATCCGCGCACGGGCATGGTTTCGATCGGCCTCTCCGAAGAAGAGATGCATCGCCACCAGGATGAACGTAGCGCCCACCAGTTCTGCATTCACGTCGCGCAGATCGTTGTCCGCGGTCGCCCCGACGATCTTCGACGCCCAGTTCGAGATTTCCGAGTTCGATCCTCGTACGGCCCACAGAATCGCAAGGACGGGGAAGACGTTGGCTACGGTCACCGCGTCGCCGCGTTCCACGGCCCAGCGAAGTACAGCCAGAAGGTTGTCGTGCTCGGCATCGAGGTCGGCAATCAGACGGAGCTGATCCGTCCGTGCACGCACGACGGCATCCTCGGCGATCGCAATCGCCCAGTCGTCGAGGCGCCGAATCACTTCCGGTCCCTCCCCGGACGCGGCGAGTTGCTCCTCGCCGTATTCACGGACAGTCTCGAGCATGTAGTACCGAAGATCTCCCTGCCCGTCGCTGACGGATAGAAGTGACTGATTCACCAGCGCTTCGACGGCGCTTGCCACATCGGTCAACTCGCCCCACCCGGCAACGGCCTGCGCCGAAGAAAGGGTGAAGCCGGCCGGGAATCGGCACAATCGACGCAGCGCAATCTGATCCCCGCTGCCCAACAGATTCCAGCTCCAGTCGATCACCGCGTGCAGGGTGCGATGCCGATCCGGAGACGTCGGATCATCGGAGCGCAACAACGCGAACCTGTCTCGCAGTCTCGAACCGATTTCGTCGACGCTCATGGTGCGGACCCGCGCGGCAGCGAGCTCGATCGCCAGCGGGAGTCCGTCGAGCGTCGTACACAGCTTGACTACCGCGTCGACGTCCAGATGAACAGACGGCCGCACCGCACGGGCTCTCGCCGAGAAGAGTTCGACTGCCGAGCCGCTTCCGTCGTCGATCGCCAACGGCGGCAACGGGTACACCGCCTCGGCACTGATCATGAGCGGAGAACGACTGGTGGTCAGAACCGTCAGCTGACGACCGGCCGCGATCATCTCGGCCACGATCTCCGAACACGCGCCGATCACGTGCTCACAATTGTCGAGGATGAGCAACATCGGACCGGCAGACAGCGCCTCTTTGAGTCGCTCTCTCGCCGAATGCGTTCGGCCGACGGTCAATTTGCCTGGCGCCAGATCGGATTCGCTGATTCCGAGGGTGCCTCCGATGGCCGCGATGACATCTTCGCTGCTGCGCAACGACGCCAACTCCACGAGGACCACCGAGACGCCCGGCTGGTTCACGGATCCGCGCAGGCCCAATTCGTGTGCGAGACGGGTCTTTCCGGCGCCACCAGGTCCGAGAATGGTGACGACGCGCGAGCGGGCGAGCAAGGATTCGATCTGGTCGATGTCGTTGTCGCGACCGAGCAAGGTGTTGGGGGCAGCGCGGAGACCGATCGCACGCGCGGCCCGCGGTGTAGCCGCAGGTGCCCCGAGAAGTTCCGCATTGAGAGTCACCAGTGCGGGTGACGGATCAGCGCCCAGGCGATTGGCGAGGTGGTTGCGGAACTCCGCGAACACTTCGAGTGCCTCGTTGACTCGGCCTGCTCCGGCGAGCGCACGCATCAACGCCTCGGCCGCTGTGTCGTCGAATGGGCTCGCCAGATGGCGTCCGCGCACCAGGGGAATGGCTGCCGCGTACTCCCCCAATGTGAGCAACGCGTCGATCTGCGCCGTCTCCAGTTCGTCGTACACCCGGCCTGCGTCGAGCGCCAGACGATCTGCAACGTCGCCGACGACGTCACTCCCGGGGGTACCGCGCCACAGGCGCAATGACGCGGTCGTGACTGCGAGCGCTTCGGACGCGTCGGCGCCGACGGTGCGCAGACCACGGGCGGCGTCCGCTGCCCTGGCCAGGTCGACACGCTCCCGAGCGAGAGTGAGCCGGTATCCGGCCGCCGTGACTTCGAGGGCCCCGTCCGGGAGTGCAGATCGCAGGCGCGAGACCTGAGTGTGGAGGGCGTTCATCGGTGAGCGCGGCGGCTCCAGCCCCCAGACGTCGTCGATCAGGCTCTGCGCGGTACGTGGCTCACCCGGATTGCGAGCCAGCGCAACCAGCAGAGTTCGAGCTCGCGGACCCGGCAACGGAACCAGACGATCGCCCACTTTGGTCGAAACGGGTCCGAGCAAGGCAATGTCTGCCAGGTCTTCGCCCGACTGCGCGTACCTGGCGCGCTCACTCACGTCTCGAGTCATGTGCTGATCCACCGCGTTCGATCGTATTGCACAGTGCAAAGATCGTTGTATGGCAACAGCTGCTCAATGGATCGAAGGCGCGAGGCCGCGCACACTCCCGAACGCGATTGCGCCCGTGCTGGTCGGCACCGGAGCCGCGGCGTCTCTGGACCTCGCAGTGTGGTGGAAGGCGCTCCTGGCACTGATCGTCTCCTTGGCCTTGATCGTCGGGGTGAATTTCGCGAACGACTACTCCGACGGAATCCGCGGAACGGACGACGACCGCGTCGGGCCACTGCGCTTGGTCGGATCGAAGTTGGTCAGTCCCGGAGCCGTGAAGGCCGCGGCGATCAGCTGCTTCACCGTTGCCGCGGTAGCCGGGTTCGTTCTGGCGGCGACCACAGCCTGGTGGCTGGTTGCGGTCGGCGTGTTCTGCATCATCGGTGCCTGGTTCTACACCGGCGGCAAGAAGCCGTACGGATACAGCGGGTTCGGCGAGATCGCCGTGTTCATCTTCTTCGGACTGATTGCAGTGCTGGGAACTCAGTTCGTACAGGCCGAGCGGGTGGATCTGGCCGGGCTGGCCGGCGCGATCGCCATCGGTTCGTTCTCGAGTGCGGTGCTCGTTGCCAACAATCTTCGAGACATCCCGACCGACACCGAGTCCGGAAAGATCACTCTCGCAGTCCGGCTCGGCGACGCGAAGACCCGCACGCTGCACGTGATCCTGCTGGCCGTCCCGTTCGTCGCGACCCTGCTGCTGATCCTGCGTACTCCGTGGGCATTGCTCGGATTGCTGGCGTTGCCACTGGCAATCCGAGCCAACGCCCCACTGCGTTCGGGCGGGCAGGGTATGGCCCTGATCCCCGCGTTGCGCGACACCGGACTCGCCATGCTCGTCTGGGGTGCCGCGACCGCAGTTGCGCTCAGTCTCGCCTGAAAGTCGACGGAGTCAACGGTTGTCCGGGACGAACGCGCTGAGCAGGAAGTTCACGATCGAGATGATCAGCGCGCCCCAGACTGCCGTCCAGAAGCCGTCGACCGTCAAGCCGTAGGACGTTCCGGACGAGATCCACGCCGTCAGCATCAGCATGAGGGCGTTGATCACGAGCGTGAACAATCCGAGAGTCAGGATGAGCAGCGGTAGCGAGAGAAGCTGCACTACCGGCTTGATGAACGCGTTGACCACCGTGAAGATCAAAGCGATCACCGCGATCACGAGAACCGTGCCCCAGGTGCCGTTGTCGTGGTTGGCGATCGTGATGCCGGTGACCCACGCCGACGCCAGCCAGATGGCTATGCCGTTGATGATGAGACGTGCCAGAAATGTCATGTCTGAATGCTGGCACATCCCGCCCCGTGCATGCGGAGCCGTGCCGAATCTAGGCGGCGCGATTCATCTTCGCTTCCAAGCGCTCACGGATCACCGACATCGTGACCTGCGTTTCGAGGGCCTGACGGGTAGGCCCGTCGGCGACACGCAGGATGCCGAGCAGGATGTGTTCGGCGCCGATGCGATTGTCCTTGTGCGCGAGCGCTTCACGGAGCGAGAGTTCCAACACCTTCTTGGAGTCCTTCTCGAATCGTGAACGAGGGAACCTGAATCGGCTCTTGCGAGAAGTGTCGACGCCGTCCGGCACAGGAGTCTCGTCCAGCACACCTTCGCCGAAGGACTGCTCGAGACTCTCCCGAACCGCATCGAGATCGATGCCGATCGACTTGAGTATCTCGGCGTCGTCGAAATTGTTGGAGCTACCTTCGTTCGATCCGGCGCCGGCGTGGCGGATCACGTCGAGCGTGACACCAGACTCGGTGAGCACCTCGGTGGCGATGCCCCGATCAGAGGTGAGCAGCGCGGTCAGAAGTTCCATCGGCGTGACAGGACCGGAGCCGGCGACAGCATCGACAACGACGCCTCGAGCCTGTGCGGAGAACCTTTCGAACATGGCAATTACCTGCCCTTCTCGCGCAGTGAACGCAGCATCGATTCCGACTGCGCGGACGCGTATTTCTTGTGGACGGCTTGACGGCTGACCTCGAGAGCTTCCGCGATCGCCTGCCAGGACCATCCGTGACGGCGCGCATTGGCGACCTGAATGGCCTCGAGTTTTTCGAGTAGACGACGCAGCGCTCGAACAGCACGCAATCCCTCGGTGGGATCCGGGCTACCGGCGGCAGCAGCGAGAGAGGTTGCTTCGGTCATGATGTCAATTTAGGTTGACAACCGGAATCTGTCAACCAAAATTGACAGGCGCGCCTAGTATCCGGCGACGGCCCCGTTCACTGCCACCTGCAAATCGGCCTGCACAGTTCGGGCGATATCCATCGGCTTGTCCGGAAGTTCGGTCACCGGCATTCCGACAAAGACACTCGCAGCCTTGACGTCGCCGGCCACCGGACCGTAATTGATGCCGATCGACACCAGAGCCGGTGAGCATCCCAACTTCTCGGCGCGCGCGACGATGTGGCCGATTCCGCTGTTGACGTGCTGCAGCCGCGTCGGATCTTCGGTGTTGCACGTCCCTTCCGGGAAAATCGCCAGACAGTCCCCGTTGCCCAGCCGCTCGGCCGCGACGTCCATCATCACTCGGCCGGCATCCGAAACTGCACGGAGGCCGTAGTTCTTGCTGCGAAAAACCGGGATGCTGCCCATCATGTCGACCTTCTTGCGCTGTGAAGGATCAACGAAGAGTTCGTCTTTGGCGAGGACCCGGGTCCGTCCGATCACTCGACGCAACGGAGTACGCCACGCGGTCGCGGCGAGCGTGAACTGGTCGCTCTCGGTCAGATGATTGACTGCCACGACCAACTGCGTCTTACGTTCCAGCAGAGTCTTCAGCGCAGCTTCCGCACCCGGCGCGTACCTCACCCGCGGGCGGTACTTCAGTGCCAACGCGGCATAGGCGAGCTTCGCCACGAATCGGTTCTGCTGATGACTGCGGTAGTACTCGTACACAGCCTCGTAGTTGTCGAGTGAAACTTCAGGATTGCCCATGATCCGCCCTCGCTGGAGAAGTGCCCCTTGGACAAACGATACACAACCTACGGTTGCGTAGGTTTGTGTTTCACATGACGTAGCGCTGGGAGAAACGCACTTCTCGAGGTAAAACGGTTTCTGTGATCCGCTCGGCCATATCCACCGACCTACCCGCACTGCAACAGATCGAGATCGCCGCGGGCGAACCGTTCCGAGACATCGGGATGGACGCCATCGCAGACGATCCACCGCCGACGCTCGACGAGTTGAACGATTTTCTCGCAGCCGAGCACATCTGGGTTCAGACCGACGCGAACGACGTGCCCGTTGCGTACGCACTCGTCGAGATCGTGGACGGCGGCGCGCATATCGAACAGGTCTCCGTTCACCCCGATCATGCCCGGAAAGGCCTCGGAGCCCAGCTGATCGACGCCGTCACCGAATGGGCGGCGGACCATCACCACGATCTCGTGACTCTGACGACGTTCGTCGATGTTCCGTGGAACGCGCCGTACTACGAGCGCCTCGGGTTCGTGCGCCTGGCCGAGAACACGCTCTCCCCCGGCCTGATACGCATCAGAACGGACGAGCAGTCGTCCGGGTTGGACGCCTGGCCGCGCGTGACGATGAGCCGCCCGTCACACGGTCCAGCGCCGGCGATTCAGGAACTGGCCGTCCACGCACCCGAACGGACGAACTCGTCCAGCACTGTCGTCGGGCCGAGCAGGTCGATCCCTTCCGAAGCCACCCATTCGTCGTTGTAATACGTGCCTGAGTAACGCTCTCCGCCGTCGCACAGGAGGGTGACGACGCTGCCGCTGCGCCCGGCCGCCATCATTTCGGCAATCAACGCGAAAGCTCCCCACAGGTTCGTCCCCGTCGAGCCGCCCACTTTGCGCCCCAGGGCTGCGCTGGCATGCCGGGCAGCCGCGATCGAGCCTGCGTCCGGCACCTTGATCATTCGGTCGACCACCTGACCGACAAAAGACGGTTCGACGCGCGGACGGCCGATGCCCTCGATCCGGGAACCTCGAGTACCGACGATCGACGGATCGCTCGCTCGCCACGCGTCGAAAAACACGGAGTGCTCCGGGTCCACCACGCACAGCCCCGTGTCGAATTTCCGGTAACGAAGAAAGCGGCCGATCGTGGCACCGGTTCCGCCCGTCCCGGCTCCGACGACCACCCAATCGGGAATCGGATGTTCCTCGTGTTCGAGCTGAGTGAAGATCGATTCGGCGATGTTGTTGTTTCCGCGCCAATCCGTCGCGCGCTCGGCGTGGGTGAACTGGTCCATGTAGTGACCGTTCAACTCACTCGCGAGCCGATGCGATTCCGAGTAGATCGACGACGGATCGCTCACGAAATGACAACGTCCCCCCTGCGCCTCGATCAACGCGATCTTGGCGGGACTCGTGCTCGCGGGCATCACCGCGACAAAATCCAGGCCCAGCAACTTCGCGAAATACGCCTCGCTGACAGCCGTCGATCCGGACGACGCTTCGATGACAGTGGTCTCTTCGGTAACCCAGCCGTTGCAGATCGCGTAGAGGAAAAGCGACCGTGCGAGTCGATGCTTGAGACTCCCCGTGATGTGGGTCGACTCGTCCTTCAGATAAAGCTGGACGGTCCAGTTACTCGGCAGCGGATAGCGCAGCAGGTGAGTGTCCGCGCTGCGTTGCGCGTCGGCTTCGATCAACCGCACCGCGTTGTCGACCCACTGGCGTGAGGTCCGACGGTCGACGTCGAGCGACCCCGTGGTCACCGCCCGTCTCCGCGCAGCTTGGAGCGAAGATCGTCACGATCGGACCGACGCTGGGCGTCGACCGCCGCAATGCCCGCATTGACACGCTTGCGCAGTTTCGCGAAGAGCAGCAACGACAGCGGCAGCGCGATCAGAACTGCGAACAGCGCCGCGACGATCAAGGGAACGTCCGTGCCGGCGAGCTTTCCGCCACCGATGATGACGGCACCGATCACGACGACAAGCAGCAGCCGAGCGACCGAGTACAGCACCACGTCGCGGGCTAGTTGACCCTTGGTCACCGGCCCGGAAGCTGACTTTGCTTGCCCAGAGTTTGCGGAAGGTTTACTGGCCTTGACCGGCTCAGAAGGAACATTTTCGGGGTTTTCAGACAACTGACTCACCCTCTCAGGTTACCCATTCCGAATACGGGTGGGACCGAGCCCGCTATATCCATTTTGTCCTTTACTTAAACATTACTTTTTCTTGAAAGATCGACTACCCGGCTATATCTGTGCAAACATTGCGCTACCACTCAGAAAACGGTCGAATGTGAGCGAAGGACTTCGAAACAAACTCGACGCAGGTTTTTGGCAACTGGTCGACACACCGGTTCGGAACCAAAGTTCGGAATCACTGCTCGGTTCGGAATCACTGTTCGTCAAACGTTCGACATCAACATGGAGGACCTCACAATGAGCGCACCAACCTTCAATACCGCCGCAGACGCACTCATGACGCCCGGACAGGTAGCGGCATTGTTTCATGTCGATCCCAAAACCGTGACCCGCTGGGCACACGCAGGACGACTGGGCTCGCTTCGCACGCCAGGAGGACATCGTCGATTCCGTGAGACCGAGGTCATGCAGCTTCTGCGCTCGCTGACCACCGAAGCAGACAACAACTGAGCAACTTCAGCTCACTTCGAAGCACTTTGCGGTACCCGACAGATCTTGCAGTACCCGACAGATACAGCACTAGCGCACTGAGCCGAAACGCTTGTCCGCACCACTTCTGGTGAAGCGGGGCGGAGACTGAGTAGGCTCGACTTCAGTTCCCTGAGGAGGTGCGCCGTGTTGTATCTGTTGGCGTTGGTGGGTTTGGTGACATTGATCGTTCTGATGTGGAAGGCATTCGGGCCCGATCCGTCGACGCGCACCCCGGTGAGCGGTGTACGCGGGCCGGATGACGATCCCGAATTCCTGTGGAATGTGAACCAGCAAACACGACGCAAGCGCACGGAAGGCCCGGACGTACCGCCGACTGACGCGTCGACGTAGCGTCCGGGCTCGCCCGGCTATCCGATTACCGCCCCGTCAACGCGAACGGGGAGGCCGGAAAGTCCTGCGCAACCACCGCAGCCAACTCCAGCACCGCTTCCCGAGTACCTGGACGCAGCCGGTCCAGATCGATTTCGGCGCCCTCTTCCAAATGCGGATCGAACGGAATCAGTTTCACCGCTCGACAGCGCTGCTCGAAGTGCTCGACGACCCGCGGCAGATCAACCTTGCCCGAGCGAGGCCGTACCGCGTTGATGACAGCTACGGACGTGGCGACCAGCCTGCTGTAACCGTGAGCGTCGAGCCAGTCAAGTGTTGCGGAGGCGCTACGTGCACCGTCGACGGAACCGGAACTGACGACGATCAACGAATCTGCACCTTCGAGAATGGCCTGCATCGCCGAGTGCATCAATCCGGTGCCGCAATCGGTCAGAACTATGCTGTAGAACTTCTCGAGCATGTCGACCGTGCGCGTGTAGTCCCCACCGCTGAAGGCCTCTGAAACTGCTGGATCGCTGTCGGAGGCAAGCACTTCGAGCCGGTGTCGATTTTGCGATGTGTAGCCACGGACGTCGCTGTACTTCTCGATGCTGTTCTCGTCGCGCAGCAGGTTTCGCACTGTTGCCGGAGTTTCGAGCGGGATCTTCTGGCTCAGCGTTCCCCGGTCGGGGTTTGCATCGACAGCGACGACGCGATCGCCGCGGATCGAGCCGAACATCGACCCCAGTGTCGCTGTGGTCGTGGTCTTTCCGACGCCGCCTTTGAGACTGAGCACCGCAACCTTGTAGCAGCCCTGCAGCGGCTGGTTGATCTGGCGCGTCAACTCGACGAGGTGCTGCTCTTTTGCACCGTTTCCGAGGTTCACCGATCGGCCGGACAACGTGTACAGCGCCTTGCGCCAGCCACCCACCGGGGCAGGCCGGACAGGCCGCTTGACGAGGAGCGCAGCCGAGAGATCTTGCGCAGTCATCGGGAGAGCGGACTCGAAGCGACTGTCCGGAGCCGAAGTGAGTCCGGTCTGCGGCATCGGAGCGCGAGTAGGTGGCGCCGTCGGCGGGGCCATCGGCACGGCCTGACCATTCTGGAGGGTGTGGCCGTTCTGCACCGGCGCAGCGCCGGGATGACCGAACTGCCGAATCGCGGGATTGGGCGGATGGACGCCGGGCGAAAAAGGTGCCTGCGGTTGCTGGAGCGGTCTCGCGGATGAATGCGCCGTCGGGCCGGGCTGCGAATTCTGAACAGGATGCAGGTTCTGAACAGGCTGCGGAACGCCAGTTCGTGAATCCGGAAGCGACCCTCCACGATTCGTAGGTTCGTAGGTCTGCATCGGCATCGCAGGCGAGGTCGAGAACTGGCCGTTGATCGGGCCTGGCTGCGCTGCCGGATACTGGATGACCGGAGTCTTGGGACCTGGTACCGGAGCCGCTGGGGTCGTCGTCGGCGGCGGAGCGGCGGGTGCACCGGGCGCCTGGCCGGCGACTTGCTGGAGCGGCCCGGAGTCGACCGGGGCCACGAAGAGACTACGAACGTCGCTGGGAACCGAGTCCGATGACGGCTCGGGCGCGGATGCGCGCGGCTCGCGCCGCGTCGGCTCGGCAGGGCGCACCGGCTCCCACAATCCTGCTCCGGCGTCTTCAATCTTGTCGGCCATCTCGCCGCTCCCCCTCGTCGATCCCACAGCTACCAGACAGCTAGTAATTCGCCAAGCTGCATCGTAACTGTTGCCCGCCCCTGACGTACCTACCGGTAATACCTACAGACCGGTCGGCAGCCACCCACGGTACCTCGAGAGGATCAGGTGAGTCCCGCGTAGGAGTGCAAGCCGGAGACGACCATGTTGATGATGAAGAGATTGAACAGCATCGCAACAAAACCGGCGATGTTGATCCAGGCGGCCTTCGTCTCCCGCCACCCGGACGTTGCCCTCGCATGCAGGTAGGCCGCGTAGATCACCCAGGCGATGAAGGACATCGTCTCCTTCGGATCCCAACCCCAGAAGCGTCCCCACGCAGCTTCCGCCCAGATGGCACCGAGGATGACGCCGGCGCCGAACAGCGGAAACGCGATGATCGTGCTCTTGTACGCCAAGCGGTCGAGAGTCTGGGCATCCGGCAGTCGCTCTGCGATCCGGCCACCGATACTCGTGCCTTCGTCACCGGGCGGGAACTTCAGTCGCAGCAGGAACAGAAGGCTCGCGATACCGCCGATCATGAAGATTCCGGAACCGACGCTGACGATCGTCACGTGAATCGGAAGCCAGTACGAGCGCAGCGCCGGAACCACGGGAGCCGCGTCGGCGTAAAGGACCGTGCCGGCGAGGAACATCAAGATCAGAACCGGCACCAGCAAGAAGACCCACATCGGACGGTACGCCGGCTTGATCAACAGGACGTGCCCGACCAGCAACGACGCCGCACACGCCATCGCCACGAATTCGTACATGTTGCCGAGCGGGAATCGTTCCGTCGCAAATCCGCGCAGCACGATCGACGCGATGATCAGCACCGTTCCGACGACCAGGACAGCTCGGCCCATTCCGCCGAATCGTTCCGAGAGCGACTTGCTCGGAGTCTCCGCGACCCTGCCAGGCACGGATGCGTCGACACCGCCGGCGGAGACCAGTTCCTTGTCCTGAACCGCCTTTGCTCTGGCCGACGCGTACTGCACGATGAGCAGCACAAACGCCAGCACGAGCACGGTGAAGGCGGACTTGAAGGCCCAGTCGCTGTACTGCGCGAGTGTCTCGTTCGTTGTCATCGGGCGTTCTCCTGCGCGTGCGGTTGGTTCACCGCGGTGGTCGGATTGCTTTTCAGCAAGCGGTCGGCGAGGCGGTCGAACTCGTCGCCCCAGCCTGCGTGGTCGGTGCGGGCAAGCCCACCAAGTTCTACTACAGTACGTCGTTCGTCATCTGGATAGATACGTGCCCAGACGCGGCGACGCTTGATCACGAGCGAGACGAGTAGGCCCGCCATCATGGTCAACGCCGAAACCAACACCCACACCTGAGCGGGATCGTGGGAGACCTGCAGGTTCACGAAGTCGACGGCACCATCGAATCGCACCTGGGTTCCGTCGGCAAGCGTCGCGCTCTCCCCCGGAAACAGATTGACTCGATCCTGCTTGACCAGTCGGCCCTGATTGATCAGTTCGGTGTTGAGTTCGAACAGCGATTGCGGGTTACCGGTATCGAGTCCGGTGTCGCCCTTGTAGATGTCGATGGCGACTGCCGGATCGTTCATCGCCGGGTAACTCGACGACAGCAGGTTGCCGTGGAACAGCGCGGTGGGCGCGAACAATCCTTCGATGGCAATCTGATTCTTCCGACGCTCGTCCGCATCGGGATACATGCCGCCCGGCGGGTCGAAGCGCATCGCGCCACTGCTCAGGAACGTCGTGGCGTCGTCCGGACGCCACTGGAGCGTCTCGGTGCGGGTCTCACCGTTCGGGAACGTGACGGTAAATGTCGGCGCGTATCCGTGTCCCTGCAGGTACACACGATCGCCGGCGATCCGCAGTGGGTGGTTCACCTGGATGGTCGTGTCCCGCCAGGTATCGGACTCGAGGTCGTCGCCTGCCTGGTACGAGATGTCCGAGGTGAACATCTCGGCCTGACCGGTCTCGAGGTAGTCGGCCTGGAAATTCTTCACACGTACACACAGCGGGGTCATGCCGGTGCCGTCGAGGCTCAGACCGGCGACGAAGGAGTCGAACACTGCCGGCGAGGTCGTGCAGAACCCGGGGCCGTCGTTGGCGATGACGATGCGATTGCCCTCGTAGCCGAACAACTTGCCCGCGGCGATCGCGATCAACAATCCGACCAGCGAGAGGTGGAACACGAGGTTGCCGAACTCGCGGAGGTATCCCTTCTCCGCCGAGATGGTGATTTCGCCTTCGCGTCGTGATTTCGAATCGCCGCGACGCGTTTCGACGCGCCACCCGCGCAGTTCTTTCGACACCCGGGCAGCAAGTTCGTCAGGAGTCTCGCCGTCCACGACGCTCGTGGTGTGGTGCGGCAGGCGAGCAAGATTGCGCGGCGCATTCACCGGACGGGTGCGCAGCGCCTTCGCGTGCTCCACGCAACGCGGCAGGATGCAGCCGACCAGCGAGATGAAGAGCAATGCGTAGATCGCGGTGAACCAGAAACTGCTGAACACGTCGAACAATTCGAGGCGGTCCATCCACGGACCGAGCGTCGGACGCGCGGCGATGTAGTCGGTGACCTTGCCCTCGTTGAGGGTTCGCTGTGGCAGCAGGGCGCCGGGGATCGCAGCGAGCGCGAGGAGGAACAGCAGTACCAGCGCGGTCCGCATCGAGGTGAGCCCGCGCCAGGTGTTGCGCCCGAGTGCAACGACTCGACCGATCACCGACTGCTTCGGCAGCACGGGTTTCGGGTGGTCGTTATTGTCGTCAGCTGTCATATCGGCAGCGTCACCTCCGAGATAAATGCGTCGCGAACCCAGCCGACGAACTGGTCCCACGCGCCGGTGACGAGGGCGATTCCCACTGCCACCAACATGATTCCGCCGAAAATTTGAATGGTGCGTGCATTACGACGCAACCAGCCGACGCCGGTCAGCGCGCGCGCCGATCCCAGCGCCAAGATGATGAACGGCAGGCCGAGTCCGATGCAGTACGCGACGATCAACGTGACACCACGCGCGGCGGTCATCCCGTCGGTTCCCGCCGCTACGGACATCACGCCTGCCAATGTCGGACCGAGGCACGGCGTCCAGCCCAGAGCGAACACTCCCCCGAGCAGCGGCGCACCCACCAGTGACGACACGCGACGCGGTTCGAAACGAACGTCCTTCTGCAGCGCCGGAATCAGCCCGATGAAGACGAGACCCATTGCGATGGTGACGACACCGCCCACTCGCATCAGGACCTCGCGGTTGACGAGCAGCGTGGAGATCACGCCGAATACCGACGCGGTCGCGAGGACGAACACAACGGTGAAGCCCGCGACGAACAGTCCGGCCGCACCGGCCACCCTCAGTCGACTGCTCCGGGTGATCGTCCGCGTCTTCGCCTCTTCGGCGGTGATCGCGGGAGCGTCGGCACCGACGACGCCGGCCAGGTAGGACAGGTAGCCGGGAACGAGCGGCACGACGCACGGTGAAGCGAACGACACCAGACCGGCGAGCACACAGGCGCCGAGGGCGAGCAGAAGCGGACCGGACGACGCCGCGTTCTGAAACGCTTCGCCCACACCGGCACTCAATGTGTCGCTGCCGGCCAGCAGCGTAGTGGTCGTGGTTGTCATCTTTACTGCGCGTCTTCCTGAGCTACTCGCTGGACGACGGGCAGCAAATCCTCGGCGAGAAGTTCTTGGAGGAACACCGCGGCGACGCGATGCTGGCGGTCCAGGACGATCGTCGTCGGAATGACCGACGTGGGGTAGCCGTCACCGAGGGCGATCAGCGAACGCATCGACGGGTCGTAGATCGACGGGTACGAGACCTTGTTGTCGACCACGAAGTCCTGCGCTTTGTTCTTGGTGTCGTCGCGGACGTTGATGCCGAGGAACTGCACGCCCGAATCCTTGGTCTGCTCGTAGACCTGTTCCAGGTCGTCGGCTTCGGCGCGGCACGGTCCGCACCACTGACCCCAGACGTTGAGAACGACGACCTTGCCCTCGAAGTCCTCGACACCGACCTTCTGACCTTCGTTCATCAGATCGGGCCCGGAGAGCTTGCCGATGGTGCCTCGGTCGGACGGCGGATCGTAGAAGATCTTGGTTTGTCCGCCCGGTGAGACGAAGTCGAAAGTTCCGCCCTGTGCGACGGCGTCGTCGCCGGTCGCGCAGGACGAGAGAAGAAGCATCGCCGACGCAGCGGCTGCGAATGCTGCGGCGATGCGGCGCGAAATCATGCTCCTGTCACTCTCGGGTCGGAGGCGCCGGCAGGTTCGGAGTAGACGATGTCGACCAGGGTGTCGCCTTCGTAGACCAGTGACGTCAACGACGCCAGTCCACACTGACGGTGACGGGGATCGTGCCACAGACGCTCACCCTGCAGGAATCGACGCAGAGTCCAGACCGGAAGCTGATGGCTGACGACGACGGCTTCGTGTCCGACTGCCGCGACGCGTGCGGCATTGACGGCTGCGAGCATGCGATGCGCGATCTGCAGGTAGGGCTCGCCCCAGGACGGGGTGAACGGGTCACGCAGTTTCCACCAGTGACGCGGACGCGAGAGCGCACCGTCCCCGACGGCAACCTTGAGACCCTCGAACTCGTTGCCTGCCTCGATCAGGTTTTCGTCCGTGACGATGTCGAGCTTGTGTGCCTCGGCGATCGGAGTCGCGGTCTCTTGCGCCCGCTGCAGCGGCGACGCGACCACGTGGGTGATGTCGTGATCGGCGAGCACCGACGCGACCGCACGAGCCTGAGCTTCGCCCGCCACCGACAACCGGAAGCCCGGGAGCCGTCCGTAGAGGATCCCGCGCGGGTTGTGTACTTCGCCGTGGCGCAGGACGTGGACGATGGTGCGGGTGGACGTGTGGTCGGGGTGATCGGCGTCGGTCACAGTCGAGGGTCCTCGCTGAAGATGATGGATGTCGGAAGCGTGCGGGTGTTCTGGAATGGGAACTGGTCAGGGCTTGACGGCAGCAGCTGCGGCCTTGGCTGCGTGAGGCATGGCGTCGGCGATGATCGAGAAGGCTCGATCGTCGAGGGCTGCGGAGACGAACCACGCTTCGAACGCGCTCGGCGGCGGGTACACGCCGCGGGAGAGCAGTGCGTGGAAGAAGGCGGGGAATCGCCAGGTCTGCGCGGCTTTGGCTTCGTCGTAGTTGGTCACCGTGTTCTCGGTGAAGAACACGCTCACCAAGGTGCCTGCGTACTGCACTCGGTGTTCGACGCCTTCGGCGGTGAGTGCTTGGGTCATGAGGTCGCCGAGGGCGGTCGCGTTCCGGCCGAGCTTGGCGTACACCTCGGCGTCGGCGGCGCGCAGGCTCGCGAGTCCGGCGGCGACGGCTACGGGGTTACCCGAGAGGGTGCCTGCCTGGTAGACGGGACCGTCCGGTGCGAGGTGGCCCATGATGTCGGCGCGGCCGCCGAATGCTGCGGCGGGCAGTCCGCCGCTCATGACCTTGCCGAAGGTGTAGAGGTCGCCTGCGACGTTGTCGATGCCGTACCAACCCGAGGCACTGACGCGGAATCCGGTCATCACCTCGTCCATGATCAGGAGTGCGCCGTGCTCACGGGTGAGACGACGCAGACCCTCGTTGAAACCGGGAAGCGGTGCGACGGCGCCCATGTTTCCGGCGGCAGCTTCGGTGATGACGCACGCGATGGCGCCGGGATTGGCCGCGAAGGCCGCGGCCACCGCGTCGAGATCGTTGTAGCGCACGACGATGGTGTCTTCTGCTTGAGCGCCGGTCACGCCGGGAGAGGTCGGCAGCCCGAACGTCGCGAGGCCGGATCCGGCGTCGGCGAGAAGGGCGTCGACGTGGCCGTGATAGCAACCGGAGAACTTGACGATCTTGGTGCGTCCGGTGAATCCGCGGGCGAGGCGGACTGCGCTCATCGTGGCTTCGGTTCCGGAGTTGACCAGGCGAACCTTTTCCACGGGCGCGACGCGGGCGACGATTTCCTCGGCGAGGGCAACTTCGCCTTCGGTCGGCGCACCGAAGGAGAGACCTCCGAGGGCTGCTTCGCGAACGGCTTCGACGACTGCCGGGTGAGCGTGCCCGAGAATCATCGGACCCCAGGACGACACCAGGTCGACGTAATTGTTTCCGTCGACGTCGGTGAGGGTGTAGCCGGATGCTTCGCGAATGAATCGCGGTGTTCCGCCGACCGAACCGAACGCGCGGACGGGCGAGTTGACGCCACCCGGAATCACGTTGCCGGCACGTTCGAAGAGCCGAGCGGAGTTCGTTGCATGCACGTCGGGATCACCGGAAGACACAGTCACGGCTTCCAGTGTCCCAGTTCTGTCGAATCTGACAACGACAGGGTGTAGGACTTCGGTGCTCGAGGCGAGTTTTCCGGTCGAACCGGGCCCCGCGTGAGACGATTCCGGACATGAAGCGACTGTTGACGACGCTGATGGTCTCGGCTGCGATTCTTCTCACATCGTGTGGTTCGGACGCTTCGAACGACGACAAGGCGACAGTTTCGTCGCCGCCGAGCGCCACCGACTCGGCTCGAACCACCGCGGCGACGAGCACCGACCCCGCGTTTCTCGGCGGGTGTTCGGCGGTGTCCGTCTACGTTCAGCAGCGTGTTCAGAGCGGCGACACGTCGACCCAGACGGCAGGCGCCGACTTCCTGAAGATCGTCGAGAACGACCCTTCGTACCAGGCTATGTCCGAGAGCGAGAAGGAACTCTTCCGCCAAGGAATCGAAGCGGGTGCCACAGGCTCCTGCTGAATGTGAGGTTGGGATCGAACCGGGTTGCCCGCGGTGCGCTACGCGCTATCGTCGGTTCCATGGCCACCACAGCGGACCACCTCAGGACAACACTCGACGGACGCTGGCGGGAGGTGCGTGAGCGCGTTCGCGGCGAATTGAACGACGAACGTTTTGCTCCGCACTACACACCCAACACCGCCATTGCGCGCTCCAAGGCTCTCGAACAGATGCGGGTCCTCGCCGATCTCGGGTACGCCGCAAACGGTTTCGCGGTCTCTCACGGCGGAACGGGCGACGCGGGTGGCGCCGTCACCAGCATCGAGATGCTCGCGATGTCCGACCTCTCACTGATGGTCAAGGCCGGCGTCCAGTGGGGTCTGTTCGGCGGCGCCATCGAAAACCTCGGCACCGAGCGTCACCACCAGGCGTACGTCAAGCCGCTGATCGATCTGGACCTGCTCGGTTGCTTTGCGATGACCGAGACCGGTCACGGCAGCGACGTCCAGGAACTCGAAACCACGGCGACCTACGACGTCGAGACGGGCGAGTTCGTCGTCAACTCCCCCACTCCGTCCTCTCGCAAGGACTACATCGGCGGCGCTGCCCAGCACGCCACCGTCGCAGCGGTGTTCGCACAGCTGATCACCGGAGGCGAAAGTCAGGGCGTCCACTGCTTTGTCGTGCCGATTCGTGACGACGCCGGCAACGACCTCCCCGGCGTCACGACGTCCGACTGCGGGCTCAAGGGTGGACTGCCCGGAGTCGACAACGGCCGCATCGTCTTCGACCAGGTCCGCATCCCGCGCGAGAATCTACTCAACCGTTACGCCGACGTCGCCGAGGACGGCACGTACAGCTCGGCGATCGAGAACCCGAACCGTCGTTTCTTCACGATGGTCGGCACACTGGTTCGTGGACGTGTCACCGTCGGTGGTTCCGCGGCAGCGGCCGCCCGCGTCGGATTGGCCATCGCCGGTCGATACGCCCTGCAGCGCAGGCAGTTCAGTGCTCCGAAGAGTGACGACGAAGTCCTGATCATGGACTACCTCGTCCACCAGAAGCGTCTGCTGCCGTTGATCGCCCGCTCGTACGCTCTGCAGTTCGCACAGAACGAACTCGTAGCCGCGATGCACGACATCCAGAGCAGCGACGACCCGGATCCGCAGGAGCAGCGCGAACTCGAAGGTCGCGCCGCCGGACTCAAGGCCGCCAACACCTGGCATGCCACTCGGGCCATCCAGGAGGCACGCGAAGCCTGCGGCGGCGCAGGCTATCTCGCCGAGAACCGCCTCACCGCACTCAAGGCGGACACCGACGTCTTCACCACGTTCGAGGGTGACAACCACGTTCTGACGCAGTTGGTCGCAAAAGAACTCCTCACCTCCTACGCCGACGAAGTCCGCGGCATGAGCCCGGTCGACTGGATGCGCTTCGCCGCTACGACGGTCTCCGACGTGGTCAAGAAACGCACGGCAGCGCAGCAGATCCTGCAGACGATCGTCGACACTCGCCAGGACAACGAAGAGGACGGCAGCCTCTTCAATCGCGGCACCCAGATGAAGATGTTCGAAGACCGCGAAGAGTACCTACTCGCCACTGCGGCAAGGCGATTGCAGGCAGCGCAGAAGCGCGAGGAGAACCCGTTCGACGCGTTCAACTTCGTGCAGGACCACGTGCTCAAAGCCGCTCAGGCGCACATCGAGCGCGTCATCCTGGAAGCATTCGTCGCCGGCATCGACTCGTGTGAGGACGAGACCGCAAAGGAACTCTTCGGCGAGGTGTGCGATCTCTACGCACTGTCCGTGATCGAAGAGGACAAGGCCTGGTTCATGGAGCACCGGCATCTGTCGGTGGAGCGTTCGAAGGCCGTGACGCGCGGAATCAACGAGCGTTGCCGCACCCTGCGCCCCCACGTCGAGACACTGATCGACGGGTTCGGCATTCCGGACATCCTGCTGGGGTCCGCGATGCTCGACGGACCGGGCACCGACGCGGTACGGCTGAAGTAAAGGGTTAGGGTGGGGTCGGCAATCGCCGGCCCCACCACACTCAGTGCGCTGCTGCCTTTTTCGACTGGCGAGAGGCGAGCAGTCCGGTCAGGCCGAGTGCCGCGACCAGCCAGATCCCCAGAACGAGCAGGTGCGGTCCGGCGCCGTTGCCACTGAAGTAGATGACGGAGCGGATGGGCTCCATGGCTGCCGATCCGAGCCAGAACGAATGGATGTGCTGCCAAAATCCCGGCAGGAACGACACCGGAATGGCACCACCCGAACTCGGGAAGTTGATGAAAACGAGCACCGTCAGCACCGCGAAGATCGCGGCTTGGCCGAGCAGTCGATTGAGCAGAATGCTCACCGCACCGACGGTGAACGTGTAAACCATCGAGATTCCCAGCAGTTGCAGGATCTGGCCGAATGACGCCCCGAAGGCGTGCATGAAGATGCTGGTGATGCCGAAGGCTATGAGCGGGGTGAGTATCGCCGCACCGGCCAGCATCGAATACTGCTCTCGCAACCGCATTCTCGGCGCAACCTGACTGAGCACCGTGATGGTCAGGTAGCCACCGAGGGTGCAGACGATCAGGAAGTAGAAGAGTCCGACAGTCGAGGAGTCGCGCGCCGTGACAGGCGCCGAGTCGATCACCGTGACCTGCTGCCCCGTCTGCTCCGCAACCGAATGCGCCAAGCTGCTCACCACGGAAACCGTCGAGGCGCCCGCGCCGGTGGCGATATGTGCGGTCACGGCGTCACCGATCTCGATGGCGCCGATCGCATCGCGGTTGTCGATCCGAGAGAGTGCGTCGGCGGCGTTGGCTGTGGCAACGATGTCGAACTTGTCACCCGACGAAGCCTGGATTCCGTCGATCAGCGGGGCCGTGACGGACGGCGACCCGACCACCACGATCGGTGCCTGATTCGGCGTCGGCGAATGGAAGGCGCTGACGTAGCACAAGCAGAACATGATGACGAAGAACAACGGAAATGCGAGTCCACTGCCCACCATCTTCCAATTGGTCGGCGGATCGACAACTTCTTCGCTGGGTACTCGGACGTCGGTATCTGTCATATTCCACGCTCTCTTCACTAACCGCATCTAGCTGTCAACACCGTTGACAGACTCAACAGTCAACACCGTTGACACGTTATAGTCAACGCCGTTGACAACGCGGTCGGCGAGCGAGCACAGAGGTCGATGTCGTGACACCCACGAGGCACACGCCAGAGCAGGAGCACCCCTCGACATCCGAGGCGATTCGCGCGGCGGCGTTCCAACTGTTCGGCGAGCACGGGTTCGGCGGCACGTCAGTTCGCGCCATCGCCAAAGTTGCCGGAATCGATCCGGCCCTGGTCATCCGGCATTTCGGGTCCAAAGAAGCACTGTTCCTGGAAACCACGCCGGTTGCGGACTACTTCGAAGGCCAGTTCGACGGCCCACTCGACACCCTCGGTGAGCGAATCGCCGCCTTCGTCCTGGGCAAGGCCGACGCCCGGATGCTGTCGGTGTACACAGCGCTCATGCGAGCGTCGGACAGTCCACGCATCCGGGAGCGACTCCGAGACATGACCGGAGTATTTGCCACCAATCTCGCCGCTCGTCTAGACGGCGAAGACGCGTACACCCGCGCACTCCTGGTCTCCGCCCAGGTGTCCGGGCTGTTGAGCGTCCTCAGCGACGAGAGTATCCCCCAGTCCGCAGATCGCGACGAGTTGGCAAAACTCTACGGCCGGGCGATGCAGACGCTGATCGATCAGTACTGAGCGATGACCTCCTCGGCAAACCGCCGAATGGAGTCGAGTCGTCCCTGACGATCACCGGAGTCAACTCCGTAGTGATACCAGGGCAACACTCTGATTTCCGTGACTCCGAGAGTCTCGAGTTCGCGATATCCGTCCAGATCACGAACATCCGTCGGCGAGACGTTGACGCCGAAAGGAACATCGGCACGACCGTACTCGACCCGCAATTCCGTGAGACGATCGATGGCGCAGGCTAATTCGGCTTTGGTCGTGTTCACCGACATCCAACCGTCAGCCAGCCTGGCTGCACGACGCAACCCCGGTTCGCTGTGCCCACCGATGTAGATCGGAACCGGAATCTCCGGAGCAGGACTGATCATCAGAGCGTCGAAATCGTAGTGCTTGCCGTGGTATTCGACCCATTCCGGCCCACGTCCCGCACACACCGCCTTGATGATCTCGATGGCTTCGTCGGTACGCGCACCGCGGGTGCGCATCTCGGTACCGGTGAAGGTGAATTCCTCGGGAATCCAGGACAAACCGACGCCGAGAGCGACGCGGTTCCTCGACATCACGGCCATGGTCGCGACCTGCTTGGCCGTCAACAGCGGATCGCGCAGTGGAAGTTTGAACACGTTGGTGTAGAACTGAATTCGCGATGTGACGGCCGCCATCGCCGTCATGGCAATGAACGGATCAGGCATCGGCGTCTCGGGCGCCCACATCCGCTTCCCGTCAGCAGTGTACGGGTACGGCGCCGACACCTGCTCCGGATAGAACACGGAATCCGGCATCGCGATTCCGTCGAACCCCACCTCTTCGGCGACCTGCGCCAACTCGCACAGTTCCAGGGCGTCGATCATCGCACCCGCCAAGGACCACTTCATCGTTCCACCGTTTCGCCGTTGGGCGAGATCCAAGCGCCGCCCAAGAACATGATGTCGGTGATGTTGCGTACGACGCCGTGGACGTTGCCGTCCCATGCGGTCAACACCGACGCCGGCCCCCAGATCACGTAAGGCACAGTCGCGTTGGCGTACTCCTGCACCTTGCTGATCGCCTCACGGACAGCATCGTCCGTCGATGCCGTCTGCACAGCTGTGATCATCGCGTCCATCTCCGGGTCCGCGAAGCCGGACGGGTTGTTCTTCGAATCACTGGCCATACTGTTGTACAAATTGAGGTACGGCGCTTCTTCTCCGACCGGAGCGCCACCTCTGGTCATGTCGAAATCGTGGTCCTTGTATACCCGTCGAACCAGATCGGTCACATCGGTCGCGTAGTCGATGGTGACGTCGAAACCGATCGCGTTCAGCGAAGCCTGAACCGTCAGTGCCGTCGCCTGTTGGCTCGGCTCCGAGGTGGTGAGGTAGCGGAGTTTCCCGTCGTACCCGTCGGACTTCGCTTGATCGAGCAGCGCCTTTGCCTTCACCTGATCGAACGGAATGCCTGCTGTGTTGTTGTACCAACGTGACGTCTGCGGGACCAGTTCGGAACTGGCGGTGCCCAATCCGTTGTTCGCCCGGGTATTGACCGCCGCCGGATCCACCCCGTAGGCGATCGCCTGACGGACGCGAACATCGGCCCCGGGCTTGCCCTCACGGTTGTTGATCGTGCCAATCCCGTTCTGTCCGGTCGGACTGAGGTAACCCGAGTATCCGTCGTCGAGAGCTTGTTCGATCACGGCCTCGTCGCGGAGGATGTACGTCATGTCGATCTGGCCGCTCTTCAACGATTCGTACTGAGACTGCGCACCCGACGTGGGAACAAACCGCACTGTGTCCAGTGGAGGTTTACCGCCCTGATAATCCGTGCGTGCGGCGAGTACCAGTTCTTCGTGCGGGGCGAACTTGGCCAAGGTGAACGGACCCGCCCCGATCGGTGTGAACGCTCTCTCCCCGGTTCCTGAAACCGACCCTGCCTCTCCCCCTGAACTTCGCGCAACGATCATTCCGGGCCCGAGCGACAACAGCGCCGGGAATTGACGCCAGGGCCGCTCGAGCACGAATTCGACTGTGGTGGCGTCGGGCGTCTCGATCCGATCCACGATGTTGAGCCAGGTCTGCGATACATCACCCTTGCCTGCCACGAATCGATCGATACTCCACTTCACCGCTTCCGCGTCGAGCGGACTTCCGTCGCTGAAGGTGAGGCCATCAGCCAAAGTGACGGTGTACGAAGTGAAGTCGCTGTTGTTCGACAGTGTCTTCGCGAGTTGTGGCACGAAGCTCCCGTTTGTGGAGTCGCTGCGTACCAGCGTGTCGTAAATCGCGGCCATTTCGGTTCCGCCGGTCGAACCGGCGGCTTGCGTTCTCGTGGGGTCCAACGAGGAAGGGAACGAATAGGACCCGAAGGTGAGAACACCGCCGTCGATCCGCTCCCCCACATCTGGGGCGCCCACAAAACCAGCTGCGCCACTACTGCTCGGTGAAGCCGATCCCGAGTTGTCCCCACTGCTCGACGCGCAGCCGGCCAACATCAATGCACCGGCAAGCCCGAGCGCGACAAAGCGAGGGCCGAACCTAATCTTCCTGGTGTACATACGTTCCCAATCTCCGTCAGCGTGTCAGATCTTGACTACCTTCGACGTCGGGATCGGGTGCGAGTCCGCCTTGATCCAGCGCAGCGCCCATGTCCCCTCGGCATGCGAATCGGTGTCGATCCAGTTGCCATAACCCGGATCCTTCGCCGCCACGACGATTGTCATGGTGCCGTCGTCGTTGAGCTTCGCGGTGTGATTGTTGATGTAGATGTTCGTGCGGTTGTAGTCGAGGGACTCGACCCAGAAGTTCTGCAGCACGAAGTTGAAGTACTCGCAGTTCGGAACCTCGGTCTCGATGACCCACGCCTCGTCCTCGGCGAGCTTCCAGTAACCGTGGAAGTAGAAGATCGTCGGATCGCCGCCGGCATCCTGGAAGTAGTCCTGTCCCCAGTCGAAGATCTCGTTGGTGTGCGGCTGGAATTTGCGCGACCATTCCAGGAAGGTCTCCGCCATCCCCTTCACGATCCCGACGGACTTGGTGAGGCGCTCGCCGATCTCTTCCGGAGTCAACGGGACGAACTCCCCGTCCGGGTTCAGGCATTCGATGGTCAGATCACCGACAACCTCGTTGCGTCGATCCTGGTGAGTTTGCCGAACGGAGATGAGGTTGCTGTCGGGCGCCAAAGGCAGCCAAGCGCCCTCATCGGGCTTGTCGACGCTCGCGATGAACTCGAAACGGCCGTTCTCGTCGACCTCGAGGTCGTGGATATGCAGATCGCCGGTCTGCAGCATGGTGCCGTCGATGTGGTACCGATTTACGCGCGAGCCGAAGGTGATCAGCGGGACGGTGCCTCGGGTGCCGATGATCCGGTAGTTGTACTTACCGGAAATGTTGGCGCGCATGTAGACGTTGTCCGGGTTGTCGGCACCGATCTTCGTCATCATGTTCGGGTTCGGAGCCGACGAGAACTGCGGCCACCGCGGATCGGTGTACTCGACACAGTTGATCGTGCCGTACCGCAGCAACCGACTCAGGTAGCGGACGCCCTCGGCTTGAGTCAGCGGATCCTGAGGGACGATCTCGTCTTCTAGGACCTTTCCGACCTCGAGCAGATCTGCGCAGAACTTTTCCCAAACAGCATTCATGTGAATCTCCTTGTTTCGGTTGGGGCTTCGCCCTGTGCGCCTTTTTGGTAGTCGGCACTACCAAAAAGGCGCACAGGGCCGGAGGCCTTCAGGATGTGGTGGCGAACTTCGCTTCGACGTCGGCAGCGCTCACGCCGAAATCCTCGAGCGAATAGCGATGCGACGGACGACGGTGCTCGGCAAGGCTGGCCTGATGCGACGCCTCCACCGCGGCGCGGGCGTCGTCTGTGAAGGGCAGGGCGAACTGTGCATAGATCTTCTCGACGGTGCCGACCGCATCGGCGATGAAGTCCTTGTAGTCGACGTCGATGAACTGATCGGGGTTGTAACGGCTACGGGCATTGTTGAAGTTCGCATTCCCTCGCGCCCACAACTCCAGTTGCGTGCGCCCGATGGCCGGACGATCGAAGGCCCTCGACATGTCGTGTCCGCCCTGCTCGACGAGGCTGAAGGTGGACGCCATCGATGTCAACGGGTCCCGGAAGGTCCGAACGAACAGTGCATCCGGATAGACCGACATGATCTCGTCGATCGCGAAGACATGGCTCGGGCTTTTGAGCACCCACCGTCTGTCCTGGTCGTGCAGCCCGATCAACTGCAGGTTCTTCTTGTGCCGCGCATATGTTTCGGTCCAGTCCTGCTCCGCCAGCCACCGGGTGTAACTCGGCACGTACGCCACCGTCTCGAACGCGGTCGAGAGCATCGTCTGCTGCAGCAGCCGCCAGCATTCCTCGACCTCCTCCGCCCCCATGAAATGAACCTTCATCAGGTCTGCCTCGTTACGCTGGCGAGCACGGTAGAAGGCGTCGGAGCGAACGTAATCTTCGTTCTCCGACCACGTGTCGCGCTCGGGGCGCGGCTGCGGCGTCTCGGCGAGCCACATCTCGGCGCCCTGATGCGCTGGGTCGGCACCGAGCAAGCGGTGCAGCGCGGTGCTGCCGGTGCGGGTCAACCCGACCACGAAGATCGGGCGTTCGATCGGAACATCTACGTGCTCTGGATATTTCGCGAATCCGGCCTCACTGGTCAGGCGACCCGCGAGCGCTCCGACGATCATCTTGCGAGCGATCACCTTGCCGTGAGGAGTGAGGTCGGCCTCGTTCTGGAACGACTCGAGGAGAACTCGAAGTCCTTCGAGATAGCCTTCGCTGCCGAAGTTTTCGTACCCGGCCGCCTCGCACGCAGCCTGGTGCAGGTGATCGATGGAACCGATGCCGTCGTAATCCTGTGTCATGGCTAGTCCTTGTATGAGTTGATCAGTGGTGCGTGTGACCGCAGTTGACGTCGAGACATTGCCCTGTGATGGCCCTGGCTGAATCGGACAGGAGGAAGACGACAGCGTTTGCGATGTCATCTGGCTCCGGCAATCGGCGCAGATCGGCGCCCGCTGCGATCTCGTCGTAGATCACCTTGGGGTCGACTCCTGCCTCCGCCGCCTTCTTCTCGAACATGTTCTTGACCGAGTCCGCCCAGATATAGCCGGGAGCAACCGAATTGACTCGAACGCCCTTGGGACCGAGATCGATCGACAAACTGCGTGCCATTGCCAGGAGCCCGGATTTCATGATGCGGTAGGCCCCGAACCCGGGAAGCTGGTTGCGCAACACCATGGACGTGACCATCACGACGGACCCGTGCGACTCGATCAATGCCGGAGCAAATTCTCTGGTGACGTTCAACGCCGCGAGCAAGTTGATGTCGATGCCCGACTGGATGGACGCCACGTCGGCGTCCAGGAGCGGGACCTGCGCGGGTTGAACAAATGCGTTGTTCACCAAGCAATGCGCCGCACCGAACTCAGCGACAGTTGTCTCCGCCAACGAAGCGATCGAATCGACGTCGGTGAGGTTCGTCGGTACGGCCAACGCGATTCCGCCGCGGTCTCGAATCTCCCTTGCCACCGATTCCAAGCGCTCGGGTGTGCGGGCAGCCAGAACAACCTTCGCTCCGGCCGCCGCACTCTGCAGCGCAATCGAACGACCCAGCGCCGGGCCCACTCCCGAGACGACGACAACCTTGCCTGCCAGCAGGCCCTGATGGGTCAGCACAGCGCCTGCGGATCGAGAACAACACTCAGGGAGATGATCTTGCCGTTCTCGTCGAACTCGAACACGTCGGTGGCAGCGAAGTCAGGGATACCGGCGCGCTGCACCCGAAGCTGCATCGCTGCGTACTTTCCCGTCACCGAAATCGGACCGAGCAGGCTGACTGTGAAATCGACCTGCGCGTTCGCGGTATCGAATTCGCGAATCTCGTCGATGCCGCGGTAGGTCTGGACCCCCAGCGGTTCGTGTTGAACTGCGTCGGGCGCAAACAGCGCAACCAGTCCGTCGACGTCGTGACTTCCGAGATACTTGACGTAATCTTCTACGGCAGAAACTATTTCAGCCCTGTCAGGCATGGATGCTCCTCGTGTTCAGGCGGATCAAGAAATGGTTCCGCGAGCGCGGAGATGGTCGACGATCGCGATCGCAGCGTCCTCGGTCGTCGTGACACTGGTGTCGATGTGAATGTCAGGGTTCTGCGGCGGTTCGTACGGCGAATCGATTCCGGTGAAGTTCACCAACTCGCCCCGTCGAGCCTTCTTGTACAGACCCTTGGGATCTCGCTCCTCTGCGACGGCAAGAGCGGTGTCGACGAAGATTTCGACGAACTGTTCGTCGCCGATCAATTCACGGGCGGCATGACGCTCGGCCTCGAACGGTGAAATAAAGGACGCGAGCACGATCAGACCGGCGTCCGCCATCAGTCGGGTGACCTCGGTGACGCGACGGATGTTCTCGACGCGGTCGGCTTCGGTGAATCCGAGGTCTCGATTCAGCCCGTGACGGACGTTGTCTCCGTCGACGAGGTAGGTGTGCGCGCCGAGTGCGTGCAGTTGACGCTCGACATCGTTCGCGATGGTCGACTTTCCCGAACCGGAGAGACCGGTGAACCACAGAACTGCGGGTTGGTGTCCCTTGAGCCTGGTGTGCGCGGCCTCGTCGACGTCGACGGATTGCCAGTGAATGTTGTCCGATCGACGCAGCGAGTGCGTGATCATGCCCGCACCGACAGTGCCGTTGGTAAGGCGGTCGATGAGGATGAAGCTACCGGTGTCACGGTTGCCGACGTACGGGTCGAACGGGACCGGTCGATCGAAACTGAGGTTGCAGACACCGATTTCGTTGAGCGCGAGAGTAGTCGTTGCGGTCTTCTCGAGAGTGTTGACGTTGATCTTGTGTTTCGGTTTGGTGATGCGCGCAGTGACTGTGACGGTACCGATCTGGCACAGGAACGGCCGTTCGGGCAGCATGGGAGCCTCACCCATCCAGACGATGCAGGCCTCGAACTGATCGGCTACGGCCGGCGGATTGTCGCCGATGGACAGCACATCACCGCGACTGATGTCGATCTCGTCGGCGAGCGTGATGGTGACCGAGCGGCCCGCACCGGCAACGTCGAGGTCGCCACCCATGGTCACGATGCGCTCGACTGTGGACGTCTTTCCACTGGGGAGCACGCGGATGGGATCTCCGGGAGATACGGTGCCGGAAACGATCTGGCCGGAGAATCCGCGGAAGTCGAGGTCCGGCCGGTTGACCCACTGCACCGGCATCCGGAACGGAGCCGCGGCGGCAGCATCGTCGATGTCCACGCTTTCGAGATGCTCGATCAGGCTTGGTCCGGAGTACCACGGGGTATTCGCACTGCGCTCGGTGAGATTGTCACCCATGTATGCCGACATCGGGATGGCGACGAACCCGTCCAGACCGATCTCGTGAGCGAACTCTGCATAATCCGCGGTAATGGCATCGAAGACCTCTTGCGAGTAGTCGACGAGGTCGAGTTTGTTCACGGCAAGCACCACGTGCTTGATCCCCAGCAACGACACCAGATACGAGTGCCGGCGGGTCTGGGTCAGTATCCCCTTGCGGGAATCGACAAGGATCACAGCAAGATCGGCGGTCGACGCGCCCGTCACCATGTTTCGGGTGTACTGCTCGTGCCCCGGAGTATCGGCGACGACGAACTTGCGTCGCTCGGTCGTGAAGTAGCGATAGGCGACGTCGATCGTGATGCCCTGCTCACGTTCGGCGGCGAGACCGTCGACCAGGAGCGCGAAATCGAGCCCCTCCCCCTGGGTTCCGCTCTTGCGCGAATCGGCTTCGAGCGCCGTCAACTGGTCGTCGAAGACGAGTTTCGATTCGTAGAGCAGACGGCCGATCAAGGTGCTCTTGCCGTCGTCGACGCTGCCGCACGTGATGAATCGCAGCATGCTCTTGTTCGCATGACGTTCGAGGTACGCCTCGATGTCGTCAGCGATCAGATCCGAGGAAACAGTCATCAGAAGTACCCCTCTTGCTTCTTCTTTTCCATCGACGCGCTGGAGTCGTGGTCGATGACCCGTCCCTGGCGTTCGGAAGTGGTGGTGAGCAACATTTCCGAGATGATCTCGGTCAGGCTCGTTGCGGTCGATTCGACGGCTCCGGTCAGCGGGTAGCAGCCGAGGGTGCGGAAACGAACGCTCTTGAGTTCCGGGGTCTCTCCCGGCAGTAACGGCATCCGGTCGTCGTCGACCATGATCAGCGCACCGTCCCGCTCGACGACGGGCCGCTTGTCGGCAAAATACAGCGGAACGATCGGAATCTCCTCCTGGCGTATGTATTCCCACACATCCAGCTCGGTCCAGTTCGAGAGAGGGAAGACGCGCAGGCTCTCGCCCGGCGCTTTGCGGACGTTGTACATCCGCCACAGTTCCGGTCGCTGCTGCTTGGGATCCCAACGGTGCGCAGCTGATCGGATCGAGAAGATGCGTTCCTTGGCGCGGGATTTTTCTTCGTCACGGCGGGCGCCGCCGAATGCAGCGTCGAACTTGTAGTGATCGAGGGCTTGTTTGAGGCCTTCGGTTTTCCACATGTCGGTATGGACAGCGCTGCCGTGAGTGAACGGGTTGATCCCCTGCTTCACGCAGTCCGGGTTGGTGTGGACGATCAGATCGAGATCGCCTGCAGCAGCGGTACTGTCACGAAGTTTGTACATTTCACGGAACTTCCACGTGGTATCGACGTGCAGAAGCGGAAACGGCAGCTTCGACGGATAGAAGGCCTTGCGCGCCAGATGCAGCATCACGGCGGAGTCCTTGCCCACCGAGTACAACATCACCGGGTTCTCGCTCTGGGCAACAGCTTCACGCATGATGTGAATGCTCTCGGCTTCGAGTCGTTCGAGGTGCGTCAGTGTCGCGGTCATCGGCCCAGTTCCTCCAGTGCTTTCGGGGCGAGTTCGGGTCGGCAGATCAGCAGATCCGGCAACCACGGGTTTTCCTGGTTGTAGCGCAGTTCGCTGCCATCGATACGCGAAACATGCAGTCCCGCAGCACGTGCGACAGCAGCGGGCGCCGCCGAATCCCATTCGTACTGTCCGCCCGCATGTGCGTAGATGTCTGCCTCACCCGAGACGACCGCCATTGCTTTGGCTCCGGCGGATCCCATTTCGATCAACTCCGCGCCCATCGAGTCGGCCATGCGCATGACCGGTTCCGGACGACGCGTCCGCGATACGACGACTCGAACCGGCGTTGCGGCATCCCGTTCGGTCCGATCATCGCTGCTCGAATAGGTGACGCCAAGGGCAGGCATTGCGACCGCACCGGTTGTGAGGACACCGTTTTCGGTCAGCGCAACATGAACGGCCCAGTCCGATCGTCCGGCCTCGCCGTACTCACGGGTGCCGTCGAGAGGGTCGACGATCCACACCCGATCCGCAGCCAGCCTCGCGAGTTCGTCAGCCCCTTCCTCCGACAGCACTGCATCCGCAGGAAAGCGTCGGGCAAGTTCGGCGACGATGAATTCATGACTGAGCCGATCGGCCGCGTTCTTGAAAGTCGCGACATCACCGTCGTTTTCGCCGAGGGATTTCCGATGGTCGAGCAGAAGTTCTCCAGCCGCAGCGGCGATGTCGATCGCCGCGCGTTCATCGTTAGTGCGTGTCATAGGTACTCCACAACTGTGTAGACCTCCCGATCGATACGGGAAGAAAGGTCAGGCAGACCGCAGAGTGTCCAGCGCTTTGCACTGGCCTCGATGTGGTCTGCGCCATACCGTAACACCAGAATGAACGATGTTCATTCTATTTCGAACAATGTTCATTCTATGATCTGAGTCACATCGAATTCTGGGCGGCGTTCGACAACGAACAGTGTTCGATGTGAATTGAGGATGCCGACCACCGCGACTACGGTGATCAAATGAGCAGTACCAGCAGCAAGTCGATCTACGGCGACGCCGAAGTGCGTCGACGCCGAACTCTCGACGCGGCGATCTCGCTTCTGGACGAAGGAGGCTACTCCGCGCTCACGATCCGCGCTGTCGCCAAACGAGCCGGCACCAGTACTGGCCTGATCTACCAGTACTTCGTCGACAAGCAGGACATCTTCGCCGCCCTCCTCAGCGAAAGTCAGCTGGAAATGGCGGACTTCGTGAACTCGCTCCCCCGCGAGCAGGGACTGAGCGCCTTACTCGAGTCCATGATTTCCGAGTTTGCTCGGCACTGGGCACGGGTGGGTCGACTCACCACCACTTGGCGCGACATCGAAGGCATGGCCGGGTCCGACCGAGAAAGCATGCGGGAACTTCACGCATCCGTAGCGGTCTACAACTCGGCATTGATTCGCGCGCTCACCGAATCTGCTGCAGCCGAAGGGAGCCGGTTGATCGACGACCCCGCGTTGATCCATCTCGTGCTCTCCGGACTCAAAGGCCTGTCGGACACCATCGTCATCAACATCGCCAAAGAAGTCACACCCGAGTACTTCGTGAGCTTCTCCGCCCGGGCGCTCGCGCGGTCCATCACGGAGTGACGGACCGACACCTTACGAACGAACGAGGCGAGCGATGGCCGCCTGAGCTTCCTTGATCTTGACGTCCGCTTCCGGACCACCCTGCTTGGCAGCTTCAACGACGCAACCCGCAAGGTGGGCGTCGAGAAGCTTCAGGGACACGGACTGCAACGCGCTCGTCGCGGCGGATACCTGGGTGAGCACGTCGATGCAGTACCGGTCGTCTGCGACCATGCGTGAAATTCCGGCTACCTGACCTTCGATACGACGAAGGCGCTTGAGCAGATCGTCCTGCTCGGGGCTGTAACTACTCATACCGCAACTATACCCCCTACCCGTATGAGGGCTACTGCGATGCGACGAAGCCCACCCGGACGCGGCGCACGACATCGATGGCCATCAGCCCCGCAACCAGAATCGACAACCCGGCGCCCGAGATCCAGAGACCGTCGTAGTGCGTGCTCTCGAACGGTGGAGCGCCCTCCAGTATCGGTCCGAAGTCGGACGTCGTCGTACCCGCTCGCCAGCACACGACCGCCAGAATCGTTGCGGCGACGATACCGAGTACACCGATCCACGTCTTCACGTCGACACGCGGGGATGGCTGTGGCTCAGTCATCGGCAGACCCGTCCGGTTCGACACCAACCACAACGACCTGACTCAACGCCTCGCGCAGTGCCTGATCGTCCTTTGCCCACGCCCGCACCAATCCCCCGGTGGTCAAACGTAAGCCGATACCGTGCCGACGCCTGGGCACTCCGGACAGCTCACCGAGCGCGCGTGCCGTTTCCCACGGTTCCATTTCGTCCTCGTAGGCAGCGTCGTCGGACTCCGGGAACACCTCGGCGATCTCGGTGATCGGCACCTCTTCGGTTCCCTGACGCAACGTGGTCGCGGTCAGAAGTACGCTCGCGTGCCGCCGTGCTGCGATCACCTGCACGTAGACCAATCCGGTGAGGATCACGGCGAACATCGCCAGACCGAACCAATGCACCACCGGGCCCGTGAACAGTTCGATGACCAAGGCGATCAGGCAGAAGATCGGACCGAACGCGATGGCCCACCACCGAGAACCCGGTTCGTAGTACAGAACGTCCGGGCCGATTTCCGGCGCGCGATCAGCCACGGGCAAACCAACTTCGGGTGGTGTCGCGGTAGATCGCGACGCAGGCACAGATCAGCATGACGGGAACAACCAGCGCGAGCACGGTACTGATCCCGGCGACGACCAGCGCGATCTGCAGCACCGCGAACACTCCGGACACGATCACCAGGATCCGTCGGCACAACGCCCGTCCGGCGCGAGTGGGACCGGCGAGGCCGCCGATCGCGAGGCCGGTCAACAGCAGAACCAGCCCGGACACCCGCACGAAGGTGACGTAGATGTCGATGTTTCCGGCCGAAACGCCTTGATCGGTGAACTGCTCACGCAACGAATACGAAGCGCTGGTGACATTGATCAGGCCGAAGAGTATGAGCAGGAACGCGCTGGCGATCCACAGCCAGAATGCTGCCTCGACAGCCGTCGGGCGCCTGACCTTCGTAGAGATACTCACGGGTTCAAGTGTGCGCTATCCGCTGACGATGCCCGGAATCATGAGCATCAGGAGTGTCACCAGAACAGAGGCTCCGAGGATCGCGAACAAGATCACTTCGGTGCGTGAACCACGTTGGCGCAGTGGCGCGTCGTGGGTGCTTTCCGTACGCAGGGCTTCCTGAGAACTCATCGCGTCCGACCTCTCCCCTACTACTTCAGTGACCCGTTTCACAGTACCCCGAGCTACCTACCGGTTCCCCGCCGGGGGGAAACGAAGAAAGTACGGATTGGACTCTTTTCGGTGCATCATCACGATCGCCCCGACAGCAGCAACTGCCTGCAGGATTTCCGCTCCGCCGAACAGCAGAGTGGCCGCGCCGCCGTCTCCGCCGAGCCCGAAGATCACCGGGATCGCGGAGACCAGCATGAAGACGCCACAGAACGTCAGCAACATTCGAGCCCAGTTCCTGCCGCGACTCATCGCGCGCACGAACAGAAGGAACACCGCGGTGACGATCACGACCAAAACCGCAGAGAACACGATGACCAGTGGGAACATGCCCTCCACGTCGGAACGCGTCAGACCGGCGTCGACAGCTGCCTGATTTCTGAGCATCTCGTCGACGAACATCGACTTCTGCCCGAGCAGCATCCAGATCATCGCGCCGCCCTGGACCAACCCCAGCGCCGTCACAGCCCACCACAACTGAATCGCAGTCACGACGTCCGTCGGCGGCTCGGGTTTCGGCGCAGGTCCCGGGTATCCGTTGTAACCGGGGCCGTATCCCGGGATCTGACCCGTCGGCATCGGTCCGAGTTCGCGGTACGGCTGATTCTCGAACGGCTGGTTCTCGTAGGGAGGTTCCCGGCGGGGCGGTTCCTGGCGCGACGGCGGCCACTGCTCGGTCATGACACCAGCGTATCGGTCGATACCGGCGCAGCCACCATGCGTGACTCCGTCACAGCCATCCGGCAACTTCCGACGCCCAGTACGTGAGGACCACGTCGGCACCGGCGCGGCGAATGCTGATGAGCGATTCGAGAATCGCCGCGTCCCGATCGATCCACCCGTTCTGCGCGGCCGCAGTGATCATCGAGTACTCCCCCGAGATCTGGTACGCAGCGACCGGAACCGGGGACCGGTCGGCGGTCTCACGCAGAATGTCCAGGTAGGACATTGCAGGCTTGACCATCACCATGTCGGCGCCCTCGGCGACGTCGAGGTCTACCTCGCGCATCGACTCGCGGCGATTGGCGCCGTCCTGCTGATACGTACGACGGTCGCCTTGCAGTGAGGATCCGACGGCTTCACGGAACGGCCCGTAGAACGCTGACGCATATTTCGCGGCATAGGCGAGCTGGCCGACATCGACATACCCCGAAGCATCGAGTGCACCACGGATCGCAGCCACCTGACCGTCCATCATGCCGCTGGGGCCGAGCAGGTGCGCACCCGATTCAGCTTGCGCGAGAGCCATTTCTACGTATCGGATCAAGGTCGCGTCGTTGTCGACAGCGCCGCCGGCAGTCAACACGCCGCAGTGGCCGTGATCGGTGAACTCGTCGAGGCAGGTATCGGCCATGATGACCGTCGAATCGCCGAGTTCGTCTGCCAGAGCGCGCAATCCGACGTTGAGGATGCCGTCGGGATCGGAGGCACCGGACCCCTGGGGATCCTTGTCCTCCGCCTTCGGGACACCGAACAGCATCAGGCCACCGACGCCGGCTTCCACCGCTTCCACCGCTGCGGACCGCAGCGAATCGAGAGTGTGCTGGAAAACGCCTGGCATGGAACTGATCTCACGCGGTGCGTCGATGCCGTCGGCGACGAACATCGGCAAAACGAGGTGCCGGGGTTCGAGCGAGGTCTCTGCCACGAGTCGCCGGAGCGCAGGAGTGCGCCGGAGCCGGCGAGGGCGATGAGTGGGAAACACGAGAAGTAGCCCTCCTTCGTCGGAACCTGTGAGTGGTTGAGGAGTCCACAGACTCCTCAACCACTCACGGGTGCGCTAGCGCCTTCGAGACTTCTTGCGCGGGGGCGGCAAAGCACCTTCGGCGCGCAGACGAGCAGCATGCTCGGCGAGAGCCTCCACCAGCGGTCCCACCTGCGAGGTCTCGGGCTGCACGTCGACGCGCAGACCGAACTCGATAGCGGTTTCGGCCGTCTTCGGGCCGATGCACGCGACCAACGTGCGGGCGTGCGGCTTGCCGGCGATGCCGACGAGGTTGCGCACGGTCGAGGACGAGGTGAAGCAGACGGCGTCGAATCCACCGGTCTTGATCATCTCGCGGGTCTCGGCCGGCGGCGGCGCTGCCCGGACGGTGCGGTAGGCGGTGACGTCGTCGATCTCCCAACCGCGTTCGCGCAGGCCCTCTGCGAGGGTTTCGGTCGCAATGTCCGCCCGCGGCAACAGAACCCGGTTGACCGGATCGAAAACGTCGTCGTACGGGGCGAATTCGGCCAACAGGCCTTCGCTGGACTGCTCACCGGTCGGGATCAGCTCGGGGTTGATGCCGAACGAGCGCACCTTGGCTGCGGTTGCTTCACCGATGCAGGCGATCTTCACACCGGAGAAGGCGCGAGCGTCGAGGCCGAACTCTTCGAACTTCTCCCACACTGCGCGAACAGCATTGGTGGAAGTGAAGACGACCCACTGGTAGCGACCGTCGACGAGTCCCTTGACCGAACGCTCCATCTGAGCCGGGCTGCGAGGCGGCTCGACGGCGATGGTCGGAACCTCGATCGGGATCGCTCCGTGAGTGACCAGACGGTCGCTCATCTCGCCGGCCTGATCCTTGGTGCGCGGCACGAGGACGGTCCAGCCGTACAGAGCGCGCGATTCCCACCACGACATCTTGTTGCGCTGCGCGACAACCTTGCCGACGGTGACGATGAGCGAGCCCACCAGTTCGGATCCGGCTTCGTTGAGCGTCGCGAGAGTTGCCTCGACGGTTCGCTGCTGACGAGTGGTACCGCGGACGGTGATCGCAGCAGGCGTCTGCGGGGCCAAGCCGTTCTCGACCAGCGCGCTGGCGGTCTCGGCGAGATGTCCGGACGTCGCGTGCAGGACAAGCGGTCCCGGTGCAGCGGCCAGAGCAGCCCAGTCGACTTCACCGCGAACGTCGGCCTCGGTGTGACCCGAGCCGAGCGCCATGCCGGCGTAGCTCGGCACAGCCGAACCGGAAGGCAGACCCGGGAGAACCTCGAACTGAACCTGCGTACGGGCGACTGCGGTGACCTCTGCGATCACGGAATCCGTGGTCAGCGGGTCGCCGGAGACCAGACGCACGACGTCGTGGCCGTTCTTGGCCTCGTGCACCAATGTCTTTGCAACCTCGGCAGGCTCGCCGAGTGCCGGACGCACGTCCGCGATCAGCTCGCCGGTCTCCTCGTCGCGGCCCATGTCGATGCCGACGAGTGCGACGACGCCCTTGTCGACATCCGGATCGGTGAATGCCATTGCGGCGCCGGTGAGGACGTCACGTGCGCGAACGGTGAGCAGGGCGGGGTCGCCCGGTCCCGATCCCACGAACAGGATCCGTCCGGGAGTGTTCTTTCGGACTCGGGTCATCGGTGATTCTCCAGTGCGCTGTATCGAAATGGGAACTTGGTGCAAGTGCAAAGTGGGGCGTCAAACATCGGCTGCCTCGCCTGTAGTCACGTTCATCAACTCTCGGGCGCCGAGTTCGAGTAACTCGCGCGCTACCGCTCGGCCGAGTTCCTCGGCATTGTCCGGCGCACCCACGGCGCCGGTACGGATGACGTCCGAACCGTCGATGGCGGCTGCGCAGCCGCGTACCGACAGTTCGTCGAAGATTCTGCCGTCGTCGTCGAGGGATTCGACGATCTCCGCGATCGCTCCCACCGGAGCGGTGCAGCCGGCTTCCAACTCGGCGAGCAGGGCGCGCTCGGCAGTAACTGCCGCCCGGGTACCCGCGTCGTCGTGCTCGGCGAGGATCGCCGCCAATTCCACATTGGCAGAAAGGCATTCGACGGCCAGAGCACCCTGCGCCGGAGCGGGGAGCATCTGCACGGGCTCGATGTTCTCGGTGATGAGATCGAGCAGACCGATACGAGACAGGCCGGCGCGAGCGAGGATCACGGCGTCGAGTTCACCGGATTCGACCTTGCCGAGACGGCGCTGCAGGTTGCCCCGCAACGGCACGATGTCGAGGCCGAGACCGAGTGCCTTCAGCTGCGAAACACGGCGCGGCGCCGAGGTTCCCACCTTGGAACCGGCCGGAAGCTCCCCGAGGACCAGACCGTCACGGGCGACCAGCGCGTCACGCGGATCTTCGCGTGGCGGAATCGCCGCGATGACGAAACGCGGGTCCTGCGCGGTCGGTAAGTCCTTGTAGGAATGCACCGCAACGTCGACGCGGTTGTCCAGCAAGGCTTCTCGAAGCTCTGCCGTGAACACTCCGACGCCGATCTTCTGGACGGGATCGGTGGACTGGTCGCCCTTGGTCTTGATGATGACCAACTCGGCGGGATGTCCGGCCGCAATGAGGGCATCGCGCACGGTACCGGCTTGCGTGGTCGCGAGAAGACTTCCGCGAGTGCCGATCCGCAGCGGGCTCCCCGATCGAGGGGTGGTGACGCTCATGCCTGCAGGTCCCTTCCAGTGCGGTCGCCGTCCACCAGATCGGTGGGTGTGGCCACGGCCGCGGGAGATCCGGGGCTGAGTTCGAAGAGTTCGCGCAGCGCTGCTGCGTAGGAGTCGCCGCCGGGGGCCGACGCCAGTTGCTTGACGCGCACGGTCGGGGCGTGGAGCAGCTTGTCCACGACGCGTCGCACGGTGCGTGCAACCTCGTCGCGCTGCGGATCGTCCAGGCCGGGCAGACGCGAATCGAGTCGCATCAGTTCGGCTTCGACGACGTCGGCGGCGCGCTGACGCAAAGCCGTCACGGTCGGAGTGACCTCCGCGAGGCGCTGTCCGGCAAGGTAGGTCGCAAGCTCGCCGGCGACGATGGTGCGTGCGGCATCTGCGTCAGAGGCGGCGGCGCCTGCCGCTGGATCACGCTGCAGCGTCTCCATGTCGAGAACGGTCACACCCGGCAGGCCGGCGACGGCGGGATCGATGTCGCGCGGCAGCCCGAGGTCGCAGATGACGAGGTGCTTGGTGTTGTCGCGATCGGGCTCGGCGAGTGCGCGGTGCACATCCGCCAGGGTGACCACTGCCCCGACCGCGCCGGTACAGGTGACCATGACATCTGCCTGCGCCATCGCGGCCGAAAGCTGATCGAAGGCAACACCGTCGGCGTCGACGCCGTTGGAGCGTGCCGTCTCTGCCAGGTGCTCGGCGCGTTCCTGTGTCCGGTTGACGACGACGATGCGTGCGATTCCGGCGCGGGTGAGATGCGCAACCGACAGACCGCCCATCGAGCCTGCACCGACAACCACGGCAGTGCGGCCGACCAGGCCGCCCTCACCGATGATGCCCGCTGCACGATCGAGAGCCACCGACACGACTGATGCTCCGGCGGAGTCGATTCCGGTTTCGGAATGCACTCGCTTGCCGACGCGCAGTGCCTGCTGAGCCAGTTCGTGGACGACGCGTCCGGCGGCCTGCTGCGCATCCGAAGATGCGTAGGCCGAACGGATCTGGCCGAGGATCTGCTGTTCGCCGATCACCATGGAATCGAGGCCGCTGGCCACCGCGAAGAGGTGCTCGACGGCTGCTTCGCTGTAGCGGACGTACGCGTGAGCGTGCAGCGCTGTCAGGTCGAGACCCGAATGGTCGGCCAGGATTTCACCGACCTCGGTGAGTGCACCGTGGAACGCGTCCACCACCGCGTAGACCTCCACCCGGTTACAGGTGGAGACGATCATCGCTTCGGAGATGTGCGAAGACGCCAGAAGCTTGTCGATCAGCTTCGGACGATCGGTGTCGGTGACAGCTACTCGCTCGAGCACCGGGACGGGCGCGGTTCGATGCGAGACCCCGACAAGCAGAACACTCACGGCGCGATCACTGATCCGTTTCTTGTCGAACCTGCTCCGACCGGAGCGGGTGAACTGGTGGATGGGACTGACGAAGCGGATGCGGCGTGAGCCACTCGTACTCGCGGCGCGCTGGATGCCTGATCGGCATTGCGCGCACTGTTGAAGGAGAGAACCTGCATCTCGACGGCTAGATCTACACGTCGCAGTTCCACGTGATCGGGAACGTCGAGGGCGATCGGCGAAAAACTCATGATGCAGCGCAGCCCGGCGCTGACGAACTGGTCGCACACGCCCTGAGCTGCCTCGTCCGGTGTGGAGATGACGCCGATGGTCGCATTCAGTTCACGGCAGGCGACGGTCAGTTCCTCGGTGCTGCGCACGACGAGATCCCCGACTCTGCTTCCGATTCGATCTGCATCACTGTCGAAGAGTCCGACCATCTCGAAACCGCGGCGGCTGAATCCGCCGTAGCCGACCAGCGCCTTGCCGAGGTTTCCGACTCCGACGAGAACGACCTTGTGCCCACGATCGAGTCCGAGTGCACGCTCGATGCGGATGCGGAGCCTGTTGACGTCGTACCCGACGCCGCGGACACCGTTGGGTCCGAGGAACGACAGATCCTTACGCAACTTCGCTGATCCGACACCTGACGCCTGCGCGAGTTCCTCGCTCGAGACGATGGAGGTACCCCGGTCGGACATCACTCCGAGGACCCGCAGGTATGCGGCCAAGCGCGTCACCGTAGCCTGGGGGATGACGCGATCCTGAGCGATCGGGTCGGTAACCGAGGCGCTGGAAGCGTCGGTGACGGAAGAGCCCGCAGCGCCGGTGACGCGCTGAGCCACAGGCTCATGCGTCTGGTGCGGTTCGGTCACGTCGCTGGCTCCTCGTCCGGTCGACACGACTGTCGACCTCCACGATGCTCCGGGGGAATGTTCACACCACGGTAACCGCTTGTGAACCCATGCACAAAGTTGCTCGAGACGGGTTCGATGTGCCGTTCACCTGCAAAGCGGCTCCGCGGACAACTTTGAGGGTTGCCTTACTTGCGTAAATCGTCACGAAGGCGCTCCTCGTCGACTTCCCAGTAACCGTGCTCGCGTCCGTCGAGAAGAATGACGGGCAATCTGTCTCCGTACTCCGCTCTCAGCTCTGGATCTGTCGCGGCAGCTTCGTCCACGTCGATGCACGTCAATTCCAGCTCGAACTCGGAACAGACCCGTCGCAGGACCCCCGCCGCGCCGACGCAGGACGCGCATCCTGCGCGTGTCAACAGGGTCACTTCATGCGTAGCTGCAGTCATCGACGCATACCTTTCTTCTACGGGGACGCCATCTACTTGATCGGTCGAGTGTGCCTCCGGAGCCCCACTCGGTACCAAATCGGCGGAGAGGAACGTCACACACCACAGGGAAGGTCACCATCCAACCCATCGGGCCTCATCGCGGAGGATAGGCTGACTCGAAGAGTTCTCTGCTCGAGAATGCAACACGGGAGGTGCGGGTGCCTGCGCGATCACTACCGAACGGCTCCGGATTCGGATCAGGGCTTGCCGGGGTCATTCTCCCCGGACGTCGCCATGTGAAGAATCCGCTGGGCCCGAGTGAGTCGGAAGTTCGAGCCAATCTCGCCGGCGAGGCGAGCGCTGACGCAGCTCTGGCATTGCACGAAGCTGCCAACCCCACAGAACCGGAAACCGGCGAAGAGCCCCCGGCCGTTCCGCGCGACCTCACGGCCGCCGCATTCTTCGACGTCGACAACACCATGGTGCAGGGTGCGTCGATCATCCACTTCGCCCGTGGTCTCGCTGCACGAAAGTATCTCAAGACCTCGGATCTGGTGGATTTCGCGTGGAAGCAGATCAAGTTCCGAGTCACCGGCCGAGAAAGTAGCGACGACGTCGCCGAAGGCCGCGAGAAAGCACTGTCCTTCGTGGCCGGTCGATCCACCGCCGAACTCGCCCGCCTCGGCGAGGAGATCTACGACGAGGTCATCGCCGACAAGATCTGGCCAGGCACGAGGGCGTTGGCCCAGATGCACCTCGACGCCGGACAACAGGTGTGGTTGGTGACGGCAACTCCGGTCGAACTGGCTCAGGTCATCGCCGAGAAACTGGGATTGACCGGCGCCTTGGGCACTGTCGCCGAGAGTGAGGACGGCGTCTTCACCGGCCGACTCGTCGGCGACATCCTGCACGGCATGGGCAAGGCGCACGCCGTACGGACGTTGGCGGTGCGTGAAGGACTCAATCTCAAGCGCTGTTCCGCCTACTCCGACAGCCACAACGACGTTCCGATGCTCTCGTTGGTGGGGACACCGGTGGCGATCAATCCCGACGCAGATCTTCGTGAACTCGCGAAGAACCGCGGGTGGGAAGTTCGCGATTTCCGCACCGGACGAAAGGCCGCCAAGATCGGCGTACCGACGGCGCTGGTGCTCGGAGCGGTCGGCGGGGCGCTCGCGGCAATTCTCGCCAGGCGCAAAGAACAGAACGCCTGAGCGGGTTCGGTCCGGATCGAGCAGCGATCCGGACCGAACTCAGCCGAGAAAGACGTTGCGACGCTTGGCCAACAGTCGATACAGCGTCTGCTGAATCGTTTCCCGGACATGGTCCGTGACCTCGAACAGGACCATCGGATCGTCGGCGGCACCGCTCTCGAAGGTATCGGTGACGATGGGCTTTCCGAACTCGATGTACCACTTCGACGGCAACGGAACCAGGCCGAGCGGCCCGAAGTGCGGAAACAGCGGTGTCACCGGGAAATACGGAAGACCGAGAACGCGTGCGAGTGTGGTGAGATCACCGATTTTGGGATAGATCTCCTCCGAACCCACGATCGAGCACGGAATGATCGGAACACCGGTTCGCATTGCGGCCGACACGAAGCCACCGCGCCCGAACCGCTGCAACTTGTACCGCTCACTGAACGGTTTCCCGATGCCCTTGAATCCCTCCGGGAACACGGCCGCGACTTCACCGTCGTTGAGCAGACGCTCGGCGTCGGGGTTGCAGGCCAACGTATGACCGGCTTTGCGCGCCAGTCCACCCACCACCGGCATCTCGAATGCCATGTCCGCAGCCAACATTCGCAGTGGACGATGCGCTGGATGGTGATCGTGCACGGCAACCGACGTCATCAGTCCGTCGATCGGGATCACACCGGCGTGGTTGGCGACCACAAGCGCTCCCCCGGTGAGGGGAATGTTCTCGATCCCACTGACCTCGACGCGAAACCACTTCTCGAACAACGGGCGCAACATCGGCATGACGACGTTGTCCGCGAAATGCGGGTCGAACCCGAACTCGTCGACCTCGTAGTCGCCGGACACCCGACGTCGGAGGAATTCTGCTGCCGAGGCGATCTGATCGACGATCGCCGACCTGGCCGAATCGACGAACGTGCTCTCACCGCCGTGGTCGGCCGCCGAGGACACTCCGGACGGATGCCGGCGCTCACTTTGTTCACGGATGTCACGCTCTGCACCGGTGACGGACTCACGCGAACGGGAAGTTGCCGACTTTCCGGTGTGAGTTGCGCTGGGCCGCAGGGGAATTACCTTCGCCACGTCAGTCACCCCTTCACCGCACTTCGTCCCGACAGCGGCATGTGCATCACATCTGCACTTGTTGCCGCCGCGGCGGTATCACCGCCGAGAATGGTGGTCAACGCATTCTCCGCCCGATCGATCCACTCGGACTTGATGATCCGGCGCGTCTGCATCGCACGCATGAAATCGTCGAGTGCTTGCATGGTGGTCCATCGCGGCTCGAACCCCAGCTCGCTGCGCATGCGAGTGGTGTCGAGTCCGCAGCCGAACCGGAAGTACTCGAGTTGCTCGTCGGTGTACAGCCTCATGGACGACCCCACCAACGCGCTCCCGACGCTGCGGAACAGAGCGAGCGGCATCGGAACTTCCACCCTGCCTGCCCGGCGGATCGCCTGCGACATCATGACCACTCCGTCGCCGGCGATGTTGTACGTACCCGAAGCGTGTCCGATGGTCGCCTTCTCCAGCGCCGCGAGGGCATCCTCGACGTGGAGCAATTGCAGGCGCGCGTTGCGCCCGACGATGGTGGGCACGAGTGGGGCGGTGACGTAGTGCCCGACGGTTGCAGTCAGCTGAGGTCCGATCAACGGCGCCAACCGCAGAATCCCGACCGAGATGTCCGGGCGCCGACGCCCCATCCCGCGGAGGTATCCCTCGATCTCGAGGCTGTCGCGGGCATATCCGCCCGGCGGCCGGCGGCGCGCACTCATTTCTTCGGTGAACTGAGCGGGATCCTTGGCACTGCACCCGTAGACGACCGAAGCCGAGCGCAGGACCACCTTGCGAACCGTCGGAGCTTTCTGACAGACCGCGAAGAGTTGCATGGCGCCGATGACGTTCATGTCCTTCATCGCGGCGCGGCTGCCGGCTTTGGGGGCTTTCTGAAGCGTCGACGCGTGCACGACGGTGTCGACCTCGGCGTTTCGGATCACTTTGCCGATCAGCGGATTGCGGATGTCTGCTCGCACGAATTCCGCGCGGCCCATTCTGCGCATCATGTCCTTGCTCGGACTGACGGCGTCGACGGCGATGACACGCTCGATCGACGGATTCTGCGCAAGCCTGGTCACCAGGTAGCCGCCGAGAAATCTGCTCGCCCCGGTCACCAGTACGACGCGAGGCGTCGTGCCCCCTGAAGTGTTGTCACCTTCAACCACCAAGTACCCCCATATCCAGTAGAAACGCGCTCTGCCGAAGCGTCCCTCCCGCGATTTTCCCCCACTTTACGGGCAGAGGGGGTCCCGCGCTGACTACCCAAATTTTGGCCATTCAAGACAAACCGCCCAGCCAATGAGACGTGGCACACATCGCTTCCCCCCGAATATGCTGATGCCCGCCACCCCGGAAGGGGTGGCGGGCATCAACAGGTACTGCCTATTTACCGAGTTTCCTGCGCTGTACTCGGGTACGACGAAGCAGCTTGCGGTGCTTCTTCTTCGACATGCGCTTGCGACGCTTCTTGATCACTGAACCCATAGCGGGTGTCCCTCACGTTCTTCTCTAGCGTTCCTGCGCACGCCGGTCACGTACGCCTGCGCCAAGCAATTGGCGCCTGGCCCTCGTTTTAACTAGCTCAGCGCCTTACGACACCAGCTTGCTGGTACGACAGTGACTCATCGTACCGGTGTGGAGTCACTCGGCATAAACCGAGCCTCCGGCACAGCAACCGCTGTGCCCGCGACTCGGCTCACGCCGAGGTCATCCTCTTCGAACCGGCTGGTCAGCCGGCATCGAAGTACGAGGTTTCGAGGTAATCGTGTACTGCCTTCGCATGTACACGGAACGAACGGCCCACTCGTACAGCGGGCAATTCGCCACTGTGTACCAACCGGTACACAGTCATTTTCGACACCCTCATCAAAGTTGCTACCTCAGCAACAGTGAGGAATTGCGTGCCGGCCACTGCCGGCTTTCCGTCGTGGGACGAACCCATGGACGGCTTGTTTGCAGACACCATTAATCCACATACCTCCAGCACGACTCGCGCCGCCGGCTTCCCCTCCGGCGGAACAGACACGTACGTACTAAGTCGAGCTTAGCTGTACTGGTGGGGTTAAAGCGACGGGTGTGGCTAAACGGACGACTAATCCGCAGCTGCACCCATCGCGGCCGAGCGCGACTTGGCGGCATCCAAGGCATCGAAGAACGCCGTCCGCAGGCCGCCCGCTTCGAGCTGACGCAGTGCCGCAGCCGTCGTTCCGCCCGGTGACGTCACCGCGGCGCGAAGATCCGTCGCGCTGTCGCCGGTGCGATCGAGCATCGCTGCGGAACCGACCATCGTCTGCACCACCAATTCGGTAGCGACCGGGCGCGTCAGGCCGAGACCGACTCCCGCGTCGATCATCGCTTCGGCGACCAGAAAGAAGTAGGCCGGGCCGGAACCGGAGACAGCAGTGACCGCGTCGATCTGCGATTCGGGAACCGTGACCACCTTGCCGACGCTGCCGAGGATGCCGCGTACGAGCTCGAGATGCTCGGCCTTGACGTGCCGTCCGGGCGAGAGCACGCTCACGCCCTCCCCGACCAACATGGGGGTGTTCGGCATGACGCGGATGACCGGGAACCCTGCGGGCAGACGCGTTTCGAAGAATCCCGTGGGGATTCCCGCCGCAAGGGAAACGATCAATTGTTCGAGGTCGCCGTCCAGATCGACCTTCGTCAACGCCGTGAGCGCTGACTCGACGTCGTTCGGCTTCACCGCGATGACGATGACGTCCGCACCCTCGGCGGCATCGGCGACCGTGCTGACGCGGATGGAGTATTCGGCGATCAATTCGTCTGCGCGAGGCTGATATTGCTCGGCGACGACCAGATCCTTGATGGCGTGGCCGGCCTGCAACAGCCCGGAGATCAGCGCCTCGCCGATCTTGCCGCCACCGATAATCGCAATTCTTGTCATGGCGAACAGCCTGCCACGACCGCAGCGATCGACCCTAGCGGGGCATCATCGCCAATTGACGACTCTGGACGACGACTGCGCCCGTCGAATCGAGAACAGCATGATCCTCTTCGAACCACGTGCTGCCCAGAACATCCGAGCTCGCCCGCACGCGAAGCCATCCCGGCGTCGGCAGTCGGCGCAGGTACGTCGTCAACTGCACGGTCGGCGCCCACCCGAACAGGCCGCGGTTCATCGTCACCGGCGCGCTGATGTCACCCGCCATGATCGCGAACAGCACGGCGGTGTCGAGGTCGTTTTCGTCCTCGGGTCGAGGACGGACCCACATCCTGACCTCGGCCTCGCCTTGGCTGCCGGTCAGGAAGTGCGCCGAGGTGGTGTCGATTCGCATGTCGCAACCCTGACCGACATGCACGACCTGCGCCATCGGGTGATCGCCGATGACTGCCACCGCACTCTCCGGCGGTTCCGGTGACATGTCGTCGATCGACGAGGCCGTGACGAAGGTGGGGTCGCCGTCATCGGGGAATCCGAGCGTGACCGCCGCGCGAACAGCGCTGCGGCCCGCCTGGCTCAACTCGACGTCGAACAACGCGACCTGGCGTCCCTGCTTTCGGACGATCACCTCCAGTTCGACTTCACCCGGATCTGGGGCCGACAGATAGTTGGCGCTCACCGCGAGTGGCTGCATCTTCAGAAGCGAGTCGTTCTCACCTGCGCCGTCTCGCAGACATCGACGCGCGGCAGCGGCGCACACAGCCATCATGGAACCGCCGTGCACTTTCGGCCCGATGGTCCAGATCGAATCGATCGTTGCGGTGTATCGCCCGTCGCCGAGCGAGGTGAGGCGATTGAGATCTTGAAAGGGACTGGTGCTCATCGATTTTCCTGTTCGGTGCTTTCTCGGTGTTGCGGGAAATGTCGTGCGGCCAAGTCTTGGTGCGCCAGGCGTCGCAAAGCTGTCAGGACGGGTTCGTACATGGCGGTTCCGAGGACCGCATAGCGAATGCCGTCCTCGGTCGAACTGGTAGGCATCAGCTCGATTTCCACTTCGGCAATCCCTCGGATGTGGTCGCCGTAGGCGCGCAGGCGCTCGTCCGAGAGACTCAGTCCTGCATCCTCGAGGCCGATCAGTGCCCGCTCGAGGTGCGCGACCGCCACGTACCTCGGCTCGAAGACCTGACCGAGAAACTCCAGAACCTTGCGAGCTCTGGGGAACTCTGGATCCGGTTCAGGTTCGACGTACGGGGGTAGTTGCGCGATTGCGCGGCCGAAAGTCTCGAATTCGGATCGCTCGTCACTGTCCACCAGTTCGAGCACCGCGCGAATCCGTGGAATCGCGAGTCCCGCCCCGGCCAGGGCCCTGATCAACGCGAGTCGCCGGACGTGCTGTTCGCCGTACCTCGCTCCCGTTGCGCTGGTCGGCTCACCAGGCATCAGCAGACCTTCACGGAGGTAGTACTTGATAGTGGCCAGTGCAACGCCGGACTGTGCGGCCAGTTCGGAAACCTTCACCGCTCCTCCGTCCAACTCGCTCGACCCATTACTGGATAGTGATGCTATCCAATGATGGCCGAGCATCGGTAAGGAGGACACGCCTTGCGCTAGGGTTGAACCTTCTTTGCGCACATCACCAGAAATTTCCGAACGGAGCGAACAGGCGGAATGACGGATTTGCAGTCGGAGGCTCAGCCCGACGAACAGTGGCGCATCGTGGAACCACTGACGCTGACTCCCCTGCTCACCGCCGCACTCGAGGTGTTCCACGAACTCGGTTACCACGGAGCGTCGGTTCGTGACATCGCAAAACGTGCCGGTGTCACCGTGCCGACGCTGTATTACCACCACGGCAACAAACAGGGCATCCTCGTCGCGCTGATGGAACCGGGCATCGAGAACGTCACCGCACGCGCGAGCGCTGCGGTCGACGCTGCCGGACCGTCGCCGACGGCACAGTTCGGCAATCTCGTCGAGGCGTGTGTTCTGCACATGACCAGTCGCTCCGACATAGCCTTCCTCGATTCCGAACTGCGGTACCTCGAGGACGCGGAACGAAAGAGCTACGCCGCCAAGCGAAAGAAGCTCGAGAACCTACTCGTCGACGTACTGACGGCAGGCGTCGAGAGCGGTGAGTTCACGGTCCCGGACATCACCGGAACGGGCCGTGCACTACTGGGAATGTGTCAGTCCGTCGTCCTCTGGTATCGAATCGACGGACCGCAGACTCCGCGCGAAGTCAGTGTTCTCTACCGCGAGATAGCCCTGAAAGCCGTCGGCGTCACTTCTTGAGCACTGAACTTCCCGGCATGTCCGATTAGCCCTTAACTGACGAACGTCACACCTGTCGGCTGACACCGAAACCGGGACGCGCCCACGGTCGCGGGTCCACACTTAGAAGCAGAGATGCGCGGGGTGGATCCGCAGACCGAGGGAGTTCTTGACGTATGGCCAACAGCAATCCATTTGTTCCTCCTAGCGCGGTCGACGTCGACCTTTCCTCGGTCGCCTGGGGGGCGAACCGCACGATGTCCGACTTCGAGACTGGAATGTGGCGGATGGAAGAGGCGCAGCCGCAACTGCGCTCACCGATCGTTGCGGTAGAGGTACTCGATCGTGCCCCGGACTGGGATCGACTTCTCGACGCAGTCGAGTGGGCATCGCACGTGGTTCCGCGTATTCGTATGCGAGCAGTGGAACCGGCAATGCAGCTGGGCAATCCGGTGTGGTCCGTCGATCCCGAGTTCGACATCGGCTACCACCTACGACGCGTCCGCTTACCTGCACCGGCGGACTTCGATCACGCACTGCGCATGTGTCGTCACCTTGCGACGGAACCTTTCGACAAGGCTCGACCGCCGTGGAGCGCGCTGCTCATCGAAGGTCTCGACGACGGTCGCGCCGTGTTCGTGGTCAAGACTCACCACTCCATCACCGACGGCATGGGCGGCATCCAGATGATGACGCTCCTGCACAGCAGACGCCCGGACCCCACTCCGAACAAGCCCGACCGCACACCGCCTGCTCCTGAGCATCTGTCATCGGTGGGCGCCTTCGGCGAGGAGGTCGTCAGCGAGATCCGGCGTGCGCCCTCGCGTATCGCCAAGCTGGTCCGCGGTGCCACCAATGTTGCGACCACGGCGATCTCGAGTCCGATCACGACAGCTTCCGAGGTCCTCGGTTACGCCAATTCACTCCGCAAGATCGTCACTCCCCCAGCTCGTTCCGGTTCCCCTCTGCTCCACGATCGTGGTCTCGGACGGTGGTTCGGAACTCTCGAAGTAAGTGTTCCCGAGCTCAAGGCCGGAGCAAAAGCTGCCGGCGGCTCACTCAACGACGCGTACGTCGCTGCCTTGCTCGGCGGCTTCCATCGCTACCACGAAGCCTTCGGACAGTCCGTCGACAGCATTCCGATGGGTATGCCGATCAGCATGCGTACGGGCGCAGACGCCAACGGCGGCAACCGGTTTGCAGCCGTTCGCTTCAACGGCCCGGTCTCCGAAACGGATCCGGCCAAACGCATCAGGCAGGTGCGAGAGATCGTTCTGAGTCTGCGTGAGGAACCGGCGTTGGACGCTATCGACGTCGCCGCCCCGATCCTCGCTCGCCTGCCGAACTATCTACTCGCGAACTGGTATCTGTCCCAGTCGACAGGACTGGACCTGCAGGCGAGCAACGTCGCCGGCGTACCGGTACCGGTCTATCTCGCCGGAGCGAAGATCGAGCGGATGTTCCCGTTCGGCCCGGCGCCCGGTTGCGCGGCAATGGCGACACTGGTCTCCCACGTCGGGGTGTGCTGTATCGGAATCAATCTCGACACCGCTGCGATCACAAAACCCGCGCTGCTGATGCAGTGCTTGCAGGAGAGCCTGGACGAGATCGTCGCTCTCGGAGTCACAACGGAAGGTGCGTGAGTCATGAGCGAGAACACGACCAACCCGCGCGTGTACCTCACCGAAACCATGACAGAGGCCGAAGCCGGCGTGCTGCGAAAGTGGCTTGCCGACAAGGCAAGCTCATCCGAAACTCGGCCGGTCACCGTCAACATCACCGACAAGACCCTGGCAGAACTGGCGGCACGGACCGACGACCCGATGCTCGCACCGCTTCGCGTGGTGTGGATTCCGGACACCCACACCAAGCACAACGTCGCGGTGCGACTACGTGATGCGCTGGCACCACGCGATCCTCTCCACCCCGGACGCGGTGCACAACGCAGAACCCTGCGCACCGACCCCTCACGGTGCCAGGTCATCGAAGGTGAACCCGCACCACTGAGCGATCTCGAGCGTCGCCTCGAAAAGAGCGGTGGCGGTTCGCTACCGGAGTTCATCCGACGGCAGGCCGCTCTGGCACTCGAACGCGCCGAATTGGGCCTTCTGGGTGGCCAGTACAAGGTGTCACGGTTCGTCGTCGACGAGATCACCGACACCCGCCGATTCGCCACCGAGGTCATGGCTTTGGCCGACCGGTTGAACATCGCCGTCGCCGAAGTCGATCGCCGCGCACGTGAAGCTCTCGAAGAAATGGTTGCCACCCAGAGTCGCCAAGCCATCGCGGTGTGGGATCGCCTGGGCCGCTACTTCGCTCGCGCCTACAAGCTGGACGTGGACACGAGCCGCTTCGAGGAACTCCGTGAGCTGAACAAGGAACACTCACTGGTCTTCCTCCCGAGTCACCGTTCGTACCTCGATCCCCTCGTCCTGCGTCCGGCGTTGATCGCGAACGGCTTGCCGCTCAATCACGTCATGGGCGGCCTCAACATCAGCTTCTGGCCCATGGGCTCGATCCTCAAGCGCAGCGGCACCGTCTTCATTCGTCGAAGCATCGGCAACGACGAGGTCTACAAGTGGTCGATGCACGAGTACATGCGCTACCTGCTCACCAAACGCTTCAATCTGGAGTGGTACATCGAAGGTGGACGCGGGCGTACCGGGAAACTACGCCCACCGCGCTTCGGTCTCCTGACCTACCTGACCAAGGCCTTTCAGGTCAGCGGCGCATCCGACGTGTACCTCGTCCCCGTCGCGCTGAGCTACGACCAGCTCTACGAGGTCGGGGCAATGGCTGCCGAGGCACTCGGCGCCGAGAAGACACCGGAAGGCCTGCGCTGGATGGTGGGTTACGTACGCGCCCAGGGAAAACGCAACGGCGTCGCGCACGTGACCATCGGCCGGCCGCTCTCACTCGCGGACGCACTCAGCCAGGAAACCGATCAGCGCCTCGCCATTCAGAAGGCCGGCATCGAGGTGTGTCACCGCATCAACGAGGTCACCCCGGTGACCGTGTCTTCACTGGCTATGTTGGCGTTCCTCGGAATCGAAGACCGGGCGTTGACAGTTCGTGAACTCACCGCGATTCTCACGCCGCTGTTCGGCTACATCACCGCGCGAAATCTTCCGATCGCCGGAGACGTCGAACTGTCCGATCCGCGTGTCATCGAGAAGGCATTGCAGACACACGTCGATTCCGGGGTGCTCGAGCGCTTCGATCGGGGCGGCGAGCAGGTCTTCTACCTCGGCAAGGACCAGCATCTTGTCGCTGCCTTCTACCGCAACAACACGATTCACTTTCTTGTCGTGCGTGCCATCACCGAACTCGTACTTCAGGCAGCCGTCGAAGAGCGGTTCGAGGACCCCATCGGGGACGGGTGGGCAGAGGCCAAGCGCATCCGAGATTTGTTGAAATTCGAGTTCTTCTTCAGTGACCGGGACACGTTCGAGCAGGAGATGCGGACCGAGCTGACGCTGATCGACCCCGAGTGGGAAACCGTCATGGCCGACGACAAACGAACCGAGCACATGATCGAGACGGTTCGCCCGTACCTCGCGCACCGCGTGCTCCAACCGTTCCTCGAGGCGTACCAGGTTGTCGCCGATCAGCTTGTGCTCGCGCCGATTTCGACATCGTTCGACGAAAAGTCGTTCATCAGCAACTGCATCGACGTCGCACATCAGCGTCGACTGCGGCAGCAGATCGCCAGCAACGAATCCGTCTCCGGCGAATTATTCGCCACCGCACTGAATTTGGCGCGCAACCGTAACTTGATCGAAGTCGACGACGACGGAGTCCGGGCCAGGCGCCTGGCATTCGCTGCCGAGATCAAGGTTCAGGTCGAGCGCCTGCGTCACCTTCGCGCACTCGCGCATGCACGACTCGATCAGGTGGCGATGCCGGTACCGGACGCCGCCGCGGTAGTGACCATTCCAGAAGCAAACCGAGCGCCCGCCGCGAACGAGGAAGTAGGACTGTGACCGGACTCGAGCGTCTGCACTCCGCCATCGAAGCCGCCCCGCCCGGGCCCGGAACGATCGCCGCCTTCGACCTCGACGGCACCTTGATCAGCGGGTACTCGGCCAGCGTTGTGTACCGAGACCGCCTGCGACGCTTGGATATCAGCGTCGGCGAACTCTTGCGCACCACCGGTGCCGCGATCGACACCCAATTCCGCGGTGCTGACGTCGGAGCACTCATGGACATCGGCGTTCGAGCCTTGGGCGGCCGTACCGTCGAGGAACTGAACGACTGGGGCCGACGGCTGTTCAAGCAGGAAATCGCCGCGATGATCTACCCGGAAGCCCGCGGGCTACTGGCAGCACACCGGCGAGCCGGCCACACGATCGTGATGGCTACGTCGGCGACTCCGTTCCAGGCCAAGTACGTCGCCGAAGATCTCGACATCGAAGACGTGCTGTGCACCGAACCCGAAGTCGTCGACGGCATGCTCACCGGCGAACTGTCTTCGCCCGCACTGTGGGGGCCGGCCAAGGCCAATGCCCTTGCAGGCTATGCCGAGAAGATGGGCGCCGATCTGAAGAACGCGTTTGCGTACTCCAACGGTGTCGAAGACGTCTTCATGCTCGAGGCCGTCGGGCGACCTGTCGCGTTGAATCCCGATCGTGGTCTGGCCAAGATCGCGTTGCGCAATCACTGGCCTTCGGTCAGCCTGCGTAAACCGCAACGAGGCGCAACACCGATCTCCACGATCCGAACGGCGACGGCCATGGGCGCGCTTGCTGCCACCGCCGCCCTCGGTGCGTCGGCAGGCATTGTCACCGGGAACCGTCAACTGGGTGCGAACCTGGTCGGCACGTACGGCCCCGACATCTCGCTCTCACTGCTGGGCATCGACGTCGAGATCGACGGCGAGCACAACGTGTGGGATCACCGCCCGGCGGTGTTCATGTTCAACCATCAGAGTTCCCTGGACATGTTGGTCCTGGGCACCGTGATCAAGCGTGACGTGACCGGCGTCGCGAAGAAGGAAGCGGCAAGCGATCCGCGGTTCATGCCCGTCGGTGCACTGCTCGACGTCGCCTACATCGACCGCACCGACACCACGAAGGCGAAGGCTGCACTGCAACCGGCAGTCGACAAGCTGAAGAATGGTGTCTCGATAGTCATAGCTCCGGAGGGCACCCGTTCTCCGACGCCACGTCTGGGCCCCTTCAAGAAGGGTGGATTCCACTTGGCGATCCAAGCCGGTGTGCCGATCGTGCCCGTGGTGATTCACAACGCGGGTGAACGGATGTGGCGCAATTCGCTTGTCGCCCATCCAGGCCCGGTCTATGTCTCGGTGCTCGATCCCATCTCGACCGAAGGCTGGGAGACCAAAGACCTCGACGCACACGTCGAGAAGGTGCGCGCGCAGTTCGAAGCTGCGCTACTTGCCGGCCACCGCTGAGCGTGCCAGGTGCTCGCGTGCAAACGCGAGCGCCTGCGCCAGCATCGACGACCGCTCCCGCCGGGTGCGCGCGTTCTGCGTGTTGATCTCGATGACTGCCTGGCCGCTGAATTCGCTCGCAGCCAATTGCTGACACAACTCCGCGCACGGCTGTGAGCCATGCCCCGGAATCAGGTGCTCGTCCATCGACGCCCCGCGACCGTCGGCCAGGTGCAGGTGCTCGAGCCCCTTGCCCATACGGGAGGCCAACTCCAGGGCATCCATGCCCGCCGTCGCGGTGTGCGACAGGTCGAGTGTGTAGTGAGCGTGATCGGAATCGGTCGGGTCGTACGACGGACTGAACGCGGACAACGCTGCCCCTGGACCGCCACGTTTACGCAGACGCTCCGCGGACTTGTCCTTGCCGCCGAAGAAGCTGTCGGCGCGCATGGGGAACATGTTCTCCACCGCCACAACGACGCTGCTCTTCGATTCGAGTTCGACAACCTGTTCCGCGAAGCCTTCGGCGTACTTGCGCTGCCACCGGAACGGCGGGTGGACGACCACCGTCGTCGCTCCCAAGGTTTCGGCGGTGCGCACCGAACGCTCGAGCTTCTCGACCGGATCGGAACCCCACACGCGCTGCGAAATCAGCAGACACGGCGCATGCACCGCCTGCACCGGAATGGCGTACTTGCGAACGAGGGCGGCAACAGCACCGATGTCCTGACTCACGGATTCGGCCCACACCATCAGTTCGACACCGTCGTATCCGAGATCAGCGGCGTAGCGAAATGCTGCTTCCGTGTTCTCCGGATATACCGAAGCCGTCGACAGGCCGACGGCTATCGGCCGACGAACCATGCGCTGCGATCCCCCGATCATCGTCCGATCAACCCGAGGTCAACAAGAACGCCAGTGGACCGAGCGTCACGATCATGCCGACGACCACCGCGATCACGAAACTCGTGATGTCGTCCGTCTTCCGCAGAACCCGCACGACAGCAACCAGGCCGACGATCACGATCAGCGCGAGCACCAACGCCACCCACGGCAGCATGTCCCACAGCTTCTCGAAGCCCTTGAACATCGCGCCGCCGACGATCAGTGCAACAACCACCTGACCGGCAAGCACTGCCCATTCACGGATCGAGTTACGCTCGCCTGTCTCTTCCGCTGCCGATTCGGCTTCGACATCGGACTCCGCGACGGCACTGGACTTTTTTGCACCGTCATCGACTGCCGGTGCCTTGACCAGATCGACAACAGCGGTGGATTCGGCCTCGCCGACATCCGCGTCTGCGATCTTGTCGATCAGTTCGGTGCTCTCTTCCGGCGCGGCCGGAGCGGGAGCGGTCTGTGCAGGTGCCTTGGCGACGGGAGTGGGGACACGCGGCGGCAGGATCGGCGGACGCAACGACGGCGACTGCGTTGCGGCGCGCTCCTGACGCATCAGGTCGCCCGCCAGGGTCTGACCCGACAGCAGGGCTGGTTCCTGCGTTACCTGCGTCGGTGACGAGGAGTTGAGCGGTGCCCGGCTCACCCACTGCCCGGGCGAGGACTTCGAGGTCTGTCCCGGCGAAGGTGTGGAAGTCGGCTTCGGAGTGGTGACCGGCGGCGCAGCAACCGGCTTCGACTCGCCCTTGGGTGCCTGCGGCTCGTCATCGTCATCGTCGTCGTCGAACGAGACGGCGAAGGCTGCGGTGCGATCGGCGGGAACCTTCGGTGCCGGTTCGACTGACTTGGCGGTTTCCGCGACAGCCTCGGCCGGCGCTGAAGGTGCAGAGTTTTCCGGCGCAGCGGCTTCGGGCTGGGCTGCTGGTTCGTCGGACTCGGGCTCGGCGGCCGCGCGCGATCCCGACTGGCGAACGATCGGGATCTCACCCGTCAGTTCGGCGACGGAGATGCCACCGGCTACGCCGCGCCGGCGTCGTCCACCTCGGGATTCGACGCTCTGACCGTTCCGCTTGAGCAGTTCCGCTACGGAAATCTGCTGACTGTCCTCGGTCATCAAGCACTCACCACCAATTCACCGCCCATTTCTGTGTCGAGCTTTCGCAGAATCAGACCCTCACGCAGTGCCCAGGGACAAATTTCCAGTTCGTCCACTCCGAGCGCCCGCATGGTTGCCTCTGCGATGAGCGCGCCGGCCACAATCTGCTGTGACCGATCCGAGCTCACTCCTTCCAATTCTGCACGGTCCGCCGCCGTCATCCTGGATATGAAGGCTATGAGTTGCCTGAGTCCGCTGGAAGTCAGGGTCCGTTTTGCCCGGGGGCCTGCGGCAGAAGGGGCCGCGCCGGTGAGCCGAGCCAACGATCGGAAGGTCTTCGAAGTCCCGACCGTGCGGTCCCAGTCGCCGGCGGCGCGCAGTTCCTTGGCTGGTCCGACCAACTCCGCGTCCAGCCAGTCGCGCAACACAGCGACCCGGCGCTTGCCCGGCGGATCGGCCTGTAGCCAGTCGCGCGTCAACCGTCCGGCACCGAGTTGCAGTGAGAAGGCGACGTCCGGATCCTCGTCACCACCTGCTGTGAGTTCGAGCGAGCCGCCGCCGATGTCCAGGTTCAGGATGCGTCCGGCGCTCCAGCCGTACCAGCGGCGCACGGCCAGAAAGGTCAAGCGGGCTTCGTCGACCCCGGACAGAACCTCGAGGTTGACTCCGGTCTCGGCGCGGACGCGGGCGAGTACGGCTTCGGAATTGTTGGCGTCACGGACCGCGGAAGTGGCAAAAGCCATCATTTCCTCGCACCCGGACGTCTTGGCGATACCGGCGAATTCGGAAACCGTCGACACCAACCGATCGGCTCCTGACGTGGTGATATCGCCGCGGTCGTCAGTGTTTTCTGCCAGCCTCAACGTGGACTTGGTCGAGCTCATAGGTGTTGGGTGGCCGCCCCGATGGGCGTCCACAACCAATAGATGGACGGTATTGCTTCCGACGTCGAGTACCCCTAGTCGCACATCGCCACGTTACTGGGTCTACGGTCGGCCCTTGTGACAGCAGGTAACCCAGACCGGTCCCACAAGATGACTCCGAGCCCCGAGGTCGATCTCGATTTCCCGCGCGAATGGGTCGAATTTGTCGATCCGGATAACTCCGAACACCTCATTTCCGCTGATATGACGTGGTTGCTCTCGCATTGGACCTGCGTGTTCGGCACGCCGGCGTGTCAGGGCATCATCGGAGACCGCCCGGACGACGGTTGCTGCTCGCACGGCGCTTTCCTCTCCGATCAGGAAGATCAGGACAAGCTCGATGCGTCAGTGAAAATGCTCACAGCCGAAGACTGGCAGTTCATGGAAAAGGGTCTCGGCAAGAAGGGCTACGTCGAAGAAGACGACCTCGAGGACGAGCCCGCGCTGCGCACCCGCCGCTACAAAGGAGCGTGCATCTTCCTCAACCGGCCGGGTTTTGCCGGAGGCGAGGGCTGCGCTCTGCATTCCATGGCGCTCAAGAAAGGCATCGAGCCGCTCGAGGTGAAACCGGACGTGTGCTGGCAGCTACCGATCCGCCGCACCCAGGACTGGGTCGACCGGCCGGACGGCGTCCAGATCCTCAAGACCACGATCACCGAGTACGACCGCCGCGGCTGGGGTGAGGGCGGCGACGACCTCGCCTGGTACTGCTCCGGCTCCCCCGACGCTCATGTCGGGGAGCGGCAGGTCTGGCAGTCCTACGGGCCCGAGTTGACGGAACTTCTCGGAAAGCGCGCGTACGACGAGCTGGCTCGCCTCTGCAGGCGTCGCGCGGGCCTCGGCCTCATCGCAGTCCATCCGGCGACCACGATCGCTCAGAACAAAGCTCAGGGCTGACTCCGCCTGAACAAAAAGAATTCAGCCGCTCACACGATCGTGTGAGCGGCTGAATTCTTCTCGACATTTCTTCTCGACATTTCTTCTCGACGAGGTTCGATCACGCTTCGAGCTTGTAACCCAATCCACGGACCGTGACCAGATGTTCCGGCTTGGCCGGATCCGATTCGATCTTCGAACGCAACCGCTTCACGTGTACGTCAAGGGTTTTGGTGTCACCGACGTAGTCGGCGCCCCAGACGCGGTCGATCAACTGTCCGCGGGTCAGCACCCGACCGGAGTTGCGGAGCAGGTACTCGAGGAGATCGAACTCCTTGAGCGGCAACGTCACCGGGTTACCCGCGACCTGCACGACGTGGCGCTCGACGTCCATCCGTACCGGTCCGGCCTCGAGCACCCCGTTGTCGGAGGCGAGGTCCGCCTCGTTCTCCACCCCGCGGCGCAGCACCGCACGGATGCGAGCGATCAGCTCACGCGCCGAATACGGTTTGGTCACATAGTCGTCCGCACCGAGTTCCAGTCCGACGACCTTGTCGACCTCACTGTCACGCGCCGTCACCATGATGACGGGGACGCCGGAGCGCGACCGCAGCGCCTTGCAGACGTCCGTGCCACTCATGCCGGGCAGCATGAGGTCGAGCAGGACGATGTCCGCTCCGGAGCGATCGAATTCCGCCAACGCCGACGGTCCGTCGTTGACGATGGTGGTCTCGAAGCCTTCCTTGCGGAGCAGGAACGCCAGCGGGTCCGCCAAGGACTCCTCGTCCTCCACGATCAGCACACTCGTCATCGTTTGGCCTCCATGCCGTTTTCTCTACTGCCTTGTTCTCGTCTGCCGATCCGCGTGGAACCGGCGGTTCCCGCGTCGTCAGAGTCGATGTCGTCGTCCGACTCCACGTGTGCCGGTATCTGCAACGTGAAGGTAGACCCTGTACCCGGTTTGCTCCACAGTTCGATGGAGCCGTTGTGATTGGCCGCGACGTGTTTGACGATCGCCAGCCCCAGACCGGTTCCACCGGTCTGCCGTGACCGCGCCTTGTCCACGCGGAAGAATCTCTCGAACACTCGCTCCTGGTCCGCTTTCGCGATGCCTTCTCCTCGGTCGGTGACTGCGATCGCGACATTGTCGCCGCGTACCGACCGACTGACGGAAACCGGAGAACCCTTGGGCGAGTACGCAATAGCGTTCTCGATGAGGTTGGACAATGCCGTGACGAGGAGAGTCTGATCCCCGAGTACTTCCAGCCCACTCGGATGGTCGGTGGTGACCGTGATCCCGGCGGCCTCGGCCGACAGATTCGACCTCGACAGTGCTTCGGACACCACGGTGTCGACGTCGACCACGTCGAGATCCGGCAGCTTCTCGGCACCTTGCAGACGCGAGAGTGCGATCAACTCGGTGACCATCTTGCCCAGACGAATCGACTCACCGAGCACCCGTTCGCCGAAGTGGCGCACCGATTCCGGGTCGTCAGCGGACTCGAGCAGTGCCTCGGCAAGCAAACTCATCGCACCGACCGGCGTCTTGAGTTCGTGGCTGACGTTCGCGACGAAATCGCGTCGGGTCGCCTCCATGCGGACCTGCTCGGAATCGTCGTCGGCGAACAGGACCACGAAGTTGCGATCGTCCTTGCTGAGCAACCGGGCCGTGCCACGTACCGCGATCTTGTCGCGGCCCCGCTGAGCGGTCTGCGCCGTCAGATCGACCTCGACAGGTTGACCCGTCCGCAGAACTTCCTGAGCAGCCCGCCAAGCTCGCTCGTCGACCAGACGATTCTTGACGAGACCGAGTTCCTCGGCGCGAGGATTGAAGAGCACGACGTCGTGAAAACCGTCGACGACGGCGATACCGCTTTCCGAAGCCAACACGATGAGGTCGAGAACCTGGGACATCGTGAGCCCGGTCTGTTCGTCCGAGCGCTGACTCTGGCGCGACGACAGCCTGGGTACCAGCACCCCGCCGACGAGGTAGCCGACCAAGCCGGCGACCACGACCAGCAGCACTGCAATCACGACACTCACGGCGCAATCGTACGTTCGCGCGAAGAGTCGGTTACGGCGGGTTCGGACGTTCCCACCCGTGTAATCCGCCAGGTGGACGGCGTTGGTTCGTCGTTCATCTGCTGTTGGCCGAGGCCCCCCGAAATCACTGTTCGGGGGGCCTCGACGCACATCATCGGGTTGCTACTTTCCGCCCTGATTCGCCACCGCGGCGGCGCCGGCAGCTGCGGCCTCCGGATCCAGGTAGGTGCCGCCGGGATTGAGCGGCTTCAGGTTCTCGTCGAGGTCGTAACGCAGCGGGATTCCGGTCGGGATGTTCAGGCCCGCGATGTCCTCGTCCGAGATGCCGTCGAGGTGCTTGACCAACGCACGCAGCGAGTTGCCGTGCGCGGTGACCAGCACGTTCCGACCGGCGAGCAGCTCCTGGGAGATGGTGTCCTCCCAGTACGGGATCAGACGCTTGACGACGTCGAGCAGGCACTCGGTCAAGGGAACCTCGTCGAGGTTCGCGTACCGGGGATCGGTGTCCTGGCTGTACTCGCTGCCGGCTTCGATGGCGGGCGGCGGGGTGTCGTAGCTACGACGCCAGAGCATGAACTGCTCGTTTCCGTACTCCTCCTTGGTCTGCGCCTTGTTCTTGCCCTGCAGAGCGCCGTAGTGACGCTCGTTGAGGCGCCAGTCGCGGACCACGGGGATCCAGTGGCGATCGGCGGCATCGAGCGCGAGGTTTGCGGTGCTGATCGCGCGGCGCAGCAGAGACGTGTAGAGAACGTCGGGCAACAGGTTGTGCTCGGCGAGCAGTTCGCCGGCGCGCTTGCCCTCGGCCATGCCCTTGTCTGTCAGGTGTACGTCCACCCAGCCGGTGAACAGATTGAGTGCATTCCATTCGCTCTCGCCGTGGCGGAGCAGGACCAGGGTTCCGATACTCATGGCGTTCATCCTGGCACGAGTACCGGAACCCTTCTTGATCAACCCTGTCCGGAAATCAGCTCGGGGCTACTTCCGCAGTTCGCAGATCCTTGCGGAGGATCTTTCCGGCCGCGGATTTCGGCACGGTGCTGATGAACGAAACCTGGCGAACCTTCTTGTGCGGCGAGACGCGCTCGGCGACGAACGAGATCACGTCGTCTTCGGTCAACTCGGCGCCGTCCTGGAGCACGACGAATGCCTTCGGAACCTCTTCGCCCTCGGCGTCGAGCACGCCGATCACTGCGGCGTCGGCGATCTGCGGGTGGGTCAGCAGCAAGGCCTCGAGTTCCGCCGGGGGAACCTGGTAGCCCTTGTACTTGATCAGTTCCTTGAGGCGGTCGACGATCTTGACGACGCCGTCGCCGTCGACGGTCGCGATGTCACCGGTGTGCAGGTAACCGTCGTCGTCGAGGGTGTCCTTGGTGGCCTGGTCGTTGCCGAGGTAGCCGAGCATGATGTTCGGGCCCTTGCACCACAGTTCGCCGGGCTCGCTGACGCCGTCCGAGCCGAGAGCCGGGTACGCGACCTCTTCGCCCGTTCCGGGGTCGACGAGCTTGCATTCCATGTTGGCGATGGTCGGACCGCACGTGTCGAGGGCGATGTCGTCACGATCGAAAGGGATCGCGTGCGAGACCGGGCTCATCTCGGACATGCCGTAGCCCTGGCGGACGTGGCAGTTCAACCGGTCGGCGACGGCCTTGCCGAGCGCCGCGTCGAGCGGGGCCGCACCGGAGAAGATGGTGTGCACGCTCGAGAGGTCGTACTGATCGACGAGCGGGTGCTTGGCCAGCGCGACGGCAACGGGCGGTGCGACGAAGATGTACGTCGACTTCTGCTCGGCGACGATCCGCAGAAACTCGACGAGATCGAACTTCGGCATCGTGATGAGGCTCGCGCGGCGATAGAGCGCAGCGTTGAGCAGGACAGTCATGCCGTAGATGTGGAAGAACGGCAGGACCGCGAGAATCTTGTCGTCGGTCTCGATGCCCATCCGCGGAATGATCTGGCAGACGTTGGCCACGAGGTTCCGATGGGTGAGCATGACCCCCTTGGGTCGGCCGGTGGTACCCGAGGAGTACGGCAGCACCGCGAGCTGGGTGGCCGGATCGAAGGAGACCTCGGGCGCCGCTGCGCCCTCGCCGAGCAGATCACGCAGCGAGAGGTGGCCTTCGGCCCCGTCGAGCACGAAGACGTTCTCAGCCGGGATACCGACCAGGTCAGCAGCGGCCTTTGCCTGCGGCAGGAGCGGCGAGACGGTGAAGAGGAACTTGGCCTTGGAATCGGTGAGCTGCTTGGCGATGTCCTCGGCGGTGTAGAGCGCGTTGATCGTGGTCGCGACGCCACCGGCACGAAGGATGCCGTGGAAGACGGAACCGAAGGCCGGGACGTTGGGCGAATGCAGCCCGACCACGTCGCCGACGCTGAGTCCGCGCGCTGCGAGAGCGCCTGCAACGCCGTTGATCTGTGCGATCAGCGAAGCGTATGTGGTGACTGCGCCCGAACTGCCCTCGACGAATGCCGTCTTGTCGAGGTCTGCGGGGTCGGTGTTTCCGAACAGGAAGTCGTAGACGCTGAGGTTGGGGATTTCAACGTCGGGGAACGGACTCTTGAAGCTCACTGTGCTCCTCGAAAAGTTGCGCGGCGGGGTGGTGTGACCAACTTACTGTGACTCACGGGAACAGTATTATTCCGTGACGACAGTCACAAGTAAAGGTCACTTTACGTGACACATCCGCGATGTGTCTCACCCCGCTCGATCAGCTCTGCGCGGGCTCCTCCTCGATGAGGTGCTTGAACGGTTCGAGATTCGCCAGCGACTCGCCTCGCGACACCCGCCACGCCCACTCACGCTTGATGGACGAGGAGAAGCCGAGTTCGAGGATGACGTTGAAATCGCCGTCGGCGGCTTCGAGAACCTGACCGAGCACTCGGTCGAGTTCATCGCCGGTCACCGCATGCCCCGCGATCTTGCCGACGAGGTAGATGTCCCCGACCTTGTCGAGTGTGTACGCCACCCCGTACAGACGACGGTTGCGCTTGAGCAGGAACTTGTAGACGCCTTCGAAGTTCTCGTCCACCTTGCGGCACACGAAGGCCTCGACCCGCACACCGTGATTGCCGACGGTGAGCAGTGTCGACGTCTTGAGTTTGTGTTCACCGGGAAGTTCGACGATGAAATGCGCGTCGTCTTTTCTGGTGAAGTCGAGTTCGCGCTCGGTGAGAGCCTGCTCGATGGTGTCCGAAATGCTGCTCATGTACGCACTCCCCCGGTCCGGCGCAGACGCCACAGACCCCGCGCACGGCGGGGCGAGAAGTCGCTGGGACCGGTTCCGTTGTTGTAGTTGACTGCGGCTTTGCGATAGCTCTCGAGCAAACCGTCCGCGGTGTGTTCCCACGAGAAATTCTCGGCGTGACGCGGTGCCTGCGCGGCGAGTTCGGCCAAGCGCGTCGGTGCTGTCACCAAGGATTCGAGGGCGCCGGCCCAGTCTTCGGTGCGGTGTCCTTGAACCAGCAGGCCTGTCTCCCCGTTGCGTACGGCTACTCCCAGTCCGCCGACGTCGGCGGCGATCACGGGAGTTCCGCAGGCTTGAGCTTCGATGGCGACCAATCCGAAGGACTCCGAATAGCTCGGCACCGCAACCAGATCCGAGGCACGGTAGACATCGGCGAGACGCTCAGGAGCCTGCGGCGGCAAGAACGTCACCTGCGCGGTGATGCCGAGTGAGCGTGCAAGTTCGATCAGCACGTCCGGCCGCGCGAGGCCAGTTCCGGACGGCCCGCCGACGACGAGGATGCGCAACGGCAACTCGGGGCGACGGCTGATCACTTCGGCGGCAGCACGCAGCAGAACGTCGGGTGCTTTCAGAGGTTGGATGCGGCCGACGAAAGTCACGACGACCTCGCCCGGGTCCAACCCCAACGACGCGCGGGCGGAATCGCGATCGCCCGGTCGGTAGCGGGTGAGATCGGCGCCGGGAGCCACGACGTCGATACGCGTGGGGTCTGCGCCGTACAACTCGTGCAGCGCCTTGGCTTCGTCGGTGGTGTTGGCGACCAGGCGATCGGACTCGGCGACTACTTGCTGCTCGCCGATCTGACGTGCTGCCGGCTCCGGGGTGTCTCCCTCGGCAAGCGAAAGATTCTTCACCGCCGCCAGGGTGTGGGCGGTGTGTACGAGGGGCACGCCCCAGCGGTCGCGGGCCAGCCAGCCGACCTGACCGGACAACCAGTAGTGCGAGTGAATCAGGCTGTAGTACCCGGGCTCGTGGCGCGCTTCCTCCCGCAGAACTCCTGCGACGAAGGCACACAGTTGAGTCGGCAGATCCGCCTTGTCCAGCCCTTCGAAGGGACCAGCAGCAATGTTCCGAACCCGCACTCCGGGAGCGGCGTCCACCACGGGTGCGTCGGCCGAGGACGTCGCGCGGGTGAATATCTCCACCTCGACGCCACGTTTGGCGAGCTGAATGGCGGATTGCAGAACGTAGACGTTCATCCCACCCGCGTCACCGGTGCCGGGTTGCGCCAATGGCGAGGTGTGGACCGAGAGAACGGCCACCCGGCGAGGGCGCGAAATGTGCATGGGCGTCACGACTCCATACTGCCCCCTCACCGGGCGCGAACTCTAACCGAGGCTCGAGATGAACGTTCGCACTTCGGACACGAATCGTGTCGGATCCTCCACGAACGGGCCGTGATTGCAGCCTTCCCAGTACGACGCCTGGGACTTGGGAATCAGTTCCTCGGCGTGCTTACCTGCGCTCACGTCGACGACGGAGTCGTCGGTTCCGTGCAGAACGAGAACGGGGATATCCAGGTTGCGAAGCAACTCGTCGTGACCGACAGCACGGTTGAACAGTGCTGCGCGCACCCGCGGACGCGTCGAGAGGCTGTACCCGAACAAGGCCTGCGAGGCTGCACCCTTGCCCTCGGGTGGGCCGGTGAGAGCATTGCCGAAGGCGCCGAGTGCACGGATCGCCTCGCGGGGATCTTCGGACATCGCGCCGGGAACTGCGCTACGCATCGCGGAGCCGACCTTGCCACCTTTTTCGCCGCGCCCGATGCTGGTGATCGCCCCGACCAGAACCGCACCCGCCACCGCGCCGGTGCCGTGCGCTGCCAGGTAATCGCAGATCACCAGACCGCCGTACGACCAGCCGAGCAGGATCGCGTTCTCGGTGACGCCTTCGGCCGCAAGAACAGCCGCGACGTCGCCGGCCCAGTTCGCGGAATCGTCGTATCCGGATTCGGGCGCATCGGAGTAACCGTGGCCGCGCAGATCGACGGCGATCAGCCGATAGTCCGCGGCCAGGTCCGCGAGGACCTGCTCGCCCCAGCACTGCGAGGACTGAGCCCAGCCGTGCAGCAACACCAGCGGGGTCCCCGCCGAATTTCCGGTTACTCGATAGACGATGGACGTGCCGTCGACGCTGACGGCTTCACGAATAGACATGCCGTCACGATAGAGGCTGCGACTGCGGCGCCGACGGCGAGCATGTAGGCCGACGGGACGCCGTAGCGATCGATCAGCTGTCCGGCCAGCGCAGACCCGAGCGCCACGCCGACGCCGAGGCCGGTAACCGTCAGGGTCATTCCCTCGGTGAGCTTTTCCGGTGGGACGATCTGTTCGACCAGGGCTGTCGCGATGATGAGCGTCGGTGCGATGGTCGCGCCCGCCAGCACGTAGGCACCCGCAAGTGCGGCCACGTTTCCGACCAACAGAAGCGGGACGCTGAGAACGGCGACCGCCGAGGACGCGATCATCAACTGCCCGCGCAGCGATCGCGCCGGGTGCATCGACCCGAAGATCAGTCCCGCGATTCCCGAACCGCCGGCGAACAGCGCGAGGACCAGCGTCGCCGACCCCGGCGAATTCTGTTCCTTGGTGAACGCGATGGCGCCGACGTCGATGACGCCGAAGATCGTTCCGAGCATCACCATGATCACGATGACGATCCACATCACGTGGTTACCGAGAACCGATCGTCCGCGGCCGGGTCGACGCGGATGCACCTTCGGTTCGGTTCCGCGCTGTATGACCAGCAGCAGGGTTCCGGTGACCAGCAGGATCAACCCTGCCAGTGGTCCAGCCTCGGGGAAGAGCCCGATGCTCAGACCTACCGATATGACCGGGCCCGCCACGAAGCAGAGCTCGTCCACCACCGATTCGAAGGCGAAGGCGGTGCGCAGCTGAGGTTTTCCGACATAGATCGCCACCCACCTGGCGCGAATCATCGCGCCGATCGTCGGAGTGGCGCCGCCGGGGACGACCAGAACGAACAGCAGCCAGTCGGGAGCTTCCATCCGGACTGCGAGCAGGAGCGCCCCGATCGCGGTGACGCTCACGGCTGCGGCAATCGGCAGGACCGCTCGCTGTCCGAAGCGGTCGACCGCACGCGAGACCGCGGGCGCGATGATCGCCGACGAGAGCGCAAAAACCGCGGCGAGCGCGCCGGCGAGCGCGTAGTCACCACGAAGTTGCGAGATCATCGTCACGATTCCGATACCGATCATGGCGATCGGCAGCCTTGCGACAAATCCGGCGGCCGAGAAGGCGACCGATCCGGGGGCGGCAAAGATCTCGCGGTAGGCGCTCAGCAGGCCTTTGTTGGTGGATTCGCTCATGTCAGCTTCTCGTGCACTGAACAAGGTTCACAGAGCCGAGGCCGACTCGACAAATCGTTTTCACTGTGCGCTCGGGTTGACCTGTCGGTAACTTGCCTTACGATTGCGCGAATGAGTGTCCTGGTGTGTTTCCACGCCCATCCCGATGACGAAGTTTTCACTACGGGCGGCGTGATGAGAATGGCCGCCGACGCAGGTCACCGCGTCGTAGTCGTCACCGCTACCGACGGTGCTCTCGGTGAATTCCCCGACGGACTGTTGGACGAATACGAGACGTTGGCTCAGCGCCGCAGCCGTGAGCTCGAGGCGTCCACCGACGCGTTGGGTGCCAGTCGCGTCGTGTCCCTGCACTACCCGGATTCGGGGATGGTGGGTACGCCCGAGAACGAGAATCCGGAAGCGTTCTGCAACGTCGACGTCGAGAAGGCCGCCGAGCGTCTGGCCGAGGTTCTTCGTGAAGAGAACGCCGATGTCCTGACCATCTACGACCCCAACGGCGGATACGGCCACCCGGATCACATCCAGGTCCACCACGTCGGCGTTCGTGCTGCAGAACTCGCGGGCACGCCGTTCGTCTACGAGGCGTCCACCAACCGCGATCACATGAAGATGCTGATGCAGGCCAACCCCGAGTGGACCGAGGAGGCGCAGCCGCCGGACATCGAATCGTTCGGGCTTCCGGCTGACCAACTCACCACCGCGGTCGACGTCAGTTCGGTGATCTCGTCCAAGCGCGCGGCCATGTACGCGCACGCAACGCAGGTCGGCGATTTCGGCCCGTTCCTCGAAATGCCGACGGAGCAGCTCGCCGCGGCATTCGGCACCGAGTGGTTCCGTCGTCGCAACGCGCCGGAAGGGCTGTCGGAAACCGCCCTGCCCCTGTGAGTCACCGCCCTCGATAAACCGAAGTCCCGACGGAGGTTTCGGCGGCTCGTTAACATCGGTAGGCATGGACCTCGAACAACTTGTCGCGAGCATGCCTTTTGCAGTTCACACCGGAATTCAGTTGGACAGCGCGGCACCCGAACAGGTTGTCGGCCATCTGGATTGGGACAGCCACCGCACCACCGCCGGCAACGGAATGCACGGCGGCGCCTTGATGACGCTGGCAGACAGCGTCGGCGCCGTCTGTGCATTCCTCAATCTGCCGCCCGGCGCAAGTACGTCCACCACCAGTTCGTCGACCGTCTTCACTCGCGGCGTGCGCAAGGGCACGGTCACCGCAACTGCCCGTCCATTGCACGCGGGACGCAGCACCATCGCGGTCGTGACCGAGATTCGTGACGACGAGGGCCGCCTCGTCGCTCAGGTCACCGCATCACAGGCAGTATTGGGACCGTGAAGCGTCCCGCGTACCGCGCCTCGGGTGGCACCCTGCCGTACGGCAATCTGCTTGCCTCCCATGACGTTGCGATGGAGGGTTACTTCTGGCGATTCACGATGCCAGAGAGCGGGCGGGTGGTGATTGCGCTCGCCGGAATCAACAAGTCCGACGGCGGCAACTGGTCGACGCTCGGTCTCGCGGCACATCCAGGCGGATTCCTCCGTACTGCTGAGCACCCGAGCGGATCGGCCGATCCCCGCATCCTGGGGGCCTACGCCGACAACGCTTTCCGCGGCAATGCCGATCGACTGCAGGTCGATTTCGGCGACAGCCATCTCGACGTGCGGATCAGCAATCAGCGATTCTGGCCGCACCGCCGCTTCGGGGGGTCGAGTTACTTCCAATCAGTTCCCGCACTCAATCAATACTGGCATCCGTGGCTGCTCGGCGGCCGGGTCGAGGGAAGCGCCGTCATCGACGGACAGAGCTGGGATCTCACCGGGGCACAGGTGTACGGCGAGAAGAACTGGGGAAAGGGAGGATTCCCGGAATCCTGGTGGTGGGGACAGGCACAGGGGTTCACCGATCCTCGAGCCTGCGTGGCGTTTGCCGGCGGCCAGGTCAGCGCCGGACCTCTGCGCACCGAAGTCACCGCCGTCGTTGCCGCGCTACCGGACGGAACGGTATTGCGGCTGGGTAATCCGCTGACGTCACAGGTGGAGACGACGGTGTCCGACGATCGCTGGACTCTTCGCGGCTACAGCCGGAAGTGGAGCGTCGACATCGACGGGACCGCGCCCATCGCCGACGCACATATTCTTCCTGTTCCGATACCTGCCGAGCGTCGAAACGTGCCAGGAGCGCTCGAGCATCTCGGTGGAACCATGTCGGTCATCGTCCGCCGGCGCGGCACCATAGTCTGGAAGGACAGGTCACGGTTGGCCGCTCTCGAGCACGGCGGATTGGATCGGGCGCAGGCCGAACTCACTCGGCGGGAACAGCTCTCGCAAGATCGATGAGAGCAGAGGCCGCCGGATTCTTGCCGCCCGACGAACGCCAGACCAATTCCAGCCGAGATCGTGCTTCCGGTTCGAGATCGATCCGATGCAACTCCCCCACTGTCGACTCCGGAAGCACGGCCATTCCCAGCCCCTGCGCTGCCAATGAAACGATGATGCCGAGGTTGCTTGCCTCGAGCGCAACCGTCGGCTTGGTGCCGGCTGCGGCGCACGCGAAGTCCAGACACGTTCTGATGCCGGTTCCCTCCGGCAGACAGATGACCGATTGCGTCGCGAGTTCGGCAAACGGCAGAGACGACACCTCGGCCAGCGGATGATCCGCCGCCACTCCGGCCACCAGTCGTTCGTCGGTGATCACCCTCGATTCGAGCCCTTCCGGCAGCTTGCCCGCCACCCCGATGACGGCTATGTCGAAGGTTCCGTCCGACACTCCGGCAAGCAAACTGCGCGAATCGTCCTCGGCCAGCGAAATGTCCAGTCCGGGGTGTTTGTTGTGCAACCGACTGAGCAGATCTGTGAGGTCGGCGGAAGCGCAGGCGGTAACCATCCCGACCGAAACGGAACCCCGAACCAGTCCGTTCAAGGCATCGACAGCGTCGCGGGTGCTCTGAACGGAAGCGAGTGCAGCGTAGGCGTGCGGGAGGACAGCTCGCCCGGCGTCGGTCAGACAAACGGTTCGACCACTACGATCGAGCAATTCCTGCCCCAACTCACGTTCCAGCCGTTTGACCTGCGCACTCACACCCGGTTGGGCTACGTGAAGCCGCTCGGCGGCGCGAGTGAAGTTGGCTTCCTCCACTACCGTGACAAAATATTCGAGCTGCCGAAGTTCCATAACTGTTGATTCTAGCTGCGAGACAAACTAGATCTTGGACTTATCACCTGTGCGGTAGAACGATGGAAGCATGACAACAACAGATGACGTTCAGAAGGCCGGAACCCCGGAAGACATCGCGAAGCTTTTTGTGCAGTTCGCCAACGCTGGTGACGCAGACGCCGTCGCCGCACTCTACGAGGAGGATGCGGTGATGGCCTTCCCGCCCGGATCACTCACCGTGGGCCGCCAAGCCATCCGCGAGGTGATCTCTCAGATGCTGGCAGCTGCACCGAGATTCACCGTCGAGGAAGCCCTACCAACGGTGATCAGCGACGACCTCGCCATGACCTCGACCAAACCTTCCGACGGAACCGGCGGACGCACACAGGTGGCGCGCCGCCAGCCCGACGGTTCGTGGTTGCGGGTGCTCGATCGACCAGAACTCTGACTGCCCTCTTCGCAGTCAGACGGCCGACGCACGCCGCATGGCCGCCGCCGGATCGGCGAACAGCGAGCTCAGTGACACGACCGTGGAAGCGTATTCCTGAACCCGATTGCCGAAACCGGTAATTCGAATGTCCTTACGCTCCAAGGAGGATGCCGTCGAGAAGGCCTCGGCGACATGGGGCACCCCGGCCGGATAGTCGGTGAATGCCTGACCACCCAGAATCACCCGATCCGGGTTGAACAGGTCACGCAGCATCGCCACTGTCCGGCCGAGGACGCGTGCTCGATCAACCAGAAGCTCGTGTGCCGGAATGGAACCCGACGACGCTGCCCGGTAGACGTCCGCGATCGTGACACGCTCGCTGCCCTGGATCACGGCGCCCGAAGACAAAGCCTGCGCGACTACGGCGCGGTCACTGATCGTCGCTTCAAGGCAACCCACGGCTCCGCAGGTGCACCGTGCGGACGAACCGGTGGGGAGGTGCGCGATCGAACCGGGTCCGCTGGACGGCGTGTGTACTCGCCCTTCGAAAGTGATTGCGATGCCGGCAGTTTCACGAGCGTAGAAGTACAAGCCGGTAGTGCCCGGCGTCGGGGCTTCGGCACGATCGGTGCTGAGCAGAAGTTCCGACGCAGCCATCGCCTCGACGTGGGCGGCTACCGATACAGGGAGATCCAAGCCGGCTCCGATGATGGACCCGACCTTGGCGCCCTTCCATCCCAGACGCGGGTGATCGACGACTCCGGTCGCTGAATCGACGCGACCGCCGATGGCCACGCCGACGGCGAGCGGACGACGCTTGTGCCACCGCGAGGCAAAGGATTTGGCCGAGCGCGCAATCGTGGCAAGCGCGACAGCAGAATTGGTGGCAGGCGTCGGAATCTCGACGGCGCCGAGCACCTTTCCTCGAATGTCGCTGGCAATGATGCTGGTGACGACGGCACCGATGTGGATGCCGACTGTCAGATAAGGCTCGTGGTTGACCTCGAACGGAACTCGCGGACGCCCGATTGCTCCGGAGGCCGTCAGGTCCGCGCGTTCGCGCAGGATCCCGAGGTCCAGCAGGCTCGTGACCTGCCGGTTCACGGTGGCGATGCTCAGCCCTGATGCCTTTGCCGCAGTGTCACGTGAGAGCGGCCCACGGGATCGAGCAATGCGCAACACAGTCGCGGACGGACCGTCGGCGATGCGTAGTTCGGGCGCAACTATCTGGGTACGGGTCCGGGTTCCCGAGAGCGCGGTTCGCGATCGGATGTTCGGAATGGCGGAGATTGTGGGTGTCGACATGGCTGTCCCTTGCAGAAGGAGGAGAAGGCGCATATCTCTGTCGACCGAGAAATCAGCGTTTCCACTGTTCACACGAAGAAATAGACAGAAAAGGCGCAGAAATTAGCTGCAGAAAGAACGGCGGCGACAACACAGCTCTCGCGCCAGAGGCAGACGCGAACCAAGCGCAGCGGTCACATAGGTGACCCGCAAAGCGGCAGGCTGGTCGGTCGACATGGCTCCAAAAGTAGCAGCTTCACCGAGATTCACAAATCAGGTGCGGTAACGATCACACTGAACGCAACCCTGTCGGGGCGAAATCTCGCGTGTTTGGGTGGGCACACTCCCCACGAAAGGTGCACCATGTCTACAGCTTTCGCCAAGCCGACCCTCACGAATTCGGCATCAACGAACGGAGCGGCCGTTGACGCCGCTCGCGGCACTGTCACCACCCTCGGCGCGCATATCGGCGCCCGAATCGACGGAATCACTCTCGGCGGGCATCTCGACCCGGCGACGATTTCCCTCATCCGGCAAGCACTTCTCGAACACAAGGTGATCTTCTTTCGCGGGCAAGACCACCTCGACAACGATTCGCAGTACGAGTTCGCCCAACTGCTGGGTACCCCGACCACTGCCCACCCCACCGTGAAGTCGCACGGCGCAAAAGTTCTGCCCATCGACTCGGACCTGGGCAAGGCCAACAGCTGGCACACCGACGTCACCTTCGTCGACCGCATCCCCAAGGCTTCGATCCTGCGCGCGGTGCAGCTACCCGAATACGGCGGTTCCACGACGTGGGCGTCAGGGGTAGCCGCCTACAACGGACTGCCGGATCCGCTCAAGGCGCTCGCGGAGAACCTCTGGGCTCGCCACACGAACGTCTACGACTATGCGGCAACCAGCGCCGAGCGGCTCACCGAAGATCGCACGGCCGCCTACCGCGAGGAGTTCCAGTCCACGTACTTCGAGACGGAACACCCGGTGGTGCGGGTCCACCCCGAAACCGGAGAACGCACGCTCGTCCTCGGACATTTTGTCAAGAACTTCGTCGGGTTGAGCACCGAACAGTCGAACGGTGTATTCAAGCTCTTGCAGGATCACGCCATCAAGCTCGAGTACACGACGCGGTGGAACTGGGAAGCGGGTGACGTCGCGATCTGGGACAACCGCGCCACCCAGCACTACGCGATCGCCGACTACGACGATCAGTACCGGCGGCTGGAGCGCATCACCCTTGCCGGCGACATCCCGGTCAACATCCACGGGGAACGAAGCCGCAGCATCGCCGGCGACGCTTCCGAATACTCGATCATCGAAGGCGCCTCGACTCTCCCATGACTTCATCGGATTCCGCCCCTCCTCCGCACGCCCGCGGATACGAAGGCTTCGAGGGTCGAATCGGCCGCACCGCAGCCGATTCGACCCCGTCGTGGCCCACCTCCACGACCCCGATTCCCGGATCACCCAACATCGTCTTGGTTCTGATCGACGACATGGGGTACAGCGACATCGGGCCGTTCGGCTCCGAGATCGAGACTCCCACCCTCGACCGCCTTGCCGCGCAGGGCATTCGGATGACCAACTATCACACGACGCCCCTCTGCTCGCCGTCGCGCGCAGCTCTTCTCACCGGCCTGAATCCGCACCGCGCCGGGTACGGTTTTGTCGCCAACGCCGATCCGGGCTACCCCGGACTGCGTCTGGAATTGGCCGACGACGTCCAGACACTCCCCGAAATCCTCCGCGGCGCGGGCTATGCGACCTATGCCGTCGGCAAGTGGCACCTCGTACGCGACGCCAACCTAGCCCCGGGACGAAGTCGTGACTCCTGGCCGACGCAGCGCGGTTTCGATCGCTACTACGGCTCACTCGAAGGCCTCAACTCCTTCTACTATCCCAATCAACTGATCTCCGACAATTCTGTGGTCGACGTGGACGAGTACCCCGAGGGGTACTACCTCACCGACGATCTGACCGACAAAGCGGTCGGGTACATCAAGGACCTCCGCGCCCACGATCAGGACAAGCCGTTCTTCCTCTACTTCGCACACGTCGCCATGCACGGACCGTTGCAGGCCAAGCCTGCCGACCAGGAAAAGTACCGCGGCCGCTACGACGAAGGGTGGGATCGAATCCGCGAGTCGCGGTTCGCCTCTCAGCTCGTGCAAGGCCTCTTTCCGGAAGGTACGCAACAAGCACCGCGAAACTCCGAACCCGGCTTCGACGTCCCCGAATGGGAATCACTCACGCCGGAAGTGCAGTCCAGGTTCGCCCGCTACATGGAGGTGTACGCGGCGATGGTCGACTCGATCGATCAGAGCGTCGGACGCATCGTCGACACCCTGGACGAACTCGGCGAGCTCGACAACACGATCATCGTCTTCACCTCCGACAACGGCGGCACCGCCGAGGGCGGTTCGGACGGGACCCGAAGCTACTTCGCACAGTTCGCGCATATTCAGGATCCGGACTGGGTGGGCGATGTCCCCCACGACGAATCCCTCATCGGCGGACCTGAATTGGGCGTCCACTATCCACGTGGATGGGGACAGACGTCCAACACCCCGTTCCGGTTCTACAAAGGGCAATCCTTTGCCGGCGGGATCCGTGTTCCTTTTCTCCTGTCCTGGCCCGCTGGATTGAAACCCGGAGCAGACGACAACGGGATTCGCGACCAGTTCGCGTACGTCACCGACCTGACCCCTACGCTGCTCGAACTGGCCGGAATCGACGCACCCAGTGTGCGAAACGGGCTCCCGGTGAAAGAGTTCGACGGGGTGTCTTCCGCGTCCGTTCTGCGTTCGTCTGCCGCTCCGAGCACTCACACCGAGCAGTACACCGAGATGACCGGCAACCGTGGCTACTACAAGGACGGCTGGAAACTGCTGGCTCTCACCCCGGCGGACATCGACAAACCGCACTGGCAGTTGTTCGACGTCCGCACCGACCCGACCGAGCTCGACGACCTGGCATCACGGTTTCCCGACAAGGTTCGCGAACTCGCCGAGGCCTGGGACCACTCGGCGTGGGCGAACACCGTGTTTCCTCTACTCGGCAATACCGTCGGCGCGGTTCGCCGTCCGGAGGAAGGAGCACTCTCACGCCCGGTGCGACTACTTGCCGGAACGCCCCCGCTGGAGCGCTACCGCTCATCCAAGCTGATCGGGTTCCGCGACTTCGACATCACGGTCGAACTCGACGGTTACCGCGAAGGTGACGCCGGTGTCCTTGTCGCCCATGGCGATCCGCAGGGTGGGTACCTTCTCTACGTCGAGGACGGGCACCTGCATCTCGGGTACAACGCGTTCGGTTCCTACTCCGTTGTCGACGCCGGACCGCTGGCGCTCGGCACCGAACGCATCGAGCTGTCGGTGACGGTGGTACCGCGGTTGCGTTGGGATCTCCACGTCAGCGTCGACGGCATTCACGCGGGCCAGCTGCTCGGGCAAGTACAACTGGTGGGAATGGCGCCGTGGACCGGTATCTCGGTCGGTGTCGACGCCAGGGGACCTGTGTCGTGGGAGGTACGACGACGCCATGGTCCCTTCCGGTACAGCGGCGCGCTGCGCGCCGTCACCTACACACCCGGCCGGATACAAGTACCGCGTCGTCACATCGAATCCATCGAACGGGAAGCAGAGTATGCCGCCGACTAGCCCTACGATTGCATCATGACCATTTCTTCCGATGCCCGCATCGCCGTAGTCACCGGAGCCAGCTCCGGAATCGGTGAGGCCACCGCCCGCACCCTGGCAGCTCAGGGATTCCACGTCGTGATCGGTGCTCGCCGCGTCGATCGTCTCGAGAAGATCGCCGAGGAAATCGGTGGTACCGCTCTCGAACTCGACGTCACCGACGAGGATTCCGTCGACGCGTTTGCGGCCGTGGTCCCACGTGTCGACGTGTTGGTCAACAACGCGGGTGGTGCAAAGGGTCTGGCAACAGTCCTGGACGCGGATCTGGACGACTGGCGGTGGATGTGGGAGACCAATGTTCTGGGCACGTTGCGTGTGACGAAGGCACTGCTGCCCAAGCTGATCGATTCGGGTGACGGTCTGGTCGTGACCATCACCTCGGTGGCCGCGCTGGAGGCATACGACAACGGCTCGGGCTACACCACCGCCAAGCACGCTCAAGCCGTCCTTCATCGGACATTGCGTGGTGAACTGTTGGGCAAGCCCGTTCGACTGACCGAAATCGCGCCGGGAGCCGTCGAGACGGAGTTCTCACTCGTCCGGTTCGAGGGCGATCAGGACAAGGCCGACAAGGTGTACGAGGGAATCACACCGTTGGTGGCGCAGGACATCGCCGAGATCATCGGTTTTGTCGCGTCGCGGCCGTCACATGTGAACCTCGATCAGATCATCGTCAAGCCGAGGGATCAGGCAAGCCCCGGTCGGTTCCACCGCACCACCAGCTAGTTCGAATCGTTCTGACTAACCAGTGCGAATCACCCGGTGCAGGACGAGGCCGAGATTGCGTGCAATCTCGGCCTCCGTCATTTCCGTGGAAGCGCTACGGGCACTTACGGTTTCACCAGCGGTGACGATGTACCGACCATCTCCGGCATAGTCGTACCAGTGGAACGTTATTCCGTCGTCTGTCGGTCTGCTGTCCAGCGCTCCTCCCGGGTATGTGGTGACTTCACCTATCGAGGTCCGCTCTCGGCCGAAGAATCTGCTCACTTCCTCGCTCCCGCGCGCACCGGCAGCACTGCTCAGAAAGCTCGCTCTACCGGAAGTTTTCGGCCTTTCGATGCTCACACCACGCTCCGATCCAGCGGGGCAGGTCGGCAGGTGATCGACGAGCATCCGTGGAATTGCCGATGGGCGTACCACGGTGAAAACCACGTCGGAGCCACAGTCGACAGTCCTGCCGGGCAGTTGAGTCAGGAGCACCCCCAGGTCGCCGGCAACAACGCCGTGCAATCGCGTCACCGTACTCATGTTCTGCCCGTGAAAACCGGAAACCTCAACGCGAGCATCAGGATTCGCAAGAGCACCGAGAACGTGATGCAGCCGATCGTCGAGCAACCAAGCCAGGTGTGCTCCCGCTCGACGTCGCTCTTCTGTCAGCTCGTTCATGGTTTCGGCCGTCGGACGAAACCGCAGCGGGTACGGGAGTCGGTCACGTCCGACCGCTTCCCAGAGAATCTGGAATTCGAGGCCGGTGAACTGCCACTGCATGGTGGTCATTCGCCCAGCACCGCCGGGGAGACCATCGGTAGGTCGCCGACCAGGGCATTGCCGTTCTCGACTGTGACGAGGTAGCCGGGGGTGTCGTGAACGTTGTCTTCGTCTTGCCCTTGCCCTCGTCCCGGTGCCATGCCGCCGACGCCACCCATCGCGCCCCGACCGCTCTGCGCGCCCGTCGCCGAGGTACCGCCAGTTCCGTTGACGCCCCCACGCCCGCCATTGGCGAGGCCGCCCACGCCGCCAGGGCCGAGAGCGCCACCTCCGGTTCCACCTGGCCCGAAGCCTCCGGTACCGATTCCACCTGCGGAACCACCACCCGAACCGCTACCCATGAGGCCTGAAGGCACTCCGGAACCGAGCTGAGCACCATTCGGAGTTGCACGAGCTAGGCCATCTGGCGCTGCACCGGCGGACAGTGGACCGGCATGTGCCGCCGTGGTCCCGGCCGGGTCGGAATCGGTTCCGGATCGAACTGCATCGACGTTCGGATTCCCTTGGGCATCAACGCCGCTACGGTTGTCACCATTTCCGGAATCGGTGCCGGATGGATTCTGACCGGAACCGTGTCCGGGCGGGTTTGCCCCGCCGGAGTTTCCACCGTCCGCTCCCCCGCCAATTCCGCCACCCGATGTAGATGGCGTGCCGAGCCCGTTTCCTGGACCCGAAAAGTTCCCGCCGTCGGCACCACCACCACCGAATGCGCCGCCACTTCCAGCCCCGCCACTTCCAGCCCCTCCACCGCCGGTGACCGGATTGAATGCGGCCGGGAGGATCGGCACCTGATCGTCCGCACGCTTCATGGACGGCAGATACACGTCCTTCATCACCTGGCGCGCTTGACGTTCGGCTTCTTCCGCTTCGTATTGGGCCTGCTTCCATGTAGCCCCGGGAACCATGCTGAGAAACCTCTCGACCGTCGAGGCGCCGTCGGGGGCCGGAATCGAGCGTTTGGCCTCGTCGAGTGCGATCTTCGCCTCCTCGATCTTGTTCGAGATCAGATCGACCCGCACCTTCAGCTCACCCGCATCAGCCGAGTAGGCCAGCACTGCTTCCAGCGCAGCCGAGCCGCCGCGCCCCTGCCAGCCTTCGGTGATCGCACCGTTCACGTCGTTCTGGAACTTCCCGATGCCGGCTTCGACCCGGCCTGCAATGGCCTTCCAAGCCTCACCGATCGCACTCAGGGTTGCCGGATTCATCTCGTTGACGTGGTCGAAGATTTCGGAGTGCGACATCGCATCGAACGGATCGTCGTCCACGATTGCGTGTTCGCTGTACTCGAGCGACGACGTCTGGGCGGTGAGGGCATCGCGCTCACCCCAGGCTCGTGCGCGCTCCACATCGGCGTCGACGGTCGCAGCAGCCATCTCGTCGTCGAACGCGCCGCGGTCGTCGGTTATGGATTGCACCAGAGCAGATGTAGCGATTGCGCTCGCGATGGGAGTGCCGACAACTGGCAATGCCGCCACGCCAGGAGGCACGGCCTGCGTCGCTTCGGAGATTCTTCCCAGCACGTCTTCCAGAAATGGAATGCCCACCGCTGTCCCCCTGAAGTCGAAAACCCCCGTCGGACTCCCCCGAGCCGACAGCACTTACCTGTACAGACGCAAGCAGAGCCCGGACGGTTCCCTCATCCACGGATTTACCGCAGTACAGAGTTACGGCAGTGCCGACATCGACTTCCAGGTCGGCAGATCGATTGCCCAGTCGTAGATGTCGCCGTCCGCAGGAGACAGGTCGATCGACGTGCCGGTCACCTCTACGGGGTCACCGTAGAGGGCGGTTCCGAAGTATTCCTGCGCGTCGGATGTCGACAGGTTGATGCAACCGTTCGTGACGTTCGACGAGCCCTGCACCCCGGTGGTCTCAGGATTGGCGTGGATGAATTCGCCGTTGTTGGAGATGCGCACCGCCCAACGCTCACGCACGTTCTCGTAGAACGGCGGATTGGACATCATGAAGTCTTCGTACTTCTCCGTCACCATGTGAATGCCGCTGCGCGTGACGTTGCGAGGTTCGTTTCCCTCGCCGTAGCTGACGGGAATGTCCATGATCGTCTGACCGTCGCGCACCACCTGCATGCGGTGGCTGGGCGCATTCGCCTTCACGATCTGGCTACGACCGATCGTGAAGTCGAGCGTGAGATCCTGGTCGCCGAAGGCGCCACCGCCGTAGTTCAAGCCGTAGAGCTTGGCGTCCAGATGGACAGTCGTGCCCGGCACCCAGTAATCGGCCGGACGCCAATGGGCCCGCGATCCGCCGTTGTCGTCGGCCAGCCAAGCCCACGATCCGGCGGTGGGCGGCACGGTGGTCACGACAAGCGCCTTCTCGACGGCCGCCTTGTCGACGACGGAGTTGTCGAACTGCAACGTGATCGGTGCCGCGATACCAACTTCTTGGCCGTCGGCGATGTTGAGGGTGGCGCCGGTGGTCGACTCCGGGGCAACCGTCGTAAAGCTCCCTTGGACTGGCACGGATTTACCGTCGGTCCCGGTTGCCGAGCCCGACCACGAATACGTGGTGCCGTAGCCGAGTGCCTCACTGACGGTGAACGATGTCTTGTCAGGCGACAATTGTCCTGCAACGGCTTTACCGGCTGCGTTGCTGAGGCTGACGTCGGACAGCGTTCCCTGGGTCACCGCCACCGAGACGGGAGCGACCGGGCTGACATCTTTGGTGCCGGGCGCCGGCGTCGACACCACAGTCGCCACCGGTGCTGGTTCGGCGGCCGCCGCGCCGCCCTGTCCGTCCTTGCCGCCGATCGTGCAGCCGACGACGGCCACCATCACAGCGAGCAATACAGCTACCAACGCAACAAGACGCGAACGACTTCTCCTACCACCCAGCTCATGCACTTCAACAGGCTACCTGCGGGCTCTGTCAAGAATCAGACGGTGCAGCCCACAGTTACCGGTTCCGGTTCCAGGTGGACACCGAACGCGGCTTCGACGCCGTCGCGCACTGTCCGCGCGAGCGAGACCACATCCGCGCTCGTTGCCGACCCTCTGTTGGTCAACGCCAAGGTGTGTTTGGTCGACAGCCTGGCCGGTGCATCTTCGCCGGGATAACCCTTCGAGAATCCGGCCCGTTCGATCAACCATCCGGCCGAGAGCTTGGTTCCACCACTGCCGGGGAACTGCGGCACGGTGACGTCGCCGAGCTGTTCGGCGATTGCTTCGAGCACGGCAGGCAGCTTGTCGTCGGGCACCACGGGGTTGGTGAAGAAGGAACCCGCGCTCCAGGTGTCGTGATCGTACGGATCGAGGACCATCGCCTTGCCTGTCCGAAGTCCCAGAACTGCCTCACGGACCTGCGACGCAGGCAACCGCGCGCCTTCTTCTGCCCCCAGCGCGGTGAACAGTTCGCGGTACGCGAGCGGGGCACTCAGTCCGTCGGTCGACGCATCGAATTCGACGGCGAGAACCACTGCTGCATCGGAATGCTTGAGAACGCTCGAACGGTAACCCAATTCGAGTTTCGACGGTTCGACCCACGACACTTCGCCACTGCGTCGGTCGAGCAATTGAACCCGCCGGAGCCGCGAGCCCACCTCGACGCCGTACGCGCCGACGTTCTGCACCGGCGTCGCACCAGTGGAGCCCGGAATCCCGGAGAGACACTCGAGGCCACCCAACTCCGCGGCGACGGATTGACCGACTACTTCGTCCCACACCGCGCCCGCTTCGGCGACGACGCGGCCCGTGTCGAGGCTCACGGTGGTGTTGGCCACACGAACGACAACTCCGTCGAATCCCGAGTCGGAGATCACGAGATTGGATCCGCCGGCGAGAATCAGCGTCGGGATCTGCTCGCGATCGAGCAGCGTCACGACGTCGATCAACGACTGCGTCGTCGGACATTCGGCGAGCAGCCGCGCCGGTCCCCCGATTCGGAGCGTCGTCAATCCCGACAAGTCAACGTTCTCGGACACGAAAGCGCCTGATTCCACGACGCGTCTGCCAATGGTTACGTCCCACACATCGATAAACGGTAGCCTCCACAATCGTGAGCCGTCGCATCGAGCATTCGTCGAAGTACACAGTCCCCGCCGAGAAGGTCCATGAGGCGGTGACCTCCGAGCAGTACTGGCGCGACCGAATCGTCGCTGTCGGTGGTCCCGGCGCAACGATCGAAGAGCTGACCGTTCGCGACGAGACCGTCGCGGTCACGATGTCGCAGATCATTGCCGCAGAGCATCTCCCCAGCATGGTGTCGAAAGTCGTCAACGGCGACATCGTCATCAAGCGCAGTGAAACGATGGCGCCTTTCAAGGACGGCAAGGCCACCGGCACCTTTTCCGCCCACGTCGACGGCGTTCCCGCCCGTGTCGAGGGCACGCAGGTGCTGACAGGTGACGAGAACTCCGCCACTCTCGAGATCGACGGTGAGGTCGAGGTCAAGATCCCGTTCCTCGGCGGAAAGATCGAAAGTGCGATTGTCGACGAGGTTGTCCGGCTCATCCAGGCCGAACAGGACTTCACCCGGGAGTGGATCACGAAGTAAAACCCTGCGAGCGGCGGCAGTTGTGGATACAGCCGATTTGGCTTGTCACAGCGTGTAACCGGTATTCTTTACGATCATGGCTCGCCGCATCGACTACTCCGCCCGCTATCAGCACTCCCCCGAGCAGGTCTATGCGGCGCTGGCGGACCGCTCGTACTGGGAGGCCCGTGTCGAGGAGATGCGCAAGCATTCCGAGAACCATGTGGAACATTTCGAGGTCACCGATTCCGGAATCGATCTCGTGCTCCACCACATTCTTCCGCGCACGGATTTGCCTGACATCGCTCAGACGGTGATGAAGAAGGATCTTGTCATCACTCGTAAGGAGTCGTACGGCGCCTTCGGTGACACCGTGACCGGAACGTACGAAGCGTCCATCCCGGCCGGGCCGGGGAGTTTGTCCGGCACCATGGAGTTGTTCGCGACCGATACCGGGTCCACGCTGCGAACCACGTCCGAGGCCAAGGTCTTCATACCGTTCATCGGCGCGAAGTTGGAGCAACTGATGCTCATCAACCTCGTAGATCTGTTCCGCACCGAAGCCCAGGTCACCGCGACCTGGCTCGCCGCACGCTGAACCCGGCGTGAAGAAAGCTCCACCCCCGAAGATCGAGGGGGTCATCACCCGTGGCACGACGGGAATCAACAGACTGCGACGTAGTGACCGGTGGATCGTGCACAACCGCACTATCGCGCACGCCCTGAACAACGCGACCGATCCGTTGATCGTCGACCTCGGGTACGGGGCGAGGCCGGACACCACCTTCGAGATGGCAAGCCGCCTCACCGCTGTCCGGCGGGATCGACGCGTCATCGGGCTCGAGATCGACCCCGCCCGCGTGGTCGAGAGTCGTGACGGTGTCAGCTTCGCCCGTGGTGGATTCGAACTTGCCGGTCTCACACCCGTCTTCGTACGCGCCTTCAACGTGCTCCGGCAGTATCCGGAGGAGGCTGTGGACTCTGCGTGGGCACACATTCAGTCCGGTCTCGCACCGGGCGGGCTGCTACTCGACGGAACCTGCGACGAACTCGGGAGACGTTGCGCCTGGGTGCTTCTCGACGCTGATCGTCCATTGACCCTGACACTGGCCTGGGATCCCTTCGACATCGAGCGCCCTTCCGACATCGCGGAACGTCTCCCGAAGGCTCTCATCCACCGCAACGTTCCCGGTGAGCCGATCCACGCGTTGCTCAGCGCGGCCGATCGAGCCTGGGCCACCGCCGCGCCGCACGCCTCGTTCGGACCTCGCCATCGTTGGGCTGCCGCATTGGAAATTCTTCGGGCGCAAGGAATTCCCGTGCAGCCCGCGCGGCGACGTCTTCGTGACTGCATCCTGACCGTGCCCTGGCACGTCGTAGCGCCGAATCCCTGAACTCATAGACGGGAAACGCCCCGCCGCGGAGGTGTTCTCCGCGGCGAGGCGTCTGTGTGCAGGCGTCGGGCTAGGACCCGAAGATGTTTTCCAGGCTTCCCAGTGAACCGGTCGAACTGCCGCCGTTGCCGGGATCGCCGCCGTCGGACGCTGCCGTTACCTTGACGGTGACTGCGGCCTGGGTCTCGGAACCGAGATAGCCGTCAGTTCCGCTGAACACCGCGGTGATTCGGCGATCTCCGAGTTCGGTGAAGGTGTGCGAGAGCGTGGCCTTACCGTTCACCACCGCAACTGGTCCACCGATCGGGGTGGTTCCGTCCATGAACTGAACCGTTCCTGCGCTGAGCGTAGGTACCACTGCCGCAACGAGATCAACCTTCGCGCCCTTGACCGCTGACGCCGGAGCGCTCACGGTGATGGACGTTTCCTGATCCTCCGCGGCCGGAGCCGTGACCGAAACCGACTGAGCGGCCGAGGTAGAGGTGAGGAATCCTGTTGCACCCGAGTAGACGGCCGTGATGTCGTGCGTACCGACGCTCGCGAACTCGTGCATGATCGACGCCTTGCCCTCGACGACCGGCACCGGCGAGCCGAGATTGCCCGAGCCGTCCTTGAACTGCACTGTGCCGCCCACCGGCGTCGGCGTGACGGTTACGGACAGACCAACTGCCGTACCGGTTTTTGCATCCGCCGGAACGGTCAAGACCGTCTGGGTCTGCTGGTCGGTGGGAGCCGGCGCCTTGACGTTCACGGTCTGGGCGTTCGATGTCGAACCCAAGTAGTTGCCCGAGCCCGAGAACACTGCGGTGATGCTGTACTCGCCCGCCACGTTGAAGGTCGGCGTGGTTGTTGCCTTACCTGAGGCATCCACGGGAACCGGGGATCCCAGATCCCTGCCACCTTCCTTGAACTGCACGGTTCCGCCTGCAGCACCGGTCGAGACGGAGGCAGTGAACGACAAGGCCTCCCCTGTCGAACCTGTCGACGGGCCGACGAGGGTAGTCGTTGTGTTCTCCTCGACCACCACCGGAGCGACTGTCAGCGCATGTGGCGCCGACGTCGAAGTCTGGTAGACACCGGAACCGGAGTACACCGCCACGATCGAATGCGCTCCGACTACATAGGAATTCGTCAGCGAAGCCTTGCCGTTGGCATCGACGGGAACGGCGCCGCCGAGGTCGGTTGCACCGTCTTTGAACTGCACCGTGCCACCCGCCGGAGTGGGCGACACCGTAGCCTCGACGGTCACGGACTCACCTGCAACTGCACTTGCGGGACCGGTGATCGCGGTTGCAGTGCTCTTGTCCGCTTCGGACACTACGACGTCGACAGCTGACGACGTGGAAGACGCCACCTTTGCATTACCGAGATACTTGGCCGTCACGCTGTGGGTTCGGACGTCAGCCGGTGTCCAGGCAAGCGTTGCAACACCATTGGCGAGCGCGCCCGCACCGATCTTGGTGGCACCGTCGAAGAACTCCACCGAATCACCGTCGGCACCACCGGTCACCGTCGCGCTCAGCGGAACAAGTTGTCCCAACTTCACGCCACTGGTCGGTGACAGCGTCGTCGTCGACACGTTCTTCTGAACGTTGATCGACGGACCACGACCATTCGTCGTGTCGTCAACGAACACCGTCCCGTCGAAATGCACCGTCGTCGACAAATCAGTACCACGAGCACAATCCGCACCGACGCGATACTGGAATTCGAACGTCTTGACGTCACCACCCCACATCGGCCATTCCGTAGCACCCGCACTCAAACGAACAGAATCAGTAGCCACCTCGTTGACACGGAACGCACTACCGTTCACCGTCGCCGAACCATCGACATACGTCATACACGCCGGATGAAAATCGCGCACCGCATACAGATTGTGAACCGCGGCAGTTCGCTTGAACACCGTCTTCGACGTGATCACATCACCCTCGGACGGCGTCCCGTTACTGATCGTCCGAGTCACCTTGTACCCGTCGGAATTGAACTCCGCCGTCACCGGGGCCGCACCAGCAACCCCGACACCCGCAACCACCGCGAAACCCGCAGCAACAGCAAACACACTCAAACCTGCAACTGCACGGCGTGCAGAACCTACAGACATAGCTTTTCCTTCTCGAGAAGTGAGCGAAATGGGTGATGCCCCACCGCCGAACGCGGGCGGGGCATCACCAGGTGTCGGCGGCTAGGAGCCGAAGATGTTGCCGAGGCTGCCGAGCGAACCGGTGCCGTTGCCTGGTTCTTCACCGTCGACGGGTGCGGCGATCTGGACGGAGACCTGATCGGACGATGCCGTCACCGTGCCGGCGCCCGAGTACTCCGCCGCGACAACTCGCTGCCCTTGAGTTGCGGGCTTCCACGAAAGGCTGGCCTTTCCGGATGAATCGACCGTAGCCGTGCCGATGACGGTCTCGCCGTCCTTGAAGGTGACTGTGCCACCCGCATTGGCGGGGCTGATTTGAGCGGAGATCGTCTGGGCAACGCCGACCTGGCCCGCTACTACGCTGAGATCTGTTGTGGAGCTTGTTGTTCCGGCGGGCTGTTCGGCGACTGTCACATTCGCGGTGGTACTCGACCCGGTGACACCGGATCGACCGGCGAATACGGCTTCCACCGTCTGTGCACCGGCGACCGTCGGAACCCAGGCATAGGTCGCTTCACCGTTGCCTGCCACCGGTACCGAAGCGAGCACCGTTCCGCCGACCTTGAACGTGACCGTTCCACCGGTGCCCGACGCGGACACAGTCGCTTTGAGATTGGTCGACTTGCCGACCTGCGCGCCCGAGATCGGCGCCAGCGTCGTACTGGACTGAGCATCGGCCTGCGAAACGTTCACGATCAGCGCTGCCGAAGGGGAACCGACGGCACGCGCCGTGTCGGCGAACTTCGCTGTGATCGAGTGGTCTCCACGGGTGGTCGGTGTCCAGGCAAGTGTTGCAACACCATTGGCGAGCGCGCCCGCACCGATCTTGGAACCGGCGTCGAAGAACTCCACCGAATCACCGTCGGCACCACCGGTCACCGTCGCACTCAACGTCACCGGCTGCCCCACCTGAGCGCCACTGACCGGTGACACGGTGGTCGTCGACACGTTCTTCTGAACGTTGATCGACGGACCACGACCATTCGTCGTGTCGTCAACGAACACCGTCCCGTCGAAATGCACCGTCGTCGACAAATCAGTACCACGAGCACAATCCGCACCGACGCGATACTGGAATTCGAACGTCTTGACGTCACCACCCCACATCGGCCATTCCGTAGCACCCGCACTCAAACGAACAGAATCAGTAGCCACCTCGTTGACACGGAACGCACTACCGTTCACCGTCGCCGAACCATCGACATACGTCATACACGCCGGATGAAAATCGCGCACCGCATACAGATTGTGAACCGCGGCAGTTCGCTTGAACACCGTCTTCGACGTGATCACATCACCCTCGGACGGCGTCCCGTTACTGATCGTCCGAGTCACCTTGTACCCGTCGGAATTGAACTCCGCCGTCACCGGAGCCGCACCAGCAACCCCGACACCCGCAACCACCGCGAAGCCCGCAGAAACAGCAAAAACACTCAACCCACCGACAAAACGACGAACACCACTCACGGACATCCAGATCCCTCTCGACAACGGGCAGACAGGCGTCCAGGACAAGCGTCCGTCTGCTTTCGATGCCGTGACGTTATCCCATTGACTGTAAAGTAACTACGCTTTTCGCAGATTTAGTTCATCGGCGACATCGCCGAACTGCAGTAACAGTGGGCTGTACGTCCCGCACCGCACATCTGGATGCGTTCTTACCTGCGCTAAAGACAAAACAGTCGCCCGAAAATAGCGATTTACAAATCTCTGATATCGGCGTCATATTCGATTTCGGGAGTGATGCCAGAAGGTCGCAGGAGCCTCGAAGATCTCTCTCGGCTACAGGCTTGCGGCCAGAGCCAACTCGACCCGAACAGCAACGTCGACGCTCGCGTTCTCACACGAGAGATACAGCTCGTGCGCGTCCAGTCGGCCTATCGCGACCGCATCGGCGACTACTTCGTTGAGCAGGACTTGAGAAATTCCACCGGAAGCGAGGTCGTGCACGGTACGCAAAGGCGTGGTGATGCGGATGGGCCCGATCTGTTCACACTCGTCGTCCGCGAGCGGCAGTCGGTGCAGCGCTACCTGGCGGGTCGGCGCCGCGAGAGGGTGCGCAACGGAGAGGTGAATGAAGCGAGGTTGCAGGTGCCCGAGGCCATGCAGATCTGCGGCACTGTAGTGCGAGACGGTGGCGCTACCGGCGAACCACGTGCACCACTTCGCGAACTCGTCCAAGGCGGTATGTCTGACGCGTTCGAGGCGAAAAAGCCCGCGGCACTCACATGTCCATGTTCCGGATTCCGTCATTTCTTCCATCAACGCCAGACCGAAACCCAGTTCGGATGCCTGGAGAGCCGTGACAAATCCGCACTGTCGCAGCGCCAGCAACTCGAGTGATTCGTAGTCCGAAGCCATGACCACCTCCGGTGACCGTCGAAAACGCCGTTTCGAACAGACTACGGGCGAGTGTGTCGCGCATCACAGGAATGAGGAAGTGCGTATTCACAGAGTTCGTTCAGACTCGTCGGGAAGAATCTGGCGAATGACTGTCGCAGCGAACAACCCTCGTCCGCGCAACCGAGTGCTCATCATCCTTCTCGTGGTGATCGCCGTGCTCGTCGCGGCGCTCGTCGGTGGAGAACTGTACGTACGCAACCAGGTGAAGACCTGCATGGCCGATCAGTTCCAGAGCGAACTGGGATCCCAGGTCGACGTCGGGTTGAGCTGGAAGCCCGTACTCCTGCAGGCAGTCGACAAGAAGGTGCCGTACATCAGCATCGACAGTGACGACTCTTCGTTCGGCCCCGCAACGGGAATGCAGGTTCACGCGAAGGTGAACGACATCAACTTGCAGCCCTCGGCGGGCAACAGCGGCACCATCGGCAGCTCCAGCGCCGACGTCACCTGGTCTACCGCAGGCATTCTCGCCACCTTGCAGGAACAGACCTTCGGCGGGCTCGTCTCCGGCGTCACCGCCGACTCGAGCGCCGGAACACTCGCGTTCGACGTCGGTCCGGTCGGGCTCGCGAAGCTCACGGTCAAGCCCACCGTCACCAACGGTGTGGTCGACGTCCAGACCGTCGGCGCCGAGATTCTCGGATTGGGTCTGCCGACCGATCTGGTCGACGGCATCGTCCAGACACTCACCGACAGCCTGCAGACCTACCCGCTGGACATGAAGCCCACGAAGCTGACCGTCACCGACGACGCTATCCAGATCTCGTTGGAGGGCGGCGCTTACGCCATGCCCGTCGCCGACGCGAACAACCAGAACACCTCGGCGGTTCCGGACAGCTGCGGCCTGCTGACCTAGTCGGCCAGACCGTCCAATACTGCTCGACTTCCGGATAGTCCGAGGCGGGTGGCGCCGGCCGCGATCATGTCGAGCGCTGCCTGCGTCGTACGTATTCCGCCACTGGCCTTGACTCCCACGCCCGGGCCGACCGTCTGCGCCATCAGTGCGACGGCCTCGACCGTCGCTCCACCCGCGGGGTGGAAGCCGGTGGAGGTCTTGACGAAGTTCGCTCCGGCACGCACAGCTGCGCGGCAACATTCGACGATGGCCTCGTCGGACAGCGCTGCGGTTTCGAGGATCACTTTGAGGATCGCACTCTCCCCCATCGCCTCGCGGACGGTGAGGATATCGGCCAACACCGCGCTGTAGTCGCCGGCGACCGCCGCTCCTACGTCGATGACCATGTCGATCTCGGCTGCGCCTTGATCGACGGCCAGTCGCGCTTCAGCACCCTTGACCAGCGAATGATGCTTCCCCGACGGGAATCCGACGACGGCCGCCGTCACAAGTCCCTCGGCGCGAATCGGCAACATCGACGGCGAGACACAGACAGCCAGCACACCGAGGCTGCGTGCTTCGTCGATCAGGGCGGTCACATCGGCCGCGGTGGCTTCGGGTTTGAGGAGAGTGTGGTCCACCATCGCGGCAACCTGGGAACGAGTGAGTGCAGCTTCAGACATGTTGGAAAGCTTGGCACACCACCACGCGACCGTCGCTGCAGCCGCACCTGAGAGACTAGGCCGCATGACCGCTGCACCATCGATCGATGATCGTCGCTATGTTCTGTCCCTCGGCTGCCCCGACACCACGGGCATCGTCGCACGCATCTCGACCTTTCTCACCGACGTCGGTGGATGGATCGTGGAGGCTGCATACCACGCCGATGCCGACACCGGATGGTTCTTCACGCGTCAGGCGGTCCGTGCATCGTCGGTGAGCATGAGCATCGACGAGCTTCGTGAACGGTTCAAAGCTGTTGCGGCCGAGATCGGTCCGGAAACCGAGTGGACTCTTCACGACTCCGGCGCACCCAAGAAGATCGTGTTGCTCGTGAGCAAGGAAGGTCACTGCTTGCATGACCTCCTTGGCCGAGCCGCGGGCGGGGAACTCCCGGCAGAAATCAGCGCCGTCATCGGAAACCACGAAGATCTGCGCAGTGTCACCGAGCGCCACGGGATCGACTTCCACCATGTTCCGTTCGCCAAGGACCCGGCAGAACGGGGACCGTCCTTCGAGAAGGTCCGCGCCCTGGTCGACGCTCACAATCCCGACGCCGTGGTGCTTGCCCGATTCATGCAGGTGCTGCCCGAATCACTGTGCGAGCACTGGGCCGGGCGCGCGATCAACATCCACCACAGCTTCTTGCCGTCGTTCATCGGTGCCCGCCCCTATCACCAGGCGTTCGCCCGCGGCGTGAAGTTGATCGGCGCCACCTGCCACTACGTGACCGCCGAACTCGATGCCGGTCCGATCATCGAGCAGGACGTGATCCGTGTGGACCACGCCGACGATGTCGCCGACATGGTCCGTCAGGGTCGAGACATCGAAAAGCTCGTACTCTCCCGCGGACTGCGCTGGCACCTCGAGGATCGTGTGCTGGTCCACGGGCGCAAGACGGTCGTCTTCAGCTAGAGCTGCGTTGCGCTAGAGATTGCGCAGTCGCACGATTTCCTTGTCGAACTCGTCGATGTTCTCGATCGACGACATGTGACCGACGCCCGGCAACACGATCAACCGTTCGAGGTTGCCGGCGTCGTCGAGGACTTGCGCAAGCTTGCGCGCATGGACCGGCGGAGTGAGCCGATCGAGCGAACCGACGAGCACGGTGGTCGGCACTTCGAGATTGTCGAGTCCCTCGTGAATGTCGAGGGTGCTCAGCGCTGCTCCCCAACCTCCACGGATGCGGGGCTTGCACTCACGAACGATGTTCTCGCAGAACTGAATCTCGGCCTTGGTCGCGTTCGGTGACATCGAGACGTACTGGATCGCCTTCGTCATGGCGCCCGAGGAGACGAACGGAACGGGCGAACTGAGGATGGCGCGGCCCACGGGGACCGGCACGCGAGGGAAACGATTGGGCAGTGGGATGACCGTGGTCTCGGCGATCAACCTTTCGCTCGCGGTGCTCGCGAGCATGACCGCCGACGCGTACTTCTTGACCTCGTCGGGGTGACGACCCGCCCAGGCGATGATACTCATCCCGCCCATGCTGTGACCGACGATGACGGCCTTCTTGTCCTCGCGAACCGTGGCCGCCAGCACTGCAGAGAGATCGTCGGCAAGGACGTCCGGGCCGAGCGGAAGATTGCCGACGGTGCTGCGGCCATGACCGCGCTGATCGTAGGTGATGACGCGATATTCGCCGGCAAGCGCATTGACCTGCGGGTACCAGAATTCGGTGGAGCACGTCCAGCCGTGACTGAGAACGATCGGATCGCCGTCGACGGGACCGTAAGCCCGGACATTGATGATCGCACCGTCGTCGGTGGTCAGTTCGCTGATGTCAGCTTTGAGAGTCGGAGTCTTCAGGAGTGCATTGGGCTCGACGTCGCTCGACAGAGTCAACCCACGCGTGGATCGCCGATGACGGATCCCAGCGACGGCCGCGACGAGTGCTCCCACTCCGACGGCGCCTGCCAGTACTCGAAGCTCTGTGGTGCGCGAACGACTGGACATGCATTTACCCCTGACTGCTGCTGACGACAGACGGATGCAATCTATGTGTGACTGCCGTTAACCGACACTATCACTCGAACAACGCCCGTTGTCAGCGTTGGAGAGAAGAGTGGGGCAGCACACCATGAGCCGGGAACCACGGCTCGGAATGAGCGGGAGTGCGGCAAACTACCAGCGAGAACCGCCGTGCTGAATGTCGTCCACCCGCGGGCGAACGTCGACGAGATACACGCACACTGCAACGACCGCGATGATGCCCAGGAGCCCGACAGGGGACGTCGCCAAGAGGATCAACGCCGCGACGATCAGAATTCCCAGCCAGATCGGCTTGGTCAATTTGTTGACCGCGGTGAAAGCGTCAGGACGCTGCCTGACGGCATGAACGATCGCGTAGACAGCACCCACCAATGCGAGCACTTTGAGTGCGAGAAAGATCAGACCGACTAGCCCATCGACTTGAGTCACAACTACATCCTAAGTTCTCATCCGGTTCCCGACGAACACGAAGGCTCCCACACTCGGCTGAGTGAGGGAGCCTTCGTCAGGTGGAGCTGGGCAAATCAGGCCTTCTTGGCCGGAGCAGCCTTCTTGGCCGGAGCCGGTGCGGTGGCCTTGGCCGGAGCAGCCTTGGCGGGTGCAGCCTTGGCCGGAGCGGCCTTCTTCGCGGCGGTGGTCGCGCGCTCCTGGACGTCGGAAGCAGCAGCGGTCACGCGAGCGGCAGCTTCCTTGGAAGCCTCGTCAGCCTGGTCACCGAGGTCGAGGACCTTCAGTGCAGCCTCGTCGCCTGCGTCGGCGATCTTCTCACCGGCGTCAGAGATCTTCTCGCCGACCTCTTCTGCGGTGTCGGAGATGCGTCCGGCAGCGCGGCCGGCCAGCTTGGCAGCCTGCTCGCCCACGGCGCGCGTCTGACGAGCAACGGTTCCGAGTGCGTCTTCGGTCAGCTCGACGGCGTCGCCGAGTGCCGACTCTGCAGCAGCGATGCCTTCTTCGACTGCGGGCTGCTTGCGGATGCGCTCGACTGCGTCTTCGCCACGTTCTGCGAGGGAGTTGTACAGATCTCCGGCAACCTTGAGGTATGCCTCGGCGACCTTGCGGAGTTCCTCGGGTGAGAACTTCTCGCGCAGCTCGGCAAGCTCTTCGGGCAGCTCGGACGGCAGGCCGGCGAGACGCTCGCGCAGCGCATCGACGCTCTCGGCAACGTCACCCTGGACGGAAGCGAGCTTCTCGCGAGCACCGTCGACACGGCCGTTGACATCGCCCTGGGTGTTCTCGGCGCGCTCACGAACCTGAGCAACTACATCGGCCACGGCCTGGACAACCAGGTCGCCTGCGCCGACGGCGGCGTAGAGCGAGGTCTTGACGCTGTCGATGGCGTTCTTGTCAGTCATCTTGTTCTCCTAGTGAAGTCTCGGTGTCTGGAATTGCGGCCGATTCAGCGAAATCGGGCGCTGCGGCTGGTCTTGACGACTCGTTCTCGCGACAGAACGAGTCGTAGATTTCGAGCAGTACTTGCTTCTGCCGTTCGTTGATGGCCGTCTCGGCCAACACCGCGTCCCTGATGGGACTGTGCGGGCGTTGCTCGAGATATCCCGCTTGGACGTACAGCACTTCTGATGAGACTCGAAGGCCCTTGGCGATTTGCGCCAGTACGTCCGCCGACGGTTTGCGCAATCCGCGTTCGATCTGACTCAGATACGGATTGCTGACGCCGGCGAGTTGAGCGAGTTGGCGCATCGAAACTTGGGCGGCTTCCCGCTGTGCACGAATGAACCCCCCGATGTCGTGTGCCGCAGAGCTGACGACGCGAGCTGCCAAGTCGCTTGCTCCGGCTGCGGCACCGGATGATTCACGATCTCCGTCATCGGAGTTCGTCGACTTCGCTGGCATTGCGTCCTCCCTTTCCAGTGGACATTTCCCAGGATAGGAGAGGGTGCTAACTATTGCAAGCACTACTGCTAGCACTCGTGGTGGACGTCACATATCGGACAGCTCAGCCGAAGATGAGCGTCGAAATCGTGTAGATCAGCAGCCCGGCGATCGAGCCGACAACGGTGCCGTTGATACGGATGAACTGAAGATCTCGACCGACCTGCAACTCGATCTTCTGGCTCGCCTCGTCGGCGTCCCACCGCTCGACGGTGTCACTGATGACTCCAGTGATCTCGTCGGTGTAGTTCTCCGCGATGTACTTGGTGCCCTGCACCAGCCAGCCGTCGACCTTCTCACGCATGGACTCGTCGTCACGCAGCCTGACTCCGAAGCCGGCCACGTTCTCGGCGACCTTGGTCCGCAGGGTGCTGTTCGGATCGTCGACGGACTCCATGATGAGCCGCTTGGCAACCTGCCATGTCGACGACGCCAGACCCGTCACTTCCTCGCGACCCATGATCTCGGCCTTGATCCCCTCGGCCTTTTTGATGGTCTCCGGGTCGTTCTGCAGATCATCGGCGAAGTCGATCAGGAAGCGGTTGGCGGCGAGGCGTACCTCGTGTTCGGGGTTGGAACGGACCTTCCAGGTGAACTCGACGAGTTCCTTGTATATCTTCTCCCCCAGCATGGCGTCGACGAACTTCGGCGACCACGCGGGCGAATCGCGAACGATCACACGATCGATCGTCTCCTGGCTGCCGAGAGCCCACTGATGTGCCCGCTCGGCAAGCAATTCGATGATCGGCAGTTGCTTGTTGTCCTTGAGAAGTTCACCGAGCACTCGGCCGATCGGCGGTCCCCACATGGGCTCGGCCAGACGCTTCACGATCGTGTTGTCGATGATCTGGGCGATGTCCTCGTCGCGAAGAACCTCGACCATGCCGCGCAAGACCGTCGACGTCTCGGCGGCGACGCGAGCGGCGTTGGCAGGTTCGGCCATCCACGTGCCGAGCCGCAGCGGAATCTGCGCCTGCTGCACCTTGGCCGACACAACCTCGGGAGCCAGGAAGTTTTGACCGACGAATGAGCTCAGGCTGGCTCCGAGCTGGTCTTTCTTACGCTTGATGATGGCAGTGTGCGGGATGGGAAGGCCCATCGGATGACGGAAGAGCGCGGTGACGGCAAACCAGTCGGCAAGCGCGCCGACCATGCCTGCCTCGGACGCGGCCCGGACGTACCCGACCCACTCTCCGGCGCCGCGGGATTCCTGCCACCGGCAGAAGATGTAGACCACCGTCGCGAAGCCCAGAAGGCCAGTAGCGAAGACCTTCATCTTGCGAAGGTCCCGACGCTTGGCGGCGTCGTCGAAGGCGGAGAGGCTCAGTTGCTGCACCCTCGCCATTGTGCCGAAAGGTGTGACGCGGCGTAGCGCGAGCGACACGAAGTCCGATTCTGCAGGACCTAATCCCCCGAACTGCGGATGTGAGTGCCCGAGATAAAGGCGCGGACATTAAGCTGGACCGGAAAGTAGACCGATCGGACGTGGCTCGCACCACAGATATGAGATGACTCGTGGCCAAGAATGCCGTGCAGGACAACGAGCAGGTAGACGGCCCAGTCGTTGCTGATGCGAAGCCCGAGAAATCCGACGGTCGGAAGCGTCGTTGGCGTGAGCACAAGATCGCTCGCCGCGAGGAACTCGTCGACGGCACCATCGCCGCCATCCGCGCGCGCGGCCGTGAGATCGGCATGGACGAGATCGCGTCCGAGATCGGTGTCTCCAAGACCGTGCTCTACCGATACTTCGCCGACAAGAGCGACCTCACCACCGCCACGATGATGCGGTACGTCGAGACCATCCTGTCGCCGCGTATCTACGAAGCGATCAGTGGCGATCTCGACGATTTCGAACTCACCCAGGCGAGCATCACCGCATACGTCGAGACGGTGGCATCCGACCCCGACATCTACCTCTACGTCATGGCCAACGGCGCCGGCGCCAACCGCGACGTCGTTGCCGATTCCGAGCGCATGATCGCCGAATTGCTCTCCACGGTGTTGGGCAATCGTCTTCGCGAGATGGAGATGGATTCCGGCGGTTCGCTGCCGTGGGCGTTCGGGATCGTGGGCGGAATTCAGCTCGCGACGCACTGGTGGATCTCCAACAAGTCGATGTCCGCGGAATCGCTGATCGACTACCTCACGATGATGACGTGGGGCGGCATCACCGGCATAGCGGCGGTCAACGGATCACCGGCCAAGTTCAAGTCGGTTCCGCATCCCCTCGTCAAGCCTGCCGAGGACTGACTCGCCCGAGACCGAACTTTCGAGCCGCCGGGCGCGATCCTGTGGCACTCTTTCGGCATGGCACAAGACTCGCTGTGGGAAACACCGGCCGCCAAGACCCTGCGGGCGGAGCCCGGGTTCGAACTCGATCAACTCGATCGCAACAGCACTCCGGGATTCACCGGAAACAAAGCTGACGGCGAACGTCTGCTCGAGGAGCGCGGCGCGGTTCTGTCCGACCTGCAGGAGTTGCTGTACGCCAACGGCCGGTCAGGGGACAGTCGTTCAGTCCTGCTGGTTCTGCAAGGAATGGACACCGCAGGCAAGGGCGGCATGGTCCGACACGTGATCGGTCACGTGGATCCTTCGGGAGTTCAGCACGCGGCCTTCGGCGTCCCGACCGAAGAGGAAAAGCAACATCACTACCTTTGGCGGATCAAGAAGGAACTCCCCCGCGGCGGCTATCTCGGTGTGTTCGATCGCTCCCACTACGAGGACGTCCTGGTAGTGCGCGTCCACGATCTTGTCCCGGAGGATGTCTGGAGCAAGCGCTACGACGAGATCAACCAGTTCGAAAAGGAACTCGTCGACGCCGGAACCACTATCGTGAAAGTCGCGATGTTCGTCTCGCTCGACGAGCAGAAGAAGCGACTCGAAGAACGTCTCGACCGCCCGGACAAGTATTGGAAGTACAACCCCGGCGACGTGACCGAACGCGGTTTGTGGCCTGCATATCAACAGGCGTATCAGGCAATGCTCGACAAGACGTCGACCGAGCACGCGCCGTGGTACGTCGTGCCGTGTGATCGGAAGTGGTACAGCCGCATTGCGGTCACGGAGCTACTGATCGACGCTCTGGAAAAGCTCGATCTCGACTGGCCCCCTGCCGACTTCGACATCGAGGCGGAGAAGGCACGACTCGCACAGTCTTGATCAGAAGCAGGCCCGATCAGAACAGGTGTGGGGATTCGCGGTGCACTTTGTGGTCGTGACGCACAGTACTGGCGTACAGGGCTACCGCGAGGCCGATGCACGCGACGCCGGCGAGGCCGGCGATCAATGCCCAACCACCCTGGCCTGAACCTGCCGCCACCAGAAAACTGCCGAGGCAGACCACTGTGGCCAGCACCAGGAAATACGACGCCCACGCTGCAAAGAGATTGAGCTTCATCGTTCGCTCCTCCGGTCGGATCTCTTTCGTTTCGACCGTACGCCGGAGCATGACGGTCGACAAGACACTGCCGCCTCGAGGTTTCCCGACGTCTACGCCGGGTAGCCGAATTACATGGACATCGGAACTCTTTATCGCGGAATCGAATCCGCTCGCGGACTGGACGGTCCGTCCACTGGCCTCAGGCGCAGAATCCTCGAGATCACGGAGCGATCGGACCGATCGCGCACTGTCGCCGCACTTCTGCGCGGCGCCGCCGTCGGGCATCCCATCCATCCTGCCCTCGTGACCATTCCCGCGGGCGCGTGGACGGCTTCGTTGGTCTTCGATGTTCTAGGCGATCCGCAGACTGCACGACGGCTGATCGGGCTCGGATTGGTTTCGACTCCGCCGGCTTTGCTGACGGGATGGCTGGACTGGTCCGAACGTGGCGACGTCGCACGCCGAGTGGGGCTGGTGCACGCGGCGTCGAATGCAGTGGGGATCTGGTCTTTTGCGGCGTCGTACAGGCTACGCGGAAAGGACTCACTCGCACTGGCGCGAGTGCTGTCGGTGCTGGGGCTCACCGCGGTCGGTGTCGGTGGCGCGCTCGGTGGTCACATCGTTTTCAAGCTCATGGACGATCCGGCCGTCGAGGCTGCAGCGACTCCGGTTCTCGATCCCATCCTGGATGTAGTCAACTGAGCCGATCGGACCTCGATACTGTTCAGGCGTAAGCACTTCCGGAGTAGCTCCGCAGTTCTCGCGCGGTCTCGTCCGAATCCGCCAATGGTCTGTTCATGACCCAGTGTGGGCTGCGCGTACCCAGTGTCGCGGCAAAATCGGCGACGGCGTCCGGGGTCGGCACTGCGTGTTCGCCCAGATATCCGAGAACGATGAGGTCCTCCCCTGATCTGGTCTCCACGGCCAGGGCCCAACCGCACGTCTCCTCCCACAGCAATGCCACCTCGCGCCCGGGGAAACGCGGCACAGTTCGGTCCAATGCGATGTAAGCCTCCAGAGGGTGCTCGCGCCTGCAACACCACTGCTCGATGCCGGCCCCCACACCGACCGCCACCCGTTGTACGTACCGCTCGAACCCGAGTCCGACGGTTGCGTCGACCAGCATTTGTTCTGTCATCGAACCTCACTCCTCGCCATCGTGTTTGGAATGTGCCCAGCGCTGACCGCGTCGAAACCCGGTTCAGATCACGGACTCCGGGTATCCCCAGACGAACCGATCAAGTGGAGAGGGGACCCGATGAAGTACTCGCCCGCTATGGCTCCCGGACGAATGCTGAAGATCTCCATGGTGTCGGTGAACGCCGATCCACTCGCACCGGTGGGCTGCTCGGCAGCCGGTGCACAGAACCTGCACGTCGACGAACTGTCTGCCGCCTTGGTTCGTGCCGGACACGACGTCACCGTCTTCACCAGGCGTGCCCACGTCGGTGGGCCGGACCGCGTTCGCGCCCGCGCCGGGTACTCCGTCGACTATCTCGCGGCCGGCCCGACGCAGGCTCTTCCGGATGCCGACATCCTCCCTCACCTGGGAACCTTTGCCAGCATTCTGCGCGCTCAGTGGAGTACCGACCGACCCGATGTGGTGCATTCGCACTTCTGGATGTCCGGTGTGGCAACGGAACTCGCGACCCGATCGCTCGGCATCCCCGTACTTCAGACATTCCATTCCCTGGGATCTGCGGCGCACCGCCACCTCGGAGCAGCCGACGACAGCCCCTCGGAGCGGACTCACCTGGAACCGTTGATCGCCAGGGGCGCAACCCATGTCATCGCGACCAGTTCGGACGAAATCTTCGATCTGGTCCGGCAGGGATCACCGCGATCACGGACCACGATGGTGCCCTCGGGCGTGGACACCGAAGCATTCACCCCGGAGGGACCCGCCGCGAAGAAAACCGCACCGCATCGATTGATCTGCGTCGGAAGACTGGTGGAGCAGAAGGGCTTCGATGTTGCCGTCGCCGCGCTGGCTTCGCTGCCGGATACGGAGTTGGTGGTGATCGGCGGGCCACCCGTGGCGCAACTGAGCACCGACGAAGTGGCGATCCGCTTGGTCAAGCTCGCCGAGCGCCTCGGCGTCGCAGATCGCGTCCAATTGTTGGGACGGGTTCCGCACCGCCAACTACCGAAACTGATGCGATCGGCCGACGCCCTCGTGTGCACCCCTCGATACGAACCGTTCGGAATCGCGGCACTGGAAGCAATGGCGTGCGGAGTTCCCGTAGTCGCGACTCCTGTTGGCGGACTGCGGGATACGGTGATCGACGGACTCACCGGGCGTCGGGTCCCGGTCAACAACCCGGTGGAAACCGCGCGCGCAGTCCGCCATCTTCTCGACGACGAGGACGAAGGCGCGGCGTTTGCACGGCAGAGCCGGGCCCGAGCGTGCGAATCGTATTCGTGGGATCACGTCGCCACCGAAGTGGTCCGCACCTACGGCCGCTGCGTCACAGCACCGCCGAGAGCCCGCCAACACAAGGGCACTCACCGAAGTGAAGTGCACTGACGCTGACGGGCTCTACGAAACTGAATTCACGAAGGTGATTTCACGTAGCGTGGACTGAAACTGCGTGATCAAGCGGGGAAACGTCGGGTCTCTTCGAGTCCGATTGCATGATCGAGCGACTCGTAGCAGGCAAACATCGACTCCTGACCAGCTGCTTTGAGCAACCTTTGCACCGGGCGGGCGCAGACGAGCGCGAGTGTGCCGCCCACGTCGCGTGATCGCGTCGACAGGACCGACAGTACGGACAAGCCGCACGTCCCCATGAATTCGAGTTCGGATAGATCGACGACCAGCGTCCGGTCCGCGGCCACGTGGTACGTCAAGAAGTCACGAAAAGCATTGGCGCTCATCAGATCGATCTCACCACGAACTTTGATCACAGCGGTGTGTGCACTGATGCGGTGCGCGTGAAACGATGCGGTCGCTGTCCCGGTCGCGGGAGGTCCGTAGTCTACCGATCCCTTCGCCGCGTTCGTAAAGCCTGAAATAGATGATCCTGGAACAACAGTCATGGTTCTCCCATCCCGCAACGGTTTACACTCTGCAAAAGAGAAGGGACCTCCGAAGGAGACGCACGATGAACGGGTCTCCAGAAATACGGATAAATCCCTCATCGGCTGTGTGCTCAACCTCGGTTTGAAACAGTACGCCAGCATGACGGACGTCACAAGTGCGTTGCGACCATTCGTTTCGGTGTTCCGAACAAAAATGTGGTTTGGTCTGCGGTTCCGCGAGGTAATCCGATGTTGCGATCGCCAACGGTCGTGAGCAGAATCGTGTCGTTTACCCCGGCACCACCATCGACCAAATTTCGTGTTCGGGGGTCACTGTGAAGGTCGGGATGGGTATCGTTCTCGGCACCAGACTTCACCGCGACCCCTGGTACGACGATCCGGAGAACTTATGGCACACCTCAGCGCACTCGAGCCCGATCAGGATCAGACTCAGCCAGTTGTGGAGTTGAGGATTCAAGCGACTCTCGATCAGCTGTCGATTTTGCGTGCACTGGCCGCCACCGTTGCCATTCAGGAAAACTTCGACCTCGACGCCATCGCCGACATCAAACTGGCCATGGACGAAATCTGTACGCATCTGATCGTTCGCGCTGCGCCTGATTCGGTTCTGGTGTGTCGGTTCGTCTTCACGCCGCCGCAATTGCACGTGTCCGTGTCCACGACGATCACGGAGTACGAGGACAGCAGTCAGCGTTCGTTCGGGTGGCACATCCTCACCGAACTCACCGATTCGATTTCGCTCGACCAGGAAGAGAACCTCGGCGGCGTCGGCTACATCACCACCATGAAGTTCACCAGGGCCCTCAGCGGGCGCCTGTGACCGCTTCCGCAGACGGCCCGTCACGCCCGCGTCGGCGGTCCACCGACGAATATCGGGACGTAATACCAGTTTTCGAGGAACTGCGGACCCTCGAGCCCCACAGCCCGGAGTACGAACGAGTGCGCACTGCACTCATCACCAGATGCCTACCGTTGGCCGAGCACATCGCCAGACGATTCGACGGTCGTGGCGAGGCACACGACGATCTGGTTCAGGTGGCGCGTCTCGGTCTGGTCAACGCCGTCGACCGTTTCGATTCCACGCGCGGATCCGATTTCGTCTCCTTCGCAGTTCCCACCGTGATGGGCGAGGTTCGACGACACTTCCGCGACACCGGTTGGGCATTGCGGGTTCCCCGCCGGATGAAGGAGTTGCACTTCCAACTCGGGCAGGCCATCAGCGAGCTGTCACAACAGCTCGGGCACGCGCCGACCGTCGACGAGTTGGCCGAGACGTTGGGGATCGAACGCGAAGAAGTTGCCCAGGCCTTGATCGCCGGCAACGCGTATCAGACGGTCTCGGTCGACGGTGCCGCGTCCAATCACACCGACGATCTCCCGCTCGTGGAAACACTCGGTGACTACGACGCAGCACTCGAGAACGTCGAGAATCACGAGGCGTTGCGTCCGCTTCTCGACAAGCTTCCCGAGCGAGAGCGGACGGTGTTGATGCTCAGATTCTTCGGAAACCTGACGCAGACACAGATCGCCGAGAAAGTCGGTGTGTCCCAGATGCACGTGTCGAGGTTGCTCGCGAAGACATTGAGTAATCTTCGCGAGCAACTCGACTGAGCTCCGCGAACAATTCGACTGAGCAGGACCGGGCGGGTCAGATCGTTGCGGTGTCGATCACGAATCGGTATCGGACGTCGCTCTTGATCACGCGCTCGTAAGCGTCGTTGATGTCGCTCGCCGGGATCAGTTCGATTTCTGCGCCGATGCCGTGCTCGGCGCAGAAGTCGAGCATCTCCTGTGTCTGCGGGATACCTCCGACCATGGAACCGGCGAGGCTACGACGGTTTGCGGCGAGCGAGAATGCTCGAACTTCGATCGGCTTCTCGGGCAGGCCGAGTTCGACGAGAGTGCCGTTGATGGCAAGCAAGGACATGTAGGCGTCGATGTCGAGGTTGACCGAGACCGTGTTGAGGATCAGGTCGAACTCGCCGCGAAGAGCCTTGAACGTCTCACGGTCGTTGGTCGCGTAGTAGTGATCGGCGCCGAGGCGAAGCCCGTCGTCTTTCTTGCCGAGCGTCTGGCTCAGGACGGTGACTTCCGCTCCGAGCGCCTTGGCGATCTTCACGCCGACGTGCCCGAGGCCGCCGAAACCGATGATGGCGACCTTCTTGCCGGGGCCGGCGTTCCAGTGCCGCAGCGGTGAGTACAAGGTGATGCCCGCGCACAGGAGCGGCGCTGCAACGTCGAGTTCGATGCCCTCCGGGATCGAGAGCACGAAGTGCTCGGTGACGACGATGTGCGTCGAGTAGCCACCCTGAGTGCGCTCGCCGTCGCGGCCGGTGGCGTTGTACGTACCCGTCACACCCTTGCGGCAGTACTGCTCTTCACCGGCGGTGCAGGCGTCGCACTCCCCGCACGAGTCGACGAAGCAGCCGACGCCCACTCGGTCGCCGACCTTGTGCTTGGTGACATCGGAACCCACGGCGGCGACGACGCCGGCGATTTCGTGTCCGGGGACGATCGGGTACTTGGCTCCGCCCCACTCGTTGCGAGCGGTGTGGATGTCGGAATGGCAGATGCCGGCAAATTTGATGTCGATGAGAATGTCCAGTGGACCGAGCTCGCGGCGTTCGACAGTGGTCTTCTCGAGGAGACCGTCAGCGGACGTCGCGGCATAAGCAGCAGCAGTAACCATGCACACATGCCTACCCGTGCATGGAGGGACCTGCAACTCGCAGGCCCCTCCATGACTTGTTCTTTACGTGACTTACCCGGCGTCGCGCTCGGCTTGCTCGGCCCGACGACGCAGGCGCCTCGCGGCCGCAACCATATTGCGCAGCGAAGGCTCGAGTTGCCACGGATGGCGGGTCTTGAGGCCGCCGTCCGGGTTTGCCCACAAGCGATCGAGAGAGATCGATTCGCTTGCCTCAGTGAGCAATTCGTCGAGTTCGTCGATGTCGGGAATCCGAGCCGAGCGAGATTCGTAGACACCGGGACCGACGCCGTGCGTGAGCGCGCCTTCCTTGAGTGCTTCGAGAACCCACGTGATGGAGCGGGTCGCGACGATAGCCGTCACATCGGCGTCCAACCGTTCGATGGCGTCGACCACCGACGACCGAGCGGAGTACGTCAGATGTGTGTGGATCTGTGTTTCCGGCTTCGCTCCACCTGTTGCCAGACGGAACGCGTCGACGGCCCACTCCAGGTAGGCCTCCCGGCCGTCCTCACGCAGTGGCAGCAGTTCACGAATTGCCGGTTCGTCCACCTGGATGATGGCGATTCCGGCAGCTTCGAGATCCGCGATTTCGTCTCGAATGACAAGTGCCAGTTGCTCTGCCGTTTCGTAGAGCGGCTGATCCTGGCGAACGAACGAACGGGCGATCATGGTGACCGGACCCGTCAGCATGCCCTTGACCGGCTTGTCGGTCAGCGACTGCGCGTACGCAATCCACTCGACCGTCATCGGCTTCGGACGTGCGATGTCGCCGTAGAGGATCGGCGGACGCGTGCAACGAGATCCGTAGGCCTGAACCCAACCGTTGTGCGTGAAGGCATAGCCCTCGAGCAGTTCGGCGAAGTACTGGACCATGTCGTTGCGCTCGTGCTCGCCGTGCACGAAAACATCGAGACCGATGTCCTCTTGCAGACGGATTGTGCGCTCGATCTCTTCCTGGATGCGCTTGTAGTAGTCGTCCCACTCCAAACGCCCCTGGCCGAGTTCGTAACGAGCCTGGCGAATCGCGTCGGTCTGCGGGAACGAACCCAGTGTCTGGGCCGGCACCAAGGGCAGATTCAACCGTTCCTGCTGAGCCTTACGACGCTCCTCGTACGGTGCACGCACACGATCTTCGGGCTTGATCGCGTTCACCCGAGCACGGACAGCGTGCTTGAGCTTGAAGTGCACCTTCGTCGGACGCTTACGCCACTTGTCCGAAGGACCTTCGGTGAGCGCCTTCGCCAGTGAGACGACTTCGCCGACCTTCTGCTTCGCAAAAGCCAGACGGTCTGCGACGTCTCCCGGAATGTCGTACTCGGAGAGCACGTCGTACGGCACGTGCAGCAGCGACGACGACGTGGAGACGACGAGGTCAGGCACAACGTCTTTGAGTTCGTTCAGGTACGTCAAGGTGTTGAACCGGTCGACGCGCCAGACGTTGCGACCGTCGACGACGCCCGCGTAGATGCGCTTGCGCTTGATGTTCGGCACCGCGGCCAGTTCCTCGGCCGTGATCTTGCCGTGCACCAGGTCCAGTCCGAAGGCTTCGATCTTGGTGGGCGCCAAGATGTTGAGGGCTTCGCCGAACTTGCCGTACGGACCCGTCACCAACAGGCGCGGGCGCAGCGGGGCCGTCGAAAGCTTCTCGTACGCACGTCCCAGAGCGGCTAGCTCCTCGGGGGTGCGGTCCTCGGTGACCGAAGGCTCGTCCAACTGAACACAGGTCGCACCGGCCTTGGCGAGCTGCTCGAAGAGCTTCTCGTACTCGGGCAGGAGCGCGTCCAACAGGTCGAGCGGGGTGAAGTTCGGATCGGACTTCTCGGTGGCAGGTCCGACCTTCGAAAGCAGAAGCAGCGAGACGGGCCCCATGATGACGGGGCGCAATTCGATGCCGCGCGCCTTCGCACGTTCGAACTCGTCGAGAAGTGCATCCGAGTTGAGCGAGAACACTGTGTTCGCGTCGATCTCGGGCTGACGGTAGTAGTAGTTCGTACCGAAGAAGCGCACCAGCTCGAGAGGCGGGAAGTCCGGGCGGCCGCGGGCCATCGTGAAGTAGAAATCGAGCGGCTCGAGGGCGCCCTCGAGCGGCTTGAACCGCTCCGGCACTGCGCCGAAGAGCAGCGCATTGTCGAGCACGTGATCGTAGAAGGAGAAGGTGTTGCCGGGAACCTGGCTCAATCCCGTCGCAGCCAATTCGCTCCAGGTCGATTCCTGGAGTTCCTTGGCGACCGCGAGAAGTGCGTCCTTGTCCGAAGTGCCGTGCCAGTAGGACTCGAGGGCGCGCTTGAGCTCACGGCGCGGCCCGATGCGCGGATACCCCAGGACGCTGGAGCCGAATGCTGCAGTGCTGCTGGACATGCGGTCGACCTTTCTAACCGAGGGGCGCGAGCGCCCTGTGCGCCTTTGTGGTAGCCGGAACTACCAGAAAGGCGCACAGGGGCGTTGGGCCTTAGCTTGCCTGCTTGGTGGAGCGACCGTTGTCGGCGTACTCGTAGAAGCCCGCGCCGGACTTCTTGCCGGTCAAGCCGGCTTCGACCATACGCAGGAGCAGCGGCGGAGCGGAGTACAGCGGCTCCTTGAACTCTTCGTACATGGAGTCGGCGATGGACTTGACGGTGTCGAGTCCGACCAGGTCCGTCAGAGCCAGCGGACCCATGGGGTGCGCGAGGCCGAGAACCGTCGCCTTGTCGATGTCTTCCTTGGTCGCGAAGCCCGACTCGACCATGCGGATCGCCGAGAGCAGGTACGGCACCAGGAGTGCGTTGACGACGAAGCCGGAGCGGTCGGCACTGCGGACGACCTGCTTGCCGAGGATGTCGCTGGCAAAAGCCTCGGCGCGCTGCGAGACGGAGGCACTGGTCTTGAGCGTCGTCACCAATTCGACGAGCGGCAGAACCGGAACCGGGTTGAAGAAGTGCATGCCGATGACTCGCTCGGGACGCTTGGTCGAGATGCCGAGCTTCATGATCGGGATCGACGACGTGTTGGACGCGAGAACCGCATCCGGGTCCGTCACGACCGCGTCGAGCTCGGCGAAGATTTCGCTCTTGATCTTCTCGTCTTCGACGACGGCCTCCACGACGAGCTGGCGGTCCGCGAAATCTCCCAGATCGGAGGTGAAACGCAGACGCCATGCGGCCTGCTCACGCTCACGTTCTGTGATCTTTCCGCTGCTCACGCCGCGGTCGAGCGAACGCAGGATGCGTGAACGCCCGGCTGCTGCAAGCTCGCGAGTCTGCTCGAAGACCAGAACATCGACATGTGCGCGGGCGCACACCTCGGCGATTCCGGCACCCATGATTCCGGCGCCGATAACGCCGACGCGCTGAATTTTTTCGCTGGTCACGTCAGCTCCTTGTTTGTCTCGTGGAGTTTGTCTGGTGAAGGTGTTGCAAAACAAGCACTTCGAACTGCGTCGACGCTGGTGGCCGACGCAATCGGAACTGCCTTGAAGACGAGAGAAAGTAGTGCGGTGATACAAGCAGGGGAGAGACCCGAAGCCGAGCCTCTCCCCCACCCGAAGTCAGTTCTTAGTGGAACTGTCCCTCTTCGGTGGAGCCCTTGAGAGCTGCCGTCGAGGTGTTGGGGTCAACGGTGGTGGCGATGGTGTCGAAGTAGCCGGCGCCAACCTCACGCTGGTGCTTGATGGCGGTGAAGCCACGCTCTTCGGCAGCCTTGAACTCGCGCTCCTGCAGGTCGACGAATGCCGTCATGCCTTCGCGGGCGTAGCCGTAGGCAAGGTCGAACATGCCGTAGTTGAGCGAGTGGAAGCCGGCCAGCGTGATGAACTGGAACTTGAAGCCCATTGCGCCGAGCTCCTTCTGGAACTTCGCGATGGTCGCGTCGTCCAGGTGCGCCTTCCAGTTGAAGGAAGGGGAGCAGTTGTAGGCCAGGAGCTGGTCCGGGAATTCGCTGCGAACGGACTCGGCGAACTTCTTTGCAACCTCGAGATCCGGCACGCCGGTCTCCATCCAGATGAGGTCTGCGTACGGTGCGTAAGCCTTGGCGCGAGCGATGCAGGGCTCGATGCCGTTCTTGACGCCGTAGAAGCCTTCAGCCGTGCGGGTTCCGTCGAGGAACGGGCGGTCACGCTCGTCTACGTCGGAGGTGATGAGGGTTGCGGCCTCAGCGTCGGTGCGGGCGATGATGACGGACGGAACGTCCGCGACGTCGGAAGCCAGGCGAGCCGAGGTCAGGGTGCGGATGTGCTGCTGCGTGGGGATGAGCACCTTGCCGCCGAGGTGGCCGCACTTCTTCTCCGAAGCGAGCTGATCCTCCCAGTGGACACCGGCAGCGCCGGCGCCGATCATGGCCTTCTGCAGCTCGTAAGCGTTGAGAGCGCCACCGAAGCCGGCTTCGGCGTCGGCAACGATCGGAGCGAGCCAGTTGCTGACGGAGGTGTCACCCTCGGTCTTGGCGATCTCGTCGGCGCGCAGCAGTGCGTTGTTGATGCGACGGACGACGGTCGGAACCGAGTTGGCCGGGTAGAGGCTCTGGTCCGGGTACGTGTGGCCCGAGAGGTTCGCATCGCCGGCAACCTGCCAACCGGAGAGGTAGATGGCCTTCAGGCCGGCGCGAACCTGCTGCACAGCCATGTTGCCGGTAAGTGCACCGAGGGAGTTGATGTAGTCCTCGTTGTTCACGAGATCCCACAGGATCTCGGATCCGCGACGAGCGAGGGTCTGCTCCTCGACGACGGTGCCCTGGAGCTTGACGACCTGATCGGCCGTGTAGTTACGAGTAACGCCCTTCCAGCGAGGGTTGGTGTCCCAATCCTGCTGGAGCTCAGCTGCGGTCTTCGGGGTGCCGGTGGTCGACATCAAGACTCCATCTCTTTGATCTGCTGGTCCGGCCTGTTGTGAGCAGTACGTGCGTACTACTTCACATACTTGCCAGGCCCTTCTTGTGTACTTACCGAGGATGGCACATCGAAAAAGTGCCGTCTACCTGTTGCTAATGCCAATCTTCGCTACCTTTTCAACACACTTTGCTAAGTCTGTGAAGATTCCTACGCGACTGGTACTACCCAATCGGACAGGTTCCGTACTGGCGAGTAGGAAAGAAACCGCAGGCTGTGAACGAAATGCACTCAACTCCGCCGCTTGCGAATTCCGGCAGTTCGCATGGAACTCGGAACAGGCCCTTCCGCTACTTCGGAGCCAACTTCGCTACCTGCGAGTGACCGCAATCACTCCCCGGCAACAGGCTTCGCTCGGGCAATTCCAGGGATCTACCCGCCAGAAAGCCACAGACAACCCGTTCGCCGGCCATATGCTGTCGAACCATGACTTGTCGTTCGACGCCCCCGACCGGGCGATAAAGCGGTGCCGGACAACTATCAGCGGCCACCGAACAACCAGGCATGGTCGCAATCCGGTCCACAGCCGCCGCAGTTGGGCTACCGAGCCGCGCCGCAGTCGTATCCCCCGCCCCAGGGATTCCCGCCTGCACCGCCACGTGGAAATCCGCCGCCGCGTCGGCCCGGCTGGGTGATTCCGGTATCCGTAATCGGAGTCATCACTGTGTTGGCTCTCTTCGGCGGGCTTGCCTGGGTCCTCTGGCCGAAGGACGTCCCCAACTCGGCCGCCGGTGGCGCCGCCCACACCACCATCGGCGCCGCGAACACACCCGGCACCACGACAACCGCTCCCAGCACGACATCCCCGACGACCACACGCGCCGCGAACTTCCCGGCCGGTGCGTCCGCCTGCCCCGGCGGGCAGCCGGCCGGAAGTTACAAGGAGTCCGCGACAAGTGGGGGCAAAACTTCATGTGAGTTTGCCGAGGCGGTTCGGATCGCCTACGGGAACTCCGGTGCAACCGGTGCATCCAGCACCGTGTCCGCACGTAGTCCGGTGACCGGCAAGGAGTACACGATGGCATGCAAGGTGACCTCCGGCATCGTCACCTGTACCGGCGGAGACAACGCGGTTGTGTACTTGCGCTGACGGGCGCAATTGCGGCATCGGCAACCCGGTGCGTGTCGTTCCAGTGTCGCACTTACGGATCCTCCGATAGCGTGACCGCATGCCTCTGTACGAGTTTCGCTGTACCGGCTGCGGCCCGCTCGAGCGGTCGTTCGCGATGGCCGAAGTGCCCCAGTCGATTACTTGCCCCCAGTGCAGTCTCGAGTCCAAGCGGGTGGTCTCGTCTCCCCGGTTGAGTCACGCGTCGTCGGCCGCGATGGGTCTACTGGACAGCACTGCTCGATCGGCTCACGAGCCTGCCGTGGTCAGTGGGTCGCTACCCGGCCGCGGCCGGCAATCTGCCCCGACGACGTCCAATCCGTTGCACCGCAAGCTACCTCGCCCCTGAGCGTCCTCACCGCGCGCCCTCGCCGTGAGTCCCGATCCGACACGAAAGTCCTGCCGCCACGAGTTTTCCGTTTCTTCGAGAATGAGGAGTGCATATGCCTGAACTGCTGTTTCCACTCGATTCCGCCAAGAAATTCACCGACCAGGCAATCGTCGGCCACAATCGGTGGCACCCGGACATCCCAGCGGCGGTGACAGTGAAACCCGGTGATGCGTTTCGTGTCCATTGCCGCGAATGGTTCGACGGCGCAATACACAACGACGACTCAGCCGACGACATTCTCAATGCACCACTGACCACGGTCCACACGCTGTCCGGCCCCTTTGCCGTCGAAGGCGCGAAGCCCGGCGACCTCTTGATCGTCGACATCTTGGATATCGGGCCTATCCCCCAAGAAGATTCGGGTCCGTTGGCCGGCCAAGGCTGGGGGTACACGGGCATCTTCCCTCGGAACAACGGCGGCGGCTTCCTCACCGAACAGTTCCCCGATGCGTACAAAGCCGTCTGGGATTTCTCCGGCCAAACGGCGACGTCGCGTCACATTCCGCACGTCTCGTTCACGGGCATCGTCCACCCGGGACTCATGGGCACGGCTCCGTCTGCAGCCTTGCTCGCCAAGTGGAATGCCCGCGAGGGCGCCCTCATTGCCACCGATCCCAATCGGGTTCCCCCGCTTGCACTTCCGCCCGAGCCCCGCGATGCAGTACTGGGAACCTTGACCGGTGACGAGTACACACGCGTGGCCGGCGAGGCGGCGCGCACCGCTCCCCCTCGCGAGAACGGTGGAAACCAGGACATCAAGAACCTCACCAAGGGCAGCCGAATCTTCTATCCGGTATTCGTGGACGGTGCGAATCTGTCGGTCGGCGATCTTCACTTCTCCCAGGGCGACGGAGAGATCACTTTCTGCGGTGCCATCGAGATGGGCGGCTTCATCGATCTTCGTGTGGACATCATCAAGGGCGGAATGGATACCTACGGTGTTTCCGAGAACGCCATCTTCATGCCGGGCAACACGGATCCGCAGTATTCCGAGTGGCTTGCGTTCTCGGGCACTTCCGTCACGTTGGACGGCGAACAGAAGTACCTGGATTCACATCTGTCCTACCAGCGTGCGTGCCTGCATGCGATCGAGTATCTGACCAAGTTCGGGTACGCGCCAGAGCAGGCGTACCTGCTACTCGGCGCGGCGCCGATCGAGGGCCGCCTGTCGGGTGTCGTGGATATCCCCAACTCGTGTTCGACGGTCTATCTCCCGACTGCGATCTTCGACTTCCCCCTTGCACCCTCGTCGAGCGGGCCGTTCCAGATCGATCCCGGAATCGGCGCCCCTCGTTCGGAGAACAGGGTCTAGGCCTTCGGCCCCGTGAGTGGTTAGGGAGTGCCGAGGCTCCTCAACCACTCACGGGGGCGGAGCCCCTGTGCGAAGACTGCGAACCCACCTTTGCGAAGCCGGACTGTCACTCGTATCCTGGGAAAATGTCGAAAACCTTTGTCGGTGTCCGGCTCCGCCAACTGCGGACCGAGCGCGGGTTGAGTCAGGCTTCGCTGGCCAAGACGCTCGAGATCTCGGCAAGCTATCTCAATCAGATCGAGCACGACGTCCGGCCACTCACCGTGCCGGTGCTCCTGCGAATCAGTGAAGTCTTCGGTGTCGACACCACCTTCTTCTCCCCGCAGGACGACACACGCCTGATCGCGGAAATGCGTGAAGTTGCCCTCGATCAAGAGATGGGTATCGACGCCGACGCCCACGAAATCGCGGAGATGGTCTCCACCCACCCGGGCCTGGCCAAGGCGATGGTGAACATGCATCGCCGCTTCCGGAACACGACGGCGCAGCTCGCCGCAGCCACGGAGGACCGTTTCTCGGACGGCAGCGGCAGCGGTTCGATCACCATGCCGCACGAGGAAGTGCGCGACTACTTCTATCAGCGACAGAACTACATCCACGATCTCGACACCGCGGCCGAAGAACTCACTGCCCGGATGCGCTTTCACCGTGGCGACGTCGCCGGCGAGATCGCCAGACGCCTCGAGTCCGTCCATGACGTGCAGATCGTTCGACGAGTCGACTTGGGCGAGAACATACTTCATCGCTACGACCCGGACACCAGGGTCCTGGAAATTTCCGCACGACTCTCCGGCGGGCAACAGGTCTTCAAGTTCGCGACAGAACTCGCATACCTCGAGCATGGCGACCTGCTCGACTCGTTGGTGGCCGAGGGCAACTTCACCAGCGAAGCGTCGGTTTCCCTGGCGAAGCTTGGTTTGGCCAACTATTTCGCCGCGGCCACCGTGCTGCCCTACAGCCAGTTTCACGAGGTTGCCGAGGACTTCCGGTACGACATCGAGCGTATGTCTGCCTTCTATTCCGCGAGCTACGAGACGATCTGCCACCGCCTCTCGACCCTGCAGCGCCCCAAACTTCGCGGGGTTCCGTTCATGTTCGTGCGTGTCGATCGTGCCGGAAACATGTCGAAGCGTCAGTCCGCCACCGGATTCCACTTCTCCACCAGCGGCGGTACGTGTCCGCTGTGGAACGTCTACGAGACGTTCTCGTATCCGGGCAAGATCATGCCTCAGATCGCACAGATGCCCGACGGCCGCCGATACCTCTGGGTTGCTCGCACGGTCGAACGTCGAGCGGCTCGATACGGACAGCCCGCAAAGATCTTCGCCATCGGATTGGGATGCGAGATTCGACACGCCCACCGACTCGTCTACAGCGACGGTCTGGATCTGGACGAGTCGAATCCGGGAACGCCGATCGGCTCGGGCTGCCGTGTCTGCGAACGCCTCAATTGTCCGCAGCGTGCCTTCCCTCCGTTGGGTAAAGACCTCGACATCAGCGAGCACCGGAGTTCGATTTCGCCGTACGTGATTCGCTGACCGCGCTAAAGCACGTGGTCGCGTAGGAACGCGACTGTGCGATCGAACGCGACCATCCCGTCCACGGTGTCGAGGTCGAACTGATATTCGTGGTCGAGTGCAGGCTCGTGATCGTCCGGGTAGAACAGTGCATCGACCTCGACGCCCAGATCGGCGAGCCGTTCTGCCATGGGTTTCGACTGGCTGGCGGTCAGTGGGTCGACATTTCCGCCGGTGATGAACGTCGCTGGAAAGTCCGAGGTCACATGACCCAGTGTCGACATCTGACCCACTGCAGTCGACCCGTCGAAGTCCCTCGTTCCGAGGTACCCCCACAGCGATTGCTTGTCGACGCCCCAACCGAAGTACTTCCCCTGTGACAGCAGCGGTTTCAGATCGAAGACCCCACAGTCGAGGACAACTCCGCGTGTCTGCTCGGGACGTAATGCCGGCTCCACACCCATTTCCGACGCGTAGTCAGGGCTGGTCATGACGGTCGCCAACTGACTGGACAACTGCGCGCCTGCCGAATCTCCCGCAAGAAAGAGATTGGTCGAATCGACATGCAACCTGTCCGCATTGCTCACGATAAATCGATACGCGTCGTTCAGCTGATTCACTGCGGTGGGGTAATACGCATCCGGCCCCAGTGAGTAGTCCACCGAAATCACAGTGAAGCCTTGATTTGCCAACAGTTTGTAGTAACCGTCGGCATCAGTTCTCGATCCTGATATCCAGCCACCGCCGTGCACCCAGACCACCGTGGGTAGCGCCGAAGTGGACTCCGACGGGTAGTACGCGTCCAGTTGTGCATCGTCGTCGCCTTCGCGGTACGACTGATCGAGAATCGAGACGATTCCTGACGGTGCATGCCTGTCGAGTTGTGCGTGAGTCGCTTCGGAGCCACCCGCTGACATCCACCGTACGAGGAGAACTCCTGGCCACGGACTGACGAGTGCCGCGGTTACCCCGGACAGCAGAATGACGACGAATACCGCCGCGATTCCGACAATGCGCCTTCGCCGTCTGTCGGGGGAAGACGCGCGCACAACAACTCCTGGGGTCGGATCGGATTCACCCAGGCTAGACCAAAAGGACTAGTTGAGAATTCCCTGGCAACGCACCCGCGGAGCTTTGTCCAAAATGACCATTTTCGCAGTGGTTCACCACAATCCGACATTTAGCCGGTATGAGCCTCGAGAAACTGAACCGTGCGATCGAGCGCAGTGAGACCGTCGGCATTGTCCAGATCGAACTGATACTCGTGACCGAGCGCCGGAACGTGATCGGCCGGATAGAACAGTGTGTCGACCGCAACTCTCAACCCGGTCAATTTGTCAGCCATCGGTTTCGACTGAGAATCTGTCAAAGGATCCGCGTTGCCGCCGCTGATGTAGGCAGGCGGAAATCGATCGGTGACGTAGTTCAAGGTCGACATCTGATCCGCTGCGTCGGTACTCATGAAGTCACGCACGCCGGTATACGCCCAGAGGGACCGATCAACTCCCCAACCGATGATGCCGGGTCCGCCGACCATGTTCCCGACGTCGTAGATTCCACAGTTCAGGATTACTCCACGTAACTGATCCGGCCGCAGCGACGGGACCACGCCCACACGGTTCGCATAGGCGGGATCAGTGATGAGAGTGGCGAGCTGACTCGAGAGTTGCGCTCCCGCAGAATCACCCGCCAGAACGACCGTCGTCGGATCAACATGCAGCCGTTCCGCATTCGCGACGACGTACGCGTGAGCGTCGTTGAGCTGCCGCACTGCCGTCGGATAGTGGTGCTCAGGTCCGAGTGAGTAGTCCAGGGACACAACTGTGTAGCCACGCGAGGCCAGCAACTCGTAGTACGGCGCGTAGTTGGACTTGCTTCCCGAGATCCAGGCACCGCCATGAGTCCAGATCACCGTAGGCAATGCGGTCGTCGTCGCTGCGGGAAAGTAGACATCCAGGTATGCGTCGTCGTCATCGGCGCGGTACTGCTGGTCCTTGATCGAGTCGACGCCTCCGGGCGCGTGCTTCTCGAGCGCCTCGGTGACTTTCACCGCATCACGATCGAAGACCCATCGCACGGTGAGTGCGCCAGGTCTCGGGCTCAGAACGAAGGCCAGAACCACGGCTCCGACCAGAACGAACACAATTGCCAGAGCCCACAGCAAGCGCCTGCGCCACCGATGCGGTGAAGGGTTCGTCATCGGGTTTCCTTCACTCTCGGCACAATGTCCGGATCAGCGTAACGCGAAGCCGGTACCGCCAAGTGCGATCAGCCGAGTTCAGCGATCCGCCTCTGCGCGAGTGCCTTGACTTCACCCTTGGCTACTTTGCCGCCTGCCGCCATCGGCAATTCGGCGACCGTCATCACGTACTCGGGTATGTACTCGCGGGTCACTCCTCGGCTCTGCAGCCAGGCGGTCAGATCCTCCGAACTCAGATCGTCATCGGCGGACACGACGACCGCACAGACCTTCTCACCGAACAGCGGATCGTCGACCCCGACCACGGCGACCAACTCCACCGAAGGGTGCGCGCGCACGTACTCCTCGACTTCGACCGCGGAGATGTTCTTGCCGCCACGAATGATGATGTCGGCTTTGCGCCCGACCACACGCACCCGTCCTGTCTCGTCGATCTCGACGATGTCGCCGAGAAGCATCCAACCGTCATCGGTGTACAACTCGTCGTTCGCATCGGTGTCCCCCCAATAGCCCTGACACATCAGCGGTCCGTTCACCCCAGGTTGACCGCGGCGGACGGAGCCGGTCATTTCCTTTGCCGCATCGTCGAATACACGAACTTGCATGCGATCGATGACGTGGCCGCACGTCTTCAGTCGGGTGTCGGAATCGTCCGAAACCGTCGTCACCGAGACGGCGCCGGTTTCGTTCGATCCGTAGAACTGCAGGACAGCCGCTCCGGTACGTTGTTCGAATGCCAGCGCCTCCGAATAGGGCACGGCTTCACCACCGGTGAACATGAAACGAAGTGACGAGAGATCGGCCGATTCCGCGGCCTCCGAACGCAACAGCATCTTGAATTGTGTACTCACACAATTCAAAGCAGTCACCCGTTCGCGCTCGATCAACTCGATCATCACCGAAACGTCGAAGCGTTCCATGACGACATTGCGAGCACCGAGTAGTGCCGGCAGGAAATGCGAAGTCCAGAGGCCGAATCCGAAAGGTGCTGGAACCGCGCCGAGGAACACCTCATCCGAACCGATCGCCGCCGCCTCGGCGGCAATCTCGGAGAAACCAACCCAACGATCCTCGGTTTGTGTGACCAGTTTGGGTAGGCCCGTTGTGCCGGAGGTCGAGTTCAGCATCGAAACGGCTGACGTGACAAAACACGGACTGGTTGCGGGGAACTGCTTTAGCTCGACCGGCAACGAGGTGAGTTCGCCGTTTGCGCTCACGCGTTCGAAACTCACGTCGGCGCGTTCGTCGGCGAAGACGACGTCCAGTCCGGGATGCTCTGCCCGCAGACTCGCCACGAGTTCGGCGGTATCGACGCCGCGCAGCGTGCGAGTGGTGACGAGTACGGAGGCTTCCGAGCGGGCGATCAGATGAGAGATCTCGCGAATGCCCGAGCGCGAACCGATTCCGACGGCGACGCGGCCGGTACGAAATGCTGCGCAGAGAGCCGCATGAAATACAGCGGTGTCGGGGAGCAACACGGCTACATGTCCGTATCCCTCACCAGCTAGATCCAGCGCCGACGCGATCGCATCGGCAGCCGCGTCGTACTGCTTCCACGACACCCTCGATTCCGGAGTGACAAAGGCGGTTTCGTCCGGGATGGTCTCAGACCAATGCCTGACCATTTCGCTGATGCTGACGCCGGCGAAGCGGTCCGGATTCGTGGCGAATTCACCGACGGTGAAGTCGAGTGTCTTCGTTTCAAGCATGATCGTCGATCATCTCCCGTCGGCGCTGAGGACGCCCATCGATTGTTTGTACGCGTTGTCCAGTGTCGCTGCGGAATCGCATTCGCGGACGAGTTCGCCGCGCTGCATGACATATCCGCGGTCGACAACCGATTTCAGTGCAGTAAGTGCCGGTTCCGTCACGATGACGGTCACACCCTCGGCGGCCAGACCCCCGACCAATGCTCGCAGCTCCGCGACGATTTTCGGTGCCAGTCCTGTCATCATCTCGTCGAGGAGCAACACCTTCGGGGTTTCCAGAAGGGCCCGCCCCAGAACCAACATCTGCTGCTCACCACCGCTGAGGACCCCGGCATAACTCTCCGAGCGTTCACGCAGGATCGGGAACCTCTCGAAAGCTGTTTCCACGGCTTCGGCTTTCAATCCCAGCAGGTCTGCGCCGACGCGTAGGTTCTCGCGAACGGACATTCGCATGAACAGTTGCCTGCCTTGGGGAACGTAGGCAAATCCGCTGCGGACACGATCCAGTGCCGATAATTTCTGGATCTCTCGACCATCGAATTTGATTGTCCCGGTGGCGGGAACCGAGCCGTAGATGGATCCCGCCAAGCTGGTCTTGCCCGCACCGTTCGGCCCGACGATCGCTGTCACTTCACCGGCGGGGGCGACAAGGGAGACTTCCCGGACGGCGACAGCGGATCCGTATCGAACTGTGACTCTGTCGAGTTCGAGCATGTCAGGCGCCTTCCTCGTATTCGGAACCGAAATAGACTTCTCGCATCGCGTCGCTGGCCAAGCACTCCTGCGGTGGTCCGTAGAACGCCACTGATCCGAAATTGAGCAGCACGATCTTGGTGGCGAGCGCCGCGATGAGATCGACGTTGTGATCGACCAGGACTACTCCCTTGCCCTGCGCGGCAATCGATCGCACGGCACCGGAGATGGCAGCGATGCCGTCGTGATCCGCACCGGCAAACGGTTCGTCCAACAGGAGGACTTCGGGTTCGGTCGCCATCGCCCGCGCCACCTCGACCAGACGCTGCGCGCCCAAACTGAGATCCCCGCAAGCACTCTCGACGTCGGTGACCGAGTATCGCGCAGCAATCTCCCGGGCCCGCTGTGCTGTCCGGTCCCAGTTCTCGAAAGGTCCTTTGATCGCCCACCACAGCGAGTGCAGCGGTGAGGTGATCTTGTGCCCGTACAGTCCCGGGATGATGTTGTCGACGGCGTCGAGTTCCGCCGCGAGCTGCGGATGTTGAAACGTGCGCGAGAGCCCTTGCCGTGCAAGGCGCTCCGACGGCCCGGTCAAGGGAGCACCGGCGAGCGCGACGGTTCCGGAGTCTGCTTGCTGTGTGCCGAAGATGCAGTCCACCAGTGTGGTCTTGCCTGCCCCGTTCGGGCCGACAAGGCCGATCACCTCTCCCGGTCCGACGCTGAACGAGACATCGTCGACAGCGCGGACGCCGCCGTAGGACTTGTGGAGCCCGCTCACTTCGAGTAGCCGAGTCATCGATTGCCACGCTCCTTGTACAGACGGTTCATTCGACCCAGAACGTTCTGACTCCACCCGATCACCCCACCAGGCGCGACGATGAGGATCACCAGGACGGCTCCGGCAAGCAGGAGTTCGCCACTTCCCTGGTACCCGGGCATGTTCAGCGTCACGATCACCACGATCAATGCACCGAGCGGAGCACCCCACGCCGAACTGCGACCGCCGATGATCGGCATGAAGATCGCAAGGAAAACAATACTGAGAGTGAAGGTTTCAGGAGTGACAGCTTGCACCGACACGGTGAACAGCGATCCGCCGGTCGACGCGATCGCGGCACCGATCGCCAGCGCCACAACGGTCAGGTGCGCAGGATTGACGCCGGAAGACCGTGCGACATTACGATTGTCGCGGGCAGCTTGCAACATCAGCCCCCACACCGATTTCCGAAGTCGATCGACAGTGACCGCGATCAGACACACGAACAAGATCGCGAACACGACCAATGCGTAGCGCGGTGGCTCCCAGCCGAACATCGTCACAGTCTCGACGCCCGAGATCCCGGCCGACCCGCCGGTGAAACTCGGCCCGTCGATCAACCAGTGCTCGAAAGCGATACCGAACAACAAGGTCACCGCGGCAAGGTAGAAGCCGGAGAGTTTCTGTGTTGCCAAGCTGAGGAGTACTGCAACCGCTGCAGCGGCGAGGGCGCCGAGAATCCATCCCCACCACATCGACAACCCGGTCCGAACCGAGATCAGCGCAACGGCATACGCGCCGATCGCCGCATACGCGCTGTACGCCATCGACAGTGATCCCGCGAGCACGAATGGCACGTACATGCCGAGTGCGATCAGCGAATACGTCGCAGCGAGGAACACCAGATCCTGCCGGTACAGACTCGGCCCCATCCACAGCAGCACGGCAGCAACCACGACCACGGTGATCAGCGCTTCTCGTGACAGGGCGAGCATCCTCGTCCGGGAACGGCCGGATGTAGTGGGCGGATTTGACGTCAGCGGACTGGTAGAAAGCGAGGCCATCAGACGCGAACCTTCCTCGAGAGCAAGCCTTCCGGACGGAAAGCGAAGAACACCAGGGCAATCAACAGAATCGCGGTTTGAGCAGCACTCGCACCGAAGTAGTACGGGGCGAATACCTGGACGACGCCCAACACCATTCCGCCGATCAGCGGAGCCCAACTCCGGCCGGTACCACCGATGACGAGTGCGATGAATGCCGTCAGCGTCGATGACAGACCGCTCGTGAACTGAACACCGGCCTTGGGAGCGAACAGAAGTCCGGCGACGGCGGCAATCACACCCGCGAGGGTGAACGCGATGAGGCGTACCCGATCCACCGGCAAGCCCAGGACGCGGGCGGCATCCGGACTGTCGCCGACGGCGCGTAGCAGACGGCCCGAGGTGGACCGGTTCAGCCACAGTCCGATACCGACGAAGATCACGGCAGTTCCGACGACGAGTACAACGGTCGAACTGTCGACGGTGGCACCGAGCACCGATATCGGATCGAAGTCGAAGATCTTCTGTCCGGGAAGTGGTGTTCGGCCGAAGACCGTGCCGGCGAGCTGCTGGATCCCGAACAGTACTGCGGTCACCGCCACCAACGCCGGTAGTTCCCCACGACCCGAGCGCTTCTGAACCTGTTTGACCACAAGCTTTTCCGTCAGAATCGATAACGCTACTGCCATCGCGATCCCCAGCGGCATGGCAATCCAGAGAGCGAGCCCGTAATTGATCGCGACCCAACTCGACGCCATGGCCGCAGCCATCGCGTACGGGCCCATCGCAAAGTTGAAGAAATCGGCGCCGACCACCACGAGATACATTCCGAGGGCTATCAGTGAGAAGAATGCACCGATCTCGATGGCTGCGAGCCACAGTTGTGCGTCTGTCATGTCAAGGCTCCTCGGTTATCCGCACGGGGGTTGGTAGGAATCCCACGGATGGGCCGGCTTGTTGTCCTCACCGAATTCGACGAGCACCAGTCCGCAGAGGCTGTCCGGAGCCAGGTGATCCTGCGAGGAGAACGACAGTGTCAATCCGTCCTGGCCGAAGCTGGCGGGAAGTGCCGAAACCTGTTGAAGAGCATCACGAACGGCCGTCCGATCTCGGTGGTCGCCGGCAATTTCGATTGCCTCGGCCAACATCATGACGGCGTCGTACGCCTGTGCGTCGTAGGCGGTCAGTTGATAATCAGGCCCCTTCACCGCCTGCACCTTGCGACGCAGTTCGGCGGTTCTCGGGTTGTTCTCACTGAGCGAGCCCATGTACACCATGCCGCTCAACGCCTTCGGGTCCGCCAAAGCCCAAGATGCGGGCTGGTTTCCGATGGAAGCGAGTGAGAAGCGTTGCGTCTGCGGGGTGACCTTCGACAAGGTGTTGTGCGCGAGGATTTCGAAGTGCCCGCCGATACTGGCGACCAGAATCGCGTCCGGTTCGGTTTCCGCGAGACGTGAGACCTGTGCGGTGATGTCCGCGGCATCGACCGGCGCCTTTTCGACGCCCGTCACTCTCGCGCACTTCTCGAGCGCCGGCCGCAGGGTCTTGATGATTCCGTCGATGGACGCACTCGCGTCACCGAGAATTCCCAGGGACTTGTACCCCATCTTCTCGAAAGCCCCGCAGTACACCTGGGCGTACTGCTTCAACGAGTTCGGAATCATGAACGAGTAGTCGTTGTCGGGCGCCGAGGCAAAGGCGTCGCTGAGAACGACCGGAGCTATCGCAGGAATCTTCGACTGCTGGAGAATCGACTTGGCCTGCAGCACCGACCCGCTGCCCGTGGCGAGGATGACCGCACTGGACCCGTGATCGACCAACTTCCGAATGATCGACGGGGTCTTGGTGGGACTGCTCTCGTCGTTCTCGACAACCAATTCGACTTGCTTACCGTTGATTCCGCCCGCCTGGTTGATCAGGTCGACGGTCATCCGCACCGTCTTGCCGGCGATCGTGCTGTACGACGCACCGGGCCCGGTGGAGTCCTCGTCCAAACCGATGACGATGGTGTCTTCGGGAATGACACCGGCAGATGCGCACGCGCTCGCCCCGAGGACCACTGCCGCGCAGACGGCGATCGCCTTTCCGAGTCTCACATCGAACTCCCGTCCAAACTGTGCTTGGTAAATCAAACAAGCGCTTGATTTACGAGTGTGGACAGAAGTATGCACTGGGTCACACTGATAGTCAAAATCCGAACTACACGCGCAGGAACTGCGGTGTTACGGCTTCTGCAGCTGCCGGATCGACGAGCTGAGTTCGCGAATGACGGACTTCAATTCGTCGACATCAGAGCGGAGTTCGGCAAGGTCCGAGTCGGGAGATTCGGTCTGCGCTTCCTTCTTCGCCGTGCGCCGCGCAATGCGTGCCACCGGCTCGCCGTCGACGGAACGTGCGGCAAAGCCGTCCAGGAAAACCGAAATCAGATTGCGCTGCAGATCTTCGGCCAATTCGGAAAGCTGCGGGCGATACTGCGCGACGGTGGACCAGACGGATTCACGCAGGAGACGGTGAAACTGTTCGGGATCGATGTCTTCCCGAAACTCCGCGTCGGCAATTCCGCGAGCGATAGCCGATCGCCAGTAGCTGTGTGCCTTCTGAACCAGGATGGTGATGGGCGCGTCCGCCGGTTGCGACGAAAGTATGGCTTCTCCCTGATAGACCTCCGTGGCATACGGGTGATCCACCGCCGAGGCAAAAGAGACCGACACCATCGTGGCCAGGCGATTTCGAGCCGAACCTTCCGGTTCGATCGAGTCCTCGTACCGGACGTTGAGATCTTCGAGGAACCGGACGACGATCTCGTTGGCTATCGCATCCTTGGAGTCGAAGTAGTGATAGAGGCTGCCGGAGAGGATCCCGACTTCGTCGGCGATGTCTCGCACCGTCGTCGCGGCGATTCCCCGCTCACTGAACAGCTTGGCCGCATGAGCGAGTATTTCGTCCCGTCGGGTCGAGCGCACGAGAAGATCCTTCCGACGTTCCGATCGTCAAGCGAGTGCTTGATCAATTTCTCGTCGATGCTAACACCGCACCCTCGCTGACCTGCGGTGTGAGGTCCTGGACACCCAATCGAAACACCGGACACACACTTGTCACCGACAGTCATTCCACCGCAACAACTTCCACCTACTCTGTGCACTCGACGAATACAGCGTTGTATACGCACTCCGGATACAGATCTGTCAGAGCCATTGTCTGCCAGAGCCATCGACACGAAAGGCCCGTACATGCGAACCTTCTCGAAGCGCACCCTTGCCGCGCCGGCCGCTCTCGCCGCGCTGGGCTTGGTTCTCACCGGCTGCGGAAGCAAGGCAACAGACACCGCATCGGGAGATTCGACGGCTACGTCGTGCGTCGACACCTCGGGGGACACGATCAAGGTCGGTTCCCTGAATTCACTCTCGGGCACCATGGCCATCAGTGAAGTGACGGTCCGCGACTCCATCTCGTTGGCGGTGCAGGAGATCAACGATTCCGGCGGTGTACTGGGTAAGAAGATCCAGATCGTCGCAGAGGACGGTGCGTCGGAGCCGACAGTGTTCGCCGAGAAGGCCGAGAAACTGATCAGCAGCGATTGCGTCGCAGCAGTTTTCGGTGGCTGGACCTCCTCGAGCCGCAAGGCCATGCTGCCCGTGTTCGAGGACAACAACTCTTTGCTCTACTACCCGGTCCAGTACGAGGGACTGGAAGATTCGAAGAACATCTTCTACACGGGCGCAACGACCAACCAGCAGATCATCCCGGCGCTGGATTACCTGAAGGAGAAGGGCGTCAAGTCGCTGTATCTGGTCGGCAGCGACTACGTGTTCCCGCAGACCGCCAACCGCATCATCAAGGCGTACGCGGCAGCGAACGGCATCGAGATCAAGGGCGAGGATTACACGCCTCTGGGTTCGACCGACTTCTCCACCATCGTGAACAAGGTCCGCACAGCCGACGCCGATGCCGTGTTCAACACACTCAACGGCGATTCCAACGTTGCGTTCTTCCGTGAATACTCGAATGTCGGCCTGAAGCCCGCCGACATGCCCGTCGTCTCCGTCTCCATTGCGGAGGAAGAGGTCGGTGGTATCGGAGTCCAGAACGTCGAAGGCCAGCTGACGGCGTGGAACTACTACCAGACCATCGACTCCCCCGAGAACAAGAAGTTCGTCGCGGCGTACAAGGCGAAGTTCGGCCAGGACAAGCCCACGTCCGATCCGATGGAAGCGGCATACACCTCCGTCTACCTCTGGAAGAACACCGTCGAGAAGGCCAACTCGTTTGCGGTCAAGGATATTCAGGACAACGCCGACGGTGTGACCTTCCAGGCGCCCGAAGGACTCGTCACCATCGACGGCGACAACCACCACATCACCAAGACTGCCCGGATCGGCGAAATCCGTTCCGACGGACTGATCTACACGGTCTGGGATTCGGGACAGCCGATCGAGCCGGATCCGTACCTGAAGAACTACCCCTGGGCTGAGGGGCTCGGTAGCTGATCGACAAAAGGCGGAATTGACGGAATCGACGAGTAGAGAGGTGGAGCGTCTGTCATGGATGTTGTGATCGGGCAGTTGTTCACGGGTTTGAGTATCGGATCGATTCTCCTGTTGGCAGCGTTGGGGTTGTCTCTCACGTTCGGGCAGATGGGTGTCATCAACATGGCACACGGCGAGTTCATCATGGCCGGCTCGTACACCGCATACGTAGTGCAGCAAGTGATCTCGAATGCAACGGGATCGTTGATCATTTCTCTGCTCGTCGGTTTCGTCGTCGGCGGACTGATGGGTGTTGTGCTCGAAGTGGTCCTGGTATCGCGGATGTACCACCGACCCCTCGACACCCTGTTGGTGACATTCGGCGTCGGATTGATCCTTCAGCAGTTGGCGCGCGACATCTTCGGCGCGCCGGCAGTCAATGTTTCGGCGCCGAGCTGGCTTTCGGGCGGGGTCGATATTTTCGGCGCCGTGGTGCCGAAAACCCGCATCTTCATTCTGGTGTTGGCGATCGCAGCGGTGATCGCACTTTCGGTCGCACTGAAGCAGTCGTCGATGGGTAGACGCATCCGGGCCGTCGTCCAGAATCGCGATCTGGCCGAGACGAGCGGAATCTCCTCTCGTCGTACGGACATCACGACCTTCTTCCTCGGTTCCGGGCTCGCCGGCGTCGCGGGTGTCGCGTTGACGCTCATCGGTTCCACCAGCCCGACCATCGGCCAGTCCTATCTGATCGACGCCTTCCTGGTTGTTGTCGTCGGCGGTCTCGGTCAGATGAAGGGAGCCGTGATCGCAGCCTTCGCCCTCGGCATCTTGAACTCGTTCATCGAGTACTCGACGACGGCGTCGATCGCGAAGGTGATCGTGTTCGTCATCATCGTCGTCTTCCTTCAAGTTCGGCCGCAGGGCCTGTTCGCAGTCAAGACGAGGAGCCTCGTATGAGCATCCTGAACAATTCCCGAATTCGGGTGTGGGGCGGTTTTGCACTTGCCGCGATCGTGCTGTTCGCCGTCGCTCCGGCTGTGCTCTCGGACTTCAGGCTGTCACTGTTGGCCAAATTCCTGTGCTTCGCCATAGTCGCTGTCGGTATCGGTTTGGCTTGGGGCAGAGGCGGAATGCTCACGCTCGGCCAGGGCGTCTTCTTCGGAATCGGCGCATACGTGATGGCGATGCACCTCAAGATCGCCGATGCAGAACTCAAGGGCGACGCGGTCCCGGACTTCATGTCCATCGCCGGCAAGACCGAACTGCCGGGATACTGGCAACCGTTCGCCTCGCCATTCGTGGCGATCTTCGCCATACTTTTCCTGCCGGCCGCTGTTGCCTTTCTCCTCGGACTCGGTGTGTTCAAGCGGAGAGTCAAGGGCGCGTACTTCGCGATCCTCTCGCAAGCACTCGCCGCGGCTTTCGCGATCCTCTTGATCGGCCAGCAGTCGATCGGTGGCAGCAACGGCCTCAACCGCTTTCGCACGTTCTTCGGTTTCAACCTCAACGATCCGGCGAACAAGCAGATGTTGTTCTTCATCGCCGCCGGAGTTCTTCTCGCATCGGTCGCTCTGATTCGCCAGCTGATGAACTCCCGATACGGCGAACTCCTCGTCGCCGTCCGCGATCAAGAGGAGCGCGTACGTTTCCTCGGATACGATCCGGCGAACATCAAACTGGTCGCCTACGTGACCGCGGCGTTCCTCGCCGGTATCGCCGGCGCGCTGTTCGTTCCGATCGTGGGCATCATTTCCCCCGCCGACGTCGGGATCGTCCCGTCCATCGCTTTCCTCATCGGGGTCGCGATCGGCGGCCGCGCAACGCTTCTCGGTCCGGTACTCGGTGCGATCGGCGTCGCATGGGCACAGTCGACATTCTCGGAGAAACTCCCTTCGGGATGGATCTACGCGCAAGGGCTGATGTTCATCGTCGTGGTCGGATTCTTCCCGGCAGGTGTGGCCGGATTGTTCGCCCTGATGCGCCACCGCAAGAAGCGTGAGACCCCGGCCGACCCACCGGTCAAGGTCTCCCAACCCGAACCAGTGGAGGTGTCGTCATGACCAACACAACCGCCACCAGCGAACCCACACCGGCACTGGGTGGCAACGCCGGAATGTCGTCCGAGTACCTCGAAGTACGAAATCTTTCGGTCAGCTTCGACGGTTTCAAGGCCGTCGACGGCGTCGACTTGACCCTCATGCAGGGCGACCTGAGGTTTCTCATCGGCCCGAACGGGGCTGGAAAGACAACGTTGGTCGACGCCATCACCGGACTCGTTCCCGCGACGGGTTCCATCACGAAGTCCGGCGAGCAACTGCTCGGCAAGAAGGTTCACAAGATCGCCCGCCTCGGCGTCGGGCGAACCTTCCAGACGGCAAGCGTCTTCGAAGAGCTCTCGGTGCTGCAGAATCTCGACATCGCGGCCGGAGCCGGCCGATCACCGTGGAACCTGCTCAGAAAACGCAAAGGTGTGCTTCCCGAGATCGAAGAGGCGCTGGAGACAACCGGGTTGGAGCACCTCAGGGACACCGCCGCAGGCATTCTGGCGCACGGACAGAAGCAGTGGCTCGAAATCGGAATGTTGTTGGTACAGAACTGTTCCGTGCTCCTGCTCGACGAGCCCGTCGCAGGCATGAGCCTCGAGGAGCGCGAGGAGACCGGGAACCTTCTGCGGCGCATCGGCGGTGCGCGAACCGTCGTCGTAGTCGAGCACGACATGGACTTCATGCGATCCTTCGCCACGTCCGTCACAGTGCTCGCCGCTGGGAAAGTGCTTGCCGAAGGAACTGTGGCGGAGGTCCAAGCCGACCCCAAGGTGCAAGAGGTCTACCTCGGCACAGCCGCTGCCGGAACCGATCTCGGCGCCGACACCGAACCGACCCCGGAGGACTGAATCATGCTCGAGCTCGTCGACATCCGCGCCGGCTACGGACGCACCGAAGTGATCCACGGCGTATCCCTGCTGGTTCCCAGCGACGGAGTTGCGGCAGTCATGGGTCACAACGGTGCGGGTAAAACCACCTTGCTGCGCGCCGCCGTCGGTCTGATCAAACCTACACGGGGAAAGGTACTTCTGAACGGTGAGGACATCACCGGTCTACGGCCGAGCGCCCGCGTCGCTCGCGGACTTGCCTACGTACCCCAGGGCCAGCAGTCGTTCGGACAACTGACAACTGCCGAGAATCTTCGGGTGGTCGCCGACGGGCGCAAACGCGGAAAGGCACTCATCGCAGAGGCATTGGATCTGTTTCCCGCACTCACCACGCTCCTCGACCGTCGCGCGGGACTTCTCTCCGGTGGGCAGCGACAACAGCTTGCCATCGCTCGCGCCCTGATCACCGAGCCCAAGATCCTCATCCTCGACGAACCGACCGAGGGCATTCAGCCCAACGTGGTCGCCGAAATCGAAAGAACAGTCATGGAACTCACCGAACGCGGCGATCTCGGTGTCCTCCTCGTCGAGCAGCACATCGGTTTCGCGCTCCAATCTGCTCAGCATTACAGCATTCTCGCGGCCGGACATGTGACCTCGACCGGTGAGGGCGGCACCACGTCCACCGAGGCGGTTCGTCGAGCGATGGCAATCTGACATGAGTGTGCGGCCGCCGCTGCGCGAACAGGTTTACCGGTCGATCCGAAACGATCTGATGTCGGGTCAGATCGCGCCATCCGAACGACTCGGCGAAGAACGGTTGGCTCATCTCTACGGTGTCTCGCGAACACCGGTGCGCGAAGCGCTCGCGAAGTTGGAATCCGACGGGCTGGTCGAGCGCGACGAACACGGCCTCTTTCCGTACCGACCGCACCTCGACGAGTTGGGTGGCCTCTACGAGCTGCGCATACTCCTCGAGGTACACGGACTTCGGCGGGTACTCGACGGTGAGGCCCCCGCTCATGATCGAGACGCGCTCGGTTCCGAACTCGACAAGTGGTACGCATTTCTCAAACAGATGCCGGTACCGGACGCCGGTTTCGTGACGCTCGACGAGGAGTTCCACATCGCGCTCCTCGCCTCGTCCGGAAACCATGCGTTGGTCGACGCCTTGCAGGCCGTCAACTCGAAGCTGCGCCCCGTGCGGATGTTCGACTACCTGACTCCCGACCGTATGAAGGCCACCGTGGAGGAACATATCGCCGTCGTCGAGCTGGTTCTGGACGGCAAGATTCCGCAAGCGCACGAGGCACTGGTGTCGCACATCGACATCTCTCGTGCGGTTGTCCTCGACCGTGCTCGTCAGGCCCTCTCGTTGGCCGCCATGGCCAATGCCGTGCGTAACTGATCAGCGTCGTGTCGCTGACTTCAGGGTGAAGACTTCGGTGACGTGGTCTCTCGTCAGGGGGATCCTGAGGTACTCCCCCGGTACGGTTGGCTTCGGGCCGAGTTCAGAACCGGGGACCGTACCCGTTGTGCCGTCCGAGCATTCGACTGCAACTTCGCTCGTGTAGTCCGCGTCAGGAGCAACCTCGCAGGAGAGCCCGGTATCCGTGGTGAAGGCGGAGATGCTCGAATCGGCAGGGCCGTGGATCGCTGTCCCGATTGGATCTGCCGGAGCCGGTGTGCTCGTAATTGGTGTGGCTGTCGTTGTCGGGGTGATTGCAGCCACACTGGTAGTTACAGCCGCGCTGGTCGTTGTGGCCTCAGGGGCAGATGTTTTGGTGGGTTCACCCGTCGTAGGTTCAGGAGTCGTAGGTTCAGGAGTCGTAGGTTCAGGAGTCGTCGTTGCCGTAGTCGGCGTGGTCGTCACGGGAACAGCTGTCGGTGTTGCCGGTGCTGTCTGTGTCGGCCCCGCGGCTCGAGCCAACTGTCCGCCGGCGGCAAGACTCAGCGGCGTCGCCGGGGGTGAAGAATCAAGTCCGCACTGAGCGGCCGACAGATTGACGGATATGTTCGTCGATCCCAGGATCACTGTGACCAGCCCTTCGCCCAAGACCGACAACGCGATGGTTACGGCCTCAACTGTGAAGCTCACTGAAACAGTGGAGGACGCGACAAAAGGCGCAGAACTGGACGCCACTCGGGTACTGGTGACCTTGATGTTCGAGAAGCGCGCTTCTACCCGCGCGAGCAGTGGGACATTCGCCATCACGAATGTTGCACTAGTCGGCGACGTCGACGTGGCCGAACCGTTTGCGCCCACTGCCGGGATGGCAACTGTGGCGCCGCCGACTTTCACGGTTCCCGTCGGCTGATCTGTAGCAGCAGAAGTACTCGCACAGCGGGCGTTTGTCTTGACGCTCGTGCTCGTGATGGCGTCCGCCGGTATCAACGTGATCCCCAGTACCGAAACCAGATTCAATTGCAAACCCAATGTAGATGTAGTTTCCGCGTCCGCATCCGACCCAGCCGCCCCACATGGGGACGATGCCGATGCTCCTACGAGATACGCGGCGCACTGAACGGCACTACCCGTGCGGCTGAGCGCGGGCAGCCCCAGCAGCACACCGGAATTGTCCGCCAACGAAACCGTCCCCGTGGCCTTGCCCGGTGCCAGCTGAGTTTGCACGGTCGGATGTTCAACCAGCGAACCGCCGAGATTTCCTCCGAGAGTTATCAATCCGCCGGTCGCTGTTCCTATGCCCGACGTCGATCTGCCGTACCCACTCGTCGTCCATGAACCGGTGGAAATCGGGCCGGTAACGTACTCGGAGTCTGTCCACGCCGCTTCTGTCTCTCCGAGGAGTGGGTGAGACGAGAAACCAGAGCCCAGAACAACCGCAACTGCCAATACGATGACTGAAAACAGGTGGCGACGCTTCATTGTCTACCGCCGTCTGGCGGTAGAAGAACCTGAATGGGTTCGGTTTTCGGGTCGGCCGAGTCGGCATCATCGTCGTCATCGGTATTGCGCGGCCAGAATACCGCGACCACCAAAGCGGCCATGGTCAGCGTGATCGCCCCCAGAACAAGAGGATTCGAGAAGTAGACGATCACCCGCGCCAATCCCGGAACGTGCCAGAGCACCTTTCGGACCGTGGTGACCTCGTATACCGCGGGATCAGCCGAAGCGTTGGCATCACCCTTGAGATCGAGAATCGTGATGCCGTTGTCCTGGGTACGAGCGGAGACGACCCGGTGGGTCACCGGCAGTTCGGACACTCCCCGATCGACGGTGACGACGTCGCCCACCTCGACGGAATCTGCCGGTACTTCCCGCACAACTGCCAGAGATCCGGTCGGAATGGTCGGCGACATCGATCCGGTCTTGAACATGATCAGTGTGATGTCGAAAACGAAGGCACAGATCACCAAAGCGATACAGATGACCCCACCGACTGCAAGAACCTGAAGGATGCAGTCCCCGATGATCGTGGGGACCGAACGCTTCTTCGTCCGGGCATGTGTTGCCCGGGCATGTGTTGGCATTGCAGCTCCTTCAGGGTGTTGCACTGAACTGCCAAGTGGGAGTTGCCGTTTTACCGGTCAGCGCCGAGTTGCTCCAATTAGCCGAGGTTGCGGGCAGCGAAATCTCGAAGCACAGCGCCACCGCGGCGCCCGGGGACGCTCCACCGGTGGGTAGCGCGATGGCCCCGACTGCGGAACCAGTTGAGAGCGACGGAAACACCGTCGCACTTCCCACCACGAATTGTGGTGTTCCCGTGGAGAAGGCCGACGCATCACAGGTCGTCGACTTGACCACCCGATACCGCAGCGCCGACGCCAGAGTGGAGTCGCCGGCAACCGTGGCCGCCTGCAGAGTGACGGATGCTGCCGGCGAGACCGGCACTGTTCGAAGAGATATCGGGCCGTACGAGAACGCACCGGGGCGAATCAGGAGCGCCGAGGGCGTGTACGTGAAAACGCCAGGGGCACTGGATGAATGCGACGACCATCCGCCGCCGACGTTCGACTCGATTCCGAATGTTCCGGTGCGAAACGATGCATCGCCCATCGTGCTGTCCACCCAACTGGCCGCCACGGTGGTTGCACCGATACCCAGGACGAGTCCCGAGGCCGCCAGTGCGTACACCTGACGCATTCGCCGTGTGACCACGCAGGCGTCAGGGGGTGGACTGGCCGGTGAACTGCCAGAGCAAGCGCCCGGTGTTCTTGCCCGACACGATCGAAGGGTCGACTCCGGCAGGCAGCGTGACCGCGAAGCACAGTTCCACCGGCACGCCCGTGCCTAGCAAGGTGACATCCGAACCCGAACCTGCCGTCAAGGCCACCGGACTGGCTGTCGTGCCTACCCATGCTGTTCCTGCTCCAATTCCCGCTGCCGTGCAGGTCGTGGAGGGGACACCTCGATACACCGAGTACCGCAGGGCGGGTTTGAGGTCGGTATCACCGCCCGTTGCACCGAGTAGTTGTACCGTCGCGCCGGAAGTGCTGGCCGTGGGACCGATCCGAAGCGCTACCGGCGCGTATACCGTCGTTCCGGGTGAGAGTGCGTCGAATCCCGTGCTGAATTGGAAGTGGCCGGCGGAAGCGTCCACTTGATACTCACCCCAGGTCGTCAGTCCGTCGAAGCTGCCCTGGAGATTCCAACTTCCCGTCTTGAACTGCGCGTCGCCGAAAACGTTGTCTGTCCACGCCGCCAAGGTGACAGCGGCGCCGATACCGAGGACAAGTCCTCCGGCAAGTAATGCACGTACTTTGCGCTTGTTTACAGCCTTCCGATCAGTGGCCATGCTGGTCTCGATTCACTTGGAATGCGAAAGAACCTCCGATTCGGGAAATCTAGCCCCCAATTTCATCCGAAATATCCGAAATGACCGAAATCGAGACAAGAACTTCACGCCTTGTCCGCCTCGCCACCATCCGTGGGCGCTGACCAGGCGGAAATAGGAAAGCCGGCCAGATGGTTGCACCTTCCAACGACGTTTGCGTTCTATTCGCTGAGAAAGGCACCACATTCATGGCCGTCCCACTTTCCATCCTCGATCTCGCCCACATCGGCGACAACGAAACCGCCAAAGACAGCTTCGACGCCAGCGTGACCTTGGCGCAGCGTGCCGAGGAGTGGGGTTACAAGCGAATCTGGTATGCCGAGCACCACAACATGGGTTCCATCGCGTCTTCGGCCACCAGCGTTCTGATCAGCCACGTCGCCGCGCACACCAGCAAAATCCGCCTCGGCGCCGGTGGAATCATGCTGCCCAACCACGCGCCGCTGACGATCGCCGAGCAGTTCGGCACCCTCGAGACTCTGCACCCGGGTCGCATCGATCTCGGTCTCGGTCGCGCGCCCGGTAGTGATCAGAAGACGATGCAGGCTTTGCGACGCGACCCGAGTTCTTCGGACAGCTTCCCGCAGGACGTACTCGAGCTTCAGGGCTACCTCGGCGACACTTCGCGCGTCCCCGGAATCAATGCCGTTCCCGGTAAGGGCACTCACGTTCCGCTCTACATTCTCGGATCGTCATTGTTCGGAGCCAAGCTCGCCGCGATGCTCGGCCTGCCGTATGCATTTGCCTCGCACTTCGCCCCCAACGCCCTGCGCGACGCCGTCGCGATCTATCGACGCGAGTTCAAGCCGTCGGAGCAGTTGGCGGAGCCGTACGTCATCGCGGGCGTCAACGTCATCGCCGCCGACACCCATGAGCAGGCTCAGCAGGACTTCCTCGCGGCCAAGCGTTCGCGCGTCAGCCTTCTTCTCGGACGCGGACGCAAGTTCACGGACGACGAAGCGGACATGCTGCTCGACTCCCCCGCGGGTCAGCAGGTTCTGCAGATGACCAAGTACAGCGCCATCGGCACGCCCACGGAGGTCCGCGCCTACCTCGACGAGTTCACCGAGCATGCACAGGCCGACGAGCTGATCACGGTGTCGACCGGCACCAACCGCGAGGCTTGGTTGCGCACGTTCGAACTCCTCGCCGACGTGAGCGATCTGGTACCCGCCTAAGCTGCCGGTATGGGCGATCCATCCCGTCGCGGGTTCATCTCGGTACTGGCAGTTCTACTTTCGACGGGTTGGGCCGCCAACCACTTTGCTGCGCTCATCCCGGTTCTCCGGGTGGACGAGGGCCTTTCGCATACCGTGCTCGACGGTGTTTTCGGTATCTACGCGCTCGGACTTCTACCCGGCCTGTTGACCGGTGGAGCACTGTCGGATCGCGTCGGCCGAGCTGTAGTCGTCCTGCCCGGAGCGCTCATAGCCTCGCTCGGAACCTTGATTCTTCTTCTCTGGCACGACGCGCCCGGGCTCATGGTCGGGCGCCTCGTTGTCGGTATCGGTGCCGGTCTGGCAATCGGCGCCGGTACCGCGTGGGCGGCTGACCTTCGCGGCAAGTCCGGAACCGTGATGGCGGGCGTAGTACTCACCTCGGGTTTCGCACTGGGACCACTGTTTTCGGGTCTGTTGGCACAATTTGTCGCCTTCCCACTCGCTACGCCCTTTGTCGTCTCGGCCTTCTTGTCGGTGGGTTCGGTTACCGCGGCAGCTGTGTGGAGTCGTACACCTGTTTCCGTAGAAGCCGCGACCATCACACCCGTCCCAGACGGCGCGGAGCGCTCCGTCGCAAATGCGCCAGACGGCGCGGAGCGCTCCGTCGCAAATGCGCCAGACGGCGCGGAGCGCTCCGTCGCAAATGCGCTGCTCTGGGCACTTCCGTTGGCGCCGTGGGTGTTCGCCAGCGCAACAGTCTCTTTCGTGACCATGACGGCCAGGCTCGGGGACCGCTACTCAGGTCCTCTCCTTCCGGGTTTCGCGGCGGCGCTGACTCTGGGTGCTGGAATCCTGGTTCAAACCGCTGCGCGCCATCGCAATTGGGGTCCTCAGGCCGGCACGGTCGGCGCCGCACTGGCGGCGCTCGGATACTGCCTGGTCGCCGTCGGCGGCGCGCACCCCGCGCTCGGGTTGTTCATCGTCTGCGCGCTCGTCCTCGGTACGGCCTACGGACTGTGTCTACGCGAGGGACTGCTCGACCTCGAGTCGCTGGCTCCCCCCGCCTCGCGGGGCGCCCTGACCGGGATCTTCTACGTCGGCACCTATCTCGGATTCGGACTGCCGGTGCTACTGGTTGTCATCGAACCCACGATGGGTCCGTCGCTGCCGTTGGTGATCCTCGCCGCTGTTGCCGCCGTCGTTGCCGTGGTCCGATTCCGTCGATTGCGGTCGACCCAGGCTTCCTCGTCACATCCGCGTCTCGAAGCCGCATCGGTCTGAACACCCGTTCGGACGGAGTTGGCGGTACTTGCAGTCGCAGCTACCCGGCGGTGTTAGCGTCGGAGGACCAGAAGGTCACTGCGTAGGGACACAGCAATGGGCAAGAGCGAGGCGGGCAAGGCCGAATCGGCCAAGAGTAGTGCGGACGACCTGACGGGTCGGCGCATCCTGATCACCGGCGCTGCCCGCAATATCGGTTCTTCGCTGGCCAGACGCCTGTACGACCGTGGTGCGTCCGTGGGACTGCTCGGCCTCGAGCCGGAACTTCTCGAGCAAGTCGCTACTTCCTGCGGCCGCGCGCCCTGGCAGTTGTGCGATGTCGCCGACCTCGAGCAGGTATCTCGCGGCGTCGACTACATCGCTGAGAAGCTGGGAGGCATCGACGTCGTCGTCGCCAATGCCGGGGTCGAGGCGAACTCGTCGATCCTCGGCGGCGACCCTGCGGACATGCGCCGCGCCGTCGAAGTCAACCTCATGGGCACGTACTACACCCTGCGCGCAGCCGGTCCGCACATCAGTCACGAAAACGGTTACGCCCTGGTGGTCGCCTCGGCTCACGGCGCCGCCAAGCATCCGTTTCGCGGACCGTTCGGTGCTTCGCGCGCCGGCGTCGAAGCCTTGGGTGACGCGTTGCGCTTGGAAATGAAACACCTCGGCACCAAGGTGGGCGTCGCGTATATCGGCGACATCGACACCGATACCACCGCACTGTCGTTCGACGGAGCACGCGGAACCCTCGCCAGCGCCGGCACCACGACCGTCGCTGACGCCGTCGACGCGTTCGAGCGCGGTATCGTCGGCCGGAAGTCACGCGTACACGCGCCCCGCCGCAGCGCCGCGGTTCGCCACATCGCGCAACGAGCTATAGACCTCCGTCCCTCTCACATCCGTGGAGTCGCATGAACCCCCGCATCCCCCCCGGCCGATTCAAGGACCTCGGTCCGATCAACTGGGGAATCTGGCGTGTCCTGTCGAAGGCTGCCGGAGCACCCGATGCGCATCTGTTCAGCACCTTGGGGCGCACGGGTGGACTCTTCCGCGGTTGGCTGCACTACTCCGGCTCACTCATGCCCGGCGGCAAGATCTCTCGCCACGACACCGAACTGATCATCCTGCGGGTCGCGCACCTGCGGGACTGCGGTTACGAGATGGATCACCACATCAGGCTCGGCCGCAAAGCCGGAATCGACGCAGAAGAACTGGCCCGAATCATCGAGGGCCCTGGCGCTTCCGAGTTGAGTCCGCGTCACCGTGCGATCTTGACTGCGGTCGACGAGTTGGTCACCACCAAGGACGTCACCGACGACACGTGGGGAACGCTCTCGCAGCATCTCGACGATCGTCGGTTGATCGAATTCACCTTGTTGGTCACTCAGTACGACGGCCTGGCCACCACGATCGGAACCTTGCGGGTTCAGCGCGACTTCTCCTGAAGTTCCGCGGCGGCCGTAACTCAGCTCTAACCCGAAGACATCTGGACGAAACACCTGATCAATAGCGTATACAGGTATGTCGACAGGGATGAATACGGCGCCGGAGCCACTGCGTGAGGTGGTCTACCGGGAACTACGCACCGAACTGGTCAACGGGACTATCGGGTTCGATCAGCGCCTGACGGAACCGAAACTCTCCACGCGTTTCGGCATTTCTCGCACACCAGTACGGGAAGCGTTGACGATGCTGTGCGCCGATGGACTCCTGCGCCGGGAAGAGTACGGGTTCTCCGCCGTGCGCCCGAGTATCCCGCGGATCCGAGATCTGTATGAACTCCGAATCACTCTGGAACTACAAGGAATTACCCGGGCGATCGCAGATCCGACGATCCGGCACGACCGAACAATCCTCGACGACGAATTGGTGCGGTGGCGTGCCCTGGCTCTCGATCCGCCCGCTCAGGAACCGGGGTTCGTCGAACTGGACGAGGAATTCCACGTCGCCGTACTGAGGGCGTCGGGAAACAATGAACTGGTCGCGTCGCTGCTGTCGGTGAATTCCCGTATCCGGCACGTTCGGATGTACGACTTCATGGTCAACGGCCGCATCGACACCTCGATCGCGGAGCACATTCAAATCCTCGAAGAACTACGTGCCGGCAATCTGCCCGAGGCCCGCACGCTTTTGCACCAGCACATCGGCGAGTCTCTCGACGTCGTCCTCGACCGGGTGACCCGCGCGATCACCGCGCTCTCACTCGCCAACATCACGGACTGATCGGAGCAGTACACACCATGACCATCGCAGCAGAAGTTTTCACCCCGACAGCCCGGGTCGAGCAGGCATTCCAGCGGATCGAGGAAGTAGATCGCCCCGAAGTCTGGATCACGTTGCGCCGCAAGGAAGATGTGCTTGCCGATGCCGCTTCGGTCGAAGCCAGAATCGCCACGGGCGAGCATCTTCCTCTGGCTGGGCGTCTGGTCGCCGTCAAGGACAACGTCGACGTCGCCGGTCTGCCGACCACAGCGGCGTGCCCCGAATTCGCGTATTCGCCGGACGAAACCGCCAGTGCCGTTGCGCGGTTGATCGAGCACGGGGCTGTTGTTCTGGGGAAGACCAATCTGGACCAGTTCGCCACCGGACTGGTCGGAACGCGCAGTCCGTACGGAGCCGTTCGCTGCGCCTGGGACGAAGAGTTGATCTCGGGCGGTAGTAGCTCCGGATCCGCCGTCGCTGTCGCGCTGGGAATTGCAGACATCGGAATCGGCACCGACACTGCCGGTTCGGGCCGGGTGCCGGCAGCGTTCCACGGGATCTACGGACTCAAGCTCTCGCTCGGCGTCATCCCCGCCCACGGAGTAGTGCCCGCCTGCGTCGACTACGACGCTCTGACGGTATTTGCCGACGACCTCGAATCGGCAACCGCGGCAGCGGCAATCATGATCGGCCACGAACCTCGGGATCCCCGCAGCCGCGTCTGGCCTTCCGACGTTCGTCTCGCGGCGGCGCCGAATCCCCGCGTCGCCGTCCCCCGAATCGAGGATCTCGCTCAACTGAGCCCGTCGTATACAGCAGCATTTCAGGACACTGTGACAGCTCTGGTAGCCGGCGGCGCCGAGACCGAGACCGTCGACATATCCGGACTGCTCGACGCGGCCCGATTGCTCTACGACGGCGCCGTGGTGGCGCAGCGGTACGCCGCTGCCGGCGAGTTCCTCGAAACTCGTCCTGCCGGAGCAGATCCCGCGGTGTCCGACATCGTGCTCGGTGCGAAGCACCCCACCGGATACCAGCTGGTCGACGATCTCGATGCTCTCACCCGCGCCAAGGCTGCCGCCCGGGAACTCCTCGCCGGGTTCGACGCCCTACTGCTTCCCACCACCACCGAACACCCGACGATTGCCGCCGTGACCGAGGATCCGTTCGGAATCAACCGCCGGATGGGAACTTTCACCAACTTCTGCAACCTGCTCGACATGGCGGCCGTCGCGGCGCCCGGACACCGCACTGCCGAAGATCACCCGTTCGGCGTCATGTTCGTCGTACCCGCTTTCGACGACCAGATCGCCATCGACCTCGCTGCGCGACTCGGCGGTGCGCCTTCACCCACCCTCGTCGATACCGGAATCGACCTCGCAGTATTCGGCGCTCACCTGCGCGGGCAACCCCTCAACACACAGTTGGTCGACCTCGGCGCGCGGTACGTCGAAACCGTCACGACCTCGGATGCCTACCGGCTCTTCGCTCTCGACACGACGCCACCGAAGCCCGGCCTGGTACGCCGTGGCCCTGGACTCGGCGCACCGGTCGTCGGCGAGATCTTCCGAATCTCACCGGCCGGGCTGGGAACGTTCCTCGCCGCCTTGCCTGCACCGATGGCGCTCACCAGCGTCGAGTTATCCGACGGCAGAACGACAGTCGGTTTCAGCTGCACTCATGACGCCGTAAACGGCGCAGCTGACATCACCGACTACGGCGGTTGGGCCGCGTACCTCTCTCGCTGACAGTCACGGCTTGCAGATTCGAGTGACGGCCTCGCGCACCACTTCACGGCGGCGCGCGATCTCGTCGGCGTCGACGTTCTGGTTGTCGGCCACACCGGGGGCCACCACCCAGCCGAACACGAGGCCGAACAGCATCGTGATCAGGTCCTGGGGGTCCCAGTGCTTCGAGATGAGGCCGTCTTCTTGAGCCTTGCGGATCGTGGCCATTCGCGGAACCCAGCTGGAATGTTCCTCGGCCAACTTCTTCATCCGTGGTGCCTCACCCTGCAATTGACCCCAGATCATCATCCGTTGAATCTGTGGTTTGCCGAGCATTGCGTCGAACAGTTCGACAGCATGCGCGGGCATGTCTTCACCGGTGAACTCGACGGATTCCATCGCCTGCTCGAAGTCGACGTCGAGCACCGCGTGGAACAACGCGACCTTGTCACCGAAATAGGCGTAGAGGCGCTCCTTACTGGCGTTTCCGTTCTTCGCAATCCGATCGATGCGCGCACCGGCAAGCCCGTAGGTGCCGAATTCTTCTTGCGCAGCGTCGAGGATTCGCTGTTTCGTCGCGGTCACGTCAGTGGGAGCCATAGTGATGATGGTAACCGAACGAACTATTTCGTTTGACTCACCCGAGAAGGCTGGAATACCTTTTTCCAATGACCACCACGTCCCACGTCGACGGCGGCACTCTGCCACCGATCCCGGCTGTCTCCGAGAATCCGAATCATCAACGTCGCTGGCTGGTGCTCTGCATCGTCGCGTTCGCTCAACTCATGGTGGTGCTCGACGGCACCATCGTCTCCATCGCCCTACCGGCAGCCCAGGAGGAACTGGGCATCAGCGACCTTGACCGCGCGTGGGTGGTCACGTCGTACGCCTTGGCGTTCGGTGCGCTGCTGCTCCTCGGCGGACGTATCGCCGACTACTGGGGCCGAAAGCGATCCTTCATCGTCGGCATGGCGGGCTTCGCGGTTGCCTCCGGCATCGGCGGCATCGCGCAGAGCGGTATCGAACTGTTCATCGCTCGCGCCGGCCAGGGCGTCTTCGCAGCATTGCTCGCGCCCGCTGCGCTGTCGATGCTCACCACCACCTTCATCGGAGAGAAGGAGCGCGCCAAGGCTTTTGCCGTCTACGGCGCGATCTCCGGCGGTGGCGCTGCCATCGGCCTGCTCCTCGGTGGAGTGCTGACGCAGTACGTCGACTGGCGTTGGTGCCTGCTCGTCAACATCCCGATCGCGCTGATCGCCATCGCTGCAGCCGTCCCGATCGTCAAGGAAACCAAAGCGCACGGCGACACGAGCTACGACCTTCCCGGCGCTGTCCTCATCGCCCTGGGGCTCGGCTCACTGGTCTACGGATTCACACGCGCCGAGCACGGCTGGGGTCAGGCGGACACTTTGCTGTTCATCGCACTGGGTCTGGTCTTCCTCGCGATCTTCGTGGTCGTCGAGAGCCGCAGCAAGAATCCGCTTCTACCGCTGAGCGTTCCGTGGCATCGTGATCGCGGCGCTGCTCTGATCGGCTCCATGCTGGTGGGCGCCGCCCTGCTCGGCGGCACGTTGTACCTGACGTTCTACCTGCAGATCGTGCTCGGATTCAGCCCGGTCATGGCCGGCGTCGGATCGCTGCCGATGGCATTTTTCATCGTCTTGGCGTCGACCATCGCAGCGCAGTTGTCCACCAAGATCGGCCCCAAGCCGCTCATGGTCGCCGGCCCGCTGGTGGCAGCCGTAGGACTGCTCATGCTGACCCAGATCGAGGTACACAGCTCCTACTGGACGCACGTGTTCCCCGGCCTCGCCATCTTCGGCTTCGGACTCGGTCTGCTGATGGTGCCGATGCAGAACCTCGCACTGATCGGTGTCCCCGACCACGACGCCGGCGCTGCCAGTGCCCTGGTCAACGCCACCCTGCAGATCGGCGGCGCACTCGGAACCGCACTGTTCACCACGATCTACGCTTCGGCAAAGTCGGCCTTCACCGCCGACAACGCGGCGCCGATCCCGCCGGAAGGCATTCCTGTCGACATGTCGAACGCGACCATCCCGACTGGTGACCAATTGGCGCTACTCCCCCAGCCGGTGCAGGACTTCGTCGCCTCGATGACGGACTACTTCTTCGGCGCCGAGGTATCCGGATACTCGGCCGCATTCGGTTGGGCGGCAATCCTGTTGGCGATCATCGCACCGGTAGTGCTGGTGCTGGTCCGCGCCAAGAAGGGTGATCTGCCCGCCGAGGGTGCAGTCCACATGGGGTAGCCCCCTGTGCGCCTTTCTTCACCGCCCGCGGTTAATAAAGGCGCACAGCAGGTCAGGCCTTCCTCAACACCTCAGCCACCGGAGTGCTGCTGCGGCCGATCAACTTCTGCAGGTCACCCGACTCGGTGTCCAGCGCCCCCTTGGCAATTGCAGCATCGGAATCGGCGAGGATCTGCGCAACCGGTGCAGGCAGTCCGACACTTTCGAGAATGCCTTCGTAGGCCTGCTCATCCACGAACTGATACGCGATCGGCTTGCCCGCGAATTCGCTGATCTTCTCGGCCAATTCGGCGTAGGTGAGCCTCTCGTCACCGCCCAACTCGTACACTGCACCTTCGTGACCATCGGTGGTCGCGACTACTGCTGCGGCGTCGGCGTAGTCCACACGCGCCGCAGCCGCGATCTTTCCGTCCGCTCCCGCACCGACGAGTGCGCCGCGTTCGATCACACCGGCCAGGTCGTTGGTGAAGTTCTCCCAGTACCAACCGTTGCGCAACAGTGCGAACGGAATACCGCTTCGGGTGAGCACGTCCTCGGTCGCCTTGTGCTCGGCAGCAAGCTTCATCGGAGTGTCTCGAGCATTCAAGATGCTCGTGTACGCGATGAATCCGACACCGGCAGCCTTCGCCGCGTCGATGATGTTGGTGTGTTGCGCGAGCCGTGACCCCACTTCACTTCCCGAGATCAGCACCAGCTTGTCGACTCCCGCCAATGCGATTTCCAACGCCGAGGCATCGGCGTAGTCCGCCCGACGTACAACTACTCCGCGGGCGGCGAGGCTTTGCGCCTTCTGCGGATTGCGGACCACTGCGACGATGTCGGACGCGGCGGTTCCCCGCTCGATCAACGACTCGACTACCAGTTGTCCGAGGTTTCCGGTTGCGCCGGTGACTGCAATGCTCATGCGAACTCCCGATCCAGGTTGAAGCGTAAATGCGTTCTGCAACCATCATGCACTTATTTTTCGTAAGTGCAACATGTCGAGTTAGCGCTATGGGATCGTGCAGTAGTAGCCTGGGTTCATGACCAGCACCGACTCACCTTCACGTGCTGCCCAGACCCCTGATCCGAATGCCGACGTCGTGGACCCAACACTCGAGGCTGACGTCTTCGCTCGCGGGTGCAACTCTCGGGCGGCATTGCAGAATGCAACCGGACGCTGGGGCGCACTCGCGCTGGCGGCATTGAACGAGGGCCCGTACCGGTTCAGTGCCCTGCGCCGACGCGTCGACGGAGTCAGCGAGCGCATGCTCTCGCAGACCCTGCAAACACTCGAGCGGGATGGCCTCGTGCACCGTGAGGTACTCGAAACCATCCCGCCCAAAGTTGAATACAGCCTGACCGAACTCGGCGCCGACGTCGCCGCAAAGATCACGGCCCTGATCGAACTACTCGAATCGCAGGTGCCGAAAATCGTTGCGTCACAAGCGTCGTACGACGCCCGGAATCAGCTCAACTTGTCCGAGAGCTGAGCGATGAACTCGTCGAATGCGTAGGGAACGCTCAGCACCGTCGGAGCGGACGTAGCCATCGCGTAGTCCATTCCGACCAGACGAACCAGACGGCCGTTCGACACCGAGGTCATGTTCGCGAACGGACCGAAGGACATGAGCTTGTCCAGGTTGGTGCCGTCGGCGTCGACGAGAATGAAGACGTCGGCGTCGAGTGTGTCGATGGATTCCATGCCCACGGACACCGAACTGTCGCCGGAAGTGCACACTGCGTCGACACCGGGCGAGGTCTTCACCCCGAGCTGGCCGAGAAGACGGATCCGCGGGTCGGTGCCGCAGAAGACGATCAAGCCCTCATCGGTGCGCATCGCATACGTCGAGGTTTTGCCCTGGAACTGCGGGTGATCAGCGGCCTGCTTCTCGAAGTACGCCCCGGTCTCGTCGATCAGCGTCTGCGCCTGCGCCGGCTGTCCGAGCGCCGCGCCGATCATGCTCATCTGCTTGTCCCACGCGGTATCCCACGGCTGGTCGGGGAAGGCGACGGTCGGCGCGATGTCACTGAGGCGCTTGTACTCGCCCTCGTCGATACCGGAGTAGACGGCGAGGATCACGTCGGGATCGAGCCCGAGGATCTGCTCGAACGGGATATCGGGATTGGTCGTCATGAGAACGGGCTTCGCACCGTTCAGACGCGAAGCGTCCCAAGGCAGAATGTTGTTCTCGATGCCGTCGCCGGAGAAGCTCTCCATGGCGACCGGGACCTTGTTCAGTGCAATCACCGAATCCTGGCCACTCCATCCGATGGTCACGATGCGCATAGGCTCCGCGTCGATCGTGGTCGAGCCGTAAGCGTGGTCGACGGTCACGGGGAACGCCCCCGCCTCGGCGGCACCCGAAGCTTCGGTGTCCGATCCGGCGTCACCTGAGGTTCCACAGGCGGAGAGCGTCAGCGCGACGCAAGCCGCGAGCAGTACGGAACGAGTTTTCATGAGTGGTCCTTCGAAAGCCGGATGGTCGACTCGGGACGCTAATGCGTTGCGCGCCTACACCCCGACTCGAAGGCCTCAGTTGGCGGTTTCGCAACACAACTCGACACAAAAGACGAAAAACCCCGTGTGCCTTTCCGGTAGAGCGAACTACCAAAAAGGCGCACGGGGCCGAAGGCCCTGCCGTCAGAAGTTGATCATGTGGCCGGCGAGGCCGTGGATCGCTTCCTGCAGTGCCTCACTGAGCGTGGGGTGGGTGTGGACGTTGCGTGCCAACTCGTTGACCGTGAGGTCCCACTTCTGGGCCAAGGTCAGCTCGGGCAGCAGTTCCGAAACGTCCGGTCCGATGAGGTGCCCGCCGAGCAGTTCGCCGTACTTCTTGTCGGCGATCAGCTTGACGAAACCGGTCGGGTCACCGAGACCGTGTGCCTTGCCGTTGGCAGCGAACGGGAAGTTCGCGACCTTGACGTCGTAGCCCTCGGCCTTGGCCTGCTCCTCGGTCAAACCGAACGAGGCGACCTGCGGCTGGCAGAACGTCGCACGCGGCATCATCCGGTAGTCACCGAGTGTCTGCGTCTCCGCGCCGCCGATGGTCTCGGCAGCGACGACAGCCTGAGCTTCTGCGACGTGCGCGAGCTGCAGCTTGGCGGTGACGTCACCGATGGCGAAGATGTGCGGGACGTTGGTGCGCATGTAGTCGTCGATCGCGATGGCGCCGCGATCGGTCAACGCGACACCGGTGTTCTCGAGACCGAAGCCCTCCACGCGCGGTGCGAAGCCGACGGACTGCAGAACCTTGTCGACGACCACGGTCTCGATCTCGCCGGACTTGTTGTCCTTGATCGAGACGGTGACCTTGCTGCCGTCGTCGCTGATGGACTGCACAGCGGCACCGGTCTTGATGGTGACGCCGAGCTTCTTGTACTGCTTGGCGATTTCCTTCGAGACGTCGGCGTCCTCGTTGGGCAGTGCCCGATCGAGGAACTCGACGATCGTGACGTCGACGCCGTAGTTCTTGAGGACGTAACCGAACTCCATGCCGATCGCGCCGGCACCGACGATGAGGATCGAACCCGGAAGGTCACGGGTGAGGATCTGCTCTTCGTAGGTCACGACGTTCTCGCTCAGCGAGGTGCCGGGCAGCAGCTTGGTGTACGAACCGGTCGCGATGATGGCGTTGTCGAACGTGATCGTCTCGGTGCCACCCTTGCTCAGCTCCACGCTGATGGTGTTGGCGTCGACGAACGTGCCCTTGCCGTCGTACTCCGGGATCTTGTTCTTCTTCATCAAGAAGTGAATGCCCTTGACTCGCCCGTCCGCGACCTTGCGGCTGCGATCGAAAGCGGAGCCGAAATCGAAGGACACGTCTCCGGACATGCCGAACGTCTTCGCTTCTTTCGTGAAGATGTGCGCGAGTTCGGCGTTACGGAGAAGCGCCTTGGACGGAATGCAGCCGACATTCAGGCATACACCGCCCCAGTACTTCTGCTCGATGATGGCGGTGCTCAGGCCCAGTTGTGCCGCGCGGATAGCAGCGACGTACCCACCGGGGCCGGCTCCGAGGACAACGACGTCATAGTGTGAGGTCACGATTCACCAGGGTAGTCCTGCATCGTTTCGCTGTCCCCAGATGGTCGTATTACCCGTCGGTAGCCCACACTTCTCGGGCAACTCGGGCGAAATTTCCGCCGTACACGGCCTCGATCGACGGCTCGTCGAAGCCCCGCTCACGCAATACCTGATCAAGTGTCAGCACCTCCTCCGGAGGAGTCCACTGCAGTGGCCCCCACGCGGTGTACGCCTCGGAGAACGACGACGGGTTCTGCTCGATCTCTTCGCGGAAGTCGTCGGCGTCGAAGGAGAAGTCGGAGCCGATCCCGACATGATCGATGCCGACGAGTCCCACAGCCTCTTCGATGTGGTCGGCCATCGCGGACAGCCGAGCCTGGTCGTCATCCGGTCCGTTGACGCCGAGGAATATGCCGACGCCGTTGATCCCGATGACGCCGCCGGTCTCCGCACACGCCCTGGCCTGATCGTCGGTGATGTTGCGCGGATGCTCCCACAACCTTCGGAGATTCGAGTGGCTGTAGATCATTGCTCGCTGGGTGATAGCTGAGATGTCCAACCCCGTCTGTACCGAACAATGTGAGCCGTCGACCGTCATTCCGACGCGATTCATCTCGGCAACCAGGTCACGGCCGTATCCACTCAACCCCGTGTCCGCCAGGTCCAAGCAGCCACAGCCGGCAGCATTCATGTAGTTGTACGTCGGCAACATCGAGCGGACTCCGAGGTCGCAGAAGTACGAGACGTTGGCCAGGTCTCCCTCCAGCGGATTCGAGTCTTCCAGGTCGAAGGCCAGGGCGATTCCGCCGGACTCCTGAATCTCCACGACGCCGTCGACGCTGAAGACAGGGGTGATCTCCGGGAACTCGACCCGCGCCTGCCACGCGAAACTCTTGGCGATTGCCGTCGAGTCCGCGCGAGTCTGCGGCGAGTAACCGACGTTCACCGAAACGTAACTCCCCGCTGGGCGCTGATATCGGAGAAGATCTTCGACAGACGCGTTCGACTGCAGAGGTAGGCAACAATGTTGTTCCCATAGTGGATATGTCCGGTTCACTCACTAATCCCGTCGATGATCAGGGAAATTCACCTGAAACTGGTCGTACGTTCAGCAAATCTCTGGTTCACTGGCGGATAACGCACCGATGCGGTAGAACTTACAAGACTCACACGCCCTGTACCTATCGACAGAGCATGTACCCAGCATGAATTCCCGTACGGGAACAGCAACAAAGGACCGTTCACTCCTGGGCGGATTCGAAGGAATTTTAGGTGGAGGTTTCTGAACGTATGCGTGCTCGCACTTTCAAGCGTGGCCGTCTGGTCGCCGCTGTAGCCGCAGTATCCGTGCTGCCGATGCTGATCAGCCCTGCAGTGTCGTCCGCAGGCGGAGATCCGTCGACCACCACGGCAACTGTTGCCAAGGCAAACACAACGGGTTCCAAGCTCTCGAGCCGCACGGACAACGGGCGCATCGCCACCATCAAGGTGTACTCCCCTTCCATGGAACGCGATATTCCGCTCGAGGTCATCCTCCCGGCAGACGGCAGCGAACCCCGCCCGACCCTCTACCTGCTCAACGGTGCAGGCGGCGGCGAAGACCGGGCGACGTGGCAGCGTCAGACCGACGTCAACGAGTTCTTCGCTGACAAGAACGTCAACGTCGTCACCCCGCTCGAAGGTGCATTCAGCTACTACACCGACTGGGTGAACGACGACCCGTCCCTCGGCCGTCAGAAGTGGCAGACGTTCCTGACCCAGGAACTCCCGCCCGTCATCGACGCCGAGTTCAACACCAACGGCGTCCAGTCGATCTCCGCGATCTCGATGACCGCGACCTCGGTCCTCAACCTCGCCATCGCAGCTCCGGGCCTCTACAAGGGCGTCGGTGCATACAGCGGATGCGCCGAGACCAGCACACCGGTCGGCCAGTCCTCCATCGAACTGGTTGTGGGCATGCGCGGCGACGCTGACGTGACCAACATGTGGGGCCCCCTCGACGGCCAGGGCTGGATCGACAACGACCCCGTCGTCAACGCCGAGAAGCTCCGCGGCACCGAGCTCTTCATCTCCACCGGCTCCGGACTCCCCGGCCCGCACGACACCCTGAACAACGAGGCGATCAACGGACAGGTCGGCACACTCGCCAACCAGGTGATCGTCGGCGGCGTCATCGAGGCAGCAGTCAACTACTGCACCCACAACCTCGCCTACCGCCTCAACGATCTCAAGATCCCGGCCACCTTCGACTTCAAGCCGACCGGCACCCACTCGTGGGGCTACTGGGAAGACGATCTCCACAACTCCTGGCCGATGCTCGCTCGTTCGATGGGCATCTGACCGAAATCGTTCCGACTCGACCCCGCTCCCTGCACTTCCGGGAGCGGGGTCGAGTGCTTGTCTGGGCCGATTCGGGGGTTAGTTCGGGGGTTAATTCCGGGGCCAATTCAATTGTCAGGCAATCGAATCGCGTCACTTTCTGCGCCCGCTCTGCTTTACTGACACATAACAAAAAGTGAACCTGTTCCAGTAAGGGCTCACAGGCACTTCGATCCGTTCCGGATCCGAAGACATTCAGGTGGAGGATCCGAACGTATGCGTGCTCGAATTTTCAAGCGTGGCAGTGTGATCGCAGCTCTCGCAGTGGCCACGGTGCTGCCGATGCTGATCAGTCCGGCGACAGCTTCTGCGGGCGGTGACACGTCCGGATCGCACGTCGTGAGCAACACCAAGACCGGCGACCGCAAGGTCACCATCTCGGTCTTCTCCCCGGCGATGGATCGCAACATCCCGCTCGAGGTCATCCTCCCCGCAGATGGCAGCGAACCCCGCCCGACGCTCTACCTGCTCAACGGTGCAGGCGGCGGCGAAGACTCGGCGACCTGGCAACGCAAGACCGACGTCATGAACTTCTTCCAGGACAAGAACGTCAACGTCGTCACTCCACTCGAAGGCGCGTTCAGCTATTACACCGACTGGGTGAACGACGATCCGGTTCTCGGTCGCCAGAAGTGGCAGACGTTCCTCACCAAGGAACTCCCGCCCGTCATCGACGCCGAGTTCAACACCAACAAGGTCCAGTCGATCTCCGCGATCTCCATGACCGCGACCTCGGTCCTCAACCTCGCCATCGCGGCTCCCGGCCTCTACAAGGGCGTCGGGGCGTACAGCGGATGCGCTGAGACCAGCACCCCCGTCGGTCAGAGTGCGATCGAACTTGTCACAGGTACCCGCGGCGGAGCTGACATCACCAACATGTGGGGCCCGCTCGACGGTCAGGGCTGGAAGGACAACGATCCGGTCCTCAACGCCGAGAAGCTCCGCGGCACCGAACTCTACGTCTCCACCGGCTCCGGACTCCCCGGCCCACACGACACTCTCGCCAATCCCGCGATCAACGGTCAGGTCGGTGCGCTCGCCAACCAGGCGATCGTCGGCGGCGTCATCGAGGCAGCGGTCAACTACTGCACCCACAACCTCGCCTACCGCCTGAGCGATCTGAAGATCCCGGCCACCTTCGACTTCAAGCCGACCGGCACCCACTCGTGGGGCTACTGGCAGGACGATCTCCACAACTCCTGGCCGATGCTCGCTCACTCCCTGGGCGTCTGACCCGATTCGTTCTCACTCGACCCCGCTCCAGTGTTTCGGGAGCGGGGTCGAGTGCTGTCGGGAGCGAGCAGTAAGAATGGACGTATGACTTCCGATCAGCAGCCCACCACCGGCGACGACCCCTACCTCTGGCTCGAAGACGTGACCGGTGAGTCTGCACTCGATTGGGTCCGTCAGCACAATGCCGTGACCGAGGAGCAGCTCACCGACAACGAGCGCTTCGATCGACTACAGAGCGACGTGCGCGAGATCCTCGATACCGACGCGCGAATCCCCTACGTCCGCCGTCGAGGTGAGTTCCTCTACAACTTCTGGCGCGACAGCACCCACGTTCGCGGATTGTGGCGACGCACGACGTTCGATCAGTACGTCACCGACGACCCGGAATGGGACGTCCTGGTCGACCTCGACGCCCTGGCCGAGGCCGAGGGCGAGAACTGGGTCTGGAAGGGCACGCAACTTCTACGGCCACACCGCAACCGTGCATTGATCAGCCTCTCCCGCGGCGGGGCAGACGCGGCGGTCGTTCGCGAGTTCGACATCGACAAGCGCGAGTTCCTCGCTCCCGAGGGCGAGAATCCCGGCTTCTACCTTCCCGAGGCCAAGACCGACATCGACTGGATCGACATCGATACCGTCTACGTCGGAACGGATATCGGACCGGGGTCGCTCACCGATTCCGGATATCCCCGTCTGGCCCAGCGGTGGAAGCGCGGCACTCCCCTCTCCAGCGCCGAGACCGTCTACGAGGGCCAGGCCACGGACGTGGCCATCTCGGCTTCGCACGATCCGACGCCCGGGTTCGAACGGGACTTCGTCACTCGCTCGGTCGATTTCTACAACTCTCAGCATTTCGAAGTTCGCCCCGACGGTGAACTGGTGCTCGTGGACGTCCCCGAGGACGCCGGGATCTCGATTCACCACGAGTGGTTGTTGATCCGCACCAAGTCCGTGTGGGCCGTCGAGGACACCGAATATCCGACCGGCGCACTGCTTGCCATCCGTTACGACGATTTCCTTGCCGGCTCACGAGCACTGACATCGATCTTCGAACCCGACGCACATTCCTCGCTCGAGCACTACACCTGGACACGCGATCATCTGATTCTGGTGGTCCTGACCGACGTGCGCACGACGCTGCGAATCCTGACGCCGGGCGAAAACGGCTGGGAGGATCGACCTTTCGAAGGGCTTCCAGAACTGACCAGTATCGAAATTCTCGACACCGACCCTGATGTCAGCAACGAGTACTTCGTCAATTCGAGTGGATACACCTCCCCTGCAACTCTTTTGCACGGCGTGATCGGCGAAACCGAACCCACTGCCCTCAAGCAGGCTCCCGCGTTCTTCGACGCCGAGGACATCACCACGGAGCAGTTCTTCGCCACCTCCGCCGACGGCACCCTCATCCCCTATTTCGTGGTCCGCAATCCGCGTAGCGAGCCCGGCCCCACCCTGCTCTACGGGTACGGCGGATTCGAGATCTCGCTGACGCCGTCGTACAGCGGTTCTCTGGGCCGTGCCTGGTTGACGCAGGGCGGAACCTATGTGGTTGCGAACATTCGTGGTGGCGGCGAGTACGGACCCGGTTGGCACACACAGGTTCTCAAGGCTGGGCGCCACAAGGTGCACGAAGACTTTGCTGCCGTCGCGAGAGACCTCGTCGATCGCGGAATCACGACCCCGGATCTTCTGGCAGCTCAGGGCGGAAGCAACGGCGGCCTGCTGATGGGCATCATGCTGACCAAGTACCCCGAACTCTTCGGCGCCATCGTCTGCCAGGTCCCGCTGCTGGACATGCGTCGATTCCATCTCCTGCTGGCCGGCGCGTCCTGGATGGCCGAATACGGTGACCCCGATGTCCCGGAGGAGTGGGCATTCATCTCGGAGTATTCGCCGTATCAGAACATCGACGCCGCCGCGTCGTACCCACCGATCCTGATCGCGACATCCACCCGCGACGACCGCGTCCACCCCGCGCATGCCCGCAAGATGGCCGCACGGCTGGAAGAGCTGGGCAAGCAGGTGCTGTATTTCGAGAACATCGAGGGTGGCCACGGCGGCGCCGCGGACAATGCTCAGCTGGCATTCAAGACCGCGCTGACCTACGAGTTCCTCTGGCAGAAGCTCGCCTGATCTTTCAGCGGTCGCGCAACCACGCGACGACGCGCTCGCTCACAGCGGTGGGATTGCGTATCCAACCGTTGTGACCGAGTGGTTCGTCGATGTGCGTCATCGTCACTTGGGCCCCGGAGAGCTTGTCCACCAGGTTCTTTGCCGACCGGCGTGGAGCGAGATCGTCCCCTTCGATCGTGATCGACAGAACCGGCAAGGTCAGGCGAGCGATCCGCTCCTCGTAGTCGATATCCGCACCGATGGGTTCCATGCGACCGGTCCTGGCGAACCGTGCCCAATCGGTGATCAGTACTTTCGACTGTCGACCGAAGCCGCCGACGTTGACCCGGTCTCCCGGCCAGAAGCCGGCAATGTTGGCTGTCACCGACATCGCGGACGAACCCAGATAGAGTCCGGGCGCACGGATTCCGGGGAATCCGCGGTGATACGGCGATCCGGAGGCAACCAGGATCAGTCCGCCGAGCCGGCCCCGAATCCTCGACGCGTACATGACCCCGATCTGGCCGCCCATGCTGTGCCCCATCAGAAATGGTGTGCTGGCCGGAAACCGCTCGCGCACCACCTCGAACGTCGCCGGACAATCGATCGAGACCAGTTCCTGATATCCGAAAGCACTCGACGCGCTCGGGCGCGGTTTGCTGTCACCTTGGCCGCGCAGTTCACCGATGGCCGCATTGAAGCCGGCTTCGACCAGGGCCTGCGCCACCGGATCGTAGAACCCGGCGGGAACTCCGAGCCCTGGCAACATCACCACCACGGGTGCGTCGTCGTTCGGTCCGGGAAACAGACGGATCGGGGTCACGGTGCCGTCGGGGAGTTGGATCGGTACGGTCTCCATTCAACTCACACTAACCACCCACGCCGCGGATGGGCAGAGCCCACGCGCCGACTATTCGAGGCTTCCCACGATCAGCGGATCCGGAGTACCCACGATCTCGTAATCCTTGTTGTCGTAATCGAACTGACTGAGCACGTGACGCATCGCGTTTATCCGCGCGCGTTTCTTGTCGTTGCTCTTGATGACGGTCCACGGAGCGGTGGCGGTATCGGTGAACCGGATCATCTCTTCCTTCGCCGCCGTGTACGCATCCCACTTGTCCAGAGAAGCGATGTCCATCGGCGAAAGCTTCCACTGCCGCACGGGATCGACCTGTCTGATCGCGAACCGCGTGCGCTGCTCCAGCGGTGAAACCGAGAACCAGAACTTGATCAAGCTGATGCCGTCGTCGACGAGCATCTGCTCGAACAACGGCACCTGGCGCAGAAATCGCTCGTGCTCCTCGTCGGTGCAGAAACCCATGACCCGCTCGACCCCGGCCCGGTTGTACCAAGATCGATCGAACATCACCAGTTCCCCGGCGGCGGGAAGGTGCTGCACGTAGCGCTGGAAGTACCACTGCGTCGACTCGCGAGCCGACGGCTTCTCCAGCGCGACGACGCGAGCGCCACGAGGATTGAGGTGCTCCATGAATCGTTTGATCGTTCCGCCCTTGCCGGCAGCGTCGCGTCCTTCGAACACAATGGCGTGCCGTGCGCCGGTTTCTTTCGACCAGTTCTGCAGCTTGAGGAGTTCGATCTGCAGCAGACGCTTGGACATTTCGTACTCGTCCCGAGGCATCCGTGCGTCGTACGGGTATCCCTCCCGCCAGGTGTCGACCTCGAAACCGTCCGGCGACGTCAGCAGCACCGGATCGTCGTCGTCATTGTCGTCGACGGTGAAGGCGGCGGTGTCGGCCAGATCGACGGCGGTCGAGAGGTCCGCGAAGGCGCTGAGGAACGGTCGGCGTTCTGCTAAATCGGTCACCGCCGACAAGTTAGTCTCCCGCAGCAACCGTTCGGTGAAGCTGGGATGAACTACCGGGGTATGACACGACGGGCTCAAAAGATCAGGGTGCAGATGGGGGTCGTCCCCGATGGTGCCTGATGCGATCTCGCTTCAGAATTGAAGCATGACATTCGAAAGCAACACACCTCGCCCCTTCACCCGTTCCAACGACAAGAAAATGTTCGCCGGAGTGTGCGGCGGAATTGCAGATTACTTCGGCGCCGACGTCAATCTTGTCCGTCTACTCGCCGTTATCGCCGCTATTTGCACGGGTGGAACCGCGGCATTGGTATATCTCGCCGCCTGGATGCTCATGCCATTAGGGTGAGAATTCCGGCAATTCACATGGCGAGAATTACGCGCCGACAAAAGGTATTTCGGGGCCTACGCGCCAACACGAGCAGGCCCCGAAATCAACAATCCACTTGGCGGCCTTCAACTCTCCACCGCTGAGCGCAGCGAGGGCCTCGAGACCCTTGACGGCCAGGCCACTGACGCTGCCCAACCAAGATGTTCAGTGGTTCGCTTGGGACGAGGAAATGACGCCAATCCGAAAACTCAGGGAATGACAGGCGGCGTAAAGCCGGGGGTGCCGAGAGATTATCGTTCGACCAACTCACGATTTTGGTCGGAAACTGCCTGCAGAAGCGTCGTGAACCCCACCCGCAATAATTCGATGTAGTGCTCGATATCCGGCATCGTCTCTCGCGAGACGATGACATTGAGCGTCAGAGAACCTCCACGCGCAGCAATGAGGAAGTGGCGCAGAATGTCTCCGTCGACCGGCGCCTGCCCGCCGAGAACTGCCACCGCCGGCGCACCTTCGAAGACATTGCCGTCGACCGATACCGGGACATTGCTGATCGTCGTGTTCTGAATGACCTTGTGCGAAGGGTCAAGCTTGTTGATCCGACGCGAGAGACCGGTGAGTCTGAGCAGAGCCGCGGGCGACGTTTCGATGCGTGTGCCGTATCGACGGACGGCTGGGTGCAAACTCCGCCCCTTTGCCATCAGCGCCGAATCCCTGATTCGTGTCAGCCGCTCGACCGGATCTTCGACGTCCGTGTGCAGATCGACCGTCAACAGCGCCAGTTGGTTGGCCGATTCCCATTCGGCGATCTGCCGCATCGATCGGGGAACCATCGCCGCCAACCCACTGCCTGATTTCTCGCCCTTCTCCGACAGGTATGCGTCGAGAGCGCCGGCGACGACGGTCAGGAAGATGTCGTTGACCGTCACGTCCGAAATGGCCGCTCGGATCGCTTTGATGTCTGCGCCGTCCAGCGTCAGGAAATCGATCGTGATGTCTCCGCCCAGCATGCCGTTGAATCGGGTCGGCAGGCGGTCGGCCGAGTACGTAGGCAGCTCTCCGGCCTCTTCCGCCTCCCGAACCGTCTCGGCCGCAACCTTTGTCACGGACAGACCCCGGCCGAAACGGATCGCCTGGCCGGGCAAACCCACGACCGTGCGCCCGATCAAATCCAGCGACGAAAGCCCCGAACCGGCACGCTTCGTCTCCGGCTTCGGCGGACCGGAGAACAGAAGGTTGGTCAGATCGCGGATCGCCAGACCGTCACCGGCCCCGTGGTGGGTCTTGAGCATGATCAGCGTCAGATTGCCCGGTAGCTCGTCGATCCCGTGCACTCCGGTCATGACGTGCAACTCCCAGGGCGGCCGGGACAAGTCCATCGGCTCACCGAGCGAGCGCCCGAGCAATTCACGAATCGGCGCCCACCCGGCAACCGGGGCACGATGGACGTGCACGTGATCATCGACGTCGAAATCGGCCGGGACCCAATAGGGATAGTCCAGATCCAGCGGAACTCGCTGGAGTCGACTCGTGAACAGTGGCCAGTATCCGAATCTTTCGGTGATCCACCGAACCGCGTCGTCGTGCGTCATCTCTGCGAGCGGATGGCCCGTCGTGTCGAAGAAGTAGGCGCAGACCATGTGGCTCAGATGTCCGCCGGACTCGTTGTAGACGAACTCCGCGTCTCGCGGCCCCATCTGAGATACCGCGGCTGGCAACGAGTTCCGAAAGATCATGCATGCCCCTCAACTCCGACGCTGAACGAATGTCCGAATTGTAGCGAGCTGACATGCCGATCCTCTGGGTTCTGCTCGGAATCGTTGGGTATCACCGGATCCAGCAATCGGAAAAGGTGCCTGTGATTCCGAGCGATCAGGAGGCAACCTCTTGGTTAGGTGAATCCGCAATCTGCATCGCGGCTGCCGCTGCCAAGTCATGGAAACTTGCCTCCCCCGCACGAGCAAAAGCCCGGCCCACCGAATGGTGGGCCGGGCTCTAGGAGCTAGGTGGAGATGGACTCAGAAGTCCATGCCGCCCATGCCGCCGGTCGGATCGCCTGCAGGCGCTCCGGCCTTCTCGGGCTTGTCAGCGACAACGGCTTCGGTCGTCAGGAACAGAGCCGCGATGGACGCTGCGTTCTGCAGTGCCGAGCGGGTGACCTTGACCGGGTCGTTGATGCCTGCAGCGAGCAGGTCGCCGTACTCGTTGGTCGCAGCGTTGAGGCCGTGACCTGCGGGCAGGTTGGAGACCTTGTCCGCAACAACGCCGGGCTCGAGGCCTGCGTTGAATGCGATCTGCTTGAGCGGAGCGGACAGTGCAACGCGAACGATGTTCGCGCCGGTTGCCTCGTCACCTTCGAGCTTGAGGTCGTCCAGTGCGGGAGCTGCCTGGAGAAGTGCAACGCCACCACCGGCGACGATGCCCTCTTCGACGGCTGCCTTTGCGTTACGCACTGCATCTTCGATGCGGTGCTTGCGCTCCTTGAGCTCGACCTCGGTAGCAGCGCCGGCCTTGATGACTGCAACGCCGCCGGCCAGCTTGGCCAGACGTTCCTGCAGCTTCTCACGGTCGTAATCCGAGTCGCTGTTCTCGATCTCGGCGCGGATCTGGCTGACACGACCGGCGATTGCGTCGGCGTCGCCGGCACCCTCGACGATGGTGGTCTCGTCCTTGGTGATGACGACCTTGCGTGCCTGGCCGAGGAGCTCGAGGCCTGCGGTCTCCAAGGAGAGTCCGACCTCTTCGCTGATGACCTCGCCACCGGTGAGGATGGCGATGTCGGCGAGCTGAGCCTTACGACGGTCACCGAAGCCGGGAGCCTTGACGGCAACAGACTTGAAGGTGCCACGGATCTTGTTGACCACGAGGGTGGAGAGAGCTTCGCCCTCGACGTCCTCGGCGATGATCAGGAGCGGCTTGCCGGACTGGATGACCTTCTCCAGCAGGGGCAGCAGATCCTTGACCGTGGAGATCTTGGAGCTGACGAGCAGGATGTACGCGTCTTCGAGGACGGCTTCCTGACGCTCTGCATCGGTGGCGAAGTACGCCGAGATGTAGCCCTTGTCGAAGCGCATGCCCTCGGTGAGCTCGAGCTGCAGGCCGAAGGTGTTGGACTCCTCGACCGTGATGACGCCTTCCTTGCCGACCTTGTCCATAGCCTCGGCGATGAGCTCACCGATGGACGGGTCGCCGGCGGAAATACCGGCGGTAGCAGCGATCTGCTCCTTGGTGTCGATCTCCTTGGCGGTCTCGAGCAGGCGAGCTGTGACAGCCTCGACAGCCTTCTCGATGCCGCGCTTGAGGCCGAGCGGGTTCGCGCCGGCTGCGACGTTGCGCAGACCTTCACGGACCAGAGCCTGTGCGAGAACGGTAGCGGTGGTGGTGCCGTCGCCAGCGACGTCGTCAGTCTTCTTGGCGACCTCCTTGACGAGCTCGGCGCCGATCTTCTCGTACGGGTCGTCGAGTTCGATCTCCTTGGCGATGGAAACACCATCGTTGGTGATCGTGGGGGCGCCCCACTTCTTTTCGAGAACGACGTTGCGACCCTTGGGGCCCAACGTCACCTTGACAGCGTCGGCGAGGGCGTTGAGGCCTCGCTCGAGGCCACGACGTGCCTCTTCGTCGAACGCGATGATCTTTGCCATTGCGAAGTGATCCTCCGGATAGGGGGTGACACACAAGGTGACCGCTCGTCGGGTCACCTCATCGGCACAAGGCGACCGTTTGACCGGTCACCTCATTACACGGGCGACCGATTTGCCTGGTCACCCATCTACGCCTGTGGTCTAGTCAGTGCCCGCGACGGACGACCGGGGGTGTCTATGGTTCCCGGTCTCACTGCCTCGACCTGGCACTCACGGTTCGCGAGTGCCAACTGCATTTTTAGCACTCGAGCGTGCCGAGTGCAAGGTTGAGCCTCAGCCCGCGATGCAGAACTGTCCGTTACTCAAATTGACCGCAAACGAGAGCACTCCGACGCAGTCGACGCCATTGGCATCGGCTGTAGCGCCCGCTCCGTAACCAGCGATGGCGAAGGTGACATTTCCGTCAGCCGCCCCGGCCCGCGCGATACCGCCGCCGAGTGCAAATGCCTGCGCCTGACCGTTACCGCGAGAAGCCCCCAGCGCGGTTCCGAAGCCGTTGGCATATGAATTTGAGTAGCCGTTGTCGGCGGCGACGCTCACAGCGGTACCGCTCTCGGCGGCACCGGCCTGCGAACGGCCGGCTCCGACGGACTGCGCGCCGCAGCTCGCGGTCTCGGAGACCTGGATGTCATTGGCCGACGGCGGCGAGACACACGTGACGGGGGCTGCCGAAGCAGCTCCCGCACCGGTCAGCGCCAGCCCGGCGGCGAGCCCCATACCTACAGTCATCACAGCACCTGTTCTCGCCAGGCGGCCCCCCAACCGACTACTGGAAATTCCGCTGACTCGAGAGGATGAGCGGCGGAACCAGACTGACGAGATCAAGGGCATAGAAACTCCTTCGTGGAACAAGTTCATTGGATTCGGGCGCGAGAGTACCCGCTCGAGTGAAGTCCGTCACCCCCGCCTGGTCAAGCCTCGAGGACGACCCCGAGAAGGGCCGGAAGATCCGCGACCGAATCGATGACGTGGTCGGGCTTCTGAACCGAGAGGTCGAGCACTGTTTGCCGAAACTTGCCTGTGCGCACCAGAACTCCGGTCAGGCCGACCCGCTGTGAGGAGAGGACGTCCCCGATCAGATCGTCGCCGACCATCACCGTCGCCTCAGGTTCGACATGCATCAGCTCCGTGGCTGTAAGGAACCCCGTGAGAGACGGTTTACCCACCGCGGCGATATTTACACCCGCCACTTCCTCGAAGCCGGGCAAGTACGTTCCGGTGTCGATTCGAAGGCCACCTGACGTCTCCCACATCATCCCGCGGTGCATCGCGACGACGGGCACTCCGGCGAGCAGTAGTTCGAGCACTCTGCTCAGCGCCTCGTGGGTGAACTCCGGGCCGGCGCCGCCGAGAATCACGACCTCGGGATCGGCGTCGTCGAATTCGATTCCCTCGAGATCGGCGGACACGTCACCGTGATTGAGTACCCACGCCCTCGCGTCCGGGTACGTCGCCCGCACGTACTCCCCCGTGAGCCTGGCGGCAGTAACTATCTGGCTCGCCTCCACCTCGATACCGGCGTCGCACAACCCCTGCGCGATGAGTGTCGAACTGCGCGAGGTGGTGTTGGTCAGAAACCCACAGGCCAATCCGCGCCGCCGAACTTCGCGTACTGCTTCCCCTGCTCCCTCGATCGGCTGCCAGGACGTGAGCAGGACTCCGTCGATATCGAACAGAACACCTTCGATGTCGGCCATTGCACCAGCCTATATTCGCCATCGAGGTCCTGCCGAGGCGTCGAAACCCGAAATCCGTCGATCGCTCAGTAGGCTCCCACCCATGGACCTGCGCGACGACGACCTCTTCTCCGTCGCCGGTTCTCTGGCCGAATTGCTCGGCGCTCCCGTCACGATCGAGGACGAGAACTCGACGGTTCTCGCGTACTCCGGCGGCGAGCAGGCCGTGGACGAAGCTCGCATCGGCACGATCCTCGGTCGGCAGGTACCCAGCCGATTCCGCCAATTACTCTCCGATGCAGGAGTATTCGATCGGCTTCACCGAGAGAGCGATCCCATCTACGTCGACCTCGAAGACCCCTCGATCACGCCGCGACTGGTTATCGCAGTTCGCGAGAACGATCACCCCGTCGGCTCGATCTGGGTCGCACTGGCCGGATCACCGACGCCCACACAGGAATCGATACTTCGTTCCGCGGTATCTGTCGTGGCCGGGAGAATCGCCTCGGAGCGTGACCGGGTCGACAGCACACGCCGTCGCCAATCCCAGCGCGTCCAAGCATTGATCGGCGGTGGCGAACCCGCATTCCGCGCCGCAGACGACTTGCGGTTGGCAGGCCCGCTCACCGTCGTCGCCGTCGGAACCGTCGCGGGACCACTGCCGGCGGGGTTGGTCGCCTCCTTGAGCTTGTACCTGGACACTCTGGCCGTCGACGCCGTGATCGCACAGTTGATCGACTCGACGTACCTTGTTGTCGCCGCTGACGAAGCGAACGCCCGCCGACTGTTGGAGGACTTCCTCAGCCGCGCCCGCACACGAGCACAACTTGCCGTTGCGGTGGGCCGCACCGTGAAATCAGCCAGCGAATGCCATTTGTCACGCGCCGACGCCGACCATGTTCTGGGCGCGCTGCGACACAACCGGTCCGGCGGGATTGTCGCGGGTATGAACGACACCTTGGCGTCGGTACTGGCCTTACATGTTGCCGACATCTTCGACGGACTGAGCACCGCCACACCTATGCACGCCCTGGAAGGGTACGACCGTCGACATGGAAGCGAACTCGTCGCAACGGCCCACACCTTCCTCGACAAGGGCGGTGATGTCGCGAGTTCTTCCGCAGCATTGCATGTTCACCCCAACACTCTCCGCAATCGATTACGCCGCTGCAAGGAGATGTGCGGGGTTGACCTGAGCGACGCGGACACTCGACTGATCCTGATGCTTCAGTTCAAACTACGAAGTTCCTGAGCCGGCGAAGAAGGTATCGGAGCATCTCCCGTGCCGCTCCACTTTGGGAGGTATTCGACAAAATATCACCCAAAAGTATTAACGACCAGTCCGCCAAAAGTCATAATTACCGGCCACGATTCCCAAAACCCAGCAATTCGGCAATCATCAATCTTGCAATCTGGTTAGCGTTCCGCAAGATCTTCCTCTCACGGCCCAAATAGGCCATTTTGGTTGCCTGACCAGCATAAATGAAACACGTTTCAGTTTGGTTCTACAAATTCCTAGTCAAAGTGGACTTGCTCGAGCTAACCTCATTCTCGTCACGCCACATAAGACCCCGAACGCCACACGGATCTCTTAGCAGAACGATCGCAAGGGTCCGTGCACTAGTCGAACCTGCTCTTTGTGGAATGCAACAAGCATGCGCCGATGTACAAAAAGTCTTCCAGATCTATCGAAAGGATGGAACTTCATATGATCGCAATGTTCCTTCAAGCAACGGCTGCGTTGTTCACCGGATTACTGGACAATGTATGGAGCGGATCCCTAGTGCCCGGCATCGAGGGCGCCACCGGCTCGCTAGCCGGATTAATCGAGACCGGCTCATCGCAACCCTGATCCATTTCAGAACATCACCCAACGACAGGAGTAAACGATGGATCTAGGATCGATGGTGCCTTACCTCAAGGAACCGATAATTTTGCAGATCATTTCATTGCTCGTATACAGAGGCTCCATGGCGTCAGTCGACTTCGACTGGCAACCCCCACTCGGCTGACTTCAACAGAATTTCCTACCGTGATAAAAATCTACCGCAAGGAGCGTTAGCATAGTGGATACAGCAAGTATCATCGACGCAGTCACGAGCATTGATTCGCAATCATTGCTTCCCCCGTTCGTTTATGTGCAGGCAATAGTCGACGGCATCTTCAAGTCTATCTCCGCAGCCATCAACCTAATGGCTAGCGGTTCTGCAGGTATTGGTGGAAGCATTCAGACCGCCCTCGGCTCGACCGTTGCCCCGTAGTCGGGAGAGGAGACAATAATGTTCGATCTTTCAATGAGCTATCTGTCGGATCTGGTGGGATTTGGCTCAATCGACCTAGTAGGTACGTTCGCGAAGTATCTCAACACCCTGTCCGCGTACACGCCGACGCCGCTCTAAGGAAAGGTGATTTACAATGCTGCAAAGATATATCACCAGTTTGATCGCCTGGGCTACTGGGACCATAGAGTTGACCGGCCTGGGAAGTACCATTCTGCAGAAGTAAATTCTCTGGTGCAACTTCTCTACTCTGAACTTCGATGATCCCCGAGGCTCCAATTCGCCTCGGGGGTCATTTCGCGTTCCAAGCACGAGAGTTTTCCAGGCACGAGAGTTCCGGGCCACGAGAGTTCCGGGGCACGGACACTTTGATCCGGCACCCGCCACGTGAGGAGTTCGACATGAGACTGCCCAACCTGCTGGATGCGGCTGTCACACAGGTGAATCCGCGAGACGCGGACTTCGTCTACAACGAGTCCGCCGGCCACCTGAAGCATCTGGTCGGCGTGTACTTCTTCGAAACATCTCAGCACCCAGCCGCAGAATTCACGCAGGCGCAAGCCGTCGATTGGGTCACCGCCAGGCTCGGACACAATCGCATGTTCACCCACCGAATCCAGCACACGCCACTGGGACTCGGCCATCCGTACTGGGTTCCAGACCCCAACCTGGATGTGGGCGACCACGTGCGGGTCAACGCGATTTCCGAGCCGGGTTGGGCACCATTTCAAGAAATGCTCAGCGCCCTGCTGACCTCGAGAATGGATCTCAGCCGCCCACCGTGGGAACTGCACTTTTTCACGGGGATCGAGGGGCTTGACGCTCTACCCGGCAGGCTGACGGCGGTTGTGCTCAAGTCTCATCACAGCGCGGCCGACGGAATCGCGATCCGAATGCTGGGTGAAGCCATATTTTCGGATGCGCAACGGCCGAGGAAATCAGCACCTGCAATACGGTTCCTACGGGGACGTCTCTTCACGCGATCAGTGCTGAGTTTCCCCGGCCAACTTATCCAGTTCGCCAAGAGCATTCCGGGCAATCGGGCTGCTGCCCGTGCGGTAGTCGAGGCGAAGAGTGCTGGAGAATGGGACGAGTGCATCTACGAAAGTACTAGCACCCGCTTCAACTGCAAGGTAAGCGGGTCGGCATTGGTGGAGCCGATCATCCTCGCAGGCAACGAGGTTCGGCATGTGAAGAACGCAGTCCCCGGAGCGACTGTCAACGACGTCCTTCTGGCTGTGGTCGGTTGCGCGATGGCGCGATACCTTACCGAGAAGAGCGAAGCGCCTCGAGGTTCTCTGTTCGCGATGGTTCCGCGGTCCATGCGCAAGCAAGAGGAGTGGGAGTCCGCAAACCAATTGGTGAATCTGTCCGTGAACATGCACACCACGATCACGGATCCGCTGAAGAGACTCGCTCTCATCGCAGAGTCTGCACGCTCGGAGAAGGCCCGTACGTCCCACACAGCGGTCCGGCGGATGAGCACAGTGTTGGAGACCCTACCCGCTCCGATAGCGCGGTTGATGGCATATTCACGTCACCATGACGACTACAAGCCGGATGGGCCGCGGTATCAGCACACGATGGTGAGTAACATTCCGCTCTCGGTCAACGGACTGACCCTGAACGGGGCATCTGGCACTGCCGTACTCGCTAATCAAGCACCGGTCGACGGTGACGGGCTGCGGCACTTCATGGTAGCTGCGAGTGGCGGCAACCTAACGCTCAACGTGATTGCAGACGCCGCAACGATGCCAGATCTAGGCCACTACCTGGAGTTGCTTCGCGCGAGTTTCGAGGAACTGAAGGAAGCCGCAAAGACGCGTGAGCTCGAGAGCAACTCGACCGTCATCGCATCCTGATCCCTTATTCACCAAGACATTACGAGCCCGGCCTACCACTGCGGTAGGTCGGGATTCTTGTCGAGCGGGTAATTCTGCACGTAACTCGCATCCACATGGTCTGGAAGCGCCTCCCGGCACACACTTCTGGCACTCACGCACAAGACTACGCAAAACAGCGCTGCCTGAGTGGGGTGTCAGGCAGCGCTGCTAATCACCGGGGTCCGGATTGACTATGGATGCAGAACGCCCGCACCCGAATTCAGTGCCGGGTAACTACCGGTCGCACCCACCGCATTGGCGGGAATGCATGAGGTCGGCGCACTGACTGTCCCGAAGATAGGCACTGACGCCTTCGATGTGAAACGGAAGTAATTCGCCGAGAAGTTATACATCTGGGCCGCGGTGCCCTGAGTGTCGAACTTCACGTCCAACGCACTGTTCCGAGTTTGGAAACTAATCTTCGGAAGCTGGTATGTCACGCCTACGCCGACATCCGCACCGTCCACGATCAGTTGCGATCCGGTATCGGTGAGAGTGACCGTGCCTGTGTAGCCCGAACCGGAACCGGCCACCAGTGCGGCCGATCCTGCGACGAACGTCGCTGGGTCATAGCGGTAGACAAGCCTGACGTCATCAATGCCGAGGAATGTGACACCCGAGACGCCAGAACTGCTGGGCGTCGTCGCTGAACCGGGCTGAAGGGTGTATGAATTTACCCCGGGCGTGGCATTCACAGTGACGTGGTTAGCCGTGACCGAGGTTGGAACTACCTGATCCACGGTCTGCCCAACACTTACAGCGCGGCACGCCTGGTTATAGCTCGTCACCGTCGTACCTGCAGTTGCCGACGCCGGTGCAACTGCTGCGAATACCATGCCCGCCGAAGCAGTTGCTACTGCTAGAGCGGCCCCCGTACGTTTTGCCGTTGAAACATGCATATCTTCTACTCCTCATTCCCTTTCGGGATCGGTTTTTAGCGTTGATAGCACTTCCTGCCAAAACGCAGTTCGAGTAAAGTTGAACTACTGCATTGACAGCCTCCGCATCACCGGAATTTTCGCGGCGAAGGGGAAGTCTTTGAGGCCGTGCGCAGCACGATAGGATTTGTTCACTACCGATGCACGACCGAAATCTTGACAACGGAGATTAGCGATACGACATCACCCGGGAATCATGTCTCGATTCCGAAAAAGATGACGTCCGACCGTGAGAAACCACCTCCAATCAGCTGGTTTGGTAGCACCCATTCCACTGGATGCTCACACCGAGCGGTAAGTTGGAACAGCTGATCGACGATTGAAGGCCATTCACGATTTGCCGTTTATGTGATGACCGTCACCATACCTCAATTACTAGAACTTGTAACAGTTTTTGAAAGAAATCTCTCGACAACTTGAAATGGCGCCCCCACTTACATCCAGGATTTGCACGCGACTAATACCAAGGAACTAACATTCAGCGAAACATTAATACTAAAGTATTAACAACGCAGCTCATTCGAGAGATGGTTAATACTTTAGTATTAATTCAAAAGTTCCAGCGCATTTACGAACCGACTCACTGTGATTCGCTTCCCAAGCGAGGGCTGTGCACTCGCACAACGCATTCCCCGAAGCTGTGGCCGAACGGCCAGTCCTTTTGCCGCCCCCGCGATTCATGCTTGGGAGAAGAGCCGGATGTGACCGGCGTCTCGGTTCGAGCAGAGTCTGTAGAAGGAGTGCGTCATGGGAACTCGTCAAAGCCCCGATCGTGTGGTCGTGGTCGGTGCGGGTGTTGTCGGATTGTCGACGGCCTGGTTCTTGCAGGAACGTGGAGTCGAGGTCACCGTCGTCGATCGCGACGGCGTCGCAGCCGACGCGAGCTGGGGCAACGCCGGTTGGCTGGCCCCCGCATTGACGCTTCCGCTGCCCGAACCCGCAGTGCTCCAATACGGCTTGCGCGCGATGCTCAGCCCGTCGTCCCCGGTGTACGTGCCACTCACCACCGATCTGAAGCTGATTCGGTTCCTGGTCGGGTTCGCGCGCCACTGCACGCCGTCGAAGTGGCAGGAAGCGATGTCGGTCTACACCGAGGTCAACCGAACAGCCTTGGGCGCGTACGACGAACTCGCCGACGGTGGCGTCAAAGAGCTGACCCGCCTGGCCGATCCTTTCCTCGCCGCGTTTGCGTCCGAGAAGGACCGACAGACCTTGGTGGACGAGTTCCATCACGTCGAAGCTGCCGGCGGAGAAGTCGACTTCGACCTCCTCGACTACGACGCGATTCACTCGCTCGAGCCTTCACTCGGCCAGGGTGTGAAAGCCGGTTTGCGTCTGCGTAATCAGCGTTTCATCGATCCCCCGTTGTTCGTGAACTCGTTGGCGGACGCGGTTCGTGAACGCGGTGGAGAAATCGTCAGCGGTTTCGACGTCACGCAGATCGACGATCGGGTCGGCGGAGTCACTGTTCGCAGTGCACACGGTGATTCACGCGACGGCGACGCCGTGGTCATCTCGAGCGGTGCCCGCTTGAACAAGCTCGCAGCACCGTTCGGTGTGCGCAAACTGGTGCAGGCCGGACGCGGATACAGCTTCAGTGTCAAGCCCGAGCACCTCCCCAAGAACCCTGTGTATTTCCCCACCCAGCGCGTCGCATGCACTCCGTTGCACGATCGCTTCCGAGTGGCCGGAATGATGGAATTCCGCAGCCCTGACGCGCCGCTGGATCCGCGCCGCGTGCAGGCGATCATCGATGCGGCCAAGCCGATGCTCAGCGGCATCGACTGGACTGCGCGGGAAGAGGAGTGGGTGGGATCACGACCGTGCACTACCGACGGCTTGCCGTTGATCGGAGCCACGAAGTCGCCGCGGGTGCACGTCGCCGGTGGTCACGGGATGTGGGGAATCGCCCTGGGTCCGTTGACCGGAAAGATGGTGGCCGACTCGATGACCGGCGCTCAGACGCCGACCGTCATGCGCCACTTCGATCCGCTGCGCTGACAGCCGGTTTCACCCACTTGTAGTACGCGCCCGTCAGCAGAACCAGCCATCCGGCACCGACGAGCAGCGCAACTCGGGTATCGGCGATGACGCCGAGCAACACGATGACAAAAGCCAGGAACACGATCGCGAAGATTTGACCGTACGGCCACAGCGGCACTGGAAACTTCAGTGCCGCTGTTTCGTCTGCACTCATCTGAGCGCGGGAACGGAACTGCGAGAGCAGGATCATGATCCAGACGAAAATCGTGGCGAAGGTGGCCAGCGAGGCGATGACGAGGAACACCTGGTCCGGGATCAGGTAGTTGAGCAGTACTCCCACCAACAGGGCACCGGTCATGATGACAACGGTCATCCACGGAACACCGTTGGCGGAGACTCTCTTCATCACCTGCGGGGCCTGACCGGCATGCGACATTCCGAACATCATGCGACCGGCACCGAAGACGTCGCTGTTGATGGCCGACAGGGCCGCGGTGATGACGACGATGTTGAGGATCGAAGCGGCCGTTCCCAATCCGAGATTCTCGAAGATCTGGACGAACGGGCTGTTGTCGGAGTTGATGGTCTGCCACGGAATGATCGCCATGATGACAGCCAGGGTGCAGATGTAGAAGAGAATGATGCGCACCGGGACAGTGTTGACGGCTTTCCTGATGGTCTGCGCCGGATCCTCGGCTTCGCCCGCGGTGATACCGATGATCTCGGTGCCACCGAACGCGAACATCACGATCGCAAAGCACGCGACGAATCCGCCGAAGCCCGTCGCGAAGAACCCGCCGTCCGACCAGAGGTGGCTGATTCCGGCATCGGTGTCGTGAACGCCGAATCCGAACACGATGATCGCGATGCCGCCGGCGATCATCGCGATGATGGCGGTGATCTTCACGAGCGTGAACCAGAATTCCAGTTCGCCGAACACCTTGACGCTCAACAGGTTTATCGCGCCGATGAAGAAGACGACAGCCAGAACCCAGATCCATCTCGGTACGTCCGGGAACCAGAACTGCATGTACAGGCCGAAGGCGGTGACGTCGGCGAGGCACACGATCACCATCTCGAACGTGTACGTCCACCCGGTCATGAAACCGGCGAGTGGTCCGAGGTGCTTGTTCGCGTACTCGCTGAACGAACCGGAAACCGGGTTACGGACCGCCATCTCGCCGAGCGCTCGCAACACCAGGTAGACCGCGATACCGCCGATCAGGTAGGCCAGGAGCACCGACGGGCCGGCTCGTTTGATGGCCTCGGCGCTGCCGTAGAACAGTCCGGTTCCGATGGCTGATCCGAGGGCGATGAAGCGGATATGGCGCGCTGTCAGCCCTCGCTTGAGGCCATCCTGCGTCGCGGCGTCGCTGTTCACTTCTCGGTACTCCAGTCGGATGGATCGTCATACGTGCGCGAACCATTGTCCGCTACCACCGCGCGTGTTCCCGCACGACCCTGTTGGACGGCCGTACAGTGACCTGACACACATGGTCCATTGACGGATCGCTTACGATCGACAAAAGTGTTTGTAACTTTACGTAGCATCAACTCGACTGGAGAGACTGTGTCCAACACCCTCGAAGCAAGCATCGACATCGACGCATCACCGCAGGATGTGTGGGCAATCGTCGCCGACCTGCAGCGCATGGGCGAATGGAGCCCCCAGTGCAAGGTCATGAAGGTGATCGGCGGGACCGTGCGTGAGGGTGCCAAGACGATCAACGTCAACCGCAAGGGCCTGCTGGTCTGGCCGACGTCGTCGAAGGTCGTTCGCTTCGAGCCCAACAAGTCGGTGGCGTTCCGCATCGCGGAGAACCGCACGATCTGGTCCTACGAACTCGAGCCGACCGCTACCGGCACCAAAGTGACCGAGCGTCGCGAGGCTCCCACCGGAACGTCGAAGGTCTCGCAGTTCCTCGTCAAGACCGTCCTGGGCGGAAACGCCGACTTCGAGGTCGAACTCGTCGAAGGCATGAATGCCACATTGAAGCGTGTGAAGAGCGAGGCCGAGGCGGCTGCACGCACCTCTGCTTGACCCTCGACCTGGTCGAGGCATCAGGATCCGTTCCATGGATCCCGTGATGACACAGATAGCGCAGGCACAAGAATTGGCGAGCTCCGGCGATCGAGCCGGGGCTCGCTCTGCGTTCGAGAAGGTGTGGGAAGAGATCAGCGCCGCCCCCGATGCGCTCCACATCGTCTCCCTCGCGCACTACATGGCCGACGTTCAAGACGATCCGGCTCAAGAGCTCTGCTGGGACCTGCGCGCCCTCGACGCTGCCGATTCGTTGACCGACGCGCGAGCCCAGGAACACCACGCATCGCTGCAGGTCGCCGGTTTCTATCCATCGCTGCACCTCAACCTGGCTGCCGACTACCGCAAACTCGGACGCGACACCGAGGCCGTCGAGCATCTGACGAAGGCCGAGGCGTCGGTCGGCACACTCGCCGACGACGGTTACGGCCGGATGATCAGGGGCGCCATCGAGCGACTGCGGGCAGAATTGATCCGTGACCACTAGTTCCGCCCTCTTGACGATCGGCGAGATGTCCAGGGCGTCGGCGCTCCCGATCAGCGCGCTGCGGTTCTATGACAAGGAAGGCGTGCTCGTCCCGCATTCCGTCGATCCGCACACCGGTTACCGCTGGTACACCGACGACCAACTCCGCGACGCACGCGTGATCGCCGGTATGCGGCGCGTCGGTGTTCCGATCCGCGACATGATGGCCGTCCTGACCGGACCGGAACCCCATTCGTGCCTCGACGCCCATCTGCGCAACCTCGAGGACGGTCTCGCCGACGCCCGGGCCGAACTGGGACGAATCCACCGCCTGATCGACGCGCTACCTATCTCCGGCGGCGTGGACATCGACTCGTGGGATCTACGACGCGCACTCGACGCCGTGCTGTTCGCCGTGAACGAGGAATCGGAGTTCCCGATACTTCGCGGCGTCCACCTCGACATTCACGACGGCGTCGCTGCGTTTGTCACCACTGATCAGTTCCGGCTCGCGGTCGCCGAGGTGACAGTTCACTCCGCTCTGACGGTGTCCGCTGTCGTTCCCGTCACCTTCGCGCGATTGTTGCGCGACGTCGCCGGCGTCGTGACGCTGACTTTCTCCGCGCGCACGGTGACTGCGTCGTATCCGGGAGGTGAGGTGTCCAGCCCCCTGATCGAGGACGGAGAGTTCCCCGATCACCGAATCCTGCGCGAGCACCACAACGCCGTCGAACTGAGCGGCGACCACCTTGCCGCCCTGCTCAACGGCACCGAGGACAGTGCCGTCGTCAGCGTCGGCGAAGACGGTGGTGCCCGGGTGGATCCGGGCGGAACGGATCCCCGTGAGAAGTTCCGAGTACTGGTCGACCGGCAGCGACTGCGCGACGCCGCCGCAGCCCAACCGGGGCGGCAACTGGTGATCCGAGTAAGCGGTGCGACGCTCCCGCTGGCGATACGCACCGGCGACTGTGTCGGGTACTACTCGTACTTGATGCCACTACAGCCTGTAGGAGAGAAGGCGTTCACGTAATCTATGGATGCTCTACCACCCCGTACTGTCAGTGCGACCAGCAGAAGACCTACCGAGTAGTTAGAGGAGCCTGTGGCACGCCGACCCACACCCCCCGGAACCCCGCAACCCACCGGGATCGGACATATCGTCGATCTGGTTCGCCATGCGATTCCGCCACTTCATCCCGCCGGCCTGCCGTTCGTGCTGGCCCCGCTGGGAGTTGCAGCTCTGGGCCGCAACCGTAAGTGGGTGCGCCGAGCCGGTCTGACCACCGCCGCCGCATGCGCCACGTTCTTCCGTCACCCGCACCGGGTGCCGCCCAACCGCATCGGCGTCGTCGTCGCACCCGCCGACGGCGAGGTGGCGTTGGTCGACAACGCCGTTCCGCCCGCCGAGCTCAATCTCGGAAGCGAGCCGCGCCCGCGCGTCAGCATCTTCCTGTCGGTTCTCGACGTGCATGTCCAGCGCAGCCCTGTCGGTGGAACGGTCAAAGAGGTCGTTCACCAGGCAGGCAAGTTCCTCTCCGCAGATCTCGCCGACGCCAGCGAGGTCAACGAGCGCAACAGCATGCTGATCGAAACCGCCGATGGTCACGACGTTGCGGTTGTCCAGATCGCGGGACTGCTTGCACGCCGCATCGTCTGCTACGCCGGTGTCGGTGACGTCCTGCCGATCGGCGACACGTACGGACTGATCCGTTTCGGCTCACGCGTCGACACCTATTTCCCCGCCGGAACCACACTCCTGGTCGAGCCGGGACAACGCACGATCGGTGCTGAAACAGTTATCGCGCAACTGCCGTGAAGACGCCGAAGATGAAGTCAGCCGTGAAGAAGCCGGGAGCAGCCCAACCCGGCGCGAAGATGCCCAAACGCACCCAGGCGGTGCGGTTGCTGCCGTCCGTCATCACCATCCTGGCGCTGTGCGCCGGGCTGTCCGCCGTCAAATTCGCTCTCGACGGACAACCCGGTACCTCGCTCGCGATGATCGGCGCAGCTGCCGTCCTCGATTCACTCGACGGCCGCATCGCGCGACTGCTCGACGCCACCAGCAAGATCGGCGCCGAACTCGACTCACTGGCCGACTCCATCTCCTTCGGCGTCGCCCCGGCCCTGGTCCTGTACGTGACCTTGCTGGACGGCACCAGCATCGGCTGGATCATCGCGTTGATCTACGCGGTCAGCATCGTGTTGCGACTCGCACGTTTCAACACCCTGCTCGACGACGACGACGTCCCCGCGTATGCACGTGAGTACTTCGTCGGCGTTCCGGCTCCGGCCGGCGCACTCATCGCCCTCACTCCCCTGGCCGCGACGGCTCAGTGGGGTGACGGCTGGTGGTCTTCGCACTTCGTCGTCATCGTGTGGACGCTCTTCTCGGCTGCACTGATCGTCAGCCGCATCCCGACGCTGGCGATGAAGTCGGTATCCGTGCCGCCGCACATGGCGGCCGGCCTGCTCGTCCTGGTGACGTTGGCTGCAGCCGCACTCATCACCTACCCGTACATCCTGCTGATCGTTCTCATCGCGATCTACCTGGTGCACATCCCGTTTGCCGTGCACTCGAAGCGGTGGGTGGCAGCACGTCCCGAAACCTGGGACATCAAGCCTTCCGAACGCCGCGCGATCCGACGCCAACCCAACGTCGGTGGCCGCCGCTCGGCCGCTCGTCTCGGATTGCGGCGACCCCGCTAGTCCACGACGTACTCTCGAGAGGTGACTTCGCCGGAACTCGCCCTCACCGTTCGACTCAACACCTCTGCCGCCGACCTACGCCGCGGGGTCGTGCGCTTGCACCCCGAAGCGTTGGCGGCGTTGGGCATCCGCGAATGGGATGCCATCGCACTCATGGGAGCCCGCGGCACCGCGACCGTCGCGGGCCGTGCGCCCACCGGAACCCCGGCAGGCACGATCCTTCTCGACGACGTCACCATGTCGAACGTCGGCTTGACCGAGAACTCTTCCGTCGTGGTCGGTCCGGTGACGGTGTACGGAGCGCGATCCGTCTCCGTCACCGGCTCGTCCATGGCGACAAATTCGATCAGCTCGACGGTTCTGCGACAAGCCCTTCTGGGCAAGGTCGTCAGCGTCGGCGACACGGTCTCGCTCCTCCCCCGCGATCTCGGTCCGGGTACGAGCACTTCCGAAGCCACCCAAGCGCTTTCCCGTACCTTCGGCGTCGCGTGGACATCCGAACTGCTCACCGTCACGGCCGTCGAACCTGCCGGTGGTCCGGTCAGCGTCCAGCCGAATTCGGCAGTCAACTGGGGTTCCGGCTCGGCGGGCACACTGACACCGAGTGCGCTTGTTTCCAGTCCGGCCGCCGTCGCGATCGAGCCTGCACCGTCGGTTCCGCTGGATCACCTCGTCGGCGCGCAAGCGCAGGCAGCCAAGCTGACCGAGTGGCTCGGCCTGGCACTCGACGAACCAGAACTGCTCCGTACGCTCGGCGCCTCCCCGCACCTCGGCGTCCTCATCACGGGCCCCGCCGGCGTGGGCAAAGCCACGTTGGCCCGCTCGGTCCTGTCCTCGCGCAAACTGGTCGAACTCGACGGTCCGGGAGTCGGTGCCACCGAGGCGAATACCCGCCTGCAGCGAATCGTCGACGCCGTTGCTGCCGTGCGCGGCGGTGGTGTACTGCTGATCAGTGACATCGACGCTCTGCTTCCGGCCACCGCCGAACCGGTGTCCGCACTGATCCTCGAACAACTGCGCAGCGCCGTCGCAACCCCGGGCGTGGCATTCGTCGCGACCTCCGCCCATCCGGAGACCGTCGACGCGCGCCTTCGCGGCCAGGATCTCTGCGATCGAGAACTCGCACTTACCCTGCCGGACGGCGCAACCCGCAAGGCGTTGCTCGAACTCCTGCTCCGCCGCGTGCCCACCGGAACCCTCGAACTCGACGCCATCGCCTCGCGCGCACCGGGATTCGTGGTCGCCGACCTCGCGGCGCTCTGCCGTGAAGCTGCCTTGCGAGCGGCGACGCGGGCCTCCAAATCCGGTGATTCTCCGGAGATCACGCAGGAAGATCTTGTCGGTGCCCTCGAAGTGATTCGGCCACTGTCTCGTTCGAGTACCGAAGAACTGTCGATCGGCAGCGTCACCCTCGACGACGTCGGCGACATGGTCGAAACCAAACAGGCGCTCACCGAGGCGGTGTTGTGGCCGCTGCAGCACCCCGACTCCTTCGCGCGCCTCGGTGTCGACCCACCCCGCGGCGTGCTCCTCTACGGCCCTCCTGGCTGCGGCAAGACGTATCTCGTTCGTGCCCTTGCCAGCTCGGGGCACCTCAGCGTTCATGCCGTGAAAGGCGCAGAGCTGATGGACAAGTGGGTCGGCGCCTCCGAAAAGGCCGTAAGAGAGTTGTTCCAGCGCGCACGCGATTCGGCGCCGTCGTTGATCTTCCTCGACGAAATCGACGCCCTTGCCCCGCGTCGTGGTCAAAGTTCCGACTCCGGGGTGTCGGATCGCGTCGTAGCCGCGTTGCTGACCGAACTCGACGGCGTCGAACCGCTACGCGACGTCGTGGTGTTGGGCGCCACCAACCGACCGGATCTGATCGACCCGGCTCTTCTGCGCCCCGGCAGACTCGAACGTCTCGTATTCGTACCGCCGCCGGATGCGGAGGCCCGCAAAGCGATTCTGCGTGCTTCCGGCAAGTCGGTACCGCTCGCCGAAGATGTCGATTTGGACATTCTGGCCGTCGATCTCGAGGGATACTCGGCAGCAGACTGCTCGGCTCTCCTGCGTGAGGCTGCACTCGCCGCCATGCGTCGGAGCATGGACGCGGCCGACGTGACGGCCGCGGACGTGGCAACCGCCCGTGAGAAGGTACGTCCCTCACTCGATCCCGAGCAGGTGGCACACCTACAGGCGTACGCGGACAACCGATAAGGACTGACCATGGCTGCTGATCTGGTTCTGTACGGCGACATCGTGACCATGCACGAGGAATCACCACGCGCCCAGGCGCTCGCCGTGACGGGCGGCCGGATCACAGCCGTCGGCGCGCGCACGGACGTCGAGAAACTGGTGGGGCCGGATACCCGCGTCGTCGACGTCGGAGGTGCCGCTGTTCTGCCGGGGTTCATCGAACCGCACGGTCACCCCCTGGAAGAAGCCATCGTTCTCGGGCCTGACGTCGTCGACATCCGGCCTGTCACGATCGCCGAGGCGGATGCCGTAGTTGCTGCCGTCGTCGACACTGTTCGTTCGCGAGGTGCTGCCGGCGCTTCTCTGAACGGTTGGGACCCGTTGCTGCAGAAGGGCCTACCCGATCCGACCATCGACTGGCTGGACTCCATAGCGCCGGAGTACCCCCTCGTGATCATGCACAACTCGGGACACGTCGCGTATTTCAACACGGCGGCAGCAGTGCAGGCCGGCATCACCCGCGATACCCCCGATCCGATCGGCGGATCGTACGGCCACGACGCGACGGGCGCACTCGACGGAGCCGCGTACGAAATGCCTGCGGTGTTCGCAGTCGCGGGCCACGCAGTCACCATCGGTGACGACTTCCCCGCACTGGTGGCGGCCGAATGCGCCCGGCTGAACGCCGCGGGAATCACCACCATCGCCGAATTGTCGTTCGACCCCAAGATGCGGCCCGCCCTGGCAGCGATAGCCGACGCCGGACTCCTCACCACCCGCCTGCGGCTCTACGAGATGTCCAACGACGCGCGCACTACCGAGGCGTCACCGGGCGACGGAAACGACCTGGTGCGCCAGATCGGCATCAAGGTCTGGTCCGACGGTTCGCCGTGGGTCGGTAACATCGCCACCAGCTTCCCGTATCTCGATACCGAAGCCACCCGCGCGCTCGGGATCGCCTGCACGCACGGGCACGCCAACTACACCGGCGAACAGATCCACGACATCAGTTCCGCCTACTTCGCCAAAGGGTGGCAGATGGCGTGCCACGCCCACGGTGACGACGCGATCACCATGGTTCTCGATGCGTGGGAGCAACTTCTGAAGGAGCACCCCCGGCCCGATCACCGGTTGCGTCTCGAACACGTCGGCGCGATGCGTCCGGATCAGTTCGTCCGCGCGGCGGAACTGGGCGTCACGGTCAGCATCTTCATCGACCACCTGCACTACTGGGGTGACGTTCTGGTGGATGACCTGTTCGGCCCCGAATACGGATCCGTCTGGGCCGCAGCAGGATCTGCACTCGCGGCCGGGCAACGGTTCACCTTCCACAACGACGGTCCCGTCACCCCCGCCAATCCGCTACGAAACATGCAGGACGCCGTCACCAGGCTTTCGCCCAGCGGTCGCGTCGTCGCACCCCAGGAACGGATCCCCGTGGACGCCGCCGTGCGCGCCCATACGGTCAACGCCGCTTGGCAGCTGTTCAGCGAAGATCACATCGGGTCCATCTTTCCCGGCGCCTACGCGGATTTGGTTGTGCTGTCGGCAAATCCCCTCGACGTCGAGCCGGCCGAGCTGGCCGACATCACGGTGCTCGCCACCATCCTGGAGGGTCGGACGGTGTACGGAGACCTGAGCGAGATCGGCTGATCGGTCGCCGCGGACAAGACTGTTGCCCTCCCTGCTCGAGTTCCAAGGATCGTTGCGAAACCGGAGACGGCGCAGGTGGTCTCAGGGTTCAGTGCGGATGTCGTCAACGACCTGAGCAATCGCATGTTTCGCCCAGGCCGTGATCTGCTCGTTCGTGTCGCGGTAGCACGGCAAGGCAACCAATGCAATCGACAGAGCCCATGCGCGGCCACGCGTCCAAGTGCCCTCGTCCACGTCAACATGAAGCCGGAATGTATGCCGAGTGCTCGGCGTCAGCAGAGTCCATGCAATGAGGCAGTCGAGATTGCCTGCCGCAAATCGAATGAAGATCCGAAAAGTCCCAGAAATCAGAATTGTCGAAAATTATTGCATAGGAACAGTTTTCGAGATTCAAGTCTTGTGTTCGAAACTTTGTTCGATTAGACTTTGAGCATGGACAGTCGGGAAGCGTGGCAGCTGGATGGTGAGGGCCTCAAGAGTGAGGTTCTGGATCTGGTGCGCGCCCGGCACGAGTTGCAGTCGCGGATGGTGTTGCTGATCGTGGAGATGTTTTCCCGGGACGTTCTCGGCGGGAAGGGTTTTCGGGCGATCGCACAGTGGTTGCATGGTTCGACGAATCTGGAGATCGGTGAGTGCAGTCTGCTGGTCGGGTTGGCGCGGTTGTTGATGCTCGAACCCGTGGTGGGCGATGCGTTTCATCGTGGTGACGTGGATGCGTTGAAAGCCCGTCAGGTGGCGTCGTTCTGTCAGCATCCGCCGAAGAACATGACCCTGGCGGATGTGGACAAGGCTCGCGGGATCCTGCTTGGCCTGGCGTCGCAGAACATTGCTGATTGTGATGCGGTGCGGGCGGCGATTCGGCGGATCGAGAAGCAGTACGGAAACCGTGAGGACGGCGTTCCGGTCGGGGAAGATTCGGAGCGTAACGAGTTCTACGCGTCGAAAGGTTTGTACGGGCGCGTGTCGGTGAAGGGTGACTTGGATGCTGTGAACGGGGCGCGTCTGATCACGTTGTTGTCGAGCCTGTCGGCTCCGACGCCGGAGAAGGACGGGGTCAAGGACACCCGTACGCCGGCGCTGCGGCGGGCGGATGGGTTTTGCGAATTGTTGCGGCGGTACGAGCGGGCGGGGTTGGGTCCGATCGAGGGCGGGGTGAAACCGCACATCACGGTGACTGCGTCGGCAAAAGATATGACGGACCTTAAAGTTCTGAAAGACCTCCTGCCGTCCACTGAGGAGTTGGGGTTCGCGTGGGCGGATTGGGTGGGCCCGATCAGTATCGATACTGCGCGGATGTTGGCGTGCGACTGCACCGTGACGCGGATTTTGTTGGATGCGAATGGTGTTCCGCTCGACTGCGGTAAGGAAGCGAGAACGGCGACGGTTCCGCAGCGGCGGGCGTTGGCGGTTCGGGATGGCGGGTGTGCGTTTCCGGGGTGCGGGACGCCGTCGGGGTGGTGCGATGCTCATCATATTGTTCACTGGAACGATGGTGGCCCAACAGATCTCGACAATCTGATCTTGTTGTGCGGTCATCATCATCGGACACTGCACCACACCGAATGGCGGGTCGAGATCGGGCCGGATCGCAAATCGGTGTTCTATCCACCGATGTCGATCGATCCGTATCAGCAGCCGATCGGCGGGAACAGCCCACCAACAGCCGCCTGAAGTGAAACAACTCGAGACGCGAGCACCGGGGCACGATCATGCCCCGGTGCTCATGCTGCGTTCCGTCATCTTCGCGGAGACGTACGGCCTACCAGCGGTTCCGAACCTCCTCGGCAAATCCGAGGAGATCTCGAACCACCACGGAGGTACCGTCGTCGAGGATCACTGTGCCGGAGAACTTTCCGAACACCTGATGCTGAATCGAACGCAGCACCCCGACGTCGAAAGTCGCGGCACGGTCGATGATCGGCTCGAAAGTCATCTCGAAGCGACCATCGTTGCTCGAGAAGTTCCACGGAGCGCCGTCGTACGTTCCCTGCGGGATGCCGAAGTCGATCCTGTCCAGTTTGTGGGCCCGCCCTCCGACAAACACGATGTTCTCGCTGGCCGCCGTAGTGTCACCGAAGCCGTAACCGATGTTGAATCCGAACCGCTCGCCGTTCACCAGTCCGGATGCAGAACCCCAGTACCAGGTGTTGTCGTAAGTCCAGACTCCCCTGCCCCAATCGAGAACGCCGAACGAGTCTTCCGAGCGAAATGTGAAGTCGTCGATCCCGATTCGCACGGTCCCGGCAGCGGGCAGGCAGTTGATCTTCTGGTTGTAGTAAAACGAACGGGACGCCTTCGGAAACGGTGTGGCGATCACCATCCGGTCATCGGCAGGACTCGCCAGGAACAAATCGGCATGAAGGCCTCGCCCACCGTCGAAAGCCGGGTAGTCGACAATCAGGTGGCGCCCACCGTCCACATGGCGAAACTCGAAGCGAGCTTTACCTTTCGACACCACCACATCACCGTCGTCCGCGCTTTCGGGCAGACCGAGCCTTCCCATCGGGAACGGCAGCATCACGTTTTCGGTGATCTCGTGTGGTGTTCGGAAATCGAGCCAGGAGACTCCGAGCAAGCCCATGTACCCGTTGTCGGCGACGGTCAACGCAATGCCGTAATCCGCAGTGAGAACGCAGTAGTAGTCCCACTCCTTGATCCGGAACTTGGGAGCGGTGATCGCAGAGCGTCGATACTTGCGAATCTCCGATGGGGCCCAACCCGTCTCGACCAAATGTCCGCGATCGTCGAGAAGCGGGCCGGGCGACATCAGTGTCTGCATTCTTACTTCCAGCGTCCCAAGATCTCGTTCGCACGGTTGGCCAATGCCATCTGGAAGAACGGACCGAAGCTCACACGTGCCACTCCGAGCGGACCGAAACTTGCCGGGTCGTCCTGATCCGGGATTCCGATCGCATTGATCGGAAGTGGGAGCTCGGACGTCAGGCGGCGCTGGGTCGCGTCGTCATGGCGCCCGACGGGGTAGAGAACGTCGGCGCCGGCGTCGGCCGCCAGCTTGAGGCGTGCGATGGCGCGATCGACGCGATCGGACTCGTCACCGACCTGCTTCACGAACAGGTCGGTGCGCGCGTTGACGACAACGTGAACTCCGGCTGCGTCGGCGGCCTGACGAAGCCCACCCACGAAGTCGGCGTGCTCCTGCGCCTCGCGCAAGCGTCCGCCTTCACTGTGAACGGTGTCCTCGATGTTGAGTCCGACAGCGCCGGCATCGATCAACCCGTCGATGAGAACTGCCGGCTCGAGCCCGTAACCACCCTCGATGTCCACCGAGATCGGGGCGTCGACCGCACCGGTGATCTGCTTGATCCGGTGCAGAAGTTCGTCGAAGGTGATGCCCTCGTTGTCCGGCTTGCCGATGGAATCGGAAACCGGATGACTGCCTACCGTCAGGGCTGCAAAACCGGCAGCCACCGCAAGATTCGCCGACCACGCGTCCCACACCGTCGGGAGAATGACCGGATTACCTGGCTGGTGCAACGCCAGTAGAGCAGTTGCCTTGTCGTTGATCGAAGTCATGCGGTGGCTCCTCGAGATCGTGGGGTGTACCTCTCACCTACCGACTCTAGTGAGCGACCGGGCAGCCTGTGCTCTTGTAATCGACCTGGAACTCCTTGATGCCGTTGATCCAACCCGAGCGCAGACGGCGCGGATCACCGATCTTGGTGATGTCCGGGACGTTGTCGGCGATCGCGTTGAACATCAAGTCGATCTCCATACGAGCGAGGTTGGCACCGATGCAGAAGTGCGCGCCCGTTCCGCCGAAGCCCAAGTGCGGATTGGGGTTACGAGTGATGTCGAACGTCATCGGGTTCTCGAACACGTCCTCGTCGAAGTTCGCGGAGCTGTACAGCATCACCACGCGCTGCCCCTTCTTGATCGACACTCCTGCCAATTCCGTGTCCTCGAGCGCGGTGCGCTGGAAGGCGGTGACGGGTGTCGCCCAACGGACGATCTCGTCGGCCGTCGTCTTGGGACGTTCCTTCTTGTACAGCTCCCACTGCTCGGGGTTGTCCAGGAACGCGATCATTCCGTGCGTGATGGCGTTGCGAGTGGTCTCGTTCCCTGCGACCGCCAGGATGAGCACGAAGAACCCGAACTCCTCCGGGCTCAAGGAGTCGCCGTCGATGTCGGCCTGGACCAGAGTGGTGACGATGTCGTCTGCCGGGCAGGTACGACGTGCGTCTGCCATTTGGTACGCGTATCCGAGGACCTCGGTGGACGCGACTGCCGGATCACCCTGGTATTCCGGGTCGTCGTAGCCCATCATCTCGTTGGACCACTTGAACAGCTTGTCTCGATCGTCCTGCGGTACACCGATCAGATCCGCGATCGCTTGGAGCGGCAGCTCGCTGGCAACCTGCTTCACGAAGTCGCCCGGGCCTTCGCTCACAGCGGTGTCGACGATGCTCCGTGCACGACGGTCCAATTCGTCGCGCATGCCGTTGATCGCGCGAGGCGTGAACAGCTTCGAAATCAGCTTGCGGAGCTTGGTGTGCTCCGGTGCATCCTTGTTGAGCAGAAGATGCCGGAGCATCTCGACGGCCTCACGTGGCATGTCGTCGGCGAAACGCGCGATCGCGGTGTTCTCCCAGCTCGAGAACACATCGCTGCGCTGGCTGACCTCTTTGACGTCAGCGTGACGCGAGACCACCCAGTAGCCCTCGTCCTGGAATCCACCGACCGTCGGCGGCTGCTCACACCACCACACGGGTGCGTTGCGACGCAGTTCGGCGAATTCCTCGAAAGGGATCCGCTCCCCGAGGACAGCAGGATCGGTGACGTCGAATCCGGCCGGCAGGTCAGGCGTGCGTGTTGTGTCCGAGATGGTCATGGCGTCCTCTGATCGGTCGAATGTGCGCTACACCACAGAGTAGCTTTCACTAACGGACTGTCAAGTGAAAGACGGAGAGTCTCGTGCAACTGACCCGTGAGAGCCCCCGCGGCACTAGGATCCTGGTAATGACAGATACCTCCGGCAGACTGACGCTGCGAGAGAAGCAGAAGCAGCGAACCCGCGCAGACCTCGTGGATGCCGCCGGCGCGCTCTTCACCGAACGCGGATACGCGGCTGTCACCGTCGAGGACATCGCCGGCCGGGTCGGTTGCAGCCGAGCCACCTTCTACCTGCACTTTCCCGGAAAGATCGACATCCTCAAGGCGCTCGGCTCGAACACCGTCGTATCCAGCACCCTCGCCATATTCCAGGATCTCGACCACGTACTCGATTCCGGTTCGCGCGAAGAATTCGCCGGCTGGATCAACCGCGCTCTCGACTGGTGCCGCGATCACCACCACATGATGCGGGCGTGGGACGAGGCCATGGTCCTCGAACCCGAGTTCCGCACACTGGCCCGCGAAGGCATCTCAGCACTGCCCAACGCTATGCCGTCGTACCTGGCACGCTGGCCGCAGAGCCGACACGACGAGGCGAAACTCCGGGTCGAGCTCCTGCTGACACAAGTCGAGCGCTTCTTCATTCGCTGGGCGGAACAGGGCGCGATCACCGCGGGTGCGGACGTCGCAGCAGACGTTCTCACCGACATCTGGTTTCCGGCACTCACGCCGCCCACGACCGATGTTGCGGCGCCGCGATAGGTTGGCCCGATGCCACTCGATCTTCGAGCGATCCTCACCACCGTCGCTGCGCTCCTGTCCGGGATACTCGCGGCGCTGGCCCTGACCAATCCGGTTCTCCGTGACTGGGCCATCGTGGCCTCTCCGTCGGAAGTAGATCGCTGGATCAGCAGTGGACCCACCGCTGTCGGGCTCGGCGCCGTGGTTGCCGTGCTTGCCTGCGCACTCTCACAGCGTCGCGGCTCCCGTCGGGCAGCCTGGATCGCGATCACCGTCGGGGTCGCCGTCATCGCGATCATTCGGGCAGTCGTGCCCGAGGTTGCGTCACTGGACCTGCTGATCGCCTTGATCATCGTCAAAAGTGTTGCAGCCGGTGCGATTCTGGGTTGTGTGGTTGCCGTCAGTTGGGATCGCACCGCCACGAAGAACGCCACCCTCCTCGGCGTGCTTGCCGCCTTCCTCGCGGTTCGCACGTTCGCCGGCGGGACGGGCCGGATGAGTACGTCTTCGGTAGGTGAGCCGTCGTGGTGGCTGATCGGCGCCACGGCCGCAGCAGCAATCGCCTGTGCAGTGACCGCGCAATCCGGCTTCCGGATCCGCAAGCCCGACGCGGGCGAAATCCGCATAGCGCTCGTGGTGATCGCCGCGCTGGCGATCGGGCATCGAGTGCTCGGCGCCGTGATCGATCGCCAGCAGTACGCGTCCGAGGCAACTGCCTGGATCGTCATGGTCTTGGCAGCGGGCGCTGCGCTCGCGTTGACATGGATCGCCGCCTACCGTCTCGGCGACACCTCCGGTGCTGGTGGCAAGTTCCTCTGGGCCGCAACCGCTCTGGCCGCTGCGTCGGCTCCGCTGTTCGTCGACATCGCGAAGGGTTCCGGCCACTGGGGAGACCTGAAGTCCCCCTGGGTACTGGTGCTTTTCGCAGCCCTGCCGGTCGCCGTCGGATTGCGACTGCACAAGCACGTGCCAAACCTCGTTCCCATCGCCGTTCTCGTTGCGGTACCGCTGTCAGAACTACTGCCCTTCGACTCCGCGCACGGTGTCTGGTCAATCGCACTGAAGATCGCCTCGCTGGGTCTCGCCGCCGGATTGCTGTTCGGTGCCCTGGCTCCCGGCAGCCTGGTCGACGCCACACTCGGACTCGCCATTCCCTTTGCCGCAATGACCTTCTCGTCGATCGCTGTTCTCACCGATCAGCTCGCTTTCCCACCGATGATGACGTCGATATACATCCAAGGGCAGCTCGATATCGATGCGGTCTCTCCCCACCGCGACGGAGGATTATTCGGACGCGGCGTCGGAATCACCGTCGACTACGTCACCCCTCAGACCGTCGGCACTGCAATCCTCTTCGCCTTGATCATCGGCTTCTGCGGTGCAGCGATCCTCCGACGGTCCCATCCACCCGTCGACACCACGGAATCTCGGATCGAACCGGAGCCAGTCGACTGACACACCGTCACCGGACTGAGACCTGCTATTGCGGTGCAACTGGTACCGGATTGACTATTTTGGAGCAGTGCCCATCGCCCGCAGGACGCTGCTCGTCGCGCTGAGTGGCGTGACGGCATTCGTCGTCACCGTCGTCGCCTTGGCACCGTTCGTGAACAGCCAGTCGACGTCGATTTCGACGGGCGACCGATTCTGGTCCATCTCGACCATCGGCGCCGGCGTTCTGGCTGTCGTCGCGGTCGGGACAGCCGCGATGATGGCCCGCTGCCGGTTGCGGACCGCGGCCATGACGGTCTTCGGTGGACTCCTACTCGAACTGCCCGGGCTCTACGATCACAACTTCGAGGCACTCTCACCCGTCGGTGCGGGAGTCGCTGTCGGCGCGGTCACGGTTGCTGCCGCTCCCCGGGTCCGAGCCGCTTCCGTCGCGGGAACGATTGTTGCCGTGCATGTCTCGGATTCACTCCTCGACGAAGACGCTATTCCTCGGCGGTACGCAGACTACATCGCCGACAACACCAACCAGTTTCAACCACCAGTGTTGGGGGCAACACTGCTCGCGCTGGCATTGGCCGCCGCCTGCGTCGCCGCGTTCTGGTTCCACGACTTCGACAAGGACCACCCCAAGGAACGGATGGCCGTTCGACCGGTGACTATCGCGGCGGTGCTCACTCTCTTCGGGGTCGCTGCGAATTGGTGGTTCGAGATCACCACCGTCACGGCGGCGGTGCCTCTACTACTCGTCGCGCTGGTGATCACGGTGATCTGCGCGCGGGTGCTGGGCGACGGCAGTCGAATCCTGCTGATGTGTACCGCTGCCGTCGCAACTCTGGCGGCGGTCTCGGCGAACCGTCCCGCAACCGAAGCTATGGAATGGTCGAAAACCCCCGCCTCCACCGCCGTCGTGATCGGACTCGTCATCGTCGCCGCGGCAGCGATCGGCGCGATCGCTCCCTCGCGAGTCGTCGGCTACGGATTGCTCCTGACGGTCACGGTCGCCGGGATCGTCAGCTACGCCACGTCGCCGTCGCCGAAGATCGGTGACGTTCTCACGATCAGCGATCTTCTTGTCGCCTTCACCGCTGCGGTCGTCACATACGCGATCGCCAGCGCGATGTACCGAGAGCCACCGCGGACCGGAGCGTCGCGAGCACTCGTCGGACTCGGTGTCATCTTCGGCCCGACGGCGCTGGCCCTGCTCGTCTATCCGCAGTTCGACTACGGATGGACGGCGTACACGCCGCTCGACGAGAACAAGCCCTTCAACGGCATCACGACGGTCGGCCCGTTCGAAATCTCGACCGACATTCTGATACTCGACGCCGTGGCGCTGATCATCGTGGCCGTCTGCGCCTACGTGAGTCTCCGATTGGGGCGGATCAATCGATCCGTTCCTCCGCCGATCAGTCGATCAGATCCATCGACGCCAGGCGATGGAACACTTTGAGCGATCCGGGCGCCACCTCGTCCATCGCTGCGTACTCGGCGAGCGTGAAGTAGCGGAACTCGGCGATCTCGCTGGTCGGGTGCGGGTCTCCGGCCATCTCCGCCAGATAACAACTCATGTGCAGGCCCGTGTCCGCGGAATGTCCGAAAGCGTGAGCCTCGAAGACGTCGAGGAACGTGACCGTCCCGTCGACCAGATCGACGTCGAGTTCCTCCCGAATTTCGCGGTGCAGTGCCTGCTCGGGCGTCTCCCCCGGGTCGATCTTTCCGCCGGCCATGTAGAACGCCGTCTTGCCCACGGAGCGGGTCTGGATCAGCTTGCGGTCACGAATGTGTGCAAGGGCAGCGGTACGGATGATCGTGGTGGGTGTCGACGAATTCACGTCGTCCAACCTACGTGTATCAGCGAGTGCCGATGATGTCCGAATCGACTCGCTGCACATCGAAACTGCCACGCCCGGTAATATGTACGCAAAGACAACCTCTCCGACAAGGTGAATTGTCTCGTTAATCCGATAGGTTCGATTTTGTTCGGACACCCCGCCGCCCGCTGACAACACGACGGAGTGCCTTTTGCTCGCTATCTTGCTTGCCCATGCCGTTGCCGCCCTCTTGGCTCCGCTTGTGGTGCGCAGGTTAGGGCGAAACGGCTTCTTCCCCCTCGCGATAGTCCCCCTCGCCGGCCTCGGCTGGGTCATCGACAAATGGGGCACCGTCGAGACGCTGCACATCACCTGGGTTCCAGGGCTGTCGATGGACATCGACTTCAGGTTCGACGCGCTTTCGGCCATCATGGCCGTGCTCGTCCTGGGTGTCGGCACGCTCATCCTGGTCTACTGCGCCCGCTACTTCACCGACGACGAACCTCGACTCGGTATCTTCGCCGCCGAGATGGTCGCCTTCGCGGGTGCCATGTTCGGACTAGTGACCAGCGACAACATGCTGCTTCTCTACGTGTTCTGGGAACTGACGACGGTCCTGTCGTTCCTACTCGTGGGTCACTACGCCGAACGCGCCACCAGCCGCCGCGCCGCGACCCAGGCACTGCTGGTCACCACCGCGGGTGGTCTGGCGATGTTGGTCGGCATGATCATCCTCGGCCAGGTCGGCGGCAGCTACAACCTGTCCGAACTGGTCGCGAACCCGCCGACGGGGTGGCTCCCGTCCGTCGCGATCGTCCTGATCCTGATCGGTGCACTCTCCAAATCGGCAATCGTGCCCCTGCACTTCTGGCTTCCCGGTGCAATGGCCGCGCCAACCCCTGTCAGCGGTTATCTTCACGCTGCTGCAATGGTCAAGGCCGGTATCTACCTCGTCGCGCGCCTGGCTCCCGGGTACGCCGATTCGCCGCCGTGGCGCATCACCATCATCAGTTTGGGTCTGCTGTCGATGATCCTCGCCGGTTGGCGAGCCATGCGCGCGTACGACCTCAAACTCGTCCTCGCCTTCGGAACGGTCAGCCAACTCGGCTTCATGATGGTCCTGGTCGGCATCGGCACGCGTGACGCCGCCCTGGCCGGCATGACGATGGTCGTGGCGCACGCGATGTTCAAGGCCGCACTCTTCATGGTCGTTGGCATCATCGATCACACGACCGGTACCCGTGACCTGCGCAAACTTGCTCACCTGGGTAAAGCGGCACCCGCTCTCGCGATCATCGCGAGCCTCGCTGCCGCCAGCATGGCCGGTCTGCCACCGCTACTCGGATTCGTCGGCAAGGAAGCCGCACTCGAATCGGTGCTCGAAACGAACGCGCTCGGCCACTGGTCGTCCATCGCCGTCGTCACGGTGATCGTGTTGGGCTCGATCCTCACCGTCGGCTACAGCGTCCGCTTCATCTGGGGCGCCTTCGGACGTAAGACCCTGAGCAAGCCCAGCCCAGCCGTGAGCAAGATGCACAAGCCGGGTTGGCTGTTCCTGTTCGCGCCCGGCCTGCTCGCTGTTCTCGGTCTGGCCGCCGGCATTCTCTCGCCCCAGCTCGAGAAGCTGCTGACGCCGTACTCCACCACACTGGCCCCCGGACCGCACGCCGACTACCACCTCGCGCTGTGGCACGGATTCAACACTCCGCTGCTGCTCACCTGCATCGTCATCGCCGGCGGCATCGCGCTCTACATCGCGCAGCGTCAGATCAGCCGACTGCACTTCGAGCACCCGCCGCTCGGCAACGCCGACCGTATCTACGACGCGACCCTGCGCGGCATGGACACCATCTCGATGCGCCTGACCGGGGCCACACAGCGTGGTTCGCTCCCCCGCACACAGTCGACGATTCTCGCGACGCTGGTCGTTGTGCCACTGTTCCTGCTGATCATCGACACCGATGGCGGCGGAGTCGACCTTCGGATGTGGGATTCACCCATCCAGTTCACGATCGCGCTGATGATGATCTCGGCCGCCATCGCCGCGACGCTGATGCGCAACCGACTCGCCAGCGTCATCCTCGTCGGACTCACCGGCTACGGCTGCGGCGTGTTGTTCGCGCTGCACGGCGCACCCGACCTCGCGCTGACCCAGTTCCTCGTCGAGACACTGACACTGGTGATCTTCGTGCTCGTGCTCCGGAAGTTCCCCGCCGAAGTCGACGAGAGCAAGGCGATCGGCTTCAAGTGGCCGCGTGCCGCACTCGCCGTCGCCGTCGGTATCACCGTCACCACCATCGCGGCCTTCGCGACCAATGCCCGAAACACTCGTCCGATCTACGAACTGCTTCCCGACGCGGCCTACGACCTGGGCAACGGCAAGAACGTCGTCAATGTCCTACTCGTCGACATCCGCGCATGGGACACCCTCGGTGAGATCTCGGTGCTGCTGGTCGCGGCAACTGGCGTCGCCAGCCTCGTCTTCCGCAACCGCCGGTTCGGTATCGCGCCGCGCGTCGCGGACGCCCCCTCCGTCATCGTCGACAAGGCAGCTGCCAACTCGGACACGACGTGGTTGCGCGGCGGAGACCTCATCGATCCTCGACACCGTTCGCTGGTTCTCGAGGTCACCACGAGGTTGATCTTCCCGACCATCATGGTGTTGTCGATCTACTTCTTCTTCTCCGGTCACAATGCCCCCGGTGGCGGTTTCGCCGGAGGCCTGACGGCGGGCCTGGCGCTGGTACTTCGGTACCTCGCCGGCGGACGCTACGAACTCGGTGAAGCCGTACCCATCGACGCGGGCAAGATTCTCGGCCTCGGTTTGGCGCTGGCCGCGGGCACCGCCCTGGTGTCGCTGTTCCTCGGCGCCCCGGCGCTCTCGTCCGCCGTCTTCGAGTTCACACTCCCGCTCATCGGCCACGTCAAACTGGTCACCGCACTGTTCTTCGACCTGGGCGTCTACCTCATCGTGGTCGGCCTGGTCCTGGACGTACTCCGAAGTCTCGGCGCCCGCCTCGACGCAGAAATCGAGGTGAAAGCACCATGAGCGCAAACATCGGAATGCTGATCCTGATCGGCGTCCTCACGTCGGCCGGTGTCTACCTGCTGATCGAACGAAGCATCACTCGGATGCTGCTCGGTCTACTTCTATTCGGCAACGCCATCAACCTCTTGATCCTGACCGTCGGTGGATCGGATGGGAATCCGCCCATCGTCGGCCGAGATTCGGTCCACGAGGAAATAGCGGATCCGCTCGCCCAGGGCATGATCCTGACGGCGATCGTGATCACGATGGGTATCGCCGGCTTCGTTCTGGCACTGGCGTACCGGTCTTACAAGATCAACACCGCCGACGCCGTCGAGGACGATCCCGAGGACACCAAGGTTCTCAAGCGTCGCCTGCCTGCCGACGCTCCCGACCACGACCGCTCCGACGACCCGGTCACCGGTGCCCCGAGCATCGGCGGCGACGCATTCGACAAGGACGGCAACCCTATTCCCCTCGAACAACTGGTCAACCTCGAGGACATCGAATGCTACGACGACCTCCACGACGGCGACTTCGAGGACGAACCGGTACCCGACTGGGCCACCGACCTTGCTCGTAAGAAGGAATCCGAGAAGCGGCGCAAAGACGCTCGCCAGACCAAGATCGAGGGAGGTGGAGGCGCATGACCATCTCGGACAACCTGATGGGAGCCCTTGCGCCCCTGCCCGTCTTGATCCCGATGCTGGCCGCAGCTGCGACGCTGGTCGTCGGCCGACGTCCTCGTTTTCAGCGCGTGATCACACTGATCGCGCTCGTCGGCGTCGTCGCGGTGTCGGGCTTGCTGCTCTACCTCGCCGACCGCGACGGTACGACGGCCGTTCAGGTCGGCGGCTGGGACTCCCCCATCGGCATCACACTCGTGGTCGACCGTCTCTCGGCGATGATGCTCGTGGTCTCGTCGGTGGTGTTGCTCGCCGTCATGATCTACGCGATCGGTCAGGGTATTCGCGACGGCAGCGAGGCCCAGCCGGTCTCGATCTTCCTGCCGACCTATCTCGCATTGACCGCCGGTATCTCCAACGCGTTCCTCGCCGGTGACCTCTTCAACCTGTACGTCGGATTCGAGGTTCTGCTCGCCGCGAGTTTCGTGCTCCTGACGCTCGGTGCCAGCGCCGACCGCGTCCGGGCCGGTGTCTCGTACGTGATGGTCTCGATGGTGTCCTCGCTGATCTTCCTGGCGGGCATCGCTTTCGCCTACGCGGCGACCGGCACCCTCAACATGGCCGACATGGCCCTGCGCTTCGACAACATTCCGCCGGGCACACGAACCGCCATCTTCGCTGTCCTGCTCGTGGCGTTCGGCATCAAGGCTGCGGTCTTCCCGCTGTCTGCGTGGCTACCGGACTCGTATCCGACCGCGCCCGCACCGATCACCGCCGTCTTCGCCGGGTTGCTCACCAAGGTCGGTGTGTACGCGATCATCCGCGCGCATTCACTGCTGTTCCCGCAAGGGGAACTCGACAACGTACTGATGGTGTGCGGCCTGCTCACGATGGTGGTCGGCATCATGGGTGCCATCGCGCAGAGCGACATCAAACGTCTGCTCTCGTTCACACTGGTCAGCCATATCGGTTACATGATCTTCGGTATCGCACTGTCCACGACGTCCGGGCTGTCCGGCGCGATCTACTACGTCGCCCACCACATCATCGTGCAGACGACGCTCTTCCTCGTCGTGGGCCTGATCGAACGACAAGCCGGGTCGTCGTCGCTGCGCCGTCTCGGCGGTCTGGCGGCGGCCAGCCCGATCCTCGCGATCGTCTTCCTGATCCCGGCGCTGAATCTCGGTGGTATCCCGCCGTTCTCGGGCTTCATCGGCAAGGTCGCGCTCCTTCAGGCCGGTGCGGCCGACGCCAGCGCGTTGGCTTGGATCCTCGTTGCCGGCGGCACGATCACCAGCTTGCTGACGCTCTACGCCGTCGCCCGCGTGTGGACCAAGGCTTTCTGGCGAGCCCGGGCCGACGCGCCCGAAGGTGACCTCGCCGACGTCAGCCCGTCAGCGTTGATCGACGAGTCCGAAGAGGACATCGCGTTCGTCGACCGCGAGGATGTCGGCAAGATTCCGCTCTTCATGCTGATTCCGACGGTCGGACTTGTCATCGTCGGTCTGGCACTGACGGTGTTCGCGGGCCGGATCATCGACATCAGCGACAGAGCGGCGAAGGATCTGCAGGACCGGTCCATCTACATCGACGCGGTTCTCGGCAACCACCGGCCCGTGCCGGTCGACGAAGCTCCCGTCGCTGCAGACGACCCCGCAGCCGTTCCGAATACCGAGGCCCCGAACACCGACGTCCCGAATACCGAGGAGGCTCCGCGATGAAACGCGAACAGGTACTCCGCGTCGGGATCCTGCTGTGGCTGATGGTCGTATGGATCCTGTTGTGGGGCAACATCAGTTTCGGCAACATCTTCGGCGGACTCGCCGTCGGCCTGATCATCATGGTCCTGCTTCCCCTCCCCCGCGTACCGGTCGAGGGTCGGGTACATCTGCTGTCGATTCTGCGTCTGTTGTGGATGATCGTGTACTACGCGATCCAGTCGAGTATCCAGGTCGCGTGGCTGGCGATCCGCCCGTCGCCGCCCCCGGTCACCGGAGTTCTGCGGTACCAACTCGGGATCAAGTCCGACCTGGTTCTCACGCTGTGCATCGACGTTCTCAACCTGATCCCCGGCACGATGGTTCTCGAGATCGACCAGAACCGACGCATCGTCTACGTCCACGTGCTCGACGTCGGCTCGCAGAAAGCCGTCAGCGCGTTCTACCGCTCGGTGGAGGACCTCGAGCGGTTGTTCATCGCGTCGTTCGAACGTGATTCGGACTGGCAACCCAGCCCATGGCACCAGCGCGACTACGAATTCGATGCACCCCGGCAGGAGGACCAACCATGAACGGGTTCATCACCACGATCTTGATCATTTCCGGAGTGATTCTGCTGATCGCCGCCGTACTGACCACGTTCCGATTGCTCGACGGTCCGAGCTCACTCGACCGCCTCGTAGCCCTGGACACGATCATCGCGGTCTCGATGTGTGGACTCGCGGTCTGGGCCGCGTACAGCAAAGACACGACCATCGTTCCCGCGATCGTCGCGCTGGCGCTGGTCGGCTTCATCGGTTCGGTGTCCGTCGCGCGCTTCCGGGTGAGTGACCAGTGATCGGCAACATCCTCGACACGATCGGGGCCATCTCCATCTTCCTCGGCGCGCTGCTCGCGCTGACCGCCGCGGTGGGAATCGTTCGCTTCCCCGACACTCTGCGTCGTATGCACGCGGCCACGAAACCTCAGGTGGTCGGACTGATCCTGGTCCTGATGGGCGCCGTGTTCCTGCTTCGTGGGAGCGTCGACATCTGGATGTTGGTCCTGGTGGGCATCTTCACGCTGCTGACGGCGCCCGTGATCGCGCACAGCGTCGGCCGAGTCGCCTACCGCGAACAGCGCGAAGAGGACGACCTCATGAAGATCAACGAGCTGGAAGACCCGGACTCTCTCCTGTAACGGCATCCCACTCGCCGTCGCGCTCGCCCCACACCGCAAGAGCAGTGCCGGGGCGGGCGAAGAAGGTGGCGAAGTACGCCACCGACATGAGAACCAGGACAGCCATCAGCAGCGGCCCGAAGATCGCCGGGTACTCGGCCATCTGCACCGCAGCGAACCGGTACGAGAGCAACAATCCCGCGAGTAGTGCCGAGCCACCGATCAACAGACGCACTCGGAACCAACCCCAGCCGCGCTCCGGATCCCGTAGCGCCGCATCGAGGGTCAAGCACAGGACGGCACCGGCAATGAGGTCGACGCCGTAGTGGAATCCGAAGCCGAGCGTCGCGGTCAGGGTCGCAACGAGCCAGAACGATCCCAGGCTGCGAATCCACCACGGTCCGCTGCGCGAGTGGATGAACAGCGCGACTGCCCACGCGGTGTGCAGGCTCGGCATGCAGTTTCGTGGCGCGGCGTCGTCGAACGGCAGCGACGACGGTGATGCGAAGTCGAAACTGGGCACGATGTTCGGCCAGTAGTCACCGATCTGGAATCCGAAACCACGCGGACCGAAGGCGAACACCGGGCCGACCACCGGGAACAGGACGTAGAAGATCGGGCCGATCAGCCCGATGAGCAGGAACGTGCGCAGCAGGTGATGCGACGGCCATCCCTTACGTACTTGATAGAGAGCAACCACGATCACCGCGACCGGCAGTTCGACGTAGATCCAGTCGAGGGCTGCTGCACCGACGGGGCCCGTGGCGTCGACGATCTGGCCCATCACCCACGACGGATTCCCGAGAGCCTGGTCGGCGAGGAACACGTACTCGTCCCACACGTCGGTGCCGACGAGAATGGTGATCTCCAGCCACGTCTCGGCAACCTTGGCCGCGATGATGAGCAACGCGCCCAGCGCGACGCCGTGCAGAACGCTGAGTCGACGCTCGCCGGACAACTTCCACACCGCGTACACCGCGATGGCCGTCAGCACCCAGGTGCCGCCGGTGCCCATCGTCAGCGGTCCACCCGAGAACCAGCGGATCGCGCCGACGACCACGTCGATCACGACGGCCGCGAATACCGCGTAGATGCGTTCTTTGTTGTTCAGTCCGACGAGCGCGAGAGCGAGGCCCACCCAAGGCATGGTCGCGGAGCGGGGAACGAGGAAGTAGTCACCGAACAGGCTTTCCACCGGACCGAGATAGCCCTTGTACGACGCGAACGCCTGCACACCCAGGACCAGCAGGGTCAATGCTGCTGTGCCGATCAGAAGGAGTCGGTGAGAACTCGACCACGAACGGTCCGACTGTCCGGGTGCGCCCCCTCGTTGGGACCAACTGTCTATCAACACCGGACAATAGTAAACGGCGTGTGAACTGAATATGGACACCCACTGGACAAACGGTTGGTATGCCCGGATTTCCAGTCCGCGAAACAGCCCTTCGCACTGTGAACCTGCTAGGTGCCCAACTCTGCGACCAAGGCGTCGACGACCGCAACCAGATCGCCGCCCGTCGCTTCCGCGACACGACGTTGCCGCTGGTAGGACGCGCCGCGACGGGGAATGTCCGCCACCGACGCCAACTCGTCCGCGCAGCCGAGCGAGACCGCGATCGGCGCCAAGTCGTCGAGTAGGCGATCCAGATCGTCAGTGACGAGGCACTCGTTTGCGTCGGAGTCGAGGATGATCTCGGCGTCCAGTCCGTATCTCGCTGCGCGCCACTTGTTTTCCTTGACGTGCCACGGCTGCATGTTCGGCAGAGTCTCACCGGCACTCAGTCTGCGGTCCAGATCGACGATGAGGCAGTGGACCAGAGCAACGAGAGCACCCAGTTCAGCGCGTGTCGAGACGCCGTCGAACACCCGGACCTCGATGGTTCCCCACTTCGGCGCGGGACGGATGTCCCAGTGCATGCCACCGATCTTGGTGATCACACCGGTCTTCATCTGGTCGTCGATGAACGACTCGTATTCGGCCCAGTTCTCGAACTGGTACGGAAGGCCCGCGGTGGGGAGCTGCTGGAACATCAACGCGCGATTGGACGCATAGCCGGTGTCCACACCGGCCCACATCGGCGAGGACGCCGACAGCGCCAACAGGTGCGGATAGCGCTGCAGCAGTGCGTTGATGATCGGGAAAACGCGATCCGCGGACGAGACACCCACATGAACGTGCACGCCCCAGATCAGCATCTGCCGACCCCACCACTGTGTGCGTTCGATGAGTTCGTCGTAGTCGGGTGTCCGGGTGACCAGCTGCGTCGACCATTGCGCGAACGGGTGCGTGCCCGCGCTGATGAGGTCGACGCCGAGCGGATTCGCAGCGCGGCGAAGCAGATCCAGTGACCTGTCGAGATCACTCATCGCCTCGCCGACCGTCGAGTGAATACCCGTGACGAGTTCGACGGTATTTCGCAGTAGTTCCTTGGTGATGTGCGGGGTTTCGGAGCCGGCAAGCTCTTCGACCGCCGAAAACACCTCGGCTGCTGTGTTGGAGAGATCTCTGGTCTTGCGATCGACCAGCGCGATCTCCCACTCCACGCCCAGCGTCGGGCGCGGCGAACCTGGAAATGGAACTACCACGCAGAGAATCCAATCACAGTGTCGGTAAAAACACCGTGCTGGCTACTGCGTGGTAGTCGCCGGAAGTGATGCAAAACTCAGGTGAGTTTGTCAGCTCTTGGTGATGACACCGCAAGCAACGCGTCCGCCTGCGTCACCGGTGTCGAGAGTCTGCTGGTCCGGTGCCGGCGCGTAACGCGTCGGGATGTTGCCGAAGTTGTCCGCTCCGGCGTGGATCATGACGGATGTTCCACCGTTTGCGACCAGTTCGTCGACGGTGAATGCATCGGTCGTGGTGACCAGCGTGGCGGTGCCGTCTTCGAGGACCTGAACCGAAGTGAGGTCGCCGCTCGCCGGGTGGCCCGTGTGACCCTCGGCCTGGAAGTGTCCGCCTGCCGAGAGGAAGTTACCCGGCTCTCCGCCGCTGGGGGCAACGGAATTGGTCTCGCACTTGGCGACCTGGTGGACGTGGAATCCGTGGAAGCCGGGGGTGAGGCCCTTGGCGTCGAGGGTGACCTTGACGTCGCTACCTTCCTGCGCGAACGTGACCGTTCCGACCTTAGCGCCGTCGGTGCCGTTCAGCGTTGCGGTGACCGTTTCGGCAGAAGCGCCGGCGTGAGCCGTCTCGGAACCGTGGCCGCCCGCGCTTTCGTGCGCGCTGGGATCGGCTGCACCGGTCCACACCGGAGGAGTCGTGCCGGGGACGCTGCTGGGCTCTTCGCTGTTACTGCAAGCGGTCAAGCCGAAAGCGGCAATCGCGACTACAGGGGCAACGACGCGCCAGGACATACGCCGGGTGCTGCTGGGGGCCATCGAACCGCTCCTTTGAGGTGGCGAGAAAGTGCTTCTGATCATAACGGCGCGTGTAGTAGCTGGAACCGACGGGTCAGTTCCACCTTCACGACCGGTCAGTTGGAGGTCACGATCACGATCACGCCAGGTGACGCGTTCGCGATGCCGGCGAATCGAGGCTCTGCGGAGACTCCGAGTTCAGCCGCGATCTTCTGCGCCGCTGCCTTCTCCGCCGCGGACGATCCGTAATACACCGTCGTCGTACTGACGGTGCCCTCGCTGTAGTTACCCGTCTCCTCGACGTTCCAACCTGCTGCCGTCAATTCCTCGGCGGTGCCTGCTGCCAGACCGGAGACGGTGCTGTTGTTGAGAACTCGAACGCTGACATTCGACGTGTCGGCGCCGCTCGCGGAGCTGGAAGTCGTGGTCGTCGCAGTTCCCGAGGGACGCGACGTGGTGGTGGTATCGCCCGAAGCGGGTTGCGTCGTCGCTGCAGGCTTGGTGGTGGCAGGCGCGGGGGCGCTCGTCGTGGCAGACGCCGAGGATTCGGTCTGCTGTGCTGCGGTGTTCTCGTCGCCCGATCCACCGTCGCTCGATCCACCCAGTGAGGCTGCTCCGAGACCGATGAACACGATCGCCAACGCGATCAACACCATGGCGATTGCGCGAAGCGGAGGTCCGGACGGCTGCTCTTTCGGGGTACTCACGATGTCGACCTTATCGCCAGTGCGTGGACAGCCCGATCATATGTACGCGTGATTCAGGTGACCTCGAAGCCGAGGCGACGCGCGGCCCTGGCCTTCTGACGGCTGGCACGCAGACGACGCAGGCGCTTGACCAGCATGGGATCAGCCGCCAAGGATTCGGGGCGATCGACCAAGGCGTTGAGAACCTGGTAGTAGCGGGTTGCCGACATGTCGAACAACTCCTTGATGGCTTCTTCCTTCGCACCGGCGTACTTCCACCACTGACGCTCGAAAGAGAGGATGTCGTGCTCCCGGCGGGTGAGGCCGTCTTCGCCGACCTCGTGCATGCCTGCTGTATCTACTACCGAATCGTCGGCGCCAGTGCCTTCGGACTGGTTCCGACTACGCGCGGTTGCGCCGTCCATGTCACTCCTCGACTGCTGTGCTCGGCGTCAGCGAGACTCGTATGCCCGGTGTTCTTTTTCCGACCGAATTCTCGCGGCCGTGAGTTTCCCGGTCCCCTGGCCCGAAGGTAACTCACAATTTCCCCCGCGGCCCACGTTCCGACCGAGCAACGAATTACATCGCTGTTCTTCAGCAACCATTGAACCATGATCGAGTGTGCGGGCCGTGATAACTACGCGGGCGCGCCGCACTATCCTTGTCCGCATGGCTATCCTCCCCATCCGAATCGTCGGCGACCCGGTACTGCACAAGGCGACAGAGCCGGTCACTCAGTCCCCGGCCGAGATCGCCGAACTGATCGCAGACATGTACGAGACGATGGACGCTGCCAACGGCGTCGGTCTGGCGGCCAATCAGGTCGGTGTTCCACTGCGAGTCTTCGTCTACGACTGCCCCGGTGACGACCGCAGCAGCGAGCGTCGACGCGGCGTCGTCGTGAACCCGGTACTCGAGACGTCCGAAATCCCCCAGACGATGCCCGACCCGGACGAAGACTTCGAGGGTTGCCTGTCCGTTCCCGGCGAGCAGTTCCCGACGGGTCGCGCCGATTGGGCGAAGGTCACCGGCACCGACGCCGACGGCAACCCGATCGAGGTCGAGGGCACCGGATTCTTCGCACGGATGCTCCAGCACGAGACCGGGCATCTCGACGGTTTCCTCTACACGGACGTACTCATCGGCCGCAACGCGCGTGCTGCCAAGAAGATCATCAAGCGTTCCGGTTGGGGCAAGCCCGGTCTGACCTGGACGCCGGGGACCGTCGACGATCCGTTCGGTCACGACGACGACGATTACGAAGACTGAGAATTCTGCTCTGAACGGCAACATTTCGATCGGTAGCCGGGTGGTTTTGCGATACAAGCTCCCACCCGGCTATTCGCATCCCATGACCGACGTCATCGGCATCCTCGAGGGCGCCGATCCCATCGCCGTCCGCGCCGGCGACGGTCGGCTGGTCCAGGTCTCCGCCGATCAGGTGATCGCGCTCAAGAGTCTCTCGGCCCGCCCGATTCGCATCGGCGAGATTCGAAACCTCGAAACGGCTGCTGCGGCGGCGTGGCCGGGTGTCGAGCAGGCGTGGATCGACGGTTGGTTGCTGCGCGCCGGTCACGGTGTCACCGGCCGCGCCAATTCGGCTTTGCCGCTCGGTGGTGCGGGGGCGGTTGCCGGCTTCGACGCGAGCACCATCGAGCGGATACGCCAGTGGTTCGGTGACCGCGGCCTGCCGACCCTGCTGCTCCTCCCCGATCGACTCGGCACCGCTCCGGACGGGTGGACCAGCAAGAAGGAAACCATCGTGATGGCCGCCGATCTGGGCAATGTCACGCTGCCGCTCGGTCCTCCGGTCACCTCGTTCGCCGACCACCCCGACCACAACTGGCTGTCGATGTACGACGCCCACGGCGATCCGGCGTACGTCGAGGCGGTCCTCACGGCTGTCGTGGGCACTGCAACTTTCGGCGCGATCGGAAACACCGACACGACGCTTGCCATCGGGCGCGCTGCGCTCACCGAGGCACCCGACCACAAACGCTGGGTAGGGCTGACCGGCATTCACGTCGCCCCTGAACACCGTCGTCACGGAATCGGGTCGCTGATCTGCGGAGATCTACTCTCCTGGGGTCGTGAGAACGGTGCGACGCACGCGTACCTCCAGGTTTCGACGGACAACTTCGCGGCGATCGCGCTGTACGAGCGGCTCGGATTCGTCGAACACCACCGCTACCGATACGCCACCGATCCTGTCGGCGGCTGACGCTAGGCTTGCCCTCGTGCGCATCGCTACCTGGAACGTCAACTCCGTCCGTGCCCGTACCGACAGGATCATCGACTGGCTCGGTCGATCCGACGTCGACGTCCTGGCAATGCAGGAAACCAAGTGCAAGGACGAGCAGTTTCCGTACGAACGCTTCAAGGAAATCGGCTACGAGGTCGCCCACGTCGGGTTGAGCCAGTGGAACGGTGTCGCCATCGCTTCCCGCATCGGCTTGGACGACGTGCAGATCGGATTCGAGGATCAGCCCGGGTTCGACAAGGATCCCGAGGCAGACCCGGTCCGCGAGGCACGTGCGATCGGTGCCACCTGTGGCGGTGTGCGGGTGTGGAGCCTGTACGTCCCCAACGGCCGTGAGCTGGAAGACCCGCATTACGCCTACAAGCTGGATTGGCTGGCCAAGCTGCGCGACGACGCGGAGGGCTGGCTCAAGCAGGATCCCGACGCGCAGATCGCCCTGGTCGGCGACTGGAACGTCGCTCCCACGGACGACGACGTGTGGGATCCCGCTTTCTTCGAGGGCAAGACCCACACGTCGGAGCCGGAACGAGCTGCGTTCACCGCCTTCACCGAGTCCGGGTTCGCGGACGTAGTTCGCCCGTACACACCCGGTCCCGGCGTGTACACGTACTGGGATTACACGCAGCTTCGCTTCCCGAAGAAGCAGGGCATGCGAATCGACTTCATCCTCGGCTCACCGGCATTCACAGCTCGCGTCGAGGCGGCCGAGATCGATCGAAACGAGCGAAAAGGCAAGGGCGCCAGCGATCACGCTCCGGTGATCGTGAATCTCGGGTGATCGTGAATCTCGGAGCCTGATCGTCTGTTTGCACCCTCGGGCTTCTAGTCCTCGACGAGCAGTTCCAGATACTCGGGATGCTCGCCGAGGTACCGCTGAACATAGGTACACACGGGCCGTACCGACCATTCACGTTCACGGGCGCAGTCCATTGCGAACTGCACGAGTACGGCTGCCAGTCCCTGCCCGCCGTACTCCTCTTTGACAACGGTATGCATGTACGCAACCACGTCGCCCGCTTCGGCTCCGCTCCCCGAAATCTCGTCTTCGTCGCGGTATCCGAGGATGCCGACCAACTCGTCGTCGGAGAGCAGTTCGAATCGTTCGTGCGACGGATTGTCCACGAGCGTGACTTCCGGTGAGGTTCCGGTTTTCGAATTTTCGATGTCGTTCATTGCGGCGACCTCCACGGCACGATGTGCACCTGCGCGATCGGCGACAGCTGCGTTCGCACGCTCTCCATAACTGTGATCCATGCCACTCATAGAATCAGCTACCGACGACGCTGTCCCGGGTTCGACCAATTTTTGCACCGGGAACGACCGGATCGCAATCGCAGTTCGCGCCGTCGTTCCCGCGAGAGGTGGGACCGAGCTGCCGTTTCCCCAGGTCCGATCGGTAGGCTCGTCGTCGTGAAGCTGCTGCCCCTAACCCCCGCCGGACAGACCCCGATTCGGGCATTGACCATCGCCGGAACCGACTCCGGTGGCGGAGCCGGCATTCAAGCCGATTCCCGCACGATGGCGATGTGCGGAGTGCACGCCTGCGTGGCCGTCGCCGCAGTGACGGTCCAGAATTCGGTGGGAGTCAGCGGATTCCACGAGATTCCGCCGGAGATCGTCGCCGACCAGGTGCGCGTCGTGGTCTCGGACATCGGCGTCGGTGCGGCGAAGACGGGAATGCTCGCGTCGACGACAATCATTGAAGCGGTGGCCGCGGTTGCCGCCGAGGTTGGGATCGGCCGCGACCGTCCGATTCCGCTCGTGGTCGACCCGGTGTGCGCGTCGATGCACGGCGATCCGCTGTTGCACGAAGAAGCTCTCGACGCGGTCCGCAACACCTTGATTCCGGCAGCCACGGTGGTCACTCCGAACCTCGACGAGGTTCGGTTGATCACCGGTATCGAGGTCGTCGACGACAAGAGCGCCCGCCAAGCGGCAGAAGCGCTGCATGCGCTCGGCGCTCAATGGTCCATCGTCAAGGGTGGCCACCTTCGTACTTCGGAGTTGTCCACCGACCTGTTGTTCGACGGCGACCGTTTCCTCGAATTCAGCAGTGCCCGGATCGACACCGGCAACGATCACGGCGGCGGAGACACGCTGGCTGCTGCGATCACTTGCGCTCTCGCACACGGCTATTCCGTTCCGGACGCGGTGGCGTTCGGCAAAGAGTGGGTGACCAAGTGTCTCGAGGCGTCGTACGACCTCGGCGCGGGACATGGTCCGGTGTCCCCGCTCTGGCGGCTCCAGGTTTAGTGCGCTAGTTCCGGCGCACGCGCCAGATTCCCAGGTCGACCGGAACTCCGTTGGGCGTGGTCGCGAAAAACCCTCGCCGCCATGGCCGGATCGTGAGATCGAGATCCTCCAGGGTGCCGGCTTCGAGTTCCTCGAGAGTTGTCGCCGACATCATGACGTTGCCGTCGCCGCCCAAGCCCATCATCCGGGCGGCGATGGTCACGTCGACGCCGAGCCAGTCGTCACCGATCTGACGCGGGGTACCCGTGTGTAGGCCGACGCGCATGCGCGGGGTGTATCCGTCGAGATCGACTTCCGCGAGCGCGTCCTGCGCGGTGAACACCGCCTTCAAAGCCGCATCCGGGCGAATGAACACTGCCATCAGACCGTCGCCCATCCGTTTGACGACGTGTCCGCCGTTGTCGGTGATCGGAGTTTCCACGGCCTGCGCCACCGCACGCAGAAGGGTCAGCGTCGCGCCGTCACCGGCTGCGAGCGACCAGGTGGAGAAGCCCACCAGATCGGTGAAGACGATGGTCAGTTCTTGATCGCCACGTCCGCGGCCCATCTTTTCCAGCGCTGCCTGCCACACCTGCAGTGCTCCGAGGCTCACTTCGCGAGTGGCTGCCGGCTTCTGATCGAGCAATCTGTCAGCGACGCGCGCCACGGCGCGCGCACCGCCGGGGCCGGCAAGCGAGAGTGGATCCCCAAACCCGGGATCACCGGGTAGTGCCCGCCTGAGCCGCCGTAGCGCGTCGATGAGCTGCTGCCGACGGTTCAGTTCTGCCGCAGAGTTCAAGACGACGTCGACGACGCCTCGAACCGAGGAGGAAGAAGCACCTGCCGTGTCGGTGTTCTCCGGGGACAGATCAGCCATAACTCAAGCGTAACTCAGAGTTACAGACAGTGTGCTGCCGCCGTTCTCGCACAGTGGCCTCCTGGTCGCTCGCACAGTCGATCATTCGGTCAGTCGATCATTCGGTCAGTCGATCATTCGGTTCTGGCCTGTGTCCGGGCATCGCCGACGGGAACTCCGTTCGGTCCGCTCAAATCCTGGGCATACGTCGCAACTCCGAAGGCTACTGCAGAAGCGTTGGCAGCGAGCGCTTCGCGATCGATGTTCGCGAGGTTGTCCTGGGCACTGTGGTAGTTCGGGTCGAAAGTCTCCTCCGCCTCTCCGCCCCACTTCTCGGCCTGTGCCGGCGTCTTGCGCTCGTCCGCGCCGCTGAACACTCCGCCCGCCGGGATCCCGATCTCGATGAACGGGCCGTAGTCGGAGCGCCCGTCGAAGTCCGTTCCGTCCGCCGCAATCCCTCGCCCGGCGAGAAAATCGACGAAGGTGCGCTCGATGCCCGCCGACCCCTCGGGCCCGGGCCCCTCCCCGACGGCATCCGAGTTGTCGCCGTCGTAAGCCAGGTATCCGGCGTTGGGCGAACCGAGCATGTCGAAATTCAGGTACAGGGCGATGTCGGCCCGTTCCTGATCGCTCAGACCCTCGACGTAGCGGGTGGAGCCGACCAATCCCACTTCTTCCGCTCCCCAGAAAGCGAAACGCACGGCATTCTCGATGCTCGGTGAGCTTCCCATCTGCAGCGCGGTTTCCAGTACGGCTGCGGTACCGCTTCCGTTGTCGTTGATTCCGGGACCTTCCGGCACACTGTCCAGGTGGGCGCCCACGACAACCACGTTGTCGGTCGCGCCGGTCTTGGTCTGCGCAATCACGTTGCGCGACTTCGTCGTTTCCGTCGACGTGTCGAGAATCAGCGTGAGGTCTCCGGGCGCTGCGGCAAGAGCCTCGCCCGACGCCTTACTCACCCCGCCGGTCGGAATGCGGGCGTCTTCGGGTTCACCCAAGGTAGCCCCGCCCAGCATTGCGTCCTCGTTGTTGGCAACCAGCAACGCCGCCGCGCCGCGATCAGCGGCGATCTTCTGCTTGTCGCCGAACGGGCACACTCCGCGGGTGACCAGCACGATTGCACCGTTCACGTCGCGGCCGTCGTAGTCGGTGGCCTCGCAACCGGGGGTCTCGTCGGCGGGAATCGCCACCAGACGCGCCGTGATTCCGGTCGGTCCCGTGGAGGTGGAATATGTCAGCGCCCGCACCGGAACATCGGAGCCGTCAGCGGCTTTCAGGGATTCGGTGCCGGGATCGAAGGAGCTGAAGTCGAATTCCGGGGTGCTGACCTCGAAACCCTTGTCTTCGAGCAGGTTTGCCACGTAGTCGACACTGGCGTCGTAGCCGGGGGTACCGGCCGATCGATTGCCCTCGTTGTTGGCGGCGATCTTCTCGAGTTGCTCCAGATGCCCGGTCACGGCGTCGACCGTGACGGTCTCGGAGAATGCAACCGGGTCTGTCGGGACGGCCGCTTCACTTCCCGACGAGCATCCACTCACCACGAGTGCTCCAGCCATTGCGACCACAACCACACCGAAGAGTCTCATCTTCGGAGGATATCGGCCGAAGCACAGGAAAGGGACCCAGTACGAATGGTTTTTCGTACTGGGTCCCTACTCTGCTGTCACTCCTGGTTCTCGGTAGGTCTCCCGACAACACCTACCGAGGGAGCGACAAGATCAGGCGTCGCGACGATTCACGATGACGATACTTGCTCCGAAAATCACCAGAACGAAGGCCGCGAAGTAGATCAGGCTGCCCCAGGGTCCCCAGTGGAAGTCGACGCCACCGCTGCTCGCACTGAGGAAGTGGTTTGCATTCGCGAACGGCAGGAACGGGGTGATCTTCTCGCCGAAGCTGCCGAACAGTCCGAACAGGCTCTCGATGAGCAGCGGCCAGAGCAGGAGCAACGCAATTGCGCCGGCCGACTGGCGAATGATCGATCCGACGCCGACAGCGAGAATCACGCACAGGAAGGCGTAGATCGGGATGCCGTAGATCGCGCGCCAGTCACTGCCGCTCGACAGGGTCAATCCGGCACTCGCCTCGGTACCGGCGATGGCCTTGGCCATGGCGTACGCGCCGAAGGCGAGAACAAATGTCAGTACAGCACCGAAAGCACCGATGAGGCCGGCTTTGGCGATCAGAACCGAGGCACGGTTCGGAACGGCCTGGAAGGTGGTGCGGATGGTCCCGAAGCGGTACTCACTGGTGACCGCGAGGGCCGCCATGATCATGAGAACCATGATTCCGAAACCCGAGATGCCGGCCGTGGCAACGGCGGTGTCGAGGTCCGGTGCTCCCTGGACGTCGGAGGACGTCAGAGCCGACTTGGCAACCGCGCCCATGATGGCCGCGAAGCCGAGCGCGAGCACGACGATGATGACCGAGCACCACAGCGGCGACTTGGTCGTGGTGATCTTGATACGTTCAGCACTGAGAACAGCCATTACAGTGCACCTCCCATAGCCTGCTGTGTATTTGCGTGGTGGGCACCGACACCCGGATCGATACCGGATGCGTGGTACTGGACATCGTCCCCGGTCAACTTCATGAACGCATCCTCGAGCGACCCCTGCTGAGAAGCCAACTCGTACAACACGATCCCCTGCGAACCAGCCAACCCACCGATCACATCAGTGGTCGAATCCACCACCACCAAAGCCGGGGCAACACCGGAACCGTCCTCACGCACCGTCAGCCCCTGCGAGAGCAACACACTGCGCAACGCATCGAGCTGAGGACTACGCACCCGCACCGTCGACTCCGACGAACGATCCACGAACTCCGCCACCGTCGAATCCGAAATCAACCGACCCCGACCGATCACCACCAACTGCTCCGCCGTGAGCGCCATCTCCGACAGAAGGTGACTCGACACCAACACCGTGCGGCCCTCGGCCGCCAACCGCTGCATGAACTTACGAATCCAGACGATGCCCTCCGGATCGAGACCGTTGACCGGCTCGTCGAACAACAACACCTTCGGATCCCCCAACAACGCACCCGCCAACCCCAGACGCTGCGACATACCGAGCGAGAACCCGCCCGCCTTCTTGCCCGCCACCTCGGACAACCCGACCAACCCGAGCACCTCGTCGACGCGGGACTTCGGGATCCCGTTCGAAGCAGCCATCCACTGCAGATGTGCACGCGCACTGCGATTGGGGTGCACCCACTTCGCATCCAGCAACGCGCCGACAGTCCGCAACGGCGTCTTGAGCTCGCGGTACGGCTTGCCCTCGATCAACGCCGCACCCGACGTCGGCTGATCCAGACCCAGGATCATCCGCATCGTCGTCGACTTACCTGCACCGTTCGGGCCCAGGAAGCCCGTCACGATGCCCGGCTTGACCGTGAACGACAAATCGTCCACCGCTTTCGTCGGTCCGTAAACCTTGGTCAATCCCCTCAGTTCAATCATGAGGAGAACTTTGCCCTACCGGCAATGACCAGCACATCGGCCACAGGTCTAGTTCCGAGTGGTACTCAGGTAGGACACGAAGCCGGACAATCTGGGCATAACCCTGAGAAAACACCCGGAAATGGTCCGTCAGGACGATGCTTGGGCCCAGAACCGCTTGGGAATCCGGCCGGCGTGACGCGCTTCGAAACCTGCTACCACTGCGTGCCGCATCGCCGACGCCATCAACGCGGGATTCTTGGCCCGCGTCACCGCTGTCGCAAGTAGGACGGCGTCGCAGCCCAACTCCATGGCAAGGGTGGCGTCGCTGGCCGTTCCGATTCCGGCGTCGAGGATGACGGGCACGCCGGCGCGCTCGACGATCATCTCGATATTGTGCGGATTCGCGATACCCAGCCCTGTCCCGATGGGTGAACCGAGCGGCATGACTGCCGCGCAGCCGACCTCTTCGAGGCGAAGCGCCAGCACCGGATCGTCCGTCGTGTACGGCAGGACGGTGAATCCGTCGTCCACCAATTGTTCTGCGGCGGAGACGAGTTCGATTGCGTCGGGCAGCAGAGTCCGCTCGTCGGCGATGACTTCGAGTTTGACCCAGTTCGTCTCGAGCGCTTCGCGTGCCAACTGCGCCGTCAGGACCGCTTCGGCGGCGCCCCGACACCCGGCGGTGTTCGGCAACGGTTCGATTCCGAGGCGACGAAGCAGGTCCAGAACGCCGGTGCCGCCGGCCGCGTCGACTCGCCGCATCGCGACGGTGGTCAGTTCGGTACCGGAGGCGACAAGCGCTTCCTCGAGGACCGCAAGGTTGGCGGCGCCGCCTGTCCCCGTGATGAGCCGGGAACCGAAACTGCGGCCCGCGATAGTGAGAAGGTCCTGCTCAGCCACCCTGCACCGCCGTGAGGATCTCGATTTCCCAACCACGTCCGACGGATTCGTCCCAACGCCCGCGAGGAAAGAGCGCACCGTCGACGGCGACGGCGATGCCTTTGCTCGGCAACTCGAGGTGCGTCAGAAGTTCGGTCACCGTGACTGCTCGATCGAACTCGAGATCTTCGCCGTTGACGGTGATCCCGATCGGGACCTGCTCACTCATGAATTTTCCTTAGCTACTGCGAACCGCTCGGGTTCGGTTCCTTTTACCTCGACCAAAGATGTGCCGTTCAGCAACGCGACCGTCGCATCGGCGGTGACGGGCGTCAGCAGGACTCCGTTGCGGCCGTGCCCGGTGGAGACGACAACACGATCGGACACGCGCCCGATCAACGGCAGGTTGTCCGGCGTCATGGGACGCAGACCTGCCGCGCACTCGTACAGTTCGTATTCGCCGATCGCCGGCATCAGTGCCTCGGCGTCGTTGATCAGGTCCCGTACTCCGGCCATCGTGACCTGTGTGTCCTCACCAGACTCGTATTGTGTTGCGCCGACGACGATTCCGTCACCGCGCGGGACGAGGTAGGCGGGCCGCCCGTGGACGCTTCCGCGGATGGTGCGGCTGGGCGCCGGGGTGACTCCAGGCCTACTGCGCAAGCGAAGGATTTCGCCCTTGACCGGGCGTACCGGTAGCCCGGGCCACAGCTTGGGTGACGCGATACCGGCGGTGAGCACTGTCTGATCGGTATCGAGTTCGGCGAGGTCGTCGACGGCCCGCGCGATCAATTCGACGCCGGATTCCGCACAGGCCTTCTGCAACGCCGCCAGCAGAAGTCTGTTGTCGACGGCGGACTCACCGACAGCCATCAACCCCGACCGGATGCCCCGGCCCAGCATCGGTTCGAGTTCACGGATGCGCGCGCGACCGAGAACTTCGAGTTCGTGCCCCTGCGAGCTCACCCACTCGGCGATGGTCTGCAGGTCCTGCGCGTCGGCAGCGTCGAGTGCAACCGTCAGCGAGCTGTCCGCGGTGAAGACCGATTGCCCGAATTTTCCGAGCTCCTCGCCGAACGTCGGCCACCGTTCCAGGGACGCTGCACCGATTGTCAACGCGGTTTCTTCACCCGGCCAGCCTTCGGAAAGCGGGGCAAGCATTCCGCCCGCCACCCACGAAGCACCTGATCCAATGGACGGGTCGTACAACCGAACGGCCCACCCGTCGCGGGCTGCTCGCCACGCGATAGCGAGACCGATGACACCGCCGCCGACAACCGACACCGTACGAGCGTGTGTACTCACGAAACTCCACCTCCACTTCCTGCGCCGGCATGATCCGGGTCAGGTCTGACGGTCGGGATCTGGTCGCGATCCCCTCTCAGCCCTACGAACCTCGCAGTCACGACAAAAAGTGACGACGACGTTTCAGGACTCCCGTGTCGAACCTTGCTCCCTAGAGGCTACCGTTTGCTCCGTGCACCCCACACATCCCAGTAACGACATCGACCGGCGCGAGCGCCTGGCAGCAGCACGGCTGTACCTGTGCACCGACGCGCGCCGCGAGAAAGGCGACCTCGCGCAGTTCGCCGAGGCAGCATTGTCCGGCGGAGTCGACATCATCCAATTGCGTGACAAAGGCTCTGCCGGTGAGCGCGAGTTCGGCCCGCTCGAGGCCAAGGACGAACTGGTGGCGCTGGGCATTCTCGCGACCGCAGCGCGACGCCACGGCGCATTGTTGGCCGTCAACGATCGCGCGGATCTCGCGATGGCTTCCGGCGCCGACATCCTCCACCTCGGCCAGAACGACATTCCCGTCCCCTACGCGCGAACCGTTGTCGGTGAAGACGTAGTCATCGGCCGTTCGACGAGCAGTCGCGCGCAGGCGAGTCTGGCCGCCATCGAAGAGGGCGTCGACTACTTCTGTACCGGGCCGGTCTGGGCGACACCGACCAAACCGAATCGAAGTGCGTCCGGTTTGGAACTGGTTCGATCGACCGCCGACGCCGCACCGCCGCGGCCCTGGTTCGCGATCGGCGGCATCGACGAGGAACGTCTGCCAGAGCTGCTCGACGCCGGCGCCACGCGCATCGTCGTCGTGCGTGCAATCACGCAAGCATCGGATCCCCAGGCGGCCGCGCAACGCCTCGCCGCAGCCGTCGCTGGGCGCTGAAAGCCGGTAACTGGCGTTCGTCAAGTGTTTGCCGGGCGATTTCCGCACAGTTACGGGTCAGCACGCCTGACTCGAATTATGAACGGAAGTTGTCCGATCAGACAACAAACTCCCAGTTCCTAGGTGCGATTGGATGTCCGAAAAGTCGGATTAAGTGATCTTGCTCACAGTTGCTTCGATTGCGTGTCACATCCCATTCGGTTTGTTGTAGTTTACCTCCAGTTACTAACTGAACCTAGGAGCACTAAATGGGATCCCTCGACACCGGCTCGCTCAGCACCGAATCGCTCGAAGACCTGAACCTCGGCAAGATCAGCGAGCTGCTCAAGCTCGGTATCACCGCGGTCAGCTTCATCACGGCGCTGAACTCGCTCAGCTGAGCCTCGTTTCGGTCGACGACCGAAACACCGAAGGGCCGGACTCCCGCGGAGTCCGGCCCTTCTGCTGTGTATGAACTGTGAAGACTCGAGTGCTACGACTGCGTACTCGACGCCTCGGACAGGTTCTGGTCACTGCCTGACTGCTCACTGCCTTGGTGGGAACTACCCGACAACCATCCGAATCCGCCGTCCTCGAGCACGACGGTGTGCGGATCGCCGTCCACGGCCACAACAGGCTCGGTCCGGAGGTCGGGCCATGAGGAACCGAAGCCCGGATGCAGCGGCAGTGAGTCGACGTCGGCTTCGCGTACCCACCGCAACTCGGTGCTCTCACCATTGGCAACCGTCGACAGTGGATGCGCCGCGTCAGCCACGACGGTGGTGTAAGTCCACCCGCTCTCGGCGCGCATCGTCACTACTTCCCCGCGGACACGGACGGCGTCCTCGGCGATACCTGCTTCTTCGTGTGCTTCCCGGACGGCAGCGTGCGTCGTGCTCTCGTGTGAGTCCCGCGCACCGCCGGGCAGTGCCCACGTTCCGCCCTGATGGCTCCACGCCGCACGATGCTGCAGCAAGACCATGGGTGATCCGTCCGAATCGGGGGCACGAAGAAGCAGTCCTGCAGCTCCGTGTTTACCCCAATGCCGAGTACCGTCCGATCCGATGGACCAACCGTCACCGTCACCACGCATCGACTACCTCGCTCCGCCTGCTCTCGCCGTTGTCCCACACTAACCGTTTCAAACTGCTCCAGGTGTAGGTGATGCTTATATGCTCGCGAAGATGCCCTGAATCATTTCTCGGCGGCATCATTTCTCGGTAGCCCGCCTACAGCGAAGTGAGGTGCTCGATGGTCGACCGTGTCGTCCCGTCCATCGAACCCCGGTCGCTGCCGCCCTCCGAGGCCACATCAGTGTCGGCGGAGGACGAGCAGGCACTTCTGCGGCGCGAACTGCAGGCCTTCATGTCCTCGACGCCTGGCCGGTTGACCGTCGTCGGACTGATCCTGATCGCGATCACTTTGATCGCCGGACTCCTCGCCACCGCAGCGATCGAGAATCGCCAGGCGAACCTCGACCTCCTCCTCGTCGAAACCGAGCCTCTCGCCAACTCGGCCCAGAATCTCTACAGTGCGTTGTCCTTGGCAGACGCCGCCGCGGCCACCGCCTTCATCTCCGGCGGCCTCGAACCCGCCGAAGTCCGCGACCGATACACGCAGTCGATCGGTGAGGCCTCTGCGGAGATCGTCCAGGCGTCGGCCGGTCTCGACTCGACTGATCTTGCCGGTCACAGCGCGTTGACCACTATCTCGACCGACCTCTCCGTCTACACCGGGCTGGTCGAAACTGCACGGGCGAACAATCGCGTCGGAAACCCGGTCGGGGCAGCATATTTGAGCGAGGCCTCCCAGTTGATGCAGACCTCGCTGCTGCCGATGGCCCAGCAACTGCACGCCTCGCAGGAGACGCTGGTCTCACAAGTACAGCGCGATTTCGAGACTCCACCGTGGTGGCCGATCGTGGCGTTCGTCTTCGTGCTGTGCGCGCTGGTGGCGACACAGATGTACTTCTCCCGCAAGAGTCGCCGACGCTTCAATCTCGGGTTGATCCTTGCCTCGCTGGCGGTCGCTGCAGCTCTGCTGTGGCTGCTCACGGTCGGACTGGTCTCCGCACTGGCCACCGGGCGCGCGCTCGACGCCGGGGCCGAGCCACTGCACGAACTGACCGAGGCACGAATCATGGCGCAGCAAGCACGCACCGTGGAAACCCTCACGCTGGCGAGGCGGGATTCGACCGCCGAGGACAACGTGACGTTCACCCGCAAGGTCGATGCTCTGCGGGACATCCTCGAGGGCCTGCAAAGCGACGAACGCGCCCGAGTGAACAGCGAAGTGCTGACCGCCGCACTCGACTCGCGCCAGCAGTGGGTGGCTGCGCACACGCGCATGTACGACCGTCTCGGAAACGGCGACTTCACGTCCGCCGCAGCCATCACCATCGGCGCCGGAGAACAGGATTCGGCCGCGGAGTACGGAAAGCTCGATCACGAACTCTGGCAGGGAATCGTGGATTCGCGCACGAATCTTCGGTCCGACGTCTCGTACGCCTCCCGGGTGTTGGCTGCCTCCGCACCGGGCATGTCTGTATTGGCAGTTCTCGGAGTTGCCGGAATCTTCATCGGATTCTGGCCTCGACTGCGGGAGTATCAGTGACGGGAGTACCGGTGATGCGGAGGAAGAGCCCGGCCGTATGTGTCGCGGTTCTGGCAGCGGCCATGCTGGTGCTCGCCGGTTGCGGTGCGGATCGAGCCGAAGACTTGGACAACGCAGGCGCCACGTCGTACACGGAACCGCCGCTGCCGGCCGAGGCCACCATCGCTCCCAGCCCGACACCGACGACTACCGCGTCGTGCACCAACCTCACCGCGAGCCTGCGGCCCACCCCCGCAGACGCATCTCCGCAGCCACCCACGCCGAGCCTCGACGCCATCCGCGCCCGCGGGCGGCTGATCGTGGGCCTGGACACCGGTTCCAACCTCATGAGCTTTCGCGATCCGGCCACCGGGCGCCTCGAGGGTTTCGACGTGGACATCGCCCGCGAAATCGCCCGAGATCTGCTCGGTGACCCGGAGAAGATCGAGTACCGAATCCTGACGTCGGACGATCGGATCGCCGCGCTCCAGGAATCGATGGTCGACGTGGTCGTCAAGACCATGACCATCACGTGCGAGCGGCGCGAGAAGGTCGACTTCTCGACGCAGTACTTCTCCGCTGAACAACGAATTCAGGTCTTGCAGGGGTCATCCGTCCGCGGCATCGACGACCTCGCAGGCAAGCGGGTCTGCGCTGCCCGGGGAACGACCTCGGCGACTCGAATCCAGCAACTCCAACCCGAAGCCACCGTCGTCACCGTCCCGATGTGGTCCGACTGCCTCGTCGTCCTCCAGCAGGGGCAGGTGGACGCGATCAGCACCGACGACACGATCCTCGCGGGCCTCGCCTCGCAAGACCCGTATCTGATGATGGTCGGTGGCTCACTGGGCGTCGAACCGTACGGAATCGGAGTGAACAAGGACAACCCCGACTTGGTCCGATTCGTCAACGGAACACTGGATCGGATCCGGAGCGACGGGACCTGGAACCGTATCTACGACCGCTGGCTCAGCGTCCTCGGTCCTTCGCCCGGTCCCCCGCCGGCCGTCTACCGGGATTGAGGCTGACATGACCGAAGAAACCGGCCCCGAGCCCGACGCCACGCAGGCTTCCATGCGTCCCGAACCCGAAGCCACCGGCGCCTACGAGCGGCCCGAGCCCGAAGCCACGGGCGCCTACGAGCGTCTCGAACCGACCTCGGCCCAGATACGAGCAACCACGCCGTCCGCGTCCTCCTCCCCTACCGGCCGCTCCACTCGATCCCGCCGCAGCCGGTCGGGGCGAAAGCTGCGCCTCGGCGGCGGCCTGGTCGAGGTTCCCCCCGTCCCGCAGATCGACCCCGCATCTGCGGTGATGAGTGACCCGACCGTCCCCGAGCGGAAACGCTTCTGTTGGAAATGCAACGAACCAGTCGGTCGTAAGAGCGCAAGCACCAAGGCAACTCAGCACGGCACCTGCCCCAAGTGCGGTTCCACTTTCGACTTCCGCCCACTTCTCGAAGAGGGCGAATTGGTGTCCGGCCAGTACGAGGTTCAAGGGCCCATCGCGCACGGCGGCCTGGGATGGATCTACCTCGCGATCGATCGCAATGTCAGCGACAGGTGGGTAGTTCTCAAGGGGCTCTTGCATTTCGGTGATTCCGAAGCGCAAGCCGTTGCGGTGGCCGAGCGTCAGTTCCTCGCCGAGGTCGCCAACCCCAGCATCGTCAAGATCTTCAACTTCGTCGAGCATCCGCGCCCGGACGGCACACCCATGGGGTACATCGTCATGGAGTACGTGGGTGGGCGATCATTGCGCGAGGTGCTGGCCGAATTCCCGGACGGCAAGCACATGCCGATCGAGCAGGCAATCGGCTATGTACTGGAAATCCTTCCGGCGCTGAGCTATCTGCATTCCACCGGCCTGGCCTACAACGACCTCAAACCCGAGAACGTGATGGTCACCGAGGATCAGTTGAAGCTGATCGATCTCGGCGCCGTGTCCGGAATCGAAGACTACGGGTACCTGTACGGTACCGCCGGCTATCAAGCACCCGAGATCATCGAGACCGGTCCGACCATCGCCTCCGACATCTTCACCGTTGGAAGAACACTCGCGGTTCTCACCCTCGACATGCCTTCGAAGCACGGACGGTACCTCGACGGCCTTCCCGAACCCGAGGACGAGCCACTACTGCGCGACCACGAGTTCTTTCACCGTCTACTGCTACGCGCTACCGACCCGGATCCGAAGAAGCGATTCCAGTCCGCCGAGGAAATCGCGGGACAACTCACCGGCGTTCTGCGAGAAATCCTCGCCGAGCAGACCGGGCAGGAGAATCCCGGACTCTCGCTCGTGTTCAGCAGGCAGCGAACGTCTTTCGGCACCGATGAACTGGTCGGGCAAACCGATGTGTACGTGGACGGTGTCAGCCACGACGCCGCTCTCGATCCGCGCGAAGTTGCGCACGCACTTCCCATTCCGTTGGTCGACCCCACCGATCCCAGCGCGCCGTTGCTGGCGGCAGCGGTGCACAGCGAACCGTCGCAGACCCTCGATGCGTTGAAACACGCCCGCGAGAACGGAATCGACCGAACATCGGGCACACCGGCGGCCGCCGTCTCGGGCGAAGTTCGACTGGCCGAGGCCAAAGCTCATCTCGATCTCGGTGATCCGGAAACCGCACTGACAGTTCTGGGCGAACTCCAGCAGAACATCGGGGACCACTGGAAGATCGAGTGGTATCGAGGACTTGCTGCGTTACAACTGGACCGATTCGAGCCCGCTTTCAGTCACTTCGAGACAGTTCTCACCGCACTGCCCGGCGAGGCTGCACCCAAGCTGGCGTTGGCAGCGACGGCAGAACTGATTCTCCAGCACTGGGAGAGCGACGACCCAGACCAATGGTGCCGCTTCTCCGAGAAGTACTACCGCACCGTCTGGCGGACCGAACGGAACTACGTCAGCGCAGCATTCGGGCTCGCCCGACAACTCGCCGATCACGGCAACAAGAAGGCAGCCATCGCCGCCCTCGACGAAGTACCCACGTCTTCCCGGCACTACAACGTCGCACGGATGTCCAGCGCTCTGACGATGCTGTCCGGCGTTCCGATCGCCGAACTCGACGAATCGACTCTGCGGGAAGCCGCCCGTCGTGTTCGGGCGCTGCCTGCTGAAGAGAGCCGAAGCCTGCAGATGCGAACCCTGGTGTTGGGCACGGCACTCGATTGGATTCGCTACGGCAATCGCTCGCACACCGAACTCGAACCCATCCTCGACCTGCCCTTCACCGAGCAAGGTCTGCGCACCGGAGCCGAAGCCTGCCTTCGAGCCCTCGCTCGCGCCACGACCTCCCGCACGCACCGCTACGCCCTCGTGGACCGGGCGAATGCGGTGCGTCCGCGCAGCAATTTCTGACGGACGCCCCGAGGTTTACAGTGCTGCAGAAACCTACAGTGCGGCCACCAAAGCCTTCGCCGCGCGGGCGATCGCCAACTCCTCGTTGGTGGGGACCACCAGCACCTCGACGGCTGACGTGGATGCGGAGATACGACGCTCGTCGCGACTCTTCGCCTCGTTGAGAGCCGGATCGACCTCGATACCGAGACGGGAAAGCCCGGCCAGGCTGTCGCGTCGTACGTCGATGTTGTTCTCCCCGACGCCACCGGTGAAGGTGATGACGTCGACGCCACCGAGTTGAACGATGAAGGCACCGATGTACTTACGGAGCATGTGCACGTAAACGTCGTACGCAAGTTGTGCGTCTTGGTCGCCGCCCTCGATCAGTGCGAGCAAGGCACGGAAATCGTTGACTCCCGACAGTCCCTTCAAACCGGAGCGCCGGTTGAGGAGGTCGTCGATCTCGTCGACCTTCATTCCCGAGTTGCGGTTGAGGTGCAAGATGATGCCTGGATCGATGTCGCCGCTGCGGGTGCCCATGACAAGACCCTCGAGCGGGGTGAGGCCCATCGTGGTGTCGATGGCCTTGCCGCCCTTGATTGCCGAGGCCGAAGCGCCGTTTCCGAGGTGCAGGACTATCTGATTCAGCTCGGCCGGATCCTTGCCGAGGAACTCCGCGACCCGTCCAGACACGTATTCGTGTGAGGTCCCGTGGAAGCCGTACCGGCGAATCTGGTTGGCCTTGGCCACATCCCGATCGATCGCATAGGTGGACGCCGCCGCGGGCAGTGTGTGAAAGAAGGCGGTGTCGAACACTGCTACGTGCGGAACGTCTGGCAGTTCTTCGCGCGCCACCTCGATACCGATCACGTTGGCCGGATTGTGCAGCGGCGCAAGGTTCGACAAATCCGCGATGGCTTTCACGACGCCGTCGTCGATGAGAGTCGGCGAATAGAAGATGTCACCACCGTGCACGACTCGGTGACCGACTGCGATGATTCCGGCCTCACTCAGCGGCCGCCCGACCTCGGCGACGATGTCGAGCACCATCTTCAGACCTGCGCGGTGATCGGCGATCGGAAGGCTCCGGTCTTCGACTCCGGTGCGGTGGTTGTAGACGATGTGGCCGTCGGGCTCACCGATGCGCTCGATGAGACCGTGCGCCACCGATTCCGCCGTATCCGGATGCACGAGTTGAAATTTGATGGATGACGAGCCGGAATTGATGACCAGTACGGTGCCGTCGCTCACGCTTGCGCTCCCTGTGCCTGTATTGCCGTGATAGCCACGGTGTTGACGATGTCCTGGACCAACGCCCCACGCGAGAGGTCGTTGACCGGCTTGTTCAGTCCCTGCAGAACCGGCCCGACGGCGATAGCACCGGCGCTACGCTGCACTGCCTTGTACGTGTTGTTGCCGGTGTTCAGGTCCGGGAACACGAACACCGTTGCTTTGCCCGCCACCAGCGAATCCGGCATCTTCTTGTCGGCGACACTCTGCTCGACGGCGGCGTCGTACTGAATGGGCCCTTCCACCAACAGATCCGGTCGACGCTCGCGCACCAAAGCGGTCGCGGTGCGAACCTTGTCGACGTCGGCTCCGCTGCCCGAATCCCCGGTGGAGTAAGAGAGCATCGCGATGCGCGGATCGATCCCGAACTGCGACGCCGTCTGTGCGGACGAGATCGCGATGTCCGCCAACTGCTCCGACGTCGGGTCCGGAACCACGGCGCAGTCACCGTAGGAGAGAACGCGGTCGGCCAGGCACATCAGGAAGATGCTCGAGACCGTCGAGACACCGGGGGCGGTCTTGATGATCTCGAACGAGGGTCGAATCGTGTGAGCGGTGGTGTGTGCAGCGCCGGACACCATGCCGTCGGCAATTCCCAAGTGCACCATCATCGTTCCGAAGTACGAGATGTCGGCGATCACCTCGCGGGCCCGCTCGATGGTCATGCCCTTGTGAGCACGCAGCGCGGTGTATTCCTGTGCGAAGCGCTCGGTGTACTCGGACTGCGCGGGTGCGAGTACCTGCGCGCCACTGATGTCGACGCCGAGTTCCGCTGCGCGTCGACGCACACTGGGTTCGTCACCGAGGATCGTCAGGTCGGCAACCTGGCGCTGCAGCAACCGGCCGGCCGCGCGCAGGATCCGGTCGTCGTCACCCTCAGGCAGGACGATGTGCTTGCGATCGCGTCGAGCGCGGTCGATCAGCTTGTACTCGAACATCTGTGGGGTCACGACGGACGGGATCGGCAGTGCCAGTCGGTCCATCAGGACGTCGGCGTCGACGCGCTGTTCCATCAAGCTCAACGCGGTGTCGACCTTGCGCTGCGAACCGACTGCCACGCGTCCGCGGGTTTGGGCTGCGGCGCTTGCGGTGTCGAAGGTACCGAGGGTTGTCGTCAGGATCGGAAGACGCTGTTTGAGGCCGGCCATCAACGCTGCGATGGCCGGGTGCGGTGTGATCCCGCCATTCATGATGATGCCCGCGAGCGACGGAAATCCTTCCGCCTCATGTGCATTGAGCAATGCGAGCAGAACGTCCGAGCGATCGCCCGGTGCGATGACGACCATGCCCTCGACCAGACGCTCGAGGATGTGCTCGGCGGTCATGCCGCCCACCATCACCTTCAGCGCTTCGCGGTGCAGCAGTTCCGGGTCACCCGAATACAACTCGCCGCCGGTGGCCTCCATCAACTCGGCCATCGTGGGCGAGACGAGCAACGGAATCTCCGGCAGGCTCCACGTCGGAACACCGATGTCGGACAGCGCTGCGGTGACCTCGTCGAGCTTGTCGGGATCGCAACGATTGGCGACGACGGCGAGCAGATGAGCGTGGTTGGCGGCCAACTCGGCGGCACACAGATGCGCGAGCTGGGCGACCTCCTCGACACTGCGCCGAGCGCCGCGTACCGCCAGCAGAACCGGCGCGCCGAGGTTCACGGCGATGCGGGCGTTGAAGCTCAGCTCGCTCGGGCTTGCTACGTCGGTGTAGTCACTTCCGATGATGACGACGGCGTCGCACTGCTCGGCCACGGTGTGGTACTTCGCGACGATGTCGGCCAGCGCGGCTTCAGGATCGGCGTGAACCTGCTCGTAGGTGACGCCGAGTGCGTCGGCGTAGGAGAGATCGGCGGTGGTGTGCTCGAGCAGCAGTTCGAGGATGTAGTCGGTTTCCTCGGTAGAGCGGGCGATCGGGCGGAAGACACCGACCCGGGCGACGGTCGCGCACAGCATCTGCAGCACGCCAAGCGCGATGGTGGATTTTCCGGTGTCACCTTCAGGAGAGGCAACGTAGACACTCGACACGGCAGCGGGCGCTTCTGGCATGCCCAACAGCCTAGTGTGGGCCGCCGCCCACCTTGCCACTGATCGTGGTCACGCTCACGCTCGTGCCGACAACCGGCGGCTACGAGAAAGACGAACGGTGCCTGCCACACGTCGAGTGGCAGACACCGTTCAGTTGATCTCGAGGATCAGCCCAGAGCACGCAAGCGAGGCGCGAGGTCACGCTCGAACAGTTCGAGGAACCGGCGCTGATCATGGCCCGGTGCGTGGAACACCAGGTGATTGAGACCGGCATCGACGTAGGCCTTGACCTGCTCGACGGCGTCGTCCGGATCGGAAGCGACGATCCAGCGCTTGGCCACCTGCTCGATGGGCAGAGCGTCGGCAGCGGCTTCCATTTCGATCGGATCCTCGATGCTGTGCTTCTGCTCCGGCGTCAGGGACAGCGGAGCCCAGAAGCGGGTGTTCTCGAGTGCAGCCTCCGGATCGGTGTCGTAGCTGATCTTGATCTCGATCATCTTGTCGATGTCGGCGACGTCGCGCTCGGCCTTGGCTGCGCCCTCGGCAACGGCTGGAAGCAGCTTCTCGGTGTAGAGCTCCATGCCCTTTCCGGAGGTGCAGATGAAGCCGTCACCGGCACGTCCCGCGTACCGGGCGACAACGGGTCCGCCGGCCGCGATGTAAACGGGAATGCCACCCTCGGGAACGTCGTAGATCGACGCGCCACGAGTGGTGAAGTACTCGCCTTCGAAGTCGACACGATCCCCCAGCCACAGCTCACGCATCAACCGCACGGACTCACGCAGCCGCGCGAAGCGTTCCTTGAACTCGGGCCACTCGCCCTGGAAGCCGGTGGCGATCTCGTTGAGAGCCTCACCGCTGCCGACGCCGAGCATGATGCGTCCCGGGTAGAGACATCCCATCGTCGCGAACGCCTGAGCGATGACTGCCGGGTTGTAGCGGAACGTCGGCGTCATCACGGACGTGCCGATCTGCACGCGCTCGGTGCGCTCACCGACGGCGGTCATCCAGGCGAGCGAGAACGGTGCGTGGCCACCGTTGTGGCGCCACGGCTGGAAATGATCGCTCACCGCAACGGAATCCATGCCGTGCTGCTCTGCCAGAACTGCCAGCTCTACCAGTTCGCGAGGGCCGAATTGCTCAGCCGATGCCTTGTATCCGAGCTTGAGTTCCTGCGCCACCGTGCACTCCCTTGTCGTCTGTTTCGTTTACTTCTCTGACATGCTTCACGTTCTTTGCAGACTATCCAGACACCGCTGGGACTTCTCTGCGTATCTCAGCGAGCGAGGCTGGTGACCACCGTTGCCACGCCGGCTGCGACGGCAACCCCGGCCAGTGCCAGTGCAAACAGCCACAATGCGTGCGGTTCCGGCATCGCCGCTCCGTCCTCGAGCGCCTTCTTCACCTGTAGCCAGCGTCGCATACCTACCAGTGCGGCCGCCGCCGCGAGTGCGATCAGGGTCAGACCGAGAGTCGTGCGAACCCACCCTGTACTCCATTCCGGTACCAACTGGACGACGGCGATGCCTCCGGCCAGCAGGGCGAGTGAGCTACGCATCCAGGCGAGGAAGGTGCGCTCGCTGGCAAGGGTGAAGCGCTCGTCCGGGCGGTTCGGTTCACTCATGCGTGCTCACCTCCGTGCGGTGCCACCAGATCCGGGTCCTGACGCCAGTCGTAGACGACCTCGGTGCGCAGAACGATGTCCTGCAACGAACGTCGTCGTCGATCGACCGCCGACCACAGCAATCCGAAGGCGAAGAGCACGCAGAGCACCGCACGGATGAAGGCCAACGGCCAGCGCACGAGGCGATGCCCGGACGTGATCACCCGCAGCCCCATCACGAGGGACCCGACGGTCCGACCGGTGGTCGCCCAGCAGGCGGTCAGATACGCCACCGAGACACCGAGAAATGCCGTCGTGGACAGGAAGATTCCCGGTTCCGAGAAAGTGAAACTCTGTGGCGAGAAGAGCAGTCGGACGAAGGCGAAGCCCACGTACACGGAACCCATCAGGAGCAGGACGACGCCCAGGTCGATCAGTCCGGCGAGTCCACGGGTGACGATGCCGGCTGGGCCGGAACTCTCCTGGGCCACTAGCGTTCGCCTGCGTTCGTCTTCGGATCGGTCTCTGTCGACGGTTTTTCTGGTGACGGTTTATCTGATGACGGTGCGTTGTCGCGGCCGAAGAGTCGCCCGACGAAGCCGGCGACAGCGTCGTCCGCCTGCATGCCCTGCACTCGAGCTCCGTGCACGGCTTCCGTGGAGAGTGAACCGGTCGATTCACGAATCATCTGGGGCAGGTCGACGCCCTCGATGACCTGGTCGGCGATCTTGACGAGGTCGATGCGGTTGACCTGGCGTTCGAGGTCGACCGTGTCGACTATCCCGTCGAGATCGAGGCGATCGATCACCGCTTTGACGTCGAGGCGGCTTGCGATCTCGTCCACGTCGACCCGGTCGATGATCGGTTCGAGCGAGACCCGTTCGGCAATCTTGTCCACGTCGATGTTCTCGGCGATCTTGTCGATGTCCACGTGGTCGACGACGATCTTGGTGATGTCGACTTCGGACAGAGCAGCGTCGACGACAGCTTTGATCACCGTCCGCAAGGTCGAGTCGGCGAACTCCACGGTCGAGTGCATCGCTTCCGTGCCGCGAGTGGTGACCTGGGTGATCGCGCCGTCGAGTGCGTCACCGACGACAGGGATCCGCTGCACGGAATCAAGTGCGAGACCAGCGGTTCTGCGCGCCGCACCAGCCGTGATCGCGGCCAGCCCGAAGGCCAGCCGAATCACGTCGGATTCGGGGTGGTGCGACTGCGATCCCACGCAATTGTCTCCATCTTCTTATACGACTGTTACCCGGACATTCGTCACTCCTCTTCGCATTGTGCCACTGTTGGAAGGCACAAATACGCTGTCCGGCTTGCGCCTGGGGGGAAATATGAAGACACGTCGTTTCACGGTTCGGCTGACGATGGCGGTGGCCATGGCCGCCGGCTTTCTCGGCCTCAGCGCGCCGACCGCGAGTGCGGATTCCGTGGTCAGTCGCATCGACGTCTACTCCCCCTCGATGGACCGCTGGATCGCCAACGACGTGATTTCGCCGGCCGGAGGAGGCCCGGCCCCGACCTTCTATCTGTTGACCGGTGTCGGCGGCGGCGAGGACGGGATCTCGTGGTTCAACAACACCGGAGTTCGTGACTTCTTCGACGACAAACACGTCAACGTGGTCATGCCGGTCGGCGGCAAGTTCAGCATGTACACCGACTGGAACGCCGACGATCCGGTGCTGGGCCGTAACAAGTGGCAGACGTATCTCACCAAGGAACTACCGGCGGCGGTCAACGCTCGGTACAACACGACCGGTGTCAACGCACTCGGCGGTGTGTCGATGGCCGGCGGACCGGTTCTGGACCTCGCGATCCAGTCGCCGGGCACCTACCGCGCAGTCGGCTCGTACAGCGGCTGTCCGCGCGCCGGCGACCCGCTCGGCCAGGCAGCGGTGCGCTCGATGGTCGAGATACTCGGCGGCGGCAACGCGGCCAACATGTGGGGGCCGTGGGGTAGCCCGCAGTGGGCGGCGCACGACCCGTTGATCAACGCCGAGAAACTGCGTGGCACAGCGCTGTTCATCTCGACCGGCAACGGCCTCCCCGGCCCGGTGGACGGAATCAACTCGCTGGCGATGGCCGCCGGCGTCGTTCCCGGCGCGGTCCTCGAAGGCATCACCAACATGTGCACCGCTGCCCTGCAGGGGCGATTCGGTCAGCTCGGCATTCCCGCGACGTTCAGCTTCCGACCCGAAGGCACCCACACCTGGGGGCTCTTCGAAGCCGACATGCGCGCGTCGTGGCCGATGATCGCGGGCGCTATCGGGGCGTGAGCCTCACGGCCCTCCTTACAAGCCATGGCGTCAGGTGAGACTGCGCGCCCAGTCCCGCATCCCGGCGGGGCCAGTGCCGGTGGCGTATTCAGCGAACAGATTTCGCGCTTCGTCACGGCTGATGCCGCCGAGGACTTCACGCGGCTTACAGAAAAACGGAAGTTCCACAGGCGGCGCCCACAGCTGCACGAGTTCCGCCGCACCGTCGTTCGGGGATTCGAGAGCGAACCACACCCGGGTCACGCCGAGCGTGATCGCGGCACCCATACACATGAGACATGGTTCGAGATTGACCGCCAATGTCAATTCACCGGACGCTCGAGTGAATCCGAGAGCCTCGTCGGCCTGCAAGAGCGCTTGAAGGTCCGCATGGACTACCCGTCGGCCGAGTGCCCGTTCTTGCGTATACGCCCGCCCGAGCACACGGTCGTCGTCGAACACGACTGCGCCGATCGGCATCTCCCCGAGCTCCATGCCCTCACGCGCTACGTCAAGAGCAACCGCAAGGGCATCTCGAGGTGAAAACATCACTCGACACTAATGGACCAAGGCAAACTCACGCTGCCAGTAGTGCGGGTAGTCCCCATTCCTTGGCAAGCAGCTCGTACGAGCGCAGACGATCCTCGTGCCGATGGGTCACCCCGGTGATTACCAATTCGTCCGCTCCGGTGAGCTTCTGCAAACTGTCGAGCCTGTCGGCGACGGTAGACGGTGAACCGACGAACTGCGTGATCAGCCGATCCTCCACCACTGCTTTGTCGGCGTCGGAAAGTGGGAGCGCTGTCGCGGGATCGGGGTACGGGATGGCGCCGTGTCCGCTGCGAATGCTGTGCGTCCAGTGCCCGAACGTAGACGCCAACCCTCTCGCCGTCGCATCGTCTTCCGCAGCAACAACATCCGCGGAGACGACGACATACGGCTCCGACAGAACTGCCGACGGTCGGAATGCTGCACGGTATGCCTCGACGGCATCGAGCGTACTCGAGGGCGCCACATGGTAATTCGCACCGAACGGCAATCCGAGTCGTCCGGCGAGCTCGGCACTGGGGCCCGCACTGCTTCCGAACACCCACAGTTCGACGTCGGCATTCTCGCCGGGACTGGCGTGCAATTCGATGCCGTCGCGGGTTCTGTAGGTACCGTTCAGGAGCGAGCGTATGTCGTCGACCTGCTGCTTGAAATCGGGCGCCTGCGCGCCCGGAAACGCCAATGCCTCGAACGACGCCTGCAACCGCGGTGACGTGAGAAGACCGGTTGGATCGAAGGGTGCCGGGATCACGACGCCGTCGCGTACGACGTTCTCTCGCTTCGATTCTGGCGGCGCAGGCGTTCCGGCAGCGACGGCGCGAAGTGCCTCCACCCGACGCTGTCCGCTGCGCCCGATACCGAGATCGATACGACCCGGATACAACGCTTCGACGGTACCGAAGGCCTCGACCACCTGAGCCGCCGTGTTGTTGCCCAGCAGCACGGCGGCCGAGCCGACGCGAATGGTGTTGGTGGCGGCCGCGATCAGCCCGACAAGCACTGCTGGCGACGAAGAGGCAACGCCGACGAAGTGGTGTTCGGCGACCCAGTAACGCTTGTATCCCCACGCTTCGGCAGAACGAGCGAGGTCCAGCGAGTTCCGCAAAGCCTGGCGGGCCGTTCCGCCCTCACTGATCGGCGAGAGGTCGAGTACGGACAGCGGCGCGCTCACCTCGGTCCGCTTTCGGAGCGGGTGTCCGGTGTCTTCTCGCCGGCTTCCACCGCGAACGCCAGGCGGTTCTCGGCGGGGGCCACCGGGCACGTCGCGTAATCGGTGAACGCGCAGGGCAGGTTCGACGCCCGATTGAAATCGAGGACTACCGCGCCACCGGGTTCAGGTGCGCTCACGTGCAGCGAGCGTGCGGCCGGGTAGGTGGACACACCACTGGTCGCGTCGGTGAACAGGATGTGAAAGCCGTTGTCCTTGCCCGCGAACGCAATCAGCGTATACGTTGCACCGTCGTGTTCGAAGCTGATGGTTCCTAGGGCGTCGTGATGATGCTCGAGGCGCTCGACGACCGCGCCCGTCGTCACCGTGCGAGCCTCCTCGAAAGCTGTGAATACACCCTCGATGCGCCACTGCGGGTTCGGCTCGAAGGTCGGGATACCACTGAACTGCGCCAATGCCGGGGCCGACGAATCGTGGATCCGCAGAGCCACCTCGCCGGTGCGGCGGATGACCTCGACCAACCGTGCGCCCTGCTTGACGATCAGTCCCGGCGCCCCCTCGATCGGATTCAGAGTGGCCGAACCGTCCACGGCGACGCCGTCGATCGATAAGTCGTCTGCGGGCGTCGCGGTGACGACAACGGCATTCGCGTCGGCGCGCCATGCACCGGGCAGGTCCGCGAAGGTGGAATCGGTGTCCACCAGCCAATGCAACGCAGTCAGGCTCAGCCAGCCGAGGGGTTCGCCGAAGGTGGCGTCGCGCGAGGCGTGCCAGGCATTCCAATCGCCGGTGAAGGTACTGGTGGAAGTGTCGGTAACGGTCATGATGCGCGGACTCCTTCAGCCTGCTCGTGCGGGTGGCGCAGCCCGAGATGGCTGCGCAGGGTGGTTCCTGAGTACTCGGTCCGGAAACTGCCGCGGTCCTGAAGTTCCGGTACGACGGTGTCGATGAACTCGTCGAGGCCCGCGGGGGTGATGTGGGGAACGAGGATGAATCCGTCGCTTGCGTCGCCCTGGACGTAGCTGTCGATCTCGGCAGCGACCTCGGCGGCGCTACCCACGAACTGTTGGCGGGCAGTCACTTCGATGATGAGTTCACGGATGCTGAGGTTTTCGGCCTCGGCCTTGGCACGCCACTGATCTGCGACCGCTCGTGGATCCTTGACGTGGCGGACGCGTCCACGGGTGATGTTGACGTCGTCCGACGGATCTTCCTTCGGCAACGGGCCGTCGGCGTCGTACTGGGAAAGGTCTCTGCCCCAAACCTGTTCGAGAAAAGCGATGGCAGTCTGGGGTCCGACCTGCTGCCGCCGGATGTGATATGCCTTCTCCTGTGCGTCCGCGGCGTTGTCACCGAGGACGAAGGTGGCGGCGGGGAGAATCTTGAGGTCTGCGTGCGTGCGTCCGTACTTGGCCAAGCGTCCCTTCACGTCGGCGTAGAACGCCTTGCCTGCTTCGAGCGTTCCGTGCCCGGTGAAGATGGCATCGGCCTTGGCCGCGCCGAACTCGCGTCCTTCGTCGGAGTCACCGGCCTGCAACAGAACTGGGTGCCCCTGCGGACTCCGTGGAACTTCGAAGCGTCCGGCGATGTCGAACTGCTTACCGGAGTGCTGGAACTGGCCGACCTGCTGGTCGGTGGCGAAAACACCGCGCTCACGGTCGACGATCGGACGGTCGACGCTCCAACTGTCCCACAGCGTCCGTACTGCGTCGACCAACTCGTTGGCGCGTGCATACCGCTCGGAATGCTCCAGATAGCCACCGCGGCGGAAGTTCTCGCCGGTGAAGGCGTCCGAGGAGGTGACCAGGTTCCAGGCGGCGCGGCCGTCGGAGAGATGATCGAGCGTCGAGAACTGCTTGGCCAACTCGTACGGTTCGTTGAACGTGGTGTTGATCGTCCCGGCCAGGCCGAGATGCGTTGTCACACCGGCAACCGCATTGAGAATGCTGAAGGTGTCCGGGCGACCGACTACGTCGAGGTCGTGAATTTTGCCCTGATGCTCGCGTAGGCGCAAACCCTCTGCGAGGAAGAAGAAGTCGAACAATCCGCGTTCGGCACTGCGGGCGAGATGCTCGAACGAGCTGAACTCGATCTGACTCTTGGACGCCGGATCGGTCCACACCGTGGTGTTGTTCACGCCGGGAAAGTGAGCGCCCAGATGGACTTGCTTGCGAATCCTGTTCTGTGTCATCGGTGTTCCTGTTCTCTACTCGCGCTACGCGAACTGATTGACGGGCAACTGGAAGCCCAACCGCTCGCGCAGCGTCGGGGCGGTACTCGGTCGCGGATTGAGAGTTGGCACTACGTCCGTCGCGATCTTCTCCACGGCGGCGGCCAGCGCCAGTGGACGCAGAACCACACCGTCGATCCCGGCGAGCCCACCGATCTCACGCAGCAGCGCAGTCAAACCCGCGCTGTCACCGCGATAGAACAGCGAGTGCGGGGCATACGGCGCTCCCGCCCATTCCTCGAGTTCCGCCAAAGCGTCGTCGGCGGCTCCGCGATCAGCGCCGAGAAGCACGTCGACGTCGAGGAGAACCCTGACGCTGCGCCCGAGGGCAGCGGCATTCGCGTGGACCAGCTTGGCCGTGGCGTTGGCCACGCCGAGGTCGGTTGCCGAGATCCGAATCAGATCTCCGCGCGCAACAGCGAGCTCGCGTGCCTCCGGCCTGCTCGCGTCGACGGCGATCAGCGGCTGCCCCTGCGGGGAGCGCGGCGTGATGGACGGCCCTTTGACGGAAAAGTTCTTTCCCTCGAAGTCGATGTAGTGCAGCTTGTCTCGATCGATGAATCGTCCGCTCGCAGCGTCCCGTATCTCGGCGTCGTCCTCCCAGCTGTCCCACAGCCGACTGACCACCTCGACAGCCTCGGACGCTTCCTCCCACGCGGACTCGGGGCCCTGCACTGCCTTTCGGCCGAACAACGACGCCTGCTCAGCGGTGTCGGACACCGCGACCTGCCAGCCGGCCCGCCCCGCTGAGGAGTAGTCGATACTCGCGACGGCCTTGGAGATGTGGAACGGCTCGGTGTGCGTGACTGTCGCGGTGGGGATCAGGCCGATACGCGAGGTCACAGCACTCAGCCGCGCCGCAGTTGCAACCGCCTCCAATCTGCCCCGCACTGCGTGCTGGCCCTCGGATTGCAGTCCGAACGAGTCGGGGAGGAACGCCAGATCCACCCCACCCCGATCCGCGGCGGTCACCAGGTCCACCCAGTACGAGGGCGTGAACAGATCTTCGGCGCGCGAATCCTCGCGTCGCCAGGAGTACGGATGAGCTCCGGTTCCCTCGAATTCGAGGCCGACCAGGAATGCTCCGGAACTACGCTCGGACATGTTCGGCCTTTCGTGTCGAATGATCCCGCCCGGGGATCGCGTCGAGAAGTGTGCGTGTGTACTCGTTTCGGGGATTGTCGAAAATCTCGGTGGTAGTGCCGATTTCGAGCAATCGCCCGGCCTGCATGACGCCGACGACGTCGCTGATCTGGCGAACAACCGCAAGATCGTGGGAGATGAAGAGATAGGTCAGGCCCAGTTCGCGCTGCAACTCGTCGAGTAGCGCCAGAATCTGCGCTTGCACCGAGACGTCGAGAGCGGACACAGGTTCGTCGAGAACGAGCAGGTCCGGCTTCAACGCGAGCGCACGAGCGATCGCCACCCGTTGACGCTGGCCGCCCGAGAGTTCGGCCGGTTTGCGGCTCAGAAACTGCTCGGGAAGTGCAACCTGATCGAGCAACTCTGCCGCACGAGTCTGCTGCTGGCTGCGTCCACCAACCTTGAAGGCCCGCAGCGGCTCCGCAACGATGTCCTGGACCGACAATTTCGGGTCGAGGGATGCATAGGGGTTCTGATACACGAGCTGGATCCTTCGGCGCAGCTCACGCAGGTCGCTGCCCTTGACCTTCGTGATGTCCTGGCCGTCGAAGGTGATGGTGCCTGCGTCCGCCTGCTCCAATCGCACGACAATGCGTGCGGTGGTCGACTTGCCGGAGCCCGACTCCCCCACCAGCGACACCGTCTGACCCCTCGGAACGGTCAGCGATACCTCGTTCACCGCGGTGATCGAACTCCCGTGTCCGACGTTGAAACGCTTGGTGATTCCGGTCAACGTCAGCAGCGGGCTCGTATCCTGACGGACCGGCCGATCGACCGGTCCCGAGGACAGGCTCGGCGCAGAGCTCAGAAGTTTCTTCGTGTACTCGTCTCGCGGGTTGTCCAGAATATCCGCGGTGCGGCCGGATTCGACGATCCTGCCGCCCTGCATCACCAGGATCCGGTCCGCGCGGTCTGCGGCCACACCCAGGTCGTGCGTGATCAGGAGCACGGCGGCACCGGATTCGGCGATTCGCTCGTCCAAGTGGTCGAGGATGCGTCGTTGAACCGTGACGTCCAGAGCACTGGTCGGCTCGTCGGCGATGACGAGGGCCGGGTTCGCGACAAGCGCGATACCGATCAGAACTCGTTGCCGCATACCGCCGGAGAGCTCGTGTGGGTACTGGCGTGCTCGGATTTCCGGCCGGTCGATACCCGCACGCACGAGCACCTCGACGGCGTCCAACCGGGCTTTGCGGCGGTCTGCGAGGCCGTGGATCCGCAGGACTTCTGCAACCTGGTCGCCGATCCGGGTCACCGGGTTGAGCGAGGTCGTCGGATCCTGCGGCACCAAACCGATACGCGCGCCGCGGATTCGCTGCCACGCACGGTCGGAATACGAGTCGATCTGTTCACCCTCGAACTCGACGGTCCCGCCGGTGACGTGGCCACTGCCGGCGAGCAGACCCAATATCGCGTGGGCCGTGGTCGACTTACCGGAACCCGATTCCCCGACCACCGCAACTACTTCGCCCCGACCGACGGTGAAGCTCACGCCGGATACCGCGGGCTCGGCGCCGTAGGCGATCTGTAAGTCGGTGACGGAAAGCAACTGTTCCTCGGTCGTGCTCATCGCCGGTTGTTCCTTTCGATCTCGTGGCCGATACGGTGTGCCGAGATGACCACGGCGACAATCGCGAGACCGGGAAGTGTGGTCATCCACCAGGCATTGGCGAGGAAATTACGTCCCTCGGATACCAGCGATCCCCATTCCGGGGTAGGCGGAACGGCGCCGAATCCCAAGAAGCTCAGAGCCGACACCGCCAGTACTGCCTGCCCGAACTCGACAGCGGACAGCGCGACCACCGGCGCGTAGGAGTTGGGAAGCACGTGCCGACGCAGGACACCGAGCCACCGCACACCCGAACCGAACGCGGCCTCGACGTACTGAGCGCCGCGCACCCGCATCACTTCGGCACGCATCACTCGCGCAAAGTTCGCGACCATGCTGACGCCGACCGCGATGGCGACGTTGATGGTGCCGAAGCCGAGTGCGGTCACCAGTGCCAACGAGAGCAGCAGCGCCGGAATGGACAGCAGCACGTCGACGATACGCATCAGCACGGCGTCGACGACGCCACCGACAAAGCCCGCGAGCAAACCGATTATCGATCCCGCCACCAATGCGATTCCGACCGCCACCAAGGTTGCGGTCAGGGACAGCGCGGCGCCGTGCACGAACCGTGTGTACAGGTCACGTCCGAGATTGTCGGTTCCGAACCAGTGAGCCAGGCTCGGGCCCTGCAGTTTGTCCGCCGGGACACCGGACAACGGATCGCCGCTGGCAAAGAATCCGGGTGCGACGGCAAAGCCGATGGCAAGCAACACGATCAACACCGGAATCACCAAGCCGGGCTTTCGGATCCAGCCGATGGCCGTGGACTTTCGGCGCGAAACAACAGGTGCCTTCGCCTCGACGCTCGGATCGAGGAGTAGGGGTTCGATCAATGTGTCAGACATGAGCCGGCTCCAGATCGGTCGAGCTTTCGGTATTCGACTTTTCGGTGTGACTCTTCTTCGTCTGGATGATCCGTGGATCTATCAAGGGGTAGAAGAGGTCGACCGCGAGGTTGACGAGCACGAACACCAGAGAGGCGAACACAACGACTCCCTGCACCACCGGGATGTCCTGCGCCATCACCGACGTCTGTGTCAGACGGCCGACGCCCGCGCGGGAGAACACCGTTTCCACAACCACCGAGCCCGCCAGCAGCGTGCCGACCAGCACACCGGCAATGGTGAATGCCGGAATGCTCGCCAGTCGCAACGCGTGACGGGTCTGCACGCGCCAACGGCTTGCGCCCTTGGCGTACGCAGTCTCCACGTGCGGCGAACGTAGCGTCGACTGCAGGCTGGTCGTGAGCACCTGCGCGATCACCGCGCCGGTCGGGATCGCCAAGGTGATCGCCGGAAGAATCACCGTTGCGAATCCCTTGTCTCCGAATGCCGGGAAGATGTGCAGACGGAACGAGAAGAGTTGCAGAAGAATCAGGCCCACCCAGAAAGTGGGCACTGCCACACCCAGCGGCGGCAGCGAGAACAACAGGTTCGCGAGCCACCGCCTGCGGGTGTAGGTAGCGAAGAACGCGATCGCCACTCCGAACAACACGGCCAGAACCAAAGCGGTGGTTGCCAAGACCAGAGTGCTCGGCAGCGCCGAGAAGATGGCATCCGTCACCGACTGACCGGTGGAGATGGACGTTCCGAAATCGCCGCGAAGAGCATTCGTCAGCGATGTCCAGTACTGCACCCACACCGACTGGTCCAAGCCGTACCGTGCCCGAAGCTGATCGAGCGCAGCCTGATCCACTGCAACACCCTGACCGGACGAGTCGGCAGCCATGCTGACGGGATCACTGGGCAGGAGGAACAGAATCACGAACGAGATGGTGAAGGCGGCCCACAGAACCACTGCGGCCTGGCCCAGTCGGGTGAGTACGTATCGAGTCATGATTACTTACCCGACAACCATGCGTCGTAGAACTGCAGGCGCGAGGAGGCTTCGAAGTTCAGGTCCTGCACACTCGATCCGGCGCCGATGGCCTGCGAGAGCTCGATGGTGGGGATGGAGAGTCCACGGTCGAGGATCAATTCCTGTGCGGTGGATACCAGTTCGCCGCGTTGGCCGTTGTCCGTGGCTGCAAGCTGGTCTGTGAGTACCTTGTCGAGCTCCGGATCTGCGCCGCGACGGTTCAGGTTGCGGCCTTCGGTGCTGAACGATGCCCGCAAGATGTCGGCGTCCGCGCGAGTGCTGTTGTAATACAGCGAATCGTAATCACCCGATACTCCCTTCTCGGTCCATTCACCGTTCGAGACCAGGTTGAGCTGCAGATCGACGCCGACCTTCTTGAGCTGCTGCTGCACGAGCTCGAGGATGGCCTGGTTACCCGAGAACACCGGACTGAAGGTGACGCTGAAAGTGAGCTTCTGCCCGTCCTTCTCGCGGATACCGTCGCTGCCGGTCTTCCAACCAGCCGCGTCGAGGAGTTTCGCCGACTTGTCGGCGTCGTACGTCACGACACTGGATTCGTCGCTGTAGAGCGGAGTGGTGTGAGCCAGCGGGCTCGTGGCCGGGAAGAACGACGGATCCAGAACGGTGTCGACGAGTTCTTGGCGGTTGATCGCGGGAATGATGGCCTGACGAACAGCCTGATCAGCGAGAACGCCGCGACTGACGTTGGGCTGGAAGAAGAAGCTCACACCCGGGTTCGGCCTTGTGAGGATTCGTCCACCCGCGCCCTCGATCTGCGGCGCATCCTGCGGAAGCGCATCGCTGACCGCATCGAGCTGGCCGGAGGCCACGCTGCCCGCCCGCACACCGGATTCGGGAACCACCGTGAAGTCGACGCCATCGAGGTACGCCTCGCCCTGATGCGCGACCGCATCCGAGGCCCAGTTGTATCCCGCACGCTTGGCGATCTTGACGCTCTTGTCCTGCTGCCAGTCGGTGTACACGAACGGTCCGGAGGCGATCACCGCTGCACCGGGGCAGCGCTGCTCGGATGCCAGCGCGGTGGTGGAATCGGCGAGGATTCCGAGCTGTGGCGTCGAAGTTGCTTGCAGGAACTGAACATTGGGTCCGGAGAAATTGATCTTCGCCGTGTGAGCATCTACGACGTCGGTACCGGCGTACGAGGACAGGTAACTCTTCGCCAACGACGCGTTCGGTCCCAGGTTCTTGACCGAGTCGAAGGTCTTCTTCACCGAATCCGCCGTCACCGGTGTGCCGTCACTGAAGGTGGCGTCGTCGCGAAGGACGAACGTGAAGCTCGCGGCGTCGGGGCTGATCTCCCAGCTCTTGGCGAGCCACGGGGTGATCTCTCCGGTGTCGGGATTTTGATCGGTAAGCGAATCCACCACTGTCCGAGTGACATACACGGTCTGGTTACTGCCGGCCTGGGCCGGATCGGCGCACGTCGGCGCCTGTGACAGACCGTAGCGAAGGGTTCCGCCGGACTGGGCGGGGCCTGCGTCGGCAGCACTGTCACTCCCGCTGCTGCAGCCGGCGAGGACGGTGCCGAGAACCGAGACAGCACCGATACCGGCGATTACGGTCGCGCGTTTGCGGGCACCGAATGAGGGCGAAGACACCAAGAACTCCTAAAGAGGCATGCCGAAGAGCGCACCCGTCGCCTGAGACGAGAAAGGCGATCGAGCACGAATCACTTGTGAGAGAAGAGAAAACAGACTTGTCGACGACTCGCCTGAGTGTGAATGACTGACCGAGGTCAGTTGGTACAGAAAGATCCCGCGGTGCGGCACAGGTCTACGTGACGACGCGACCAGGCGGTATCGAAACCGCCTTCGACTGCCTTCATTTCGTGTTCCTCCATCGGTCCTGGCGGTAGCACCCGCACCCGATCACTCGGGGGGTTGCTGCGACTTCAATGAGCCAGGTCTCTCGGTCGCTCTGGATGGTCGTTCGCAAGTGTACGAGGTCAAACCCGGGTGTTGTCAACCCGGTCGGTAGGAATTGCTGCTCGAGTCACATTTTCGAGGACCCGAAGCTGCTTTTCGAACGGGTGGATGCCCACCTCTTCGGGCGAGAGTGAAGCGTCGTAAAGCGGTGTGTATCCACTGGACAGATACAGCGCGACGGCCTCGGGTTGCCGAGGGCCCGTCGTGAGAAACACCCGGTTGTATCCACGAAGTTCGATCTCTCGTTCCAACTCGCGAACGACGGCCTTGCCGAGGCCGCGCTTCCGATGGTCGACCGATGTCCAGATTCTCTTCAGTTCGGCAGTGGTGGAATCGAATTGACGAAACGCACCGCCGGCGATCGGCAGACCGTCGTGGGTGAGCACCAGAAGCGCACCCTGCGGGTAGGCAAATTCTTCTGCCGGATACGTCGTGAGATCCTCGAGCATCGCTTCGTGAGTACCGCCGTAACGCGAACTGTATTCGAGTGCCAAGTCCGCGATCAGTGGAGCTGCCAAGGGATCGTCCTGCGATACCGAATAGACCTCTACCGCTCCGACACCCTCGAGCTGTCGAGTTCCGAGCTCCAGTGCCACAACACTTTCCTCCATGAATCTGGTCAACGCTCCCCCAGCCTGAAAACTTCCGGAGCGAGGGTGGTTCCGTCGACGAGGTCCGCCACAAGTTCTCCCAAGGCCGGACCGAACTTGAACCCATGCCCCGAGAACCCCGCCGCCACTGTGACGGCGCCGACTCGGTCGATGACGAAGTTACTGTCCGGCGTGCTCGTGTACAGGCACGTGATCGACTCGACACGGGTGGAATCGACGCCGGGCAACCACGACTCGGCGTACTGGGCCAATCGCTGCTCTCCGTCGACATCAGGGGTGTAGTCACGGGTCTGCGGAGTCACCACCGGCCCGGTCGCGTGTTCGCCGATCTTGATCCCGTCCTCGGAACCGAGCCCGTAGATCCCCGCGGTCTCCAATTCTGCGCCGGTGTGGTGGACGAAACTCGGCCACTCGACTCCGGGATCGAGCGGTGCGAAGTGTGCCGGTTGTTCCTGTGTCGTGCGCAGCGTCGGCAGTACGATCTCGGAGCCGAGACCGCTGTCTGCGATCAGATCTGCAGTCCACGCACCGGCCGCGATCACGACCTGACGAGCTGCGAGCGTTCCACTGTCCGTCACCACGTCCACGCCGTAGGACGCTCGCGCGAGTGCCAACACCCGAACATCGTGACGGACCTCGGCACCGGCAAACACCGCTCCTGCCTTCAGAGCGGTCACGGCGCGGTCCGCGTGCAACCGGCCTGCGTCGGGGTGATGGAGCACCGTGGTGTCGAATCGCAGCCCCGGCCAACGGGCGGACGCCTCGGCAGGGGTGAGGATCTCACCCTTGATGCCCGCCTCGAGAAGTATCTTCGCCTTGGACTGCACGGCCTGCGGCAGGCCGTGATCAACGGCACCGGTGAGTTCCAGGAACCCGATGTCCGTCGTGGTCTCCAACTCCCGCCACAGCGGCAGCGCGTCGGCCGCCAAACCTGTGTACAGGTGATTGTCGTACGCCTGCCGATAGATACGCGAAGTACCGTGCGACGCACCGTGCTTGTGCCCCGGCCCGAACTGTTCCAGCTGAACGACGCTACGTCCGCGTGCCGCGAGCCGCCAGGCGGCGGAGGACCCGACGAGTCCTCCGCCGATGACGATCACATCGAAAATCTCACTCATGGACGAGAGCTCACTTGGTCTTCGGAAGGCCGGGCGGGTTGATCAGGGACGTGTCGACGGCTTCGCTGGTGATGTTCCAGCGCTCGAGGATCTGCTGGTACGTGCCGTTCTCGATCGTGTGGTTGATCGCGTCGTTGATCGCCTTGATCAGGCCGTTGTCCTTCTTCACCAGCACCGCGATCTGCCCCTGCAGGGTGTCGCCGGCCCCGGAGAACTCACCGACAACCTCGGTCTCCCCCGACTGCTTGGCGTGGAACTGCGACGACGGGTTCGGGCCGAAGTAGGCGTCGATCCGGCCGGACTGCAGCGGGAGGTAGTAGTCGGTGGTGTTCTGGTAGTAGGAGATGTCGGTAGGCGCCAGGCCGGCCGCGACGTTCTGCTCACTCCACTTGACCAGCAGCGCTTCCTGATTGGTGCCCGAGGAGACGGCGATCTTCTTGCCCGCGACGTCCTTGGGTTCCTTGATGGAGATTCCGGCACCCTTCTTGGCTTCGAAGGCGAGGGTGTCGAGACGGTAGGTCGCGAAGTCGTACTTCTCCTTACGCTCTTCTGTGACAGTCACATTGGAGAGGAAGGCGTCGGCCTCACCGGAGTCGATCCGGACGAAGTTCTGTGCCCAATCTGCTGTCTGCAGGTCGACCTTCAAGCCGAGAACGTCACCGATCAGATAGGCGAAGTCGGTCTCGGAACCGATGAGGGTGGTGTCGTCGTCGGCGTAGAAACGGAGCGGCGGAGCGGAACCGGCACTACCGGTGACGCGCAGCGTGCCACGATCGCGGATGTCCTGAGGTAGCTCGGCGGCGATTGAATCCACCTTGTCGGTGGTGATGCGGTTCTGATCGGCCGTGAGGTTGTAACCCGCAGCAGCGGTGACCTGGGCGCCGTCGGACTCGGCGTCCGCGCTGCTGCATGCAGCGCTGAGCAATCCGACGGTGGCAAGCGCCGAGATCAGAAAAGTCGCGCGACGGGATGTGGAGAACATCAATTTTTCCTTCCGGGAATGAGTCTGGGTCGCGTCAGAGGACGCGGGAGAGAAAGGCTTTGGTCCGTTCGTGGACCGGATTGTCGATCACCTGCGAAGGCGGGCCCTGTTCGACGATGACGCCGCCGTCCATGAAGACCGCAGTGTCCGCCACTTCCCGAGCAAATCCGACCTCGTGTGTGACGATCACCAAGGTGGCGCCGTCACGGGCCAGCTGAGCCAGGACTTCGAGAACCTCGCCCACCAGTTCCGGGTCGAGCGCCGACGTCGGCTCGTCGAAGAGAATGACCGCCGGCCGCAGTGCCAGCGCTCGCGCTATCGCGACGCGCTGTTGCTGGCCACCGGAGAGTTGGCGGGGATACTCGTCCGCCTTGTCCCCCACTCCCACTCGCTCAAGCAGTGCGCGGGCCTCGCGGTACACCTCGTCACGATCACGCTTCTGGGCCGAGAGCGGCGCTTCCACCACGTTTTCCAACGCGGTCAGGTGCGGAAACAGGTTGAAGTTCTGGAACACGAATCCGATGTGCGAACGCTGTTTCAGGATCTCGCGGTCACGCAGTTCGTGGAGTCGATTTCCCTTGCGCCGGTATCCGATCAGCTCTCCGTCGATCCGTACGGTTCCGCGGTCGACTTTTTCGAGGTGATTGAGGGTTCGCAGCAAGGTGGACTTACCGGAACCCGACGGACCGAGAATGACGGTCACTTCGCCCTTGCGGACCAGGAGATCAACGCCGGCAAGTACTTCCAGCGTGCCGAAGGACTTGTGAATTCCGCGCGCTTCGACGGCATACACCGTCTCTTCGGCCAGTTCTGCGGTCATCGGGTCGCACCTCTCGGAATATCGAGACGCGCATCGCGAATCTCTTCGAACTTCTTGCGCGCCTTCTGTACCGGAGTCAACGGAAGAGCACGGGCGGATCCTCGTGCATAGTGGCGCTCCACGTAGTACTGACCGATCGAGAGCAACGTCGTGAGGATGATGTACCAGATCGTGGCGACCATCAGCAGGGGCACGACTCGTCCGTTGCGTCCGAAGATGACCTGCACCTGGTAGAACAGTTCGGCGATTGCCATGGTGGAGACGATCGACGTTCCCTTGAAGAGTCCGATGACCTCGTTGGCGGCGTTGGGGAGGATCGCCCGCATTGCCTGCGGGAGAACGATCTTGAAGAACTGGCGACTGCGCGGAATGCCGAGCGAGTGAGCAGCTTCGATCTGACCGTGATCCACCGAGATGATTCCGGAGCGAATGATCTCGGCCGAGTATGCAGCCTGGTGCAGCGCCAAACCGATGACTGCCGCGGTGAATCCGCCGATCACACCGCTGACCTGGAAGGTGAAGAACTCGGGACCGAAAGGTATTCCGAGAGAAAGTGTCTGGTACAGGTAAGTGATGTTGAACCAGAAGAGCAACTGCACGATGAGTGGAATCGAGCGGAAGGCCCAGATGTAGGTCCAGGCGATCACCTGCAGGACCGGATTCTTCGACAACCGACCGAGTGCCAGGAAAACACCGAGACCGAACCCGAGGATCGTCCCCCACAGGGTCAGTTTGATCGTCATCCACAACGCGGCGAGCACTGATTTCGCGGTGAAGTACTGCGCGAACGTCGGCCAGTCCCAGCCGGGGTTGACGACGAGCCCGTGGATGAACTGAGCAAGCAGGACCAGCACGACCGCACTGATCACCCAGCGCAGCGGGTGCCAGGTGCGAGCGACGACAAGCTCCGAGTCGGGAAGTTGCGACTCGGACACCGACTTTTCGGGGCGGACATCGGTGGGCGCGCTCACGGCGCGCTACCTGACGGAGTGGACATCACGAATAGACCTTTCGGGGAAATGGGAACGCAGCTGTGTCCTCGAGTTGGTGCGCTCGAGTTGCGAAGACGACGAGAGTTCGGTCAGCGACAGTGACACGAAGCGGTGCGGCACAGATCGATGTGACGTCGCTTGTGCGCAGCGTGCGAAGTGGTACCCATGTGATGCCTTCCATCGGTCCTGGCGGTAGCACCCGCTCCCGATCACTCGGGGGGTTGCTGCGACGTCGACGAGCCAGGTCTCTCGGTCGCTCTGGATGGTGAGCAAAGACTAGACGCGAAATGTCGAGTCGTCAAATGTTGTATTTCCCTGCACTGCAAGGGAAATGAAGTGTCTACGATGTTGAAATCGCATTGATTTCAACGGTGTCCGAAGCCGCGTTCGGCGTGTTGAATGGAGCGTTCGAATGAAGACCGGGACCGCCGTCCGGACTGACTTTTCCTCTGCCGTACCGTCTGCGGAGTGAGTGGACTCGACGCTTTCTTCATCTTGTTGGCCGGTATCGGCGCGGGCGCGATCAACGCCGTGGTCGGCAGTGGAACGCTGATCACGTTCCCGACGCTGGTCGCCTTCGGCATGCCGCCCGTGACCGCAACCATGTCCAACGCGGTCGGGCTCGTCGCCGGCGGAGTTTCGGGTACCTGGGGCTACCGACGTGAGCTGTCCGGACAGTGGGATCGACTGAAGTGGCAGATTCCGGCGTCACTCGCCGGGGCACTACTCGGTTCGTGGTTGCTCATGCATCTACCCGAGAAACTGTTCGAGACCATCGTTCCGGTGCTGCTGGTCCTCGCTCTCGCGCTCGTCCTCCTCCAACCACGCATCCAGGCGTGGGCCAAGAAGCGTTCCACCGAAGAAACGACGCTGTCCACCAAGAGGCTGATGCTCCTGACCGCCGGCACTTTTGCAGTCGGCATCTACGGCGGGTACTTCACTGCCGCGCAGGGCATCCTTCTCATCGGTGTGATGGGTGCCATCCTCCCGGAAACCCTCCAGCGCATGAACGGCGCGAAGAACCTGCTGTCGCTGCTCGTCAACATCGTTGCAGCAGGGATGTACATCACTCTGGCATTCGATCAGATCAATTGGGCAGCAGCCGGTTTGATCGCCGTCGGCTCACTCGGTGGTGGCGTTCTCGGTGCCCGCTACGGACGGCGCCTGTCCCCCACTGCACTGCGCTACACGATTGTCGTCGTCGGCCTGATCGGACTGTGGCGCCTTCTCGCTTGACCGCCCACATCGGGCGCCACCCGCACATACTGGAGTAATGACCAGTACAGAAGATCAGACCGGTTGGACCTACCTCATGGACATGGACGGGGTTCTCGTCCACGAGGAGCACTTGATACCTGGAGCGGACACGTTCCTGGCAGAGCTGGCGTCGAACGACATCCCGTACATGGTGCTCACCAACAACTCCATCCGCACCCCGCGTGACCTGCGAGCACGCCTGCTCAATTCGGGACTCGACATCCCAGAGAAGTCGATCTGGACGTCAGCGCTCGCAACCGCGACGTTCCTGGCCAACCAGCGGCCAGGCGGCAGCGCCTACGTGGTCGGCGAATCGGGCCTGACCACTGCCCTGCACGACATCGGTTACGTGCTGACGGACAGCGACCCCGACTACGTCGTACTCGGCGAGACGCGAACGTACTCCTTCGAGGCAATCACCACCGCCATTCGCCTGGTCGAGCGTGGATCACGGTTCATCGCCACCAACCCGGACGCCACTGGACCGTCGCGAGACGGCTCGCTGCCGGCCACCGGCTCGGTCGCGGCACTCATCACCAAGGCAACCGGACGCGATCCCTACTACGTCGGCAAGCCCAACGCCTTGATGATGCGCTCAGCCCTGCGGTCCATCGGCGCTCATTCCGCCAATACGTTGATGATCGGCGACCGCATGGACACCGACATCGTCTGTGGCCTCGAAGCCGGACTGCAGACGATTCTGGTGATGACCGGGATCTCGACCCGCGCGTCGGTAGAGCTCTATCCCTACCGCCCGACCATCGTCCTCGAGTCGGTCGCCGATCTTGTGGGAACAACAACCGATCCATTTCGTAGCAACACAAACAATTGATTCAAATTGCAAAACAAAACTGAAACTCGGTAATTAACTGGTAAAAAACAGCAGATTTGCCAGGTTCCGACTCGTCCGCTTTGTCCAACTGAACAAACCAACGGTTTTATTCGCACCAAACTTACAAACGAGTAGTTAGACGCAGGTCAAAGATCATTTCGACACCGAGTGACAGTTGGACTCCAGTCGTAAAATTGATTTTTCGAAAAGTGGTAACGAATCGTTTGCCGTGTCTGATACTCATGTCTGAATGGCCCCATTTCGGGTCCCAGACATGAAATGAGATTTTCATGAAGAAGCAGACCAAGGGTGCGATCGCTGCTGCGGCGGCCGGTGCCCTCCTCCTCGGCGGTGCCGGCTCGCTCGCAGTCTGGAGCGATTCGGCCGACGTCAGTGGCGGCGGGCCCGTCACGTCCGGCGCCCTCGACCTGAGCTCTTGCGCACCGGTCGGCGGGGGTTGGAACTCCCTCAACCCGACGAAGACCGCGATCACCAACATTTCGGCCTACCGCGTCGTCACGACCGAAAGCATCGAATACACCTGCGACGTCACTGTGACCGCAGTGGGCGATCGTCTCGCGGCTGTTCTGACCGCTGATACGGCCGGAATCGTTCCGGGTGCGAACAGCGCCGAGCTTGCCGCTGCTGTCGTGCCCGTGACGACAATCAAGGACACTGGTGGCAACCCGATTTCGCAGATCACCAAAGCCCAGAACGGAACGATCGTCCACGTCGGAGTCCGGCTGAACTTCAACGAGGTGGCCAATCAGGTCGCGCAGAACCAGTCGCTGAACTTGTCGGCGATGAAGTTGGTCGTCACTCAGACAGCACTGACACCGGCCCCGTAATTTCATGAGGAAAAAGGTCTGGGGAGCGATCGCAGTCGCGGTGGCTGCTGTAGCGGTGTTCGCATCGTCGCAGCAGTCGCTCGCGCTGTGGTCCGATTCGGCGAGCGCGAATGGCGGTACGGCGACAGCCGCCAGCGTCAACCTCACGGTTGGTACATCTGCCGGAACCAGTGCGGCGTACACCCTGGCGAACTTGACGACGGCCGCGACGCCCGTTGTCCCGGGAAACACGGTGCAAGCACCGCTCACCGTCAAGAATTCGGGGGCTGATCCTCTGCGGTGGCGAATGCAGTCGACGACCACGCCACTTCCGGGATTCACGTTGACCACGTACGGCGTCGACAACGAAGGCGCCTGCCCGACCGGCGTGAACACGGCAGCTCCTGCGGTTCCATCCCTGATGTCAGCACCGATGACCGCGTCGCTGCAGCACCCGGTTTCACCGGCGTACATGCCGGATCCGCTCGTGCCTGGCGGCACCTACGTCTTGTGTCTGCGGCTCGCGGTGGACTCTGGTGCGGTCTCCGGTCAAACGAACAAGGCCACCTTCACGTTCCAGGCAGGTCCGGTATGACAAAACACTCGACCAAACGCGGTGAACGTACCGGCCCTCTGTGGTGGGTCACCTCGATTGTCAGCTGGACACTGCTGCTGGCAATTTCGGCAGTCATCGTCGCAACGATTGTCGTTCCCTTCTTTGCCGGAGCACAGCGCTTCACGATTCTGACCGGTTCGATGCGCCCGACGTACAACCCTGGATCACTGGTAGTGGTCAAACCTGTCGATCCGTCCGAACTGGGGATCGGTACACCTATTACGTACCAGCTGGAATCGGGTCAGCCGACCGTCGTCACGCACCGGATCATCGCCACAAGTGAAAACCAGAAGGGTGAAAGAACTTTCATCACCCAGGGCGATGCGAACGGTGAGCCTGACGAGAAGGAAGTACGGCCGGTGCAGATCCGGGGAAAGGTCTGGTACAGCCTGCCTTATCTCGGTTACGTGAACACCTGGCTGACGGGAGAGCAGCGCACCGTGATCGTGGTGATAGTCGTGACCGCTCTACTGCTGTACGCGTCGTACATGATGATCAGCGGCATCCGTGACGGCCGGAAGGAGCGAGCTCGAGCCCGATTGGCTCCTGACCCTGCAACTTTCGCGCCCGCAGACTCCGCCCAGATCGAGAAAGGCCAGCACGATGCCCTCGCGCCCTGACCGTCCGGCCCATCGGATTCGTCACCTGTTGACCAGCACGCGTTTTCGCGCGCTGCTCGCGCTGGGGATGGTGCTTGGTGTCGGCGGAGTGACCACGCTCGCGGCCTGGACGTCTTCCGCCACGGCAACCTCGGGCAACATCACGACGGGTTCTATCAATCTGCAGTTGAACAGCACCGCCCAGCCCACCCTGACCAAGTCCCTGAATTTCAGTGAGCTTGGCAAGTCCGGAATGATTCCCGGTGATTCGAACACCGCTCTGATCAAGGTCAACAACCTGGGCACAGCGTCAACTGTCCCACTGAAGTACACGATCACGTCTACGAGTGATGGTGCGTTGACGACTTCTCTACGAATGACGGTTTCCTCCAACGGAACTGTTGCCAACAAGTGCACTGACGGCACCAACGTGGTGTCCTCGCTCGCGCTGACACTCACCGCGAATCAAGCCATCGGTAGCCCCGACCGCCCACTGGCGGTAGGGGCTACCGAGAATTTATGTGTCTCGGTGCAGCTTCCGACAACACCGACACCGCCGACGAACAGCACGTCGAACATCGTCCTGACCTTCACGGCAAAGGTGTGATGGCAATGGCTCGACACACGAAAAAACATGCAAAGGCCTCGATGCCGAACCGGGTACGGGAAGTCCTGCTCAGTCTGGGAGCCCTCGCAGGCTTGGTATCCATCATCATTTTCATCGCCGGTCTGGCTTTCGGTATCACCCCGCTGATCTTTCGGAGTGGATCGATGTCACCCACGATCGATACCGGTGCTCTCGCATTCGCGCGCACCGTGCCTGCTTCGGAAGTGCTGGTCGGTGACATCGTCAGCGTCTCCGACAGCCAAGGCACGCGCATCACCCATCGTGTGGAATCAATAGATCAGCAGGGCAACAACCTTGCCGTCGCACAACTGCGTGGTGATGCAAATCCGATCGCCGATCCCGATCCCTACGTCATCACCGAAGCCGATCGCGTCTTCTTCAGCATCAACCGCCTCGGATACGTGGCAGTCTGGCTGTCCGGACCGAGTGGGCTTGTGCTTGGTGCGATTACCGTCGGAGGACTGCTGTACATCGCATTTCGCCCACGAAAAAGACCGGATGAAGGGGAACCCAGCCTGGATCGTCAGGACGCGCACGGCGATTCCCACGCCTTCAAGGCAATCGTCGCATTGGCAACGGTCGGCCTCACTGTTGTCGGTGCGTCCCAGATCGGTGGCACCAAGGCGGGGTACACCGACACGGCCACGGCAACAAGCATTCAGTTCGGCACTGCTGCAACCTTTCCCACGTCTCCAAGCACAGCCAGTTGCGCGGTGAATTTTGCGCTCGTTGTTCCGGTCGCGGTGACAATCACCTGGCCCGCGACTGTCGGAAGCTCATACCGTCTCATTGCCCGCGATAGCAACGGATCCTTGTTGGGATCGAATGACTACACCGCAACGTCTACTACAGGCTCCATGAGATACGGCTCGGGCGGTACAACAGTCGCGTTCCCGCTCATCGTCGGCACCTACAACATCGAAATCCATGGACTGAGCGGCACGTCGGTCACGCCGTCGTACTCCGGCTACCAATTCAGCATTCTCGTCGGCCTGCTCTACTCGTGTGGCGGTCCGATCAGCGGGACATCTGCTCTCAGTCGATCGGCAGCGCCGGCACTGGCGGCAGACGCTCCGAGCACTCCTACTACGGCCGTCACTTCCACGACCGCCTCATCCACCACGCCCACCACGACATTGGCGCCGGCTGTGACAACCACCAGCACAACTGCACCGTCGACAACCACCTCGTCACCGGCTACAACTACGGCGCCCCAGACGACGACCGCTACAACGACAACGGTGCCACCAACTACGACCACCCCGAGCGAGGTTCCCGTCGACGCCCCGGCGACCACGACCGGTCTCAGCGCCCAGAAGCTCTCGACTGCCAGCGGAACGGTTGTGTCCGTGTCGAATTCATCGGGCGCTGAGGTATATCGAGGTCCCGTTGACAGCGACGCTGTCCTGCATTGGCTCACCGGAACCGATCAGTTGTATGTGATCACCACTGGCGGCGTCACCGTCATCGACACGTCAACGGGAGTCTGGGCCGAATCTCCTGCCCCGAGCGAACTTCCGGACGAGATCAAGGCGCTGGTGCCGTGATGAGAAAGACAACGAAAGCTGCCATGGCAGTTGCCGCGACCGGAGCCGTATTGCTCGGCGGTTCGGGCACATTGGCGAAGTGGACCGACAGTGCGACCCTGACAAGCGCCGCTGTCCAGTCCGGGACCCTGGATCTGGGAGCATGCGTGACCACGAGCGGCGGGGGCTGGTATTCGCAGGTCTACGTCAACGCGCCCACCAATCCGAATCCACTCGTATATATCCCGGACATCACTACCTACCGGCTCAAGCCCGGATTCAACTACACGTATTTCTGCGATTCGAAGGTGATGGCCACCGGCCCACGTCTGAAAGCGAACGTGACAGTCGACAAGACCAAGTTGAGCGGCGGGCTCGCAGCCGCCAACATCGACCTTCGCACGTACGTCACGGATCAGAGCAACAATCTGCTGTACGACAGCACAGCACCGACGCCGAACCTCATCGCGGTCACGTCGGCGCTGAACAACACCAATCTGACGGCGCAGGTGTTGTTCACGATCTACCCCACCGACACGACAAGCTCAGGTCTCACACTGAATACGACGGCGTTGACGATCGACGTCAAACAACTGGGTCTCACGCCCGCACCGTAGAACGCCTTGCCGTCGGAAGTTCGAGGCAAGGCGCTCCAGCGATTCAGCCGAGTGCTCGCTTCAGATCAGCCAACAGATCAGCCGTGTCTTCGAGCCCGACGGACAGACGGACAACGCCGTCTGTAAGACCCACTGCTGCACGGCCTTCCGGACCCATGGCCCGGTGCGTTGTCGTGGCGGGGTGAGTGATCAACGACTTGGAATCTCCCAAGTTGTTGGAGATGTCGATGACGCGCAGGCCGTTGAGAACCTCGAACGCCCGCTTCTTGCCCTCTCCGTCAGGCGCATCGAGCTCGAACGTGACAACCGTTCCGCCACCGCTCATCTGAGACTTCGCGAGCTCGTGCTGCGGATGCGACGTCAGGTACGGATACTTGACCCACTTGACGCCGGAGTGTCCTTCGAGGAATTCGGCGATCTCGAGTGCCGAAGCCACGGAGTGCCGAATACGGACCGGCATCGTCTCCAGGCCCTTGAGCAGAGTCCACGCATTGAATGGACTGAGCGCAGGACCGGTGTGCCGCATCAGTTCTCGAACGGGACCGCTGATGTATTCTTCGGTACCGAGGATCGCGCCACCAAGCACGCGGCCCTGACCGTCGATGTGCTTGGTGCCGGAGTACACCACGACGTCGGCACCCAGATCGAGGCTGCGCTGCAGAAGCGGCGTCGCGAAGACGTTGTCCAGCACTACCTTTGCGCCGGCAGCATGAGCAAGCTCCGACACCCTCCGAACGTCGACGAGGGACTGCATCGGGTTGGACGGCGTCTCGAAGAACACGGCGGTGGTTGGCACCGAGAGCGCCTCTTCCCACTGCGCATTGTCTTCACCGTCGACGAAGACGACCTCGACTCCCCAGCGCGGAAGAATCTCGTTGCACACGACGAAGCAGGATCCGAAGAGGCTGCGCGCGGCAACCAATCGGTCGCCGTTGGCCAACAGTGCGCCCAACGCCGTGAAGACTGCCGACATTCCGCTGGCCGTCGCAAAGCACGCTTCTGCACCTTCGATGAGACGCAGACGCTCTTCGAACATCTTGACGGTCGGGTTGCCGTAGCGGGAGTAGACAAAATGATCCACCTCGCCGGTGAAGGCTTGTTCGGCGGCTTCTGCACTCTCGTAGACGAATCCGGAGTTGAGGAACAGCGCTTCGGAAGTCTCCTCGAACCCGGTACGCATCAGTCCGCCGCGAACACCGAGAGTGCCGAGACCGACGTCGTCCGGCAGCGCCCGTTGAAATGCGCCACCCTGGGGAATTCCGCTCACTGCTGCCTCCACGGCAAGCCGATGGCCCGCCAACCTACAAGTCCGCGATGTCCGTCGGCACCCAATGCGCCTTCGAACCCGTCGAGCACGTTGTACGACGGGCCGATGCCCGCCGCAGTCGCAGCTTCCGCCGCACCGATGGAACGCTGTCCGGATCGACACAGGAAAATCACCGGACGCTCCGACCCGGAGGAATCAGCAGTGATGCCGGCTTCCTTCAACTGGTCGACGAAGTTGTCATTGCGCGCGCCGGTCGGGTGGCTCACCCATTCGATCAGTGCGGCCTGCTTGCCGAGGGAGGACACATCGGGGACACCGACGTACTTCCACTCCGCATCGGTCCGCACGTCGACCAGCACGGCGTCGGGGTTTTCGCGGAGCAGCTCCCAGGCTTGCTCCGGCGTCAGATCGCCTGCGTAACTCACGTAGTCCATGTTTTCACAAGACTGCCGTGAGCGCCTGAGCGGGCCGTCAGTTGCAGACGACCCAACGGTTGCCGTCACGGGTCAGGGCCCAGGTCGAGACTCGCTCGCCCGCTCCGCCACCGGTGATCGTCACGTCGGCCCGGGCGCGATCGCCGTTGACCGCGACCCCGTCCACACCCTTCAGTTCGACCGTTCCGTCGACGCCGGCCATCGGACCAGTGCTCGAATTGAAGCTCGCGCAGGTCAGGGTCTTGACCGTCTCCGCGTCATTCCGATTCTCGGCATCGACGTAGTCGGTGACGGAGCGGCTCACGCGGTCCGACTCGGTGACGTTCTCCTCGGCCGGCGAGATCCACGATGCGACGAAGATTCCACCCAGGATCAAGGCGACGATGGCGACAGCCAAGAGGAACGGCCCCGCAGACGCCTTCTTGCCATCGATGTTGTCGGATTCGCGCAGCTCGTCACTCATAACGCCAATAGTCCCCCACAACTTGAAATTGTGGCCCGTCAAGGATCAGGCCCCTACCCCGGATACCCGAGACAACTGGAGAATGGGAGGAAAGAATAGGTTTACCCACAACCGATCGAGTGAGAGTGTGGATCCGTTCGGCCGCAACCGAGGCACTGTGCTTAGGTTCGGCTAAATTGGATACTTGTCGATATGTTGTCCGAACTTCGAAGAAGGTAGCTGTCCTCACGATGACTGACTCCAACCGCCCACTCCGGGTCGCGATCGTCGGCGCCGGCCCCGCCGGCATCTACGCCGCCGACGCCCTCATGAAATCCGACACCGCAGTTTCCGGCCGCGGCGTCAGCATCGACCTCTTCGAGCGCATGCCCGCGCCCTTCGGCCTGATTCGTTACGGCGTCGCGCCCGATCATCCGCGCATCAAGGGCATCATCACCGCCCTGCACAAGGTGCTCGACAAGCCTCAGGTACGCCTGCTCGGCAACATCGACTACGGCACCGACATCACCCTCGACGACCTGCAGTCGTTCTACGACGCGGTCATCTTCTCCACCGGCGCCAACGCCGACCGTGCGCTCGGCATCCCGGGTATCGAACTCGACGGCAGCTACGGCGCGGCCGACTTCGTCTCCTGGTACGACGGCCACCCCGACGTACCGCGTACGTGGCCGCTCGAAGCCGAGAAGGTCGCCGTCCTCGGCGTCGGCAACGTTGCCCTCGACATCGCCCGCGTTCTCGCCAAGACCGGCGACGAACTGCTGCCGACCGAGATCCCCGCCAACGTCTACGAGGGCCTCAAGAACAACAAGGCCGTCGAGGTTCACGTCTTCGGACGCCGCGGCCCGGCCCAGGCCAAGTTCACCCCTCTCGAACTGCGCGAACTCGACCACTCGCCGACCATCGAGGTCATCGTCGACCCCGAGGACATCGACTACGACGAGGGTTCCGAGCAGGCTCGCCGCAACTCCAAGCAGGTCGACATGGTTGCGAATACGCTGCAGGACTGGGCAATTCGCGACGTCGGAGCCCGTCCTCACAAGCTGTTCCTGCACTTCTTCGAATCTCCCACGGAGATCCTCGGTGAAGACGGCAAAGTCGTCGGCCTGCGCACCGAGCGCACTCAGCTCGACGGCACCGGCAACGTCAAGGGCACCGGCACGTACAAGGACTGGGATGTCCAGGCCGTGTACCGCGCCGTCGGTTACCTCTCGCAGAACATCACGCAGTTGCCGTTCGACGACCAGGCCGGCACCGTCCCCAACGACGCCGGACGCGTCGTCGCCGACGACAACGCCGAGGGCGCAGCCCGGTTCATGCCGGCCACCTACGTCACCGGCTGGATCAAGCGCGGCCCCGTCGGCCTCATCGGCCACACCAAGGGTGACGCCAACGAAACCGTCGCGAATCTTCTCGAGGATTCCGTCGACTTCGCGGGCGCCGCGAACCCCGACGAGAACGCAGTCATCGAGTTCCTCGAAGGCAAGCAGGTTCCGTACACGACCTGGCAGGGCTGGTACCGCCTCGACGCGCACGAGCGCAGCCTGGGCGAGCCCGAGGGCCGTGAGCGCATCAAGGTCGTCGAGCGTCACGACATGCTGAAGGCATCCGAGCCCGACCGCGCGAACTGAGTGCGCGGAAGTAACTGAACAGAAGCCCTCCACCGGCCCGACGCGACCCAGGTCACATCGGGCCGGTGGTGTGTGCAGGGACCCAGGGCAACAGGGCAAAATAGACCCCGTGTTTGACGCCCATGTGCATATCATCGACCCGCGCTTCCCGCTGGTCGAGAATCACGGGTACCTGCCTGAGCCCTTCACCGTGGCCGATTACCGGGCCCGGATTGCCTCGCTGAAGGGCCTCAGCGTTGACGGCGGCGCGGTGGTGACCGCGTCGTACCAGGGCAATGACCAGGAATACCTGAAAGCTGCCTTGTCCGAACTCGGTGAAGGCTGGGTGGGCGTCACTGCTTTGCCGCTCGATGCGACGGATGAAGACATCGTTGCTCTGGACGCACTGGGAGTACGTGCCGTCCGGTTCAACCTGCGCCGCGGCGCCACCGACCTGCGTCTGCTCGCCGATCTCGCCAACCGCGCTTTCGATCTGGTCGGCTGGCACGCCGAGTTCTACGTCGATGCCACGCTGTTGCTGTCGTTGGAACCGGTCTTCGCCAAATTGCCCGCGGTGAGCATCGACCACTTGGGAATGTCCACCCGCGGACTGCCGTATCTCCTCAACCTCGTCGACCGCGGAGTGCGCGTCAAAGCCACCGGGTTCGGCCGCACCACCATCTCCGACGTCAGCGATGTGCTGCGCCAGATCCACGCGGTCAATCCCGCTGCGCTGATGTTCGGCACCGATCTACCCGGCACACGGGCACGTCGAGCGTTCGAGGTCCACGACCTGGACGTGATCGCCGACGCTGTCGGCGACGACCTGCCCGCGGTCATGTGCGACAACGCCCGCTCCTGGTACCGCTGCGCTCAGGTGAACGCAACGGCTCCCAGCCACAGCCCCGCCGCGATCAGCGCTCCGAACAGTTCCACCAGCATGGACAATCCGACTGCCTTCACCGCGTGAAGCGTCGACGACCAAGCGATGTCGTAACGGCGCAGCCGCGCTAGTTCCGCGAAATACGTTCCGACGATGAATCCGAGGAACAACCCCACGACCGGAATCACGAAGAACCCGATGATGCCGACGACGCCGCCGACCACCACCGACAGGTTGGGCACTCCCCCGGACTTCATCCGCTTGCCCGGCCACGTGTACTTCACGATCCCGGTGACCACCAGTGCCAGCGTGGACAGCGCGAACACCGTCCACGCCGTGGCACCACCGGTCATGATCGCCCACACCAGAATTGCACCGAAAACAAGAAGCGTCCCCGGGAGAATCGGAACGACGACACCGATCAGACCGACCAGGATGACCAGCCCGACGAGGACTTCGGCCACAGGACTCATCCGACGGGACGCACCTTCGACGCGGCTTCGCGAGCACGGTCGCGTGCAGTAGGCACATCGGCGGCCGTCGACACTGCAACACCCATGCGACGACGCGTGAAGCTCTCCGGCTTGCCGAAGAGCCGCAGGTCCGTCTCGGGAACCGCGAGCGCCTCGGCGACGCCGTCGAATCCGATCCCCTTTGCCTCCACTCCGCCGTAGATCACTGCCGACGCTCCCGGAGACGTGAGCGTCGTGTCGACCGGCAAGCCCAGGATCGCGCGAGCATGCAGTTCGAACTCCGAAAGTCGCTGCGTCCGCAGAGTCACCAATCCGGTGTCGTGCGGCCGTGGGCTCACTTCGGAGAAGAAGACGCCGTCGCCCTTCACGAATAGCTCGACGCCGAAGATGCCTCGCCCGCCCAGAGCCGTGGTTACCTTCTCGGCGACGTCTCGGGCCGAGGCGAGGGCAACCGCGGACATCTGCTGCGGCTGCCACGATTCGATGTAGTCTCCGGCCTCCTGCAGGTGCCCGATCGGTTCGCAGAACGACGTCTCGACCTGACCGCTCTCACCGACGGCGCGAACCGTCAATTGTGTTATCTCGTAATCGAAATCGACAAAACCCTCGACGATCACCCGGCCGTGATTCACACGACCTCCGGCCATCGCGTAATCCCATGCGGCGTCGAGATCTTCGGCGGATCGAACCGTCGACTGTCCCTTCCCCGACGAGGACATGACTGGCTTGATGACGCACGGAAAACCGATTCGGTCTGTCGCTGCCTGTACTTCGGCAAGCGAGTCCGCGAAGGCGTACGGCGAAGTGGGCAGGCCCAACTCCTCGGCCGCGAGCCGACGGATTCCCTCACGGTTCATCGTGAGCTGGGTGGCTCGGGCGGTCGGAATGACCACCGCACCCCCGCGTTCTTCGACGAGTGCAAGCGCATCCGTCGCGATGGCCTCGATCTCGGGAACCACGAAGTGAGGCTTTTCCAACTCGATGACGGCAAGCAGTGCTTCCGGATCGGTCATGTCGACGGTATGAGCACGATGAGCCACCTGGTGCCCAGGGGCATCGGGATACCGATCCACCGCAATCACTTCGACGCCCAGACGCTGCAGCGCGATGACAACTTCCTTACCCAACTCGCCTGATCCCAACATCATCACGCGGATGGAGTTCTCGGTCAGTGGGGTTCCGAATCGGAGCGGAAGCGTCGGCAGGGGCGAAGGCGTCGAATCAAGCTGCATGGGTGCGACTATATGCCAATCCCGATGCAGGTCAGCGCGGTTATCGGCCGTCCACCACACCTTCGCGGCCAAATCCTCGCCGGATCGTTCGGGGTACCGCAGGTTTGCGATAGGTGCGGGTGACAGTGTCCGGCTCGGAATTCCGTTGCGGCACGGTGTCGTTGCCGACGCGGTGCACTTTCACGAGGTTGCGCCCAGCACGCTTGGCGTCGTAGAGAGCCTCGTCTGCGACGCTCATGAGGGTCGACAGCGCCGGCGTCGCATGATCGACCCACGCGACGCCGACGCTGACGGTGCTCGTCACATCTGATTCGGCCGAGTACTCGACTTGCGCGCCGCGGACCGCCTCGGCGACATCGATTGCTCGCGCGTAGCTGCAGTCCGGAAGCAGAACGGCGAACTCCTCGCCGCCGAGCCTTCCGATCAGATCGCCGTCCGACAATCGGTCAGCGGCCCGCTCGGCGAAGTTCGCGAGAACGCTGTCACCGGTCATATGTCCATGCGTGTCGTTGATGCTCTTGAAGTGGTCCAGGTCGAGCATCAGCAGACCGACCGGAGATTGTGTGCGAGCCGCGTCGGCAAGTTCCGCTTCCGCGTGGCCGAGGAACGCACCACGCGAGAGGACCCCGGTCAGATGGTCGAATTCGACGGCAAGGAAGAGCTCACGCTCGGCAGCACGGCGTTCCTCGGTCGCACAGGCAACCGCGATCGGCCCCAACGCGATCAGCGTGACGGCAATGGACGTGATGACGTCCTCGTTCCACGTCGAGGCGGCTTGATCTCCGATGTCGAGTCGACCGCTACCCGCCATCATGAGTGACCACACCGACCAGACCACTGAAACGAAGGCAGTGCTCGGAACCGAGATGCGAGTGGCACACCAGAGGAGAGCTGGAATCGGCAGGACCAGCGCAATCGGCCCTTCGATACTGAGGGCGATCGGCACGCAGGCTGCAGTGGCGAGTAGCGGAACGCTCAGAGCGGCGACAGTTCTGGCGGTCAGTTTCCTGCGGAACTCGGCAAGGCTCGACGGGATGGAGAGAGTGAGAATGAGAGGAAGGACCAGCAGGTACGCCATGACCTCGGTGGCACCCCAGTGGAAAAACGTGTCGGCAAAGGACTGACCGCGTAAGAGCCGGTCCAAGGCGCCGGCCGTGGCCGCGGTACCAGTCGCCGCGACGAACGAGACGAAGACCATCCATACCAGCGACTGCGAATCGACCAATCGGAACGGTGTGCGCTTCAAGTAGTACAGAACGAGAACACCGAGCGTCACTCCGGCGAGGTTGGCCCCGTTCAGCTGCAGGGCAAGCGACAGCGAGTTGCCCGTAATCAGGTCAGCGCAGACGTATCCGACGGCCGCGGCGATCCACGTCCGCCATTCGATCAGGACCGGCCATCTGACCATCATTCCCAGCAGAATGGCGTTGGCGCACCAGAATGTCGCGAGCAAACCTGGTGGGCGCGTGAGGATGCCGATCAACGATGCCGCAAGTACAACGGCCAGCACTAGGAGAAGGCGCAGAAAGCGACTCGTCCCTACCATGCGTCACCTCGCGGTCGGCTACCTCTGAATTCGGGAGCACCGGACGTCGCGGTGACCGTATGCCGATGTCGTCGAACTATCGTACGCAGGTGCTGCCACTCGCAGTTCTGTGTTCACATGCCAAAACGGCAACTGCGAACATCTCCGCAAACGCGGATGCCCTCCGGCCACGACAGTGGACAGAGGGCACCTGCATGCAATCCGATCGGCAGAGCCGAATTGATCTGCCGGAAGGGATGACTACTCGGCGGATCCGCTGGACAGACCCGAGAGTGAACCGGTGGACGAGCCCTCGCCCTCTCCGGACAGCGATTCGGTGGGAACGGACTTGAGGAAAGTTCCGAGCGCGGTGAGCAGGGGTCCGAGGGTGCTGAGTGATCCGAACATAGGAGGTTCTCCTGTATGTGAGGTGGTGTGATGTTCCAGCGCCATTCCGGCCGCAGGCGGTGGCCGATATGGTTCGGGAACTTCTGCCGCACGGATGGCTGAACCGCCCCCCGAACAACATCCCGAGCTGTGATGTAGCGCACTGACTTGGCGCTGCCTGCATTTATAGACCGGCTTTCCATCCTTGTCTAGCTATCTAATAGCTATCAATGCGGACTTTCGGTCACACCTTTACGGATAATTGCAGTTCAAAGCGCAAATTCACCCTCTAGAATGTCCCATAATGTGATTTAGCTCACAGTGAAGAGCCGAAAAGTGTGGCCCGCAGACAACTGCGAGCCACACTTTCGGACAAACTGGACTTACTTATCGGCCGCCGATCCCGTCCCAGGGGTGAGAGAGCCACCGCCGAGTGCCGTGAACAGGTCCTTGAGCACCGGAATGAACGTCTTGACGACGCCGCTGAAGTCTTCGAATGAACCCATGTCGGGCCTCCTTTTGTCGGAATGCAGTTGAGATGAAGTGAGGACCGAGAACTACTCGGCGGCCGAACCGGCCGAACCCGAGCCGTCTGCCGATCCCGCGTTCAACTTGGTCACGAATGCAAGAACGCTCTTGAGGAAGGCGTCGAGATTCTGAATCGAGGTCATGCGACTACTCCTGTGTTGTTTCGGAAGATTTCTCGAGGTCGAACGTCAGGAGTTCGAGCTCGCGGTGTCCAGCCCCTGAAGGGTTTTGAGCATGTTGACCAGGGGAAGAAGCTGGAGAATGCCCCAGCCCATGCCGTTGGCCTTGAGAAGGTTTCCGAGGGATCCCATATGTGACTCCTTGCATGAATATCTATGACGCGGCGCACGTTTTGTTCGCTCCACGTCTTTGTAGCCAAGCTAAATACGTACGTCCAGTTTGTTTCTGTCCAAGCGAAAACGTGACACATTGGATGAATATGTAAACCTGCAGTTCAGGTGCTGTGACCTGAATCCAATCTCGAATTCGAGTGTGTTCGAGATCACAGCCAATTAGGACAAAAGGATGCAATCGTCAGAGTCGGTGCCAACCTCGACCGCGATCTGTCATACCGTGTGCGTGTGATCAATCGCGAACGAGCGGCAACCGAGGCAACTCACCGGGAACCGTCGTGCTAGCAAAACTCCTCAAGACGTACCTGCCGCCGTACCGCTGGTTGCTTGCCGGGGTCCTCGCACTGCAACTCTTCGGGGCCATCGCGTCGTTGGTCCTCCCCACACTCAACGCGCGGATCATCGACGACGGCGTCGCCCGAGGCGACACCGGATTCATCATGTCCACCGGCGGGATCATGCTCCTGGTCTCGCTTGCGTCGATCATCGCGTCGGTCGCATCGACCTATCTGGCTGCAAAATCGTCGATGGGCTTCGGCCACGACGTTCGAGGCGCCTTTTACAAGGCAGTCGGCAGTTTCTCGGATCGCGAATTCAACAGTTTCGGTGCGCCGACGCTGATCACACGCAACACCAACGACGTCCTGCAGATCCAGGCCCTGGTCATGCTGACGTCCTCGATGCTCGTCAGCGCCCCACTTATGTGCATCGGCGGCATCATCATGGCTCTGCGCGAGAACCTGCAGATGTCCTGGCTCCTGACGATTTCGGTACCACTGCTCGGCATCACCGTCTCGGTCGTGGTGGCCAAGCTGATCCCGCATTTCCGGACGATGCAGACGCGGATCGACAACATCAATCGATCACTGCGCGAACAGCTCACCGGTATGCGTGTCATTCGCGCCTTCGTTCGCGAACCCGACGAAACGATCCGCTTCGACAAGGCCAACAAGGAACTGACCGACACTTCGCTCCTCATCGGCCGGTACCAGGCGGTTCTGCTGCCCACCGTCATGTTGATCGCCAACCTGTCGAGCGTCGCGGTGCTGTGGTTCGGCGCGCATCTGGTCGATACCGGAGACATGCAGATCGGCCAGATCAGCGCCTTCCTCGCCTACGTCATGCAGATCCTGATGTCCGTGGTCATGGCGACCATGTTGGCCGTCGTGATCCCCCGCGCGGCCGTGTGTGCCGACCGCATCACCGAGGTACTCGACACCGAGCCGACCGTGCCCGCGCCGGCCCAGCCCCTTCGCCCGACCAGCCCCTACGGCGTTGTCGAGTTCGGTGGAGCCGGATTCACGTATCCGGGAGCTGAAACGCCGGTCCTGTCGAATGTCTCGATGCGATGCATGCCAGGAACGGTCACCGCGATCGTCGGCAGTACCGGTAGTGGCAAATCGACCCTCGTCTCACTCATCCCCCGACTGTTCGACGTCACGGCCGGCGCCGTCTTGGTCGACGGCTTGGACGTCCGTGGCTGGGATCAGGACGAACTCTTCGCCAACTTCGGATACGTGCCCCAGAAGGCCTATCTGTTCGCCGGCACGATCGCGAGCAATATCCGCTACGGAAACCCGACCGCCACCGACGACGACATCTGGGCAGCCCTCACCATCGCCCAGGCAGACGACTTCGTCCGGGAGCTGTCCGACGGTCTCGAGTCACCGATCGCCCAGGGCGGCGGCAATCTCTCGGGCGGACAAAAACAACGTCTCGCCATCGCCAGAGCGGTGGTCCGCAGACCCCGGATCTTCGTCTTCGACGATTCGTTCTCCGCTCTCGACATGCATACGGACGCCGCGGTCCGACGCGAACTCCGGACGGTTTCGACTCATTCGACGGTCATCATCGTGGCTCAGCGCGTCGCATCCATCATCGATGCCGACCAGATCATGGTCCTCGAAGACGGTGCGCCGGTCGGCCTCGGCGACCATCAGTTCCTTCTGGCCAACTGTCCGACGTACCAAGAGATCGTGGCTTCCCAGATTCCCGCGGAGATGAGCGCATGACCAGCCCGCAGGACCCGACATGGGGCGGCCCCAACAGCCAGTACTTCGACGATGCCCCGACGGTGGTGTTCGCCAAGATCCCGAGCGAACCTGAATCCGCGGACGACGATGCGAAGTCGAGTAACCCCGAGACCCCCGACAAAGAGCCGAAGCCCGCGCTGACCGCGACGGACACCAAACCTCGCCACTTCAAGGCGACGATGAAGCGGCTTCTCTCGCTTCTGCAGCCGCACAAGTTTGCAGTCTTCTGTGTCGTCGTTGCGACGATCGCCAGCATCGCGCTGTCGGTCGCAGTGCCGAAAATCCTCGGTCACGCGACAGACCTCATTTTCGCCGGGTTCATCGGCAAGAGCCTGCCCGCCGGACTCACCCGCGAGCAGGCCGCAGACGCCATCCGGGCATCAGGGAATTCGACGTTCGCCGATCTTGTCGCCAACTCGACCGACGTCGTTCCCGGTGTGGGTCTGAACTTCGACGCCATCGGCAAGGTCGTCATGCTCGCGATCGGCGTGTACTTGCTCTCGTCGCTGCTTGCCTGGTTGGAAGCATTCCTCCTCAACATCATCGTCCAGAAGACCATCTACAACCTGCGTGCCTCGGTGGAGGCGAAGCTTCACCGTCTCCCCCTTCCGTATTTCGACAAGACACCGCGCGGCGAGATCCTCAGCCGCGTCACCAACGACATCGACAACATCTCGTCGACGCTGTCGTCGACGTTGACCTCGCTCCTGACGTCGGTGCTCACCGTCCTCGGCGTCCTGACGATGATGTTCGTCATCTCTCCGATGCTCGCCCTGATCGCACTGATCGCGGTGCCGGTATCGGTGCTCCTCGTTGCCAGGGTCGCCAAGCGAGCACAGGTGTTGTACAAGGCTCAGTGGACCGAGACGGGCAAGATCAACGCGCAGATCGAGGAGAACTACAGCGGTCGCGACCTGGTACGCGTGTACGGGCATCAGGCCGAAGCCGAGCGTGAATTCGCCGAGCAGAACAAGAAGCTCCTCGACGCGTCCTTCGGCGCACAGTTCCTCTCCAGCCTGATCATGCCGGTCATGAACTTCGTCGGAAACATCACCTACGTGCTGCTCGCTGTGGTCGGCGCTCTCAAGGTCGCCAGCGGCAACATGTCACTCGGTGACGTTCAGGCCTTCATCGTCTATTCGCGACAGTTCAGCCAGCCGCTGACGCAGATCGCGTCCATGTCGACCAGCCTGCAGTCCGGAGCCGCGTCGGCGGAGCGGGTCTTCGAGCTTCTCGACGAACCCGAGCAGTCGCCCGACATCGACGTGCCGCTTCTCCCCGAGCCCGCCGGACGTCATCGCAACGTCGGTCACATCGAGTTCGAGAACGTCTCGTTCCGGTACGAGCCGGACAAGCCGTTGATCGAGAACGTGTACCTCACGGCCCGGCCCGGGCAGATGGTCGCCATCGTCGGGCCCACCGGTGCCGGCAAGACCACCTTGGTCAACCTGCTCATGCGCTTCTACGAAGTCGACTCCGGCCGAATCACTCTCGACGACGTCGACATCTCGCAGATGCGCCGCTCCGACTTGCGCAAGCACGTCGGCATGGTTCTGCAGGACACCTGGCTCTTCGGCGGCACGATCCGCGACAACATCGCATACGGCCGACTCGACGCCAGCGAATACGAGATTCACGAAGCCGCACGCGCTGCCTTCGTCGACCGCTTCATCCACACGCTCCCGGACGGGTACGACACCGTGCTGGACGAGGAGGCGTCGAACATCAGCTCCGGCGAGAAGCAGCTCATCACGATCGCTCGTGCATTCCTGTCGGAGCCGTCGCTGCTGATTCTCGACGAGGCGACGAGCTCGGTCGACACACGTACGGAACAGCTTGTGCAGCAAGCAATGTCCGCGTTGCGCGTCGGGCGGACCAGCTTCATCATCGCGCACCGGCTCTCCACCATCCGTAACGCCGATCTGATCGTCGTGATGGAGGCGGGCAAGATCGTCGAGCAGGGCACACACGACGAACTCATCGCAGCGGCGGGCGCGTACTTCCGTCTCTACAACGCTCAGTTCGAGGGTGCCGCCGTCTAGTGATCGGCGCCTCCCTCGGTGGACACAGTGCCCCGGAGCACACCTGATCGATTCGACACGTTACCGTCGGGTCAGAAGTGTTGTCACCGTCTGAATTGGGAGTGCGTGTGTCTGCAGAAGCTGTGGAGAAGAAGGGCCCGCTCGCGGGCATTCGGATCGTGGAATTCGCTGGATTGGGACCGGGCCCGCACGCCGCGACACTGTTGGCGGACATGGGCGCCGACATCGTCATCGTGCAGCGCGCAGGGCAGATTCCGCAGGACTCGAACGCAACCGACCAGATCAAGCGCGGCCGCCGCATCGTCGAGGCCAACCTGAAGGACCCGGCCGACGTCGCGAAAGTGCTCGATCTCCTGGGCCGCGCCGACGTCCTCATCGAGGGTTTCCGCCCCGGCGTCATGGAACGCATGGGACTCGGACCCGACGTGGTCTCGGAGCGCAATCCGCGCCTCGTCTACGCCCGTATGACGGGCTGGGGACAGGAAGGACCGCTCGCCAACGCCGCCGGTCACGACATCAATTACATCTCACTGACCGGTGTCCTCAACGCCATCGGACGCAAGGGTGAACGTCCCGTCCCGCCGCTCAACATGGTCGGCGATTTCGGCGGCGGTTCCATGTTCCTGATCTTCGGCATTCTGTCGGCTCTCGTCGAGCGCTCGACGTCCGGTAAGGGCCAGGTCGTCGACGCGGCAATGGTCGACGGAACCCTCGCGCTCTCCCACATGATGTGGGCATTCCGCGGTCGCGGCGTCTGGTCCGACGAGCGCGGCGTCAATCTCCTCGACACCGGCGCTCCGTTCTACGACACCTACGAGACCTCCGACGGCAAGTACATGGCCGTCGGATCCATCGAACCCCAGTTCTACGCATTGCTGCTCGAGGGCCTCGAACTCGATCCCGCGACGCTCCCTCACCAGATGGACACGTCCAAGTGGGACGACATGAAGAAGCTCTTCACCGAAAAGTTCCTGTCCAAGACTCGCGACGAGTGGGCCAAGATCTTCCTCGGCACCGACGCCTGCGTCTCCCCTGTCCTGACTTTCGCCGAGGCTCCGTCCAACGAACACATCGCGGCTCGCGGTTCGCTCATCGAACTGGACGGCGTCACCCAGCATGCTCCCGCACCGCGCTTCTCGCGCACGCCCACCACGACGCCTGCTGCGCCGGCGCGTGAGGCGACGGATATCGATACGGTCTGGACCTAGGGCCTTCGGCCCCTGTGCGCCTTTTTGGTAGTTACTGCAACCAAAAAGGCGCACGGGGCGTCAGCCCAACCTGTAGAACCTGAACATCTCGTGCTCGATCGGCAGCACGTCCACCCGCTCGAAACCTGCCGCCTTGGCATAGCTTTCGAGTGTCGAGTGCCTCATCACCGTCCCGGTGGCAATGCTTCCCGGATGCGAAAGACTGTCCGGTAAGCAGCAGGTCAGCGAAAATCCGTACAGCAATTGCTCGATCGGACCCGCCTCGGGATCGAACTCATCCGCCGTTCGTTCGTCCATCACGATCACCGGAGCGCCCGGCTGGGCAATCGCCCGAGCCGTGGAAAGAAAACCCACCGGATCCGGAACGTCGTGAAGGCACTCGAAAGCGAAGACGGCGTCGTAGGTCCCGGCATCGGCTCGCCCGGCCTCAGGAGCCTGTCCGGCGACGTCGACCAACGAGAAATGCACGCGGTCGTCCACCCCCCGATCATGAGCGTTACGACGGGCAGCGTTCACCGACGCCGCGTCGACGTCGAAGCCGTGCACTTCGATCTTCGGGTATCCGAGGGCGAGCGCGATCGACGACCAGCCCTCCCCCATCCCGAGATCAGCGACCTGCCCGCCGTCCGAAAGTGTGGCGTGCAGGTCGGTGACTACCGGCAGAAACTGCTGACAGAGCTGATGGAGATACATCGGCCGATTGAGTAGCGCCTGACCCTCGCGAGCATCGGGGCCCATCGATTCCCACGTGACTCCCCCACCGTGACGATAAGCGTCGAGTAGACGTGGCATCGACGACGTCGTCGCGACGAACAGCCTCGCCAGCGGCGCCAGGAAAAGAAGGTTCTCGTCGTCGACCAGAACATCGGCGTGGGCCTGCGGCAGGCTGTACCGGCGATCGGCATCCGAATTGACGTCCACATAACCGGCGACGGCCTGCTGCTCGAGCCACTCCCGCGCATATCTTTCGACGGTCCCTGTCCGGTCCGCCAGCTCCGTCGACGTGAGCGGGCCGTGATCGCTCAGCGCGCGGTACCAGCCCAACCGGTCGCCCAGATACACGGCCTGCAGCTCCGATGCCCCGAGCGTGGCCGCGAACAATCGTTCTGCGAGCGCTTCCGCCGCACTGGTTCCCGCTGCGCCTGTACCGTCTACCGCCGTCATGCCCTACCTCCTGGTTTCACACCACTTTCAGGGTGTGTACCCAGTTCTCAGACGACGACCATTCGTTGGTCTGCCGTGTCGCGATCCGTCGCGAGAGTGTCGTACGCAGCGGCGATGGACGCAACGCCGCGAATGAGGTCCTCGGGAGAACGTGCGTACGGCACGCGGATGAATCGTTCGAACGCACCTTCTACGCCGAAACGGGGGCCGGCGGCAAGGAGTACGCCGAAGTTGGGTGCCACCGCCGCCAACGCCGTCGAGACGGGCGCGGACATTCGCATCCAGACCGACATTCCGCCGGAACCGATGGTGGGACGCCAGTCCGGCAGATGCTCGGCCACCGCACCGAGGAGTACCGCACGCTGTTCTCGCAGAACTTCGCGACGCTGTTCGAGCAACGAGCGGTCGTCGGCGAGCAAGTAGGCGGCTGCCAACTGATCCATGACGGGAGTACCGAGGTCGACCGCGGCACGCGCCCCCACCAACTGGGTGATGAGCGCGGCATCGGCGCGAATCCAACCGACACGTAGCCCGCCCCACAGCGACTTCGCGGTCGAACCGAGCGTCACCACTTCGGTTTTCGCTGCGCCTCGCCCATGTGAGGCGACCGGCGCCGGCGGTGGTGCGTCGAGCCACAGATCCACCATCGTCTCGTCGACGACCAGAGTCATTCGCGTTTCGTGCGCAATCTTCGCAAGCTCGGCGCGGCCGGAAGAGTCCATGCAGAGGCCGGTCGGGTTGTGAAAGTCGGGGATCAGGTATGCCATTCTGGCAGCGGTTTGCCTTGCTGCACTACGAATCCCGTCGAGATCCCAGGCTCCGGCTGCTGCGAACTCCGGTCGGACCGGAACCGGTACGGGCCGAGCGCCGTTTCGCCGAATCGCTTCCAGCGCATTGGGGTACGTCGGATGATCGACCAGCACTCGCTCGCCGGGTGAGGTGAGCACCGACAGCAACAATCGAAGCGCGTGCTGCGCACCCGAGGTCACCATGATCTGTTCGGCGGTGGTGGGAAGACCCCGCGCCGTGTAGCGCTGCGCGATCACGTCACGCAAGTCGGCGATCCCGACCGGTTCCATCCCGTGTGTGGGAAGGAAGTTCGGAAGTTCCTGCAGCGCAGACGCATACGCCAGTTCGACCTGAGCGGCGGGAGCTGCCATCGCCGCGTAACTGAGGTCGACGACGGGTCCACTCGGCCCGGGTTGATGGGAGCGGAACATCAACCCGTTCGGCCGCGCGCCGGCAGGCAATGCCACGGTGCTTCGCGAACCCTGCCTGCTGATCAGGTACCCCTCGTCGCGCAGCACCGAGTACGACGACGTGATCGTGGTCCGACTGAGTTCGAGTACCGCCGCAAGTTCACGCTCACTCGGCAGTGCGACCCCCAGCGGAACGCGACCGTCGTGCACAAGCAGGCGGATACCGTCGGCGAGCGCACGGTACGCGGGCCTGCGTCCGGACTCTTCCTGCCAGGATCCCAGATCGCGCGCAAGCGAACGGGCACCGAGAACTCGAGTCATCATGCAGTCCAGTATCGACAACTTGGCTATGTAACTCAATACCAGTCGAGTTGATCATATGTCCATGACTACCTTCGCAACCCTGATCGGCATCGGACTCTTCGTGGCACTCGTCTACTTCTTCGCGCCCGCCGAAGGTGAAGGTACATACATTCGGTTGGAGCAGTTTCGCCTGGCAGCACCCCTCGGCGGCATCTTCCACGACAAGACTTCAGACCGCGAGAACGACGCTGTCAGACCCCCGTGCGATTGTGATCAGGGGGAAGAATTCACTGATCTCAGTCCAGTTGCGTAAAACTGGACTCTTTTCGCACTCAGAAAGTCTCCAGAAAGGGTTCCTATGCCGGCTTCCAAAAAAATTCTCTATATCGATCTCGACAACACATTGGTCAACTTCCAGTCGGGCATCGATCGCCTGACCGACAGCGTCCGAGAGAAGTACAAGAACGACCTCGACGAAGCGCCGCACATCTTCTCTCGCATGGATCCTCTCGACGGCGCTATCGACGCCTACCACCAACTGGCACAGCAGTTCGACACCTACATCCTCTCGACAGCGCCGTGGAAGAACGCCACAGCCTGGCACGACAAGGTTCTGTGGGTACAAGAGCACCTCGGAATGGAGGAAGGCAGCGTCGCGTACAAACGTCTGATCCTCTCGCACCACAAACACCTCAATCGGGGCGACTACCTCGTCGACGACCGCGGAGCAAACGGAGCAGATCGATTCGAGGGCGAGTGGATCAAGTTCGGCAGCACCAAGTTTCCCGACTGGATGACCGTCACCGCGCACTTGTCGAAGCTGGCTTGAAACACGAAATTCCCGCTCATGCTTGCATGAGCGGGGATTTCGAGGGAACGAACTAGCGGACGATCTCGCGCCGGACGATCGTCTCGTCGCGGCCGGGGCCGACACCGATACAGGAGATGAACGCACCCGAAAGCTCTTCGAGCCTAAGCACGTAGTTCTGCGCATTCTGCGGCAGTTCCTCGAAGGTGCGAGCCTCCGAGATGTCTTCCCACCAGCCGGGCATCTCTTCGTAGATGGGCTTGGCGTGGTGAATATCGCTCTGTGACATCGGCATTTCGTCGTGGCGGACACCGTCCACCTCGTACGCGACACAGATCGGCACAGTGTCGAGGCTGCTCAGCACGTCCAGCTTGGTGAGGAAGTAGTCGGTGATGCCGTTGACGCGCGTCGCGTAGCGCGCGATGACAGCGTCGAACCACCCCGTACGACGAGCGCGTCCGGTGGTGACACCGACCTCGCCGCCCTGCTTCGCCAGGTATGCGCCGTGATCGTCGAACAGCTCCGTCGGGAACGGACCGGAACCGACACGCGTCGTGTACGCCTTCAGGATGCCGAGCACGGTGGTGATCTTGGTGGGACCGATTCCCGAACCGACCGCCGCACCACCCGAAGTGGGGTTGGACGAGGTCACGTACGGGTACGTGCCGTGGTCGACGTCCAGCAGAGTGCCCTGCGAACCTTCGAGCAGAACGGTCTCGCCGCGCTCGAGGGCGAGGTTGAGTTCCAGGCGCGTGTCCGAGATGCGGTGCTTGAAACCCTCGGCCTGCGTCAGTACCTCTTCGACGACCTGCTGCGGGTCGAGTGCCTTGCGGTTGTAGATCTTGACCAGCACCTGGTTCTTGAATTCGAGTGCTGCTTCGACCTTCTGGGTCAGGATCTTCTCGTCAAGGACGTCCGCGGCACGGACACCGACACGGGCGATCTTGTCCTGGTAGCACGGGCCGATACCGCGGCCGGTCGTGCCGATCTTCTTCGCTCCCAGGAAGCGTTCGGTGACCTTGTCGATGGCCACGTGGTACGGCATGATCAGGTGCGCATCAGCAGAAAGCAGCAGGCGGGACGTGTCCACGCCGCGCTCTTCCAGGCCTGCCAATTCGGTCAACAACACACCCGGGTCGACGACGACACCGTTACCGATGACGTTGTTGACGGCGGGGGTGAGGATTCCGGACGGGATGAGGTGCAGTGCGAACTTGTCACCGTTCGGCAGAACCACGGTGTGTCCGGCGTTGTTACCGCCCTGGTATCGCACGACCCACTGAAGCTGCTCGCCCAGTAGATCTGTAGCTTTGCCCTTACCTTCGTCGCCCCACTGGGCGCCGATCAGGACGATTGCCGGCATGACGTTGTCTCCTACGGTCGACGTGCAGCAGTTGTCCCGCCGCATTGGTACTGCCTGGCTTCCGCGCACATGATGCAGCGCCGAACTGTTGCAGTGACCGAAGGAGCAGTCTAGCCCAGAGCACCAGACCAGACCTGACGGTCCAGAATTTGGCCGGTGACCATCACGATTGCGAGTCGACACAGAGACTCGCACTAAGATCGTCGGCAGTGATTCGGACGGCCATTTCGGGGAAGGGTGGCGAGGTCCCACTACCCGAGAAGAAGTCTTGATCGAGCTAGGAGTGGCTTTGACCCCTGTGGTGCTCAAATGTGGCGATTCGCCGGTTCCACTCCCCCTGGGTGAACTCACGTCGTTCACTGTCCCTGAACTTCCGGAGAAGCAAGACTTCGACGAGGCACTGTCCCAACTGCAGGTCGTGACGGAGCCTCGCTTGATCGTCGTGGGTAACGACGGCGCGTTTGCCGCGGCATTGACGCGGTTGATGCGATTGGAGCGACTCAACGTCGAACTCGCCTACGTCACCGAGAACAGGTCCGACGCAACCGACGCGTACAAACTCGCGACCGGTGCACGAGCTGCGCGCACGGCCTTGAAAGGCACAGTCCACACCGTGCCGCTCATTCGCGACGACGCTGGAATCGCGCTGGTAGGTGCAGCAACTGTCACGGGTCCGGCGGATGCAGACGAACTGATCGGCGAGGCCTACGTCGACGACAACAAGCTGTTCTCCGGCACAGTCCCCGGCATCCGGATAGTGCCGAGCCCCAAGCTCCCCGGGATCAAGGCATCAGTCGACCGCAAGAGCCGCTGGAGCGGGCGACGCTGGCTGGAAGGCCGAGCCATTCAACTGGGCTCGCCGGCAGCGCGACTGGTTCGCGACGGGGTGGCCAACCCACGCGATCTGAAGCGTTCGACCTTCTACCGGCACGACAAGACTTGGTTGTTGGTCAGGTGAGAACCGGAGCAGCACGGTCGGCGGTTCGGCCGAGCCCTGTCTTCCTCGGCGTCGTTGCGATCACTGTCATCGCCGGAATCGTCGCTTGGAACTCGACGTGGGGTTCCATCGCGGGCCGCGCGGGTGTTTTTGTCCTCGTGGTTGCCGGCTGGGTGGTCACGCTCTGCTTGCACGAATTCGCGCATGCCTATCTGGCGTGGCGTCATGGAGACACCGACGTCGAGGCTCGTGGCTACCTGACGCTCAACCCGCTCAAGTACAGCCATCCGATGCTCTCGATCGGTCTGCCGGTGCTGTTCATCGCATTGGGCGGCATCGGGCTTCCCGGCGGCGCCGTGTACCTGCGCACCGGGATGTTCCCGCCCAAGGTGCAGGCCCGAATATCGCTCGCCGGTCCGTTCACGAATGCCGTCGCCGCCGTGATCCTCCTCGTCGTCATACGTACGTACGGCTCATCGGCCGAGCATCTGACGTTCTGGGCAGGCCTCAGTTTCCTGGCCTTCTTGCAGGTCATGGCAACAGTTTTGAACCTGCTCCCAGTCCCGGGTCTGGACGGTTACAACGCGCTGGAGCCCTACCTCGCACCCAACACACGGCACCAACTCGACCAGTTCAAGCCGTACGGACTGCTCCTGCTGGTTGCGCTCCTGTTCGTCCCACAGATCAATGTCGTCTTCTTCGACGCGATCTACTGGATCTTCGAATTGAGCGGTGTGTCCGACTACTACGCCATGCTCGGTAACGCCCTCATGCGTTTTTGGACGTGATCGAGTGCGCTGGAGGAGACTCGTGAGAGTCTGACATTTCAGACATTCATTCTTCTTCAGGGGAGCATCGATGATTGCGACGTCATTTCAGTCCGGCGGAGTGGAGTACACCCTCACGCGGGCCGAGATTCGACACGTGGAGGCACTGATCGACTTGCTCGCCGACGACCCGATCGGCAGCACCCGGGAGACGACCAACCCCGAAGCCCGAACGATCTACGAGGACGCGTTCAAGCGAATCGACGAGGATCCGGCTCAACTTCTCGTCACCGTTCTGGTCGGCGACGCGGTAATCGGCACAATGCAATTGACCTTCATTCCGGGTATGAGCCGGATGGGTGCCACGCGACTGCAGATCGAAGCTGTTCGCGTCCACGAGGACTACCGAAGTAAAGGCATCGGCAGTTCGATGATCCGATGGGCCTGCGAAGAAGGTGCCCGGCGCGGCGCGTTTCTGGCGCAGCTCACCTCGGATCAAACTCGCAAGGAAGCTCACGACTTCTACGAGCGACTCGGATTTGTGGCCTCCCATGTCGGGTTCAAGAAGTCACTGAGCTGACGCCCTGCCACAAAACTCCCAAACGCGGGGACTCCCAAACGCGAGCTCGAGCACCGGGGCGTAGAGGTGCCCCGGTGCTCACGTCTTCAGTTGTCGCGGTTCACGCCGCTGTGGGTGGGCTGTTCCCGCCGATCGGCTGTTGATACGGGTCGATCGACATCGGTGGATAGAACACCGTCTTCCGATCCGGGCCGATCTCGACACGCCACTCGGTGTGGTGCAGTGTCCGATGGTGATGGCCGCACAACAAGATCAGATTGTCGAGATCCGTTGGGCCACCATCGTTCCAGTGAACAATATGATGAGCATCGCACCACCCCGACGGCGTTCCGCACCCCGGAAACGCACACCCACCATCACGAACCGCCAACGCCCGCCTCTGCGGCACCGTCGCTGTTCTCGCTTCCTTACCGCAGTCGAGCGGAACACCATTCTCGTCCAACAAGATCCGCGTCACGGTGCAGTCGCACGCCAACATCCGCGCAGTGTCGATACTGATCGGGCCCACCCAATCCGCCCACGCAAACCCGAGTTCCTCCGTCGACGGCAGGAGGTCTTTCAAAGCCTGCAGATCCGTCATGTCTTTCGCGGACGCGGTAACGGTGATGTGCGGTTTCACCCCGCCCTCGATCGGACCCAACCCCGCTCGCTCGTACCGCCGCAGTAGTTCGCAGAACCCGTCCGCCCGTCGTAATGCCGGCGTACGCGTGTCCTTCACGCCGTCCTTCTCCGGTATCGGCGCAGACAGGCTCGACAACAACGTGATCAGACGCGCCCCGTTCACCGCATCCAGATCACCCTTCACGGTTACTCTGCCGTACAGGCCCTTCGACGCGTAGAACTCGTTCCGCTCCGAATCTTCCCCGACCGGAACGCCGTCCTCACGCTTGCCGTACTGCTTCTCGATCCGCCGGATCGCCGCCCGCACCGCATCACAATCCGCGATGTTCTTCGATGCCAACCCCAACAGGATCCCGCGGGCCTTGTCCACATCCGCTGGCGTCATGTTCTTCGGCGGATGCTGACAGAATGACGCCACCTGACGGGCTTTCAACGCATCCACGTCACCGCGATGAAACGCATCCGCCACAACAGGCTCGAGCAGAAGCAACCGCGCCAGACTGGCCAACAGGCTGCACTCACCGATCTCCAGATTCGTCGAACCATGCAACCATTGTGCGATCGCCCGAAAACCCTTCCCGCCGAGAACCTCACGGGAAAACATCTCCACGATCAGCAACACCATCCGCGACTGCAACTCGTGCCGGGCGCGCACCAGATCCAGAACCTCACCCTTGAGGCCCTCGCCATCCAGCTGCCACGCATCCCGACTGTCCATGCCCAAAGTTTAATCGAACATACTTTCGATACCCAGAGACAAACCGGACAACTTCAAGAAGACCTACACTCGAGAGCTGTTGAGATGCATCGCTATTCGCGCAACCGCCGACGCGATTCGTTGACAGAGACTCGCAACTCCCCCAAAGGCACTTCACGACCCGACTCACTGCGCACCTCGACGCGAACGCGCTCACCAGTAGCGTCGTCGGCCACCTCCAACGGTCCACCTTTTCCGCCGTGCAGATACTTGTCGCCCCACTGCATCAGCGCGAGAACCGCCGGCAGCAGGTCACGGCCCTTCTCGGTGAGCACATACTCGTGCCGCGTCCGCTTTCCAGGCTCCTTGTACGGCACACGCTCGAACAGTCCCGCCTCAGTGAGTTCTTTCAGCCTCGCCGACGCAACCGCCTCGGTGATGCCGACTCGCGACGCGAAGTCGTCGAAACGCGTTGTGCCGTAATAGGCCTCTCGCAGAATGAGTATCGCGGATCGAGTGCCGACCACTTCCATGGCCCGCCCGATCGAACAGTGCGTGGCCCGCCAGGCGTCGCGATCTTCGAGCACTCCGGTCAGTCGTACAGCGTCCATGCAATTCACCATACCCCCTGGCTTGCCATAACCATAGCCAGAGTCTAGATTGCTGACTATGGAACTTCATAGCCAGCCGGTGCGGACCGGACCCCTGCTCGCGATACTGTCGGGGGCGCCGTTTGTCGCCAGCCTCGATCTTTTTGTGGTCAACGTGGCCTTCGGCGACATCGCCAAGAGCTACCCGGGTCACTCGCTCGGCGAGTTCAGTTGGATCCTCAACAGCTACGCGATCGTCTACGCCGCACTGTTGATACCCCTCGGACGCTGGGCGGACAGGATCGGGCACAAGCGCGCCTTCATCGCCGGCCTCGCACTGTTCACCCTCGCCAGCGCCGCCTGTGCCTTCAGCCCGTCCTTGTGGGCACTGGTGGCCTTCCGTATCGTCCAGGCAGTCGGTGCCGCTGCGCTCACCCCGGCCAGTCTCGGGCTTCTGATCAATGCGCTTCCCGCCGCGAAACGTCAATCCGGCGTTCGCATCTGGGCAGCCGCCGGCGCTGCAGCAGCTGCATTCGGCCCTGTCGTGGGCGGCATCCTCGTAGAGGCCTCGCGGCGCTGGGTCTTCCTGATCAATGTTCCAGTGGGCATCGTGTTGCTCTACTTCGCAGTCCGACTCGTACCGGATACAACACACAAGGACCCCGATGCCGGTATCGACTTCGTCGGCGCTGCCCTCCTCACCGTCGGAATCGGCTCTCTCGCCCTGGCACTCGTCCAGGGTCCGGACTGGGGATGGACCGACAATCGCGTTCTGATCGCCTTCGCCGTGGCCGCCGTGACACTACTCTCGTTCTGGTGGAGCAACTCTCGTCACCGGACTCCGTTGATTGCTCCGGATCTTCTGAAGATCCGCTCGTTTGCCTGGTCCAACGTCACCGCCATCCTGTTCAGCGCAGCATTCGCCGCGGGTCTTCTCTCGAACATCCTGTGGCTCCAGGAAGCCTGGGGATACTCCGCTCTGCGAACCGGTTTCGCCGTCTCACCGGGTCCGCTTCTCGTTCCGCTGTTCGCCATCGCCGGCGGATCGCTGACGCGCAGGTACTCGGCGGGACGCGTCGCCGCACTCGGCAGCCTTCTGTGGGCAGTCGGAACCGTACTCGTTCTCGTCTCGGTTGATACGACGCCCAACTACGCGACCGGACTCCTACCAGGCTGGATCATCGCCGGGATCGGTGTCGGTCTTGCCCTGCCGACCATTCTGTCGCAGGCCACGGCGGATCTGGCACCTGCCAGATCGGCCACCGGTAGCGCAATCGTCAGCATGAGCCGACAGATCGGAACCGTTCTCGGAGTGAGCGTTCTGATCGCGGTTCTCGGCTCTGCTGTCGACTACGACACCTTCCGCCAGGCCTGGTGGGTGATCTTTGCCGTCGCGCTTGTGTCTGCCCTGGCATCACTGGGAATGACACCTGCGACCACACCCACCCCGGTTGTCCCTGTTGAATCCGCCATCCCTGAAAGGAATTTGTCATGAGAGACGCAGTTATCGTCGAAGCCGTTCGCACTCCGATCGGCAAGGGAAAGGCGAACGGCGCCCTGCACGGCATCAACGCCGTCGACCTCCTCGCCCACAGCCTCAAGGCGGTAGTCGAACGCACTGGAATCGATGCAGCACTGATCGACGACGTCATCGGTGGAGCGGTAAGCCAAGTCGGTGAACAGAGCCAGAATGTCACTCGCACTGCCCTTCTCGCCGCAGGCTACCCTGAGTCGGTACCGGGAACCACCGTCGACCGACAGTGTGGAAGTAGCCAACAAGCAGTTCATTTTGCCGCTCAGGGCGTCATTGCCGGTGCGTACGACATCGTTGTCGCTGCCGGAGTCGAGTCGATGAGCCGAGTCCCTATGGGCTCGAGCAGCATCGGGCGCGAATCACTCGGCGTGGGTTTCGAAGAGCGCTATCCGGACGGTCTGGTACCGCAGGGCATCAGCGCCGAATTGATTGCCGCCAAGTGGGGACTGAGCCGCACCCAACTCGACGAGTTCTCGGCGTCGAGTCATCGGAAAGCCGCGCTGGCAACCGAGAGTGGGTACTTCACCAAGGAACTCGCCACGCTCCCGCAGCTGTCGGTCGACGAGGCCATCCGCCCCGGCACCACGGTCGAGACCCTGGCCGGCCTACGGACCGCCTTCGAATCCGACTACTACGCACAGCGATTCCCACAGATCGACTGGTCCATCACCGCGGGCAACAGCAGCCCGCTTTCGGACGGCAGTTCGGCGGTGATGATCACGACCAGTGAGATCGCCGCGAAACTCGGCCTCACCCCGAAGGCACGATTGCACAGCTTCGCAGTTGCCGGCGACGATCCGCTCTACATGCTCACCGCGGTCATCCCGGCTACGCAGAAGGTCCTGGCCCGTGCGGGATTGACGGTCTCGGACATAGATCTGTTCGAGGTCAACGAGGCCTTTGCCCCAGTGGTCCTCTCGTGGGCAGCGGACACCGGCGTCGACCTGTCCAAGGTCAACGTCCACGGCGGCGCCATCGCGCTCGGCCACCCACTGGGCGGCAGCGGAACGCGGATCATGACCACCCTGGTCAACGCGATGGAGCAGCGCGGCGCGCGCTACGGACTCCAGACCATGTGTGAGGCAGGTGGGTTGGCCAACGCGACCATCCTGGAGCGCCTGGGCTGAGCAATCCCCGATGGACGGCATTCCGACATCAGTGACCGAGTGCCGTCCATTCGGGATCCGGCTTGCGCGCAACGACCCGAAACACGATTCCGCCCCGGCCGCTGCGCTGCACCTCGTCGATCAGGAAACCGGCGTTTTCGAGGTATTCAACCGGTTCACGGGTGAGATGATCGGCACCGAACCGAACAAAAAGCGGTTCGACGACCTTCATCAACGTACGAGCAACAACGTTCTTGCTCGGTCCGTGCTCGGCGAGGACGAATCGACCACCGGGTACCAGGACTCGAAATGCTTCGTTCGCAACTCGGTCCGGATCGGGGATCGTGCAAAAGGCGTAGGTCGAGACCAACGTATCCACGCACTCGTCGGGAACATCGAGTGCTTGCACGTCTCCGAGTCGTAGGTCGACTTCGGTCTTCACTCCCTCGGAGACCTTGAGCCTGGCCTGATCGAGCATCGCAGTCGAGATGTCCACGCCGATGACGTAATCGACGTCGTCTCCGTAGAGAGGCAGGTTCAGTCCGGTACCCACGGCGATCTCGACCACGCGGCCATGCGCCTGGTCCACGGCCCATTTCCGGGCGTCACCGAGCACAAAGCGTTCGAAGCGCCCGATCTGTCGGTCGTAGTGCGCCGCCATTGCGTCGAAAGTCTTGGCGACCTGTGCAGTGTCTGGTTCACGCATAGTGCCCCGTTTCGATCGATCTTCTGTGCAGTCTTACACGCGAGCACCGGGTCGGGAAGACCTTTCGTGACGAAGGGCAACCGACCTCGCGAGGTCGTCCCTGACGGATGCCCCCGGTATCGTTCGAGGTGACCTGACCTCACCTACGACGATCATGGATAGAGACCTCGTGCGATCAAGTAACTGCGTCACCGGTTCGGTCCGGCCACCTTTTTCCACTGATTCCACTGGAGGTCTGTGATGGCCGGCGGACTCTTCGCCCTGCTCGACGACGTCGCAGCCCTGGCTCGTATGGCTGCCGCCTCGATCGACGACGTTGCCGCCGCAACCGGTAAGGCGACCGCCAAAGCGGCCGGCGTCGTCATCGACGACGCAGCCGTCACGCCGCAGTACGTCCGTGGGCTCGCAGCCGAACGCGAGTTGCCCATCATCAAGCGCATCGCCATCGGATCGCTGCGCAACAAGCTGCTGATCATCCTTCCGATCGCTCTGCTGCTGAGTCAGTTCCTCCCCTGGCTGTTGACGCCACTGTTGATGGTCGGCGGCTGTTACCTCAGCTACGAAGCGGTTCACAAGATCTGGGGTGCAATCTTCGGCCACGGTGACCACCACGAGGCCGCTGACGAGCATCCTCGCGACGAAGAAGCAGTGGTTTCGGGCGCCGTCCGCACCGACCTGATCCTGTCCGCCGAGATCATGGTGATCGCACTCAACACCATCGCAGGCGAAGGCTTCTGGAGCCGATTGGTGATCCTTGCCGTCGTGGCGGTCGTCATCACCGTGGTCGTCTACGGCGTCGTCGGACTGATCGTGAAGATGGACGACATCGGATTGAAGATCGCCGAGACGTCGTCTGGCTTCACCCACAAGGTCGGCCGAGGCCTCGTTCGCGGCATGCCTCACGTGATGTCAGTGCTCTCGGTCGTGGGTACCGCCGCGATGCTGTGGGTCGGTGGCCACATCCTGTTGGTCGGCATCGACGAACTGGGCTTCCACCCGCTCTACGACGCCGTTCATCACGGCGAAGAAGCAGTCAGTGACATCGCTGGAGTCGGTGGCGTGCTGGCGTGGATCGTCAACACACTTGCCTCGGCAGCACTGGGCCTGGTGGTTGGCGCCGTTATCGTCGCCGCTCAACTGGGTATCACCCGCATGCTCGCAAAGCGTTCTGCGACGGCTTAGCTGTCGTGCCCGTGGCGGAGCACCATCTGCTCCGCCACGGTGCGTATCCCTTCACGCAAAGACGAGGGTTCGAGCACCTCGACGTCGGCTCCCAGCCCGATCAACTGTGAGAGCGCGACAGCTTCGCTCTCGAGTTTCAGCTCGGCACTGACCCATCCGTCGTTGTCCTCTGGCCCCACTTCGACTGCAGCGGCAAGCTCGCCCACCACATCGGGGAGCCGGCGCCTGCCCTCTGGTGACAATCGCACGCGACACTCGAAGCGAAGCAGCGAACGGTCGAACTCGGCCATCGACGCTGCCCACCACGACGGCAGGTCGAAATCCGCCGGGCGGGCGAACGAATCATCCTCTACGACGGCGTTTTTGATGCGGCCGACCCGGAACGAGAGCGTACGTCCGTTCAAACCTGCCACGAGATACCAAATTCCGGCTTTGATGACCAGACCCAGCGGTTCGACCGTCCGCTCGCGATCGCGATAGGCGAAGCGCAGTCGACGCGAGTCCAGCACAGCGGATGTGACGATCGGAAGCGCAGAGATGTCGTCGACGCCGCCGAACCAACCCGGAACGTCCACGAGAATGCGGTCCTGCCACAACCGTGCGCTCTCGCGCAGCGGACCGGGCAGGGAGCGGAGCAGTTTGGCCCCCGCCGAACCGACGGCGTCTGATCGTCCGAGATCTGCAGCGATGGACGGCACACCCAACATCATGAGTGCGGACGTCTCGTCGTCCGTCATGCCGGACAACTTGGACTGCCATCCGTCGAGCACACGGATGCCACCACCGGGGCCGCTCTCGGTCCAGATCGGCACGCCGGCAGCCGACAACGAGGCCACGTCGCGGTAGATCGTCCGCACCGAAACGCCGAACTCTTCGGCCAACTGATCGGCGATAACGCCGCGACTCCCCTGCAAACGCAGCATGAGTTGGAGCAACCGCGCGGATCTCATGGACCGAACATTACCGAGAATTACTGACAGAAGTTGTCAGGAATAGGGGTGCACAATGACCGTCATGGTCACTTGGAAGAAGTTCTCCGAAGAAGTACCCGCTCTTGCCGACGCGGTCCAAGCGCGATTCAAAGCCCACAAGCATCACGTCCTCGCAACGCTGCGCAAGGACGGCTCACCACGGGTCAGCGGCACCGAAGTCGAAATCCTCGACGGGCGTCTGGTGCTCGGTTCGATGTTCGGCGCACTCAAGGCGAAGGATCTCATCCGTGACGGGCGCTACGCCCTACACAGCAATCCCGGTGAGCACACCATGGAGGGCGGCGATGCGAAGATCGCCGGACTCGCACGCGAGGTGACCGGCGACGAGTTCGAAGCCGTGCTCGCAAGCTACACCTACGAGGTTCCGAAACCTCTGCACCTCTTTGTCCTCGACATCGACGAGGTGGTGCACACGACTGTCGACGACGAACACATGTATGTCGACCTCTGGAAGCCGGGCAAGGAGATCACCCGCTTCACCAAGTGACGTTCTTCTCGCAATGCTCGCCGTTGGCACACGATTCCACCTGAACGGTGGCGTGGGAAAGACCGTGACTCTCGAGGACGGTGCGCGCGGATTCCAGAATGTTCGACGAATTCGCGTCACTGGTCAGGTGGACCGTCGCGACATCCATGCCGGTGGTGAGCGTCCAGACGTGTAGGTCGTGAACACCCATCACGCTCGGCAGCGCCGCCAGGTCGGCCTCGACCGCTTCGACGTCGACGTCGGCCGGCGACGCCTGCGTCAGAATGCGCAGCGATGCTGCGGCCAGTTTGATCGCACGCGGCACCACCCACAGCGAGATGAGAACACCGACGACGACGTCTGCCCACGTCCAGTTGAACAGCAGGACAAGGCCACCGGCGATCAGAACGCCGACGCTACCGACGGCGTCGGCAAGCACTTCGAGGTAGGCACCACGCACGGCCAGGCTGTCCTTGGAATCGCCGCGCAGCATCAGCATCACGACGATGTTCGCGGCCAGGCCGGCGGCCGCCGTGATGATCAGGGCGCCGCCCGGGATCTCGGGTTCGTTACCGATGCGGCCGATTGCCTCGTAGAAGACCCAGGCGGCGACGGCCAGCAGCATCACCGCATTGGCCATGGCGGTCAGCACTTCGGCGCGGTGCCAACCGAAGGTCCTGGCCGCGGTGGTGCTGCCCCTCTTCGCGAGCAGCAGCGCCGTCAGTCCCATGGCCATACCCACCACGTCTGTGAGCATGTGACCGGCGTCGGCAAGCAGAGCCAACGAGTTGATCAGGATGCCGACCGTGGCCTCGAGTACGAGGAACGCAACGAGGATCGCAAGCGCGATCGCCATTTTTCTGATGCGTTGCGGTGACGGTCCTACGCCGACCGAATCTGCTGCCGAGTGGCCATGTGAATGACCGTGCCCTGCTCCCATTTGTCCTGTTCCCTCCCAAGTCCTTCTCAGAGCATATGCATACATTCGCATACATACAATGAGTTGCTCAGTGAGCGGGAAACGGCAGAGGTCAGTGATCCGGCTCGTAGGCGGGATGAGGCACGGTGGGCGGCAGAGTGGCGATCGACGAGATTCGCTTCATGCCCGCGACCTGCAACAGGTCGACGACCAGCGATCGAATCTGGGCGAACACCACCGTCGAGGACAGGCCCGCGTTCTCCACTATCGCCGGTTTCAGTTCCTTCGCGACCGAGCGCAGGACGCGCGCTGCTTCGGCCTGATCAGGCTGCTCCCCCGGCTCCGCCAGGATCATGTCCTCGAGAACTTCGACGGCTTTCGACAAGCGCTCGACCTGAGCCACCAGACGCGGATCGAGGATCTCGTCGTCCCTGACCAACGTCAACGAACGACGCGCGAGCACTCGAATGTTGCGCATCGCGTTGTCGATGGGATCGGCTGTCGCCATGAGCCTTTCGAGGCGAGGCCGACTGTTCCAGTACAGCGGGGAGATTCGGCTGATCTCGCGCCCGCCGAGAAGGTTACTGCGCAACCCGTCGATGGCACCCTGAGTTGCGCGCGCCTTCTGCAGTGCCTTCACGATCGGGTCCGGGTCATTCGCGACGAGGCCGTCTGCCACCAATTGCAGTACCTCGGAAGCGGTTCCGAGGATCGATGCGGCATCCTTGCGCGCGCGTCGTACCGGGTGGGTGGGGATGATCGCGACCACCGCGATACCCACCAGGCCACCGACAAGGGCATCGATCATGCGATCGGGACCGCCGCTGCCGCCCGGCGGGATCAGCGTCGCCACCAGCACAGCCGAGTTTCCCGCCTGCATGGAGAAGATCGGCCCGCTGTTCAGTAGCACCGCGACGGACATCGCCAGCACGACAACCAAACTGATCTGCCACGGTCCGCTCCCGATACCGGAGATGATCAGATCACCGATTCCGATACCGACCGTGACTCCCGCAACCAACTCGAACGAGCGTCGTAGTCGTGCACCCAACGACAGACCGAGCGAGACCACAGCGGCAATCGGCGCGAAGAACGGCGCGTGGTGCCCGATCACCGTGGTGGCAACCCACCACGCCAATCCGGCCGCCAAGGCACATTGAATGATCGGTAGCGCCGACGTCTGAAGTCGACGCACCGATTTGCGAGCCCGGTCCTTGATGCCGGCCCGGCTCGGACGGAAACTGCTAACCGAGGCCAAGCGCTTCGGCGGCGTTGGGATCGCAGTCTTCGAGCAGATCGAGGCAACGCGCGTACTCGTCGGCTTCACCGATCGTCTTCGCGGCCTTGGCCAGGACTGCGACGCAACGCAGGAAACCACGGTTCGGTTCATGGCTGTAGGGCACGGGACCGAAACCCTTCCAACCGTTGCGACGCAGTTGGTCGAGTCCGCGGTGGTATCCGGTACGCGCGTAGGCGTAGGCCGTGATGGTTTCGCCCTTGTCCAGTGCAGCCTCGGCCAGGTAGGCCCACGCAATGGAGGCAGTGGGGTGGTCGGCCGCTACCTGGGCCGGTTCAGCGTGGTTGAGCAGTGCCGATTCCGCGTCGTCGTCGCCGGGAAGCAGAGTGGGCTTGGGTCCGAGCAGGTCACCGAATTGGGTCATGCGCTCATTGTGCCCGCTACGCCTTTCTGCCACAGGACCGCCTCGCCGACGGTCGGAGTTATGCAGGCTACATACCGGTCGTTACCCTGACATGGTCATTGCTGCATAAGACCGAAGGGTTACCCGTGCCGGACTCGAAAGACGACAACTCGAAAAAGAGCGCAGCACCGAAGGGTGCGCCCGAGAAGTCGGCCCCGACCGAACCTGCGACTGTGGCGATCCAGAAGACAGACAAGGCCTCGAAAGCGGACGGCGACGCCAAAGCTGCCAGCGCACCAACCGTCGCGATCCCCAAGGCAACTCAGGCACCCACAGCAGCACCGACACCCCAGCCCAAGCCGGAGCCCGCCACCGTCGCGATTCCGAAAGCCACGCAGCCGACACCACCACCCCGGCAGGCTCCGACCCCACCACCACCGCAGCGCGCTGCGCCTCAACCGCAGCAGCGCGCCGCGCCTCAACGTGTGGGTGTCGCAGCGACCCCACCGCCGGCTCAGCCGATGCCGACTCGCATCGAGCCCGCCGCGCCGGAGAAGACCAAGCGCAGCGGCAAGGGCTGGTACATCGCGGCAGCAGCGGCCGGCGTCGCCGTCCTCGCGGCGATCGGCGTCGCCGTATTCGTCTCGTCCAACAGCGGTAGCGGTGAAAGCTCACCCGAAGCTCAGGTCCAGACCGCCATCTCGACGTACGTCGACGCTCTGCAGACCGGCGATCTGGCAACGCTGCGAACGTCGACCTGTGGGGCGTTGGGCGAGTACTACCGCACCATTCCCGACGCAGCGTTCGCGCAGGTCCACGACAATGCCGTCGCGCAGAAGACGATCCCGCAGGTCGGAGCCGTCGACGCGGTGCGCATCACCGACGACACCGCGATCGCTCAGGTCCAGGCGAGTTTGCCGAGCACGGGCGAGCAGTCGTGGCGCACGTTCGACCTCGAGCGCCAGGACGGCACGTGGAAGGTCTGCGATCCCAGCAAGTAGGTACCTGAACAGAAAATGCGCGCCGGCGAGAATTTCGCCGGCGCGCATTTTGTTCTGTGAAGCGCAGTTGTGAAACCGATCAGCCTGCCGACACCGAGCGTCCGGCCGACTTCAGGTCGTTGCACGCCTCGACGACGCGAGCCGTCATGCCGGCTTCGGCCTTCTTGAGGTAGCTGCGCGGGTCGTATGCCTTCTTGTTTCCGACCTCGCCGTCGACCTTGAGGACGCCGTCGTAGTTGGTGAAGAAGTGTCCGGCGATCGGACGGGAGAACGCGTACTGGGTGTCGGTGTCGACGTTCATCTTGACGACGCCGAAGTTCAGCGAGTCCTCGATCTCCGACTTCAACGATCCCGATCCACCGTGGAAGACGAAGTCGAAGGGCTGCGAACCGGAAGCCAGGCCGAGCTTGGCAGCGGCGACCTTCTGGCCCTCTTCGAGAACCTCGGGCTTGAGCTTGACGTTGCCCGGCTTGTAGACACCGTGGACGTTGCCGAAGGTGGCGGCAAGGAGGTACTTGCCCTGTTCGCCGATGCCCAGAGCATCGACCGTCTTCTCGAAGTCTTCGCTCGAGGTGTAGAGCTTGTCGTTGATCTCGGCTTCGACGCCGTCTTCTTCACCGCCGACGACACCGATCTCGACCTCGAGGATGATGCGTGCAGCCTTCGAGAGGGCGAGCAGTTCCTTGGCGATGGCCAGGTTCTCGTCGATCGGGATAGCCGAGCCGTCCCACATGTGCGACTGGAACAGCGGGTTACGACCGGCGTCGACGCGCTCCTGCGAGATCGCGAGCAGCGGACGCACGTAGGTGTCCAGCTTGTCCTTCGGGCAGTGATCGGTGTGCAGCGCGATGGTGACGTCGTACTTTGCCGCGATCACGTGTGCGAACTCGGCGAGCGCAACAGCGCCGGTGACCATGTCCTTGACGCCCAAACCGGAACCGAACTCGGCGCCGCCCGTCGAGAACTGGATGATGCCGTCACTGCCGGCGTCCGCGAAGCCCTTGATGGCTGCGTTGATGGATTCGGAGCCGACACAGTTGATGGCGGGGAAGGCAAAGGAATGCTCCTTGGCCCGACCAAGCATCTCGGCATAGACCTCGGGAGTTGCGATAGGCACGGCGGGAGTCCTCCATATACGTGTCGTTCGGAGCGCTCGGCGATGTGAAAGCGCTTCGTGTGGTCCTAGCAGTATGGCAAGTCCGACTCGTCACGTCTCTTTGCGGTCTCGGCCCGCCGCCACCGACGCGATGACCTGCGGTGGTGGGAAACACTCAGATTCGGCCGGTACTCTGGCCACCGTGAATGTGCAGGCAGCAACTGAATCCGTGACGAACCTGGCCTTGCTGCCCGGCTTCCTCGATCCCGTGAACCTCTTGAATTCCTTCGGAACGTGGGTTCTGGTGGGATTGCTTCTGGTGGTCTTCATCGAATCAGGCCTGCTGTTTCCGCTCTTGCCCGGCGATTCGCTCCTCTTCACCGCAGGGCTGATCGCGGCGTCCAAGTCCACCGAGATCGAACCGTTCGCGCCGCTGTGGGTGCTCCTGGTGACCATTCCGATCGCCGCGATTCTGGGTGACCAAGTCGGGTTCTACATCGGCGCCAAGGGCGGAACTGCCCTGTTCAAGACGGACGACGCGCGGTTCTTCAAGAAGAAGTACATCGACGAGTCACACGCCTTCTTCGAAAAGCACGGCCCGATCACCATTATCCTGGCTCGGTTCGTGCCGATCGTGCGTACTTTTGCTCCGGTTGTCGCCGGCGCTTCGAAGATGAAGTACTCACTGTTCCTGACGTACAACATCGTCGGCGGCATCCTGTGGGGTGCCGGCGTGACTTTGCTCGGCTACCTCCTGGGGCAGATCGAATTCATCCGCGACAATGTCGACTACATCTTCATCTTGATCGTACTGGTGTCGGTTCTGCCGATCGTCTTCGAAATCGGGAAGCGAATTCTGGCGTCGAGACGTGGTGAAACGGCGAATACTTCCACTACGGACAATTCGACGGTGACAGTCCCCGAAGACCCCACCCCCTGATTGCAGAACGAGGCGAAGAACTGACGACGATGACGCTCGCATCCGGCAGTTTCTCCCCGCTCGAGACTGCCGGGCCTCTGTTGGTCTGGATCATCGTCGTCACGTTCGTCTTCATCGAGTGCGCGATCATCCTCGGGTTGTTTCTCCCCGGTGATTCGCTTCTGATCACAGCCGGAATCGTTCTTGCCGGCCACGAATCCGGCGCGGGCCACGTGTGGGCGTTGTCTGTCGGTGCGATGATCGCGGCCATTGCCGGCAACCAGGTCGGGTACGTCATCGGCCACCGGACCGGCAATCACATCAAAGCCCGTAAGGGCGGCAAGTACTTCACCGAGAAGAACCTGCACCGCGTGAACATCCTGTTGGAAAAACACGGGTTCTGGGCGGTCCTGATTGCTCGCTGGGTTCCGTGGGTGCGCACCCTGTGCCCGATGGTCGCGGGCGCAGCCAAGATGAACCACACGCGCTACACCATCGCGAGCACCATCGGCGCGATCATCTGGGCGCCCGTGCTCCTGCTACTCGGTTTCTACGGTGGCTCGTTCCTCGATCGCGTGCCGTGGTTGCTGCCCGCCGTGCTGATCGTGATGATGGTCAGCTTGGTCATCGGTACTGCGCTGGGAATCTGGCAGTACCGCAAGGAGATGGCCCGACCGGCCGAAGACGTCGAGGTCGAAGAAGTCCTCGACTAGAAGCTGACTGCTCAGTGCAGGTGGCCCTGGTCCCACGCCGGCAGCGGGTCCTCGTAGCGAGTCCATGCCCGCGGCCCTTCGCGTAGTTCGTCATCGGTCAGCAGAGCCGGATCGAGGATTCGTGACGGCGCCGCCGGGTCCAGTTTCACTCCGATGAACACGATCTCCTGCCCTGGCACCTCCGCCGCCGACGCCCACAGTTGAGCCGGTTCGATGACGAGGTTGGGGCCTGCCTGCGACCAGATCGCGGCGAACTCGGGCCGACTGGCGATCCAGCAGAATCCCTTGCTCCGCAGGAGTCCGGCGAACTGACCGAGCGCGGCCTCGAGTCGCGCCGGATGAAAGGGTCGCGAGGCGCGGTATGTGACGCTGCGTATTCCGTATTCCTCGGTTTCCGGGGTGTGCCCACCGGCCAGTTCCTCGTCCCAACCGGGTACCTGCGCAGCAAGTTCCGGGTTGTAGAGACCGGTTTCGAGGACACGGTCGAGGGTGACTTTGCCGTGATCTGTTCGAATCAGTTGAGCGGTGGGGTTGAGCCTACGAAGCGTCGCCTCGACGGTTCCTGCCGCCCGCGGGCTCACCAGGTCGGTTTTGTTCAGCAAGATGACGTCGGCGAACTCCACCTGATCGACCAGGAGATCGGAGATGCTGCGTCCGTCCCCCTCCCCGGCTTCGAGGTTGCGCTCGTCCAGTCGTTCGCCTTTTGCCAGTTCGCCGAGGAAGGTCGACGCGTCCACCACGGTCACCATGGTGTCGAGCTTCGCGAGCGAGCCGAGGCTGAATCCGTCCTCGAATTCCCAGTCGAAGGTGGCCGCCACCGGCATCGGTTCGGAGATGCCGGTGGACTCGATCACCAACTGATCGAACCGTCCTTCTCGCGCGAGAGCGCCGACGGCGTCGATCAGATCCTCACGCAGCGTGCAGCAGATGCATCCGTTGGTCAGCTCGACCAACTTCTCTTCCGTGCGGTCGAGATGACCCTGGCCCGCGACGAGGGCCGCGTCGATGTTGATCTCGCTCATGTCGTTGACGATGACGGCGACCCTCCGGCCATCGCGATTGGCGAGAATGTGGTTGAGGAGTGTGGTCTTGCCTGCGCCCAGAAATCCGGACAGCACGGTTACCGGTAGCTGCTTCATTCCTTAATGGTAACCATTGTCATTATCGACAACAGCGGGCGGGCCTACTGCACTGCAGAGGCACTACCCGAGAACTGGCTCTCGGGCCTCGGCAAACCGAAATGATCACGAAGGGTCGTACCCGAGTATTCGGTCCGGAAAAGACCGCGATCCTGCAGGATCGGGACCACACGCTCGGTGAAGATCTCGAGTCCACCCGGGTAATACGGCGGCATGACGTTGAAGCCGTCAGCAGCACCGCTGGTGAACCACTCCTCGATCGTGTCGGCCACCTGCTCGGCGGTTCCGGCAAACACCCGGTGCCCGCGCGCACCCGCCAATCGATGAAGGAGTCCCCGAACCGTCGGACGCTCGCGCTCGACGATGCCGGCGATCACCTGCAATCTGCTTTGCTTGTTGTCGGTGACATCCCCTGCAGCCGCGAACAATTCGACAGGAACCGGTGCATCCAGTTCCAGATTCCGAACATCGGCCCCGGTGAGTGCACCGAGTTGCGCGAGGCCGTACTCCGGCGAGGTCAACTCGTTGAATTCTCGCTCGAGCGCCTTGGCCTGCTCCTCGGTGTCACCGATGAACGGGCTGATTCCGGGCAGGATCTTGACGTGGTCGGGGTTACGCCCGAACTGCGCAGCCCTCGACTTGATGTCGATGTAGAACGCCTGAGCATCGGAAAGTCTCTGGTGCGCTGTGAAGATCGCCTCCGCGTACTGACCGGCAAATGCGCGACCGTCGTTGGACGCACCGGCCTGCACCAGCACCGGGTATCCCTGCGGAGTCCGCGGTGCGTTGAACGGTCCCCGCACCCGCAGATGCCGCCCGACGTAGTTGATCTCGTGAATCTTGTTTCTGTCCGCGTAGATTCCGTTCTCCCGGTCCAGACTGATCGCGTCGTCCTCCCAGCTGTCCCACAACCGCACCACCGCGTCGACGAATTCCCTTGCACGCGAATACCGGTCCCCGTGATCCGGGTGCTTGGCCAGCCCGAAGTTGGCTGCCGCCAGATCCGTACCCGTGGTGACGATGTTCCACCCCGCGCGTCCGTTCGAGATGTGGTCGAGCGAGGCGAACAGCCGAGCCAGGTTGTACGGCTCGTAGTACGTGGTCGACGCCGTCGCGATCAATCCGATTCGCTCGGTCGCCACTGCAATGGCCGTCAACAAGGTGATCGGCTCCAATGTCCCTGCGGGACCGTGCTCGACGTCGCTGCGCAACGCGGGACCGTCGGCGAAGAAGATTCCGTCGAACTTCGCCGCCTCAGCAGTGCGAGCGATCTCCTGGAAATACGTGACGTCGAACAGACGTTCCGGGGTTGTCCACGGATGACGCCACGCCGCTTCGTGATGACCGGCGGGGTGGATGAACGCGTTGAGGCTCAGTTGGCGCGGAGAATCAGACATGCCTGAATGCTGGCAACTGCCGCCGCAGTCCGACAGGGTTAGGGTTCGCGTGATTCCAACTCAGGGTGGGCAGGTCGGTATCGTCACATGGGTGAGCCGCGTAGTCGTAGCCGAGTTCGTACCGTCCGGAGCGACAGCAACTGTTCTTCATCAGTGGTGTGAGGTGTTCGCCGAAGGCCAACGTCACCTGTCCGGGACTGCGCCGACAGCGACTGCGCTGATGGAAATGATCGAGGCCGAGGACAATTCGGCCGATGTACGGCGTTGGATTGCACGCGACGCCGGCACCGACGAGGTCCTCGGCATCGCCCAGGCACGACGCAACTCGGCCGAAGCCGATCTCGCAGAGTTTCGGATGTACGTGACACCCCACGCGCAGCGACGAGGGGTAGGACGAGCGCTTGCCGAACTCGTCGAAGTCGACATCGCCGGGTTCGGCGTGCGAAGAATCAGAGTGACGGCGCTCGTCGGAAGCGCAGCCGAGCATTTCCTGCGATCGTTCGACGGTCACCGCGTGTTGCTTCGGTTGGCCAACCAGGTTCAGCACCTCAGCCCTCCCACCGCACACAGCACCCGCCCCGGCTATCGAATCGTCAGTTGGCGCAACCGAACCCCGGACGAGCTGATCCACTCCTTCTCGGAGGCTTTGAACCGACTCCTCGACGCGCCGGGCGCTGAACTGCAGGTGCCCGAACGTAATTGGGGAGCCGACGAGGTCAGATCGTGGGAACAGAAGATGACGGGTGGCTCTCAAGTACTCCTGGTGTGCTGCGCGGTCGACGACAGCGTCGGCGAAGTAGCCGCAGCGACAGTGGTGACGGTGGACGAACATGACAGCACCCACGCATCGCAGCACGACACCGTGGTACTTCCCCAGCACCGCGGACACGGTCTCGCTCAGTGGGTCAAGGAGCAACAAGCGTCTGTGTTGGCAGCTGAATTTCCCTCCGTGCGAAAGATTTACACAACGGTGAACGCGGAGAATCACCCGATGCTGACCGTCAATCGGAGCCTGGGATACCAGACCGTCGCGGAGCGGATCCTGGTGGAAATCAGGAGAGCCGAGAGTGCGCCGCACAAGCCTCGGTGACGATCTTCCTCCACAGGAGCGGGTGAGACTGCCAGAAGTTGTGCGCGACACCGTCGACGACCTCGAAACTACCGTTAGGCACGAGCTCGGCCAGTTGCTGCAACGGCCACGACGGGCGAATGTCGTCGGCCGCCGCGAGAAATGTCATGGGCACTGGTGAGTCGGCCAACTGCCGAAACAGCTGTGGTTCATGGATCCATTCGATGAACGATTCTTGAAGCGATTGCCAGACAACAGGTTCCCAAGGTATCTGCGGGTCCGGCTCGATTCCCGCTTCGTACTGCTTCGACCATGTCCGGTCCTTGTGGAGGCCGTGCCCCGCGATGCCGACGACGCCGGACACCGATTCCGGACAGTCGAGTGCGTACCGCACCGCCAAGTCGGATCCCCACGAGTGCCCCAACACGACCCAGCTGTCGATCTCGAACGTGCGTCGGACGAGTTCGAGGTCCGCAACCGCCTGCGCCATCGTATGAGCGCCGCCACCGGACCGGCCGACTCCGCGTGGCTCAGGGCACCACGCGCGCATTCCTTCCGGAACCAGCTCGTCGTGAGCAAGATAGTGAACGCATCCCGGGCCGCCGGAGAGAACCAGAACGTCCGCCCCTGCCCCACCGACATCGATGTGAAGACGTACGCCGTCCGTGTCGACCACGTGCCGGGATTCCATGAGGGAAAAGCCTAACGCTTACGCGGGTATCCAGCCGCCGAGACGACAAATGCCGCCTCCATGAGCATCCACCCACCTACCTGCACCGAGAGGTCTCGCTCGGGCACGCTCGACGAGCGCACCGTTCCGGCGGCGAAGGTGGCGATGTCGCCGGACAGACTCGGCAACTGAGCATCCTTGGTCCAGTCGTGCCCGAACAGCGGCAGACCTTCGATCTGCAGTCTGTTGTTCCAGGCCGCTTCCGCGGAGGACAGAACGATCTGCGCTGCGAGTTCGCGCGCTCGCAGGTCCTCGTGAGTCTCCCAGGACAGGTTCACCACCACGAACGCGAGGTAGCGAGCCAGGATTGCGTTGAACAGTCCGCCGTCGCCTCCGCCACCGCCCGTGATGACTCCGTACTCGGTCATGCCGTCGTACACGGCGTCGACGAGTTTGTGGACTCGCTCGCGGTGACGCGGCTCGCCCAATCGCGTCGACAACTCGGTTTCCAACCCCAGCGTGACGCCCTGACAGTACGAATAGATCGCGCGCTCGAGGGTGCCGTCGCGGCGGATACCGTCGAAGATCAGTCCGGAGTCCGGATCCCGCAGTGTCTCGTCGATCCAGTCGGCCGTTGCCTGCGCACGCCAGAGTTTTCCGGTGCGCGCCAGCATGATTCCGGCGGGTCCGTTTGCCGGTGTGTTGTAGAAATCGGAGCCTTTGCACCACGGAATACCGCCGCCGTCGGCCGGGGACCACGAATCGAAGAGTTGCGATTCGAGCGCCTGAACCGCAGTTCGGTGATCGACCGAGAACATGCGTTGCGCACGTTCGAGCGAGAGGCCCAGCCACGCCATGTCGTCGTAGTAGTTGTTGGTCCACGCCGAGACGTTGCGGACCCGCACACTGCGGGCAACCTTCGCGACCCGGCGACGACGCTTGGGGGTCGGGTCACGTTCGAGTGCGTCGATCGCAGTATCGAGCAGGTGCGCTTGCCACCAGTAGTGCCACGGCTTGAACATCCGCTCGCGTCGAACAGCAGGCCAGGCAACCACGCCGAGTGCTGTCCGGGGCATTCCCCACAGGCGCCGAAGGTGACGACTGACTATCGCGCCCTCAGCCGCATCGGCCCGCTCTGCCCACACTTCCTGCATAACTACCTATCCTGTCTGGTCGAGGCGCTACACGCTAGCCGGAATTCGCGAGCGAGATCAGCGGGAATCGGCGAGATCGGCATGCTCACGTACCCACGCGTGCATCGCGATGCCGGCCGCGACACCGGCGTTGATGCTGCGAGTCGAACCGAATTGTGCGATCGAGACCGTCATGGACGCAACCTCTTTCGCATGATCGGTCACTCCGGGGCCTTCTTGACCGAACAGCAGGATGCACTCCCGCGGCAGGCTTGCCGTTTCCAGCGGCACCGACCCCGGGGTGTTGTCGACGGCCACGATCGTGAGTGAATTCTCACGGGCGTACTCGACGAGCTCGCTGATGTCTGCGTGGTGAACGATGTGCTGGTATCGATCGGTCACCATGGCGCCCCGCCGATTCCAGCGCCGACGCCCCACGATGTGGACCGCGGCCGCGGCAAACGCGTTGGCCGTGCGGACCACCGTGCCGATGTTGGCGTCGTGCGCGAAGTTTTCGATGGCGACATGCATCGTGTGACGGCGCGAGTCGATGTCCTCGACGATCGCTTCCCGCGTCCAGTACCGATACTCGTCCAAGACGTTTCGACGATCACCCTCGGCCAGAAGTACCGGGTCGTAGCGCGCGTCGGTCGGCGCTTCCGTGTCGCGCTCCTCGGCCCAGGGTCCGACGCCGTTGGGATTCTCGCCCCACTCGGTGGGTCCCGGTTCACTGGCCCCGCCGGACACGTCGTCAGCTGCGACTTCGGTCATCAGAACACCTCGTTGGAATCTGCAGCCACGGTGAAGCCGTGCGTGGTCTGATCGTTGACACACGAGACGTCTGTCGCGGTGGTCGTACAGGTGAAACCCAGTTTGCTCAGCGGTTGACCGGCCGCCAACACCGGATCGGCGTCGGGGCCGCCAGAGGTGTACACCTCTCCGCCCGAACACATGAAAGCACCCTCACCCTCGTCGGTGACGCGAATACCGTTGCCCCAGTTGACCATGCAGCTCTCCGGCCGCGGCGGAACGGGAGTGGTCGTTCCCTCGCACCCGGCTTCGATTCTGGTGGGCAACTTGATGATGCCGCACTGGAAGTTTCCGTCGGGAGTGGTGAAGTAGTACGACTCGTTGCGCTCGAACTGCACATCCGTGAGCGTCGTCGTCGGTGGCAGCGTCGTGGTCGGTGGTTCGGTGGTCGTGGGGACGACGGGCGCGACGGTGGTGGTTGTCGTCGGCACTGCGGTAGTGGTGGACGAACTGGGCTGCGCCGCTACGGTCGGCGCTGAATCCGCCTCCCCGCTGCACCCTGCGAGCACGAGCGCCGACCCGACGCCCAACAAGACGAACCCCACCCGAACACGAACCACCCGACTACCTCCACACACGTCATCTTGGCCCAGCAACAGCCGACAGTGCACTCTATCGTGTGGTCGACTAAGTGCTGGTGACGCGCTTGTTCATCAGCCGTGAGAGCCACGCGGGCGAGAACCGCGACGCGCTGAGGAAGAGCTTCGCCTGAGTTCCGACCGGGTAGTGAACCTTGTGCATCCGTCCGGCGCCGCGTGTGGCCGCCCACAGTTCCTGCGCGACGTCGGTTGCAGTCAGCTTGATACCCAACGATCTGGTGGCTCCGGTGTCCATTCCAGTGACCATCGCGGTCTGGACGAACAACGGCCAGAGCGCGAGAACACGGATGTCGTGCTGTGCCCATTCCAGATCGAGCGCCTCGGTCAGGCCGCGGATCGCGAACTTGGTTGCACCGTACGTCGCCAGTTCGGGCTGGCCGTAGATCGCCGAAGCGGAGCACAGATTGACCACCTGGGCGCCGACGGTATCGCGGAGGTACGGGAAAGCCGTGTGCGTGCCGTTGAGGGTGCCGGTGATGTTGATGTCGACCATTCGGCGATGCGCCGCAAGAGAAATATCCTCGAACCGTCCCGACGAGAGCACGCCCGCATTGTTGATCAGGATGTCCAGACGCCCGGACTCCCCGGCAAAATCGGCCAGACACTGCGCCCATCCGGCCGGATCGGTGACGTCCAGGACACCTGTCACGACGCTCCCACCGAAACCGTCGATCTCGGCCTTCAAGGAGGCAAGGCCGGCGTCGTCGATGTCGAACGCGCCGACGCGGTATCCGTTGCGCGCGAACAACAGCGACGTCTCCCGCCCGATTCCAGCCGCAGCACCGGTGATGAAGACGTTCGGTTCGCTCATCCGGTCAGGCTATCCTGGATGTGGAGGAAATCTGATGAATCACCGTCGCGTCGTACACACCGTGTGTTTCATCGCGGTGGGGTATCTGATCGTGCTCGCCGTGTGGCTCGGATGGCTGGTCGAGCACACTCCGCCTGGCACGCTGCCCTATCAGATCGGCGGGCTGCTCGCCGCTTTCGGCTCGGTTCTCGGATTCGGAATGGCATGGGCCAACCGCCCGACCCGCGCCGAGCGCAAACTCGAAAAGCACGGCCTCGAAGGGTGGGCACGAATCGACACCGTCACACCCCTGCGCCGAACCGTCGACGGCGAATTGGCCAAGCTCGCACTCCACCTCACGGTTCCAGGTTCCGATTCGTACTCGGGCCGGATCGAGTACGAGATCCGACCCGAGTACAAAGACAAGATCACTCCCGGATCCACGGTCACCGTCATGGTGGACCCGAAGAACCGAGACCGAATCATGCTGTGCCCGTGAAAGACTAGACGCTCTTCTTGCGCCCCAGCGCCAACATGCCCTCCACCAGCATCAGCTGCGCTCCCGCGTACGACGCCAGGATCACACCCTCGGCAGCAGCGCGGCCGGCGGTCCCGCGGATGAACAGACGACGCACCACGATCAGTCCGTCGGATGCGGTGAAGAGCACTCCGCCCAATCCGAGCCAGGAGCGTCGATCCTTGTTCGGGACGACCACATCGAGCACGGCCTTGGACTGCGGTGCCAGAGCGGGGTCCGCCGACAACGTCGAGGTGGTTCCCAACATCAATCCGTATCCGGTGAGCGGCGTCGACACGCTCGGGGCCTTGGCACGGAGCAGTCCGGACGCCGTCGACCAACCGCTGATGCGGGGCCGCAGGGCAGCGCGGGTCGGCCGAGCGCCGCGCCGCAGCAGGAGCGCCGAGTAACTGGCCTGCATCACCGCGAACGAGGACGCGCCCTTGATCAGACGAGCATCGTTGTCCGGGTCGATCATGAACACGTCGCCGACAGTTGCAGCGGCGAGACCGGCCAGAAGCAGTGCGGTATCGGCAGTTTCCGTCTCCGAGCGCTTGCGCAGCACTCGGGCGGCCAGAGCGGGTGCGATCAACGGCTTCGCGATCTGCTGAACCCGCTCGTTACCGACTACTGCCCCGAACACTGTCGCTGCCGTCGCCGCCGCAAAAACTGCGTGCTCGATGCCCCACTTGCCCGCCATCACAATCCTCCTGTTGGTTACACGTCCAACAGCGACCGTACTGGGTCACTCAGGCGGCATCGCCGGATTTGACGTCCGCGCCGTAGACATCGACGTATTCCTGCCCCGACTGGTCACAGAGCACTGCCATCAATTCGTCCGTCGCCGCACGCACGACGGCCTGGTAGCCACGAAGTTCGCGGTACCGAGAGAAGTCGATCGGCTCCCCTACCGTGATCCGGACCTTGCTGAAGCGCCACATCCGCGTACCCGGCGGGTTGACTGCGTCGCCGCCGTGTACGACTACGGGAATGACCGGCGCCCCGGTTTCCAAGGCAACTCGCATCGCTCCGGTCTTTCCCTTGTACAGGCAACCGTCGGGTGATCGTGTTCCCTCGGGGTAGATCCCCCAGACACCACCCTTGTCGAGAATCCCGATGGCCGTGTCCAACGCCGCACGGGAGGCGTCGGCGCCGCTACGGTCGATCGGCACCTGACCGGCCCCACCGAAGAACCAGCGCTGCATCGCGCCCTTCACACCGGTCCCGGTGAAATATTCACTCTTCGCGACGAAGGTGATGCGTCGGCGCACCATGAGAACCAGGAAGAACGAGTCGACGACTGCCCGATGGTTGCCGGCGAGAATCACCGGCCCTTTCTTGGGGATGTGGTGCTGCCCCTCGATCGTCGGCCGCCCGAACAGCCAGAGGACCGGGCCGATCAGGACGTATTTGAACAGCCAATAGAGCACAGGGCATCACCTTTTCCGTCTAGTAGACAGTGTCTACGGCGAGAATAGTAGACACTGTCTTCCATGACTGTCAGCAGCCTTCGCGAAACACTCGTCGCCACCGGCGTCGAGATTCTCGATGCCGACGGCGCCACAGAACTGACGCTACGGGAGATAGCGCGTCGGGCGGGCGTGTCGCACGGCGCCCCGCGGAGATACTTTCCGACCCACAACAGCCTGCTAGCCGCAATTGCCTCACACGGCCTGCGCGATCTCGCCGACAGACTCAATCCCGTCCTCGCCGGCAAACAACCCGCTCGTAGCCGATTGATCTCGGCAGCAATCGAATACGTGTCATTCGCCCAGGAGCGACCGGCGATGTTCGAGTTGATGTTTCGCCACGACCTCCTCGAGGGCGCAGGCAGCAACCTCCGAGAGTCTTCTCTCCCACTCTTCGCCGCCCTGCAATCCCTGACCGAAGAGGCCGACGCCTCCGATCCCACCACATCTGCGTTGAACATCTGGACCGGAACCCACGGCATCGCAGTGCTGGCGGCAAATCGAAGCCTCACACTCGTCGCACCCGACCTCGATGTGCCGTCGCTGGTAGCCACCGCCGTGACGGACCACCTTCCACGGACTCGTTGATTTACATAGTTAACCTATGCAATAATATTCTTCGTGACAGACGAAGAACAGCAACTGCACGAACTACTCGTCGACCTCGTGAGCAATACGCACCGCTTCGCGAAGCTGGCGGGCTCCTTCGCGTCCGATCAGTACCCACGCGCCTGGCTGCGCGCACTCTCGTTACTCGAGGAATACGGCGAAATGCGGATCAGCGACTTCGCTCGACTCGACAGAAGCTCGCAGCCCTCTGCCACTGCACTACTGCGCAAACTCGGCGAGAACGGTTACGTCGAACGCCGCGCCGACCCCGAGGACGCCCGGGCAGTCCGAGTGGCCATGACGGACAAGGGCCGAAAGATCTTGAACGACGGTCGAAACGAGATCGCCGACGCTCTAGTCCCCCACTTCGTCGAACTCGGGCCTGAGCAGATCAAGAAACTGGCCGACGGATTGGCCGAATTGCGGTCCATCATCAAGACTTCCGATCCCAGCTGAAACACCCACCACTGAAAAAGGAGGTGGCCGTGAGCAACACGACCGCGACATCAACGCACCAGAACGAGGCTCCGCCGAGCCTCCTGAAACAACCGAAAGCGGTGTGGGCGGTAGCCTTTGCCAGCGTCATCGCCTTCATGGGCATCGGATTGGTCGATCCGATCCTCAAGCCGATCGGCGAACAACTCGACGCCACACCGTCGCAGGTTTCGCTGCTGTTCACCAGCTACATGCTCGTCACCGGCGTGGCCATGCTCATCACCGGTGTGGTGTCCAGCCGCATCGGCGCCAAGAAAACACTTCTTGCAGGCCTTGCCATCATCATCGTGTTCGCTTCTCTGGCAGGCGCTTCCAGCACCATCGGCCAGATCGTCGGATTCCGTGCGGGCTGGGGACTCGGCAATGCACTGTTCATCGCAACGGCGCTCGCGGCAATCGTCGGCGCGGCCAGCGGCGGCGTGGCACGGGCGATCATCCTGTACGAGGCTGCATTGGGCATCGGTATCGCAGTCGGACCGCTGGTCGGCGGAGTTCTCGGTGACATCAGCTGGCGCGCACCGTTCTTCGGCGTCGCAGCCCTGATGGCGGTCGCCTTCATTCTCATCGTGGTGATGCTTCCGAGCGCACCCAAGCCCGAACACCACACGTCCATCGCTGCGCCCTTCCAGGCGTTGCGGCACCGCGGGCTACTCACCGTTGCCATCACCGCGCTGCTCTACAACTACGGATTCTTCACGCTGCTCGCGTACACGCCGTTCCCCCTCGACATGGGGGCGTACCCGATCGGATTCATCTTCTTCGGTTGGGGCCTGATGCTGGCGATCTCGTCGGTTTTCCTCGCCCCTCGCCTGCAACGACGCTTCGGCACCCTGCCGATGATGATGCTGGCACTGACCCTGTTCGCACTCGACCTGGGCATGATGGCGCTCTTCACCGAGAACAAGATCGTCTTGATCGTCGGTGTCGTCCTCGCCGGTTTGTTCCTCGGCGTGAACAACACACTCATCACCGAAACCGTCATGATCTCAGCTCCCGTGGAGCGGTCGACCGCCTCGGCTGCTTACAGCTTCGTTCGATTCGTCGGCGGCGCCGCTGCTCCGTGGGTAGCCGGCAAGCTCGGCGAATCCAACGTCCACATGCCGTTCTGGGTCGGCGCGGTGCTCACCCTCGCCGCCGTATTCGTCCTGTCGAGCGGACGTAAGGTTCTCGCTCACGTCGACGACCACGATCCCGCGCCGCACAGCGTCGACGAAGCACTCGCCGTCACCGTAGGCGACTGACCCCTGTGAGTGGTTGAGGAGCGCAGGGACTCCTTAACCACTCACGGGGCGTCAGCTCAGGTTCAGATCTTCCAGGCCCAGCAGCGAGCGGTACTCGACGCCCTCGGCACCGATCACCGCATCCGCACCCGTGGCGCGATCGACGACCGTAGCGACTCCGACCACGGTGGCCCCTGCCTCGCGCAGGGCCTTCACTGCTGTCAACGGCGAATTGCCCGTCGTGGTCGTGTCCTCGACAACCAGGACACGCTTGCCGACGATGTCCGGGCCCTCGATCTGGCGCTGCATCCCGTGGGCCTTCGCAGCCTTGCGGACGACAAACGCATCGATCGGGCGTCCGGGAGCGTGCATCACCGCCATCGCAACCGGATCGGCGCCCATCGTCAAACCGCCGACGGCGTCGAAATCCCAGTCCGCGACCAGTTCACGCAGCAGCGAGCCGATCAGCGGCGCTGCCTTGTGGTGAAGTGTCGCGCGGCGAAGGTCGACGTAGTAATCGGCTTCCTTGCCCGAGGACAACGTCACCTTTCCGTGTACAACAGCCAATTCGCGCACCAGCGCAGCCAAATCCTCACGATCGCTCATGAGTGCTCAGCCTACCGACCACTACCTTGTGTTCGGCTTCTGCCTCTGGGCGACGTCCGGCTTCCGCCTCTGGGCTACGTGCGCCCGCGGCCTCGTCCGACGATGTTGGTCAGCCGGCGAACCAGCCCCTTGGGAACGAGACGCCCGGCCGTCGTGAGGACCTTGTACTGGAATCCCGGAATACTGATGACCTTGTCGTCACCGAGATCCTTCATCGACGCCGCAACCACCTGGTCGACGCTCAGCCACATCGGCTTGGGGATCGTGGACATCTCGATGCCCGCGCGCTCGTGGAACTCGGTGCGAATGAAGCCCGGGCACAGCGCCTGCACGCGCACTCCCGTCCCGGCCAACCCGCCGGACAGCCCTTCGGTGAACGAGATGACATAGGCCTTGCTTGCCGAATACGTCGAACCCCGCCCGGACAGCAGGCCCGCGACGCTCGCCACGTTGACAATCGTTCCGTGCGCCGACGCGATCATGCTGGGCAGCGCCGCACGGGTCAGCCGCATCACGGCGGTGACGTTGACGTCGAGTTGAGACTGAAGGAGCGCCGGATCGGCGGTCCAGAACTCGCCGGAGGTACCGAATCCGGCGTTGTTCACCAACACCTCGACGCCCTTCTCCAAACGAAGCGCGACCGTGTCGCGTCCGGCCTCCGATGCGAGATCGGCAACCAGAATCTCCGACTCGGTGCCGAACATCGTCTTCAACTCGGACGCGAGGTCGTGCAATCTGACCTCGTCACGTGCGACGAGAACCAGGTCGTATCCGAGGGAGGCGTATTTCTTGGCGAAACCGGCGCCGAGACCAGAGGTGGGTCCAGTCACCAGGGCAACGGGACGCACAGGGCGATCCGAGTGGGAAGTCGACATACCGGCCACGCTAGTGGTTATCGCGCCTGGACGGGAACCTTAAAGGTCAGTCGACCGGGCGAATTGTGCCCGAGCGCTGCGACGCCGGGCGCTGAGCCGGCTTGTCAGCCGCCTCGGGCTTGCGCAGCGGTTGATCCGGACGTGGCGCAGATTCCCGCGGTGCGGGCTCACGCGGTGCGGACTCACGCGGGGCAAATTCACGCGGCGGAGCGTCACGGGGCGGCTGCTCTTGACGCGAACGGGGCTGTTCTACCGGATCCGGAGTTGGGCGAGACTTCTCGGCGCCCGGCCGCGGGCGGCTCGGATCGTGATCGACCTCGAGTTCGTTGGGATCGGTGACGGGAGGCAGGACATGCAGAATGCCGGACAGGCGCGCAACCGACTCGATTGCCGCGTCCCAGTCCCGGCCGTTACTGGTCACCGGAAGCGAACCGAGCGTCCACTGCCCTTCGCTCCACAGCATGCTGATCGACGGCGGAACCGATTCGGTGAACGCCACCATGCGCTGATCACAGACACGACGTGCGATCTCGAGATCGGTCGCGAAGACGACTCGTGAACCGATCGCACCCAACAGGTTCAGGTCGCCGTCCTTGGGCGGAGCCGTCGACTTCAACCGAAGATCGATGTCGACGTCCGACCCGATCTCGCGGCGAACAGCCACGATGGTTGCGGTCTCCTCCAGGTCGAACAGCACGAACTGCTCTCCGCGACGGCGGCCGCGGACGACGTCGGTAGCAGTGAGGTAGTCCTGCTTGGCCATGACCGCGCGGTGCCATTCGCCTGCCAGCTGATCGTCAGTGGCCGTGTACGTGTAACCCTGCGCCTTGGCCCAGATCTGACGCACTCGCCCGGATTGATCTCGCCTCGTCCTGTCGACGTACAGAAGCGCACCCGCGCCTGCGAGTGCAATTGCTGCCAGTCCGAACCACATTCCAGTCATCACCCTCCAGGGTAGCGACTCGCGGCCTCAACCTCCCGCGACACCCTGGTGGACTCGCCCGATGTGTCGTGAACGACTCAGTTGCCGAACTTCGGCAGCGACGTACTCAGAATCGTGTTAGCGGTCATCGTGCCGTTCTCCACAGGCGTTCCGTCCACGACGATGTTGTCTCCCGGTTGCAGATCGGCGATGGTGGCGCGGTTGAGCGCGATGAGCGTGGTGTCCGCGGTGGTCAGAATCGTCACCTGCGAACCCCCGATCGAATCGATGACCAACGTGCCGCCGTCGTTCGACTTCACGGTGCCGACGGCTCCCCCGGCGTCACCGATGACTTCGCCGAGCCCGCCTGGAAGCTGGCTGAGCGGAGAATCCGTCGTCGGAGTCGGCGCCGTGGTGCTGGCCTTCGGCGGTGTCGTGGTGGGCGCCTGCGTCGTGGTGGTCGGGGGAACGAAAGCGGTCTGGGTGCCCTTGTCGTTCGAGCCGAACGCCGAGAACGCGATGATCGCGATCACGGCGACCAGGATCCCGACCACACCGGCGGCCACCCACGTCGCGAGCTTGCGCTTCTTACCGCCGCCCGACGATCCATCGTCGATGAACGGCTGTTCCGGCGGAACTCCACCGCCACCACCGGCAACCGGATACTGCTGTGTATTTCCGTACTGCTGCGTGTTCCCGTACTGATCCGGGTTCCCGTACTGCTGAGCGGTGTACGGCGGATAGGCCTGCGTCGCACCAGGCGGCGGCGCCTGCGGATCGAACTGCGGGTTGTAGGCAGGGAACGCCTGAGTGGGATTCGGCTGCTGCCCCTGCTGCCCCAAGTACTCCGTGTTCTGATCCGGTCCGCCGTAGGGATACTGCTGTGCCCCCGGATACTGCTGTGCCCCCGGCGGCTGACCGAAATACTCCGTCGGCTGGTTCGGATTCTGGCCGGACACCGTCCCGTACTGCTCCGTCGGCTGGTCGGGCGTACGCCCCCACACCTCGGTGGCCTCGGGATCCTCACGGCGCGGCCCACCCGAGTTACGCGGATCGTTCTCATCGGTCATGCCTGGCTCACCTTCGGTTGGGACGAAAGAGCGTCGAAGTCGTTCGGAGAGGCGCGGGTGCACTCGTCCCCGGTTCGAGCATCCAGCCATCCAGGGTAGAACAAAATGCGAATGTCCCGCCGATCCAAGTGGATCGACGGGGCATTCCGCCTACCGAATCAGGAGAGAACCAACTGATCCGCGTCCTCGCTGACACCGACGTGCACGGTGTCGCCGTCCTGGACCTTGCCGGCCAGGAGCAGCTTGGCGAGCTGGTCGCCGATCGACTGCTGAACGAGTCGACGCAATGGCCGAGCGCCGTACAGCGGGTCGTAGCCGCGCACTGCGAGCCACATCCGAGCCGCACCGTTCACCTCGAGGGTGAGACGACGCGCAGCCAGACGCTTCTGCAACTGCTCGAGCTGGATGTCCACGATGTGCTCCAACTGCTCCTCGGAGAGCGAGTCGAAGATGACCACGTCGTCGAGACGGTTGATGAACTCCGGCTTGAACGCGTGGCGTACCGCATCCATGACCTGCTCCCGCGTGCCACCGGATCCCAGGTTGGAGGTCAGGATCAAGATGGTGTTGCGGAAGTCCACCGTGCGGCCTTGACCGTCGGTCAGTCGGCCTTCGTCGAGCACTGCGAGCAAGACGTCGAACACGTCGGGGTGTGCCTTCTCGACCTCGTCGAAGAGGACCACGGAGTACGGGCGTCGTCGAACTGCTTCGGTGAGCTGGCCACCGGCTTCGTAGCCGACGTATCCCGGAGGAGCACCGACGAGTCGGGCCACCGAGTGCTTCTCACCGTATTCGCTCATGTCGATGCGGATCATCGCGCGCTCGTCGTCGAAGAGGAAGTCCGCCAAGGCTTTGGCGAGCTCCGTCTTACCGACGCCGGTCGGGCCGAGGAACAGGAAGGAACCGGTGGGCCGATTGGGGTCGGCGACACCTGCTCGGGCGCGGCGAACCGCATCCGAGACGGCGACGACGGCGTCGGTCTGGCCGACGACGCGCTTGCCGAGTTCGGACTCCATGCGGAGTAGCTTCTCGGTTTCGCCTTCCATCATCCGGCCGGCGGGGATTCCGGTCCAGGCTGCGACCACGTCTGCGACGTCGTCGGGCCCGACCTCTTCCTTGAGCATCACGTCACCGTCGGAGGCAGCTCCGGAAGCGGCTGCTGCCTCTTCCAGTTCCTTCTCGAGCGCCGGGATACGGCCGTAGCGCAACTCGGCTGCCTTGCCCAGATCGCCGTCACGCTCAGCGCGTTCGGACTCTCCTCGCAGGGTTTCGAGCTGTTCCTTCAGCACGCGCACCGAGTCGATGGCCTGCTTTTCGTTCTGCCAGCGGGTGCTGAGCTGATTGAGCTTTTCGCGGTCGTCCGCGAGTTCCTGACGCAGCTTCTCGAGCCGAGCCTTGGACGCGTCGTCGGTTTCCTTCTCGAGTGCCACTTCTTCGATTTCGAGTCGGCGAACCGTGCGTTCCACCTCGTCGATCTCGACGGGACGCGAGTCGATCTCCATACGAAGTCGCGATGCGGCTTCATCCACGAGGTCGATGGCCTTGTCCGGCAGGAACCGCGACGTGATGTAGCGGTCCGACAGCGCGGCAGCCGCCACCAACGCGGAGTCGGTGATGCGCACGCCGTGGTGCACCTCGTAGCGCTCCTTGAGGCCGCGCAGGATACCGATGGTGTCCTCGACCGAGGGCTCACCGACGAGCACCTGCTGGAAACGACGCTCGAGTGCTGCGTCCTTCTCGATGTACTTGCGGTACTCCTCGAGTGTGGTCGCACCGACCAGCCGTAGCTCACCACGGGCGAGCATCGGCTTGATCATGTTGCCTGCGTCCATCGCGGATTCACCGGTGGCTCCGGCGCCGACGATGGTGTGCAACTCGTCGATGAAGGTGATGACCTGTCCGGCACTGTTCTTGATGTCGTCGAGGACAGCCTTGAGGCGTTCTTCGAATTCACCGCGGAACTTGGCACCGGCGACCATGGACCCGAGATCCAGGGACACGACGGTCTTGCCTCGCAGGGATTCCGGGACGTCACCCGCGACGATGCGTTGGGCAAGGCCCTCCACGATCGCGGTCTTGCCGACGCCGGGCTCACCGATGAGTACCGGGTTGTTCTTGGTACGACGCGAGAGCACCTGCACGACACGGCGAATCTCGGTGTCGCGACCGATCACCGGGTCGAGCTTGCCGCTACGTGCAGCTTCGGTGAGGTCGGTGGAGTACTTTTCCAGCGCTTGGTAGGTGCCCTCGGGCTCCGGGCTGGTGACGCGAGCGCTGCCGCGGACGGTGGTGAAGGCTTCACGCAATGCGTCCTGGGTGGCGCCATGACGTACGAGCAACTGTGCGACGTCGGAGTCCCCGCCGGCCAGTCCGTAGAGGACGTGCTCGGTGGAGACGTATTCGTCGTCCATCTCGGTGGCGAGGTGCTGAGCAGCAGTGAGTGCCGCGAGTGCCTCACGCCCGAGTTGCGGGGTGGAGCTTGCGCCGGTTGTCTTGGGTAGGCGATCGACGATTGCCTGTGCTTCACGGTGTACGACCGTGGGGTCGACGCCTACAGCTTTGAGTAGTGGGGCAGCGATGCCGTCGGTCTGGTCGAGCAATGCGACCAGCAGATGGGCAGGCCGGATTTCGGGGTTACCCGCCGACGACGCCGACTGCAGTGCAGCCGTCATCGCAGCCTGGGTCTTGGTTGTTGGTGTGAACGAGTCCACTTGTCACCTTTCTGGCGAAGTCGAACGGGAAGAGCCGCGACCGGTTGGTATTGCGACTGTGTCAATATGCTCAACGCGGACAAACTTGAGTCTATTCCGCTCAAGTTTGTTTTCGCCAGGCCGAGTTGGTTTCGTAGGTCACATTTTCAGCCGTACTAGAATTGTGGCGAGAGTTGCAGCTGGTGCGAAAGGGGGATGGATTGGATCCGACAGTGATCGCCCGTCTGCAATCCAGCCTCGATTCTCTGACCGACGACGAAGAGAGCCGTGCGCACTTCTCGGCAGTGTTCTACACCGGCCTCTTTGCGGAACATCCTCTGTACCGCTCATTGTTCCCGGCCGGGATGGAATCGCAGGGCCACCGTTTCTTCAGAGCCATCGAGTTCGTCGTGAAGAATCTGCCCCAGCATCGCCGAATCCGGAAGTTCCTCACCCAACTCGGCCGCGACCACCGTCGCTACGGCGTCGAGCGTGAGCACTACGAGGCCGCCGGCGTCGCTCTGAAGCGCGCGGTTCGGTCGATGTACGGCACGAGCGCGCACAGCCGCTACAAGTGGACGCCGGAGCTGGACGAGGCCTGGTCTCAGTTCACCGACCTCGTCGTCGGCACGATGGCCGACGGCGCCGAATCCGATACGACCCCGGCGCTCTGGGGCGCAACCGTGGTCAGCCACGAACGAGTCCTCGACGATCTGGCGATTGTGCGCCTCGAAGCCGACCCACCCATTCCGTACGGGGCGGGGCAATACGTAGGTGTTCAGATTCCCCAGCGCCCGAAAATGTGGCGGTATTACTCACCGGCGATTCCGACCAACCCTTTCGGTCAGCTCGAGTTCCACATCCGCAAGGTGTCGGGAGGATGGGTCAGCCCCGCGATCGTCAGCGAAACCAACGTCGGTGACCGCTGGGTCATGTCCACTCCCCTCGGCGGTCTCGAGGTCGACTTCACCAGCGACCGTGACGTTCTCATGATCGGGTCCGGCACCGGTATCGCTCCACTGCGGGCACAGGTGATGGAAATGTCTCAACGCGCGCACAACCCGCGCGTGCACCTGTTCGTCGGCGGCCGCTATCCGTGCGATCTCTACGACCTCGAAACCCTCTGGCACATCTCGCTCAGCAACCCGTGGTTGACCGTCGTACCGGTTTCCGAAGAACCCGAAAACCCTTGGTGGCACAACGGACCGGTGCTCGAACCACCGTTCGGAATGCACAGCCGGCTGATCGGACCGATCGGAAAAGTGGTCGCGCAGTTCGGTTCGTGGGCCGACCGTCAGGTGCAGATCTCGGGGTCACCGTCGATGATCAAGACAACCGTCTACGCCTTGCGTGCCGGCGGAACTCCGCTCGACCAGATCCGGCACGACCCGCTCTACTGACTACAGGAGAACTTTCATGGCCCAGCGAACCTGGTCGAGCACAGTCGTCGAACATCACCGTCTCCGTGAGGATCTGGCGGTTGTTCGTCTTGTCGGCGACGTCGTCCCGTTCCGACCCGGCCAGTACGTCGACGTCAGCGTCCCGCAGAATTCGCGGTTGCTCCGTCGACTCTCCCCCGCACTGCCTCCCTCACACGACGGGAAGTTGGAGTTTCACGTCAAGACGGTTCCCGGTGGTTGGGTCAGCGGTTCGATAGTCAAGGACACCCAGCCTGGTGACGTCTGGCAGATCCTCGACCCGCGCGGCAACCTGTCCGTCGACGAGAACGGCCCCACCGTCATCATGGTCGCGGGCGGAACCGGTTTGGCCCCACTCCGGTCGATCATTCTCGATCTGGCTCAGACCCCGAACCCGCCGCAGGTGTACCTCTTCTTCGGTGGCCGAACGCTTCGTGATCTCTACGCTGCGGACATGCTGTGGCTGCTCGCCGACCAGTTTCCGTGGTTGCAGCCCATTCCTGTCGTCGAAGATCTCTCCGACGGCGGCCCGCCCGACGGATGGTTCGACCGGTTGAACGTCGACATCGGATTCGGCGACGATCATCTCATCGAAGGCACGCTCGCCGACGTCGTCGCGTCGTACGGTGCGTTCACCGAACATCAGGTCCTGGTGTGCGGATCGGCGGCCATGGTTCGGTCGACGCGTGATCGATTGATCGAGGCCGGAACGCCGGCCGAGGTCATTCAGTTCGATCCGTACTGACGGTCAGTACGTCGGGTCGTTGCGAACGGTGTCGACGTCGATGCCCACTGCGCGAAGCCTGAATTTGGTGCTGTTGACCATGGATTCGCTGCCGACGACCTGAATGTCGTAGCCCGCCCAGTCCCCGAACGAGGTCACGACCTTACCGACCTTGCCGACGATGCGCCGCTTCATGCCGATCGGCGGCAGTGGCTCCGCTTCGGTGTGCCACCACGGATTCTCGTCTTCTTCGGAGACCGGGATGATCGTGAGCCACGGGTACTTCTCGGCCAGCTTCCACAGATGCGGAAGGTCGTAGAGATCGCACGGATGCTGTCCGGAGTAGAACAGTTGGACCTTGCGAGTGTTGCCGCGTCGGATCAGTTCGAGGATCTGAGCGCGAAGAGGCGCGACACCTGTTCCCGACGCGATCATCAAAAGGTCCTTGGAGTTCTCCGGAATCCCCAAGGCGCCGATGGGCGAACCGACCACCCAGGTGTCACCGACAGCGGTCTGGTTCACCATGACCGGGCTGACCCACCCGCCGGTGACCTGGCGGATGTGGAACTCGAGGATTCCGGTCCCGTCGTACGGCGTGGCCGGAGAGAGGTAGCGCCACATCCGTGGCCTCGCGGCGACCTGCACGCTGACGTACTGACCGGCGCGGTACTCCATCGTCTGGTCGAGTTGCAGCCGCACGACGGCGACGCCCTTGATGACCGGGCGGCATTCGATGACCGTGGCACTCCACGCGGGCGGACCGTCTTCCGCGTTGGCGGCATCCATCATCGCCGCCGAGATGATCGCGAGCGCGTTACGCCACGCGCTGTCGACCTCGTCGGTCCACATTTCGGCGCCACCGAAGGTCTCGAGTGCTTCGATCAAGGCATTGCCGACTGCCGTGTAGTGCTCGTCGGTGACGCCGTACTTACGGTGATCGCGGCCGAGCTGTGCGAGGTACTCGAGTATCGCGTCGGACTCGTCGAGGCGTTCGACGACGTGAGCGATAGCGCTGACAAGCCGGTCACGCTGCACATCCATCGCTGCCGGAAAGAACTCCCGGGTTTCGGGCGATCGAGCGAACAGGATCGAATAGAAGGTACGGGCGAGCCGTTCCGGACCATCTTCTACCGCAGCGACGGATTTGAAGCTCGACCGGACCAGAGAGATTGCTTGCGAATCCACGCTCATCCTCGTCCCGACTAGACGCGGCAAGACCCGCCGCGGAATTTCGTCTGCAGCTTATGTCACAAATGTCTGACTCGTAAATCATTCTGGACAAGTGTCACAATGCGACCCCATTTCGCGGTGTGACCGTCCCTTTCTTATTCTTGCGTGCAAGATAAACAAGAGCTTCGACACTCTCGATCGCCGAGCTAACGTTCAGCGAAATCTCAACCAGCCAAACAGGAGTCGTGCCGTGGATTTTGTTCGACAGGACGAATTGCCCACCGATAGCGGGCTTACGTCCCAGATCGCCTCCACTACCCCGACGCTGACCGAGCTTCAACGTCGGGAACTCGAGTGCGTCGAATTTTTCGACTCTCCGGAACTGGGACACCTCCCGACGTCTCGGCGGCGTGAGGCCTTGCGTGAACTCCATCGGACCGGCACCTACACGCACACAGCGGAGGAATTGCTCGTCGGCGCCAAACTCGCGTGGCGAAACCACGCCAGGTGCGTCGGTCGCGCGCATTGGCGGACCCTCAAACTCATCGACGCGCGCGATGCCGTCACGGCTTCCGCTCTCGCCGAAGCATGCTGGGAGCACCTGCGACTGTCGACCAACGGCGGCGCTCTGCAGTCGGTCGTGACGGTCGGGCCACTCCCCCGCGAGGACGGTCAGGAGTACCGAATCCTCAGCCCGCAACTGATCCGCTACGCCGGCTACCGGCAGCCTGACGGCACCATTCTGGGCGACCCGTGGCACGTCGATCTGACTGCTCAGGTCACCGCGATGGGGTGGAAGGGCGCCGGTACGCCGTTCGACGTTCTCCCCGTACTGATTTCGGTTCCCGACGAACCCCTGCAGTACTTCGACGTCCCGACCGACCTGGTTCTCGAGGTCGAGATCGAGCACCCCGAATACAGCTGGTTCGCTGATCTGGGGCTTAAATGGCATGCCGTCCCTGCGGTCTCGGACATGAACCTCGACATCGGCGGAATCGTTTATCCCTGCACACCGTTCAGCGGTTGGTACGTCAGCACCGAGGTAGGCGCACGCAACTTCAGCGACACCGATCGCTACAACATGTTGCCCACCATCGGAGCGATGATGGAGCTCGACATGAGCCACGACCGCACGCTCTGGAAGGACCGCGCACTGGTCGAACTGAACCGTGCAGTTATCCACAGCTACCGCAAGGCCGGCGTCATCATGGTCGACCATCACACTGTCGCAAAGCAATTCATCGATCACATCGCGCGTGAGGACAAGGCCGGGCGCAAGTGCCCGACCGACTGGTCATGGGTGAACCCGCCCATGTCCAGCTCGCTCACGCCGACGTTCCACCGCCTGTACGACGAGCCCGATCTCGACATCCGGCCCAATTTCGTGACAAAAAAGAAGAAGGGCACCGACCAAGGCCGGTGCCCCTTCCACAACTGATCGCGCTCAGAAGGGGATCTGCCCCAATCCGACGCCGACCACGAGCATCGTGATCGAGATCAGGCCCGCTCGCCACAGAACCTTCTTGTGGTGATCCGCCAGAGAAACACCGGCGAGTGTGACCAGTAGCAGGATCGCCGGGACCAGCGGGCTCTGCATGTGCACGGCCTGCCCGGTGATCGAGGCGCGCGCCATCTCCACCGGCTCGATGCCGTACTGCGCTGCAGTCTCGGACAGCACCGGCAGCACACCGAAGTAGAACGCGTCGTTGGTCATGAAGAACGTGAGCGGGATACTCAGGACGCCCGTGATGACGGCGAGGTGCGGGCCCATCGCGTCGGGGATGACCTGCAGCAGCCACTCTGCCATCGCCTCGACCATGCCGGTTCCCTGGAAAACGCCGGTCAGCACCGCTGCTGCCAGCACCATCGCGACCACCGAGACGATGCTCGACGAATGGCGTGCGATTGCTTCACCCTGATCCTTGACCGCCGGGAAGTTCACCGCGAGGGCGATCGACGACGCGATCATGAACAGCACCGGGATGGGCAGGATGTCCATCACGAGTACGACGAGAAGGATCGTCGTCAGCGCAGCGTTGAACCAGAGCAATTTCGGCCGCAAGGTGTCCCGCTTGGGGTCGAGGCCGTCGATGAATCGTCCGGTGTCGCCGCCGTCGTCCTCGGAGTCGTTCGAGCCGCCGGTGCCGGCGCTACCGGTGCTGGAACTTCCACCGTTTCCGACCTTTTCGAGGATGCGCTCAGAAGTCAGGACCAAAGTCCCGATCCTGCGGCGCTCCATGATCCCGAGGTGAATCGCGAATCCGAGCACCATGATCAGGCCGACGATCAACGACGGCACCATCGGCACGAACACGTCGGAGGGTGAGAGTCCCAGCGCGCTCGCGGCCCGGACGGTCGGGCCGCCCCACGGAATGATGTTCATGGTCGCGTTGGACAGGCCGGCGATCACCGTCAGAACGACGGGACTGACACCGAGTTTGAGGTAGAGCGGAAGCAGCGCCGAGGTCACGATGATGAAGGTCGTCGAACCGTCTCCGTCCAGCGAGACCACCATCGCGAGCACTGCGGTTCCGACCACGAGCCTCATCGGATCGTCTCGCACCATCCGCAAGATGAGCTTGACCAGCGGATCGAAGAGGCCGACGTCGATCATGATTCCGAAGAAGATGATCGCGAAGAACAACAGCGCCGCGGTGGGTGCGAGCGACTTGATGCCGTCGGTGATCATGTCGCCGATTCCGAGGCCCGCCCCGGCAAGTAGTCCGAAGGCCACCGGAACCAGAGTCAGTCCCACCACCGGGGTCGCGCGTTTGGTGAGAATCAGGAACATGAACACCGCAACCATGAGGAAGCCGAGTGTGACGAGCATGATGAACTCCTTTAGTGCTGAATTGCCGAGAAAAACGGCACGGCAAATCGAGCCGGTGACCTTCGTGGAGGTGAAACGAAACTTCGGTAGTGCTCAGTTGATGCCGGGCGGATCGAGTGTTGCGTCGACGAACCGGGATTGATCGGTGAGGAATGCGGAGAACTCGGGTTCGGTGAGAACTGCACTGTTCCAACCGTTTCGGCGAGACAGCTCGTTCCAGCGCGGGCTTGCCGCCAGATCCCGCACCAAATTCTGCAAGTGCTGACGCTGATCGTCCGTCAGGCCCGGCGGCGCCATGAGGCCGCGCCAATTGGTGAACGTGACGTCGACGCCAGACTCCGCCATCGTGGGCGCATCCACCGCCGGGGTACGGGCCGGCGAGCTGACCGCAAGGACCCGAACCGTGCCTGCCGCAATCTGATCGAGGTACTCACCGATACCGGTGGCGGCTACGTCGACCTGCCTCGTGAGCAGTGCGGGAAGCAGTTCGCCGCCGCCGTCGTAGATGCGGTACGGGGAGCGCGACGGATCGACGCCGACCGCCCGTGCGAACAGAAGGCGGAACAACCCGTCCGGTCCACCTTCACTCGAACCACCGCCGATCGAGATCGACGACGGATCCGCCACCCAGGCCTGCGTCAGATCGGCGAGAGTTTTGTACGGTGAATCTGCTGGAACCAGTAGCGCTTCCGGTTCTTCGACGAGTCTCGCAATCGGTGTCACGTCGGCAAGTGTGTGCTCGGACGGCAGTATCTCGAGCGAACCGAGAACTCCGAGCCCCATGACCATGAGTAGGTCGGGATTCCCGCTTTCGAGAGCCAACCGGTTGAGTCCGACGATGCCGCCCGATCCGGGCAGCACAACGACGTCAGCGTCGACGGTCCCTTCGTCGGCCAGTGCTTGCACCATGGTCCGGGCGGTCAGGTCGTAACCACCACCGGCCACCGAGGGCACCAGTACGCGCAGTTCTTCGGAACTCTCACCCGCTCGGCCACCGGCGACGAAGGACTCGACCGGAGTGCATCCGGTCGAGAGCACGAGAGTCATCGCGCAGGCACCGAGCAGGGCGATATGCCTGCTCAGCCGCTTCGATGTGCTCATGGCTTCGTCCTTGTCTGCCGGTACCGATGTGTGAACAGGTTTCATACTGACGCACTTTGTGACTGGGGTCACCATTGGGAAAGCAAATTGATTTGTGCTCATTGTGCTCACGAACGGCCGCTTTCCCGGCATCGAACTGAAGGCTAGGGTCTGGCTGGTGTCCTCAGGAAACGAGCAGGCGGAGCGAGAGAGCAAGTCGTCTCTGTTTGCCCGGCTGTTTCGCCGCCGGCACACTCTGGCGACACAACTTCTCGAACTGCAACTTCTGATCGTCGTTGCAGTTCTCGTGTGCGTCACCGCCCTCTCCCTCGCGCAGTCGTCCGCGAGTTTCCAACGCGAGGAGGGACGTCGCGCACTCTCGGCAGCGGAATCGCTCGCAGCCAATCCGGCAGTACGCGAGCTACTCCCCCAGGCGCAGACCCGTCTCCGCTCCGGACTACAAGGTTCGGTCGACTCGGTACGCGCCATCTCGGGCGTCACCTACGTCTCGCTTGCCGACGCCGACGGCAGTGTCGTCATTTCGACGCGTCCCGGTGATGTCGGCATCGACGCACGTCAGACAGAGGATCGGTCGTGGACGGGTTTGGTCGACACGCCCTCCGGCAAGGCCGTGGAGGCGCACGTTCCGATTCTCGGCAGCGAAGGAGCGATTACCGGAACCGCGATCGTCGGCATCGAGTACCCCTCGATCTGGACGCGACTGCTGCAGTCTGCACCGAATCTCCTGGTATACCTCGCGGTGGCATCCCTTCTCGGCGGCGTCGGGTCGATCCTGTTGGCCCGCAGGGTAAAACGGCAAACCCTCGGCATGGAAGCCGGCGAGATCCTGGACCTGGTTCGCCAACGTGAAGCAATGCTGCGCGGTCTCAAGGAAGGCGTCATCGCATTCGACGCGCAGGGAAAGGTGGTGCTGATGAGCGACAGTGCCCACCAACTCCTCGACATCCCACGCGGCAGCGCCGGTAGATCGGTGCGGGACCTCGGTCTCGACGACCGCCTCCAGAGTGTACTGACCTCCGGCACAACCGAATCCGATCAGTTGGTTCTTGTCGGCGATCGCCTGCTCGTCCTCAACACCGTCTTGATCGAATCGAAAGGCCGCACCATCGGGTCGGTCACCACTTTCCGCGACCGCACCGAATTGCGCTCCGTGGAAGAAGAACTCGACGTGACCAAAACCAGCACCGACGCACTACGCGCCCACATCCACGAGTTCGACAATCAACTGCACACCATCTCCGGCCTCATCCAGCTCGGCGAGTACGACGAGGTGGTCGGCTACGTCGAGGGTCTGACCATGGAGCGCGCGCAGGTCAGCGCGACCGTGACCGAGAAGATCGCCGACGTCGGCACCGCCGCACTCGTGATCGCCAAGATAGGCGCCGCTGCACAGGGGTTGGTCACGGTCGAGCTGGCGGCGGACACGCATCTGGAACCGGTGGACCGCAGACTCGGACGAGATCTCGTGACAGTGGTCGGAAACCTCGTCGACAATGCCGTCGACGCCGTCGGCGAGATGCCGGAAGCCTCGCGCCGCAAGGTTCGGTTGTCGATTCGGGGCAGTGGCACCGCGGTCGAAGTTCGGGTCGAGGACGCCGGCCCCGGTATCGCGCCGGAGAATCGCGACAGGGTGTTCGGCCAGGGCTGGAGCACCAAGGGACAATCGAGCGACGGACACGGTTTCGGTTTGGCGCTGGTGCGCCTGACGTGTCGTCGGCGGGGCGGCGACGTCACCGTGAGCACTCGTTCGGCAGAGGACATCGAGTGGACTGTCTTCAGCGCAGTCCTACACGACGGAGAGGGCGCATGATCCGGGTACTGGTGGTCGACGACGACTTCATGGTGGCGAAGGTGCACAGCGGATTCGTCTCGCGGATAGACGGTTTCGAAGTGTGCGGCGTTGCCCATTCGGCCGAGACCGCGCTGGCCGCAGTCGGTGAGTTGCAACCCGACCTGGTTCTTCTCGACGTCCACCTGCCCGGCACCACCGGACTCGATCTGATCGCCCCGTTTCGCGAGCTGGCACCGGAGCTGGATGTTCTTGTCATCACTAGTGAGCGTGAGGCCGGCTCGGTCAAGAAAGCGCTGCGCAGCGGCGTCGTGCATTACCTGATGAAGCCCTTCACGTTCGAGGTTCTCCGTGAGCGTCTCGAGCGGTACCGATCGACATATGCGAATCTCGACAGCTCCGGCGAAGCAGAACAGACAGCAGTGGACGAGGCCTTCGGTGTGGCAGGTGGCGCGCCCGGGGCGTCGTCCCACAAAGGTTTGCCCAAAGGACTCAGTCCTGAGACCCTTCAGCTGGTCGAGGCAGCACTACGAGACGAAACCGAACCCGCCTCGGCCACAGATATTTCCGAGAGGGTCGGCATCTCACGCGCGAGCGCGAGGCGCTACCTCGAATACCTCTACGAAACCGGGCGGTCCACCACTTCGCTGAAATACGGAGTGGTGGGCCGCCCCGAACGTCGTTACGTCTGGAAACGCTGACCCTTCGCTACCCGACGCTGGTTCCTAGACCGCGCGGGCGCTGGTCTCCCAGTACCGCGCACGCAGCGCCTTCTTGTCCAGCTTGCCCAGCGGTGTCAGCGGAAGGGAATCCACGAAGTCGATGCTCTTGGGAGCGTGAACCGAACCCTTGGCCGCCTTCACCTTGTCGACCAGTTCCTCGGTGTCGACGGTCAGTCCGGCACGAAGTACGACACAGGCCTTGACGGCTTCGCCCCACTTGTCGTCCGGCACACCGACTACCGCCACCGACGCGACGGACGGATGCGCCGAGATCACGTCTTCGATTTCGCGGGGGAACACGTTGAAACCACCGGTCACGATCATGTCCTTCTTGCGATCGACGATGGACATGAACCCGTCCTTGTCCTTGCGCGCGATGTCGCCGGTGTGCAGCCAACCACCCCGGAACGCCTCAGCGGTTTCGGCCGGCTTCTTCCAGTAGCCCTTCATGATCAGCGGGCCACGGACGCAGATCTCACCGAGTTCTCCCTGCGGCACCTCGTTGAGGTCGTCGTCGAGCAACCGGACGTCGAGCCACGGCACCGGACGCCCACACGTGGCGAGGCGGGCCGGATCGTCGGCGAGGTGTTCTTCCTTGCGCAGCACCGAGATAGTCATGCCGCACTCGGTCTGACCGTAGAACTGGAAGAAGATCTGACCGAACTTCTTGATGCCCTCCTGCAGTCTGGCGGGAGACATCGCGGACGCTCCGTAAAACAGCGTCTGCAAACTCGAGACGTCCCGCTTGGGCAGATCGGGGTGGTCCATGAGCATGTAGATCATGGTGGGCACCAACATGGTTGCCGTGATCTTGTGCTTCTCGATCGCTTCGAGCACAGCACCTGGCTCGAAGGCAGGCAGGACGATCAACGCACCGCCGCGCAGCAAGGTCGGGATGAAGAACGCTGCACCTGCGTGTGAGAGTGGCGTGCAGATGAGGAAGCGGTTGTCCTCGGGCCACTGCCACTCCGACATCTGGATCTGATTGAGCGCAGCACCCGAACGGAAGGATCCGACAACACCTTTGGGCTTGCCGGTCGTTCCACCGGTGTAAACCATGCTGCTGGCGTCTTCGGCGTCGACGTGCGCTGCCTTCAGCGGCGCGGGCTCGAACGTGGCAGCCAGCGCGAGGATGTCGATTCCCACCTCGGACGGCCCCATCGAGAGCACGTTGGTCAACGAGGGTGACGACGCCTTCAACTCGGCGGCACGCTCTTCGAAGGCATTGGGATCGAAGATCAGCGTCTCGATCTCGGCGTCGTCGACGATGTACTTGTGGTCGTCGAGCGATCCCATCGGGTTCAAGGCGCTCGCCCGGCAGCCGGTGATCATGGTCGCGCCCATACTGATCAGAACCTCGGGGCGATTCTTCGACAGCATCGCGGTGCTGGTGCCCTGAGTGATTCCCAAAGACGCGAGCGCCTGGGCGAAGCAGCTGATCTGATCGCGCATCTGACCGCCGGTGAGGATCACGTCGCCGAGGTACAGCGCGGGCTTGTCGTGATTGCGTTCCAGAGCGGTGATGAGCAGGTCCGGACCGTATACCGGTCGGTGCAGGTCAGCGAACTCGTCTGTCATCTGGTCTTCCTTCTGCTCGGCGCGTGCAGTCATCGAGATGTGCTCCCGGTCACGGATACGATATCCAGAATTGCACAAAACTGGAACAGGTTCCACCTCTTCGATCGAATCCGAGAATGCTCCCGATCAGCGGGAAGCCCGTCGTCACCCGCGAGAGCGGTGGTTAGCGTCGATGTACCCACCGAGACGACAGCGTCTCGGTCGCGTCCAACGGAGAGTGTCATGACTACCAACCTCGGTACCGCCCACTTCACGGCAACTGCTCCGCGTACTGCCACCACGCTCCTCTCCGATTTCGACTCGTTGTACGGCACCGTGCGCTCGGCACCCGACGGGGCCGTCGTCGAGCAGGACGTCGTGTTCTTCGGACGCCCCGATCCAGGCGCACTGCTCACCGGATCCGTGAGGGCGCTGAGTTCGACACTCGAGCGGATCACCGAATACCACGACCAGACCGGGCATCTGGTGGCCGAGGTCTTCGTCCGGGAAGCCCCGACAGCGGGCACCGGAACCGATTCCGTTGCCGCCCTTGCTGATTTCGCTGCTCGTCGTTACGGCTCGGCGTCACTACGACGCTTCCGCGGACGTTGCACCGCGACTTCCACGGGAACAGATCTGCACTGCTCCGTGACAGTGCTCGCGACGTACGAGAAGGACCACGAGAGCGTGGCCGACGTAGCTCTGGTCGCCACCGATCCCGCTGGGGTCGTCACTGCCCGGGCCTGGGCGACTTACGCGATCGACGATGTGGCGACACTCGCGAGCTGAATCTCTGCAGGTCACCGAGTAGGCGTTCCATCCAGCGGGAACTGCCGTATCTCCAGCGGACGCTTCGTCGTTGTATGAGACGGATCACATCACTGGAGCGTCGCAAGACGCGGCTCGGAGGAAGACATGGCACTCGGAACCGGCCCACTCACCACTACGGACACCCCGACGCAGACGGGCGCCGGCGAGGAAATTCGAGAAATCGAAGCAGCAGCGCCTCCCGCACGGTTCGCACGTGGATGGCACTGCCTCGGACTGAGCAATACCTATCGCGACGGTCAGCCCCACCAGATCGAGGCATTCGGCACCAGCCTTGTCGTCTTCGCCGACAGCAAGGGCGACATCAAGATTCTCGACGCATACTGCCGCCACATGGGTGGCAACCTCGCTCACGGAACCGTCAAGGGCGATTCGATCGCCTGCCCGTTCCACGACTGGCGTTGGAGCGGTAACGGAAAATGTACGGCGATCCCCTACGCACGACGCGTTCCGCCGCTGGCCAAGACGCGGGCATGGATCACTCTCGAGAAGAACGGTCAGCTGTTCGTCTGGCACGATCCCCAGGGAAATCCCCCGCCCGCCGAGGTCACGATCCCCGACATCGAGGGCTTCGGAAGCGATGAGTGGAGCGACTGGAGCTGGAACACGCTCACCATCGAAGGCTCTCATTGCCGCGAGATCGTCGACAACGTCGTGGACATGGCCCACTTCTTCTACGTTCACTACTCGTTCCCCAAGTACTTCAAGAACATCTTCGAAGGTCATGTCGCGAGCCAGTACATGGAATCGGTGGGACGTGAGGACGTCATCAGCGGCACCAACTACGGCGATCCCAACGCTGTGCTCCGTTCGGATGCTTCATATTTCGGACCGTCTTACATGATCGACTGGATCAAGAGCGAAGCCAACGGGCAGATCATCGAGACCGTCCTGATCAACTGCCACTACCCGATCTCGAACAATGCGTTCGTCCTGCAGTACGGCGCGATGGTCAAGAAGCTACCCGGTATGGACGACGAGTCCACTGCCGCGATGGCCGCGCAGTTCACCGAGGGCGTCGAGATGGGATTCCTTCAGGACGTGGAGATCTGGAAGAACAAAGCTCCGATCGACAACCCCCTGCTCTCCGAGGAGGACGGCCCGGTTTACCAGTTGCGTCGCTGGTACAACCAGTTCTACACCGACGTCGAGAATGTCACGGAAGACATGACGAAGCGCTTCGAATTCGAGATCGACACCACCCGCGCAGTGGAGAGCTGGAAGCGGGAAGTCGCCGAAAACGTTGCCGCACGCGACGCCCAGGCACTCGAGACAACCTCCTGATCCGCAGTCGAAAACACTGCTGAGACAACCAGACTGGATGCAAGGAACAACATGACGTACGAAGTGCTCGAACAGATCAACGCGATGGCCGACGACATCTTCGCCGAAGGCATCGAGGCCGAGCGGATCGGCCGGGTGGCCGACGACACCGCCAAGAAGATGAAGGCAATCGGTTCCATCCGCATGCTGCAGCCCAAGGAGCATGGCGGCATGGAGGCGCATCCGCGCGAATTCGCCGAAACCGTCATGCGGATGGCTTCACTGAACCCGTCGGCCGGCTGGGTCCACGGGATCGTCGGAGTTCACCCGTGGCAACTCGCGTTCGCGGATCCCAAGGTGCAGCAGGAGATCTGGGGATCCGATCCCGACACCTGGATGGCATCGCCGTACATGCCCGGCGGAATGTGTATCCCCACCGACGGCGGCTACAAGTTCTCCGGCCGCTGGCAGTTCTCCTCCGGTACCGACCATTGCGACTGGGCATTCCTCGGCGCGATGGCGTGTGACAAGGACGGCAACATGGAGATGCCGCCGCGCATGCTCCATGTGATCATTCCGCGCACCGACTACGAGATCATCGAAGACTCGTGGGATGTCATGGGACTTCGCGGCACCGGCTCCAAGGATCTCGTAGTCAAGGATGCGTATGTCCCCGATTACCGCGTCATGGACTGCGACGAGGTCATCGACGGCACGGCAGTGCGCAAGTACGGGCGCACCGAGACGCTGTACCTCATGCCGTGGTCGAACATTTTCCCCCTCGGAATCACCGCCGCCACGATCGGCATCTGCGAGGGAATGCTCTTCCACGCCAACGAGTACCAAGCCGATCGCATCAACGCGCAGGGCACGGCGATCAAGGACGACCCGTACACCTTGTTCGCCATCGGTCAGGCAACCGCCGACATCCGGGCTGCGCGCGACACCCTGCTTGCCAACGTCGACCGCATGTGGGATCGAGTGGACGCTGGCAAGGAAGTGACCTTCGAGCAGCGCGCGGAGGGACGTCAGACTCAGGTACAGGCCGCCTGGCGCGCCGTCAACGCAATCGATCAGGTCTACCCACGCTGCGGTGGCAACGCATTGCGGATGGACAAGCCGCTTCAGCGATTCTGGCGCGATGCTCATGCTGGACAGCATCACGCAATTCACGTGCCGAGCACCGTTTTCCACGCCGCATCACTGAGCCGTCTCGGCGCAGACCCGCAGGGTCCGCTGCGGGCGATGATCTGATCAGACTTCGACACAAGAAATCGACAGGAAAAAGACACGATGACACGCACCGACATCAAGGGACTTGGCTACGTCAAGATCTCGACCAACGACATGGCACGTTGGCGCACTTTCGCTTTCGACGTTCTCGGCTTCGCCAAGGGCAGTGGGCCGGACGAGAACGCGCTCTACCTACGACTCGACGAGCGTGCTGCTCGCATCGTCGTCGTCGAGGGTGAGCGCGACGAGATCGTCAACATCGGTTGGGAGGTCGCCGACCACGCCGCACTGCGCCGCGTTCAAGAAGCACTCGAAAAGAACGGCACCGAGGTCGAGCAGCTTTCGCTCGCCGAAGCAGATGCTCGACGGGTCGAAGAGGTCATCGCCTTCACCGATCCCGGCGGAGCAGCCATCGAGGTCTTCCACGGAGCGATCCTCGACCACAGCCCCGTGGTGACGCCCTTCGGCGCTCGATTCGTCACCGGCTCACAGGGTCTCGGCCACGTCGTACTCCCCGTCATGGACAGTGCTGCGAGCTTCGACTTCTACACCGAGGTGCTCGGCTTCTACCCGCGCGGCGCCTTCCGCCTGCCGGCCCCGCCTGAATTCGGGCCGCTGCGAATCCGTTTCATGGGCGTCAACGAGCGTCACCACAGCTTGGCCCTGTGCCCGGCACCGCACGGCGGCGCACCCGGCCTGATTCACATCATGGTCGAGGTGGACACCCTCGACGCCGTCGGCCAGGCACTCGACCGCGTGATGAAGGACGGATTCTCCGTGTCGTCGACCCTGGGTCGTCACACCAACGACAAGATGATCTCCTTCTACGTCCGCGCACCCGGCGGCTGGGACATCGAGTTCGGCACCGAGGGCGCGAGGGTGGATCAGGACTCGTACTCCTCCGAGGAGATCACCGCTGACAGCTACTGGGGCCACGACTGGTCCGGAAGCGAACCACTGGCAGCTATGTAGTACCGCCGGTGGCGATTAATACCTGCCGGTGGCGATCAATACCTGCCGGTGGCGATGTAATACCTGCCAGTAGTTAAACGACGAGGGGGTTTGCGCGAGCATTCGCGCAAACCCCCTCGTCGTTTCCACCGCGACGCGCCCGAAAACAGACCGGTGATCCACTTCACAAATCCGTAACTCTATGACACTATTTCTAATTGAAATAGCCAGTTCACTGGTTGTGGAGCTCTAAGAGAAGTGAGGTACACGATGACACTGCAGGCTGTGGATGCTTTAGGCGCCGATTCGGCCCCGACAGCAATTCTCGATCGCGTCTCGCTGGTTCTCGACGCCTTCGACGGTCCCGGCAGGTTGACGCTCGCTCAAGTCGTTCGGAGCACGGGCCTTCCCCGCTCGTCTGCCCACCGCATGCTCGAACGTCTCGTCTCGATGCGTTGGCTGCGTCGCGACGGCCGTGACTACGAACTCGGTATGCGCCTCGTCGAACTGGGATCGCTCGCGGTTCATCAGGACCGCCTCCACGCTGCAGCCATGCCGCTTCTCCACGAGCTCTACCGAGTCACCGGATTCGTGGTTCACCTCGGCATCCTCGACGGGCCCGATGTGGTCTACATGGAGAAGATCGGCGGACGCCTCGCCGCCGCAGTGCCGACGCGTGTCGGTGGTCGACGCCGCGCCGAGACCACTGCGATCGGTCAGGCACTGCTCGCGTTCGGTTCGCCGAAGTCCCCGGGCTACGCACTGCCCCACCTCGCCAGAATCCGCGAGTCCGGGGTGGCCTTCGAATCCGGAAACGGCCTACCGGGATTCAGCTGTCTTGCGGCACCGATCGGCCCCATCGGCCGCGCCGTCGCCGCGGTATCCATCTGCGCGCCGTCGAAGGCCCTCCGCCTCGACCACGTCAGCGCAGCGCCGGTCCGTATGGCGGCCGCTGCAATTTGGCGAGGCATCGACGGCGGATCGCTGAGCGTCACTCCGACTTTGCAACGTCGTCATCTGCTGCGCAACATGCCGACCGCAGCCGGGGCCTGACTCAGATACTCGAACCGTTGCCGGTGAGCCCGGCTTGCTCGAGCGCCAACACGTACTCCTCGACATTCTTCCATTTGCCAGGCGTCGAGGGCAACGGTGATCCCAGTCGGTCGTGCTCGGCGACGTTCGCGAACTCGGCGGTCGCACGATCGATGTCGTCGAGCAGTTCGCGAGCAAGTTCGATCTCGGCTCGGAAGTACCGTTCCGACCATCGCAACGTCATGACCGGGAACGACCAGGCCGGCTCGTTCTCGGCATGATCTGCGTGGAGTTTCGCGCGTCGAATCTGCTCTTCGACATTGGCGATGTGGGCTTCCACCAGCGCCTTCAGTCGCTCGGGCTCGTTGAGGTGTCCCATCCACAGACGCAACATCACACCGTGCTTGAGCACCGGAACTTCCACCGGTGCCTCCCGTGACCACGTCCGGACGGCGTCGGTTCCTGACTGAGTAATGGAGTAAAGGCGCTTGCCTCGCACCCCTGGTTCGGAGACGACCCGAGACTCCACGAACCCGATGCTTTCGAGCTTCTTCAGTTCTGCGTACACCTGGCTGATGGACGGGCTCCAATAGAAGAAGCCGACACTCCAGTCAGCCCACTTCTTCAAATCGTTTCCGGTCAGCTCCTCCCCGAACGTCAGCATCCCGAGCACTGCCCAGCTGGTAGCGGGAAGTCCTCGGGACACGTCATCAGGTTCGGACATGCCCGAAGTCTAACAATCACTGGTCATTTGCTGGTTTCGTAGAATCCGAACGGACCGCTGAGCGGGATCAAATTTGCTCGAAACCCCTCCACCTGCCACTCGGTCGGTCCTGACCCGTGCCGAGAAGCCATTGCTGCCATTGAGTGGGACTGCCGCTGGATTACGGCCGCGGCGCCACACATCGTTGCTTCTGAAGCTGTTTGCAGAGTTTTGAACAAAAGATTTGAACAAGGAGACGACATGACCGTGGAAAACGCCGAGCCGCCAGTTCTGGACGGACGCACACTTCGCAACGTGATGAGCAATTTCTGCACCGGCGTCACCGTCATCACCGCTCACGACGGAAATTCACCCCTCGGTTTCACCTGCCAGTCCCTGGTCTCGGTATCGCTCGATCCCCCGTTGCTCTCGTTCTGCCCGGCGAAGACGTCGACAAGTTGGCCGAAGCTTCGCGAAACGGGAACTCTCTGCATCAATGTTCTCGCCCACGATCAGCAGGACATGTGTTCGGCGTTCGCTCGCGGCGGGACGGACAAATTCCTCGGCGTCGAGTGGGATGCCGCCGGCAACGGTGCTCCGGCGCTGAGCGGCGCGCTCGCCCGCATCGAAGCAACGGTCGAGCAGGAGCACGACGCCGGTGATCACACCATCGTCGTCGCACGCATCACCGATCTGAACGTGCTGCGCCACGACGGTCCGCTTCTGTTCTACCGCGGCGGGTTCGGACGCTTCGACGCCTGAGTGCTCAGGCTGTCCCGCTGCGTGGGAGATGCCGGCGCCGAATCGAGCCCGCACCGATAGCGTCCGAAGTAGTTGTCAGACCCTGAACTTCTCGACTGATCGGACTAACTCGATGACCACTCTCGAACCAGACACCACGGCCGCGATCACGGCGACGGTTACCACCTACCTCGACGCCGTGGCTCGCGGATCGTCAGCGGACATCGCCGCCCTCTACGCCGAGAACGCGACGCTCGAAGACCCGGTCGGCAGCGAACCCCGCGTCGGCAAGGCCGCGATCACCGAGTTCTACGGCGCTCTCGAGGGCGGTTCGCAAGAGACGGAACTGCTTACCTTGCGGGTGAGCGGATCCAGCGCGGCCTTCCACTTCCGCGTCGTCACACCGGTGGGCGATCAGGTGTACGAGGTCGAACCGATCGACGTCATGACTTTCGACGAGGACGCCAAGATCACGAGCATGCGCGCCTTCTGGTCACCGGCCGATCTGATTGCACGCTGATGCGTCAGGTCAGTTGCCGCAACTGCGGAAACCGTGTCCTCGTCGAGAAGTACAGCGAAGCGCACACCAGCGTCCAATGGCTCGAAGAGTCGCAGGAAGTGTGCCCGGAGTTGGGTCGCGCGAACAGCCGTGCCAACGCTCAGCGGACGTGTGGCGCTCTGCGCCAGACGATCAACGACCTTGCCGACGCCGGTGAGCTGGAGATGAGCCTGCGCAGCTACCCGGTGCCGGGCAAGCTGTCCTGAACGCTTCCGCGTAGCATTTCGGCGAACATGCGCGCCGATTCCAAGTCGTCGGCGTTCGGCCGCCCCTTCCGGATACCGCCGAAAGGCTTGAACGGGAGATAGGTATCCCACGCACGGGACGAGAAGGCTGCGACCACATCGAAGCCCTTCTGTTCGAGCAACTGAACCAGTGGACGCGAGAAGCGATGAATCCCCTTGTCAGGAAATCCACTGGTGGCGAAGACAAAAGCCTTGGATCGCCGTTCTTCGGGGAGTGCCTCGACGAACGAGCGTAAATCTGCGTGGTACGAGCGTAGGTAGATGCCGGAGCCGAACCCCACCAGGTCGTAGTCGGCGAGCTGCGCGGCGTCGATGTCACCGGGCTCGACCACGCGAGCATCGAGAACTTCTCCGATGACATCGGCGATCAGCTTCGTATTGCCATGGGAGACAGAGGTACACACGATGATTGCTTTCATCGGCTGAGTTCTCTCATTTTGGACATACGCATCCCTCCGCCTGGTTTGTCACTGACAGTTCCAGGATAGAGGCCCCGGCGAAGCTACGGAGAAGGGTGGCGATGGGGAATGATGCCGGTATGTCAGCAAGGTTGAAGGGACGAAGACGTGCGGTGAACGCGCTGCTCGTCGACGTCGAACGATGGGCCGCTGAGCACGATGACGTCAAAGCTGTAGCGCTGGTCGGGTCCTACGCGCGCGGCGCGGAGCGTATGGCGAGTGATCTTGATCTGATGATCCTGGCCGACGACGCGAACGCGCTCGCAAATGAAGACTGGTTCGACCGGCTCCGCCCCGACGCGCGATTCATCAGAGCCGCCAACTGGGGGCCAGTCCGAGAACGACGCTTCCGCCTACGGTCCGGCCTCCTCGTCGAACTGAATTTCGCGAGCGAGAGCTGGGCCGACCTTCCGCTCGACGCGGGCACTCGACGCGTCCTCGAAGACGGCCACCGAATCCTGTACGACACCGGGCCTCTTCGCGTCGCTACGAGCGCGGGAAGAACTGCTCGATGAGCACCAAGACGGTCTTCGAGACCTTGGCCGCCGAAATAAACGCGCTGCGCGGCTCTCCCGTCGTCGCGATCGACGGCGTCGACGGGAGCGGCAAGACGACATTCACGAAAAGTCTTGCAGCACAGCTGAATGAACGCCCCGCCATTGTGATTCACGTCGACGACTTCCTCAATCCGCCGGAGATTCGCCATCGCAGAGGTCGGCTGTCACCGGAAGGCTTCTGGCTCGACAGCTACGACTACGACGCCCTCGAGCGTCATGTTCTCGCCCCTCTGAGACCGGGAGGTAACCGCGAGTACCGACCACGACGGGACAGCGACGCGTACTTGCATGCAGCCGACGGAGCCGTAGTCCTCGTCGAGGGACTCTTTCTGCATCGGGACGAATTTGCTTCCCGATGGGACTATTCGATCTTTCTCGACGTGCCCTTCGAGATCACCGCCGAGCGAATGAACCTTCGCGACGGAACGAACGCGGATCCGGAACACCCGTCGATGAACCGTTATGTCGGCGGCCAACGTCTGTACTTCGCGGCTGCAGAGCCCTGGACCCGCGCGGACAGTGTCATCGACAATTCAGACCCGAAACTGCCTCGAATCACGACACATGCCGCCCACTAGAGTTGGCAGTCCGCATCGCCGGCCCCGCGTTTCATCGGTGCGCTGTGGATGTGAATTGGAAGGTTGCGGCATCCACGATCTCAGCGGGCGTGATGTCGATTTCGCCGTTGAGCCAGGCCGTCACCAATTCGGCCAGGCCGCCCACGAACAGTAATCCGTTGATCTCACCCTGATGGGGAGGCCAAGCTCGATCGCCGTACAAGAGCGCAGCCTCGTCGGCCACCATCTGCGCGAACCCACGCAGCGCTCCCCGCCGGTGAGTGCGCAGCGGCTCGTAAGCCACCGACTCGACCATCGCGACACGCCCTTTTCGAGGATCGTCCGTCAGGATGTTGACGAACGAAGCAATGGCGCTCCGCACGCGCTCCTCCCGTGTCCCCTCGGTCGTTCGGAGTGCAGCCATTCCGGCCACGCGCACCTCGTCGACGATTCCGTCGAAAACCTGCTGGAGGAGTTCGTCCCTGCTGGCGAAACTCTCGTAGAAATATCGCTCTGTCAGCTTCGCATGCGCACAGATGGCGGTCATGGTGGCACCCTGCCTGCCCGCGGCCGCAAACACGTCCAGTCCTGCTGCGAGCAAGCTTTCACGCCGAAGCGCGGCCCGCTGCTCACCACTCAGACCGGCATATCGACGGGGTGTGGGAGAAGCCATGAGTCGATCTTGACAGACGACGCGACTGTGACGCAGACTACCCCCATCTGACAGGCGCCACTGTCAGATGCAAACGGAAGGCAGGTACGTGATGTCGAAAATCCTGGCCGCTCCACCCATCCGGTCGCAGTTGCGTCCCATCTCAGGCAACTCGGGACTACCCGGAATAGGGCAAACTTTCGAATACATCCGCGACCCTCTCGCTCTGATGCAAAAACGCTGGGATCGTTACGGCGAAGTCTCGTGGTTCTCGATGGCCGGTAGACGATGGGTCGCAGCCCTCGGGCCCGACGCATGCCAAGAAGTTCTCCAGAACAAAGACCGCGCTTTTGTCAACAGCGACGGGTGGTCAGTGCTCATCGGTCCCTTCTTTCACGGGGGTCTGATGCTTCTCGACTCCGAAGAGCACCTACGACAACGACGCATCATGCAACAAGCCTTCACGAGATCGCGTCTCGAAAAGACCGTGGACGTGCTGAATCCCGCGATCGCCTCCGCGCTCGACGCCTGGACTCCGTCCGATGGCTTCCGCGCCTACACCGCTCTCAAAGCTCTCACACTCAACCTCGCGACCGACATCTTCATGGGCGGCGCGGAAGGGACCACTGAAAGCGAAATCGACTCTGTGAAAAAAGCTTTCGTCGATTGCGTGCAAGCTGCAACCTCGGTGATCCGTTATCGAGTTCCCGGCACCAGATGGAAGCGCGGCCTCGACGGGCGCCGAACCCTCGAAAACTTCTTCCGCCGCTACCTACCTGCGCGCCGTTCACGCGAAACCGACGACCTGTTTTCCGTTCTCTGTCACATCGAATCAGACACCGGACAGCGCTTCAGCGACGGCGAGGTGATCGATCACATGATCTTCCTGCTGATGGCCGCACATGACACCTCCACCATCACCATCTCGACAATGATGCAATATCTCGGCCAGAATCCTCAGTGGCAGAACAGATGTCGGGCGGAATCACTCGCACTGAGTACGTCGACGCCGAGCTATGCCGAACTCGACCAACTCGCCGGCTTGGACCTGGTGATGAAAGAATGCCTCCGACTCGTCGCTCCCGTGCCGGTCATGGCTCGCCGAGCGGTGTGTGACACCCAGATACAGGACCACTTCGTACCCGCTGGGACCTACGTGTCAGTGGTGCCACATTTCACTCACCACATGCCGCAGTACTGGCCCGACCCCGAACATTTCGATCCCGAACGTTTCGCGGACCACCGACGTGAAGACAAGGTGCACCGGTATGCCTGGGAACCGTTCGGTGGAGGCGTGCACAAATGCCTCGGCATGCACTTCGCCGGCGTCGAAATCAAAGCGATCATGCACCACCTGCTCACACGCTTCGATTGGCAGGTCGCGCCCGGCTACACCGCCCCTCTCAACTACATGTCCTTGCCGTTCCCCTCCGACGGACAGCCGATCGATCTGAAACCACTCACGACTTCTCATGACCGGTAGCGACCGAACAGACGTCAGGATCAACTCGCACATGACTACCGGCACAGACGCTTTCGAAATCCAGAGGAAAACATGAGCACTCGGCCCGCCCGAAACCGGCATGCACGCGCTGCTCCGAAACCAGAGGTCGTCTCAGCGGCGGAGTTCCTACTCGCAGAATCCGACGCCCATGTCTTCCGTCGCCGCTATCTCGAACTGCTCACCCACACCACAGCGCCGGATGGCGCAACCGTCACGGACTACACGGTCGCCGAAAGGTATCTACTCAACTCTGCAGCAAAGAGACGTGCTGCGCGGCGCCCGGCCACTCCTTAGCCACGATCGCCGGTCGGGCAGCGCTCGCGGCGAACGTCGAGAACATCGGTACGGGGTTCACGAATTCGTCTTGGGGTAACGACGAAGAATAGAGTGCGCTGCCTGGGTGACGGTGGTGCGATCGTAGGTTTGCACGAAGTCGAAGGTCCGCTCGAGATCTGGACCGTTGTCATGAAGATCTCGCGCCGACAGCATCGCCGCATGGTGTGGTCCCAGAGTGACGACCGTCCACTCGTTGACGAGATCATCACCCGGGTCGAGCGGTGCGTGTTGAACTTTACCGTCGAGCATCACGGACAGTCCGACACCGTAGACACCGGCAAACCCTACGGTATCGGCGAGGTGACGCCACCGTGCTGTTGTGGATGCGGTGAAATGCTCGGCTTGTTGAAAGGTGCCCAGAACAAGCATCGAGGAACCCGATGTGGCGGCTTGCGCTTCGAGAGACTTACTCAGTTGGATCAACAGACGCTTGGTACCGCGCCGGATCCGGCTGTGAGCAGACACGATCGAGTAGGGAGTGCCCACGTCGGGGATGGGATCACTCCACACCGGACTGTCGGGCATCGCGACGACCGGTTCGGACAACAGTGAACTCGGATCGTCGACTGCGGGATACAACTCACCCGTTCCGTATGTGGCTCCGATGGTGATTGCGGCAAGACGGGACGATTCCGAGTCGACACCCTCGGCAAGGATAATCGCGTTCGATCGCTCGACGTAGGCGCCGAGCGCGTGCACCGTCGTTCCAACTTCGAAATATGCCGCCTTGGAGAGTAATTCAGCGGAAGTGATAATGATGTCGGGTTCGACCAAAGACAGAAGTGTCGCCGAGTGCCTGTCGATGCCGACGCCGTCGAGTGCAATCAGACGCCCGCCCGCGCGGGCTTCTCTGATCACTGCCAGAGAGTTGTGGGGATCGGTAAGCACCGATGCGCTGTCAACCGTGATGACGATCCGTTGCAGATTTCTCGTCACTCCTTCGATACCAGGAGCGTTCAGAGCTGCTCGGGAAGCCGAGTCGACTGCCACCAGCAACGGCAGGCGATCCGCGACGGTGCATGCGAGTGCAGTACGGGACATGGCCAGTTTGTGACTGTCGAATTCCGAGCGTTGCTGCATCAATTGCGAGGCGCGACGGAGGGCATGCGCCGAACACAGAGAGGAATTGTCAGGCCCACGCAATTGCAACTCGGCGCCTGCAAGTGCGTGGTCGTCGAGGCGGCGTATCGGTGCGAACTGCATGCTTACTTCCAGACCAATCACATCGGAGAACTGGGTGATCGGAGAATTCGACGATGTCGAACCGTTGCTGGTGTCATACGCCATGGTGTGGCTCTTCACTACGAGTCGGGACCACCAAGCGTTCATGCGGCCGGACGCGTCGATGGCAGCGCCGGCTGCTCGACACCGAACGAGAATACCGCAAATCTCGGCGCAACCCGGTGACGACAACCTGATCCCGCGCCGCAAAGTGCACATCGACACGCAGATCAGACCAGATACCAAGTCAACGCGTATCGAGCACTGCTCACTTCACATCGTTCGTGGGAGTTGTTTCCGGCTCAAGCACCGAGAGCATCAGCGGTCGACGTGGCAACGCCCGCAATGAGTTCGGAGGCGCCGAGAGCCTGAAAGATCATGGAGACCGCTCGCGTCGGGGCAAACAAGCGAATGCGGTTGTTGCCACGCCCCGCAGCATCGACAACGGCATTCGCCACTCCGGACGACATGAAGGTCACGCCGGAGAGATCGACGTGAATATCGGTTCCGACCAGGAGAAGTCGGTCGAGCGCGTGCACCAATTCCACCCGCTGACCCATGTCCAATTCTCCGGCAAGTCTCAGTACCGCATACGAAGGGGTGTAGCTTTCCACGTCGATACTGTACCGATGCCCTTCTCGGCCGGCGCTGTCAAAGAGATCGAGAACATTTGCAGCTGAAGAACGTTCGTTGATCGTAGTCATGAAAGCCTCTTGTCTGGACTCGGCGTGCCCCACCGCCCGAATCAGCGATGAATCACTGTGCGTCGGATAACCAACCGTGTCGGTCACTGCGTTCCAGACGAACTCTGCCACCGGCAGGTTTCGCCGACACAACCACATCTATAACGCTAGGGTCTCGAAAACGTCACAGCGCGATATCGCACTTTTGGCGCCACCCCCGACGCACTGAACCGCTACCTCGCCTGGCCCCCGACGTGCCTGCGGGGCGACGTCTCTGCGGCGTCGACCACTGGCTTTCTCGCTCATCGGGAAGGTGGGTTCGCCGCACCACCATTCCGCAATACCTTCTGTGACATGGATAACATTGTCGACGTACTCGTCATCGGATCGGGCGCTGCCGGATCGGCCGCAGCGCTCCAAGCGCACGCCGACGGCGCATCGGTCGTGATTCTGGAAAAGAGCGGACCTGATTCCGCGGGCGGCAACACTCGACTGTCCGGCAGTGGATGGTTCGTCAACCAGGACCCCGCTGCCGCCCGAACCTTCCTGCGTTCGTTGAACGGGGAGTTCCCCGTTGCCGAGGACGTCATCGATGCCTGGGCCGAGAACACTCACGGACTGTCCGACTGGATCCGCAGTCTGGGTGCAACTGTAGCGATGACCGGCGATTTCCATTCCGCGGCAGAGTTCGCCGAACTTGACGGAAGTTCTTGTTACGCAGGGATGGACACCGTCGAAGGGAAGATGGGCAATGAACTTCTCTACCGGTTCCTCGTCTCCGCTCTCGCTGAACGCGGCGTCACAACACTATTCGACACCGAAGCCACCGGACTGCTGACGGATGAATCCGGAGCGGTGACCGGAGTCGAGATCCGTTCGGGTGAAAAGACTTCGCAGATCCAGGCACGCCGGGGCGTCATCCTTGCCACCGGAGGATTCGAAGCAAATCCGACGATGGTGCGCGACTACTTGCGTCTGGAGAATCCGAAGATCTGGGGCTCACCATCGGCAACCGGCGACGGTCACCGCATGGCACAGGCCGTGGGCGCCGATCTGTGGCACATGAACAACATGATGACCATTACGGGAATTCCCGGCGACCTCGAAAATCCGACTGGATTCTTCCTCGCACTGTGGAACGCGCACAACTATGTGTTCCTCAGCCGGGAAGGTAGACGCTTCACCGACGAGTCAGCCGAAATGCGGCATGGTCATGTGTTCAGAGAGGGTTCTTACCAACACTTTCCGGTGCAACCGATGAACGTCGTCTTCGACGAGACGATGAGGTTGGCCGGACAGCTGAGCCCCGGCCGCGACGCACTGCCCGTCGGCCACAGGGTTCTCGACGAAGGGTACGAGTGGAGCTCGGACAATCAAGCCGAGATCGACAAGGGATGGATCCTCAAGGCGGACACGCTCGCCGAACTCGCCGAGAAACTCGGACTGGACCCAACAGTCGTGGAAACGAGCGTGCGACGCTACAACGAGGCGTGCGCGGACGGCATCGACCATTCGTTCGGCCGCAATCCCGAAACTTTGGCCCCGGTGGCCACCGCTCCGTTCTACGCCGTCTCCGGGTCGCCACTGCTGGGATGGAGTAGCGGTGGGCCGCGCCGCGACGGTCATTCCCGCGTACTCGATACTGCCCGCAATCCGATTCCTGGCCTCTACGCCGCGGGCGCGGTCAGTTCCACCTACAGCGCGGCGAAGGACGGCGGATTCCACATTGCCGACGCCTTCGCATTCGGCCGTGTCGCCGGGGCCCATGCCGCCGCGCGTAAAGCTTGATATCGCCGGCCTTTCGACTGACTAGCCACGCACGATTACGTGGCTGGTCAGTTGTGGTCGATCGTCACGCAGATGAATCCTCTGCGCCGGATGAAACCGGGATTCGTACCGGGACGCTATCGCCTCGGCCGTCCCGTAATAGCTCACATCGCGCGGACGTCCCTTCGCACGCCGCAAGGACTCGTCGAAGCTTGCTTCAACCCAGATTCGTAGGTCGAACTGATCTCGCATCAGTCCGCGAAAAAGCAGCACTCCCTCGACGATCACAATGGCGCGATCCGGGACTCGTGGCTTCGACACCACAGATTCGTCTGTCTCCGGATCAGTCGAGACGTAGGAAATTTCGGTAACTTCGGCCAACCGTAGCGGCACCATCACACGGCTACTCAGGTTCGAATAGTCGTACGCATCCTCGAGATACCCACGCACCGTGTCAGGATCTTTGTTCCGTACCGCTTTCGCAGTCGAGAACTCGTCCCCATGGATCATGATGAAGTCATGGCCCGACTTCGAGATACCGGCAGCCAACTCGTCCGCGATCGTCGATTTTCCGGAAGCCTCGATTCCCGAGATCCCGACAAAAGTGCGTCCTGCCCGATCTTCGTGGCAGCGCACGACGTGCTCGACTAGAGAACCCGAATCATCCGCGCCGAAGGTCTTCTGCCGATTCACACCCGAGCAGCCTTGACCTCGTCGAAGAACGCGATGACGGCTGCCTCGTTCTCCGGCGGAACAGTCAGCGATGCCCGTGGACCCGCTACCGCGATCGAGTCGTCGGCGAGCCTGTTCCCGATGGTGAGTTTCAGTCCCGACTTCGACGGTTTCGCCTTCACCGCAATGTGTTCGACATGCCAACGAGCCACTTCGCTCGTGCTCGCGGCGGTGCGGTCGAAGACCTCCACCGTGCGGTGGTCGAGGACCATCACGATGTTGGTCCCGACGGTGACTTCCAGATAGCGCCGTTCCGCCACGGTATACGCCTTTCGGTTAGGTGAAACCGACGCTACACACCGTGGCGGAACTCAGCGTGTCAAAACCTCAGCTGTTCAAGATTTCAGCTGTTCGAAACCTCAGCGCGACGAACTTCCTGCATCCACCGGCAGGGCGACCGACGTGATGTAGCGAGCCTCGTCGGAAGACAGGAACAGAGCAGCGTTCGCTACGTCCACCGGTTCGATCCACGGAATGGCGAGCATGTTCATCGTCATCGCTGCGGCAGCAAATTCTTCGCGCGTCGGGTTCTCGAGATCGGGGCGGAACTTGCCGCGCACCAACGAATTTTGAATCATGAGGGTGTCGACGTTGGTGGGATGGACCGTATTGACGCGTACGTTGTGCGGAGCCAGTTCCTTTGCCAGCGAACGCATCAGACCAACGACTCCATGCTTGGCTGCGGTGTAGTGCGCGACTCCGACCAGCCCCCGAAGTCCGGCGATGGAGCTTGTGAGTGTCATCGATCCCCCGCCCCGCGCGATCAAGTGCGGAGCCGCGACGGTCGTGGTGTGCCACACGCCGGTCAGATTGACGTCCAGCATGGTCTGCCACATCGTTTCCGACATGGTCAGGGCCCCGTCGGAGGACGTGATACCAGCTGTAGCGCAGACGATGTCGAGACCACCGAGCGTTCCGACGGCCGAGTCCACGGCACTGCGTAGTGCCTCGAGATCCCGAACGTCCACTACCGCAGATTCGACCTTTCGCCCCAGCGCCCGGATCTGCGCCACTGTCTCATCGAGATCGGCCTCCGTCGCGGGCGGCGTGACTGTGGTTTCCACCGAAGTGCACACGTCGACCGCGATGATGTCCGCGCCCTCTTCGGCAAAACGCACGGCCTGAGCCCGCCCGATTCCTCGTGCCGCACCCGTGATCAGCGCGATCTTGCCTTCCAATCGAGAAGTCATCAATTCACACTTTCTGGGTCAGGCCGGCGTCGACAACCAACTGACAGCCGGTCATGTAGCGGGACTCCGCGGATGCGAGAAACAGGACCGCATTACTGACGTCCACCGGATCGACCCAGGGAACGGGCAGCAAGTTGCGAGCGCTGAGCACTGCAGCAGCGTCTACTTCGGTGGGATTCTCGATGTCCGGGCACAGGTTCGCGAACACTCGCTCGTTGATGATCATCGGGGTACGTACCGAACCCGGATGCACGGAGTTGACGCGGATACTCTGCGCCCCCAACTCGTTGGCCAGCGTTCTGGCCAGGCCCACCACGGCATGCTTGGCTGCGCTGTAATGACTTGCTCCGGCAATACCTTTGATTCCCGCTGTCGAGCTGACCAGAACGACGGATCCACCGTCGCCGAAGTGCGGAACGCAGGCCTTGACGGTGTGCCACGCGCCGGTCAGATTGACGTCCAGCGAGCGGTTCCACACTGCAGGATCGATGGTCCACGACGGTCCCGGCGTGTCGTAGACGCCCGCATTCGCGACCACGACGTCCAACCCGCCGAGTTCGGTAACGCACTCGGCCACGACGTCGGCCAGGCCGTCGAAGTCCCGAATATCCGCCACACCGGTCACCGCGATACCGCCTCGATCACGCACTGCCTGAGCGGTTTCCGCCAACCCCGATTGCGCCTGTTCGACATCCAACGCGATCACGGACGCGCCTTCCTCGGCGAGCCGCTCACAGTGTGAGCGTCCCATTCCTCCGGCAGCACCCGTCACGAGTACCCGCTTGCCCTCCAGCCGGCTCATGCGTGCACCGCGCTGTTCAGTTCGAAGCCTCGGTATCCCGCTGCTGCCACGTCTGCACAGATGTCGGAGTAGACACCGAAGCCTCCGATGAAGGGCATGAATATCCTCGGCTTTCCCGGGATGTTGGCTCCCATGTACCAGGAGTTCGCGGATGGGAACAATGTTGCCGACGCCCGGCGTGAGCACTCCTCGAGCCAGTTGTCCACGGCTTCGGCACTCGGCTCGATGGTGTCGATCCCCGCCGAATCGAGGTGGTTGATCGCGTCGGCGATCCAGTCGACGTGCTGTTCGGCAGCGAGAATCATGTTGGACAGCACACTCGGGCTACCCGGCCCGGTGACGATGAACAAGTTCGGGAAGCCGTGAACTCCCAAACCAAGATAGGTTCTCGGACCCGCATGCCAGTTCTCTCGCAAGGTCTCGCCGTTGCGGCCACGGATCTCGATGCGATCGAGTGCCCCGGTCATCGCATCGAAGCCGGTGGCGAACACCAATGCGTCGAGTTCGTAGTGCGAGTCGGTCGTCTTGATCCCGGCCTCGTCGATTGCCTCGATCGGTGCGCTCTTGAGATCGACCAGGCTCACGTTGTCACGGTTGTAGCTCTGGTAGTAGTCGGTGTCCGTCACGATCCGCTTGGTCCCGATGGGGTGGTCGTTCGGGATCAGCAGGTCGGCGATGGCCTGATCTTCGACCACCGATCTGATCTTGGCCTCGGCAAATGCGGCCGCCGTCGCGTTGGCGTCGATGTTGCTGGTCTGGTCTGCGAAGGTTTTGGCGAACAGAACACCGCCGAGCTTCCACCGCTCCTCGTAGGCCGCGTTCCTCTCGGCCTCGGACACCTCGAGCGCGCTGCGAGGATCCGAAACGAACGGAGATCCACCGCCACTGCGCTTGGACAGCGCTCGACGCTCGGCGTAGTCGGCCTTGATCTCTGCGCGTCGTTTGTCATCGAGAGGCGTGTTTCCCGCCGGCACACTGTAATTCGCGGACCGCTGGAACACGAAGAGGTGATCGGCCTGCTCGGCGATCAACGGAACGGACTGGATGCCCGACGATCCGGTGCCGATCACTCCCACTCGCTTGCCGGTGAAATCGACGCCCTCGTGCGGCCAGAAGCCGGTGTGGAAGACCTCACCGCCGAAAGTCTCGCGACCTGCAATGTTCGGAACGTTCGCGGTCGAGAGGCTGCCCGTGGCGCACACCACGAACCGCGAGGTGACGTCATGACCACCGTCGGTGTGCACTCGCCACGTCGACGAGTCCTCGTCGAACTGTGCGCTCAGGACACGGGTATCGAAAGTGAACCCACTGCGTAGGTCGAAGCGATCGGCGACGTGATCGAGGTAGGACAGGATCTCCGGCTGCGCGGCGTACTTCTCGCTCCAGTCCCAATCCTGTTGCAACTCTTCGGAGAACGAGTAGGAGTAGTCGAAACTCTCGACATCGCAGCGTGCGCCCGGGTAGCGGTTGAAGTACCACGTGCCGCCCACTCCGGAGCCCGCCTCGAAGCCGTGGACACGCAGCCCCTGCTCGCGAAGTCGGTGCATGGCGTACATGCCGGCGACGCCGGCGCCGATGACTACGACGTCGAGTGGTGCGGTGGAGAAGTCAGGATCGGTCATGGTGGCCACGCTACGAGTGGGTTGAATGGTAGAGGAACAGGTTCTCCCGCTGGGTGGGCGGAGCCTCCACCCCATGACACTGGGTGGGCGGAGAGCGCTGTGTCCACCGATCGGGGGACAGCGATGTCGTCCAGCACTCGGACCCCTAGGTGGACAGACCCGAAGGGATTTCGGGGCCATAGTTGTCTCATCACAGAAACACACGGTCACCAAGACCGACAAATCGAGGAGAACATGATGAGCACCAACACAATTCGACCTGAAGCACTTTCCTTCTCCGGCCTCAGCATGGCAGCTCTGGTTGCCCGCTCCGCCGGTGCGAACACGGTGAAGTCGATGACCGACACATCCGTCACGACGGCGATGATCAGCAATTCGGGTCGCGGGGCCCTGTATCTGGTCGACGCATCCAACCCGAACGGCGACTGGGTCGTCCCGCCGGCGGACTACATCCTCCCCAACATGAACGTGAACGTTGTGGCCACGAGCAAGATCCAGAACGACTTCCCCATCGTGCTCACGTACCGCTCCGACGACGGTGGAGTGTTTGTCTTCAGTGCTACCAACTCGAAGACCAGGGCGGATGCCGGAGGTACGTACGCCCCCGACAGCCACGACGTCACGGTGACGATGACCTCGGGTTACCCGGCCATGAACGTCACGTACGTGCTTCGGTGACGCTTGCTCACTCCAACAATCCCTGCCGCATTGCAGCGGCGACGGCGGCGCCTCGATCGTTGACTCCGAGTTTCTCGTAGAGGCGCTGCACGTGGGTTTTGACGGTGGAGGGCGCAAGAAAGAGTTGTGAGGCAATGGCCGGGATGCTGGCGCCCTGCGCGATCAATCCGAGAACCTCACGTTCGCGGGCGCTGAGCGTCGGACCGGACGGTTCACTACGACGCCGAACCTCTCCTACCAATCCGACGGCGATACTGGGCGGCAACACATCTCGTCCCGCAGCACAGTCGAGCACGGCACTCACGATCTCGGCGCGAGTGGATTCCTTCGGCAGGAACCCGGCAGCACCGGCTTGCAGGGCCTGGTACACGACAGACGATTCGTCGTGAGCGCTGAGCAGAAGCACACGCGTCGGAAGCTCGTCTCGAACGACTGCGGCGGCGACCTGAGTTCCATCCAGGTGCGGCATCCGGAAGTCGAGCAGCGCGACCTGCGGGCGTAGTTCGCGGATCATTGCGAGCGCTGCTGCGCCGTCGTCGGCCTCGCCCAGGACGTCGATGCTGTCACTGCCGGTCAGAGCCCGAACCACGCCCTCACGGAACAGTGGGTGGTCGTCGCCGACCACCACGGAAACCTTGCCGGCCAGCGGCTTCGTGCCTTCGCGCATTGCTCACTTTCTCACGCCCGTACCAGCAATGCGAGCACTTACGCCTCCCCCGATCGGGGGACAAGAGATTCAACCCCGCCACGGCCCCGTCGGCGGACATACTGCAGCACTCATTCGCGACAAGATTGATTCATCGCCGAGAACGGCAACCACACACCATCCCAGGAGCAGACATCATGCGTACCAACACCACCCGCTTCGTAGCAGTCACCGCAATCGCCCTCACTGTCGGCGGAACCGCACTGGGAACCGCAGCGATCGCCAACGCCGGCACCATGCCCACCGACGGCCCGACGGTTGCCATGACCATCACCAACAACACCGACAACCCGATGCTGCTGGACAGCGCGTCCAACCCCTACGGACAGTGGATCAACGGCCCCCGCTCCTACCTGGCCCCGCACACCACCGAGATCGTCACCGCCTACAGCAGCGATCCCCGCGGTATCGGTGTCGACGTCACCTACAACGTCGCCGACGGCGTCCAGACGGTCATGGCTGCCAACAACTACGTCGGCAACCCCACCCTCGACGGGACTCGCATCATCGGCGACCCGACGCACGTCATCCTCACCGACTACATGGCCACCGGCTACCCCACGATGAACGCCTCCTACGACGTCTTCACGCAGAACTGAACCAAGCGTTGATGCAACCACGAACTTGATCCGCTACGGCCCACGACCCGGTATCCGCATGGATGTCGGGACGTGGTGTGCGCTGACCAGCTCAGACGCGTTCGACCAACACGCAGCGGGCGCCACTGAAGATCGTGGGCATGCACTTGTTGCAGTGGATGCACAGTGATTGGGTATCGGATTCGGCCGCGATCCGATTGATCAGATCCGGTTCTCTGAGCAGCGCCCGTGCCATGGCGACGAACTCGAACCCTTCCGCCATTGCGGTATCCATGCCCGCTTTGTCCGTGACACCCCCGAGCAGCACGAGCGGCAACTTCACCGCAGCACGAATCTGCCGAGCCTCTTCCAGCATGAACAACGGCTTGTACGGATAGGTATGCAACATGCTCTTCCCCACCAACTGCACACCGAGTCGAACAGGTTGCGGCATCGCGGCGGCGAACTCGCGGATCGGCGCATCGCCCTTGAACAGGTACATCGGGTTGAGCAGTGAACTGCCCATCGTCAACTCGAGCGCGTCGACGCTTCCGGATGCTTCGAGCCACTGCGCCACCTGGATTGCTTCGTCCACCCAGAATCCGCCTGGCACACCGTCGTCCATGTTCAGCTTGGCCAAGATCGCGATCTTGTCACCGACGGCATCGCGCACACTGCGTGCAGTTTCGAGTACGACGCGAGCCCGGTTCTCCAGCGATCCGCCGTAGGAGTCCTTACGACGGTTGAGTTTCGGGCTCAGGAACGAGCTCGCGAAATAGTTGTGACCGAAGTGGATCTCGACGGCGTCGAATCCTGCCTCGACGGCAAGTCGCGCAGCGCTCCCGTGCGCGGCCGCAATTCTGGTGATGTCCGCTGTCGTGGCAGTGCGAATCATCCTCATGCTCAACGGATTGAACGAACTCGACGGTGCCAGCGCGGGCAGTCCGGTCGACTTCTGATTCGCCACGGGACCGGCATGGCCGAGCTGCGCCGACGCAGCAGCACCTTCGGCGTGAATGGCATCGGTAAGCCGCCGAAGCCCGGGGAGGGCATCGGGCCGCATCCAGAGCTGGCCGTATTCGGTGCGCCCTTCCGGTGCGACGGCGCAATACGCGACGGTGGACATCCCGACTCCGCCGGCGGCTGGGCGACGATGGAACTCGATCAGCTCGTCGGTGACCAGGGCGTCGGGAGTTTTGCCTTCGAATGTCGCGGACTTGATGATTCGATTTCGAAGGGTCACCGGGCCGAGCTTCGCCGGGGCGAGCACGTCGGGAGCAGTGGTCATCGAGTTTGCCTCTCGCGGGAGTTGTTTGCAGGACGGTAGATCGATGGCCCCGAGCCGGCTAGGGCCCGTGCCACGGAGCGGGAAACGGCTTCAGCCCGGCCGAGGTGGCCGGGCTGAAGCCGTCATTGCCGTTCAGACGCGTCCGAAATACGCATCCTTGAGCACTGCCAGGTCGTCGATGTCCTTGGCATCGGCGTCGAGAACCACCTTGCCGATGTCGAGGACCGTGACATGATCGGCGACGCTCATCGCGGCCTCGACTGCCTGCTCGACCAGTAGAACAGCCAGGCCGGTTTCCTTGAGTTGTTGGACGCGGTCCATCACCTCACCGACGATCACGGGAGCGAGACCGCCCGAAGGTTCGTCGAGAAGGAGCAACCTCGGCTGCGCCATCAGCGCTGCGCCGATCGCGAGCATCTGCTGCTGACCGCCCGACATGGAACCGGCCGGAAGCGAACGCTTCTCCCCCAGGATCGGGAACATCTCGTACATCGATTCGACGGATTCCATAAGCTCGCCGCGCTTTGCCTTGCGGGTGTACCCGCCCAGCAGGAGGTTCTGCTCGACGGTCTGCTTGTGGAAGACCCGCTTGCCCTCCTGCACGTACGCCATCCCCTGTCGTACCCGTTTGTGCGCGGGGACTCCGGTGATGTCGGCGCCGTCCATCTCGACGGTTCCGGAGGCCACCTTGTTGAGGCCGGACAGGGCACGGAGCGTGCTCGTCTTGCCTGCGCCGTTGCGTCCGAGCAGGGCGGTCACCTGACCGGGATAGACGTCGAACGAGACATCCCAGACGACGCGCAGATCGCCGTACCCGGTCTGCAAGTTTCGGACCTTCAGAATCGGTTCCATCACTTCACCTCACTGGTCTGATGGTCTACCGCGCCGATTTCTTCGAGAAGTGCTTCTTCGTCACCGGACTTGACTCCGAGGTACTCGCTCAAGACGCGTGGGTGATGTTCGATGGTTGCCGCATCGCCGGTGGCGATCACCTGCCCTTGCGCCAGCACGACTATCTCGTCGGCCAGCGAGAGGACGAGGCGGAAGTTGTGCTCCACCAACACCACTGTCGCCCCGGCATCTCGCAGTACCCGGATCAGATCTGCCAGGCGTTCGAGTTCGTCCTCGTCGAGTCCGGATGCCACCTCGTCGAAGAGGACGACCCTCGGTTCGGCGATGACGGCGCGAGCAACCTCGAGCATGCGACGCATCCCCAGGGGCAGCGACGTCGCGATCTCGTTGCGCAAGTGCGACATCCCCACGAGTTCGAGGACACGCTCGGCCTCGACGATGTCGGCCTTCGCGATCCTGCGGAAGCTGGGCAGGCGAAGCACAGCCGACGCCATCGACGCTCGGTGCACCGAATAACGTCCGGATGCAACAGCTTCCAGAACCGTGATGTTTTCCGGAATCGTCGGAGTTTGGAACGTGCGCGCCACACCCACGCGCGCCACCTTGTGCGGCGACGACTGCGAGACCACCGTGTCACCGATCGTGATCACGCCCGCATCTGCGGTGTAGAAGCCGCAGATCATGTTGAGCATGGTCGTCTTACCCGAACCGTTGGGCCCGATCAACGCGGTGACCTTACCGGCCTCTGCGGTCAGGGTTGCCGCATTGAGCGCCTGGTTGCCACCGAACGCTTTGGACACTCCGTCGACCACCAACCGTGCTCCGTTGATCGGCGCCAGTTCCGGTGTCCCACCGCTGTTTTCCTTTGCGGTGACTACGCCCAGGCCGGCCTTGCGATCGAGTTTCGAGACGATCGCTCGCCCGACCTTGGTCAAACCCCCGGAGAGCAGCACACCGCCGATGATCAGGAAGCCGCCGTAGAAGATCAGCGAATACTCCTGGAACGCCGTCGACTGGTTGGGACCGAGCTGCATGATCGCGGCACCGACCACGGCGCCGTACACACTTGCCGCACCGCCGAGGATCGACGCCGCCAGAACTGCTGTGGCAAAGGTGAACCCGAAGGCTTCCGGCGAGATGAACAGGTCGGTGTTGGCGAACAGCGCACCCGCCAGACCGGCGGGGAACGCACCGATGGCATAACCGAGCAGCTTCATCCGGAACACCGATACACCCTGCGACGACGCCAGAACCGGCGACTGCTTGAGCGTGCGGAACGCGATGCCGTGCCGCGAGACCACCAGGTTACGCATCACCGCGAACCAGAGCACGGTCACGACGACGACCACCATGTAGTACTGCTGGGTGTCGAGTTCGGAACCGAAGAACGTCGGCGGCTCCATACCGGTGAGGCCGTTTCGGCCGCCGGTCTTGCCACCGAAGATCGCCAGTACGTCCGGTACCAGCAGAACCAGGAAGAACGACGTCATCGCCAGGGACCAGTTGCCCAGGCGCAGACCGGGAACACCGGTCAGGATTCCGACCGCCAGTGCCACTGCTCCGGAGGCAGCAAGCTGAAGCAGAATGTCGGTGTGACCTGCCTGGGACATCAGACCCGCGGTGTAGGCACCGGCCGCGTACATCGCTGCCTGGCCGAGTGCCAGTTCACCGGCAAAGCCGAGGCTCAAGTTCAGGCCACTGACCACAAGTGCCAGGATGCAGGCCAATTGAATCTGACGTGATGTCGACAGGTCGAGTCCCATCACGGGCAGCAGCAGGATCACCACGGCCAGGACGAGTGGGATGATCCAGCTCGGTAGGGAACGGAAAGTCCGCCACGCACTTACCATCTCACACCACCCGTTCTCGGACATTGCCGAACAGTCCAGCCGGTTTGACCATCAAGATGACGATCAGCACCGTGAAGACGGCGATATTGCTGTACTGACTTCCCGCCCACAGGGCGGTGAACGATTCCACCAGGCCGACGGTCAGACCGCCGATCAAAGCGCCAGGCAGAGAGCCGAACCCGCCGATCGCCAACGCCACGAATCCCTTGAGGGCCAACGCTGCACCCAACGTCGCAACTGCAAACGTCTTGGGGCCGACGAAGAGTCCGAGGACACCGGCCAAGGCACCCGAGAAGGCAAACGCTCCCAGTGCCAACCGTCGTACGTTGACTCCTCGCAGCATCGCCGCTTCACGATCCTCGGAGATGCCGATCAGAGCCAGACCCGTCATCGTTTTCTTCGAGACGTAACTCAACCCGACGACCAGTGCGATCGCCGCAACCAGCAGAGCGATCTCGACCGGGTAGGTACGGCCGCCGAGCAGGGTGATCGGTTCGTTCGATCCGAAGAACGGAACCGTGAGAGGTTCACTACCCCAGATCAATTGAGTGGCGCCGTTGAGCAGAGTTGCGACACCCAACGTCGTGACCAACTGGTTCTGGTGATCGGCCACCGGTCTGATCGCGACGATCTCCTCGACCGAGGCGAGGAGCATCACGGTCACGGTAGCCATGACGGCCACCACGAGAACGGGGAGTTTCAGGGTCACCAGACCCGTGTAGGCGACAAAGGTGCCCACCATCATCAGCTGAGCTTGAGCGAAGTTGAATGTGTTGGAGGAAACGAAAACGATGTTGTACCCGATGGCAACCAGCACGTAAACCGCGCCGAGCGCCAATCCGGACCACAGAATGGTCATGACGCAGCCGGGTTTCCGAACTGACCGTTGAGGATCTTCGTCGGGCTGATGAACTTCAGCTCGCTGGTGTCCGGGTTCGGGCCGTGGTTGTCGGAGCTGAAGTTGTAGCGCGAGAGGAATGCGGTCTTGGCATTCTCCTGGACCTCAGTGGTTTCCAGTGCTTCGGCGAGCTTCTTCGGATCGGTCGAACTGCCGACCTTCTCCGCTGCCGCCGCGACGAGGGGGAAAGCGTCGTAGTTGTCCGCGAGGATCAGCGTCGACGGGATGGAGCCCAGCGAAGCCATCGTGTCCACCATCGTGTTGACGAGTGCGTTGTTCGGATCGAACACCGTGCTGCTGAACACCTGCGTCACCAGGTTCTTCACCTGCGGGGTGCCGAGCACACCGGCCGGCGGATCATTCGCGATCAGGTTGGTGGCAGACACCGAGGTGTTTCCGACCAGCGGCACGTCCCAGCCGAGTCGCTCGAGGCTTTGCAACACGTATCCGAGAGGAGCGCCGTACGCATCCAAGGCGATTGCCGCGGCACCCGAATTCTTGAGCGACTGCAACTGCGCCGTCATATCCAAAGCGGCGGCGTCGTACTCCTCGTTACCGGCGGCCTTCAGACCTGCGGATTGCAAAGCACTGGTCATTTCTTCGCCGAACAGCTCACCGTAAGCGGTGCTGCCGTGCAAGACTCCGACGCTGCTGTAACCCTTGGACTTCGCGTACTCGGAAATTCCGCGAGCGGTATCGGTCGCACCCGGAGCCAGATCGAAGTTGAGCGGGAACTTCGAGGGGTCCGTCGAATCGGGCGAGGGAGCCATGCTCATCGAGAGAATGTTGTTCTGCTTGAGGATCGGCAGAACCGCAGCCGCGATCGACGACGGACCCGAGTTCAGGTAGAGGTCAGGCTTGTTCCCCGAATTGATGGCTTCGCGCAGCTTGGTGACGGCGATGGTTGCGTCACCCGCGTCGTCCACAGTGGTGAGCTCGATCTGACGGCCACCGATCCCCCCGGCTTCGTTCTGGACCTGAACGCCCGCCTTGGTGGCGAGCAGCGAGGTCTGCGAATTAGCCGCGAGGACTCCCTGTGCACTGATCCCGCCGGTCAGCAGCACACGGTAGGGCGAGTCCGCACCTCCGTCGGACTCCGAAGAACCACTGCACCCTGCAAGAGCCAGAGCCGTCACGGCAACTGCCGCAACAAGAATGGGCCGACGATTCATGTCTGCACTCCTAGAACACATGTATGCACCGAACGTCAGGCGAATACCTGACGAAAGAATGATCGGCCGGTGGACGTGCCTGATTTCGAGCACCAGCCAACCAAGCACCCGCTTGATGATCTAGCAAGCAGTTGCTTGGGATGGAGCATAGAATGTGATCTGGATAACGTCAAACGCTGAAAAGTGGAGTCATGGAAGCGGACGCTATGCACATTGAGGCGGCGTCGACAGATCTCTTCCCGCTGGGTGGAAACGCCGAAACGGCTCCACGCCCTGGCGGATTCGACGAAATGAATCCGACAGGGCGTGGAGCCGTTTGCGTAAAGGTCCGACTATCGCTGGTTGCGGGGCTTCCAGACCACCAACGCGTTGTTGCGCGGAATCGGCACGAGATCCCGGCGATAGCCCGCATGGACTTTCGCGATCTCCTCGGCCAATTCGCGGACGCGATGCTGCAGAGCCTCGACCTGGTTGGTCAGTTCGATGATTCGTTTGATTCCGGCAAGGTTGACTCCCTCGTCCTGCGAAAGCCGTTGTACTTCACGAAGAAGCGCAACATCGCGCGGGGAGTAGCGTCGTCCGCCACCGGTGGTTCGATGCGGGGTGACCAACCCGAGTCGGTCGTAGTTACGCAAAGTCTGCGCGTGCATTCCGGCCAACTCGGCTGCCACCGAGATCACGAAGATCTGAGCGTCAGGATCGACCGTCGCATCCCATTGATTCTGCGGTCGCTCTGTCATCATGCACCGGCCCACCCGGCCCGTGGATCGAACCCGCTCGCCTTCTCGGCTTCGAGATAGGTTTTCAGCGCTTCGATCGCCGGGTCGTCCAACTTCTGCGGAACGGATACCTTGACCGTGACCAGAAGGTCACCGGCACCGTCCGGCCGCTTGGGGATACCGCGTCCGCGAACTCGCAGAATGCGTCCGTCCACCGTTCCAGCCGGAACCTTCACTCCGACACGGCCTTCCAAAGTCGGCACGGACAGTGTCGTTCCCAGCACCAGCTCGCCGTAGCTCACCGGAACCGTCAGTGTCAGGTCGTCGCCGTTGCGTCCGAAGACACTGTCCGGCTTGACGCGGATGTTGACGAACAGGTCGCCGGCCGGAGCGCCGCGGAGTCCCGCTTCGCCCTTGCCCTTGAGTCTGATCTTCTGACCGTCACTCACACCGGCAGGCACGCGAACCGTGATGGTCCGTGTGCGATTGGTGACGCCGCTACCGTGGCAGTCTTCACACGGCGAGTCGATGATCGAGCCGGTTCCCCGGCAATCGTCACACGGCTCACTGAATCCGAAGGCGCCCTGGTTCCGGCTGACCACGCCGGTTCCGTTGCAATGTGGGCACACTCGCGGGCTGGTGCCTGGCTTTGCGCCGCTGCCGTGACACGTGGTGCACGACGTAGGGCTGGTCAGACGAAGAGGGACGGTGACACCGAGCGCTGCTTCACGGAAGGCGAGCGTCGTCTCGGTCTCGAGATCCTTGCCTCGACGCGGGCGGTTGGGCGCAGCTGTTCGCTGGCCCGCTCCCCCGCGGTTGAACAATCCGCCGAAGATGTCTCCGAGACCCGAGTCCTGCCCACCGGCCCCGCCGCCGAACAGGTCGTTGATGTCGAAACCACCAGCGCCGGGGTTGAATCCGCCGCCGCCCTGCGCGCGGGGGCCGAAGCCGCCGCTGGCAAAGAGGCGCCGAGCCTCGTCGTACTCCTTGCGCTTGTCCGGATCAGACAGAACGGCATGAGCTTCACTGACGGACTTGAAACGCTCTTCGGCCTTCGCATCGTCAGGGTTGGCGTCGGGATGAAGATCCCGAGCCAGCTTGCGATACGCCTTCTTGATTTCGTCGGCCGTCGCGGTGGACGAGACGCCCAGCTCCTTGTAGAAGTCCTTCTCGATCCACTCCCGTTGACTCACTGGGCGTCTCCTCCTCTCACTGTTACTTCGCTTCTTGTTCTGAACCGTCTGCAGGCTTGTCGCCTACCCGGTCCGTCACGGCCACCATTGCGGTCCGAAGGACCCGGTCGCCGAGCTTGTATCCCTTGCGCATGACCGTCCCGAGTACCGGGTCGTGGCCTTCGCCTTCATGTTGCACCGCTTCGTGGAGTGCGGGATCGAAATCGTCACCCTCGCTACCGAAGTCGGTCAAACCCAGACCCGTCAGGGTCGTGTTGAGTTTGTCTGCGAGTGCACGCAGTGGACCCGATTCGAGGTCACCGTGTGCCCGAGCGCGATCCAGGTCGTCGAGAATTCCGATGAGCTCGGTGATGACCGAAGCCCGCGCGGTTTCCTTGATGACCTGCTTGTCACGCTCGACGCGACGACGGTAGTTGGTGAACTCCGCCTGAAGTCGCTGCAGATCCGCAGTCCGTTCGGCGAGCTGATCGGTGGCGGATGCTTCCTCCACGATCGACTCTGCTTCCTGAACTACCCCTGTGTCTTCCGAGTCGAGCGGCGGCAGGGATTCCCCCGCCGCCTCTCCCTGTGCACCGGTCTCGGGGTCGACCGGGTTGTTCTCGGGGTTGTCCGAGGTCACTTCTTGTCCGAGTCGGTGGGCTCGTCGACAACCTCGGCGTCGACGACGTCGTCGTCATTGCCTGCGCCGTCGGTGTTTCCGGCCTCGTTTGCAGCGGAAGCCTCGTAGATGGCCTGGCCCAGAGCCTGCGACTCGGTGCCCAGCTTCTCCACTGCGGTCTTCACTGCAGCGATGTCGGTGCCTGCCAGGGCGTCGTTGACGTCCTTGACCGCTGCCTCGACCTTGGTCAGGATCTCCTCGGAGACCTTGCCCGCGTTCTCACCTTCACGCTGCTCCTTGACGAACTTCTCCGTCTGGTGGACCAGCGACTCGGCCTGGTTGCGAACCTCTGCCTCTTCGCGACGGGCCTTGTCTTCCTCGGCGTGAGCCTCGGCGTCCTTGACCATGCGCTCGATCTCTTCCTTGGACAGACCGGAGCCGTCCTGGATCTTGATCGTGTTTTCCTTGCCGGTGCCCTTGTCCTTCGCCGTCACGTGCACGATGCCGTTGGCGTCGATGTCGAAGGTGACCTCGATCTGCGGAACGCCACGCGGGGCGGGCGGCAGATCGGTGAGCTCGAAGGAGCCGAGCAGCTTGTTGTGCGATGCGATTTCGCGCTCACCCTGGAAGACCTGGATCTGCACCGAAGGCTGGTTGTCGTCAGCGGTGGTGAAGGTCTCGGAACGCTTCGTGGGGATCGTGGTGTTGCGCTCGATGAGCTTGGTCATCACGCCACCCTTGGTTTCGATGCCGAGGGAAAGCGGCGTGACGTCGAGGAGCAGAACGTCCTTGACCTCACCCTTGAGCACACCGGCCTGGAGTGCGGCGCCGACGGCGACGACCTCGTCCGGGTTGACGCCCTTGTTGGGCTCACGGCCACCGGTCAGTTCACGAACCAGATCGGAGACGGCCGGCATACGGGTGGAGCCACCGACGAGCACGACATGGTCGATGTCCTTGACGGCGATTCCGCTGTCCTTGATCACTGCCTGGAACGGCGCACGGGTCCGATCGAGCAGGTCGGAGGTGATCTTCTGGAACTCGCTGCGGGTGAGCTGCTCGTCCAGGAAGAGCGGGTTCTTGTCCGCGTCGACCGTGATGTACGGGAGGTTGATGGAGGTGCTCTGCGAGCTGGAGAGCTCGATCTTCGCCTTCTCCGCAGCCTCACGCAGACGCTGCAGGGCCATCTTGTCCTTGGTCAGATCGATGCCGTTCTGAGCCTTGAACTTGTCGACCAGCCAAGCGACGACGCGCTCGTCCCAGTCGTCGCCACCGAGGTGGTTGTCACCGGAGGTTGCGCGAACCTCGACGACACCGTCGCCGATTTCGAGCAGGGAGACGTCGAAGGTGCCGCCACCGAGGTCGAAGACCAGAATGGTCTGCTCGGTGTCACCCTTGTCGAGTCCGTATGCCAGTGCAGCCGCGGTGGGCTCGTTGACGATACGAAGGACGTTGAGGCCGGCGATCTGGCCGGCTTCCTTGGTTGCCTGACGCTGTGCGTCCTCGAAGTACGCGGGGACGGTGATGACGGCGTCGGTGATGTCTTCGCCGAGGTAAGCCTCCGCGTCACGCTTGAGCTTCATGAGCGTGCGGGCGCTGATTTCCTGCGGCGTGTACTTCTTGCCGTCGATTTCCACGTTCCAGTCAGTGCCGATGTGGCGCTTGACGGAGCGGAGGGTGCGGTCGACGTTCGTGACTGCCTGGTTCTTCGCGGGCTGACCGACGAGAACCTCGCCGTTCTTGGCAAATGCGACCACCGAGGGGGTGGTACGTGAGCCTTCGGCGTTGGCGACCACTACGGGCTCGCCGCCCTCCAGCACTGCAACTACCGAGTTGGTCGTACCGAGATCGATACCGACTGCACGAGCCATAGTGTTCCTACCTTTCGTTCTGCGGTTCTCTGCCCGAGTGGTTGATCTCGAACATGACCGCGAGTTTTTCGCTTGGTGAGCGTCCTCCGCTCAAGTTTGCCTCCGACCGTGGCCGGGAGTCAACTTGAAGTTGAGCCGAGGGCGCTCAAGCTTGTCGAAATGGTCAACTACAGCCCACGTAGATTTGTTCCCGCCTTCCCCGAAAAGCCGAAAAAGTGCGCCACATCACTTCCGCATCTCTCCGAATGGCTACGATCGGCCGGTGACCGATCCCGACAATTCTCCCGCTCGACCTCCTCGCCCGTCACCTCCACGCCCGGCACCCGAGCGACCCGACGTCTCGGTTCGGCCGCTCCGACCTGCAGCGAGCGACGAGACACCCAAAGCCGTGACATTGTCCACCTCTGCCTGGATCGGCTCGTTCGTCGTCCTGGCCGGAATCGCCGGAGTGGTAGTCACCAGCCTCGACGACGTCCGGTCGGCTCTCGAAGAATCGACTGCGCGCGACAATCCCGGATACTCGTCCACCGACATCTCCGATGCCGTGACCGTCGTACTCGCCGGCAGCGGCGGCGGCGCTCTCGTCCTGGTCCTGCTCGCACTTTTGAGCCTTCAACTCCTCCGTGCACGCAAGAACGCCGGGCGGGTGATGACGGCGATCGTGGGAGTCGTGAGCATCGCGGCCGGACTCGGCTTCATGTCTCTGGTCGACGGCGCAGCAGACATCGGCGCCGGAGTTCTGAGATGGGGTCCGATTCTCTACTGCGCCCTGGTCGCGGTGGCGGCGATCGCTCCGTTCGCTCCCGGTGTCAGCACCTGGCTGCGGGGACGCCGATGAAGGTTCACGTACAACTGGACTCCGCGCCGGGCGCGGGCGCTGCTCGTAGCCGTGAACTCGCGGAGACCGGCGCCGGTGGCCTGTTCACGTTCGAGGGACCACACGACGTGTTCTTCCCGCTCGTCGAAGCAGCATCGGCCGTCGACCTCGACCTGATGACCAACGTCGCCATCGCATTCCCCCGCAGTCCCATGCATCTGGCGCATTCGGCCAACGACCTGCAGTTGCTCAGTCGCGGCCACTTTCGACTGGGTCTCGGATCGCAGATCAAACCGCACATCGAAAAACGCTACAGCGCAACGTGGTCGCGTCCGGCGGCCCGCATGAAGGAGACGGTCGCAGCGGTCAAGGCGATCTTCACTGCGTGGGAGAACACCTCGACGCTGAACTTCCGCGGCGAGTTCTTCACCCACACGTTGATGCCTCCGACGTTCGATCCAGGCCCCAACCCCTATGGGCCACCGCCCATCCTGATGGGTGCGCTCGGACCGGTGATGACCAGGACGGCTGCCGAGGTGGCCGACGGACTACTGGTCATGCCGTTCCACACGCAACGTCATTTCCTCGAACGAACACTTCCGGCCGTCGGTGCCGGTCTTCGCGAATCCGGCCGCACCCGAGACGAATTCACGATCATCCCGCAGGTCATCGTCGGCGTCGGCCGCGGCGACGATCAACTTGCCGCGGCCGCCAGAGGCGTCCGAGCCCTGCTCTCGTTCTACGGTTCGACGCCCGCATACCGTCCGGTGCTCGACGTCGAAGGGTGGGGCGAGGTCCAACCGGAACTCAATGCCCTGTCGAAGCGAGGTGGCTACACCGAGATGGCGTCGCTGATCACCGATCCGATGCTGACCACACTCGCCGTCGTCGGCACTCCCGAAGAGTGCGCCACCGAGATTCGGCGGCGGTTCGGCGAACATGCCGACGAAGTGTGCTGCTATTTCCCCGGTTACGACGTAGAACCGTCAGACGTGGCGTCGATGATCTCGTCTCTCACCTGAACCCGGTCGAACTTCTTGATCAGGCCCCCAAGGTACGGGCCAGCTCGGTCAACGACTCCCGGGCAGCACGCAGGCTCGCGTCACCCTGCTCGATCAGAGGTGCCATCGCCGGAATACGTTGCGCCAAAGTCAGTTCCGCGGTGATGACGGAGACATCCATTCCCATCGACACCTCGAGCACCTGAACGAGTGGCGGGACGGTGTGATCGTTGGCCTCGTTTCCCGAGCCCGGCGCATAGGTGTTTCCGCGGCTGGAGACGATCACCACCGGCTTACCTGCCAGAGGCTGAGTACGCGTGTCGAAAGGCACCGTAGTCCCCAGGACGTGTACGTAGTCGATCCACGCCTTCAACGTGGACGGGATCGACCAGTTGTACATCGGCGCACCGATCACGACGACGTCTGCAGCGGTAAGTTGCTCGATGACCCGAGCCTGGAGTGCTTCCGCGGCGGGATCCGGAATCTCGCCCTCGACTCGCAAGCGTGGTGCATAGTGCAGGGCCGCGTCCGCGAGGTGCGGCAAGGGATCCCGGTGCAGGTCCAACGTCACCGTCGTGTGATCCGGACTGTTCTTCGACCACTGCTGAGCGAACAGTGCGGTCAGATCACGTGAGGTCGAGTGGTGGAGTTCGGCGGACGAATCGATGTGAAGTAGCTGTGGCATCCCTCATCACTACCAGAGCGCGCTCAACTCTTCTCCGCGGCTAGATCGGATTCCGCCGCGTACTGCGCCAGCAGGACTCGTTCGCGCTCGCGACGCGGATAGAAGAACGTCACCACCGCGGCACCGGCACACACGATGATGATCGCCGCGATGTAGGCGTTTGTATCCCCGTCCAGGAAGGCGTTTTTGGCGGCGGTCATGATTTGGTCCGCGTATTGCGGGTAGCGTTCCGCGAGAACTTCGGCGCTGGAGAAGGATTTGGTGAGCGCGGCCTGAGTTTCGGGAGTCACTTCGGATGCGTTCGGCGAGGACGAGATCGCATTTCCCAACGATTTTGCGTACCCGGCCGTGAGTATTCCGCCGAGAATCGACTGCATGACGGCGCCGCCCAGGTCGCGTTGCAGGTCCGAGGTTCCCGACGCCATACCAGCGCGGTGCACGGGAACGGATCCGGTCAGCGAACGCGATGCCGGTGTGCCGGCCAGACCGACGCCGATGCCGACAAGCGCATAGGCCAGCGCGACCTGCCAATACTGTGTGCTTTCGTTCCACAGGAACAGCGCGACGAACAACCCGAGAACCACGAACAGGTAGCCGGCGAGCAGCGTGACGCGGGCGCCGTACCTTTCGATCATGGTCGCCGAGCGCGGCGCAACGATCACCATCGCCAGCGCAGCCGGAATGATCGCCGCACCGGCTGCCAGCGTCGAGTACCCGAGGACGTTCTGCAGGAACTGCTGGCCGATGAACATCGCGCCCATGAGCGAACCGAACACGACCAACCCACCCACCGCCGCGACCCAGAAGGTCGGGCGCGCAGCTACGTGAAGATCGAACAGCGGATTGGCCGCGCGTCGCTGTTGCAGGAAGAACCCGATACCCGCGACAACTGCTATCGCCCCGAGCACCAGAGCCAACGTGCCCGAACCCTTCACCGGCGCAAAGTTGATGGACAATACCAGCGCCCCGATGAAGACGATCGACACTATGCCGCCGAGGTGATCGACTCGCTCGGTCGTCTCGTTGACGTGAGCGGGAACCAACACCAGGGAACAGATCAGTGCCACAAGGGCCAAGGGAAGGGTGACGAAGAAGACCGAACCCCAGTGAAACTGCTCGAGCAGCGCCCCCGAGACGATCGGACCGAGTGCTGAAATCGCGCCACCGATTGCCGACCACATGGCAATCGCCTTGGTTCGTGCCGGTCCGGCCCACAACGCCGTGATGATTGCCAGCGTGGTCGGGAACGCCAGACCTGCCGAGACGCCTCCGACTATCCGAGCGAGGAACAGCACTTCGAAGTTCCCGGCGAATCCCGCCACGATCGACGCCGGAATGGACAGCGCCATGCCGGTGACCAGCAACATCTTGCGGCCGTATCGGTCTCCCAAGGCCCCCAGGTAGAGCACCGTTCCGGCCAGGCCCAGCGAGTAGCCGACCGCGATCAGGTTCAGTTGCGTCTGACTGGCGTCGAAAGCCCGCCCGATATCGGGCAAAGCGACATTCGCGACCGAGAGATTGAGGTTCGCGACCGCAGCGACCAGGATGAGCGTCCCCAGGACGAGGGTGGCTCGATCCGGTGAAGCGGACTTGATGTCACTCGCCATGCGCGTGCTCCCATCGAGGTGGGACCCGAACCTGGGAGTTATGTCCGGATCATCCCGAACTCAAGATAGAACCCTCGTCCGGCGCTCGCATAGTGAACGGGTCCCTATTCGGGCACAATTTCAGCCAGGACGCCCTCGGCGCTGCGGGCGGCGACCAGGCAGGCGCGCGAGGTGAACCTGTCGAAGAGCGGATGTCTGGACAACTCGCGCCATCTGCGGACAGCCGCCGTGGCCCGCGCACGCTGCACCTCCGGCGATTCTTCCGGTTCGCAGCCCAACCGGTCACTTGCCCGGATTCCGTAGCCGCCGATCAGTCTTTGCAGTTGTGCCAGGTCGTCGGGTGGCAGATCCGTGTGTACCGAACGAAGACGCCCGAGCAGGCGAAGTTCGTGAAAGCCGTGAACATCGGCAAGCAACCGTTGCGCCTCCGCCGCGATCTGATCGCCTTCCTCGCTCGGATCGGCTTCGAGGATTCTTCCCAGCGTCACCAGCGCCGTGTGCGATTTGAGCTGATCTGCCCGCTGCCCGAATTGAACGTCGATCACCTGACGCAGTTCGTCCAGGCCGCTGCGCTCCAACAATTCGGCCGCCAGGGACGGTGAATCGGTCGCCCCCAACTTGATCGACGTCACGGCGAGGCGAATTCCGAAGAGCCCGAACCGATCGGCCAATTGCGCCCGCATCGCCGCATCGACCGGCAGCGGACTGTCCTGCCTGGCAAAGCGATCCGCGGAGAGCAGTGCAAGGCTCAGATCCTCGGCCGGAACCTGCGCGAGCGCCGAGAAGGCCGCGAACTCGCTCTGCCTCATCGTCCGAGCAGCGAGCGCGAGTAGACCTGCCACCGGAACCACCGACTGGCACAGGCCGGTTCGCTCCAACTCCTCGGCGAATCGCGCCGCGACGTCCTTCGCCGAAGACAACGCGTCGAGCCTGCCTGCGCCGACCTCATCGGCACGCGAGAGAACTCCGATCACTCCGAGTGGCCCGGATTCTCCGCCCACGTGATCCGCGATCTTCCCGAGGAACTGCATGTCACTGGCGTTGAGAGCCCGCAGGAGGTAGACCACTGCATCCGCGCCCGGTGCCTCACCGTCGGGAACGAGCATGTCCCAGGTGCGGGCCGAGACCTCGGTCGAGAGCGACGAGGTGCCCGGTGTGTCGATGATCGTCGTACGAGCCAATGCCGAAGACGGCCAGTCGACGTCGATGCGGTCCACCGAGTCTGCGGTGTACTCGCCCAGATCGAACGTGAGCCTGCCGTCGCGGCGCGTCACCGGCACGTTGAACTCGGCACCGTTCTCGGCCGTCGCGGTCACCTGCGGCGTCGTCCCGTTCCGATACCAGGTGACGACGCGTGTGCATTCCGTCGCGTCGGTAGGCGCTATATCCTGTCCGACAAGCGAATTGAGCAGCGTCGACTTACCCGCTTTGAGGGAGCCGGCGAGCGCCACCCGGAGTGGCTCGTCGAGCCTGGCCGCACATTCTTCCAACTGGGCGCGCGTCTGCGGCTGATCGGCGTAGGCACGTCTGGCGTGGTCGATCAGGGCGTGTGCCGACTCCACTGCGGTCACGGTGGTCGTGGCATTCATGCGTTGGTCACCTTTGCCGAGGCAGGAGCGGGAGTTTCGCCGATCAGCGTTCCGGCAACGGCGTCGAGCTCCGCGACGACGCGCATGTCGGTCTCCAGACGCTTGATCCGAGCGGCATGTTCACTCGACTCCAACTGCGCGGCTTCCTGAGTGGCGCGGAGGGATTCGTTGATCGAGCGCAACGCCTGCTCGGCGATGTCGGTGAAGTGATCACGCAACAGCCGCTGCACCAGGCGTAGGCGATCCTTCGACTCCTTGCCCACCTGGAAGCTGACGTCGTCGGCAAACCGTCGGATGGCCGCTTTCGCCTCAGCGCGACGCTTGAGTACCTGAGCCTGCTTGTCTTCACGATAAGCCTTGGTGCCCAGCAGAACCCCGGCGCCGATGGAGATCGGGTTGACCAGAGCCATGCCCATCATCGTGGTGATCAAGCCGAACATGAGCACGCCGCCGTACGAGCCGCGCATGCCGACCAGGACTTTCTGAGTGATGCCGATTCGGCCGGATTCGAGGTCCGCCAATGCACCGACCGGTTCCAGGAAACCGTCGGTGTCGGCGACGTCGAGATGCGGGAGCGCGACGTCACCGGTCTCCGCAAAGTGCTGCGCCACAACTTCTGCCAGCCACTGTGCGCGATCATGCGCCCACACGAAGTTGTCACCGATCGCGGTGGCGATCTCCTGTTCGAGCCACTCCCCCACGACATCCCAGTCCTTACCGGGATCGCCTTCGTCGACCGTCTCCTCGGCCTGGCGGGTCACCCGGCGCAACCGGTCCCGGAGGTCGTGATCGATGTCGGCGGCAAGGTCTGCAATGCCGTCACCGAGGCTCTGCTGCCACAGTGAGGTCTTCTTGTGCAGTTCCTCGGCCGCTGCCCGGGCACGCTGCAGTCCCGCGACCGCTGCCTGAGCGGTCGACGGATCCTTCAGCGCCGCAAGCTCACTGCCCATCTCCAACGTCAGATGTGCTGCCGCAGAACGCACATCCATCGCAACTGCGCGTCGAGTATTCGATTCGGCACGCGCAACGACGTTGTCCCGCAAGAACTGATAGAGGTCCAAGAATCCGGATTCCGCTTCGAGTTCCTTGTCCCCCAGCCTCAGCGCGTGCGAGCGCAGTACCGAGGAGATCGGAATGAGCGGCAGATCCAACCCGGCACGCTGGAGATGTCCGCGATCGGCGTCGAGGATCTGCCGCCAGTGCGGGTACAGATCGGTCTTGCTGATCAGCCCGGCTACCGCAGGACACAGATTGACGACCTGGCGGATGAATCCCAGCTCCGGTTCGGTGAACTCCTGGCTGGAGTCCGACAGCACCAACACTGCATCGGCCGCAGTAATCAATCCCAATGTTCCTGCAGCATGAGGATTTCCGTGACCGCCGACACCGGGGGTGTCGATCAGAACCAAACCGTCGGCCAACAGCGGACTGGGAACACCCACTTCCACACGCAGAACTTCACGCCCTTCGGCGCGAGGCGTGGCCGGGGTGATCCCCATCAGTTCCTCGAGCGGGAGGGGCACCCGAATGGGCGCCGCACCCGGATCGGCGAGAATCAGTTCGGCGACCGCGGTCTCCGCGTACTGAACTACCGTCGCCACGGCCGTGGTCTCGTCGTCACCGACCGAGCACACGTCGATGCCTAGCAGAGAATTGACGAACTGGCTCTTGCCCTGCTTGAGGGGTCCGACCACCACGATGCGAATACGCGGGTCGTTGACTCTCACCTGAGCGTTCTCGAGTCGGCGCACCAGATCCGTGCGCCCGAAATCCTTCGCCACGACGGCTGTTCGTTCGAGCAACGACGCCGTCGACGACGCGACGCGCGCCTTCCGGCTGCTTACCTGACTCGCTGAATCACTCATGAGCTACGTTGACCCGCAATTCTTCCCGACTCGAATATCCGGCCCTGCGAACGCATAGCGCACGCAGGGCCGGATTTGTTACATCAGGTCATTTTGACCGATTTCAGTTCCTGCGTCAGCAGATCAGGGATGCAGGTGATCGACAACCGCAACCGGGTCGATGTGATCGACCGGCGCTGCAACCGAATCCTCGGCGAAGAGCGAGTGTTCGGTATCGGCGCTCAGACCCGAAGTGGAACCCGAACCGAAAGCATCGGTCGCATCGATCGACGACCACGGGTTCAGCGCACCGGTCAACGAACTCGTCAGGTCGGACACTCCGCTCACTGCTCCACCGAGGGATCCGCCCAGGTCAGCGACTCCGCCGCCGCCAACGGTACCGCCGCCGTCGACTGTGCCACCGGCAGCTGCGGCTGCGTCGGCACCGATCGAACCCGTCACGTCGGTGACTGCTCCGACAGCCCCGCCGAGCGATCCACCGAGATCGGTGACGCCGTTCAGTGCGCCGCCGAGCGACCCACCCAAACCAGCCGCAGCGTTCGTGGCCGCGTCGAGACCTGCTGTTGCGTCGAGACCTGCGGTTGCGTCCAGCGCGCCGCCCACAGTTGCTCCGAGGTCGCCGGTCACACCGCCGAGGTTCAGGCCTTCTGCCGCGATGCTTCCGAGGTCGACGGAAGGCAGTTCAGCGGAGATCGGGCCGAGGTTCACAGCGCCGAGGTCGACGGAGGGCAAGTCGGCACCGATCGAACCGGTGTCGATTCCGCCGAGGTTCAGTGCCGTGTCCAGCGCTCCACCGAGTGCACCTTCGGCACCGAGAACGCTGTCGAGAGAGCCCCCCAGCCCGAGGCCCGCGCCCAGCGCACCGTCCAGCGCGCCGGTCAGGTCCGTGCCCACGGAACCGACAGCACCCAAGCCGCCTGCACCTGCGAGGGCGGTGTCGAGAGCCGCAGCGACACCGGCTGCCAAGCCTGCTTCACCGCCCAGACCGAGTGCACCACCGAGGTCGATTCCGGTAAGTCCGCCTGCGCCCAGCGCTGCGTCGAGAGCGCCGCCGAGACCGCCCGCGAGCCCGGCATCGACGCCGAGTGCCGAACCGAGAACACCCTCGAGGGCCGTCGACAGATTCGCGCCTCCGCCCAGAGCTGCCGCGAGGTCTGCGCCGAGACCACCTTCGAGGTCGAGTGCTCCCCCGAGCAGTCCACCGAGTGCGCCACCCAGGTCGGCTCCGACCGTTCCGCCGGCACCGAGGACGCCGGAGAGTGCCGCGCTGAGCTGCGCGCCGAGGTCTGCGCCGCCGCCGAGTACGGCGTCGAGGTCGAGTCCGCCGCCGAGACCCAGTGCTGCGTCGAGTGCGCCGCCCAATGCAGTTTCCAGACCGCCGCCGACGCCGAGTGCTCCGCCGAGGGCGCCACTCAGGGCAGCACCGAGATCGAGGCCGCCCGCGATATCGGTGAGAACGCTGACATCCGTGATCGCGCCGAGGACGCCGCCGAGCGATGCACCCAGATCGGCGCCGATCGTGCCGCCGGCTCCCAGGACGCCCGAGAGCGCGCCGGACAATGCCGTGCTGAGGTCGCCTGTCAGAGCGCCGGCGAGATCCAGGCCGCCGCCGAGTGCAAGAGCGGATTCCAGTGCGCCGGTCAGGCTCGCGCCCAGTTCGCCGCCGATGTCAAGGAGACCGCTGAGGTCTGCTGCGCCGCCGAGGAGTCCACCGAGAGCCAGGCCGAGATCGGCTCCGAGGTCACCACCGATGGCGAAGACGGGTGCGAGAGCTCCGCTGAGCCCTGCCGTCAGGTCGAGTCCGCCGACTGCGCCGATCGCGGCGTCGAGGGCTGCTCCCAGCTCCGCAGTCAGGCCGCCGGTCACACCGAGGGCGCCGCCCAGAGCCGCGCTGAGCTGTGCGCCCAGATCGAGAGCTCCTTCGAGATCGAGTGCGCCGCCCAAACCGAGACCGGCTTCGATCACAGCGCCGAAGGCTGCGCCGAGTTCGGCACTGATCTCGCCACCGATGGCAAGCGCAGCGCTGAGGGCTGCTGCGAAGTCGCCGACCAGGTCGAACTGGCCGCCGAGGGCGCCTCCGACTCCGATTCCTGCACCTGCGCCGAGACCCAGGCTGCCGCCGAGGCCACCACCGAGACCACCGGTGAGTCCACCACCGAGACCACCGCCGAGTCCGAGACCGCCGCCGATTGCACCGGCAGCGGACGCACCGGCGTTGACGATCGCGGACAGGTCGGCGCCGCCACCGGCAAAGAGTCCGGACTCGGCGACCAGCGGAGCGACCGCGACGATGTCGGCGGGGCTGACGTCGCACAGACCGGCAGCATCGAGTGCCGCGGTCGGGTTGGCGCAGTAGTTGGCAGCTGCCTCGTCGTCACGAAGTAGCCCGAGGATGAATTCGAGTACGGCGTTCGTTGCCATGGCGGGTTCTCCTGAAGTTCGTTGACCGGGTTGTTGCCGGTGGGTAGTTGCCGGTGGTCCGGAAACTGGTGCGCTGCCAGAGGTAGCGAGTGGAATCAACGCTAAGAACTTTTGCGACTGGGGCCAACGGGGAGCACCCCCCTCTTCTCCAGGGACAGGTGGGGAAGCCCCCCATTGGGCTACGCCCGGTCGGAATAGGGGATTTGCCCCGATTAGGGGATCGGTCCCCTACTTCGTCGCGACGCCTCCGATCCGGTAACGATCTAGGTCCTGAAACCGACATCGCAGACAACCGCGACAGTCCTTCTGTCGCCCACGACCAGGGGAGTTCGTTCATGGCGGCAGGGCTCGGCATCAGCATCGGTTCGGCCACTCTCGTAGCTGTCACCGACGGCTCGACCGGTGAAACGCAACAGGTCCGCTTACCCAGTGCGCTGCAATTGGACGACGGATCCGTCATCACCGGATTTGTCGAGCGCGTCGGGGACCCGATTCCGATACTTGCCGCCGACGGTACCGAGTACCGCGGCGAGGCTCTCGCGGCGACAGCGGTCGGCGCACTGGTAGACCAGGCAGGCGGTAACGAAGGGCCAACTGTCGTCCTGGCTCACCCGGTGGGGTGGAACCGCCACACAGCACGCACCATGGAGTCCGCTCTGGACGACGCCGGAATTCACGGGGCGACTCTCGTCGCCGAACCCGCAGCCGTCATGGCGTGGCTCGCCGCTTCCGGAACTGTCGTCAGCGACGGTCTGACCGTCGTCTACGACCTCGGTGCTCGCTCGCTCGACGTCACGATGATGTCCACGACCGACGGACGAAGCGAGATATTCGGTAAGCCGCTGCGCAGCGAGGACATCGGCGGCGACGAATTCGATCACCTCGTCACCGTTCACCTGCTCGATGCGGTTTCCGACCAGTTCGCAACCCTTGATCCCTTTGCACCCGAGACGATTGCAGCGCTGGAGACTCTGCGCGAGCATGCCCGCGCAGCCAAGGAGGAACTTTCCACCGAGACGGAAACCGTTGCCCGCGTGGCGCTTCCCGGTGCCGTCAGCAACGTTCGACTCGTTCGTTCCGAACTCGAAGATCTGATCCGGCCCGCCCTCACCGAATCGGTGGCATTGGTTCGCGAAAGCCTGCGATCTGCCGGCGTCGAGTCCAGTGACGTCAATCAGGTTGTCCTGGCCGGCGGAAGCTCGTCCATTCCCCTTGTCGCCGAACTACTGTCGGCGGAGCTTCGTGTCCCGGTGATCGCCGACGCCGATCCAGCGTCGTGCGCGGCGTCCGGCGCCGCGGCCCTCGCACTCGACGCCAGAGACTCGCAAGTACCGGCCGCCGCCACTGCAGTGATTCCCGCCGAGCCGTCTCGCAAGCCCGCACCAGTTCCCGCCTTCTCCACTCCGTTGCTTGCCGAGCCGACCGAAGAAGAGAACACGGCGACTCGACGCTCGTCGAGGGTCGGCGTCGTTGCTGCAGTGGTGGGAGCATTCATCGTGCTCGCCGCAGGCGGGCTCGGAATCGGAACTGCCATGGACAAGATCAACGTTCCGTCCAGTTCGGCGAACACCACCAGCGAGTCCACCTCCTCGACCGCTTCGACCACCGCGGGCTCTACTCCCGGCAGCACCACGGCAGCGGAAGCGGCAGGCACCGGATCCACGACTGCGAACAACGGCACTCAAAGCAATCAGCCCGGTTCTCCTGCTGCCGCAGGCGGCTCGACGACGGCGCCGGGGGCAGTTCCGGTTGCCGGCGCACCGGCGGGATCCTCGCCCGCACCGGGCGAGACCGCTCCGTCGGCGCCTGCACCTGCCGCACCCGGCGCCCCGGCGCCCGCACCTGCTCCCGCCCCGGCACCAGCACCCGCACCCGCGCCTGGAGCCGGCGTCGGGACCGGTGTCGGTGACGCTGCGACCGGCATCGGAAACGGAGTCGGCGGTCTGGTCGACGGTGTCGGCAACGGAGTCGGCGGCGTGGTCGGAGGTCTCGGTAACGTCGTCGGTGGTGTCGGAAACGTGGTCGGTGGTGTCGTCGGCGGCGTCACCGCACCGATCCGCTGACCGGCGGTCTTTCGATGAACCGTGACAACGGCACCGAATCGTCGTTCATCGCAGGACTTTTGCGCGACGTCGACCTGACTGCATCGCCACTGCGCCTGTTCGTCACCGGGACCGATGCCAGCGCTCGGCCCCAAGTGACGAGGGTTGTACGGAAGCGAATCGAATCGGGTGACAAGCCCGTGGTCACCGCAGTCACGCATGACGTCCCCGCCGACGCGATTGTGGTGATCGCGGACGCGCAAGCTCTGACCTCCGATGAAATCCGTGCCCTGAAAGAGCTTGTCCAACGTGACGACCTCGGAGTTGTCGTAGCCTCCGATCGGATCGATCCACCACTCGCACCGATCTACTCGAACATCTCGAGTTTCGGCACCGTGTTGCATCTGAACCCGTTGAACCGAAACGATATTCGGAAGATCGCGGCCGAGCGAAGAGTCCCGCTCGACGACCGCGCCGTGGTGGCGCTCGAGCATCTGTCCGGTGGTTCCTTCGGGGCGATCGAAGCGTACTTCGCCGCCGCCTCGGCAGGCCGCCTGGAAATGCCGAACGCCATACGCACACACATCCTCCACCAGGTCACCGCTCTGCATCCGATCGAGCGCGAGATCCTCGAAGTTTCACTCGCCGTCCCGGACATCGACGCCTTCGAGCTCGATCTGGGACAGGAGAAGTTCAGCCTCACAGCTGCATTCGACCGGGCACTGGCGACCGGACTGTTCGGTTCGCGATCACCACTCGTCGCGAGCGTGCTCGCCGAGTCGACGAGCACCGGGCGTATCCGCAGCGAGCTGATCAGAATCGTCGAATCACGCGCACACACGAGAACCCTCGATATCGACACAGCACGAAGACTTTTCGACTCCGGAATCCGCCACCGCGATCTCACGGGTGTACTACGAGACGCCGTCGAGGCGAGCACGCCGGCGGTCGCGGCAGATCTCTTTCGCCGCGTGAATTCGATCGAGCCTCTCGGCGTGGCCGACACGCTGCTGTACGCCCAGGTCTCGGCTCGCAGTGGTGACCTCGACACTGCCTGCCGTCTGGCCGATTCCGTCATCGCCGCACCCGATCTCGACGACGCGAGATTGGCTGCGGCGGTGCGAATCCGCGCAGCTTCGTCCGCAGCATGCGGCCAACTCGGCGCCGCTGCAGATCTCTACACCTGGCTGGGGCCAGGGCGCACCGGAAACGAATCCCCCTTCGCCGCAATCACTTTCCTCGGCATCGGCAAGGTCGATGACGCGAACGCCGCGCTCACCGGACACACCGGATCACCGTCGAGCTCGACGGTCGGCGCTACCACACTGGCCAACGGACTGATGCAATCGGTCACCGGGAGCGCGCCGAGTGCGCTCAACACGATGTCGCGCGCACTCTCGCTCCCCGGCGGAGCCGACACATCTGAATTCCAGCCTGATTCCGCCCCGGCGCTGGTAGCTCTCGCACTCCTGCACAACGGCGCCCATGAACGGGCCGCCGCTGTCGTCACGGCCGCGATCGCCGCCGACGACGCAAGCAGCCACACGTGGGCGCGACTTCACCTTCTCGGCGCCTGGATCGCGATGGTCCGCGGGCAGGACGCGATTCTCGAAGACCTACCGCAGGAGGTAGTCCGCGGCCCCCTCCGTGAGCGTGACGCACTGTTTCTGCATGCTCTGATCGTGGGTCTCGCTCGGCGTTCCGGCGATCTCGCCCAGCTGCGTCGAGCTTGGTCGGGCGCGGCAGGCACCCTCTCGTCCTGCAGCGTTGATCTGTTCAATCTGCTTCCCATCGGCGAACTGTGGCTTGCGGCAGTACGGCTCGAGGAGACCGAGCAGGTCGAGCATCTCGTCGACGACGCGCGCTCACTCCTCCGCGCGCTCGGCGAGCCGCCGCTGTGGTCGTCGCCGCTGCATTGGTACGGCGTCCAGGCGTCGATCCTCTCGCAGTCGCCGGCCGATCTCCTCCCACACGCCCATACACTCGCCGAATCAGCCAAAACTCACACTTACGCAGCCGGTTTGGCGATCGCCGGACGCCAGTGGCTCCTACTCATGCAAGGCAACGTCGACGCAGACGATGTCGAAGCCGCCGCACGAACGCTCAGTCGGATCGGACTCCCGTGGGACGCCGCTCGCCTCGCCGGCGAAGCAGCGCTGCGCACCCCGGACACCAAATCGGCCACGGCACTGCTCCACGTTGCGCGCTCGCTACGCACAACGTCGACGGCCGAGACAAGTGCAACCGATACCGCCACAAGTGCGGCGCCACCGTCGGTGTTGACCGAGCGCGAACAAGAAGTTGCCGAACTCGTCGTCGTCGGACTGACGTATCGGGAAATCGGCGAACGCCTCTACATCTCCGCTAAAACCGTCGAGCACCATGTCGCACGCATCAAGCGGCGCGTCGGGGCGCAGTCTCGTTCGGAACTGCTCACCATCCTTCGCAGCATGACACCGTCGAACAAGTAGTTAGCTGCATATTGTCCAGAGGGTTGCGTATATCCGTTTAAGTGATAGTTTTCACAGCAATCAGGACAAGCCTGCCGAGCAAAGTTCGGTAACTGTGAAACGGGGATCGCTATGAAGTGGGGAGTCGGACTCGCCGTCGGCAACAAACGAAGCATTGCTGCGATCGCGAGACCTGACTCGGAGCTGGTGACCCTCGAACGCGAATCGGTTCTGCACCACGCCCCCGACGGCACCGTGCAGCTAGGCGGAACCGCGGCGGGGTCCACCGGGTTGCGCGGGTTCCTCGACAGGGTCGGCACCGACGATACCGACAACTTCTCCGAGCACATGACGCGAGGGGAGGAACTGGTAGCGACAGCAATGTATTGCCTGGTCAAGGAAGTCCGAACACTCACCGATCAGAACCTGAACATCTCTGCGGTGATCCCCGCGGGTTGGTCGAGCGATTCCGTCGACGTACTGCGCGGCGCACTCGACAGCATGAATCTCGACGGCGTCGAACTGATTTCAGAAGATGAAGCCTCTGCAGCTTGGCTCGCGGATCCGCACGCCGACGACCGTGCTGCTCGCGGAGCCGCAGCGTTGGCCTTCTCGATCACCTCTACCTGTCCCGAACCCCAGCCAACCGATTTTGCCGAGCCAGAGGACACCCCCGAAGAGTTTCCGCCGTTCGTTCTGATCGAACCGGAGCCGGAATCCGGCGTGGAGGCACCGGTCACGAAAGAACCGAGCATCGACGGTTGGCTGAATCGCCAGTGGCGGTCGGAGCGCCGACCGATCATCGCCGCAGCAGCCGCCGCAGTCTTTCTGACGGTGTCGGGTTGCGCGGCCGCGGTCATCATCGGACACACTCCGACCATTTCAGCACCCAGGATTCTCGACGCACAATCTTCCCTGTCCCCCGGGACGGACACAGCTGCCACCCCGACGAGTTCATCCGGGACAGGCACGCAATCAGCGACCTCACCTCCACCGGAAGTACCCGCTCTCGGCGCGCAGCCGACGGCGCAGTCGTGGGCATCCGAAGCGGAATCGACCTCATCCGAATCCCAGCCCATCCCGGTGAGTCCGGGCACCGGTACAGAGAAATCCACTACGGCGAACGTCCCCGCGCAACAGGGATCGCCGATCACCATCCAGATCGATCCCCTTCGGATCGAGAACCTGCCGCCGGTCGTCGGACCGCTGGATCCGGTCGATCCGGTCGATCCGGATACCCCGGACACTCCCGCCGTGACCGACCCCACTGATACACAGACAACGCCGACGCAGCCGTCCAACCCGACCGACACAACCGATCCGGTGGTTCCGAATCCCGACATGCCCGTCATGCCATTGGCCCCGAGACCCGGAATGCCAAGTTAGACAGAATAATTCGACTTGCCGACAACAGGCACATATTCCTCGTCGAAACTTTTCCCCTATGGTGGGTGCGGTACCTACCGGCTCGGTGCCGGGGACTTGAAGGGATTTCATGCGTAACTCGTTGGCGATCCGCACCGCTGTGGTCGGCGCCTCGGCACTACTGCTCGCAGCTCCATTCACCACGACGGCATCGGCAGAGCCCGCCTCCGACACGCATGTCGAACAGCTCGGGGCAGATCAGCTTCCGGCTGAGCTGGTCGAGGCGATCACACGCGATCTGAAGATCTCCCCACAGGAGTATCTGGACCGCGCTGCCAAAGCTCAGGAACTCGGTGCATACGCCCAGGAATTCAAGTCCGAGCGCCCTGGCGACTACGCCGGCTCGTGGATGGGACTCGACGGTCAACCCGTCGTAGCCGTCACCACCACCGAAGCTGCACGCATCGCGGCCGACGACGGTTACCGCACGCACGTCGCCCCCGTCTCCGCCGACACCCTCGAGAAGACGCTGGCCGACGTCAACGGATGGATTGCCGGGCTGCCCAAGGAAATCTCACGCGCAGTCAATTCGGCGACTATCGACGTCCTGAACAACCAGGTCGTCATCGACGTCGCGAACAGCCCCGTCGGGCAGGCGCTCAATCTTCCGACCCTGCTCGAGAACACCAAGATCGTTCTCAGCCCGGACGGTGGCGGATCGGTTGATCCCGGAGCACTCGGCGGCGACACCTACATCACGTCGACAGGCCCCATTCGCGAGACACCGACCGAGAACATCTCGGTCTGCTCGTTCGGGTTCAACGCCGTCGACGATCAGAACAATGCTCTCAATATCAGTGCCGGACACTGCAATCCGGCCGAGGGTTCGAAGTCGCCCGTCTACCTGCCGAATCACGCGAACGTCGACGACAGTCAGTTGATCGGAGCATTCTCACAGTCTTCCGTCGGCAACAACGCCGGCGATCTCGATTACTCGGTCATCAAGTTCGACCAGTCCGGCATCGACGCGGGCCTCGACCGTGCTGCCGTCCGCGGTGCCAACGGGACCACCCTCGCGATCACCGGAACAGCACGTCCCGTGATCGGCGCTCCCATCTGCAAGTCCGGCCAGACGTCGTCCTTCACCTGTGGTGTCGTGGCAGCCGATCGCGTCGAAACTCAACTGGTCATGGCGGACGGTGATTCACGAACCGTTCGCGGATTCGCCGGCACCGCGTGCACCCTCGCCGGGGACAGTGGCGGCGCCATCGTCTCCGGAACCTTGGCTCTGGGCATCACCAGCGGCTCCAACAGCAGCGGAGCACCCAGTTGCAACGAAGCGAACCTGGTACTGGCGACCTCCGGTGGAACCTCGAATCTGGGTATTCCGGTCGGAGACATCCTCGACGCGGCAGATCGCGCTTCCGGTGGCGGTGTCGGTGCCGGAATCCGCGTCCGCACTGCAGGTTGACCAACCACTGATTCACGCACTGTGCCCGCCGATCCGTTTCGCGATCGGCGGGCACAGTGCTGTTGTCGGTCGGGGTCAGCGCTGTCTGCTCATGTAACGGGTGGGAATAGCGCGTTCGAACCCATATAGTCATGGTCGACTGTGATCGGCTCACCACAAGTCCGTGAGCCGTATCCGTGTGCTCCCAGGGGGGTGGTACGCGGTCAACGAAGTGGAAAGGCCCACATGCGAAGCTCCATCGCACGTCGCGCCGCAGTGTTCGGTTCGGCCGCGCTGCTGCTCCTCGGACCGATTACCGCGGTCGCGAACGCAGAACCGAACGAATCCGGGGTATCCGATCAGGCAGCCCATCTGCCCGTCGAACTCGCCGAAGCCCTACAGCACGACTTGGCGCTGACGCCCGACCAGTTCGTCTCGCGTTCCGAACTCGCGCAGAAGCTCGCGGAGTTCGCCGCCATCGCGCGCGTCCAGTTTCCCGACTCTTTTGCCGGAGTGTGGCTCGACGACCTCGGCAAGGGCATCGTCGCTCTCGCTGACGGTCGCGACAAGGATGCTGCCCGCGAGGCCGCCGAGAAGGCCGGTTTCGAGGTCAAGGACGTCGCGCAGAGCGAGCAGGCTCTGCAAGGTCAACTCTCGGCACTCAACACCTGGCTCGATTCGCAGCCTGCCGAGGTCGCAGACCTCGTGCGTGGCATCGCCGTCGACGTCGTCGGCAACGGAGTCGCCCTCACGGCCGATCCTGCCGCCGGCATCGAATTGCCTGAATTCCTGAAGCGGACCGTCGTCCATACCGCTGCTCCGCTACTGGTTCCCCCGATCGTCGCGGACCTCATCCCCGCAACCGGATCCGCAACCGGCGACGCTGCACTGGGCGGAGACGCCTTCGGCGCAACCTCCGGTAACACTGGACTGCGTTGTTCGTTCGGCTTCAACGGCACCGACGGTTCAGGACGCACAGTCAACATCAGCGCCGGTCACTGCGATCCCAACCGTGCCGCTGCCGGCACCTCGAACTCCAGCCAGGTCTTCCCGATGGTGAACAACCAGACCGGGCCCCGCGTCGGGTACTTCGCCAAGAGCAGCTTCGACGGGCGCGACTACTCGATCATCAACATCGACGACAACGCGAAGTACCGCTTCGAGAACAACAGCGTGCGGGTCCCGTTCAACCGCTCGGTCAACATCACCGGTACCGCCGATCCTGTCGTGGGCGCCCCGGTCTGCAAGGCAGGATCGACCACAGGCTTCAGCTGCGGCGTCGTCACCGGCGTCAACCGCGTCGCAAAGGTTTTGGATCACACCCTCGACAACGGCTTCACCACCAACATCTGCGTCCTGCAGGGTGACAGCGGTGGCCCGATCGTCTCCGGAACGTTGGCAGTGGGCATCACGAGTGCGTCCAACGTCGCCACCTCTCCCCTGTGCGAGATCGCTCAGGCAGAGACACTGTTCGGGCAAGAAGCCCCGACCCAGTACGCGACGCCGATCAACGACATCCTCGCCGCCAACCCAGGCCTGAAGGTTCGCGACTACTGATCACACGCATTCCTCGAGACAGCAAAACGGGCGCCACACCTTCTGAAGGTGTGGCGCCCGTTTCGGCGTTCGTGACGTTCTACTGGAAGAGAGTTGTTCCAGCCGGAGCGTTCAGAACCTTGATCAGGTCCAAGCCCGCGACGACGGCAGTTCCGCCGCCGGCGAGGATGGTACCGGCGACTCCACCGATACCGGCCCCTGTGACCATGCCGGGCAGGCAGCCGACGACCAGGCCGGGCAGACCCACGATGCAACCGATGACCGCCCCGACGATCGTGCCGGTGAGGCTGCCGATCTGCGTGGCAAGCCCGAGCTGTGACTGGAACTTCTCGATTGCCTTCTGATCCTCGTCAGGCGAAGCAACCGGGGTGAACTCGGCAGCGACCGGCTTCGGCTTGGAGCTGGCCGGGTCCAGGTTCGGCTTGAGGGTGAGGGTCTTGCCGTCCTCACTGACGGTCTCGTCGAACGGGAACTGAACGTCGCCGAGGTTGAACGCGAGCGGAAGGCTCACGAGAGTTGCGCCCTGGCTGTTCTGCAAGTCGACGTGAGTTCCGTCGCCCGAGACCCGGAATGCTCCGGCGTCGATGGTGGTGACAACGGCCTGGTCGACGACCTCGGCGGTGTACGAAACGTCGGGTGACGTCTCCGGAGCTGCGTAAGAAGTACCTGCAGCGATGCCCGTAGCGGCAATGGTCATCGCTGCGACGGCCGCAGCTTTTCGAATGAACATTTTTGATCCTCCCCGGGATCGGGCGGGCGTCAGTCGATGACTCACACCACCCGTTTCCCCTGTGCGTGACGGGCGTAACGATAACAGCCGGTCGGTTGTTCTCACCTGCTCGGAACCCGACTTAGGGCTGCCTGACAGATGGACACCTGACGGGCACCGCCTAACGTGACGACCAGACATGTCTGCGTCTGGCCCAGCCCGTCCGACGCAGAAGATCGATCTCTCCAGGCCACGAGCGGTTACCAGCCGGTACCTACAGGCTGGTAATGCTAGTTACTGGCGGGTAACATAACGCAGGTTAGTATCAGTGGGCTGTCCCGAGGTGGCCGACGCGTCGCCCTGAAACGAAAGGCCGCGACATGAATGCCCTGACGATTACGTTGGGCACGATTGGTGCTCTGCTGAGCTTGGTGTGTTGGTACATCTTCCTCTCAGGCGCGCTGAGGATGTTCAACACCGTGCGCATCGGCCAGTCGGCACCCGATCGATGGCGCCCGTTCTTCCCTCGCTTCAAGCAGATGATCATCGAGTTCATCGCGCACACGCGCATGAACAAGTTCCGCAGCGTCGGCTGGGCCCACTGGCTCGTCATGGTCGGATTCCTCGGTGGGTTCCTGCTGTGGTTCGAGGCCTACGGCCAGACGTTCAACCCCGAATTCCACTGGCCCATCTTCGGTAACACGTGGGCGTGGCACCTGTGGGACGAGATCCTCGGCCTGGGCACCGTCATCGGTATCACCACGCTGATCGTGATCCGTCAGCTCAACCACCCGCGTCTGCCTGCACGCCTGTCCCGTTTCGGCGGCTCCAACTTCAAGGCTGCCTACGTCATCGAGGGCATCGTCCTGCTCGAGGGCCTGGGCATGATCATGGTCAAGGCAGGCAAGATCGCGACCTACGGTCACGCCAACCCGTGGACCGACTTCTTCACCATGCAGGTCGCGAAACTGCTTCCCGCCAGCCCCGTCATGATCTCGGTGTTCGCATTCGTGAAGCTGATGACCGGCATGATCTGGCTCGCGATCGTGGGCCGCAACATCACCTGGGGCGTCGCGTGGCACCGCTTCTCGGCGTTCTTCAACATCTACTTCAAGCGTGAAGACGACGGCACCGTCGCGCTCGGCGCGGCAAAGCCCATGATGTCCAAGGGCAAAGTCCTGACGATGGAGAACGTCGACCCCGACACCGACACTCTCGGCGCCGGAAACATCGAAGACTTCTCCTGGAAGGGCTGGCTGGACTTCACCACCTGCACCGAGTGCGGGCGTTGCCAGTCCCAGTGCCCTGCTTGGAACACCGGAAAGCCGCTCTCTCCCAAGCTGCTCATCATGTCGCTGCGTGACCACGGCTACGCCAAGGCCCCGTACCTGCTCGCTGGTGGACGCAAGGACATGGGCGGCGACGAGATCGGTCTCGTCGACAGCGAAGGCAATGTCAAGGAAGGCGCCCTCGCAGCCATCCCCGAGGCCGCGCGCCTCGAGGCCGACCGCAAGCTCGTCGGTGAAACCGTCGAAGGTGAGATGGCCCCGGTCATCGACGCCGAAACCTTGTGGAGCTGCACCAACTGCGGCGCCTGCGTCGAACAGTGCCCCGTCGACATCGAACACGTCGACCACATCATCGACATGCGTCGCTACCAGGTCCTGATCGAATCGGAGTTTCCCTCCGAACTCGCCGGCCTGTTCAAGAACCTCGAGAACAAGGGCAACCCCTGGGGTCAGAACTCCAAGGATCGCCTCAACTGGATCAACGAGATGGACTTCGAGATCCCCGTCTTCGGCAAGGACGCCGACAGCTTCGAGGACTACGAGTACCTCTTCTGGGTCGGCTGCGCCGGCGCCTACGAAGACCGTGCCAAGAAGACCACCAAGGCCGTCGCCGAACTCCTCGCCACCGCGGGAGTGAAGTTCATGGTCCTCGGCGCCGACGAAACCTGCACCGGCGACTCCGCACGTCGCGCCGGCAACGAGTTCTTGTTCCAGCAGCTCGCGATGCAGAACATCGAGATGCTCAATTCGGTCTTCGACGGTATCGAGCAGAAGAAGCGCAAGATCGTCGTCACCTGTGCGCACTGCTTCAACGCCCTCGGCAACGAGTACCCGGAGGTGGGCGGCGACTACGAGGTCGTGCACCACACTCAGCTGCTCAACCGTCTGGTGCGCCAGAAGAAGCTGATCCCGGTTGCGTCCGTGAGCGAAGACGTCACCTACCACGACCCGTGCTTCCTCGGACGCCACAACAAGGTTTACGACGCTCCCCGTGAACTCATGGAAGCCTCAGGCTCCAAGCTCGTCGAAATGCCGCGTCACGGCGAACGTTCCATGTGCTGTGGTGCCGGTGGTGCTCGCATGTGGATGGAAGAGAACATCGGCAAGCGCATCAACGTCGACCGCGTCGACGAAGCGCTCTCCACCAACCCCAAGAAGATCGCCACGGGTTGCCCGTTCTGCCGCGTCATGCTCACCGACGGCGTCACTGCCCGCCAGGAGCAAGGCCAGGGCGAAGGCGTCGAGGTCGTCGACGTCGCGCAGCTGATGCTGAACTCCGTCACCCGCCTCGATCCCGCCCAGCTCGGCGAGAACATCAAGGTGATCCCGCGCGAGAAGGCACCGGTCGCTGCTGAGGCAAAGGCTGAGACCGTCGAGCAGGATCGGGTCGCCGAAGTCGAGGAAGCCGCCGCGACTCCGGAAGCCAAGGCTGCACCGGCAGGCAAGGGTCTGGCCATGAAGGGCCTCGCCAAAGCACCAGGCGCGAAAGCTCCCGGCGCCAAGGCACCAGGCAAGGGGCTCGGAATGGCCGGCGGGGCCAAGGCTCCTGGCGCCAAGAAGGCGGCTCCCGCCGCAAGCGCGGAAGCTCCCGCTGACGAAGCTGCTGCACCGGCAGCACCTGTCGCAAAGCCCAAGGGTCTCGGCTTGGCAGGCGGGGCCAAGGCTCCCGGCGGCAAGGGACTGCAGATGAAGGGCGCCGCCAAGGCACCCGGAGCAAAGGCCGCTGCCGCGCCGGCAGCGGAAGCTCCGGCTGCTGAGGCTGCTGCACCCGAAGCTGCTGCACCCGTCGCCAAGCCGAAGGGTCTGGGCCTGGCGTCCGGCGCCAAGGCACCCGGCGGCAAGGGACTGCAGATGAAGGGTGGGGCCAAGGCTCCTGGTGCAAAGGCTGCTCCTGCTTCTGAAGCACCTGCTGCTGCTCCGGCAGAGGCTCTGGCAGAGGCTCCGGCTGCACCGGCAGAGGCTCCGGCCGCCGAGGCGGAAGCCCCGAAGGCTCCGCCTGCTGCCAAGGCCGGCGGACTCGGATTCAAGTCGGGCGCAAAGGCTCCCGGTGCCCGGAAGGCAGCTCCCGCTGCGGCCCCGGCGCCGGCTGCAGAGGCCCCGGCTCCCGAGGCCGAACCTGTGAAGGCAGAACCCGCTGAAGCGCCTGCTGAGGCGTCCGCACCCGCGGAAGCTCCGGCGCCTGCTGCCGCGCCGCCCGCCCCCAAGGCAGGCGGACTCGGATTCAAGGCCGGCGCGAAGGCTCCTGGCCGCAAGAAGTAAGCGCACCACACGCGAATGCCCTCACCGTCACGGTGAGGGCATTCGTGTTTGTGCGGGAGCCTTTGCCGACCGAGCACCCTTTCCCTCGACCCGACACACCGTCCAGCACACGGAAACCGGTGCTCGCCCTGTGCAAGTGGTGCTCACTCCCCCGCCAACTCGAGGCCGGCGTGTCAATCGGCGACAAGCATCACCGCACCGCGCGCACGCCCGACGCCCCTTTCCTGCTGCCGGCCGATGACGTATCGTCCCGGAGCGATGCCGGTCGCGCCGTGCTCCGGGTGGATGAGGTACGCGGTCACTCGGGTGTCGAGCATGCCGAGTGCAAGGCCCCGAGCATCTTTCACCGGCGTCGACCACGTGCACTCCCCTTCGTCTGCAACCAGACTGTGGGGGTTCCCTCCCGCCGCACTTCGCAGCAGTTCCACGCCGGAGAGCGGCACTCTCACAGAGCGTGTCCATGGCAGAGGCGCCACGATATTTGCGAGCAGCGAAAACGGGATCCCGATGAGATCGCCTTGCGCCTGAAGTCCGTCGATCACAGGAATGGACACTTCCTGGTCCAGGTAGTCGAAGACATCGAGGCCGGTGAGGCTGGTGAGAGCGGACAAGGTCATGTTCGAGTTCATAAGTATCACCCAGGGTTTGAGGATTGAGGGTAGAGGGTTCGAGATTCAGGTTCGACGAACGAGACGGGAATAGTCGGTACCGGTGATGCCGTAAGTCCATCCGGCGGCATCCAACGCGGAGGTAAACCATCCGGGTACGTGAAGGCCGTATCGACGCCGATGCCCGTCGCGTTCGAGAGAACCGTTGACCGCGAGGAGAATCCGTCCACTTCGATCCCAGCCCTCCGGCGACGCGTAGAGCTGCAGGAGGCAACCGGCGTTACCGGGATCGTCGGTTTGGTCGACCAGTGTCAGGTCCGCCAGCTCGATGTAGGAATCCCACCCGATCCGCTCGATTGCACATCGACGGATCTCGACGTTGCGCTCGTGTGCGATGCGTTCGGCGGTGGGATCGAGCACCACCCAGTCGGGAACGATCGCTCCGTGTAGAACGAACGCCTTTGTACCGTCTACGAATTCGATTGCGGGGGAATCAGAATGATGCAAGCGTCGTGCCCCCTGCGCGCTGCCCGGTATCGGTTCGGCATGTAAGGCGGTGGGTCGTTCCGCCATGATGCACGCGTCGTCGAACGCCCACCACCACCCGGTCGAGTCAGCCAGTGCGGTCTGCACGTCGAGGAGTTCACGGTCTTCCGAGCGGAAGGTCGCAAGACCGAATCGATGGCATGTGTCGTAGTACGCGATTCGATGTGCGTCCTGCTGCCCGTACCAGGTCACTTCCCCGGCCACCGGGGTCAACATCGTTCGTATCGCAGCTGCGACGCCGTCGAACAGCGTGGTGTGCAACGATTCCCAAATGGACGCCCTGATCAGGCGCTCCCCCTGCCGGCGTTCCATCTGCCAGCCAGTTCTCCGACATTCGATTCGCGCGTCCATGCGTCGGCGCGAAGCCGCAAACATGCTCGCGATATACCCGGAAGCGCAGTCGAGGCCGGTGCCGTCCAATGACATCTTGGTCGACAGTCCTTCGGTGACGATCAGGTCCGAACCAGCAGACGGCGACGGGACCCAGACGAACTCCGGTTTCGGGAGCCCGGAGCGTCGATACAGTTGCGCGACAGAGGCTTCTGCGGTGTTTCGATCAGCAGGACGAGTACACAATCCGCGTTCGAGCCACACGTCGCGGATCTTTTCCAGGGCCAGACTGTCTTCATCGAAGAGATTGAAGTTCTCGGGCAATGTCGCTCGATGTGATGCCGACGAGCGAATCGGTGCGGCGCTCACGCGACGGTGGCGGAGTCCGCCTTTCCTGTAGTCATAGTTGAACAGCCTGGCACGCGAACGCTCCGGACGCAAGGGTTTCCTAGAGCGCGACACCGGGAACCTGCCACCGTTTCCCCATACCGAACACCCCCTCCAGCGACGCGAAACCGGTTCGAACTGTGGACAAGTGGTGTTCACTCACGGCTATCCACCCCCCCGGGGTCACGGCTTCCTTTCCAGCGCCGGGCGCAGCAAGATCGATCGACATGGGGGAACAGACACATATCATCCGCAGGCCGGACCAACTGTCGATCGGTCGCACCGATGCCGAGATCCGACAGGCCTGCGCTAGTGGAACCTGGGCCAGAATCCATCGTGGTGCGTACGTGGACAGCGGCCACCTGTCCCGCCTCGACGCATACGGACGACATCGATTGCGGGCAGAGGCCGTGGCCTGCGCCGCTTCACCCGGTGCCACTGTCAGCCACGTCTCGGCTGCGGTTCTGCACGGTTTCGAACTCTGGAACACTCCGCTCGACGTCGTTCACCTGTCCCGGAACCGGCGAGGTGGTGGCCGAAAGTCCGCTCGACGTCATGTGCACTCGACATGGCTGGCGGACAACGAGATCACCGAAGTCGATGGGCTGCGCGTCACGACTCCGGCACGAACTGTTGCGGATCTCGCGAGGACACTCACTTTCGAACAGGCTCTCGTCGTGGGCAATTCAGCGTTGCACCGTTCAAGGTTGACCAAGGACGCGGTTGCAGCCTCGCTGGCACTCAGCCCGAACCATCCGCGCCATCGACATGCGCTCCACGCGCTCACCGCGATGGACTCCCGTATCGAAAGCGTCGGTGAATCACGGAGCCTCGCATTGTTCCTGCACGAACACCTGCCGCTCCCCGAACCCCAGGTCGACATCCACGACGCTCGAGGGTTTGCCGGCCGCGTCGACTTCCTGTGGCGTGAGCAGCGCACCATCGGAGAGTTCGACGGCCGCATCAAGTACGGCCGACTGGTGCCCGCCGGTCGCAGCCCCGAGGACGCGCTCTGGAACGAGAAGCTCCGCGAAGACCGACTCCGTGACGCAGGGTGGGAGGTCGCGAGGTGGACGTGGGCCGACCTGTCGACCCCGTCACTGGTGGCAAGCCGGATCCTGGCGGCCTTCGCGCGCAGCCACGGGGCCGTCAGCTACTGATCGCAGGCTTCCACAGCTCGAGCGTCGGAATGCCGGGTGGAGTGAATCCGAGCACCTGCCCGTAGAAGGACAGCTCGGCGTTGCGTGAGCTGATGATGGTCGACTGCTTGCGGAATCCGTGAGATTCACCCTCGTAGGCCAGGTACGCGTGCGGAATGCCCTTGGCCACCAGAGCATCCCGGAATCGCTCCGCCTGCGAGGGTGGCACGATCGGATCGTCGAGACCCTGGAGAAGCAACACCGGGCAGTTCAACCCGTCGACGTTGTTGAGTGGAGCACGTTCCGCGTACAGGTCGGCAGATTCCGGCAGCGGGCCGATCAAACCGTCGACGTAACGCGATTCGAAATCGTGAGTTTCCTGCACGAACAGGTCCAGTTCGGCCACGCCGAAATAGGAAGCACCACAAGCGAACACGTCGGACGTCGTCAGTGCGGCCAGAACGGTCCAACCACCGGCGGATCCGCCTTCGATGGCAAGGCGGGCCGGATCGGCAAGCCCCTGCTCGGCCAACCCGTTGACGGCGGTGACGACGTCCTGCACGTCGACGACACCCCACTGACCACGCAATCGATTACGGTACTCACGTCCGTAACCGGTCGACCCGCCGTAGTTCACGTCGACGACGCCGATTCCGCGGCTGGTGAAGAAGGCGTAGACGAGGTTGAGGGCCGGTGCGACGTGCGCCGTCGGCCCACCGTGAACAAACGCGACATACGGCGGCAGTTCATCGTCGGGCCCTTTGTATCGCGGACTGCGCGGCGGATAAGCAACGGCGTGAACTTCTCGCCCGTGTCCGTGAGCCACGACGGCTCGCGCTTCCGGAAGATAGGCAGACTCGGGCAATTCTTCGACCGACGAACGGATTTCGGTGAGTTCGCCGGTACCGAGGTCCAGTTCACGTAGCGCGCCCGCCAGTTTCGCGCCTCCCGAGATGAGCAGTAACCGATCTCCGCGAACCTGCATGAGGCCGATGCTGGTGACACCCGGGGTCGCGATGTCGCGCAGTTCCCCCGACGCCGGGTCGAGTACCGCCAGCGTGTCGGTTCCGACGGTGCGTGCGGTGAGAAGGTGCCCGTTGCCGAGTTCGACGAACCAGCGCCCACCGAAGCGCCACTGCGGGCCACCGAAATCCGCGTTCACCGGGCAAATCGGGCTGATCTTGCCGCCGACGCGATAGATGTTCCACCAGCCGCTGCGATCGCTGATTGCGTAGAGTTCGTCGTCGGTGATCCACTCCGGCTGCAGGACGGACTCTTCAAGTCCGCCGATCAGCACGGAATACGCCTGAGCGACGCCGTCGACGAGTGGAGCTACCCTCAGTTCGGTACCGTCCCAGGGCATTTGCGGATGGTTCCATGCGATCCAGGCGATCTTGGTTCCACTCGGCGAAAGCCTCGGTGACGAGAGGAAGTCCGAGCCGCCGACGATCGAGCGGATGTTGCCGGAACCGTCCAGCGGAATCGCGCAGATATCGCGAGTGATCGCCCCGTCCTCCGCGTGCGCTTCCCGAACCGCCCACACCTCGCCGTTCACGATCTGCAGGTCTGCGTATCGCAATGCGGCCGGCGACGCCGGTTCGGGCGTCAGAGCCCGTGGAGTGACTCCTTCGAGGATGTACACCCGCTGATCGGAGAATTCACTGAAGACCAGTTTTCCGGACTCGGTGACCGTCCAGGCGCCACCGCCGTACTCGTGAACCCTGGTACGCGCGTTCCACGGCGCGGGGAGGATGTCGACGGGTTGGTTGTCGAGACCAGATCGACGGATCGAGGTCCGACCACCCTCGGTCGGACGAAGTTCAGCCCACCAGATCTCGTCACCGACGTATCGTCCACCCTCGACAGGGTGCCCACCTGCAGCCAGATCAGCTGCTCCGATCGGAGAAGTCCACGATCCGTACGGGGCTGCAATCTGCTCGCTGGGGGTCATCGCTCGACAATAGCCAACGGGGCGTGCGACACGGTCCCCGACAATGCACTTGCACAGTGGTGGAATCATGTAACTCGTGAGCACACCAGAACCCGTCCGCCACCGTCAGCCGCAGCGCGAGCTGGAGCAGTCGTCGAAGCTCCAGAACGTCCTGTACGAAATCCGTGGACCGGTGCACGCGCATGCCGCCCGGTTGGAGGCGGAAGGACACCGGATCCTCAAGCTCAACATCGGCAACCCGGCACCGTTCGGATTCGACGCCCCCGATGTGATCATGCGGGACATGATCGCCGCCCTGCCCTATGCACAGGGCTATTCGGAGTCGAAGGGCATTCTGTCGGCGCGGCGCGCAATCGTGACGCGTTACGAGCTGGTTCCCGGCTTCCCCGAGCTCGACGTCGACGACATCTACCTCGGCAACGGTGTTTCCGAGCTGATCACGATGACCATGCAGGCCCTCCTCAACAACGGCGACGAGGTTCTGATCCCAGCACCGGACTACCCCCTGTGGACTGCGATGACGAGCTTGTCCGGAGGGACGCCCGTCCACTATCTCTGCGACGAGGCCAACGACTGGAATCCCGATATCGCCGATATCGAATCCAAGATCACCGACAAGACCAAGGCTCTCCTCGTCATCAACCCGAACAACCCCACGGGTGCGGTGTACTCGATGGAGGTTCTGCAGCAGTTGGTCGATCTGGCACGCAAGCATCAGCTTCTGCTGCTCGCCGACGAGATCTACGACAAGATCCTCTACGACGACGCCAAGCACATCTCGCTGGCAACACTTGCCCCTGATCTGCTGTGCCTGACGTTCAACGGCCTCTCGAAGGCCTACCGCGTCGCCGGCTACCGCTCCGGCTGGGTGGCGATCACGGGCCCGAAGGATCACGCGGCCGGCTTCCTCGAGGGACTCGATCTCTTGGCGTCGACCCGTCTGTGCCCCAACGTCCCCGGACAGCACGCCATTCAGGTCGCCCTCGGCGGTCACCAGAGCATCGAAGACCTGATCCTGCCCGGCGGCCGCCTGCTCGAGCAGCGCGACGTCGCTTGGGAGCGATTGAACATGATTCCGGGCGTTTCGTGTGTGAAGCCTCGCGGCGCGCTCTACGCGTTCCCTCGTCTGGATCCGAACGTCTACGAGATCCACGACGACGAGAAATTGGTTCAGGACCTGCTTCTCCAGGAGAAGATCCTGATGGTTCAAGGCACCGGGTTCAATTGGCCGAATCACGATCACCTTCGGATCGTCACCCTTCCGTGGGCCCGAGATCTCGCCGTGGCCATCGAGCGATTCGGCAACTTCCTCACCAGTTACAAACAGTAGATTCTCACGCTGAATCCGGCTGAAATCGAGTAAACAATTCGTTGTACAAATGCCCCGTAAACGTAAAACTGCGGGGCATTTGTGCGACCTTGGTCACATTTTTCGCAAACCAGGCGGTTTGATTGACTCTTTAACTATTTAGTGACCTGCCCCGATGTGAAAACGGTCCAACCGGTACGTGATTCGTTGTGAAATTGGTAGTTGGACAACGCGCCAAATCGGTTTGAAATTGGGTACATTAGTTAGCAGCACTTCGGTGCCGCGAGCACCTGGTATCCCTCCCCCCCCTGTGGATACCAGGTTGGTGGCGGGGACAACCCCCCCTGTTCCCCGCCACCCAGCTCGACCAATCCCAGTTTCACAACCCCTCATCGGTAGCACCGGTTTTCGCCGACTCTGCCTTGCAGCGACACTGCCTTTCACCGACACTGCCGTCAGAAGCTGACCATTCGCTTCGGAGCCGATAACATTGCACCGGTGCAAATCCCCAGTCCGACACTCAGTTTCCGATGAGTCACGGCCATGGCCACGGTGGCCCCATTCAGATCGGCCCCACCGCATCACGCGTCGTCATCGGGTTGCTCGTCGTCATCGGCATGGTCGTCGTCGCGGCAGCTGTCGCACTGTGGCCGGACAAGAACACCATTCCCGTCCCACTCCCCTTCCAGAATGCCGACGGCAGCTCGGTGGAAACCGAGGCGGGCACCGTCACGATGCAGGATCTCGGTGACTGCGGAAGTTCCTCTGCCGGAAGGGTATTCGTCGGTGCCCCGCAACCGCCGCCTACCTCCGCCTACCAGTGCCAGCGAAGTATCGTCGATATCGAATCCGGGCCGAATGCCGGAACGAAGACATTGCTCGAGGTCATTCCGGGCGCCGGTCAGCCGGACCTTCGCGTGGGTGACCACATTCGCCTGGTGCGTCAGACCGACCCGAACGGAAACACGCAGTACTCCTTCGAAGACTATTCGCGTGGGCTCCCGCTGGCGTTGATCGTCATCGCGTTCGCCGTCGTCATCATCGCAGTCGCACGGTGGAGAGGGCTGCGCGCACTCGTCGGCCTGGTGATCGCCTTCGGCGTAGTCGTCGGGTTTCTCCTACCCGCTCTGCTCGACGGCAAGCCTGCGATACCGGTTGCGCTGGTCGCCGGGGCGGTGATCTTGTACGCGGTTCTCTATCTGGCGCACGGGGTCTCACTCAAGACCAGTTCTGCTTTGCTCGGCACCCTTGCCGCCATGGTGCTCGCCGCGGTTCTCTCCTACCTCTGCATTGAACTGACACACCTCACCGGTTTGTCTGAAGAGCAGAACACCAATGTTCAGACCTATATCGAGCACATAGACATCACCGGCCTGCTGCTGGCGGGCTTCATCATCGGCTCGCTCGGCGTTCTCAACGACGTCACCATCACCCAGGCATCCTCGGCATTCGAGTTGGCCGAACTCGACAAGCATGCGTCCCGTCGAAAAGTCTTCGGCGGTGCGATGCGGGTCGGACGTGATCACATCGCCAGCACGGTCTACACCTTGGTTCTCGCGTACGCGGGTGGGGCGCTGCCACTGCTACTGCTCTTCAGCGTCAGCGGGCGCCCACTTCAGGACGTCCTGGTCGGTGATGCCGTCGCAATCGAGATCGTAAGGTCCGCTGTCGGCGGAATAGCCCTGGCGCTTTCGGTTCCACTCACCACTGCCATCGCCGTGATTCTCGCCCGTCCGCCCGGTAGCGCGGTCAAGGCCGGCCCCACGTCAGGTGGCCGACACTCCAAACGCTGAAAACGAGCCTCAGAGTCCGGGAATCGGTGGGAGAACCGGCAACAGAATCGGCGGAAGCCCCGGGATGTAGATCGCCGGCGGTGGCGGCGCGGGCGCGGGCGCGGGAGGCACGTAAGTGTCCTGCACGACTGGCGGAGCCTCGACGACCGGAGGGGCTTCCTCCGTCGTCGTCGGGGGCGGGGTCGTTGTGGTCGTCGGCGGCGGAGTAGTCGTGGTCGTCGGTGCCGTCGTGGTCACCTCGGTTGCCACGGGTCCGGCGTCCTCGGAATCGAAGACCTTTCCTCCGTAGCCCAATCCCAGCCCCACGATCACGATCGCCGCGATCACACCGGCGCCGAGGCCCGCGAACCGTAGCGGGTTTCTCGGCTCTTTGGATGTCGATTCAACGGGTTGTGTCCCGGCGAGCCAGGACGGGTGTGCGGTTCCTGCTCCGGGTCCCTCGCCTTCGTACATCGCCGAGTACGCCTGGGCGTCAACCATCACGGCCTCGGTGTCTGCGTCACGTTCTGTGCTGAATCCGTCCGTGGCCGGGTCGCTGTCGGCGACCACGAGATCTGCGGCCGGATCGAATCGTTGCTCGTGTCGGTTCGGTCGCGGCTGAGGCAGTTCCGCCGCGTAAGGGCTCGGCACCTGTTCTTGCGGAACGGACTTCGTGCCGGAAGTGACTTCGGACAAGGCATTTGGCCGCTCCGATTCCGCGAGCGTTGCGACCCCTCCGTGGCTGAACGCTTGAACCGGAACGGGTACCTCCGCCGGGGTGTGGATCGGATACGGCGCAAAGATCGGCGCTACAGCCGGAACCTGAACCGGGGCAGATACCGCGCGCGCCGATGGCGTCATCGACGACTCCGCGATCAGCGCAGCGCCTTGCGCAGTCACGAGTTCCGGCTGCTCGGGCGCGATGAGGGGGCACTCCAGCCACGCGGCGAGGGTCGCCCGCACGATCGGAATGCGTGCACCGCCACCGATCAGGAGAATCGCGTCGGGGTTACGGCCGGACGTTGCGATGACCTCTCGTATCTCGCGTGCGAAGGCCTCCACCGACGTGACGACCAACGAATCGAAAACTTCCCGCGACAGCAGGAGAAGCCCGCCGGGGCCGGGCAGGCACACCGCACTTCGTGAGGACAGCTGTTCCTTCGCGAGTCGGCATCGCGCCTGCAGTTCGGCATCGCCGCCCGGGTCGGCCGGCGTAGCTATACGGCGACGCACGGTCTGATCCGAGTAGACGAGCTCGTCGAAGTGATCTCCACTGACCCGCGTCGACCGGGCGGTGACGACGGTAGACCGCATCTGCCTGTCCACAATGCTGATCGTCGATCCAGAACTACCGATGTCGACGACGACGAGTGTGCTCTGGTCGGTCAACGCACCGGACTCCTCGAGCATTCGAAGCGTCGCGACTACTTCGGGAACCAGCTCGAAGTTGTCGATGCCGTTCTGTTCGAACGCTGTTTGGAGTGCTCCGGCCTGCGCTTGATCCCGGTAGGCGACGACCGTATTGCTGCCGAGGTCGGCATTCTCGGTCAAGGCCACGCCGGTTGCCTCCGCTGCCACTTCCTCCGGAATCTCGCGGCCTCGATCGACCGCTCTGGATCGGAACACCGGACCACTGTGGTCGGGCGTCCCCGGGCGCGCCAAACGCACAGCGCTGGCTCCCACCGTCACACCCAAAACCAAGTTCATGATCCACCTTCGTCGACCGTCGACGGGTTCCGTCACCAGACCCCGTCATTCCCCGGCCGGAAGTCTACCCACTGGGCATGGTCTGCGAGGTTCGCGCATCTCACCTAAGGCCTTCTCGCAGCTATTTTTTCGCTACCTGGACGTTCGACCTACCGCCCCAATCCGCGATAGTTCCAACCGGCGGCGCGCCACAGGTCCGGATCGAGGCAATTTCTGGCGTCAACGATCACCCGCCGCCGAACGAGTGGTTCCAAATTGGCGGGCACGAGTGAGGCGAACTCGTCCCATTCAGTGGCGATCAAGACCACATCAGCATTCCTGCAAGCTTCTGACGTGGAGGTTGCGTAGTGAAGGGTGGGAAACAGTCGGCGAGAATTATCCATGGCCTTCGGATCGAAAACGGTGACCGCCGCCCCGTGCAACTGCATCATTCCTGCAACGTTGAGCGCAGGCGAATCGCGCACATCGTCGGATTCGGGCTTGAACGCAGCTCCCAGCACCGACACGTTAGCTCCCAGCAAACTGCCATCGCAGGCTGCCGTCACCAGTTCCACAGCTTTTGTCCGTCGTCGCATGTTGATGCTGTCGACCTCGCGGAGGAAGTACAGCGCCTGGTCGACACCCAACTCCCCGGCGCGTGCCATGAACGCCCGAATGTCCTTCGGCAGGCACCCACCGCCGAACCCCAAGCCCGCATTGAGGAACCGTCTACCGATCCGAGCGTCGTACCCGAGAGCGTCGGCCAACATCGTGACGTCGGCGCCGGTCGCCTCGCACACCTCCGCAATCGCATTGATGAAGGACACCTTGGTCGCGAGAAACGCGTTCGCAGATCCCTTGACCAACTCGGACGTCGCCAGATCGGTCACGAGGAACGGCACCCCCGCGCCCAGTATCTCGGCATACACCTCGCGAAGAACGCCTTCGGCGTTTCCCGGCCGGTCACGATCGATCCCCAGAACCAACCGGTCAGGGCTCAAGGTATCCGCGATCGCGTGTCCTTCACGCAGGAACTCCGGATTCCAGGCCACCTCTACCGAGCCACCCGCCGGCGCAGTCGCTCGGAGCCGCTCGCCGAGAGCCGCTGCCGTGCCTACCGGCACCGTCGACTTCCCGACTATCAGCGAAGGCTTTCGCAACAACGGCGCCAACATGTCGATCACCGAATGAACATGACTCAGATCTGCGGCGTACTCCCCCTTCTTCTGAGGCGTCCCCACACCGACGAAATGGATGTCCGCAAAATCCGCGGCATCGGAGTAGGAAGTCGTGAACTGCAGCCGACCCGACGCCAGATTCTTCTCCAGCATGTCGGTCAGACCCGGCTCGAAGAACGGGACCTCCCCACGAGACAACTTGTCGACCTTGGACTGGTCGATGTCGACTCCCAGCACGTCGTGGCCAAGTTCGGCCATACACACTGCGTGGGTCGCCCCCAGGTATCCCGTTCCGAACACGGTCATCTTCATGTGTTGTTGGTATGCGTCCGAACTTTCCGAAACGCGTACGCCAGGTGGGCGCGAAACCAACATCGGGCGTACGACGAGTGCGTCGCGTGTGCAACCTATGCTTCTGCCATGCACGTTCTCTTCGTTTGTACGGGAAACATCTGCCGATCACCCACGGGCGAACGCCTTGCACGTGCTTATGCCGCCGAAGCCGGGGTCACCGGATTCACCGCGTCGAGTGCCGGAACCCGGGCGATGGTCGGACACCCGATCGAGCCAACTGCTGCGAGGGTTCTCGCGGGGCTCGGCGGCGACCCCACGGAGTTTCAAGCCCGACGCATGACAGCAGCGCTGGCGTCGGACGCCGACCTCATTCTCACGATGACCGAAAGTCAGCGAGACAAAGTCCTGGCGATGGCTCCGGCGCGGCTCAAGCGCACGTTCACACTTCGAGAAGCCGCACGGTTGGGCTCGCTCGCAGATGCAGGAACTGTCGAGGACCTCGCCGCCGCCAGACCCCGATTTCGTGCCACCGAACCCGAGGACGTCATGGATCCGATGGGTAAGGAAGAGAACGTGTTTCACGAGATCGGACTTGAGATCGCCGATCTCCTCGGCCCGCTGCTCAGCCGACTTCGCTTCGGTGAGCGTTGAGCGCGGGCACCGCGGTCAACTGCGGTAGCGACTTGTCCGACTCGTAGTAGTAGCTGTACTCGTACGCATTGCGTCCGCGAGACGGCGTCATCGTGATGACAGTGCCCAGGACGTGCGCACCCACACTCTGTAGGTTTCCGACCGCGCGCGCCAGTTGATCGCACTTCGTGGAGCCGTGTCGGGCGATCACCAGGGCACCGTCCGACATCGCGGCCAGGACCGCGGCATCCGTGACGGGTAGCAACGGCGAGGCGTCGATGATGACGTAGTCGTATCGCGCCCGCAGTTCCTCGAGAACATGTTTGGCCGTGTCCGTGCCGAGTAGTTCGCTCGGGTTCGGCGGGATCGGTCCGGAGGCGAGCACTGTCAGCCCGTCGAACTCGGTCGGCTGAAGCACATCGTCCAGCGTCGCTTGACCGGAGAGCACCGAACTGACGCCGACACTTCCGAGCAATCCCAAATACTTCGATACTCGCGGCTTCCGGAGGTCGCCCTCCATCAGGCACACTGATTTGCCGGCCTCCGCCAAGACGAGAGCGATGTTCACGGCCGTGGTCGTCTTACCTTCGGAGGGAAGCGAACTCGTGACGACGATGACACGCGGTGGATGGTCCACCTCGAGGAACTGAAGGTTGGTGCGCAACTCACGGAAGGCTTCGGCACTCACGGAACTTCCGTCACTGAAAGCGATCGCGTGATTGACTTCGACGTCCTTGTCGAACGGGATCGTGCCCACCATCGCCGAACCCGCGATCTCTTCTACAGTTCGACGATCTTTCACCGTGTTGTCGAGTCGATCACGAATCAACGCAAGCGCGATCCCCACAACCAGTCCCGCCACTGCGCCGAGCGCGAGGTTGCGCGAAGTCTTGGGTGACACCGGAACAGTCGGCTGTTGAGCCTGCTGTTCGACGACCACACGTGCAGGCGGTGTTCCGCCGTTCTCGGGTGTCTCCAGTTCCTTTGCCAATGCCACGAATTCGGATGAGAGAGTGTTTGCGATCTCGCGTGCGAGTTCCGGTGACGCGTCCTTGACTGCGAGGTCGATCAATACAGTGTCGGGCGCCGACGTCGCAGTGACCTTGGAGGCCAACTCGTCAGCCGACATCCCGCCGACCACCCTCGGTCCCAGTTCGTCGATCGTCCGCTGTGCGAGTGTTCGGCCGGTCAGGAGTTTTGTATAGGACAGAACTCGCTGCTGTGAAAGTTGACTGCCCTGCAGTGCCTCGTTGACCGAGGTACCCGCCGACGTCGAAACGAACAGCCTCGTCGAGGCCTGGTAAACGGGCGTCGAAAGAAGAGAAGCGCAAAGGGCTCCCAGGATTCCGAGCACGGTTACAGCAGCGACTATTCGCCATCTGGCTTGCAATATCTTCAGGTAGTCGACAATTTCCATCTTGATGTCTCCTTCGGCTCACGCATGTCCACTGCGGGTCTGAGCGGTCTTTGCCGGTCGGACCGCGAGGGCGAACCGGGCTTTCTCATTTCGATATAGATCAGCTGCGACGGACGAGACGTCCTGTGCTCACGGGCGTCCCAGTCCGCGGTAGTTCCAACCTGCGCCTCGCCACTCATCGGGGGAAAGGCAATTGCGCCCGTCGACGATCACTTTCTTGCGAACCACCGAATCGAGATCGGACGGCTGCAACTTCAAGAATTCGGGCCACTCGGTCAATACCAGGACGACATCGGCACCTTCGCAGGCCTCCAATGCATTTGCCGAGTAGGTCAGCGTCGGGAACAGCGCGCGCGAATTGTCCATGGCCTTTGGGTCGTACACGTTCACTGCAGCACCTTGGAGCTGAATCTGACCCGCGACGTTGAGCGCCGGCGAATCACGAACGTCGTCCGAGTCCGGTTTGAACGCGGCACCCAGAACTGCGACTCTCGCACCGAGAAGCGATCCGCATGCCTCCCGCGCCAGTTCGACCATGCGTGTACGTCGGCGCATATTGATATTGTCGACTTCGCGCAGGAACGTCAGTGCTTGGTCGGCACCGAGTTCACCGGCGCGAGCCATGAAGGCCCGGATGTCCTTCGGCAAACACCCTCCGCCGAAACCAATTCCCGCGTTGAGGAATCGACGTCCGATCCGAACGTCGTGCCCGATCGCGTCGGCGAGCACTGTGACGTCGGCGCCCGCAGCCTCGCACACTTCGGAGATGGCGTTGATGAACGAGATCTTGGTGGCCAGGAAAGCGTTCGCTGACGCTTTCACCAACTCCGCCGTCGCAAGGTCCGTGACGAGAAACGGAATCTCCGCATCGATGAGCTCTGCATAGACTTCGCGCGCAACAGATTCCGCTCGACCGCGGACATTTCGATCGACTCCGAGCACAAGTCGGTCCGGGTGCAACGTGTCCTGGACGGCAAATCCTTCACGCAGAAACTCGGGATTCCACGCGACTTCGACGCCGTCACCGATCGGTGCCAGTTCGCGCGCGCGCTTACCGAGCCGTTCCGCGGTGCCCACCGGTACCGTGGACTTGCCGAAGATGACCGAGGGCTTGGTGAGCAGCGGCGCCAAAGTCTCGATCACGGCATCCACGTAGACCATGTCCGCGGCGAACTCACCCTTTTTCTGCGGCGTACCGACCCCGAGGAAGAACACGTCCGCAAATTCTGCGGCTTCCTCGTACGACGACGTGAACTTCAGTCGCCCTCGATCGATGTTGTTTCGTAGGACCTCGCCCAACCCTGGCTCGTAGAACGGAACTTCACCTGCTGCCAGTTTCTCCAGCTTTGCCGCATCGACATCCACTCCGAGGACCTCGTGACCGAGTTCGGCCATACAGGCCGCGTGTGTCGCGCCCAGGTATCCCGTGCCGAATACTGCTATGCGAGTGCTCATGTTGCTCGATCTGCTTTCTCGAGAGTGTGCGAAGTGTGTTGATGGGAAAAGCGATTCAGGTACGTACGGCACCGATGTTGTCGCGGTACCACGAGATCGTCGACGCGATTCCTTCGCGCAATCCGATTGTCGGCCGCCATCCGAGTTCTCGAATCATGCTCACGTCCAGCAGTTTCTGCATCGTTCCGTCCGGCTTCGAGGTGTCCCACCGCGTCTCTCCGGTGTATCCGACCTCCGTGGCGACTATCGAAGCGATCTCACGAATTGTGTGGTCCTCGCCGGTTCCGACGTTGACATGCGATGCACCGTCGTAGTTGTCGAGCAGATGCAGACACGCCGACGCCAAGTCGTCGACATGCAGGAATTCACGTCGCGGATTGCCACTCCCCCAGTTGACAACCGACTGGACTGCCGACGACTGCGCCTCGTCGTAACGCCGAACGAGTGCGGGAAGTACGTGCGATCCGTGCGGCGAAAAATTGTCTCCCGGGCCGTACAGGTTGGTGGGCATAGCTGAGATCCAGGGGCGACCATACTGCCGCCTGGCAGCTTGAACATGGAGTATTCCCGCGATCTTTGCTATTGCATAGGCGTCGTTGGTCGGCTCGAGATGCCCGGTGAGCAGGTATTCCTCCTTGATCGGTTGCGGTGCCAATTTCGGGTAGATGCAAGATGATCCGAGGAACAGGAGACGCTCGACGCCGTGTGCGAGGGCAGCGTCGAGCACGTTCACCTGGATGCGCAGATTCTCCGACAGGAAGTCGACGAGGAAAGTGCTGTTCGCCGCAATCCCACCAACTTTTGCTGCTGCGAGGATCACGTTGGTCGGCTTTTCGCGGGCGAAGAAATCGAAAGCAGCTTCCCGGTCACGTAGATCGAGTTCGGCCGAGGTCTTTCCGAGCAACCTGGTGAAGCCCGCAGATTCCAGGTGTCGCCACACCGAAGAGCCGACCAGACCTCGGTGGCCGGCCACGTAGAACGGTGCGCCTCGATCGAGTGGTCGCGCTGCGAATGAATCACTCATCGCGTCGCCGACCAGTCGGGAAGTGCCGGAGTGTCGATCCACGGCCGCCCTTCGTGTTCGAGCGCTTCGATGTCTGCCTCGACCATGATCCGGGCCAGTTCGGGTGTGTGCACGCCGGCCTTCCAACCGAGTTTGCGCTCGGCATGACTCGGATCCCCGATCAGTGCGTCCACCTCGGTCGGCCGAAGATACCGTTCGTCGAATCGAACGTGGTTTTCCCAGTTCAGACCTGCATGTTCGAACGCGACGGTCAGGAAGTCGCGCACCGAGTAGTTGCCACCGGTGGCGAGCACAAAATCCTCAGGCTCGTCGACCTGCAGCATGCGCCACATTCCCTCCACGTACTCCGGCGCATATCCCCAGTCGCGAATCGCATCGAGATTGCCCATGTACAGATGATCCTCGATACCTGCCTGGATGCGTGCGACCGCGCGCGTGATCTTCCGCGTCACGAATGTCTCACCACGCCTAGGGGACTCGTGATTGAACAGAATTCCGTTCACAGCGAAGATCCCGTATGCCTCACGATAGTTCTTGGTGATCCAGTACGAGTACACCTTCGCCGCACCGTAGGGCGAACGTGGGTAGAACGGTGTCTCCTCGTTCTGCGGTGGCGGTGTGGCACCGAACATCTCGGAACTCGACGCCTGGTAGAACCGGCAGTCGAGTCCGGCCATCCGAACCGCTTCGAGTAGTCGGATCGACCCGACGCCAGTGGTGTTCCCGGTGTGTTCGGGTTCGTCGAAGCTGACCCTGACGTGAGACTGCGCAGCGAGGTTGTACACCTCGTCCGGATTGATCTGCGCGAGTAGTGTCACCAGGCGCGCTCCGTCACTGAGGTCACCGTAGTGAAGAAAAAGTCGGGCATCCGCATCGTGCGGGTCAACGTAGATGTGGTTTATCCTCGAAGTGTTGAACGTCGAGGATCGACGGATCAGTCCGTGAACCTCGTAGCCTTTGGAGAGCAGCAACTCGGCAAGGTAAGAGCCGTCCTGCCCCGTGATTCCGGTAATCAGTGCGCGTTTCATCCTGCGTTCCTTCCGTTGCGGGACAGCCCGCCTGATAGTTGCGAAACCACGGTTGTGGTCCGTAGTCCTCCGAATCGCTCGGCAGTCTTGATCTCGCTCATGCGCGTCCCCCCAAACGGCCGAAGACTTTTCGTATGTCACGTGATGCCAGCCGTACGAATGTCGAGTTACCGAACAGGTAGCGCCGCCACAGACGTTTGGGTTCGGATACAAGTCGATACAACCACTCGAAACCCGAGTTCTGGACGAAAGATGGCGCCTCCGAAACAGTTCCGGCCAAGAAGTCGAAGGCCGCGCCGACACCGACGGCCACGTAGTCGGTTCGATCCGCTATCGCCTTCGTGACAAAGTCCTGCTTCGGCGCACCCAGACCGACCCACACGATGTCCGGTGACGTCGGATCGACCTTCGTGATGATGTCGTCGACGAACTCCTTGCTGAACGCGGCAAACGGCGGGGCATATGTGCCGGCCACCTTGATTCCCGGGTATAACTCCTCGACTCGATCCGTCAAGAGATTCAACGTCTCTTCTGTCGTGCCGACAAAATGGTGACGAAGGCTGTAGCGGCGTCCCTTGTCCAGGGTGGCCTCGAAGAACGACGGACCCCGGACTGGTCGAACACCGACGTGATCGGCGGTGCCGCCGATCAGGCGCATCACCCAGCTGACCGGGGTTCCGTCTGCGAAGTTCACACCCGGACCCTTCAAAACCGCGGAGTAGTCGCGATCACTGTGCGCCGCCGACACGCAGTAGGAATTCGACAACCTCACGGAGACTCCGGTTCCTGCTCCCTCTCGTCTGTCGTTGACTACCCAATCGGTAGCTCTCTCGAGATTGGTCGCGGCAAACGGAATGCCACCCACCTCGATGACCTCGAACGGACTGCTCATCTGTCTCACCACTTTTCCGAGTTCGTATGTCGACGTTCATTGCACTGGCCGTAGCTGCGCGACAAGACCGATGTCAACCGGGACCGAGTCCAATCACGTTGCGGTTCAAAGAGAGAAAGCTCGGTCTCGACAATCGATCGAGCGATACGAGAGGAGAGAGTCGACGCCGGAGCAACCTGGATCGTCACGGCGTTCCTACCTGCCAGTGTCGGCACACCGCCGAGATCCAAACAGACCACCGGCAGGCCCACCGCAGCCGCTTCGGCCGCCACCCAGCCGCCCGAATCGTGCATGCTCGGGAAGAGCAGAGCGGAGGAGGCCCCCATCTCGCTTACCACTTCCGATCTGTCGCGCCATCCGCGAAGCGTGACCTGACCGCGCCGATACGGAAGCGACTTCTCGATCCGCCCGCGGGCGGGTCCCTCCCCGACAAAGGTCATGGACCAATCGGTGCCCAGCTGCTCGAGCGCATCCAGAATCAGGTCGATTCCTTTGTATTGCAACAGTCTTCCTACGAACAAGAGTCTTCGTTTCGGTCTGGGTACCGCTTGCTTCTCGATTCCGTCGTAGTCCAGAACACAATTGGGTTGGACGACGACATTGCGTGCCCGCGGTGCGCCTCGTCCGCTGTCGGAGTTCATCGCGATGAAAGTGTCGACTCGTCCGGACATGAAGATGTGTGTCAGTGACCGAACGGCTTTCGTGGAGCAGGTCCGAACTGCCGTGGTTGCCAGGTACCGCATACCGATGCGCCTGGCGAGCGGCATCGGCGGGTAGGTGTTGCCCCCGGCAGGCCCCCATACCAGTCGTACTCCGCCGGCTCCACCGAACAGCACCGGTGGGGGCAACCAGTCGGAGGCGAACGTTGCATGATGCAGGACGTCGAAGTTTGCCGCTTCACGCCGAACGAACAGTGAAGTGTGCCAGAGCCATCGGAGGTATCGACCGTACGATCCGGCTTCTTCCGCGGGCAAAGTCGCTATTCGCACGACACGAACTTCGCAACCGAGCTGTTCACACTCTGATTCCAATGCGGGAGCCTCACCGGAGCGAGTCACCACCGTGATCGACTCACACAGTTCGGAAGCCGCCGAGAGAAGCGCCCAACCCGCACCGGATTCACTCCCCTGATTCGGATCGCAGGCGTATGCCGTCATCAACAACCGTGTCATCGCGCTACCACCAGCCTCTGTGCGCGCGGCGTCCGAGAATCGCTGCGGCTGAATCGCTCTGAGAACCAACCGATGTTGCGTGCACCGTTGTCGAGAACCACGCGCTTGATCCGTGGACTGATCAAGGCAACGGGGATCAACGTCGCCGACGCGAGTACGAGCAGAGCGCGTTTGGCACTCTGAGCCGCCAACAGTGGCAGCTCGAGCTGTCCCTGACAGACCGCGAGGATTCGTCCGTTGTTGACATACCGGGCGAAGAGCCAGGAATCCCGACGCCGATCCTCGCCTACGGGTTCGTACGCAAGCGCCTCGTCGCACCACAACAACCGGACACCGCCGGCGCTCATCCTGAGCGTGAACTCGGTGTCCTCGCCGCCAGGTAGATCCCAGTCGTCACTGAAGTTCAAGCCGTTCAAAGCCTTCAGGTCCAACAACAGATTTCCAGCGCCTGCAGACGCAACCGGGGTGCCGGTCGAATGGCGAACGCGAGTGTGCAATGGAAGTTCCGAGGCAGGCAGACCCACCGGAATCACAGGACCGGCCACAGCACCTGCGTCGAAATCTGCTGCGCAGGTGAGGAGATTCGACAGCCAGTCGACATCGACGTACTCGTCGTCGTCGACGAAGACGATGTAACGACGATCTCGTGCACGGGCGAGATCGACGAGCGCACGTCGCGCCGGAGATACCCCGCCGAATCCGAGATGCAGTCGTTCGATCCCGTCGGCAACATACGTCGGCGTGGTGGATTCCGGATCGTTGTCGCCTACTACGACCTGGGCGGAGGCACCGGAATCCTGGATCGATGCCCGGACGCTGTCGATGCAGACAGCCAGTTCCGATTCACGACGGAAGGTCAGAATCGCCACTACGACGCCGCTGGGATTCTTCATGAGAGGTCAACTTTCGGTCGGGCGTCACGGTTCATCGAAACCAGAAGTGCGACGCTCGCGCTGACGCACGCCGACGCGGCCAATGCTCCTGCGACGGGTACGGCGCTGTCGGTCAGTCCCGCCCCGAGAACGATCAGAAACTGCAGAGGTAACAGCAAGGCGCGAAATCTGTTGAGGTTTCCCGTCTTGTCCACGACGCGGATCGACGTGCCGACTCCCAGCAGAATCCCGTTGAACGCCACCGCTAACCCGCACAGCAGAATGACCGGTATCAAGTTCGGAAAGTGCGGCCCGACCAGATGATCCATCAATCGCACTCCCGAGAATCGAATCTCGAGCGTGAGACAGATCAGCGAAACGCAGATGATCGAAACCCAGAAGATCTGCAAGCCCACTCGGCGGCCGAGTGCCATGCACTCGCTCGGGCTCATCGCTTCGACACCACTGCCGAACTTACGCATCAGAATTGGCGAGATGCCCGCGAACATCAAGGACAGCGGACCGAGCAGTGTCTGGGCAGTTCTGATCTCACCGATCATCGAGATCGACGCCACCACAGTGAGTATCAAGAACATCGCCTGCTGCGCAGCTGATCCCATCAATATCTCGATCGCAAACGGCACGGATCTATATCGGTGAGTGCGCGAGTACCTGATCGACGGTACCGGCGGTACCAGACGCATGGATGCGTGACCGAGAGCGAGCGCGACGAAGACACCGACCGTATAGGTCACGAGTGCAAGTGTCAGATTCTCGACCAGGAAAGCTGCAATAAGGACGAACGAGAGTGTCACGATCTGTATCGACGCAGAGATCCAACTCGCTCCGTCGTGCATCAGCATCGTGCGTATCACGTCCAAAACCACGAAACCAGCTGCAGCCAAGGCGTATACCGTGAGATTCATCGAGTCCGAGCCGGCGATCAGGAACAGTGCCCACACCGATGTCACCGATACCGCCGCCAGCACGATCGTGGGCGCCAACGCCGGTCCACGCTCGTCGGACCCCGCCCCTCGCGACAGCCAGACGTCGACGCCGATCGCTCTCCCCAGTGCCAGTGCCAACAGACCCGCCGATTGAATCACGGCAATCTGGCCGACTTCGATCGGACCACCGAGTCGTGCCACCGAGGTGAGAACGACAAAAGTGAGGACGCTCGAAAGCCCTTGATCGGCCATGAATGTCACATGCCGAGTGCGATCTTTCACGATCTCACCTCGTCGATGAGCTCACGCATCGACGTCGCCGCTTTGCGCGATGTGAAGCGATTCGAGTAGTGACGATAAGCGGATCTGCGTATCGCCGATCGATCGTCCGCTCCGAAGATTCGATCGAGGGCCTCGCGTATCGACGACTCTTCCAAGGTATGGAGAGGCGTTCCGCCCGGTCCGACGATGTCCGCGAGTGCACCGTTGGTTGCGTAGATGACCGGGGTGCCAACCGACATCGATTCGATCGCAACGCGTCCGAACGGTTCTGCCCATTGAGACGGCACCACGGACGCCGCACTGTCGCGAAGTATCTCGATCACATCTTCGTGCGAAGTGAATCCGGCCAGCGTGACGTTGTCGAGAGCTGCGCTTATGCTGGAGATCTCGCCGTACTGCGGTCCGTCACCGAGAACTGTGAGCGAGGTACTTCCAGCGCCCTGCGGCCAGTTGCGCACCAAATCCAGGACGCCCTTCTCCGGTGTCAGTCGGCTGACGCACACAACCGAATCAGTGCTCCGAAACTCGGGTTCATTTTCTTCGAATCCGAAGTTCGGACGAACCACGACGCGGCCAGAACTGATCAGTCGTCCTTCGACCAGACGTGCTGTCATCGCGCTCGTTGCGACGAACCTGTGCTGCTTCCACCCAAAGACGCTCAGCTTGACCGCCGTAGCGCTCAGGTAGCAGACAAGGCTCTGCAGTCGGCTGTTTCCGTAGCATCCGTTGCGGACACAACTCGTGAAGTATTTGGTGGAACCGCATTCGGTGCACGTGCCATCTGCGCGCAACTTGGCTGACGGTGTGGCGAGGCGATAGTTCCGAACCGCCTGCAACGTAGGAATTGCGGCGGCTCTTGCGGCCACGAGCAACGAAGCCGAGAACGCCGGCCAGAGATTGTTCACGTAGATGACGTCGGGGCGCTCCGAACGGATGATGCGCAACGCATCGACGAGTACGCGAGGACTGAACACTGCGGTGACTGCCGCCCACGGTCCCCGGGAGATCTTGGAATTCTCGGTGGTGCACTGAACCGTCTCGTATCCGATCGATTTCAGGAGCTTGGATTCGTTGGCGAAGCTCTGCTCCTCACCACCCGGATTCCGATAGATCGCATGGAACATCAAGGCTTTCGGCGGCGTGAATCCACCGACGGACGTCGGGTTCACTTCAGGCTTCGAACGCGCTACATCGAACGACTTGTACATCTCAGTGACCTCCTCTTCGCTCCGGAGCGAACCTGTACGCGTCGTTCTTGTCGGCACGAACGCCACGGATCGACAACTCGGCGTTGCCCGCACTGTGGGAGCGGTGGGTCGAGGGTCCGTACGGCGCCAGGAAGACCCATGCGATCAGCCACATGGCGCCGAAGAAGAGCGTCGACTCCGTCAAGTCCATCGAGAAGACGAGAACCATGATCGCGACGACGGCGATGTACTCCGTTCTGCTGCGGGCTCGCCCGAGCACCGTGCTCAGAAGCAGGTAATAGCCGGCCAACAGCAGCAGGAATCCGATCCAACCGATCTGCAGCCGAATGTCGAGCATTCCGTTGTGTGCGCTGGTCGCCGGAAAGGACAGCTTTGACCGAATCATCTGCCCCACTGCACTGTCCGGCGCCCACACCGAGCCGAAGCCCCATCCGAGCAGAGGCCGCTGTTCGGCGTAGTAGTCGGATACCGTCCAGAGATGTAACCGGCCGGTCAGCGTGACATCTCGCGAGAGTAGCGCCGCGACATCGGGTCCGAGCACCTTCATCGCGCCGGACACCCCGAGGTACAGGCCGATGATCACAGTCGAGGCGAGGTGAGCGTTCGGTGTCCGTCGAAAGCACCTCAGAGCAAGCATTGTCGCCAGCGCAATCCCCGCAGCGACGAGACCGGTCTGGCTCCGGGCCTCGAACAACACGATGCCGGCGACAGCAAGCGCCGCCACCCACGGAATACGCTTGATGTCGGGAAGCATGAGCATGACACCGACAAGTACAACTTCGATGGCAGCCATTCGTCCCAAAGTGTTTTTGTGCGTGAAGATTCCGCGATAAGCAACGGCGCGGGTGTCCACGTCGATGCCAGTCGAAGGATCGAGGAACACGACCATCAGCGACAGCACGAGAAGTACCAGCAAGGTGAGGGCAACAGTCCGCACTCGCACCGCGAAGGTCAACTCACGGGCGACGATGATTCCCGTGATCGCCAGGCACACGACGACGATGCCGGCGACGGCGGAGTTCCGGGGCAGTGTCGACCAGTACCAGCTGGTTGCCGGGACGCCGGCCGAGATCATAAGCGTGAAGACAGGCCACGTCGTATTGCGTGAGTATCGCCGGTCGAGGAAGTAGACCAACGCAAGTGTCGCCGAAAGAACGGCCGAACCGTGTACGAGCAACGATCCGAGCGCTGTCCTCTGCGTGTACGCCTGAAAGGCTCCGCTCGCGCCGATGACCGCGATCACCAATGCCGTTCGCAAGATCAGCGGATTGTTCGGCGCCTCATTTTCGCAAGGCGCCGGTACCGCCTTCTTGTCAGTAGGCGCCATCACTTCCCACCACCGCCTTGAGCGTCTTCGCGACGATCATGACGTCACCCATCATCGACCAGTTGTCGACGTAGGAAAGGTCCAGGCGGACAGTGTCTTCCCACGAAAGATCAGAACGTCCACTGACCTGCCACAGGCCGGTGACACCGGGCTTGACCAGTAGCCGACGACTGACCGCGTCGTCGTACATCTCGACCTCGCGCCGAAGCGGTGGCCGCGGTCCTACAACACTCATCTCTCGCCGGAGGACATTGACGAACTGGGGCAACTCGTCGATCGAGTATCGGCGCATGAATCGACCTACCGTCGTCACACGCGGATCGTCTCGCATCTTGAAAAGCACTCCGGCGCCTTCGTTCTCCTTCATCAGTGCCGTGACCTGTGAATCCGCATTCTGGACCATCGAGCGGAACTTGAGCATGGGGAACGGCTGACCGTCCAACCCCATCCGCTCCGACTTGTACATAACCGGACCCTTGCTCGTGAACTTGACGGCGATCGCAGCCGCCAGAAGCACCGGACTGATCACGGCCAGCACGAGCGCCGCGAAAGCAACGTCGAAGGTCGTCTTCGAGAACTTCTGTGCGCCGTGATAGCGCGGACGCTCGACATGAATCAGCGGAAATCCTGCGACCGGGCGCATCGAGAGCCTCGGCCCGGACACATCCAGAATCCCCGGTGCGACAACAAGGTCCACATGATCGCGCTCGAGATCCCAGGCCAGCTTGCGCAGCCCTTCCGGTCCGAGTCGCTCCGACGCCGTCACCGCCACCGTGTCGGCACCGACCTGTTCGAGTGCGTCGGTGACACTGTGCTCGTCTCCGAGCACCGGAATGTCCCGACCGTTCACTGTGACAACTTCGCCCACGTCTCCTCCGTAGCCGGGTACGCAGACTCCGACAACTCGGTATCCATGGGCATCGTCGCGCTCGAGGTTGCGTGCAAGATCGACAACCGCCCCTCGCACACCGACCACAAGTACGGCAGTTCGAAATTCACCTCGGGCTCGCTCACGAGCAATCACCCGTCGCCAGATCCAACGACTCGCGATCAAGGCGGTCAATCCCATCGGAAACGCCACGGCAAGGTACAGGCGCGCGATCTCCAGGTGAAGGAGAAGGCTGGCGATCGCAATCAGTCCGAACAGGCGGAGCGTTCCGACAGCGATCAATCGGTACTCTTCAGGGCCGCTTCCGATCACACGAGGAGATCTGGTCCGAAATACCCTCAGTACGGCAAACCAGCCGATAATCAGGGCGAAAGACAGTGCGGTGTAGCTGAAATGGCCGAATGCTTCACCGTCGACGACATCCGCGTCGCTACCGAATCGCCACCATTGAGCCAGAAACACAACTGCCGCAACGATGATCGTGTCGGTGATCGCCAGACGACGAAGATACGCAGATTGCCATTTCCTGCGTGCGGAAACTCCACCGGCCCTCTCCGGCGTTACTCGTCGGTGTTGTTGTGGCCGCTCTTTCGTGGGCGCGGCCATCTCGAGAACCGTCATGTGTTCAGAAACCTTTCCCCATGCACAGAATTCGGCCTGAAGATGTTCACCGGCCGAGGTCCATCGGACCGCCTTGCCGATTCCCGAAACTTCGACAGCGAAGCAACTGCTCCGCATTGCTGCGTTCAGTGCGTATGGTCGCATTACGTGCGCCTTGCAGTTAACCCGGCGACTATTGTCAGGCCTCGGCCCAACTGTCGATTATTGCGGCATTGCCGCAGCTCACACCCCGTGATTGAAGCAGAGTCCACTAACAACCCAAACACAGGACGATCGGCGATTTCTCCTCGCCCGCTGACGTCGCCGGCCTCGATATTGCCAGGACTCACATCTTGGCAACTCTTCGGCTAGCTGGTCAGTACCAGTGAGGAGTTTGCCACATTCCGGACAGCGTGGCAATAGCGCTTTCCGAAGTTCTTCCCGACGCCAGCATTGACGTCAGTTATTCACCCTCTGACAAGAAGGAGTGAACATTGCTCACCATTACCATTGCGTACCTATAGTTTTCATCGCCTAGCCCATTTGGGCTCCGCGTTTGGACGGAAACCAGCACGCGGTTGGTAAACACTCTGCAATCCATACTTTGATGCGCTCAGCGTCGACTCAGCCCTGGACGATTGTTCGACACTTCGCCTCTGGGCGTCTTACCTACTCCTGGCCGGCATTGCGCGAACCTACGATCGGGCGACACCGAGAATTCAGACATGCAAAAGGAGGAGTGTGGACCGCCAGCGATCGCCTGTGAGGTCCTGAAATAGTTGCAGCACAGCCCAATTAGGGACATGCGAGTTGCGCAGCCGCTCGGCTGCAAAGCGGGGCGACTGCTACCGATGGCTATGGCTATGGCCATGGCAAACGTGTGTGGCCGTGTAGGGTCAACGGACGCTCGACACGCTCGTTCGCACCCAGTAGCGGAGCGTGTCTCTCGAACAACCGACATTGCGGGACAACTGATCAGCTGGGCGCACGCTCTCGAGTAAACCCCCGCACGCTTCGATTGCCTTACGCGAAACCGGGTTCCTTTCGTCGCAGGTAACCAGGACGCGACTGAGCCCCACCGGGTCGCCGACATACGCGAGCGCCTCACCCAGAGCAGTCGACGCTATCCCTTTCCGGCCCTCCGACCGACGGACCCCGTGGCCGATATGACCACCGACATCGGCCAAGAACTCGTTCATGCTGAGTCGCAGCTGGCCGACAACCCCCGCACCCGCTGTCCAAATCCATCGAGGGATGCCAGATCGACATCTAGGCGTTGCGAAACTCTCGAGGCCGAATCGGGCTGGTCCGCCTGCGGTCCGCCACACTCGCTACGCGATTCCAACCGAGACGCCCACAAGGCCTCGTCGGTCGCAACCAGATCGACAGTCATAGAGGCACCGGTCAAGCAGGGACAGCTCAGACCGCAGCGTCACATCCCGCATGCCCGTGCCTACCCGATTACTGCGACGGCCGATGAATCTGCATTCCGGCAGTGCGCGTCGCAGACTCAGAGGACCCGACTGGAGATTGCGTCCGATTCACCACACAGAGAAGGGCCCCCGAGCTTTGCTCGAGGGCCCTATGAGGCGTCGGGATTTTAAAGTACGACCAGGTCAGATGACTGTCGACGTGACCTTTCGTTCGCCGACTGGATTGCTGTCCACGGACCCTTCCACGGCCACGTCAGCGACAACCGGATCGGAATCGTAGTAGTACTTGTACTCGTAGACACCACGACCGTTCAGCGGGGTCATCGTGATGACAGTACCGAGAATCGTCGCGCCCACACTGTGGAGATTGCCGACCGCCCTGCTCAGCTGTTCCCTCTTCGTCGTGCCGTGACGAGCAATCACTAGCGCGCCGTCCGCCAGCGCTGAAAGAACTGCAGCATCCGTAACCGGAAGCAACGGCGAGGCGTCGATGATGACGTAGTCGAACCTTCTGCGGAGATCGGTAAAGACCGCATGGGCAGTGTCAGTGCCCAGAAGTTCGCTCGGGTTCGGGGGAATCGGACCTGAGGCAAGAACCGTCAGGTCAGCATTGCTCGTGACTTGAAGTACGTCGTCGAGATCTGCTTGCCCGGCCAGGACCGAGCTCAGACCAACGCTTCCGATAAGTCCCAGATACTTCGAAACGCGAGGCTTACGGAGGTCACCTTCGACGAGACACACCTTCTTGCCTGCCTCGGCCAACACGAGTGCGATGTTCACCGCAGTCGTGGTCTTTCCCTCGGAGGGAAGAGAACTCGTAACGACGATGACACTCGGTGGGCGATCCACGGCCAGGAACTGCAGATTGGTTCGCAGCTCGCGGTACGCCTCGGCACTTGCGGAGTTGCCCTCGTGGAAGTTGATCGCTTGATGAACTTCGCGTTCCTTGTCGAACGGAATTGTTCCCACCATCGCCGCGCCGGCGATGTCTTCGACCACCTTGCGCTCTTTGACGGTGTTGTCCAGGCGATCACGCACCACAGCCAACCCGATCCCCAGCAGAAGCCCGATCGCGGCACCGAGCGCCACGTTCCGCGAAGTCTTCGGCGACACCGGTTCCGCGGGAGTTTGTGCTCGCTGTTCGACAACGACGCGCGCAGGTGCTGTGCCACCATTTGCGGGCGTACCCAGATCTTTGACCATCACGACAAACTCGTCCGAGAGCGCATTTGCGATTTCACGTGCCAGTTCAGGCGACGCATCTTGCACGCTCAAATCGAGCAGTACTGTATCCGGCGCCGATGTGGCGGTCACCTTGGACGAAATCTCCGCAGCGGAAAGCCCGCCGAGTCGATCGGGCCCGACTGAATCGATCGTTCTCTGTGCCAGTGTCTCGCCGGTAAGGAGCTTGGCGTAGGAAGTGACCAACTGCTGTGAGAGCTGGTTACCTTGGTAAGCCTCGTTCACGGTTGTTCCGGTAGAAGTCGACACGAACAGGCGCGTGGAAGCCTGGTAGATCGGCGTGGCAATCAACGAGGCGCCCAATGCGCCCAAGATCACGACCACAGTGACGACAGCGACTATCTTCCACCGTGCCTGCAAAATCTTCAGGTAGTCCCGTACATCCATCGTCGAATCTCCTTCGGCTCGAACACGTATCACGTCTTCGAGTAGTAATCGACAGCCGCTGTCGAGCCGCTGCACTCAATGCAGGCTGAACGAGGCAGCCAATCTTCTATCGCGTGTCCCTGCGTCACAGCGCGAGGTATTTGCCGAAACAGCCAGGGGGGAGAGGCCTTCACGGCATCTCACACATCTCACTTCCTGGCCGATGCATGATCGGGAAGTGGCGAACACGCGACACTGACAAACCCGCGACACTGACATCGGGCCCACTCACACATCGCGCAGAGCAGACACAACGTGCAGTCAGGCTGAACTCTACTGCGTCATTGGTCTTTTCACCACCGCAACGGAGCCTCGAAACTTCCTAGACATCGTCAGTCGACTGTGCCGACCATGAAAGGGTCACATACCACAGCGGGCCGTAGGACCAACGTCCGTCGACGACCAACTACGCAACTTGCCGCCGGAAGTTGATGCATACCAACCGAACAAGGCAACATGCCCCTCACCCTGTGATGCACGAGCGGCTATCCCAGCATCTCCCCCGGCCACAGCTCGCTCGCTGACGGACTTTGGTCCCGGGCACACGGCCACTTCCCCTCGATGCCTACAACACCCACCCTCCGTGAAGGTTTCACCGGTTTACGGCCTTCCGAGACCTCGGTAGGTCCACCCTGCGTCGCGCCAGGTGGTCGGTTCCAGACAGTTACGTCCGTCGATGATGACCTTCTTGCGGACGACAGGTTCGAGGTCCGACGGCAACAACTTTCGAAACTCGGCCCACTCGGTCAGAACCAAGACGACATCAGCGCCTGCACACGCTTCAAGTGCGCTCGAAGTGTAAGTGAGGGTGGGGAACAACGCCTTCGAGTTTCCCATCGCCTTCGGGTCATAGACATTGACGGCAGCGCCTTGCAGCTGAATCTGCCCGGCAACGTTCAGCGCAGGTGAGTCGCGCACGTCGTCAGAGTCAGGCTTGAAGGCTGCACCGAGAACCGCCACATTGGCTCCGAGTAGAGAACCACACACTTCTCGAGCCAGTTCGACCATCCGAGTACGACGACGCATGTTGATATTGTCGACTTCGCGTAGGAATGTGAGTGCTTGATCTGCTCCCAGCTCACCAGCACGTGCCATGAAAGCACGAATGTCCTTCGGTAAGCAGCCCCCACCGAAACCGATTCCGGCGTTGAGGAATCGCCTACCAATTCTCTCGTCATGGCCGATGGCATCGGCAAGAACGGTCACATCCGCACCTGAAGCCTCGCACACCTCCGAGATCGCATTGATGAACGAGATCTTCGTTGCCAGAAATGCATTGGCTGATGCTTTGACCAACTCCGAAGTCGCAAGGTCGGTCACAACAAAGGGAATACCTTCGTTCAAGAGTTGCTCGTACACTTCACGCGCAATCGATTCCGCACGTCCGGGTCGATTGCGGTCGACCCCGAGCACAAGCCGGTCCGGGTGAAGCGTGTCTTTCACCGCGTAGCCTTCCCGGAGAAATTCCGGGTTCCACGCCACCTCCACGTCTTGTCCGGCAGGCGCCAGTTCCCGTGCCCGCGCACCCAATCGCTCTGCTGTACCGACTGGCACAGTTGATTTCCCGAAGATTACGGTCGGCCTGGTCAAGAGGGGTGCGAGTGTCTCGATCACCGAATCGACAAAACGCATGTCGGCCGCAAACTCCCCCTTCTTCTGCGGCGTACCGACGCCGAGGAAGTGGATGTCGGCGAACTCTGCGGCCTCCTCGTAGGAAGCCGTGAATCGAAGACGTCCCGCGGCTATGTTGCGGCGCAGTACTTCCTCGAGTCCCGGTTCGTAGAAAGGAACCTCCCCAGCTTCGAGCATAGCGAGCTTGTTCGGATCAACATCCACCCCGAGAACCTCGTGACCCAACTCGGCCATGCAAGCTGCGTGTGTCGCCCCGAGGTAGCCTGTGCCGAATACCGCAATACGAGAAGTCATAACGATGTCTGCCTGTCGAAGTCGAGTTTACGTCGAATAATGCTGTAGTACTTCATGTCCTGATCGAATCGACGTTCTGTCGATACCACTCCACGGTCGATGCGATCCCCGCACGAAGATCAATCTTGGGCTGCCACCCCAAATCTCGAAGCTTCCCGATGTCAAGCAACTTCCGCGGCGTCCCGTCAGGTTTCGAATGATCCCATTCGATCTCGCCGTCGAACCCGATCTCGTCCGCCACGATCGCAGAGATCTCCGCGATGCTCTGGTCCTCGCCTGTACCAACATTGACGTGTTCTGCTCCGTCATAGTGGTCGAGCAAATGAAGGCAGGCATCCGCCATGTCGTCGACGTGGAGAAACTCGCGCCTCGGCGTCCCGCTGCCCCAGTTCACGACTGAAGCAGCTCCATCACGGCGCGCCTCGTCGAAGCGTCTGATGAGGGCTGGCAGCACATGAGAGCCCTTGGCAGAGAAGTTGTCACCCGGGCCGTAGAGATTGGTCGGCATCGCGGAGATCCACGGACGCCCGAACTGCTTTCGAACAGCCTGTACCTGCAGGATTCCCGCGATCTTGGCGATGGCATATGCATCGTTCGTCGGTTCCAAATGACCGGTCAGCAAATATTCTTCGCGAATCGGTTGAGGAGCGAATTTCGGGTAGATGCAGGATGATCCGAGGAACAGCAGGCGATCTACGTCGAACTCGGCCGCCGCGTCCATCACGTTCACCTGGATGCGAAGGTTGTCGGAGATGAAGTCCACCGGCAGTGTGCTGTTCGCCAGTATCCCGCCCACCTTGGCTGCCGCGAGGACCACGTTCTTCGGCCTCTCGGCGGCGAAGAACTCGAACACGGCACCGCGGTCGCGAAGATCGAGTTCGGCGGACGTGCGACCGACAAGGCGATTGAAACCGTCGGCCTCCAAACGACGCCAGATCGCTGAACCCACGAGTCCACGATGGCCCGCGACGTACACCGCATCGTTCCGATCGAGGGACTTCTGCGCGTACTCCCCCGTCATCGGGCATGCTCCCAATCCACCAGGTTCGGGCGGTCGATCCAGGGCTTGCCCTCACACTTCAGAGCCTCTATGTCCGCATCGACCATGATTCGAGCCAGCTCGGGGGTATGTACAGTCGCCTTCCAGCCGAGCTTCTGCTCCGCCTTACCTGCATCTCCGATCAACGCGTCTACTTCCGTCGGCCGCAGATAGCGCTCGTCGAAGCGCACATGATCTTCCCAGTTCAGACCCGCGTGCTCGAAGGCCACCGTCAGGAAATCCTTGACCGAGTAGTTACCGCCTGTCGCGAGCACGTAATCGTCCGGCTCGTCGGCCTGAAGCATCCTCCACATTCCCTCCACGTACTCCGGCGCGTAGCCCCAGTCGCGGATTGCATCGAGATTACCCATGTACAAATCGTTTTCCAGGCCGGCCTTGATCCGCGCCACCGCTCGCGTGATCTTGCGAGTTACGAATGTTTCGCCTCGCCGCGGAGATTCGTGGTTGAACAGAATTCCGTTCACGGCAAAGATCCCGTACGCCTCGCGGTAGTTCTTGGTGATCCAGTACGAGTACACCTTCGCCGCACCGTACGGCGATCGCGGATAGAAGGGAGTCTGCTCGTCCTGCGGAGGCGGTGTCGCACCGAACATCTCGGAGCTGGACGCCTGGTAGAACCTGCATTCGAGACCAGCCATCCGGACTGCTTCGAGCAGCCTGATCGACCCGATTCCCGTCGTGTCACCGGTATGTTCGGGCTCGTCGAAACTTACCCGTACATGGGACTGCGCTGCGAGGTTGTAGACCTCGTCCGGGCGTATCTGTGCGAGAAGAGTGACCAAACGCGCCCCGTCGCTGAGATCTCCGTAATGAAGGAACAGTTTTGCATCCGGCGTGTGGGGATCCACATACATGTGATCGATTCGAGCTGTATTGAACGTGGACGATCTACGAATAAGTCCGTGGACCTCGTATCCCTTGCCCAGCAACAACTCCGCGAGATAGGAGCCGTCTTGACCGGTGATGCCTGTGATCAGTGCCTTCTTCATTTCTCTCCTTCATGTATGTGCGACTTCACGATTTTCGGGCAGCTATTCACACGGTCACGCCTGCCTCCACCGCCTTCTCCATGCTTGAAATTCGCCGAACCGAAATATAGATACACGGAATAACCTGGAGTACAACCATTCCTGCGGATAGTCCCAAGTAGAGTGCGGCGGCTCCGAGTTCAGGAATCAGGGATATTGCCAATACCATTCCGACGAGGCCGCTCAGCCAGACACAGAGGACTTGCAACCATAGTCCTCGCGGGTCCATGAGGAACATCGCCGCCGGCTGATGCACCGAAACAACAAGGATGTAAACACTTCCGGCCAAAACGGTTGCCAGCGGGACGACAAGACTTCCACCCGAGACAAACCGAATTCCCGGATAGCTGATGACGACCAGAGCAAGCGCAAATACGGCGCCCACAGTGCCGAGAAGTACTATATGCTGGGCGAATTCACGCACCCGAAGTGTCCCGATTCGGTATCGCTCGCGATATCTTGACCACAAGTTCTGGCCCATCACTCCCAAGATAGCCAGCAGGGGTCCAGCGAATTGCGCCACCACCGAATATTGTGCGACGTCTTCGACCGTTCCAAAAGTGGAGATCAGCAACCTATGGCTCTGGAACCCGACAACCATGCCGATCGATATGAGAAAAAACGGAACCGCCGTTTCAGCTATGCGAACTCGCACCGGGCTTGTAAGACGCCAGCCGATCAACGAACCCTCATCGCCGGAAATCGATCGAAGCGCGAGAGCAAGGGTAAGAAATCCGACGGCGAGGTAGCCTGCGCACGGTGCCAGAACAAACAGGTAGGCCGGCGCCTGAGTAGTCCAACAAACCCCTATCACGATCAGTTGAATGATCGGACCGATCAACGCTGCGGTAACGACAACGCGCATCTTTCCGCAACCCTGCAGGATGCGTGACCCCAAACCCAATGGAATACCAACTGCCGCAGATACAATCACTACTGTGGCCAGCGCCGACGCATGATCCATCTCACCGACTGCGCCTAGAACTGGCACCCACAGCCCCATCTGATAGAACAGGAACGCGAGGCTTGCGACAGCGAGGGATACCAGAACGGTGACCAGACTCGCCCGCCGAAAATGGGATTGGAACGACATCCGATCGAGTGCACCACTTCGGTAATCTGCTGTCGCGTTCACCATGGTCGCGCCGATACCGAAGTCCGCGAAGGGAAGTAGATTCAACATGGACGCCATCAGCGCATAGAAGGCGTAGTACTCGACGCCGTAGTCCCGAGACAGAATTGCTATTACGGCGAAGTTCGCGCAAGCGCCGGCCAGCAGACCTACCAGTCGAAAGAACCCGGTCCCGCCCAGGTCGATCGACTTCGCCGACCTCACGTATGAGCTGACCACTGTGTTCACCCTCGTGTCTCCGAGGTTCCAGCGCCAGACACGATTGTGGACTGCTTCAGACCGCTGTCGCCGATCCGAGCGAGTACCTTGTAGCACGCGGCAACTGCTACCTTCACGCAACCCCGCCAGTACAAACCTTGCGCGAACGACGCTCGTCCCATGCGTGCGTTCGCAGCTGCGGCAACCGCCGATGCGCTCATCAGCCGAACTGGGATCCCCAGATGTCGCGCGTAGTGCCCCCTGATCGATTCCTTGCACAACAGCGATTTCTCAGGAGAACCAATGGATTTGCCTGCGTACATCGAATACACGAGGGAAACGGTGTTGTGTTGAACGACTCGGCCGACGACGGATAGACGAATGAACATTTCGTAGTCGTCGGCGTAACGCTCGACGATCTCCGGTACGTCCAGCGCAATCGCTGCTTCGTAATCGGCACGCCGAACCAGCGCCGCTCCCGGTGGAAACGGACCATACCCTTGTGTCAACAGGGTTCGAGTATTGATCTCGGAGTACGACTGATTGTTCAACCGACTACGCCCACGTGGGAGACTCGCCATCACACGTCCAGCGACGACTGCGCAGTCCGCCTGTGCAGAGAGAATACGCAAGGACTCGTGAATGCCGGGTGCGACCAGAAGATCATCCGCGTCCAGGAACACGATGTACGGTGCCGTGACGAGCGTGGCCCCCCGTCGTCTCGCGAGGTATGCACCCGCATTTGGCTGCGTCAGGACACGTATATCGTGGGCGCGACATAACGCGGCGGTACTGTCTGTGGATCCGTCGTCCACCACGATGACTTCCGAAGCGCCCGCATTGTGCGCGCTCTCGATTGACGCCAAAAGTGTGGCTTCCGCGTTGAAAGCTGGTATGACAACTGCGAATTCCGCACTTGATTGCGTTGTGGGTTCCAAATAGTCATCGGACACGAGGAGTCACCCCTGCTAGAACTCGTCTTTGAACACGGTCGGTTTTTGCGAGAAGCGCAACCCCCAAGGACACCGCATAATCGAGCCACTGCGCCCTGAAGACTGTAATTCCGGTCAGGGCGCGTGATCGCCGCATGTCCCGGTAATGATCCATCATGCCCCGCACCGAACCAGCGCCAGCCGAATCAAAGTCACAGAAGAACTCGGTCCACACGCGCGGTTGCGATCGGACCGCCATCTTCAACAGATACAGTTGGTCGGCACTGAGTCCGAATTCGGTATCGTAACCGCCGATCTCAACATGCAGCGACTTCTCGATCACACATGCTTGATGGGGAATGATGTTTCCACCTAGCGCGAATCGGGACAGACTGAACGGGATACGGCCACCGATTCCGATGGAACTTCCGGAGTCGTGGATGTTGCTCAGCCCGTAACCCCACCGCCAAGAGACGCCCCCTCCTTGATGATCTCGAGAGACTCTCTCCAGAACGTCACATGAATGGAACACGTCGGACGAGTGCATGAACCACAGCAACTCGCCACTCGCCAGTTCCGCACCGATGTTCATTGCGTCATAGCGACCGCTGTCGAGGCCTGTGTTCCACACTAACGAATCACCCAACGAATCAAGGTATTCGACAGTTCCATCCGTCGAACCACCATCGATCACGATGTGTTCGACTCCCTGTGCACTCTGAGCCCGGACGCTCTCGATCGTGCGGACCAGCCCCGAAAGATCATTCCTGGTGATGGTAATGACGGTGACCGATGAAGTCATCGAGAAGCCCCTATCGCGAATGCATAGGCGTCGATGAGTGCTGTACGCGAACTCATGACGTCCACTGTTCGGTTGAAATATTGTGTCTTGGCTTGAACAGTCGTTCGGTAGTCCAGGCAGTCGAAGTAATGTGTGACGGCCATTGACAGAGACTCCGCAGTATTGCCAGCGACTGGATAGCCGAGCGAGACCATACTTTTGATGTCACGACTGATCACCGAGACACCGACCGCGGCGGCTTCCGCAGCGGAAATCGGAGCGCCCTCCCAGGCCGCGGTATGGAGATACAGCGAACTGGCGCGCACTTCATCCAGCACCTGTTCAGCTGGAATCCAGCCCGTCACCCGAACCCCGGATTCCACGAGACTTTCTTTCAACCCGGCTTCGCCGTCTCCTACCCACACGAACTCGAACCTGCTCGACAACCTTGCTGCAATATCGGCGAACAGTTGGGGATCCTTTTGGGGAAATATCCTTCCCACCATCACTACTCGGCTTCTTTCAGCCGATGCTTCCGCTGTCCGAGGGCTGCTTGCGCGCAAATATGCGCCGTGATCGGTCGGGGATACATTGCCGACCACGATGGAGGTGGAGGAGTTCGACAACTCCGTAGTCAACTCGGCTTCTCGTCCACTCACGGCAACAACGCACTGACGCCGAATCGAGAGTAGCCCACGCTCAACGGACTTGTAGAGTACCCGCGCCAGGGGACTGACGTCGGTGCGCTCGAATGCGTAACAGTGTGGGGTGTATACGATTCCAGCTCGGTGCCCCGGGATGATCCGGGCGAGACCGGCAAGACTGGAATGCAGGTGGAGAACATCGAAATCTCCCCGGCGCACCATACGAATCGCGGACAGCAAAAGTGCGGCCAAACTTCCAGGTACCAATGTCACGCTGAGTTCGGAGGGGAAATTGTATGTGCTCTGCCCGGCCCGTTCGCGAGCAATCACGCAGTGATGCATTTCTGGCGTCAACGCCTGATAGTTCAATATCGCGGTGCTTACACCTCCTCCGAGCGCTTCCGTGACATGCAGAACTTTCATCGCGCACCATCCCTCGTCAGGCCGGCATCAACATGTGAGCTTCGAATATCTTCCATCGCAAGGTCTTCCGTCTCCGAAGTATCAACTGATCTTTTCCGCATACCCGAGGAGCACAAGAGAAGAATGAGAGGGCACAGGAAGGGAAGCAGACCGGTTCGATACGGTTGGATGGGCGCCTCCAGAAATCCCACAGCGACCGTAGTTACGATCAGCGCCCATGCCAAGTATCGATTTTCCACGTCAGTGGTCAGCAACGCCCAGGCCGCAGCGACGACAAGCACGGCAATTCCGAGAAACCCGACGGCAACGCCGAGTTCTAACCAAATGTTGTGCGCGGCATAGTTGGAGGAGAAGCGATACGCGTTATGCTCCGTCCAATAGTTCGCGCCGTGACCAACATTCGGACTCTCCGAAATCAGCTCCTTCGCCCTCATCCACAAAGCACCGCGATAGGTGTAATCGCGGAGCCCGTAAACTCGGAACACTGGCACAAAAGAAATCACCAACGCAACCATCGCAGCTGCCAGAGCCACAACCCGCGACATGCGGTTTCCGATACCGAGGACTACGAGGTAGCCGAGAACCAGACCGATCATCGCTGTTCGACTGCCAGAAATTTCGATCACGATGAGGCTCGCCAGTCCAACCGCCGCAACTGTGATCCAGTGTTGCCGATACACGGCAACGACGCTCAGCAGTGCGACACACAGCCCCAGGAAGTTGCCATTGCCTGTGATCGATGACGTGAGCACTTGGCCCGCCACAGTGCACTTGTCCAACCGACAGGTCTCGACCACAGCCTCAGGCCAGACGACGAAAACCACAGCCATGCTCAGACAAAGCGCAAGCAGACCCTGGTAACAAAGACGGGGCCAGTTCAGTACGTCAACCGAGAGCGCGCGGCACCACAGGAGCGTAGGCACAATCATGAATATCGCTCCGACGACACCGATGTCCACGACCCCGAAGATGAGGATCGGCATGATCGCCACCGCCATGACCAGTATCGCGGGGATATAGGGGAATGAATCTCGGGACCCGAGAGAGGCGATGAAAATCGCGATTCCGATGACAATCGAAGGCACGTAGGAGATCACGAAGACCGCGGAGCCAGAAACTGGAAGGTATAGGGCAAGGACGCTACCTAACACCGCCTTGAAAAGGACCGGCCATACCACCGATACCCAAAACCAGATCCCGATCAGCCCGCTTCTGGTACCTGTTGAGGTTTGACGGCGGGTTGGCAACACCGTCACCCCACGTACACGTGCGATCAGCAAGAGAAAAACACTGGCAAACAACAGGAACGAGAGGTTCATGTCATTGGCCAGCCGTCGGCAGGTGGCATGGCACAGCCAGGGAGCCGAGTAGGCGTTCCCTCTGGGACGCGACGGCCTCGATGCGTGAATCGATCAGGCGCCAGTAAGTGGCTGGATCGTCTCGTATCGATTCCACCGCGTCGAGAACGCGAGTTGCCGAAGTCCGTCGGGCATCGAGAACGTACTGTTCCAACCCCAGATCATGAAATGCTCCCCATGATTTTCGTTCGTAGCCCAGGTGCACACTCGGCTTTCCGGCGAGCAATGCAGACAACGATCCATGCAGGCGTGTACTGACAACGACGCGATTCTCCGCGCTCTCCAGATAGTGCTGCAATGGCTTTGGGGTTCCCGAGGAGTATTTGACGGTGAGTGGAGTGTCATTGTTTCCGCCACCGGTGGACTGAATCGCCCATACAACATGATCTGACCGAGCCAAGTCGGACAGAGTGTTCTCGTAGGATCCAGGGCGGGACAGCTCACGTGCCACGACTACCGGGCCATGCGTGATCTCGATAGTACGAGGTGTACGGACCTCCGCCATCTTGAGAACCGCCAGATCCGAGATTCGTTCGACATTGGTCAGGTCGGCGAACAATTCCCGTGATCGATCGTCACGAACGAGCACCTGATCCATCGCCTTCAGCGAACTCGCGATACGCCGACGGAGAATGTTCGGGAACGGACCGATACTCTGCGGCAGATAGATCTTACGCGCACGACTTCGTGCGGCAAGATCGAGTTGACCGAAATGCGCCCCCGCAGTTTTCAGGGCCTCGGAAACGGACGAACCCCGAAGGTATCCGCCCCCGACAGCGACTATCAAATCCGCTTGCTCGAACAGTATCCTGACAGGTGCCGGCCCGCCGGTGACGGTACTGGCCAGCATGGAAACACGTACGGATGCCTTCTTTTTCGGGTTCGGAATCCATGCCGACGTCCACTGATGAAACTTGACATGATCCGCCATCGGATGGTGACGGAACGATTCGGCATCAGTGGCAATCACGTCGACGACAGAATCCGGCCACACCGATCTCAGCAATTCGAGTGTTTCCTCCACCAGCAACCGGTCGCCGGAGTTTTGAGCACTGTATGCGTGAATGACCAGGATGCGCGGGTGGTCACGACTGTATTCGGGCAACGATCTCACTCCTGGTCGTCATGGTTCGGGACGCCTGCAAACCCATTGAATAGGCGAAATCTCGGTACTCGTCACTCGATACGACGCCGAGGGCGGACCGAAGGCTGGCCGCGCCGGTAAATGTGAGCACCGGCCCGGAGGTTCGCAGATCCTCGAATGCAGGTAGATCGGCAGCAACAACCGGCCGGCCGCGCGCCCACGCCTCCCATACGAACACAGGGTTGAGTTCGTTTCGGCTGGGCATAAATGCCGCGTCTGACCAATCCAGATAGGGCACAACGTCATCGACGCGTCCTACTAGTTCCACCGTATGCGAAGAAGACTTCGTACTGCCGAACCGCCGTTTCAGGTCTTCTTCTTCCGGTCCTGATCCCAAGATCTTTATTTCACACGGAATCTCGATATCTGACAGCAGTTCGGGAATACGATCGAAGCCCTTCTGCTTGGATAGACGGCCACAGGCCAGGAGCCGTAGCGGTGCCCCCGAAGATTCACGACGAATGGTTTCTCTCGAGTCAACTCGGATCAAGTTCGGCTCGTAAACAAGCCGAGCGTGCGGTCCGTAGCGTCGCTGACGAATCTGACTCACGGCTGATTCCGAAGGCGCGGTGATCAGCTTTGCGTGCCGAAGTGCTTTGCGAACGAGCATGTTCTCGACCAGGGAGAAAACGCCAGTTTCATCCGCACTCGGCAACTGATGGAAGGTCGCAATCAGCTCACCCGGAAGACGTTTGAGCAAACTCGAAACGCCGAGTGCGACATGGCTACCCCTCATCAGTGAATAGACCACATCCGAATGCTGTAGATGTGTTGCTATGGCTCGACTGGCTCCGACCAGTCCGCCAGGACTCCTTGGATAGTCGAGCATGACGAACTCGTCTGCGAGGTCCGCAACCTCGTTGAAGTCTCGGCATCCTGCAAACAAAGTGACCACGGTCGTATGTGTGTCGGTAAGCCCGCGCAATAACCCGCACAATGACTTCTGTGCACCCCCACCTTCCAACCAGGGCGCCACAACAAGCAACGACTTCAACTTTGGCGGTTCCGACACAAACTTCTCCTGGTCAATTTGCTCCATCACTTCCCAACATCGCCTTGAGCACCTTCGCGACGATCGTGTTCTCGCTCGTCATCGACCAGTTGTCGACGTACGAAAGATCAAGGGGAGCTATGCCTTTCCACCGAGAACATCACGAACTGAAGTCGGTCCCGAATCCGCATTCACGTCTCAGTACGCACCGTCGCTGGCCAACACCGCTTTCAACGTTTTGCCGACGATCAATACATCACCCATCAGCGACCAGTTGTCGACGTACGAAAGGTCCAGTCGTACAGTCTCTTCCCAAGAAAGGTCCGATCGTCCACTGACCTGCCACAATCCTGTAATCCCCGGCTTGACAAGAAGTCGGCGACTGACAGTTCCGTCGTAGGCCTCGACCTCGCGGCGAAGCGGAGGCCTGGGGCCGACCACGCTCATCTCGCGCCGAAGAACATTGACGAACTGTGGCAGCTCGTCAATCGAGTAACGGCGCAAGAAGCGCCCGACCGGTGTAACGCGCGGGTCGTCGCGCATCTTGAAGAGCACACCGGCGCCGTCGTTCTGGGCCATCAACGACTCCACCTGTGAGTCTGCGTTCTGGACCATCGAACGGAACTTCAGCATCGGGAATGGTTTGCCGTCCAGTCCCATTCGCTCCGCTCGATACAACACCGGGCCCGGGCTCGAGAGCTTGACCGCCAGAGCCGCGGCCAGGAGAACAGGTGCAATTGCTGCCAGTAACAATGACGCGAAAATTACGTCGAACGACGATTTCGCAAAGCGTTGCGCACCATGATATTTCGGTCGCTCGACGCGTATCAAAGGCTGACCGGCCACCGGCCGCATCGACAGGCGCGGCCCCGACACGTCGACGATACTTGGCGCAACGACCAGATCTACGTCCCGCGATTCCAGATCCCAGGCAAGTGCACGGATGCCATCCGAGCCGAGATGTTCGGTTGCCGTCACGGCAACGGTGTCTGCGCCGACAAGTTCCAGCGCTTCGACTACCGATGTCTCACCACCGAGGAGCGGTATGTCACGCCCGTCGACTGCGATGGACTCGTCCGCGCGCCGAAGGAACCCCGGCACACACACTCCGACCACGCGGAAACCGTCTGCGCTACCCCGCTCGAAGTTTCGTGCAAGTTCAGCGCCGGCATCCTTGCTGCCCACCACCAGTACCGATGTGAGGCACTCACCGCGAGTACGCCTTCGCACGATCACCCCACGCCAGAGCCAACGGCTCACCAGTAGCGCGAGAAGGCCGACAGGGAACGCGAATGCGAGGTAGAGCCGGGCGATATCGAGACGAAGCAGAAGGCTTACTATCGCAATGACGCCGAACAATCTCATCGCGGACACCAGGATTCGCCGATACTCCTCAGGACCGCTTCCGATCACACTCGCAGATCTGGTCCTGAATATCTGCAACGTCGCCAGCCACGCGATCACCACGCCGATCGACAAACCGGTGTAGCTGAACTGCCCGAGCTCACGAGCGTCGACGGCGGTCGGCGCGGCGCCGAATCGAAGCCACTGCGCAGCCGAAACCGCCGCTACGACAATCAGCGAATCCGTCACTGCCAGAGCACGTATGTATCGATGCTGCCACGCAGCACGCGAGGAAAACTCCGCACGGGAGTCCGGCACGATGCGCGGACGCCGATACCCGAGCGACGGCGCCATGGACATGTCCAATGCCGACATCTGACCAACCTTCCCGTTTGCGAGCCGCCAGGCCCCGACCGTTCTTCGGAATTTCCCGTTTGCACCCGAATGCTTCAGGCACAGCTAGAGATGGAGAAGAGCAAATGTTCCGCTTAGGTATCGGCAACATTGCAACTCGATAATCCGGAGGCATTGCACGTGCCGCGTGAGTACTATGAGAACATCTCCAAGGCCGGAGTTCAATTCGAATAATGTTGCAGGTCAAGACTCTAACCGGCAATTTTTCTTCCCAGCACACACCCAAAGATTGTTGGACGATCGTTCACGTTCAATCGCCGCAATGTCACGGTGCCATTTACGCTGTAGTTACCAGTTAGTAGCTATAGTTCAGCTATTGAGTAAATCCGCGGAAACGTCGAGGGCTTAGGTCCCGACGACTGCAATAGCTCACAAAGCGGACATTGCCTCTCACTGCTGACCACGGTTCTTTCGCATGGGTAACTGGACCCGAATCCACGCAACCGAGAACCGTCCCTGCACGCCGGGGACCTATGTCCCCGTAGGTCGAATCCGCCGGACCTGATTGAACTTTCTGCAATTCGCAAGTGAATTGCCCTTCGATATGGAGTAATTCGGCAGACCCGAAATCCCGCCATGCCATCCGGCCAACCCAGACCCGCACTGGGTACCGAAAAAAAGATTTCAAACTTCCCACTATGTGAGATGTGAGCATGTGAGACGTTCCGGCCGGACTGCTCGGGGACTGGCGCTTCGACGTGGCGAGGGCGATATGTCTCGATCAAGTAATGTCTGCATATGGCGCCGGACCGATGGCGATGGTCGGCAGTCCCCAGCGGTGCGCAGCCTCGAATCGCACGCAGATGTCGGGTAGTAAGCGAATGGAACTGGAAATGTTGAAGATTCGTGAGATCCGCTCCGAGTCCGGGATCATTCCTCGACTCGCAGTGCGGTGGTTGATGATCGCGCTCGCCACGATCTTTGCATTTTGGCCCACCTGGACCAAGCTTTGGCAGAGCACGGCCAGCGGAACTGCCATCGGCTACGTCTTCGCTCTACCGCTCTTGTGCCTGGTTGCAGCCGTCGGAACAGACTTGAGGCGCGGCCCGGAGCTTCCGATTCACGATCGTGAGACCGACAAGATAGTCGGCTGCATCGGTCTCTTCGTCGCGTTGGGACTTCAAGCGCTCCTGCTACCGCGTTTCGCCGAGACCTACGAACTGATGCATATCGACGTCATCGCAGCCTGGGTATTCGTCTGGAGCGCAGCGGTTCTGATGTTCGGCCTCCGTCCGGTCAATCGGTACTGGGCAATCTGGGTGGTCCCGATCATCTTGGCGCCGCTGCATTACCGCGCCATCGCGACCGAAATGGGCGGAACTCGTTTCGACTACAGCGTCCTCATGGTGCTTGTCGCGTCTGCCGCGACCACGATCGCCGTCAGTAGAACGTGGAGGCGAGGGGCGATCGCCTTCGTCGCCGCGACGGTGCTCGGTGTGGTGATTCTCTACTTCACGATTCAGACGTATCCCGCTGCTCCGCTTTTCGCCGTGCAGTTGTTTCCGGCACTCGGAACCGCAATCGTCGTCGGCGGTGCCTTCTATCTGTACGAACGCCGGGGTAAGTCGCTCAAACCGTTCGACCGACCACTCCGAAAGCCTTCGACAGCCACAAGCAACTGGACCATCCTCGCGGTGTTTGCCGCCGCAGTGCTGATGTTCTTCACGCCGCTGCCATCGACAAGTTTGACCGTCAACGTCGGTCCGCCCCCGGCTACTGCGGATCCTCGACTTGTCGTTCCGCTGGGCTGGCATCAGATTGGAGCATCCGAATACGACTGGCCCCGTCGCTACTTCGGCAGCACCGCCGAACTGAGTCGTCAGACCATTCGGGCCGACACTCCGAATCCCGCTTGGGACTCACAGATGCGGCCTCGCACGGTACAGATTGACGTCGTCCAGGTCCGTCGACCCTCCACGCTCGCCGTGTATCCCAGCAAGACCACCTACGACCTGGAGAACGCGAGAGTCAGCCCGACGGTCACGCTGGAGCTGCCGCACGGGATCGTCGCCGAGATGTACACGATCGTCGACGACGCTCTCCTTCTCACATGGAGCAATCTCAATTTCGTCTGGACGCGGGGCGACGGAGCAGCGCAACGAGTCAGCCTGATCAGCGTCGACAATCACGAACCCGACGCCTACTTCCCCGAACCGAAGCCGTCGATGGCGTCCAACGGTAGCAATACCCTCGCCGTTCTACTGCGTGGTGAAACCTCGACCGAAGACACCGAATCCGAGTACAAGGACCTGGACATGCTCGAAGCACTCGCTCGACTACTCGTGGAGGCTCAGACGTGGTGAACGCAAACCGAAGCCAGTCCAACAGTGTCGTGGTCAGCGGTGACCCGGATACAGCGGAGTACCGCGAGGCCGCCCTGCACGATGCAGTGAACGGTCTACGCGAGCGCCATCCGATCTCATCCGCCTCCGTGGCCTTCTATCCGTGGCAGCGAAATACGTTGTTGGCAGGCTTTGCGCTGGTCGTCGTCAGCCTCGTGTTCTTCCTCGTCCCGACTCTCATCGCGCTGACATTGATCTGCACCATTGGATACATCTGGGCGATGGTCGACCGTCTGATCTTGTTCACGAGGGGTCTCGATGCGTCCTCGATCATGACGATCAGTGACGAAGAGGCACTTGCTTTTTCATACGACGACCTTCCCACCTATACCATTCTGGTCCCCGCATACAACGAGCCTGAAGTCGTCGGCGACCTCATCGCAGCCATGCGAGCGATCGAGTATCCGGCAGACAAGATGCAAGTCCTTCTCCTACTGGAGGAAGACGACGCCGTCACTATCGAAGCTGCACTTGCCGCCGGTGTGGACGAGGTCGTCAGCATTCTGAAGGTGCCCGCGGCCGATCCACGAACCAAACCGAAAGCATGCAACTACGGTCTGCATTTCTCGACGGGCGAGATCGTCACGATCTACGACGCCGAGGATTCCCCCGACCCACTCCAATTACGTCGAGTAGTCGCAACTTTCGCGAAACTTCCCGAGAACACTGCTTGTGTTCAGGCCAAACTTGCATTCCACAACGGAACTCAGAACCTGTTGACCGCGTGGTTCACCGCCGATTACGCGCTGTGGTTCAGCTTCATCCTTCCTGGATTGATGCGGAGCAATTCACCGATTCCTCTCGGCGGCACCTCGAATCACCTACGCCGTAGCGTCCTCGACGAGATCGGGGCGTGGGATCCTTTCAATGTCACGGAGGATGCGGACCTCGGCGTGCGGATTGCAGAGAGCGGATATCGCACCGCGGTCTTGAATTCCACCACGCTCGAAGAAGCCAACAGTGACACGATCAACTGGATCAGACAGCGCTCGCGTTGGTACAAGGGCTATTTGCAGACGTGGCTCGTCCACATGCGCCAACCCGTCAAATTATGGCGAGGATTGGGTCCGATCGGCTTTCTCCGATTCACGATTCTCATGGCCGGCACACCTTTGGTCGCCACTTTGAACATGGTGTTCTGGCTCATCAGTCTGGACTGGATTCTCGGACAACCTGAAGTGATCCACCAGGTCTTCCCCAACTATGTCTATTTCCCCGCGTTGATCTCTCTGGCATTCGGTAATGCCGCTGTTCTCTACATGAACCTCGTGGCGTGCCGAGAAACGCGAAACGCGATGCTCCTCCTCGCCTGTCTGACTGCTCCGTTGTATTGGGTGCTGATGAGCATCGCGGCGATCAAGGGGACCTACCAATTGATTCGCAACCCGTCCTACTGGGAAAAAACCTTCCACGGTCTGAACACGTGACAACGCAACCCTCACGTTCTACACAGGTGTGAGTTATGTCTACTGATCCGCCTCACCCACAATTTCACCCGATTTCGGGTTTCACCGGAAAACGCACAGCTAGATGGTTGCGGTAAACACACAATCCAGTCACAAAACTTAACTACCGGTACGCGAGAACTGCGGTGATTGGTTGCCGAATGATCACAGATCAGCCGTCGAGCGCCTTACGTGTCGAGACGGCGCTGGCTTACCGCGCAGCACTCAGGCACTATGACCGGTATGAGCGGTTTTTCGGAATGGGTGAAGCATCAACTGGAACTTCGCCAAGAAACTGACGTAGCCGATGCTGCGCGTGCGCTGGGAATACGCCCCTCCGAACTCGGTCGGTGGCTGTCCGCGAAACGCCCCCCCACGCAGGACACGATCAGAACTGCTTGCCGCGTCTTCGACGTCCACGTCCAGGAAATTCTTGTCGCGGCGGGCTACATGACACCTGACGAGTCGGGTCTGGACGACAAGCCGATTTCGCTGTCGTCGCTCAGCACGCAAGATCTCCTCGATGAGCTGGCGAGACGCTCCGCGTCGCATAGCCTTGCAAGTCAGTAGGTCAGCTGCGGATCCGGCTGATCCAATCGTTCCTTGAGCCAGACTCGCAACTCCGGTCCGTACTCGGTGCGACTGAGCGCATGGTCGAGAGATGCTCGCAGAAAGCCTCCCGGGTTACCAAGATCGTGGCGGGTTCCGTGATGGACGACGACGTGAACCGGATGCCCCTCCGCGATCAACAGCGCTATCGCATCCGTCAGTTGTAGTTCGCCACCCTGCCCGGGTGAGATTCGTCTGAGCGCGTCGAACACGGCGCGATCGAGAAGGTATCGTCCGGCCGCGGCGAGAGTGGACGGAGCATCCTCAGGAGCCGGCTTCTCAACCATGCCGATGACGGCAAGCACATCGGGATCGCTGCCCTCCACAGGTGTTTGGACGTCGAATACTCCGTAGGCCCCAACACGATCGGGCGCGACGTCGAACGCGCACAGCACAGAACCACCACGCTCGGCACGTACCTTCGCCATCGCGTCGAGAATGCCGCAGGGGTGGACCAGATCGTCGGGAAGCAGCACCGCGAACGAGTCCTCGTCCGCATCCAGCACCGATTCGACCAGACCGACAGCGTGTCCCAATCCCAGCGGAGACTCTTGCACAACCGGCTCCACCGAGATCAGGCCCGGAGCCCGACGCACACGTTCGAGTAGATGGTGCTTCCCGCTGGCGGCGAGCTTGCCCTCGAGCACCAGGTCCTCGACGAAATGCCCGACGACCGATGCCTTGCCCGGCGCAGTGACGATCACCAGACGTTCCGCGCCTGCTTGCGCCGCTTCGCTGGCGACCAGCTCGATCCCGGGTGTATCGACCACGGGGAGCAACTCTTTCGGAACCGTCTTGGTGGCCGGGAGGAAACGAGTCCCCATTCCGGCAGCCGGAACCACAGCAGTCTTGAAAGGCCGTTCAGCGCACCCAGTCATCGTTCACCTCTCCGCTCACGCGATGTTTCACACACTTACCGTTACGCGCATGCAGCGGTCGTCCCCTCATTTCGACGACCGAAGCTCACACCGCATGTACAGCCTGCGCACAAGGTCTACCGGGCGGCCGATGCCGCCGCAAGTTGACTCGAACTCGGAATTCGTTGCGCGCGAGAGCTACACACCACCCCTCGATGTCACTTCCACGAGGGGCGCGCCGCACTCCGCGCACTACCCGTTACCGCGGCGAACGGTTGTGATCGTATTTCGACGTTGACCACGGCGGGACGTAGCAACTGACCAAAGAGACAGGTACGACACAACTTCCGAACTCAGCGCCTCAACCGGACCGTCCCCAGCCGACCCGGACGTAGGTCCTGGAAGCGTCGCATCGATGGTCCCGTGCGACTTCACCCGTCTTCAAGTTCGGTTATCCACAGGTGAATGCCACTGAATACCATTGAATACGAACGAAATACGGTCATCACGCCACAACACCAGATTCAGGTTGTTATCAAATCGTGACCATACTCCCACTGGATGGAACTCCCAGTGGACTACTAGCAGTGTCCTAACTTGCCAGTGAAGCAATCACGTCGAAGAGTGGATCGTCAGGCCCGATATCCATTGTGCATTCGTTCGGCCGTGGATCCGGCACGAATGCCCACAGGAGAGCTCCGGCCGTACCGGCCACCTTCTGCCCCGTCAGCTTCGTCTCGATATTCGTGGCTCTGGTCGCCAGTGATTCACAACTGCCTGCCAATTCGCCTGTCTCGGCGACCAACAACGGCTTCCCGACGTTCGCCGCCTGTTCGATGCGACGCGCCAGTCCGTTCCACTGGTCGCCCGGAAGCGGAACCCCGTCTGCTCCGTAGTCGTGATACTGCAGAACGTCGACGAAGTCGGACTCGCTCACGTACTGGTAGTCGTCACCCGCAGTGCCGCACTGACCGCCCCCGACGTATCCGGCCGTGATCAGGGTGTTCGGATCGATCGCCCGAAGTTCGGCGCCTGCCGTGTCGAAGAACTCCCGCAACACCTGCGCGGAATCAGACGGGCACGTTCTTGTCCACCAATTGCAGGCGGCATCGGTACACAGGCTCGGCTCCGGCTCCCCCACCAATTCCCACGCCGCGACGGAAGGCTCGTTCTTCCAACGGTCGACGGCGGTGTGCATCCAGTCCTGGAAGCTCATGGTGGCTCGACCTGGGATCAGGTTCGCGACCTTCCACTCGTCGGTGTACCAGTCCCTGGATTTGAACAGCCCGTCATCACACCCGCTGTCCTGGGGTGAGAGCACCGGAATCGTGAACTGATTGTGTCGCGCCGCAGCGTCGAACACCGCGTCCATCGGGCCGAAATCCATCTCCCCGGACACCTTGTTCACCGCGAGCGCCTGGAACGCGTTGAAACGCGTGACGGAGTTCGGTGGCAGAGAACCGAAGTAGGCATCGAGATCGACCATGGCGCCACAGCCGAAGTTCACCGACCAATCAGTGGCCAGTTGATAAGCATTCAGCCCGGTAGGCCACCATGGCTGTCCGTCGAGCGTCAGTCCGCTCGACGACGCTCCCACCCGAACCGTCTTGGGCGAATCGGCAACCACCGGCGTCGTGAACATTCCTGTCACCACCGCGACGGTTGCAAAGCTGACTACAGCGGCAGCGATACGGCGACGCACTGTGCCAGGCACACGCGGACGCACTTCTTCAGAAGACATCTACAACCATCCACGTCATACGGACAATCCTCCCACACGAATTGCCTCATCGACCCGTTTGCCGTTCACCGGTGACGCGATACAAACGCCAGGCCGAAGGGTCCATGCCGCCGTCGTTGGGAACCTCGAGTACCAGCGCTCCCACACCGCCGGCCCCGGTGTCGTACATCGTCGGATAGCGCCGATTGACCGCGTCCGACACACCGCGACCGGTGTTCGGCACCGACAGGATGTATTCGACGTGATGTTCGGCGGGGTTGTTCAGTACGCGCACGAAGTCCGCATCGGAAGGCACGACGAATTGCCGAGGGTTGTTCGACGACGCCACGACGGCATAGCTCTGCACGGTGTCGAGCAGAACCGACCCCTCCGGCAGAGCCAAGTCGTCCAGGTATCTGGCGATGCGACGCTCGGCCGCAAACGTGCGCAGATTCGTCTGCTCCTCCAGGTTCTGCCGGCCCGGAATGATCGCACTGGCAATGGAATGCTCGAGCACTGCGATCCGCGCATTACCCATCGCGACAAACGTGACCAGCGTCGACCCGACCAGCAAGCACAGAGAGATCACAAGGGGCAGAGAGGGCCCCGACTGCTCGGGGTACGTCGATACCGAGCGTGACGCAGCAGCCCCCGGTCGACGCGTGACGACCGGCGCACCGCGAGGTGCGATCAGGACGACCAACACGAAACACAGCGGAATGATCGAAATGTAGAAGCGCAGAAGGGGAAACGTCGATCCCATCACGTAGAGCAAGGTTTGGGCACCGAGGATGGCGCCGAACAACACAAGAGGCACGACCACTTCGGTGTCGCGCCGCCGAAGTGCGTAGATGATTGCAAGGACCGCGAGCACCGGGAGCGCCGGGCCGAGTACGGCCATTTCGGTAATCGAGAACGCAAGACGGGCGATCGGTGAGTCGGTTCCGGCACCAGCCTGCTCCAGGATGGAACTGTTCCCGTAGACCGACGAGAACTGTTGGAACGCTTGACCTGTGATGAGCCAACTGGCAAACGACCACAAGGCTAGGGCAAGGAATCCCGGCATCAGCACTACGGCACCGTCGAGGGCTGCTGCCCAGAGCCGCAAGCCAGGCCCCGCGCCCTCGCCGCGCTCCTCAGCAGTCGGACGGAAACGAAGCCAACTCACCACGGTCACCAGCACCACCGCGACGAACAGCGGGGCCAATGCGTCGTATCTGGTGAGGTACGCCAGAGCGAAAGCGAGGCCGGCACCGATGAGGTCGTGTACGTCGTCGCTTCGCATCCACCGAATCAATCGACGTGTCGCCCACAGAACGAAGAAGAGGAACGGAGCTTCGCTCATTCCGCTCGCCGCGTACATGACGATCATCGGGTTGACAGCGAACAGCACGGTCAGGACGACGGTGACCCATCGCGCACACCCACGGTCGCGGCTGATCCCACGTACCTGAATCACAGCACCAGCCATGAAGGCCGCGGACATCACGACCGCAGTGATGTTCCACCGCAGCAGATCCGGCCACCAATGACCCATCAGGCCCATCGGAATCTGGACTGCCGCCGTCAACGGGGTGAACACGAACCCGATCGCCGCGAAGTGCGGATCACGGCTGAGCAACATCGCCGACACCGCGGCGACGCGGCTGAGCGAATCGGTGAAGATGAACCCGATACCCGCGTTCATCCACACGCCCAACGCGGTGTAGATCGCGAAGAGCGCGACGAACATCCGCCATGGCTTGCGGCCCGGTAGATCGTGGACCGCGACGGACAGGGCCGGGCGATCGGTGACGGTCACTGTCCGCGACGCCGAGCCACGAGCACACCACCGACGGCAACAGCGATCAGAACCACGGTCCCGAATCCGATCCAGCCGATCGTGACCGCGCTCAGTCCGGTCTCCTCTTCGGCCGAGGTCGCGGTGCCCAACGGGGCGACGTTGACTCCGACATCGAAGGGCTCACTTCCCCGAGGCGCGACCAGGAGATCGCCGGTCAGTTCTGCGAACCGGTCCTTCCCACCTTCCAACCAGTTGAGCAGACCGTCGGCATCGGCCGCATCACCCTCAGAGGTCAGCGCCACCACTTCGTTGTGCGAACCCGAAACCACCTGCAAGGCACCGTATTGTCCACCGAATTCCAGACCCTGCAAGCGCAGGAGCCCTTGATCTGCTGTGTCCATGGGTAGAGCCACCGGAGTGGGAAGCTTCCCGTCCGCCGCGATCAACAACGCCGGCAGCGAACTGGTCGCCGCGTCGCCGAACGGGAGCACACGCGGTTGCAGCGGCAGATAGCTCAACCGCTGCATCGCGACAACGAGGCGCTGCGCGCGAACGAGATCTGCGAAATCACCGTGACTCAAACCGACATCGAGTGTGGGCAGCATCGACTGCGGTAATGCCTGGAATCCTCCAGGCGTCGGCGGGAATCCGGTAGTGGACGTGATGGTGCTTGCCGGATCGACAGTGAGCGAAGACGGGCTACTGGTGCCGCATTGGAAGTCGCCGGTCACATCCATCGAGACTTCGAAGGTCAGGTCGCGACGCAGGAGTTCGTTCGGAACATCGACGCCGATGTCGAAGCGCCCTGTCTCGTTCACCGTCTGCGAAGCAAGCCGTGAGTCCCCCAGCGAAATCGACAGTTCTCCGTTGCGTGAATTCGGCAGCGGTACATAGGAACCGATCATTCGGATCGACACGTCCTTCATCGGACGCCCCAGTTGCGACTGGCTGAACGGGACGTCGACCTCGATGTGATTGAGACCGGAAGCCGTCAACGTTCCGAGCTTCAGCTCACCGACGGTGATGGCGTCCTGGGAAATCTGGGCAACTGTGTTGTCCGGTGACGCGAGCGCCCTGCTCGCCGCCCAGTAGCCGTCGAAGTTCGCCGCCAACAGACTGACCTGAGGAACGAGGGTCTTGTCGTCCCCTGAAATTCGCAGCACTGGTGCACCATTCGGAGCAGCCGCGAGATCGATGCCGGCGTCCCCACTGTTGCCGAGTACTACAGCTCTCTCGAACAGTCCCGGCTCAGCGGACGGCAGACTCTGGCCGTTCGGCAGTTGTTCCACCACCACGGCGTCAGGCTGACTTCCGTACTTGTTGACAATCGCTGCACTCAGCTGCAGAGCCGCACTCTGCTGTGACCGTGACGAACCATCCGTGACGTAGATGGTTGCCTTCCTCAAAATCGGCGGAAAGAAGGTTGCAACAGTCGTGGGCTGCTGCTCGGCACCGTCGTAGGCGACAAAGGCATCCCGGAGCGCAAGGGGCTGGTATCTCGTTCGGTCGTAGCAGCGGTCGTCGACGGGAACGAGGTGAGCGATCATCGACACGGTCACGCTCCGGTCGACCACTTCGAGACCTTGCAACGGAACCGAAATCGGTAGGCCGGTTCCGGCCTGCCCGGCGTCGAAGTCGACGCGGCTCACCAATCTGCCGTCCGCAGTCACTTCGAGCCAACCCCTACTGAAGTCGGTCGGGGCAGTCAGGATTCCGGTCACGGCTGTTGCGGTGAGTCCGTCCGGCACCGGCACGGTCACCAAGACGGGTGCGTCATCGGAGGAGAACACGATGTCTGTTCCTCGTCCGAGTTCGGTGAAGGAGATCGGAGTTGTGGCTGCGGCGGCCACCGAAGTATCTGCGTCGTCCTCGAAATCCTGGGCGGAGGCGACACTGCCGAGCGGAAGCAACAAAGTGACCGCGACAGCCACCGGCATTGCCAGCGCGCGCGTCAGCCAGGTTCGAGAGTGGCCCATCAGCGTGTCTCCTCGACATTTCTTGTTTCCGCGCAATCACCAAACACAAATCACGAGTAGCAATCTCGCCAGTTCGCGACGGTCGCAGGTCCGATCGCACCGTTACGGACAAACAAACCATAACGACCAATTTATGCGTTTGGCTAATTATCCCGGCGGGCGAGACTTTTGTTACGGCATGTCACATGATTAGCAATCACCACCACTGGGAAGTCGAAAGACGCCACTGAAAAGCCCGTCAATACGCCTGAACGTCCGTCCAGTCCGGGCGCTTCACGGGCGGAGAATTCTCAGATAAAGGAAGCTGTGACGATCAATTCGATCATCCCCGCCGGCAAGAGTGCGATCGGGAAGCTGGTCGGTGCGCCGTTCCACTTCGCATCATCGCTGCGCATGGCCAGGGTTTTTCACCCTCACGGGATCGAGCTGAAGGGAACATTGAAGCCGGCCACCCCATGGTGGCCGGTATCGGAGTCGTCGACGATTACCGTCACCGCTCGAATGTCGAAAGCCCTCGGAACACCCGGAGACCTACCCGACGTACTCGGCCTGGCGCTTCGGTTGCACGATGTCGGCACAGATGAAAACCCGTGGGACATTCTTCTCGCAACATCAGGACTTTCTACCTTCTCGAAAATGTTTCCAGCTCCGGCTTTCTCGTGGAACGGCGCGAGATACAGCACACTGGTTCCTTACTCACGCGCGGGCGGTGCCGCGGCGTGGCTGATCGTGACACCGCGCGGTGTCCATCCGGCCGGCACTTCTTTGTCTGCATTGAAAGCTGCGGTCGATCATTCCCCGCTGCACTTCTCCGTGTACCTCGCGAGAATTCAACTTCAGTTGATACCGATCGGGCATCTCTGTCTCGACGAAGTCGAGGACCACCCGGATTGCCTCCAGCCGTCCTTCGATCCGATTCTGAACACACCGGCCCACATGCGCATGCTTCCGGAGTGGCTCGCAGAAACGCGCAAGTTCGCGTATCGCGGTAGCCGCAACGGCCGGGGAGGCACACAAAAGCGCGGTTGACCGGACGTGCCGATCAACCGCGCTGAAGCTCACTCAGCTTGTGAACTTGTCCTTGATATCCGAGACCTTGTCACTGACAGTGTCTCCGGCCTTCTTGACCTTCGCCTCGCCCTGATCGGCAACACCCTCGGCAGCCAGATCATCGTTGCCCGTGGCGTTTCCGAACTTTTCCTTCGCCTCGCCGATGAGATCCTCAGCGCGGTGCTTTGCCTTGTCGATGAAGTCAGACATGTATTTCTCCTTCTTGGGTTCGGTCGTGCGTTCGGCCGTGGAATTCGGTCGTGGATTCAGTCGAACTCGAACTGCGTGGACAAATGTGTCAGCGTTTTCCGGTGACTGCCTTGACCAGGAACAGCAAGATGACAGCGCCGAGGAGGCAAGTGAGGAAGCTGAAGATCCAGCCCGCGCCCTCGACATCGACGCCGAAGACTCGAAGCAGGAAACCACCGATCAGGCCGCCGATCACACCGACAACGATGTTGAGGAAGATCCCCTGCTGCGCATCGGTTTTCATGATCTTGCTGCCGATCCAACCCGCTAGTCCACCGATGATGATCCAGGCGATGATTCCGAGTGAGAGCATTGTGACTCCTTGAGGTAAGGGACGGCGCAATGAGAGACTGCCGGTGAAGGGAGAGTTCCGAGCGATCGGCCCGCGCAACTAGACCGTGATCGCGGGTTGTGTTTGCACACAACCGGACTCTCCGCCGCACGACGCGGGGGATCGTGCACTCAGTAGCAGCCACATTGTCTGCTTACCTTTCTATCAGGTGTTCACGACAGAACCAAAATGACTGGCGATTCACCACATACGAGAAACGACACTCACCGACGCGCACATGATCAGCGTCACTACGATCGCGATCGCCATCGAAGTGACGGTCGCAAGGAGCACCGTGACGCACAGTGCCACAGCAACATCCATGACTCTGTGCACGATCGGGAGGTCTACCAATACCCGGCCGTCGGGAGGCTCAAACCTCGATTGATCAGAGAGTTCTCGGCTCATCGCGTTTCGCGCTTTCCACGGCGATGTGAGTTCTGGTCGCGACGGATGGATCACCGACCACCGCAGCGACTTGATCCCCCGTGTCAGTGACGCGAGAAATCAACTCGGACAACGTTTCCGATCCGGATACGACGCTACGTCTCAATGTCACTCGCAAATCGATCGTGCGAACTCCACGATCGAGCAACGCTTTTCCTCGGACACGCGACACTTCGTCGAAGTCCTCCAGTGATGCGCTCGCCCCTTCCGCCACCGCACCCAGATCCGCGGTGATGGAATTGTGCGAGTTCGACCCAGGGACCGTGATCTCCTTCACCCGACGCAGCGGCACATGCGCGATCAACCACCGCAACGCGAGGAGGACTAGCAATACTCCCCCAGCTCCGACAGCCCATGGCCACCACGAGTGATCGACAAGATCTTCAGCCCACGGGATCTCGATACGCGCCGGGAAATCCTTGATCACGTCGCGATTCCACAGGATCGCTGCAACTCCCACCGCTATCGCGAGCATCCCCACGACGCATGTCGCCACGCGATCCATCGCCGTCGCCGTCCGAGTCATGACAGCGATCCCGTCTGGATACGAACCTTGATTCGCGGCGATGGTGACAGCGACCCGGCCAAGTCCCCCAGCACCGCACGGATTTCCGATTCAGCGGTGGCGGCTCCATCGGGCGTGACCGAGGCCTTCACTTCCAGCTTGCGCCGGGTCGCGTGTGACGAAGCGGATCGAACCTGGGCCAGTGACTCGACGCGAACAGACGCTATCGCCGCTACATCGGCGGGATCGATCCACGTATTCGCGACTCCGACCAAGGCATTGGCAGTCTTTCGTCGCGGTTTGAGTCCGAGGATGACGAACCACAGGCCGAGAACGACGGCTGCGATCCCCGCCGGGAACATCCAACCCTGGTACGCGAGCCCGTCCACATATGCGGCAGCACTTGGTATCCACTGCGACCCGGTGATCACGCCGGTATCCACCAGCGCGTCGCGGACGCCGACCACGCCGAGCGCAAGTAGCGCCGCGGCGATGAGGAATCCCGTGACGGCCGATCCGGGCGCCGCAAGGGGAACAGGAGCAGCAGCCCTCGAGGCAGTGGGTGGTGCGACCTTGTCGGCGGTCATCGCACTTTCCTTCCCGCGTCACGCGTGGTCGATGCCAAGAGAACGCTCACGATCGCCACGTCCACGCCGTCTACGTCCAGGCCCGATACAGACTGCAACTGGGTTGTCACGTTCTCTCGCACCGCGGTACCGATGACCGACAAGGATCCGGGCCACTCGATCGCGATGTCCACCTTGGCCCGTACCCGCTTGCCGGATACCAGCACTCGCGCCCTCGGCAGTTCACGCCCGGTCAGTTTGTCCATGCCGCCGGCGTGATGACGCACCCCCGGGGTCCCGCGCGTCGCCTCGAGAACCAACTTCTGCGCGACTCTGTCTCGAATCGTCAGCGTTCCGCGATCGCCCGGCTCGGCAAGCACAGACGACTCCGGTCGAGCTGTCTCAGCCACGTCCGCGACCCTTCAGCATCACACCGAGATCGAAATCGCCGTCACGCTGACCACCGACGAGGTATCCGATCACACCGAGAACCAGAGCGATGAGGAATCCGGTGAAACCGCCTGCAGCAGCTGCGACTCCGAGAAGTAGTCCTGCCAGTAGGCCGACAGTCGAGGTGGTCATGTGAATCCTCCGTTGTGGATGATGTTCGTTGGTGCCTGTCAGATCTCGGTGTAGGTCTTTGCACCCGGAAACCGAGCGCGCAAACGCGTGTACTGGGTCCGAGCGGGTTTCGCTATCTGCCGCATCGTGCCGCGCAGTGTCCTGCGCACACCCACACCGATCGGGGACGCGAAGTCCCGGTCGACGCGTTCGAGCGCTCGATTGAGCGCGTCGGCAGATCCGCCCACGTCGGGGTGGTAGCTCCTGATCGCCTCTCGGCGTGCGGATCGGCGATCAGGAACTGGACCACGAGAGTGCTCAGGCATCGTGCGCACGACCGACTACGTCTTCCACTGTCACGTTCACGGGGCCTGTAACGATTCCTGAAACCGCTTGGCGGATACGTAAAGCCGTATCTCGAACGGCGGCGTCGGCGAAGATGCACACATGGATGTCTGTCGACGACTCCGTCACCCGCACGCCGACGACGCGGCGGCCGGGGAGGTACGTGCCAACCTCGCCGAACATTCCGGCATGAAGCGAGGCGACCCCAGGTATCCCCGTCACAGCCGCCGCGATGGTGTCGGCGATTTCGGAACTCACTGCACCCGTGCAGTCTTGGGCTCGCCGGTTTCGTCGTCACTGCCCTCGTCGAGGTGAACGTCGTGAACCGTGATGTTCACCTCGGTCACTTCGAGACCCGTCATCCGTTCGAGCGCCGCAATGACGTTGCGGCGAATGCCGGTGGCCAGATCGGCGAGCGATACGCCGTACTCGGCCACGATGTCGATGTCGACCGCTGCCTGCTTTTCGCCGACCTCGACCGATACTCCCTGGGAGTGGTTGACACTCGCGCCGGGGATCCGCTCGCGCAGTGCCCCGACAACCCGCGACGCTCCGCCGCCGACGTCGTACACGCCGCTCACCTCTCGCGTGGCGATGCCGGCAATCTTCGAGACAACGGTGTCGGCGATCGACGTCTTTCCTTGCGAACTCACGAGAGCCGAGTCGTTCGATGATGCAACATCCTTCGTAGATGCTGTCGCAACCTGCGTGCTGACCATTGTCATCTCCTCCTGTTGATCGATCTACCTGTGTAGTCGTCACTCGAAGGCAAAACCGAATGCCCCAGTCAGGTGACGTGCATCACTGACACTTGTTAGTTACTGTCCGTAACATTCAACGCCCCGGCCGGGCGAACAATCTTCGAACGCAGCCGAGTTTTCCGCATTTCCGCGAGAGGAGCGACTGTGGCGTTACCGCATACACAGGGGCTCACCGAAGCACCTGACGGTTTGGACACCGCGACAGTGAACGCTGCGATACTCGGCGACCGAGAAGCATTCGAGTCACTGGTGCACTACTACGGACCTGCACTTCACCGCTATGCGCGTCGCATGCTCGCAGACGAAGGTGACATTCTCGAGGTAGTCCAGGACACCTTCGTGGCCGCCTGGCGTCGACTCGATTCGTTTCGTGGCGAATCGTCGATGCGAACATGGCTTTTCGCGATCTGTTCCCGAAAGATCGTGGACAGCTATCGAATCAAGAGAGCTCAACCGATCGACGACAGATTGCTCGATCCTCTCGTGCCGTCTCCCGAGGCCGGCCCGTTCGACACGACCTCGAACTCCGCGTTCCTCGAGGCACTGGAAGAAGCGTTGGGTGAACTGCCTTATCGCCAGCGTGCGGCATGGACGCTGCGAGAGGTGGAGATGCTCACGTTCGTTCAAATCGGCAAGATTCTAAGACTCACCCCGGATGCGGTGCGCGGGCATCACCATCGTGCACGGGCTAACCTGAGTGAACGAATGACGAGGTGGCGATGACTGAATCACGAACCGACGCATTGATGGCGCACGCATCCGACGTCCTGCGGAACGCTCCCGAGCCGGGCTGGGATCGAATCAGCGACAAGGTGATCCGGGCGCTACGGTCGACCTCGGCGTCCGGTTGGCCGCTCGACGCACACGCGTCGGAAGGTCCACGTCTAGGCACTGTGTCGGTGAGCGATCACGTACTCCGCACCCACTTGGCCGCCGAGATACGTTCTCGGCACCACTGCTCGCCGAGCAGCATCGAGTTCTTCGTCGACGGCCACGAAATACGTTCACTACGTATCGAACTGGCAGCGCCATACGGAGTGGATCTGGCCGAACTGTCGGACCGGGTTCGGTTCACCGTCGTGGACGTCGTTCACCTGATCCTCGGCGACACGGACCCACCGGTCTCTGCAGAGAGCATCCACGTCGCCGTAGTCGACATCGTCGATGATCTACCTGCCGAAGGGAACACCAAAAGCCACTCCGAACACTAGGTGTTTGTTCGGCAAGTGTTTGGGAACCCGGCACTCATGACCACTCCCCCACCACCGGATCCGGGCCCCGCCCCCGACCCGGGGCCGCCGACACCACCGGCGCCGACACCACCCGATCCGATGAATCCGCCGCCCGTGCCACCGACTCCGACGCCACCGAACCCGTACCCTCCGGATCCGATCCCGCAGATCTGACGTCGGCTGCCCCGAACTTCGGAGTTCAACCGCCGAGTTCGGCGATCATCTCGCTCAACGATTCTGCGGCGATACGTAGTTCACCTTCGTCGGGATTGTCGGGTGAGGACGGTAGACGTTCGGCCAACTGCTCGCGAGTGACAAGCGAGATACCCTCGAGACCGAACCCTTCTTCATCGGGGACGTAGATCTCGATCTCGCCCCCGACCGCTACCAGTTCCGAATGGGGGCCACTGCCCAGCAGTGCACGCAGGTGTTCGGTCGTCACGGTCATATGGTTCACGTGAAATCTCCTGCTTCGGTGACAGCTGACTTTGCCGGTATGGACTCGACGTGACGTACTGGCTCGACGTGACGCACTACCCCCTACTGAGTACCCCTCGCGGGTGAGCAGGAAACGACAAGTACATGAACAACGACTTCCCGAAGGAAACGCGCACCATGAGTGAACAGAATTCCACCGACCGCACGGATCAGACGGACGAGCCGCAGACCACCGGCACCGACCACGGTCCGGGAACCGGCTCCGACACCGCACCCAAGGACGTTCAGACCGATCCGTCGGGCGAACGTACGTGGGCCGACGAGGGCGGAGCCTCGAGCACCGGCCCGGCGACTGACACCGACTGATCCCGGAAGGTCTGAACCATCGGGACCAAGGTCCCGTGGGCCGACGCTCACGGGACCTTGAAATCCGTACGGATCTAACGCTTTTCACCTGGGTTTTCGCGATGCGGTAAGGTAGGCACTCAGCACGGTTGAGTACCCAGCCGTTGAAGACGAGCACGGTTCGTGCGTTGCTTCCCGTGCCGTTTCCCGGTTTCGAACGAAACCGTTTCGAACCAGACCGTTCGAACGAACCGTTTCGAGCAATCCGTCAGGAGTTTCGATGAACGAGTTTTCGAGAACTACAGATGAGCGTACGGACAGTCCCCCCACCTTCACGACGACCTGTGCCGAAAACATTCAGTCGCTCGTGGTCAGCGGCGAGATCGACGTCCGGTCCCGAGCTGATTTCGCTGCCTGCGTCGACGACCTGATCGGTGAGCGACACCCGTTCGTACTCGACTGCTCGGACGTCCAGTTCATCTCCGTCGGAGGTCTTTCCATCATCGAGACTCTGTCGGCCAAGGCACGGAGGCTCGGCGTGCCGTGGACGCTCGTCGCAGCGCACCCTGTCAGGCGTCCGCTGTCTCTTCTGAAGATGGACACCGACATCGTGTACACCGACTCGACAGCCGATGCAGTCGCGTACCTGTCCTCGACCTCCGTCCTGGACGAGACCCTGGCGGAGCCGATGTCGGCGTGAGTACCGATCTCGAAAATCTCTCCGAATTCGTCGTCGTCGCAAACCGACTGCCGGTCGATCTCGAAACCGACGAAGACGGAAGCAAGAACTGGAAGCGAAGTCCGGGTGGGCTCGTCACTGCGCTCGAACCCATCCTCCGACAGCGGGATGGCGCCTGGGTCGGCTGGCCGGGGGTCGCGGACGAGAAGGTCGATCCGATAGTGGTTGACGGCCTTCGTCTGTTTCCCGTCGAGCTGACCTCTCAGGACCTCGCCGAGTACTACGAGGGGTTCTCCAACGACACGTTGTGGCCGCTCTACCACGACGTTCTGGTGGCTCCGACGTTCGAGCGGTCGTGGTGGCACACCTACGTCGCAGTCAACCAGCGGTTCGCCGAGGAAACCGCGCGTTGCGCCGCGGACGGAGCGACTGTCTGGGTGCAGGACTATCAGTTGCAACTTGTGCCGGCGATGCTGCGCGAGCTGCGGCCAGATCTGACGATCGGGTTCTTTCTTCATATCCCGTTCCCTCCGGTCGAGCTCTTCATGCAGCTTCCGTGGCGCAAGGAGATCGTCAGGGGAATGCTGGGCGCCGATCTGATCGGCTTCCACTTACCTGGTGGCGCAAACAATTTCCTGTTCTTGGCCCGCAAACTTCTCGGCCTCAAGACGACGACCGCGGGCGTCGGTGTTCGAAGTGCGCTCGGGCATGTGGATTTCGATTCTCGCGTCGTCAAGGTGGGCGCCTTTCCCATCTCCGTCGATTCTGCCGAACTCGAGCGCCAGTCGAAAAGCGATTCGGTCCTGCGTCGCGCGCGCGAATTGAAGGAAGAGCTGGGAAATCCCGAGAAAATCCTGCTGGGAGTCGACCGGCTGGACTACACCAAGGGTATCGACCTGCGGCTTCAAGCCTTGAAGGAACTCCTCGACGAGGATCGTCTGGATCCGGAGAAGTACACGATGGTGCAGCTCGCGACGCCCAGTCGTGAACGCGTGCAGCACTACATCGACCTGCGTAGCGTCATCGAAGAGCAGGTGGGCCGCATCAACGGTGACCACAGTCAGATCGGCCGCCCCGTCGTACACTACCTGTATCAGCCGGTCGACCGTGAAGAACTGATCGCACTGTTCGTCGCTGCCGACGTCATGCTCGTGACGCCGATGCGCGACGGGATGAATCTGGTGGCCAAGGAGTACGTGGCCTGTCGTGGCGACCTCGGAGGTGCTCTCGTTCTCAGCGAGTTCACCGGTGCCGCAATGGAATTACGACAGTCATACCTGGTCAACCCGCACGATTTGGACGGCGTGAAGAATACGATCCTGACCGCGGTTCATCAGGATCCGAAGGAAGGCCGTCGCCGTATGGCTGCGCTGCATCGACAGGTCATGACACACGATGTGCATCAGTGGGCCGAGTCGTTCCTGACTGCGCTTGCCCCACCCGGACCGCTTCCGGACGATCAGTTCGTCACGGAGCGTGAGTCGAACTTTGCGCGCAACAACTGACCCTCACGGGCTTGCGTCAGTGCGCTCGGAGACTCGAGCTAGGATTGGTTTCAGTTCATCGTCAAGCAGCGGCTGCGAACTGATCTCCTCGACATAGCCGTGCAATGCTGCATCGGCCCAGAAAGACAGGCCGACCATGCCCCTCACGATGAAGTACTCCGAAACCTACAACGACGCTCTCATTGCGCTCGCTGCCGCTACTCATCGGCCGGCCAACGTGGTGAACCTGTTCGGCGAGTACGCCATTCGTGTTGACCTCGAATACAACCGGTTCCTTCTGGCGACCAATACCGCGGCTGGACTCTCCGATCGACCCGACAACGGAGAATCATGGCTGGTGCGGTTCTTCCAATCCGAGAACACCGACACTCCGGATCGCCTCCTCGCGGAGGCGTCGCATCAATGGTTGGTCGATGCGTTGGACGCCGCGCTCGAACAGATCGCAGCGGCAGGGAACAAAATCTCCGCCGACGCGGACTTCGGCGACCCTACCCGCACCGAAACTCCATCCTGAACGGCATCGTCTCGAGCAGCACCACTAGTCCCCCTCGGCGGTCAACTGGCTGATTCGAGCCGCTAAGACTGCATTCTCGGCCTCGAGGGACAGAATCAGACGAATACCGACGAGATTGACTCCGTCGTCGATCAGCGCGGTGATTCGTCCGAGCGTATCCAGGTCGGCCTCGCTGTACCGGCGCGTACCGCCATCGGTGCGGGTTGGTGTGAGCAAGCCCCTTCGCTCGTAAAGGCGCAGCGTCTGAGGTCCTACCCCGGACAGTTCAGACATCACTGAGATCCCGTACACGCCGCGCAGCGCCCGGGTCTGGGATTCCGACGTCACTGGAACCTCCTAGTTCGGTGTGGGCTGTCTCAATCGGCGTCACCCGACCTTAGCACCATCACGCAGTGAATCTGACGCCCAGGACATAGATTCAAGCGTGTCCAGGACCACTGACAACAAGAATCGTCGAGCAGAAAAGGCGTGAAATGGCAGATCAAAGCCGATTTCGACAAGATTGCACAATGCGCTTCCTTCGCCCGCGTATCGAAGTAGCCTTGCCAATTATCTACATCGGCTGATATAGATTTTGTAGCACCTGAAAGCGTCATAACTGGAGCTCGAAGGCGCAGAACACCCAGACGTCGGAGTCGGTGGTTCAGCCGACTCCCTCACGGCACACTCTTCACCGGGAGCAAGATGACGACGATCGACATCCCGCCCACACAGGGCGAGAGCACCACCGGCATCGGAATCACTGTCGCAAGTGCGACTTTGACAACCGAAGAGGTCAAGCGCCGAATCGCGATGATGTACGGCGACCCGGTGACAGAGGAGCCAGTAGCACTCGCGCACTGAACCTGACCGACACGCGATCCGATTGACGATGGCGCGAGACCGCCCCACTGGAGGGCGATCCCCATCAAGACGAGAGGAAAACATATGTCCGAGTTCACCGTACCGGGACTGAGCAGCGCAGACGGTTCGTCCGTCGCCGATATTCTGCAGGAACGCCTCAGCGCCTACAACGATCTTCACCTCACGCTCAAGCACGTTCACTGGAACGTCGTGGGCCCCAACTTCATCGGCGTGCACGAGATGATCGACCCTCAGGTGGAGTTGGTTCGCGGCTACGCCGACGATGTGGCCGAACGTATCGCGGCACTGGGTAACTCACCCAAGGGCACCGCGGGAGCAATCGAGCGCGATCGAACGTGGGACGACTACTCCGTCGGCCGCGACGACGCTCGTGCGCACCTCGCTGCGCTCGACCTCGTCTACACCGGGATCATCACCGACAGTCGCACCGCAATCGACAGTGTCGGCAAGATCGATCCGATCACCGAGGACATGTTGATCGGCCAGACGGCGCAGTTGGAAAAGTTCCAGTGGTTCGTTCGTGCTCACCTCGAGAACTCGGGTGGCAGCCTCGTACACGAAGGCGCGTCCACCGAGCAGGATGCCGCAAATGAGGCGCGTCAGAACTGATGCACCGTCCGCGGTTTCGGCCGATCGGGGGTCGGCCGAAACCGCACTCCCCACAACAGGAAAGGGCAAGAGCATGTCTGCGGACTCGCGCGGCACCTCGACACAAACACGTCGCGAGTATCAGATGTTCGTGTTGCAGCAGCGTTTGTTGTTCGGATCGATCCTGGCAGGCACCGCCCTTGGAGTTCTCGCGATCACCTACTTCTGAAATATCAGGGGCCGCAACCGTCGAAGACAGGACAGAAACGACACAATCATGAGTTCGAGCACTCTCCGCTCGATCGTTCGTAGCGATCGATTTGCGGCAAGCAGTTCTTCTCTTCTGCTCGTGGACAGCGATTTTCGTATCCAGGGCGCAAACGACGAATACCTTGCCGTATCCGGTCGCAGCCTCGATCAATTGCACCGAGTGGAAGTGTTCGAAGCCTTCCCCGACAATCCCGACGACTCGTTTGCCGATGGAATCTTCTCGTTGACAGCGTCATTCGAGCGCACGATGCGGTCCCGAACTCGGGACACACTGCCGACTCAGCGTTACGACGTGCGCGACGAGCGCGGGAGCGGGATGTTTGTCACCCGATATTGGAATACGGTGAATTCCGCCGTCACCGATGATGACGGCAGAGTCATCGGTGTGCTTCATCGTGTATACGAGGTTCAACGACCGCTGGCTCAGCAGTCCAGTTCGGCGTCAGACGTCCTCACCCGCCTTCGCGCGGAAAATGACGAACTGAGAAGAGCTTTGGATTCTCGGCCCTTGATCGAGCAGGCCAAGGGATTACTGATGGCCGAGCGTGAGTGCTCGGCCGACCAAGCCTTCGACTTTCTGGTCCAGATGTCGCAGGAATGGAACGTCAAGGTGCGCGACATCGCCGGTGGTCTTGTCGCCGCAGCAGAACGACGTGCCGTGGATCAAAAGAATTCCTGACGACCGGGATTCAAAAGTTGTACGGCTGGGTAATGACCGACCAGAGGTACCCCCGAAATCTTCCCCCTCGAGGGAGGAGCCTCGAAGGTCCCGCCGGTTCAGGCCGGCGGGACCGAGCTTTGCCTTAACACCCGACCTGGATCCGCGATCCGAGTCGAGTTCGTCACGCAGCGAAGGGAACGTCCATGTTCATGCGCTCCTACACATCTCCCAGGCCCCTTGCCGACGAGTGGGATTGGCAACTGTCCGGCACCTGCCGCGACACCGACCCCGCTCTGTTCTACGACGACACGAACGAGCGCGGCTCCAGGCGAGCGAAGCGCGAGAGTTCGGCGAAGCTGGTGTGCGCCAGATGCCCTGTCGTGCAGAGATGCCTGGTGCACGCCATCCAGACCGGGGAACCCCACGGTATCTGGGGCGGCATGACGGCGACCGAGCGAGAATCGTTGCGCAAAGCTCGAACTGAACCACTGATCAGTGCCGCGACGAGCTCACGAGAGTAGACAGGAACCTCAGGGCCTGGCCTCGTGGTGCCGCAAACCGTGCGTGCGGCGTCGCTCCTTCATCTCGGCTTCGAAGAGGTGCGGCACTCCGCCTGCCAGCTTGTCGCGCACCACTTTCTCGCATTCACGAAAAAACGACCAGTAGTTCTCGTCGAACTCTTCGACCAACTGGAAAGTCCAGCGCCCCTCGACCACGTTCCGGCCCATCAACTCGCCCTCGACCTGATCGGCCAGGTCGTCGTTGCCGCTGGATCGCAGTAGCTCGACGACCTCGTCGAGCATCAGATCGGCATGCCCAATCAGCTGATGGAAGTCGTACAGAGCACCGCGTGCCCGTTCCACCGTTTCAAGGGCGTTCGACAGCACTCCTGCCGCCTTCACCTCGTCATCAGTGACACCTTCCGGTCGTATGTGTACGGGGATCTGTCTGTCCGAATGGGTGTCCATGAAGCGGCTGTACCCGAACGACGCGAAAATGAAAGATGAGGATTCGGTACGTCCGCACCACAGGTGATGTGTCTCACAATTCATCCTCTAGTTCGGGTAAAGAGGGTTAGTTCGCCGGGCGAAGGGTAATCCAAGGCCATGAATACTTCCGGGGTAGAGATGGCTGGCACGCACGGCCGGTACCGGTCCTTGCCTCGGTCCGCCGGAATTACGCCACATCTACCTACAGGAAGCCCCTTGATCCCTCTGTCGAGTCCGACCGAAACCGAACTAACTCACGACTCCATCGCCTCGCTCCGCGTCCGCGCGTCGTACTCTCAACTTCCCACTCTGCGCGGAATCACCCGAACGGTTGCCAACAACACCGGACTCGATGTCGACGGAACAGCCGACCTTGCTCTGGCGATGGACGAAGTCGCGAGCATCCTCATCGGCCACGCGATACCGTCCAGCGACTTGACCTGCCGATTCGACACCGTCGGCCGCACACTTCGGACCGTCGTGTCCGTGATCGCGCACTCCGAGATACCCGACAAGTCGCACAGCTTCGGATGGTTCGTTCTCGAAGCGCTGGTCGATTCCGTCCGCTTGGAACAGTCGGAAATCGACGCGGACGGTCACATCACCCTGACGATGACGCTTGAAAAGGGCTTGCCCCAGGAGCGTGCGTGACCGCTGTCCCACCGGACAAGAAGGACCAGTACGAAACAGCTGTCGAACTGTTCGTCTCGATGGCCTCGCTTCCGCCGAATGATCCCAGCCGAGAAAAGATCACCACCTCGATCATCGAACTGTGCCTACCCCTGGCCACACACGTCGCTCGCCGGTACCAGGGGCGTGGCCAGCCTTTCGAGGACTTGGAGCAAGTTGCTCGCGTCGGGCTCATACAGGCCGTGCAGCGATTCGACGTCGACAAAGGATCGGATTTCCTGTCGTTCGCCGTCCCGACCGTCATGGGTGAGGTTCGCAAGCATTTTCGCGATCACGGCTGGTCCGTGCGAGTGCCTCGTAGCCTTCAGGAACGGCACCTTGCCCTCAACCGGGCGCTCACGACTTTGTCCCAGACGCTCGGCCGTGCACCGACAGTCGCGGAACTCGCCAAGGAACTCGACATCGAACCGGACGAGGTCGAACAAGGTTTGACCGCCGGTAATTCGTACCGAACCACACCGCTCGACACCGCGTCCGCCGGCGACGGGAGTGGTCTGACTCTGATAGACACTTTGGGACAGTACGACGAAGCGATCAGTCGGATCGACAATCACGAAACCCTGCGGCCCGCGCTCCTGGCACTACCGGAGCGCGAGCGCACGATCGTCGTTCTCAGATTCTTCGGCCATCTCACCCAATCCCAGATTGCCGAAAAGGTCGGCATCTCTCAGATGCATGTATCCAGAATCCTCACTCAGTCACTGAAGCAGCTACGCACCGAGATGGGTGAAATCTTCTGAAGGTACGTCTCGAGGATCAGATGTATTCCTGTGCAAGACGTTCCAGCTCGTCTCGATCGATGAGACCGGGCTGGCCGATGTCGAGGGCCTCGAGATACTTGTTGGCGAGGCGGTAATCGTGCCCCCACCGGCCGTGCTCGCCGTCCTGCTCGGTGCGCTGCACACTGGAACCGGGCGGAACCTCGTCCCGCAAACCGTTGGTCTCCGCGCCGATCAGTGTGTCGAGCTTGGTCGAGATGGCCGTGAGTGCATCGCGGTCGTTCATCTGATTCCCTTCGTCCGGTGACGCTGATCTTCCACCATACCGAAGCGTCGAGCCAAAAACATTGCACCGCTTAATATTCGACCTCTCACCTGGACCGATTCACGCCCTCGAGCTACACTGAACGGTACCGAGGTTGAGAATACAGCCGGGGTTGAAGCCACTGGCGCTCGGTTCGCATCAAGGCTCTGGATCAGGTGAGCATTTCCTGCGCACATCTGTACTGTTCATTTCCATTGAGCTCTAAAGCTTTCCACGCCTGGACGCATTAACTTTCCGCGCCGCCAGATCGGTCGTCAGCCTTTCGATGAAAGCACACAGACCGGATCTGCCATGAATCTGAATGAACTCGACCACACACCGATCGATTCCATCGATCCCTCAACACAATTGGGGCCGATCGTGGACACGCATGGTTTCGCGGCCTGGCGGATAGCGCCCTCGACAGTCCTGATCCAGGTCGAGGTCGACCTCGACAAACTCTCCGCCCCAGCACTACGAGAACTTCTCAACTCGTACGCTGCGGAGTGGTCTCGCGTCATTCTGGACTTGTCCAACTCACTGTTCGTCGGTGCGGTCTGCCTCGAACTGTTCGCCGAGCTGAACTCCCGTTCGCGAGCCAACGACTTCCAGTGGGCCGCGATCGGGTCACACCCGCTTCGACGCTTGCTTCGCGCGGCGCGGGCGGAAGAGGAATTCCCGGTCACCAACTCTGTCGAGGGAGCAATGCGCGCGCTCGACGAAGCAGAGAAGTCACTCGAAGCCTCCTGACGCGACGGCTGCACCGGCGTCGAGCGCCGGGCGCTCGCAGCGACTAAGGTTCGTCGGGCTGTCCGACGAGCTGAGAGAGACCGAGAATGACAATCGCCAAGCGCCTCGATGCCTTGCAACAGAAGCATCCGGCCCTGGGGTTCCCGATAGCGGTCCTCTACAAGTTCCTCGACGATCAAGGTGTTTATCTAGCCGCGCTGATCGCTTACTACGGCTTCGTCTCGCTCTTTCCTCTTCTTCTGTTGCTCTCGACCATTCTCGGCTTCGTGCTGTCGGGCAACCCTGAGCTTCAGCAACAGATCTTGGACTCCGCGCTGCATCAGTTTCCGGTGATCGGTGACGACCTGGGCAATGCGCAACAGATCGGCGGCGGTGTCACGGGTCTGGTGATCGGAATCGTCGGTGGTCTCTACGGTGGCCTCGGTGTCGCTCTGGCTTGCCAGAACGCGATGAACACGGTGTGGTCGGTGCCCCGAAACATGCGACCGGATCCCATCCGCGGGCGTCTCCAAGGGCTACTACTCCTCGGCACGATCGGTCTCGCGATCTTGGGGACCACCGCTGTCTCCAACATCGGCGGTGCGCTTCATCTGGGCGGTTCGTTCAGCTTCCTGCTGACCCTTGCGGTAGTCGTCTTGAATGCGGGCATCTTCATCGTCGCTTTCCGGCTCACCTGCGCCCGCCCGCTCTCGGTAGCCGATGTGGCACCTGGAGCGATCGCCGCTGCTGTTCTCTGGCAAGCACTTCAGTCCTTCGGTGCCCTCTATGTGACCTCTGTGGTGCGGGGTGCCTCCACCACCAATGGCGTCTTTGCCATCGTTCTGGGTTTGTTGGCCTTCTTGTTCCTCGCTGCAGCCTCGATCGTCATGTGTGCGGAAATCAACGTCGTGCGAGTCGACAAACTCCATCCGCGGGCGTTGTTGGCTCCGTTCACCGACAACACCGAACTCATCGAAGGCGATCGGCGCACCTTCGCCGATCAAGCAAAAGCACAACGCGCGGTTCCCCACGAGAACATCCATGTGACGTTCGACGGGCACACCAAACCCGACGATTCGGACTGATCTCGACCCCGATCGAGTTGGGTATTTGGTCCCCTCCTCGGTATCGGGGTGGCATTCTGCGCCGCGAATCCAGATTTAACACAGGTGTTGTCATTTCGCGCTGCATCGAAGGGACGAATACATCACAGCAGGTAAACGCGCATAGTTGAACAATCACCTGCTTCCGACGTGGTCCCGGAACGGGACAAAGCCGTCAAATACTGCAACTCGCCATGCATCTAATTGGAGACAGAAAAAGAAGAGCATGGCAGGATCAGGTGTGAGACCGGACTCTCGATGGGAGGGCTCGGCTCGATGGATCCAGGAGAATTTGGTTATGGCTCAGGGCAGTGTCAAGTGGTTCAACGGTGAAAAGGGCTTCGGATTCATCGAGCAGGAAGGTGGCGGACCGGATGTGTTCGTTCACTACTCGGAGATCCAGGGCAGCGGCTACAAGTCCCTCGACGAGGGCCAGAAGGTCGAGTTCGAGATCGGACAGGGCCAGAAGGGCCCCCAGGCTCAGAATGTTCGCGCCATCTGAGTTCGATCCCAGTCTGACTTCAGACTGAAAAGGCTGGACGCTGCACCGCATGGTGCCGGCATCCAGCCTTTTCTTGGTTTCCGGGTCGTCTCGGTTCACGGGTCGGGCTTGTTCCGAATATTGGCACCGGTTACGTCGCTCGCGCCCGCTTCTTCTTGTGGGAGCTGTCGCAGAACGGCGCGATGCCGGTCCGCCCACATCGACACAATGCAACCGTAGAGCGCTTGTTCTCTATCGGAGTGCCGTCGTCACGGAGCAACTCGAAGTCACCACGCACCAGCAGCGGGCCGTCCGTGCAGGCGGTTATGGTGGTGTTGTTACCGGGAACACTCGGTGTTTCGGCAGATGACGATTCGGGAAACGCGGTCATATGTCCTCTTCAGTTCTCGATTCGGCCACTGGTGTGCCCACTTCCATGCCTGTTCCACAGGCCCGCGGCCCACTGAGCGCCACTCTCGTTTCCATTCTGCGCTCCTCGGCCGATCCGAGGGAGATCACGGCTGCCGCTGACGCGTACGAGGATGCACAGTCCACCGACCTCACCTACGACATTCTTCGTGACGACGACGCTCAGCTGACCCTGACGCTCCTCTACGAGCTTCATTTGCAGGGAATCGAGAACGTCTCGGACAAATGGGAGTGGAATCCGGACCTGCTCGCGGTGCGGTCTCGGCTCGAAGAGCGTTTCGAGTCCGCCATCGCGCAACTCGTGGGGACAGTGGAGTCGTCTGGCGACGTCGTGGCCGACCTCTGGTCGATGACCGCCCCCAGTGCAGGCCCAGGTCTTGCGTCCTTCATGGCGAAAGATGCAACGATCGATCAGTTCTCGGAGGTGCTGATTCACCGTTCGCTCAATCAGCTCCGCGAGGCGGATGTGCACACCCTCGGAATTTCGCGCCTCTCCGGTGCCGTCAAGGCCGCCCTCGTCGAAGTGCAGAGCGACGAGTACGGAGGCGGCCGCGCAGAGCGAATGCATTCGCGTCTTTTTGCCGACACCATGCGGGCTGTGGGTCTTTCGGACCGCTACGGCCACTACATCGATTCTGTTCCCGCGGTAACATTGGCGTCGTTGAATGCTCTCTCGCTCTTCGGTTTTCATCGCCGCCATCTCGGAACGCTGGTCGGGCACCTGTGCGCTGTCGAGACCACGTCTGCGCTGCCGAGCAAACGATACAGCGCAGGACTGCGCCGACTCGGATTCGGTTCGGGCGCGACACTGTTCTACGACGAGCACGTGGAAGCGGATTCCGTTCACGAACAGATCGCCGTTCGGGAACTTGCCGGCGGTCTCGCTTCTTCGCAGCCGCACCGCACTGATGACATCTTGTTCGGCGCCGCAGCGTGCCTGGCGTTCGACGATCTTCTCGGCGATCACCTCACATCGAGTTGGGAGAAGGGCAAGACTTCGTTGCGCGAATGATCACGAGTTGTTCGATTTCCTGACCGGTGGTGATCAACCCTCGTGCCTCGAGCATGGTGCGCCTCTCGCGCATCACGGGCCCGAAGGGAACGTACTTCCGGGCTGAAATCTCTACGGCCATACCGTGTTCTTCGAGTATCGCCTCGGTCTTGTCGACCCCACACAGCACCGATTGCAAGAGAAGCAGTGTGCCGCCCGGGACGAGCACCTCGTGCACGGTGGCTGCGATCCTGTCGATGAGGGCGCGTCCGTCCTTTCCTGCGTCCCAAGCACGTTCGATTCCAGCGGTAGGGAGATCATCTGCAAGAGCAGGGACGTACGGCGGGTTGGAGATCACCAGATCGAAGAGTTCGCCGTGCACCGCCTCGGTGAGGTCGCCACGACGGGAGTCGATCGAGGTTCCGTTGAGGATCCCGTTGAGACGAGCATTGGCACACGCGCGGCGAGATATGTCGACCGCGACGACGTGGCCTGCGCCTGCCGCGGATGCCGCGACAGCGAGGGCGCCGGTCCCCGTGCACAGATCCAGCACCCGACTGCGAGCGGTGAGGCGCTCGAACAGCAGCGCATCCGCCAGTAACGACGTGTCGTGTTGCGGTGGATACACACCAGGTAAACGCAGGATCATCATCGGCTCCTCTTTTTCAGGCGACATCGCACATCGCTGCGTGCGGCTACCCAAGAACCTCGGATTTCATGCAACATCGAAGCAAAGACCGCCTGGAACGGTTACATCGCCGCACTTTGCGGAGTAGACCTGAATCATGACAGGCAATGCGGACACCCCACAGGGAGCCGCGGCGTTTGCTTCCGCAGCAGATTCGCTCGACACCCTCGCCGAAGCGATTGCCGGACTCCGGTCCACTCTGAACACGGACGCGCATCTCGACTCCATGCTCCAACGTCTGGCCGAGACGGCGGTCAAAGCGCTGCCGGATGCCGATGCTGTCAGCGTGACGGTGCTGTCCGCCGATGGCCCACGAACTGCTGCATCTACCGCGGACTACCTTTCCGCGATAGACGATGCCCAGCATTCCGCCGATCGTGGTCCGTGCGTTGACGCCGCGCGCACCATGTCGTCGGTTCGGTCGAAGGTGGGTGATCACGACGACAAATGGCCGGAATTCACCGCCGAGGCCCGGAAACAAGGTGTCCGGTCCTACTTGTCCGTGCCGCTCACCATGGGCGAAGGAAGCACCGAACTTCTCGGCGCGTTCAACGTCTACGGATTCGCCTCGACAGAGTTCAAGCCCTTCGACGAAGAGTTGATGAAATTGTTCACCGCCGGTGCGGGCGCGGCGATCGCAGATTCACGACGCTGGCGTCAGGCACACGAGCACATCGAACAGTTGCACTGCGCCATGGAATCTCGTGCCGAGATCGAACAAGCCAAGGGCGTGCTGATCGCCATCCACGGCATCGACGCCGAAGAAGCATTCAGCCGACTCGTTCAGCAATCGCAGCACACCAACGTGAAACTGCACGAGGTGGCCCGGATGCTCGTCGATTCGGTGCGCCACCGCCGGTTCTGAAGATTCTTCGGTGCAAAACCCCGTTTTGCACCCGAAAGCACAGTCGCAAAACCCCGTCTTGTACCCCGCCGGCACATCTCTCAAACGTATCCAGAGATGTTTCACCGAAACAGTTTTCGACCTGCACGGCTGCTGGCGGTCGCGCGGCGGCACCCGTCCGAAATGTGGTTATCTGTTGAGAACCGGGACGAAAGAAGACCCGACCGTACCAGGGTGAGGAAAGGATCGTCACTGTGCCAATCGACCAGGTTCTTGTCGTAGTTCCCGCCCACAACGAAGCCGAAGACCTCCCCAATTGCCTTCGTGCACTCGCAACAGCGGCGTCGGCTTGCGTTGTCCCCGTCCGAGTGGTTGCCGTCCTCGACAACTGTTCGGACGGAACCGCGGGGGTCATCCCCGACGGGGTGGAAGTACTCCGCGTCGAGCATCAGAACGTCGGCCGTTCGCGAGCGACGGGTTTCTCTGCGTTCGGCTCGGATTTGGGGGCCTCAGCGTGGTTCGCCACGACCGATGCCGATTCGGTGGTCGGCCCCACCTGGATTGCGCGCCAATTGGAGTATGCGCGTACTGCGGACGTCGTCGCGGGCACCGTTCGCATCGCAGACTGGGAAGGCCATCCGCACTCCGTTCGCGAACGGTACGAACGTATGTACCACGCACATCCCTATGGTCGACACGGTCACGTCCACGGTGCCAACCTCGGTGTCCGCGCCGATATGTACTGGGACGTCGGAGGATTCTGCGATCTCGAAGAAGACGAGGATGTCGATCTCGTCCGGCGGTTGAGCGAGGCCGGTGCCTGTATCGCGTGGGCAGAGGACATTGCGGTCACCACGTCTGCGCGTCTCGACGGCCGAACTCCGGGCGGCTTTGCCGGACATATCCGTAACCTGGGTGGTACGACCGCCGATAACGAAGAAGCGGAGCTGGCACGATGAAACGACTACACACACTCCTGGACGCAGGTGGACTGTACTTGCCGCTGCCCGGCGGCGGCGCGACGGCCGCACGGTGGACCTCCCTGGCAGAGCTCACACGGGAGAATGTGGTTCTCGGCCGGATGGCTGAGGCTCACACCGATGCCGTCGCGATACTCACCGAACTCGACGGACCGGATCCCGAACCCGGGCAGCTGTGGGGAGTGTGGGCGGCCGAGCCACCCCAACCTGTGGTGAATGCGTCTGAGCACGTGGGGATCTGGACGCTCACCGGTCGCAAGTTGTGGTGTTCCGGCGCCAACACCTGCACGCATGCACTGATCACCGCCTTGGTCGACGGTGTCCCCTCCCTCTTCGCGGTCGAGCTCGGACTACCTGGGGTGCATCCCGTTCCCGATTCGTGGAAGGCCGTCGGTATGGCCGAAAGCGACTCCAGCGCGGTCGACTTCGACATGGTTCCGGCCATACCGGTCGGGACGGCAGGCGACTACCTGAGCCGCCCGGGGTTCTGGCACGGCGCGATCGGCGTGGCTGCATGCTGGTACGGCGGCGCCTGCGGCGTCGCTGATCCGTTGTACGACAAGGCTGCAAGCAGCGAAGACCCCTACGTACTCGCACACCTCGGTGCGGTCGATGCAGCGCTCGCCGCAGCGCGCAACGCGCTCGCAGTCGCGGCGGCCGAGATCGATGCGGATCCCTTCGACGAAAATGCTGAGGCCATGCAGCGGGCACTCCGTGTGCGCGCAATTGTCGAGCGCGCCGCTACCGAGACCCTGGATCGGGTGGGACGCGCTCTCGGCGCCGCACCGCTCTGCATGGACGCCGCGCACGCGGCACGGGTAGCCGATCTCACCGTCTACTTGCGGCAGAGTCACGCCGAGAAGGATCTCGCCGAGCTGGGCCGGATTGCAGCCAAGGGGAAACGGCCGTGGTGAACTCGAAACTGTTCGCGCAGAAACCTGTCGACGACGGCGGTACTCCCGAATCGACATGGCGGGAGTGGGGAAGAAGTTTTCCGGAACTGGATCTCACCGGATGCTCACGATTGATCATCGTCGCTCCCCATCCCGACGACGAAATACTCGGTCTGGGCGGAACCGCTCTTCTGGCAATACTTTCCGGCATCAGTGTTCAGGTCGTATCTGTCACCGACGGCGGAGCTTCGCATCCCGATTCACCGACCGTGACTCAGCCCGAGATGGAACGCCGTCGACGGTCCGAGTCGGATCGGGCAGCGCGTGTCCTCGGAATTCCCACACCGGTTCGATTGAGCATCCCGGACGGAAAGATCGGCGAGAACCGACAGGAGTTGACCGACCGCCTCAGCTCGATTCTCGGTGATTCCTCGGCGGATACCTGGTGCGCCTCCACGTGGCGCGGGGACGGCCACCCGGACCACGAAGCCACCGGAGACGCGGCGGCGAGGGCGTGCGCGGACACTGGATCGCGCTTGATCGAGTATCCCATCTGGGCGTGGCATTGGGCCGCGCCGGATCATGCGGCAGTCCCATGGGAAAGAGCACGAAAGGTGACCTTGCCCTCCGACGTTCAGGCTGCGAAATCTGCTGCCACCAATGAGTTCACTTCACAGATCGCTCCGCTTTCCGATCATCCCGCGGATGCACCCATCCTCCCCCGCCACGCGATGGAACGACTACTGAGGCCGTACGAGACGGTGTTCGTATGAGCGATCGTGAACTCCCCGCGGATTACTTCGCCAAGATGTATGCCGCACAGTCCGACCCATGGGATTTCGAATCCCGCTGGTACGAGCAGCGGAAGTACGCACTCAGTGTCGCTATGCTCCCGAAACCTCGATACCGTCGCGCATTCGAACCGGGGTGCTCGATCGGGATTCTCACCGAGAAGTTGTCCGAGCGCTGCGACAGCGTTCTCGCCACCGACATCGTCCCGACCGCACTCGAGAGCGCTCGAGCGAGGCTTACCGGACATGACTCCGAATTTCGGCTCTGGGCGTTGGGTGACGACTGGTCCGACGAAACCTTCGACCTCGTCGTCATCAGCGAAGTCGGCTACTACCTGACCTTCGAAAAGCTCATCGAGGCAATGCTGCAGGTCGTCGAGCATCTCGAGCCTGGCGGAACGCTGCTGTGCGCCCATTGGCGTCATGTCGTGCCGGAGTATCCGCAAAACGGTGACGCTGTTCATTCGGCTGTGCGCCAGACGCCCGGGTTGGCGCAGTTCGCGTCGTACCAGGACGAGGACGTGCTGATCGATGTCTTCGTGAAGGGTCCGCCGTCACCACCGTCGGTAGCTCGTTCCGAAGGTCTGATCTAGTAGACCTGTGCGCGGTTGAGGAGTGTGGGGACTCCTCGACCGCGCACGGGGGTCAGTCTCGCTGCTCCAACGCGAGGTCCGTATCCGACTGCAGTTCACCGACTTCGGACTTCAGGATCCGCATCGACCTGCCGAGGCCCCGGGCCGCGTCGGGCAGCTTCTTCGAACCGAACAGCACCACGAGCACTACTGCGACGATCGCCCAGTGAGTCGGGCTGAGCGCGCCCATCAGGCGGGTTCCTTGCCGTCGGGGTACACCGCATCGACCTCTACCTCGACGAGCCAACCGGCAACGGGCAGTCCGGCAACCTCGAGGGCGAAGCGGGTGGGCCGGGCGCTGTTTCGCTCGATCGGAGCGATCGGCTCGGCCGTGCCCATCGGCACCAACTCGGTGTCACCCGTGTCGAGATTGGTGTTGGCGAAGAACTGCCGGTACGCGCGATTCCATCCGGTGTAGTCGGCCTTGTCCGATCCCGGCGCGTTGTCGAGGAAGACGCGCATCGTCACGACGTCTTCGAGACTCAATCCCTGTGCTTCGAGGTTGTCGCGGATCTTCTTGAGTACGTTGATGCCCTGCGCCTCGGTGACGGTGACACCGGCCGGCAGAACACCGCCGGAGAACTGACCGTCGATGTACGACTCCGGCGAACCTTCCGGCGCCGCCTTGTTTCCTGCCGACGGGCCGATGCCGCTGGTCTTGTAGATTGCGGTGTCGCCGCCGATCGCGACGCCCTGAGCGATCATCGGGTTTGCCTGCCCCGCTTCGAGAATCGATTTCGAGACGAACGAACTCGATGTGGTCTCGGCGTCCGCCTCGTCAGACGAGCAGGCAGTGGCGAAGCCCAGTAGCGTGGTGGCGGCGAATGCCGCTGCAAGGACCTTGGTGCTGCGAGATTTCATGATGTGACCTCCAGAGAAAGTGATGGAAAACGAAGCACGTCAAGCAGTTTGCGCAACACGCTGATGCAGGTGGGTCACGACGTCCTGCGCGGACGTGAAGGCCCCGTGCTGCCAGGCGATGGCGTTGGAGAGGTGATCGCCGGCGAAGTAGATCCGGTCGACGGGTTCGAGCAGCTTGGTGTACTCGGGAGTTGCCATGCCGCCGTGGGAATCTCCCGCGCCGGCCCATGATGCCCAGGCGGATTCCGAATACTTGGTGCGACGCCAGCTTCCGGAGAAGGACGACGAGATGTCGCGAGTGTATTTGTCGCCGTGGATTTCTGCGCCTTCGGCGATGGCCTTGGCCAGCCGCTGACGGTGGGTGAGCGATTCGAAAGCCTGTTGACGCTTACCCGAGCTGTAGTACGCGACGACGACGCCGCGGTCGGAGTTGTAGTGGTCGTAGGGGAACATGATCTGGGAGATGTCGCGGTCGGTGTTGGACGCGCCGCCGTAGATGCGGTCCTCGGTCTCCCACCACCGACGCGAGTATTCGATACCGAGCTTGCCCGACGACGACGGCTTGGCTGCATCCAACGCGAGCAGGATGTCGGAGGGCAGGTTGTTGTTCAGCCGCTTGATCAGGTGCGGTGGGATCGTGCAGATTGCGTAGTCGGCGGTGATCGACTTGGATTTGCCGTCGACGACGTAGTCGACGGTGACGCCTTCCGGCACGTTCTTCATGCCGCTGACCTCGGCGCCGAACTCGATGTTGTCCATCCCGATCGCGTCCTGGAACTTGTAGTAGATCCGGTCCATGCCACCGACGGGGGTCATCATCGTCATGGCCTGGTCGTAACCGAACTCGAAGGAGAATGCACGCCCGATGCCGCCCTGGATGACATCGCTCATCCCGAATGGTTCGATCTCGGTTCCGAAGTTGAGGCCGGCGCCCGGCTCCGCGGAGTGCCCTCGACGCGAGGATCCGACGTAGCGGCCGTCGCTGGAGAGATCACCGAAGTCGGTGAGGAAGGACGAGAGTGCTTCTTTGTCTTCCTTGCTCAAGACCTGGTCGAGAGCGCCCTGATTGGTGGCCTTCTGCAGCAGCTCGGACATGTATCCGTAGGTGTCGGCTTTGGCTGCTCGGTAGGTGATCGACTGATTCGCCAGCGGCTTGTTGCCGGTGTAGTTGACGAAGGTGTTCGCGTTCTGGTTTCCGAACATCTGCAGTTCGACGCCCAGTTCGCGGCAGTAGTCGATGGTGTTGTGATTTTGCGGAATACGCGTCGCACCGAGGTTGTAGAAGTGGCCTTCCGAGAACGTACAGGTCTGTGTCTCGCCGTTCAGGTCGGTTTCTTCGGTGCCGTTGCGGATCGACCACACCCGACCACCCGGGCGGTTGCGTGCTTCGAGGACGGTGACCTTGTATCCGGCCTTCTGCAGTTCGTAGGCGGAGCACAGACCGGACGGTCCGCCGCCGAGGATCACGACGGAGTGATTTCCCTTGACCTTTCCGATCAGGTCACCCGCTGCAGGTGCCTGAAACCGCCTCGGCGTCGACGCCACTGCCGGCGCCAGGCCGATGGACGACATAGCACCGAGCGCCAGGCCCGCGCCGCCGGTGATTCCCAGGCTGCGCATGAAAGATCTACGTGTGTATGGCATTCGAGCTCCCCAGTGTGCTCCCGGTGACCCGGGTGGTTGGTGTTGAACACAGACTTCAGGAGCGTTGGGTCCGGAACTTGACGCACAGGAAACAGTCAGTGGGGACCGAGTGAGAAACCTGCGAGCATCAGCATCGGGCTCTCTCACCCGAGTGCGATCAGCGGAAGCATGCCCGCAATATCGGCGTTACAGAACCGGACTAGCGTGACGCGACATGTCCGCTCTCACCGAAGCTATCGCGCGGTCCTTCACCACGCGCGAGAAGCAGCCCCCGGCGCGATCACCGCTGCGCGCGTTGGGTCGTCGGCAACTCTCGGGCGCCGAAGTGCTGGCCCAGTCGGTGGCAACCACTGCCCCTGCTGTGTCGATGGTCGTTCTGCCCGTCACCATGCTGACACACGGCCGATTGTTGAGCGGGATGATCACCATCATCGCGGCCACCGTGCTGGTGACGCTCATAGCCTTCTGCGTTTCGCAGTTCACCCGCCGAATGGCTGCGTCGGGCGGATTGCACAGCTTCGTCTTTCGCGGCCTGGGCACCCGGGCAGCATTGACCACCGGCATCGCCATGCTGGTCAAGTACGTCGGCAGCGCGGTGATGACGCTCTATCACGGCGGACAGGCCGCAATCGCATTGCTCGGCTTCGCAGGTGTACACGTGGACAAGACTTTTCACGTCATCGCGCTCTATCTGGGGATAGCCTTGCTGATTCTCGGCGCTCTCGTGCGAAGTGTCAGATTTGCCGCGCTCGCGATCCTCGTCGTCGAAAGCTGTTCACTTCTGTTCATCGTCGGGCTCATGATCCTGGGCGGTTCCGGAAGTCAACAAGCACAGATCGTTCCCCCCACCTCCGGCCACGGGTTGTTACTCACCTCCCTGGCTGCCGTGTTCGCTCTCGCCGGATTCGAGAGCGCGGCCTTCTTCGGCCCCGAGGCCCGTCGCCCGCTGGTAACCGTCACCCGCACAGTCCTTCTCACTCCGATCATCTGTGGATCGCTCTTCATCTTCGCGGGCTGGGCCGCTTGGTCCGGGCGCAGTGACACCCTCGTCAACGCCTATCTCCACGGAACGGCGACGGGCGTGAGCCCCGGTGTCGTGATCGCGCTCAACGTCGGTCTGGGGTGCTCGTGGCTGGCGTCCTCGATGGCGTCGTCCAATGCTGCGTCACGCCTGGTCTATTCGTTCGGTGTCGAGCGCCTACTCCCCCGCCGGTTCGCCTCGGTTCACAGTGCCTTCCGTACGCCCTACTTCGCATTGACTACCGTGGTCTGCACCGTCCTGCTGGGCGGCGGAACCTTTGCCGTTCTCGGGCGCGGAGAAATCTTCGACGACGTTCGACTGACTGTTCGCGGCGCCGTCATCGTGGCCTATGCACTGACGGCTATCGCATCCGTTGTCTTCCTGACACGGATCGGCGAGCACACTCCCGGCGTTCTCGCGGCCGCGTCGTGTGGCAGTGGTGCCGGAGCGATAGTCCTCGGTTACCTGGTTTATGCCAACACGATCGACCACGCGTACGTTGCACCGATCGCCGTGCTCGTGATCCTGACTTCGGGCACACTCTGGCAGTTCTACCTGCGACGCCGAAGCCCCAAAAGTCTGCTGCACGTCGGAGCTTTCGACAGTCCCGAAACCGAGGACGTACTACCAGGAGCTGGGGTGTTCGCTACCGACGCAGCCGGAAACATCGTGCTGGTGGGCGAGCCGACTGCCGGCGCCCGCTGATGGTGGGCCGACCACGCGACCTCGGTGGGCACGAACCCCGAGCGGTTCAGCGCGCCCTTGCCCTCCTCGAGTCGGCGGCCAGGCTCGGATCGGGAGCCACCGCCAAGGACATTGCCGCCCTGGCCGACATCCCACCTGCCACTGCGTATCGGTTACTCAACATCCTTGTCGCCGACGGTTACCTGGTTCGGATCGCCGACCTCTCCGGCTTCGCACTAGGCCGACGCACCCGTGAATTAGCCGGGGCTGCCGCCGAACCCACACCCATCGACAATTCGGTGCTCCTCGAAGAACTCCGCGAGCAGCTACGGTTCGGCGTCTATCTCGCGTCGTTTGCGGAAAACCGAATCAGACTGGTGGATCGCGATCCCGACCACGAACTCAGCGGCGAACGCACACTGGTCACGGCCCTTCACGCGTCGGCTATCGGGAAGCTGCTCCTCGCCAGCCGACCCGAATTGGCCGAGACCCCATTGCGAAAGGTCACCGCACACACCATCACCGACGGCGACGCATTGGAACTCGAACTCTCGCGGATCCGGCGCGGCGAGCCCGCCCGTGAGGTCGACGAGATTCGTGTCGGACGCTCCGCCGTCGCCGTCCCGATCCACGACGCGGAAAGGTGTGTCGTCGGTGCCTTGGCTGTGATAGGTCCGACCGGCAGACTTTCCGTCGACGACGTAGACCTGGTCGTGCTGTTGCGGGAGTACGCGGAACGCATCGTTGCACCGACGATGTCGAAGGCAAGCTGAAAGTCAGAGGCCGAACACACGTTTGGCAAAGCCGAGATGCTCGTCGGCCCAGCCGATGACGCCGAGCGTGGAATCGAGATTCTGCGGCGGAGTGCGCACCAAGGTGTCGCGTCGGACGAGTCGGTCGAAATCGATCTGAGCGCGGTCGAACTGGACCCCTGCCGTGACCATGATGTTCGCCAGTTCTTGCGCCATCACCCCGTACGCGACTGTCGTGGGATGAACGCCGTCGAGCGAGAAGAGGCCGCCCGAAGCGCGGCCGCCGCGACCGTCGGCGGAGAGGAACAGCGAGTCCGGCACGGGTTGCAAGTCGGTCAGCGCCTTGGGAAGGGGGTACGGCGTCCACCATGACGGCCGCGCATTGACGTCGGTGACGTAGCGCCGTGAGGCCACGCGCTCGAGCAACCCGGCAATATCGCAGAGGTACCAGTCCTTCCCCACCCGACGGGCATTCGCGACGGCTTGCTCGATTCCGTCGTTGTACATGTCGATTGCGGTGTCGACGGCCCACGCCTGCGCGCCGGTGATGTGCTGATCGCGTTGTGGGTCGAAGTCGGTGTCGCGCACCCACGGTCGTGCGTAGTACGGGAAGTAGCGGGATCCGATTTCGATCTTCCCCCCGAGCCCGTGGGCGATCGGTGCGATGGTCACGTGTGGGACGGTGCAGAGGATGACGTGCTGGGCGTTGATCTTGCGGATCGCGGCCAGCACCTCGGCGTACTCCGACGCGAAGTGCTCAGGCCGCCACACCGTGTAGTCGCGCTTGCCGCCCGGATCACGGAAGTTGTTGCCGCTCCACTCGACTCGAAGTTCGGTGACGGTGCGGAGCGCGTTGTTGGCACCGAGGAAGACGATCAGAGTTTCGATGCCTTCCTTGCCCAACTCCGCTGCTGCGTCGAACGCGGTCATACGCTTCTCGGCGTCGGAGCCTCGCGGCAGAACTCGCAGTGCGGCGCGCTCGCCGTTGTTCTCGACGATCTGGCTGATCAAATCGTCGTGCGGTTGGTGAAGAGCATCCTCGCAGCCCTGCGCCGTCTTGGTCAGAGCGTCACGAAGATCCCACCCGTACACCGAGAGGTTGTGGTTGATTGTCGAGAATGTCGGCGCTTCGCTGCCCGGTCCGCGTTCCCAGTAGTCCTCTACCTGATCCATGAACGCGCGCGCAGCAAAGAGTGCGAGCGGAACCTCCCAGAGGTCGAGCCGCGGGCCGAACCGCTCCTCGAGGGTTCGGAGCAACAGTTCGATGTTGAGCGGAAGCCCGCCCGGGCCGCCGTAACGGGGAAAGCGGAACTGATCGAGCCGGCCCAGCTGGTGAGCAATGATCGCCGGATACGACAGATCAGTATTGAAGATTGCCCCGCTCTGGAATCCCTGCGACAGCGAATCCCCGATGACCACCAACCGGTGGGGAGCATCGCCACCCGGTGGAACTACCGGAATCCCGATTGTTGAATCGAACTGAGGAACCCTGGGCCCTGCTGCGGCCGCGGCCACGACGTCGTCGGGAGTATCGGGTGGAAGTTCCATGCCCACTCACCTCCGGAAAAGTCCAGCTGGTCAGCTGATCAGTGGTGGCTTACGCCGATCGGCATTGTCCTGCTCCGATTGCTTCTCGATCGACCTGACAACCTCGTCGGCCCACTGTTGATTTCGCCCGTCGAATTCCGCGCGGTCCCGACGCGCGATACCCCGCCCCACCAGGATGGCAATCGGAATGGAACACACGACCCATACGAGTAGTACGCCTCCGACAATCCACCACATAACCAGTAATTGTGCCCGATTCGACGACTGTTGTGCTCCAGGTCGAAACATCTGTCCGAATCGTGGCGGTCAATCCAGTTGAGCGCGCAGGTCAGAAACGATCTGCGCCGACGGTTTCACGGGCTTTGCGAACCTGATTCCAACCACGAGCGGCGATGCCGAAGGCAACAAGCGACATCAGATCCGAGACCGTCAGACCGTGTTCTCTGTTCAACGACCACAAGACCTGACCTTCCAGCGGTCCATTGAAGAACAGCCACGCCACCCCTGCACAGACGGTCACAACAACACTGGCTTTGGACGGCTTCATCAAACACACGGTGCTGGTCACGAACAACAAGTTCATGAAAACCAGACCGTAGAAAATTCCGATCATGCGACTCCCCCCGAAGTTCGTTCGTTCAGCCGCGGTTGAAGTTCAGGTACGCCTTCGACGGTGTCGGGCCGCGCTGGCCCTGGTATTTGGATCCGGCTTCGGAGCTTCCGTAGGGGAACTCTGCAGCGCTCGAGAGCTTGAGCAGGCAGAGCTGTCCGATCTTCATTCCCGGCCAGAGCGTGATCGGCAGGTTTGCGACGTTGGACAGCTCCAGTGTGATGTGGCCGCTGAAACCCGGGTCGATGAAACCGGCGGTGGAGTGCGTCAAAAGGCCCAGGCGCCCGAGGCTCGACTTACCTTCGAGGCGGCCGGCCAGGTCGTTCGGCAGTGAGCACACTTCGAGAGTCGAACCGAGAACGAACTCGCCGGGATGAAGCACAAACGGCTCGCCCTCTGCCGGTTCGACCAGGCTGGTCAACTCGTCCTGGCGAAGTGCCGGGTCGATGTGCGTGTACCGCGTGTTGTTGAAAACCCGAAACAGACCGTCGAGGCGCACGTCGACGCTCGACGGTTGCACCATAGAGTCGTCAAAAGGGTCGATACCCAGACGTCCAACGGAGATTTCGGCACGGATGTCACGATCGGAGAGCAGCACAGGTAGAGGTTACCGGTTCTGCGGGCAGTGCCGGCCCATCGCCGGGGCGATCACACTGTGGTTACCGAACACGATGCGCGGGTTCTGGACTCCCACGGGAGAGCCCAGCCCCACCTATCTCAAGTTCTCCATCCCGAAAGGTGTTCCTGCGCAAAAATTTTGGGCAAATCATTTACCGAAGGCGCCGACTTCGACACGCCTGTGTTGATCAATGGCGCCCGGGGACACCGCCGCTTGAAAGCTCGTCTGATAATGTTCGGAAAGCACGTTGATCGGCGGTGAAAACACGTCCGGTCGGCTGCGACGCCGATGTAGTTCAATGGTAGAACATCAGCTTCCCAAGCTGAATACGCGGGTTCGATTCCCGTCATCGGCTCCACAGATTCTCCGCAGTTCAGAGCCCTTTTGGGGCAGTCGAACTTCGCTTGTTTGGGACCCAATCCTGTGACAGGTACACGGCAGGTACACAACCCCCTCCATTCAGTGATCAGTCAATGTGAATCCAACGAAAATGGGGGTGCTAGAGGACCGCGTCTCGGAATTCTGCAGTTCATCGATGCAGTCCGACTGGTCGTCCCCCGGCCTGAATCGGTGTCCATTGCGCGCACTGTCAGGAGAGTGCTGTCGACCTCGAAGCCGATGGTCGCCGGTACCTCGGTTCGTTTGCCGTCCATCAGTGATTCGAGCGCGACTACCAACAAATGGGTTTGGAAACTGTCTCCGCTCGGACTCCGCGCAGCTTGTCAGTTGAATATTGCAAAAACGATCTGCCGTAGCGCACCCATACGCCGAGGACCACAACTCACGCACGAATGCAGGTCTTCTCACAATCACAGCTGTGAAAGGACCCAAGTGCGTCAAAAAATCACCTTCGAAAAGCATCAAGTACGTATTCTTCCTCAGTACCGGACAGCGCTGACCGTAAGTCCCAACGCACGCCATCGGTCTGCACATTTAAACCCTCACCAACCTACATCTTGTGCCTGCTCGGATCATCCGTGGATCAACTCATACACTCCGAATCCGGAGAGCCGGATAAAGCTCGAAAAAATACCCCAGTTTCGAGGACCGTCACATTAGCGTCGCGCTACCTTCCCGAAGATCTTTAGAAACCGGCAGACTGGCCCCAATTCGATAGAAGGCCGTAAGTGTCCAGAGTCGAAACCTCATTCCCCGCAAGCATCGCAGCGTCTTCCCTGGTTATGACGTTCGGAACTACGGCTTCTCACGCAACTGCCAAACCGGGCAACTTTGGCGCAGGTGCTTCTGGTGGATCTTGGTTGGTGGACTACAACTCCTCGAATGGCCTCGGATATATCAGGACAGTCACCTCATTCGGTCCAGGCTCGCCGCTTACATTGCAGGTCTCAATTTCGATAGCAGGACATCTGCCCTGTATGCAGTAGCGAATACTGCCGGGCCCTAGACGGAGCGAGGAGGTGAATTCAAATGGATAACGTCCTCTTTGCTATCGTCAACGTGATCGTGGCGATGGCGAACGGTTCCACGATCCCCCTCTCATTAGAAGGCGCAGGGCCACTAACCGCTCCCGACTTGTAGAGAAGATCGGCCGACCGCATGTGGATGACATTTTCAGCTCTGCCTGAAACCTGCATATCAGAAGATGCGTGGATCGTGCGGTGGTCACAAACATAAGCTCCCCTACCTGGCCAGGAAGGGGAGCGTATGTTTGACAGGTCCCAAATAGTCGGTCGAGGCCGCCCCGAATAGGATCAGCAACCGAATGTCACAGCGCCGACTGGTTTGATCACGCGAGTGCGCACCGTGAGCAGAATTCACACAGAGGTCGATTAATGTGCATCTGCTGAATCAGCCTTCTCAGCTCCGTTTGATCGAATACGTCTGCTGGCTCGAGTGCCCTTGCCACGGTGAGGCAAGCTACCGATCTCGGACGCGGGCGGGCGCTGTCTCTTGATGTTGATGTTGACCACGATGGACCTGTACCTAGTTGGCACTGACCAATTTAGGTCGTCGAACAGGTAGCCGGTGGAAGCGCTTCGGTCTTCGGCCCGATCACGAGCGGCCGCTATGTGGTGAGAATCGGTCGGTCTCCTCTTGAAATGTAGTCGGCGAATCGCTCAATTCCTGCTTGTGAGAAGCTTCCTCGACCTGCGCGTCTAAGTGCGGCTTCGACGAATGGGAGCGGTTTCCTGCGGTATGTGCGGTAGATGCTGTCTAGTACTGGTTGCAGTGCCCGGCGTGCGAGGTCTGCTGTTTCCGGGTCTGAACCCCCGAATTTCACTGTCACATTCGGCATAGATACCCCTGCTGGTCGAGTGTCCGATTCCCTGGCCGGAAGCGTACGTATCGGGATTGCAAATCAGTACAGAAACACCAAAACGGGGCGCTAAGTCCCTACTTGCGGTGGATACGACTCCGTCTTTGGGTTGACGAAAAGGGGCCCGACCGCGGCGTGCGGTCCGGCTTCTGTTCTACGACTGCGGGTTACGCCCCGAAGCCGCGGCTTCTGGTTTCGCCGGCTTCACGTTGGGTGGCGAACTGCCGATGCTGACTGGTGTTTGCGTCAACGCATAGCGAACTCCCATCTACAACGTCCATGCAGAATGACCCCCGCGACATAGTTGCCGTCTTCGATGAGGTGGCCGAATTCATTGAGGCAATAACTACCGGCCACCCGAAGGTGCCCCGTCCCGTGGTCGACCACCTAGATCGGCGGTTCCATGGTTCCGCAGAAGCTCAATGCCTGTGCGCAACGCCCCGGGATCTGGAAGTCGTAGCTGGTCTGCATCCAAGCTGTTCCATCAGCCTCTGCGATGAATGTCCCGATAGGCAGCGCTCGGAGACCCAAGTCATCGGTGCCAGATTCCGCGATCTCATTGCCAACATGCCCCACGACGTTCTATGGTTCATTACATGAGTAATGAACCAGTGAACATCGGCCATCGATCATCGTGATCGACGACGGACGACCACTGTTCCAGCAGATCGCCGAGCAGATCGAAGGCTCGATCATCGACGGCTCCCTGCCGGAAGACGGGCAGGTGCCCTCAACCAACGAACTGGCGGCGTTCCACCGAATCAATCCGGCGACGGCAGCCAAGGGCCTCAATCAGCTCGTAGGCGAGGGGATCCTCTACAAGAAACGGGGAATCGGAATGTTCGTCACGGTCGGTGCCCGCGACGCACTCAGGTTCAGACGCCGAGAAGCGTTCGCGCGCCAGTACATCGAGCCGCTGGTCGCGGAGGCCGACCGGCTCCAGATTTCCCTCGGCGAACTCAAATCCATGCTGGACGACAGGAAGGCGGACCGATGAACGCAAGCACGACAACGACCGAGCCCCGAGTCAGGCGTTTCGACGAAACTGAACTTGTCGCCTCGATGCGCTCCGTGGACAGAAAGTACGGGGATGTCGACGCGCTCGCGGACGTCTCGTTCGAGATCAGCCGCAACAAGATCTACGGTCTGCTCGGCCGTAACGGCGCAGGCAAGACGACGATCATGCAGATACTGACCGGGCAGGACCTGCACACCCGCGGCAACGTCGAGGTATTCGGCGCTGCCCCTTTCGAAAATGCCGACGTCCTGGCAAACGTGTGCTTCGTCAAGGAAAGCCAGACGTACCCCGAAGACCTCAAGGTCAAGCACGTACTCGTCGCCGCCGGCCATCTACTCCCGAATTGGGACCACGCGTTCGCCGAGACACTGCTCGACGACTTCCAACTTCCCTTGTGCCGCAAGGTGAAGAAGCTCTCGCGCGGCATGCGGTCAGCGTTGGGAGTGATCATCGGACTTGCCTCCCGTGCACCGCTCACGCTATTCGACGAGCCGTATCTCGGTCTCGATGCCGTTGCACGCCAACTGTTCTACGATCGCCTGCTTGCGGACTACGCCGAACATCCTCGCACTGTGGTGCTTTCGACTCACCTGATCGACGAGGTAGCCAATCTACTCGAGCACGTGATTGTCGTCGACGGCGGCCGGATTGTCGTCGACGCAGACGCGGATGCACTGCGTAGCCGCGCCGTGGTGGTATCCGGTCCCATTGATGCGGTGGATGCCGTTGCTGCGTCCGGCAGGGTCCTGCGCCGGGAGACACTGGGTGCCCACAGCCGAATCATGTTGCAGGCCGATGTGACAGAGACCGAGCGAAACCGACTGCGGGAGGCGGGAGTCCAAGTGGAACCGGCATCTTTGCAGGAACTTGTCATCGCGACTTCGACGCAGCGCAAGGAGATCACCGTATGAGTATCGCAACGACAGAGCCACGGACGGTCCCGAAGACGCCCGCTCGGTCCAGGATCGGTGCCGTCCTACAACTGCATACGGTCGCGTGGCCGTTGCTGATCGCCTGGCCGGTGGGCATCCTGTTGATCTCGTTCCTGATCAGCTTCACTATCTACGCGATCGTCGGGAACGAGGAGGGTGAAGGATTCACCGGTAGTGTGTTCTCGGTCTACGGTTTCGTGCTGGCGTTCTACCTCCAGTCGATGACGCAGACGTTCCCATTCGCGCTCGGACTGAGCGTGACTCGCCGCGAGTTCTTCACTGCCACCACGGTTATGGCGCTGGCACAGTCCGCAGTCTTCGCAATCGCGCTGCAACTGCTGTCCGTGCTGGAGTCCGCCACCAACGGCTGGGGTGTGCACATGCGCATGTTCGGCATCGCACGCTATTTCACCGACAACACCGCCGTACAGTTGCTCGCACTGTTCGCGACGCTGCTGCTGACCAGTTCGATCGCAATGCTGGCAGGTGCTATCTACCAGCGGTGGAGGATCACCGGTCTACTCGCCTCCCTCACCGGGCTTTTCGGCTTGCTCGGCCTGTCAGCGATCGCGATCACCTGGGCTGGGTGGTGGCCGGCGATCGGTTCGTGGTTTGTCGATACTCCCCGACTGGTACCGATGGCGCTACTCCCTCTGGCCCTTGCCATCGCGTGCATCGCCGGAGCCTGGGCGACGTTGCGTCGAGCAACGCCGTGACCGCGCGATCATGTGCGACGCCACATGTCGCGTCGTCTCGAAGTGCTCGTCGGATCAAACCCGTCTAGACAGCTCGTCCCCCTCCCTGAGTCAGGAAAGGGGGACGAACGTCGCAACAGGGTGCTATCTCGTCCCCGATTTGGTCCGCTCTACTGCCGAGCCACCCGCTCGACAAAACTCGAAGCCCGCAGCACCAGTTCATCTTTCCGGTTCTGGCGCGCAGCGGCGGCATCGTAGCCGGCATACGGGAGCGGGGGGTCGTTACGAACATTGGACGAGCACTGGAAGTCTCGGCAGATCAGTGTTCCGACCGTGCTGCCACGTCGACCGGCGGGCCCGGCCAACTTGGCGCCGTAGAAGACGACCTCGTTGGGGAGTCGCGTGTCGCGGCACCAGGAGCACTGGGCGCGCGATCGCGGAGTGGCCTCGGCTTGAACGAGCAAGACTCCGATGGTCTCCCCGTCGAGTGTCGGGACGATCGCGTAGGCGCGTCGGCCCATTTTCGGATCTCGCCAGCCCAGGTAGTCGAGAGCGTCGAAGTCGATGGTGCCGAAGCCGTCCGGAACGGTGAGATCGGACTTCTCCTTACGACTCGCGTTGACGAGGCTGGAACGAATAGATGTATCGGTCAAAATGATCATGGGTGTATACCAATCGTGGCTCGGTGAAGGTGGGTACAGCTCATGGCCCGATCAGCACCAAGTGCTGTCGGGTCCGAAATGCGCTATCTGTCGCCGGCGAAGACGACGCCGACAACCCCCTCACGCCCATGGGGCGTCACCGTGTACGTATCCACACCGCGATGGTAGCTACAGGCCTGCGTTACAGGCCACTCGATTTATCAGTCACGCCATACCGCCGTGAACTCGTACCAAGGTCCGCCGAGGTGAGTTGCGGAGAAATCATCGAACCCCGATGGTGGGCCGCTGGGCGAGTACACCCACCCACTCGAGGTGATGAACATGCTGTCGTCGTCGATGAAGTAGACCTCATCCGGCCGCACGACATGGGCACTACTGATATCGAACTGGCCGATCTCGAGCTCTTCCACGGTCGATTCAGGCTGCTCCAAAAGACCAATCGCGATGGTCTCGAACTCTCCGCTCTTGTCGAGGAAAGTTGCCGGCGGCATCAACAACGCCAGAGCGACTGCAGCGATGACGGCGATCGGGGAGGGCAGAATCCACCACGACCACCGCCGGTCCTGGCCAAGGACGTAGAGGGTGCGGATCGCCCACACCAGACCGACCACGATCAAGATGAGCAGCGCCGCAGCGCTGACGAGGAAGGGATCCAACCATCTGTACTCCCCGAACGGCGAAGGCCACCAACCGTAATGCCGGCAGACCAACGCAATGAGCGGAACAACGGTGAATGCCAAAAGAATCGGCCCCGGTGGCTTGGACGACTCCGGAGGGTCAGCTACCAACCATTCACCCAGCGACTTCGGCCTTCTCATCACCCCACCGTATCTGCAGGTCATGGCAAACTCAGCTACACGGCGAATACCTTTGCAGTACACGCACTCTCGTTCCACTCACAACAACCAACGCAGCGATCGGCACTCTCGCCGCAACCGACACAGATGGACAAACCTCACAATTCGCAGATTCAACGTGCCGATCATGCGACAATCGGACGGTGAACGAGACCGCGAGTGGAGTTTCGCACCCGCACCGACCGCGACTGCTGAGCGTCGGCGTCCTACTCTCCGCCGCCCTCCTGTGGTCCACTCCCCTCGCCGCTGCCGCGCCCACCGAACCTGGGCCGGCCAGTTGCATATCATTCGGAACCGCCCAACTGCCACCAGGTGCGCCCTCCGGTGGAGGTCGAGTCGGGTTGGCAAACCTACCGACATTCACCGGTTCAACCGCCCCCAGCTCGGTCCAGATCCGCACGCCAACTACGCAATTCAATCGTTTCTGGGACTTCGCGCTAGTCGACCACGACTTACTCGCTCGGCCGCGAGAGACAGGCGCATCAACGGCTCAACCGTGGCGTTTCGTGCCGATGCCCGAGTGCCTGCGTGGACGACTGGTCGGGATATCACTGGACGACGACGAACTCGTCGCGGTCGACGACAACGGCTGGATCTACACGATGGACAACGCATCCCAGGATCCGCTGGTGTGGAATTGGACCTCGGCATGGGGCGCACCGCTGTGGAGCGGTCCCGGCCGACAACTCCCCGGAGACCACCCGAACGGGTGGGCACTGAGCGTCTCGTCGCCTTGGGACAACCAAACTTTCACCGACGTCGCAGGACGGATTCACTTCGTCGGACTCGCCAAGATGACGATGATCCCCACGTTGACCGGGGACGGCAGCCGGATAACCTACGCGGACCCGTGGCTGCCCAACGACGACAGCTACGAGATCGGCGGCCCGCTCGGCGGGCGATTCCAGGCGGACTCGCTGTCGGCGGCCGGATCAACCACTTTCGTGATGAACAAGTACGGCGACATATACACCCGCACATTTGATTTCGATTCTTCGGGATCGGACTCGATCTTCTTCCGCTACAGCTGGGAAGATCAGTCGGACAAGCCGTCGGCACCCAACCTCGTGGCCGAAACACTCGACCGCAGCACCGCCGCGATCCGACTTCCGGCCCCAGACTGGGTGCACCAGCCCAAAATTCCCGGTGAAGTCACATCCGCGATCAGTGTGCACTCACTCGGTCCCGGCCCGAACCGGCGGGAGTTGCGCGTCGAGGGTCTCCGCGGCGCCGAATCCGGCTTCTGGCACAAGGATCTCGTCGGGGATGCCTGGGAGTTCACGCCGACCGGCGCGTCCCTCCTCGGCACACTGATCGAAAACGCGCCGACAGACCGGTCGACGGATACCCTGTCCCCCGCTGCCCCCTGGCACTTGTCCACGACCCTGCCCGCCCGCGACGGTGCCATCGACGGTCAGGCTCTGATCGACATCGGGTTTCCGTACTCTGTGGTGGATCCGCGTCTGCTCGACGCGATCGGCCAGCACGCACAACCGTCCGGATACCGACTGGACGTGGACCATTTCGACCCGGTCGCCACCACGCGGACCGCGACCGTGACTGCACCGGATGGCACGGTTCTTCCGGTCGTCCTGCACACCGCCGACGGACTACGGATGGCTCCCCGCGCATCCGGCCTCGATGCCGATCCGCGCCACCTCGTCGGGGCAATCGAGATCCCGTCGGACGCGTACGCGGATCGGGCATCGAACCCCGCTCTGGACGCGTTCGTGCAGGACTGGATGCGCGGAAACCCCATTGCCGCGATCACGCTCAGCGCCACCGACCACGACTTGGTGATCCGCTAGCCGAAACCATCGCCGTCCACCGTGTCGCCTCGATTAGGCTCAGCAGATGGTCGACACCACACCCGACGTGCCGATATCACCCGTCGACGCTGCGAGCTTCCAGCTCGGTGTGCACGTCCAGCCCTACCTGGTCACTATTGCCGGACTGCTCGCTCCTGGTGGCTTCGTCGATCGAGACGGTCGACCTGATCTAATGCGACTTCACCGCACCCTCGCCGCTCACATCGCGCAGGAGCCGTTACTGCGGCAGCGACCGATCATGCGGAACGGGTCATGGTGGTGGACGGAAAACGACATCGACTTCGACCTCCATCTCTCGCTTGACGAACGCGGGCCTACAGAACCCGACTTCGAATCCGTCTGTGGTCGACTCGTGATGCAACCCCTCGACACCACCCGACCGTTGTGGCACATCGCCTTCGTTCCTGCAGCTCGACCGGGTCTGTGCGGCATTGTGATCCGAGTGCATCACGCGGTTCTCGACGGCGCCAGAGCCAGCGACCTTTTCGAGCGCTTGTTCGCCTCACCTGATTCGAAAAGTACCGACCCGGGCGCTCCCGTGCCGAACATCCCTCCGAAGGCCGCCGGTTCCCTCGACCTCCTCCGATTTCGAATCGGTACTTTCCTGCACCGGCCAATCCGATCACGGGTGTTACTGGGCGCCATTGGTCCCACGAGATCGATCTCGTCCGTCAACGTCCGCACCTCGCTGATCGAGCATGCCGCGCAGCAAGCGGGAGGCACTTTGAACGATGCCTATCTCGTTGCGGTGGGCGGCGGACTACGATTCATCCTCCAAGAATGCGGCGAGCCCATCCCCAAGTCGATTGCGGTATCGGTACCCGTCGCAGTCACAGCGATCGGTAGCGCACGCAATGCCGTCGGGTTCATGATCATCGACCTTCCACTTCGTGAAACCGACCCACAACGCACAGTCGCGATCGTCGCGAAGCAAACCGCTGCGGCCAAACCTTCCGCACGCGCTGCGGGAACAACCTTTCGGTCACCGCGTATCGCCGGCATTTTCGACAAGCTCGCAAAGCGGCAGCACATGATCGGTGCAGTCGTGTCCAACGTCCATGGACCGCGCGGCCCGCTCACGCTCGACGGGGCAGCGCTAGTCGAACTCTGGCCTCTGGGCCCGTTGGCGGGCAATGTCCGCGTCGGCTTCACCGCAGCGTCCTACAACGACACATTCTGGATCGGAATCCAGGCCGATGCCGAGCATCTCCCACCTGCAAGCAAGATCGCCCGAGCCGTCGAACGGACTCTCGACGAAATAGCCGGCACTGCACACTGACTGGATCTACTGCCACTATCCGATGCACCTCGCCGCTTGGGCAACGGATACTGTCGAGACGTCTCGACAACATCTCCACTGATTCGAGCCTGCAAGCCGGTGTCGTCACGACACGATCGTCACGAGGAAGGCGAAAGATGTTCACACCTGCAGAATTCGGCAAGGTCTCGGTACTGGTTCCTGAGAACGGTGGTGCCGTCCCCTACGGGAACACCGTGGTAGTGCACGGATCTGAAAGCACGCTCGTCATCGACCCTTCGCTCTCCCTCGACCGCGACCCCGTCGGCGCAGACCTCGTATTCGTCAGCCACGGGCACGAGGACCACATCGCCGGACTACGCCATTTCGACACCCCGGCCTATGCGCACCATCTCGACGCACCCGCAGTCGCATCCCTCGACACGATGCTCACCAATTACGGCCTTCCTCCGAACGAACGAGTCGAGGTCCAGCAGTCGATTGCTACGCAATACGGCATACCCCCGACCCACGAGAACGTGTCGGGGATCGCGGGCGGCCACGTCTTCGACCTCGGCGACCGCACTGCGACAGTCATTCATTTGCCAGGGCACACCCGCGGACACTGCGGGGTCCTCGTTGAACCCGACGGCTTCTTCTACGTCGCCGACATCGACCTCACCTCCTTCGGCCCGATGTACGGCGACCTGGGTAGCAGCGTCAACGACTTCCTCGACTCCATCGACCACGTCGCAACGATCGACGCACGCTGGTACGGAACATTCCATCAGAAGGGCGTGGTCGAGGGCAGCGACGAGTTCCGTCGCCGGTTGTCCGCATACCGCGACAAATTACTGAGCCGCGAAGACCGTCTCATCCAATTCCTCGGCGAACCAAAACTCTTGGAAGACATAGTCGCTCATCGACTCGTCTACCGCCCCCACGTATCGGCACCGTACGTCGACGCCGTCGAACGACGGACAGCTCAGCTACACCTCGAACGACTCATCGCATCCGGTGCCGTCACAGTCGACGAAGACAAGGTGTTTCGCCGGACCCTCTGACATCCCTGGCGAACTGATCGCGCCATTTCGGATACTTCCGAAAATCGGACCGAAGTTCACCGAAAAAATCTGGCACTCAAGGTTGCAGAGTGCCAGTTTGGCTGGTTATCATGTTCTCGCACAGTAAGTTCGGTCGCCGTCGAGGTGACGGTGACCTTTCTTAGACGATACGGGAGGTGTGTTGCTGTGCTTCGTTTCGATCCTTTCACCGACATCGACGCGATCACCAAGTCCCTGCTTGCCACCGGAACCGGCAGCAGCCGAAGTCCACGCTTCATGCCGATGGACCTCTACAAGATCGATGACCACTACGTCCTTCACGCCGATCTTCCCGGCGTCGACCCAGGATCAGTGGACGTACAGGTAGACGGCTCGACCCTCACCCTGACCGCGCACCGCAGCGCCATTTCCGAAGAGGGAGTGACGTGGCTGGCCGGTGAGCGTTTCACAGGAACATACAGAAGGCAGCTGTCCATCAGTGAGGACATCGATTCCGAACGGATCGTCGCCTCATACGACAACGGCGTGTTGACCGTGACCTTGCCGATCGCAGAGAAGGCGAAACCGCGGCGGATCGAAATCTCGTCGGGACCGCCGTCCCGCACCGCAAACTCCGAGGTGAAAACCCAAGGACAGATCGAAGCCTGACCTGAACGGCTTGGCACGAAATCGACTGTACGAGAGCCTTTCATCCAGGAGGTCCACTATGCCCGCGCCAATCATGGCCCCCGCCGCAGCTCTGGCTGAACCGGTCGTCTGGAACGAAGACCCGCAGCGGCAAGGCTGGTGGAAGCGCATCCTCGCGGCCACCCCGCCCGAGAACCCCACCAACGAAGAATTTCAACCCTGACAAAACCCGACCGTGTTCGCCGAATACGGTCACCCACAAATGAATTGATGCCTTCCGTCCGTCCACCGAGGCGGACGGAAGACATTTACAGGCGCTCTACACACGTTCAGCTCGATGAAGCATTCCGGCCGAACCGAAGAGCCATCACCTGCAGCAGGTCAGGAACCGCCCGAAATGGGCGAAGCAGGACGAAACACTCACACAACAAGGACGAAGCTCGCCGCCACCTGCCAACCGTGACTCGTACGGTTGAAATGTAGACGTCAGTGACTGCGCTGACGCTTACCGACCTCGTCGGTCCCCTGAATTGTGTGGCCGTCGAGGTCGTCTCATGTCGATACCCAAACTGAAAGTGGTCAGCCCTCAACCCTCGTCGGAGGAGATGCCGTCGCCAGACCCTCCAGAAGGATTGCCAGACCGCGCTCGAGTTCGTCCTGCCCGTCGTAGTGAGCCATGATCGTAGCCATCGACCGCAGTCTCGGAAACTCGGCAAGCGCAAGCCGATGCAGACCGAGCCGCAAGAGATCGTCCGTCTCCTCGGGATTTTCGACTATTTCCTGAAGCTCGTTGAGAATGTGCCCGTTGAGGAAGCCGAACACTGCTCGGTAGATGTGTAATGCGTCTTCAGGAGTGAAACCGGCCCGTATCAGCAGTTCGAGAATCGCTTCGACGTAGCGCAACGTCCCGGGAGGACGCAATCCGAGCGGGGTGGACAGCGGCCGAGTGACCAGCAAAGGAACCACGTTGGGGTGCGCGAGCGCGAGGCGGCGATACCCGTACGCAACTGCGTGCAGCTGCCCCCTCCAGTCGCGATCGGACGGGTCGACGACCAGTTGTTCGAGCACGGTCTCGACGACCCCGTCCAGCAGGGCCGCCTTGTTGGCCGCGTACCTGTAGAGAGTCATCGGATTTCTGTCGAGCGCTTTGCCCAGTCGGCGCATGGAGAGGCCGTCGGCACCTTCCTCGTCGATGATCGCCAACGCCGTCGAGAGTACGAGCGCCCTGGTGAGGGGCTCCTCGCGGTCCGCGACGGGAATCAAACCCTTAGTGCGATCTGGCGAGTGTCCGGTCATTCACAAAACATACATCGTATGCCTACGCGTTGACAGAACAGTACGGCTGGTTTACTGTTCGGATACGCCCTATGCATACAACGTATACACACATCGTATACCCGGAATGTCCGGATTTACGTGGGCGCTCATCGATACGTCCCGGCGCCGGAGTCGGCGCGGACGTACGGACTCACTTTCGTCGCATGAGTCCCTTCTTCAAAGGATCGAAGATGAACAGAACATGACAGCACCCACCGCAACACGACGCTCGCGGTTCTTTCAATTCTCGGGTATTGCAACGATTTCCGTTTTCTCCGTCGGCATTCTCGTCTTGCCGGCCGGCACTGCCGGCGCGGAAGCGACTGCTGTCGGACTCGGCACCGCTGAGCCCTTTGCAGTCCTTGCCGGAGCAGGAATCACCAACACCGGACCGACAACCCTCGGCGGCGATATCGGCACGTATCCGACTCCAACCATCACCGGTGTATCGGACCTGACGATTACCGGCACCAATCATGGTGGCGACGCGGTATCGCAGGGAGCGAAACCCGACGTGTTGACTGCCTACAACACTCTTGCCGGTCAGGGACCCACACAACCGACGGGAGCCGACTTGACCGGTCGGACACTGGTTTCGGGTGTCTACAACTCCGGTTCGTCGATCGCACTGTCGGGAACCGTCACCCTCGACGCGCAAGGTGACCCCGATGCAGTCTTCGTCTTCCAAGCGGGATCAACGCTGATCACATCGTCGTCCAGCACCGTTGCACTGATCAACGGAACGCAGGCGTGCAATGTTTTCTGGCAGGTTGGAAGTTCCGCCACCCTCGGCACCAACTCCGTCTTCCGAGGAAACCTCTTGGCGCTGACAGACATTACTGCCACAACCGAGGCAACCGTCGAGGGTCGACTGTTGGCGATCAATGGCGCGGTCACTCTGGATACGAACACCGTTACGATCCCGACCTGTGCGCCTCCTGTCACGACCACGACTCCGACCACTACGACGACTACGGTCCCGCCTGACACCGCGACAACTACAACCACGACGGTCGTCCCGCCGGAGGTGACTACAACCACGACGGTCGTCCCGCCGGAGGTGACTACAACCACGACTGGTACACCGGTGGAAGCGACGACCACCACACCAGGGCCGAACGGCACGACTACAACCACTGTGGACGTACCGCCGATCATCACGACCAGCCGAAACATTCCGTCCATACCCGAGATTCCCGGTCTCCCACCACTGCCGGGAATACCTCCCACCGTTCCCGGGACGGTAACCGTCCCGTCTCGGGTGCCGACGACGTCAGCTTCTCGAACGGGTACCCCGACCACTCAACCGGTAGGCCCGGAATCCCCGAATGTTCGAGCCCCTCAGGTGCAGCAGGTACCACGAGGGTCGGTCGACACCGGTGACGGAAGCACACAATCCCAACGCGGCGGACAGTCCAGTGGAGGGTGGATCGCCCTGCTCGTCGGCTTCTTCAGCGTCGTGGCTATGTCGGCCCTCGTCATCCGTCGGACAAGTCGATAGATGAAAGACGAAAACTCCGTGATGGCTCCGCGAACTCGCCGAGCCATCACGGCTCTCGCCCTTACTGTTTCAGTACTCGTAACGGTGGTCGGATGCGCCGGTGGACAATCCGACAGCGGAAATTCACAACCAATCTCGTCGCCTCGACAAGACACCACATCCGCGCCGCGCGCCACTGACTCTGCACTGCCCGAAAGGGCGCCGGTAACTGCTGACCACCGCCCCGCGCGCCTCGAAATCCCGTCCATCGGCGTCGACACCGACATCATCGATCTCGGACTCGATACCGATGGAGCACTCGAGGTCCCACCGGATGGGAAGGACGCAGGGTGGTACACCGGCGCTCCCGCCCCCGGTGAGGTCGGACCGGCAATCATCGCCGGCCACGTCGACTGGCAAGGCACCGACGGGGTCTTCTTCGATCTGCGGAATCTCGAAACAGGAGCCGACATCATCGTCACCCGCGAAGACGGAAGTCGCGCAGTGTTCACCGCTACCAGTGTCGAACACTTCCCCAAAGAGGACTTTCCCACCGACGTTGTATACGGCGACATCGACCACCCCGGACTCCGGATCATCACGTGCGGTGGATCCTTCGACGAAACCGCACGCAGTTACAACGACAACATCATCGCATTCGCCGACCTGGCCTAACCGCCTGAGACGCCGCAGCACACCACTTCGAAAGTCCGCACGAACCGTTGGAGAGCAATGACCGTATTCCACTTTCCCGTGCTCGAGAAGTTTCGATGACAGACACCGACGACATTCGAGCGAGCGCCGAAGCAGGTGTCGACGCTCCTGCATGGCGGGATCGGAAGCGTTACTGGTGGCCGTTGGGATTGCTGATCCCGCTGAGTCCCTTCCTGTCCTGGCTGCTGGTCGAATATTTGCACCTCGGCCTGTTCTGGGCGACCGGTGCCTGGATCCTGATTCTCGTCATCCCGATCGTCGACGTCGCAGTCGGCGCAGATGGCCGCAGCCCACCCGACAACGTGATCGCGGCATTGCAGGACGACCGCTACTACCGCTGGTGTACCTACCTGTTCGTGCCACTTCAATACGCTGGCCTCGTCTTCGCCGCATGGTGTTGGGCGCACGCCCCGATGGCAACCGGAGAGAAGATCGCACTGGCGATGACCGTCGGCGTCGTTGCGGGCGTCGGTATCAATGCCGCACACGAACTAGGCCACAAGAGCAGCCGCCTCGAGCGGCGGTTGGCGAAAATTGTGCTCGCTCAATCGTTCTACGGGCACTTCTACATCGAGCACAATCACGGTCACCACGTCAACGTTGCGACGCCGCGCGATCCCGCCAGTGCTCGTTTCGGGGAATCGTTCTGGATATTCCTGCCCCGCAGCGTATTCGGAGGTCTGAAATCGGGCTGGCGGATCGAATCAGCACGCCTGCGCCGGCAGGGTTCACCCGCACTGTCGCCTGGAAACAACATCGTGCAGGCATGGTCGCTGAGCGCCGCACTGTTCGGGACGTTGATCACCTTATTCGGGTGGCAGATACTGCCCTGGCTGCTCCTGCAAGCCTTGGCCGGGATCACGTTCCTCGAGGCCGCAAACTACCTCGAACACTACGGATTGCTCCGTGCGCGAAGACAAGACGGCAGCTTTGTCAAAGCCCGGCCCGAAGACAGTTGGAACAGTGATCATCTCTTGTCCAATTTGTTCCTGTACCAATTACAACGACACAGTGACCATCACGCGAATCCGCGTCTGCGCTACCAATCTCTGCGCAGCGCTCCAACCGCTCCGCAACTCCCTGCCGGATACGCGGTGATGATCGTCTGCGCTGCCGTACCACCACTGTGGCGGCGGATGATGGATCACCGTGTCCTCGGCTACTACAACGGCAACGTCGAGCTCATTCACACCAAGGCGACGATATGAATGACAATGCCCGAGACGACGACCACAGCGACGGGCACTACACGGCCACCGGGCCGACCAAACACGCCAGAGCTGCGTACCAGCCGGCGCGCACCCAGCTCAGACGAGCCGCACCGAGCCTGGACGTCGTCGCTGCCGCGGAGTACCTGTTGACCCAGCCCGACGCATACCTCTATCGCCGCCGATACCTCGACCTGATCACTCAAACCCCCGGGCCCGACGGAACATCGATCACCGACTACGCCGCAGCTGAACGCTACCTACTTGTCACCGCTACCGCGCACCGCAGAACTCATAGTGAGGTTCGTCCATTGCCGGCACCCGGCGATTTTCTGTGAAGTGGTCACCGCAGTGTTTGATGCCAGAGAGTGACAACAGCCTGACGAATTCGGGAGCGCAGCATTTGTCATTTGCCATCACAGCTTTGATTCGCGCTCGCCAATGTCATCGAGGATCAAGAACTCGATCTTCGCTCGCTCCCCGTCCGCATCGAAGTCGTTGTCGCGGTCTGAGACACGCGTGATCAGTTCCGTCAGTGCCGCATGGATCGTCGTGTACAGAAATGCACGCGGGTCGGGCACCCCCATCACGTCGTCAGTGTTCATCTGTACCTGCGCCGTAGCGGTACGCCTGCCCAGAAATACACGCGGAAGCCGGATCCCGGTCGGATCGGTCACCACGGAGATGTCGCCACCAACGACAACAAACAGATCGAAGTCGTACTGCATCGCGATGCCCCTCAGCCGGTGTCTGAGCCGAGTCAACTCCTCGATGAAGTCAAGCGGCACCGACGGTCCACCGAATACTGTCCTGAACGTGACCCCGCGAGTCATCGATCTGCCCCCTTTACGAATCATCCATTTCAGGATCGAGGGCCATACCCTCTGTGTCCCCCACGCCAAGTGCTCGGGCATATCGACCGGCATACCGCTCCAGTGCGACTGCTGAATCGGCCTCACCTTCCCATTGATCCGGAATCGCGGTGCCGTCACACGTTGTTCGCGACACTTGCGCCTCGGAGAACTCGACAGCGGTCCGGGTGAAGGAACACCGCACAAAACTCGTGGCCGCCGAGAATCGTGCGCCGCCGAAAGTGCACTCCACGAATGAGGTATCGGCGAACTGCGCACCAGTCAGGTCTGTGTCGTCGAATGCGCATCGTTCGAACACAGTATTGGGCACGGAGCGGAGCCCGCGTGCTTTGGCTCCAGTGAAATCGCAATCGACGACCCTCGGTCCGAGCGCCAGACGAGAGAGCGTCGCACCCCGGAAACTGCACCGTTCGAATCGGCGATTGAAACGGGGCTGTCCGGTCAGTGCCACGAAATCGAAACGGCAGTCGAATAATTCGGATTCGAAGACGGAGATCGGACCCCGAGCGAAACTCAGATCAATCCGTTCCAACGTGAGATACCGGATGTCCAATCCAGCGCTACCCGCTGTCAGGCCACGCACATCGATCAGCCCGTCATCGGTCTCCGCCCATGGGGAGACGAGAGTGTGGGGCGGCTTGACGATCCGCGACTGATCGAGCAGCTGCGCCCGTAAATTATCGACGCCCTCATCTGACCAACGTCGACGTAGGGAGGTGATCGCGGACCGGTTCACGGGCTCAATAGTATCGGCAAGATGCCCAGCGATTGGCCGTGGCTGCCCAAGAAGCGAACCACCACACATCAGTACTTCGGTAGGAATCACTTCTCGGAGCGCGCAAAACAGCCGGACCGTGAAATGCACGGCCCGGCTGCAGCGCTCACGCGCACGAAGTGGAACTCGGAGTCAACTGGGGTACTGAAACCGGTCGTGTACGAGCCGTTGACTCATCCCCGGATCAGTATCGAATTATCAACTCTCACAAGTTGATCACGTCGCCCACAAGGATCTGATCGGGATTGACGATCTGCGGATTCATGTCCCACACCTGCTGCCAGGTGAGACCTCGTTCTGTCGCGAGGTCGAACAATGTATCACCGGCTGCAACGACTACCTCTGAGCCGGGCGCTGGAGTCTCCGACTCCGGAATGCTTTCTACCGGTGCAGATTCGGATGTCTCAGAGTAGACAACGGGAGCAGGCGCCGGTTCCGGTGCAAATTCGGGTGCTACGTCCTGTGCCGGCGCGGGCGCGGGAACAATACTCGACCCGGTATCGCACGCCCCGATCGAACTCAGGAAGGACATGGGATCGACGGCGCCTCCACTGTGAATGCGGAGATGCAGATGTGGGCCGGTGGAGCTACCGGTGTTACCCGTTGCCCCGATCTCGTCGCCTACCTCGACGTGTTGCCCCACACCGACCCATGTTTCGGAGAGGTGGCCCATCTGAATCTGCTCGCCACTGTCCGCTTCCAACTGGATGTACGTTCCATATCCACCCGGATCATTGGGTCCGGCAACAGAAATCGTGCCCGATGTGGGCGCGTGGAGCGCGGTGCCGACGTTGACAGCGAAGTCGACTCCGTCATGTCCCGCGTGGTAACCCTGCGAAAGTGATCCGCTTACCGGCCACTCCCAATTGCAACTCGCCGACCAGCCCTGCGCACCGGCGGTACCTGCATTGGCTACTGCTCCGGCCCCCACAAGGGCGCCCAGTCCCGCAGTTACGGCGATGAATCGTTTTGTGCTGGAAGGCTTGTGTTTTCTGTGCTTACTCATGTTTTCCTTGACTGATGTGCTCGGAGCAGGTGCAGGCTCTACCCGCAGACAGCACTCAATACGTGCTGAGCTACTCGGTGTATCGCACCAAGACTCCGTTGGAGTGAGATGTTCGGATCGCGCCATGGAGAGAGGTACGGTGACCGCTCTCGAACGCGAGCGCGCGCATAGACCCGCAGGTCTGCATCTCCTGGTGACAGCACAGGAGATACGGGTTCTACATCGAGGCAGTGCCTGAATCGATCGTTGATCGAGGACTACGAATGCCGGAACAAACCGAAGGCTTCTCATTCGAAGATCGACAGGGTGGGTGTCTACCCGGATGGTCGGAAAGGGGGTGGAACATGGAGATCCTTGCGTTGCGGATGAGGAATCACCTCATACGCTGTCGCTTCACGACGCTCCACACCACGGTTGAATTACCTGGGTACATACCTGTTTTTGCGCATTCGACCCGACCGGTCGATATCAGGCGCGCCTTCGGTTGATGGCATCTGTTCGAACAATCGCCAGTGCCCCATGTCACTTCTGGAGACGATACCGCGTCTTGGTCACCTGGCGCGTCAGCGTTACCGAGATGGGACATACAGGCGGCATTGCTCCTACAAGCCGAACGGGAGACCAGTGCACGTTCCCGGCATCGGAAACGCGTGCTGATCTCCCGTTCGGCGATCTGTTGCCTAGTGGATCTACTGCTGAGTCGAAGCTACTTTCTCGGCTGCGTGGTGAGCGGCAATGTATCCGTAAACCAGCCCCTGGCCGATCGTTGCACCGGCGCCCGGGTAGGTGTGACCGAATGCGTTGGCCGCAGTATTGCCGATCGCATACAGGCCGTCGATCACGCTGCCGTCCTCACGAAGCACGCGTGCATGCTCGTCTGCCTGCACACCGCCGCAGGTGCCGAGGTCGCTGAGCGTCATCTTCACCGCGTAGAGGGCACTCGTGTCGAGCTTCCTCAGGTTCGGGTTCGGGGACACTGTCGGGTCGCCGTAGTACCGATCGTATGCACTTCCGCCGCGACCAAATTCCGCATCGCTACCGGCAGCAGCGGCCTCGTTGAACTTCTCGAAGGACTCGGCAAAAGCCTCCTCGGGAAGACCGATCTTGCGGGCAAGTTCGACCGGACTGCTCGCCTTGTGCGCGATGCCGGAGTCGAAGAATGCCTGCGGAAGCGGCTGACGAGGGAAGATACCGCCTGCGAACACGTAGCTGTTGCGGTACTCCTGGTCGAAAACAAACCACATCGACTCGGCCGGATCTCCGGCCTTTTCCCGTTCGAGCACGCGCTGGCCGAACGACATGTAGTCCGTCGCCTCGTTCACGAATCGACGACCGGTCTGGTCGACGATGAACGAGCCTGGCAGCGCACGCTCTGCGAGCATCACCATCGGCGGGCGGCCCTTGATGCTTGCCACCGCGGGGAACCACCACGACTGATCCATCGATCCGATACCTGCGCCGAGCTCTTGTGCTGCCTCGATCGCTTCGCCGGTGTTGCCCTCTGCGCCCAGGCTCTCGTGCTCACCGAGGCTCTCCGACTGGTACTTGTGGCGCCACTCCATGTTGTGGTCGAACCCGCCGGCTGCCAGAACGACACCACGCCGAGCGGTCACCGTCACTTCACGTCCGTCTTGCACCACAACTGCACCCGTTACGCGGCCATCTTCGGTGATGAGCCGAACCAACGACGTTTCCGTCCACACCGGGATACCGGCCTGGACCACACCTGCGAACAGGCCGGCGGCGAGCGCCTGACCGCCTGCGATGTATTCACGCTTGAGTACGTACTTGCCGTAAACGCCCTGCGCCAGGCGGCGGATGATGCGAGGGAAAGCCTTGCTCGGCTTCTTCACCATCAGGTTCATCCACTTGTAGTCCGCACCTGTCACCGGCATCGGCAGTCCGGCTTCCATCAAACCGGGCCGCAGGCGACCGCGTTCCGCGCCGAGTACCGACGCGTCGAACGGCAGGCACTCGCAGGTACGTCCGGCGGCGCTACCTCCCGGCAGTTCGGGGTGGTAATCGGAGTATTCCTTGGCCCAGAAGAACTTCATGGGCGTCGTGCGGTAAAGCATGTCGACGGTGGCCGCACCGTTGTCGACGAATGCCTCCCCACGTTGGGCAGGGGCAGTATCACCGACCACCGAACGCACGTATGTCTTCGCGCGCTCGACGGTGTCGCCCGCACCGGCTTTCGCCAAGATCGGGTTGGCAGGCATCCAGAACGCTCCACCGGACCGCGCCGTCGAACCGCCAACGTACTGCGTCTTCTCCACGATCAGCGTGGACAAGCCGAGCTCGTTCGCGGTGAGGGCGGCAGCCATGCCGGTACCGGACCCGATCACCAGTAGATCGACAACGATGTCCTTGGCTTGTGTCGCGGGGGGTGCCTGATTCTTCGCCATTGAACAAATCCCTTCACGTGGTTATCGACGTAGAACGCTAAGGCAGTCGCGGCGCAGAAGGTTCCGGATGCCCAGTCAGCGGGACATTGCGAGTGGATTGGCGAAGAACGGCTCCTGCCACGGGTCGGGCGTTGTGCCCGCCCCAGCAGAATCGCGGCTTGCCTTCTTCGATGTCTACGCTGCTCACGTGAGGACAAATCCCAGCTTCGGCATCGTCGACGAAACGCTCGGCGCCCTTGTACGCGGCATGCTTCCCCGCCTACGCCACGCCTTCGAGCATCACCAGGCTCTTCACCGTCTGGCCGTCGAAGCGATTGTCAACGTCTGACAGACTCGTGCGGTTTGCATTTCATGGACGGGTACTGGCCGGCAGTTCGCTTCAACGGCGACGATGGCGTCGTCGAGGTGACTGTCGAATCCTGACCGCGATCCTCGGCTCGGGCTGTCGGCTGATGTTCCTCGGCACTGATGAAGAATAATCATCTACATGAAATGGAACACCCCTACAGAGACCGGCTGGTTCGTCAACCTCGCCGAAGGTGGTTCGGCCGTATCGATATTCGATCCGTCGGGGAACGTTCAAGGCGAACTGATTCCCGCATCCGACGACGGATCGGAGAGCGTTGCCGGCGGGCGGAAGAGGAAATCGTCAACAGCCGAGCAGGATCGATCCAGGCTCACATTCCGCAAAGGCCGACCTGCATCACTTCGATTGTCCGACGGAACGATCGGGACCCTGATCGACCAGAAGCCCAAGGCCATGCGCCGCAAGAACAAGCTGTGCGAAGTCGATATCGCGGGCAGAACATACCTCTTCGTTCATTCATCGGGCCGAAAGGCAACAGCCCGGCGTGACGGAATCGCATTGGCACACATGGAACGTGGCCGATGGTCCGCTAGAAGTACCGTCGCCAGAAGAACCCTCACGGCAACGGACGCCCTTGACGAATGTGTCCTGACACTGTTTCAGAAGGTAGTGACACCTGGACGTACCGGCGCCTTCGATCAGGTACTGACCGACCTCAGCAACATATGACGTACGCCATATTCGGTGGATCTCAACCGCACTCGAGATACTGACTTTCAACTCTCGGGTCCACGGACATGCCTTGGACACAATGAGTTTCACATCTCGGAGCGGAAGGCTGAAACCAGATCATGGTCAATGTCGACGCTTTGAACACGCTCGCCCAGCGATTGTCGCCAGGTGCGATGATCACAGATCCAGATCTACTCCAGTCCTATCGGCAGGACTGGAGTTTCGATCCCGCAGCCGGAACACCGGTTGCCGTAGTACGTGCTTCGACGACGGCAGAGGCGGTTCGACGGACGGCATCTGAGGCCGCCACATGTCGCGAATAGCGACGAGTACCTGAATTCTCCTGTGCAACCGGATATGGTGAGGCTGTCGTCTTCAATGCGGCGATGCAAGAAGGGAAGCTACGACCAAAACGTTACGTCGGGGAAGACAAGCAAATCACCTGGACATGGCTGGAGGCCTCCGTGATGAATCTCGTTCGCCGACTGAGCGTCTGCACATCCGTCGTGATCGCTTCTACTCTGACGTCGGTAGCGCTCGCATCCGCCGCGGTGACCATTCCATTCCAGGTCAACCCTGCGCCGTACGGCAACCCGAACGGCAGCTTCGACGCGCCGGCCGTCCGCTGCGTAGCTGTCGTCGGTGAACAACCCGGCACGGTGACGATCACCGGAGGCAAGGAAGGCCGGTGGGGATGCCTGCTCTCGTCCGAAGTGCGCTGGCTGAACCTTTCGACCGGGGCCTCCGGCTCCGCTCGGCTCTCGGACGGTCTCAACGGAGTCCCAGCAGAGGCGATCGTGCAGACCGGGACCGGTCAAGTCGCTGTTGCCGTGCTGTCCGTGGCCGGATCCATCATCACCCCAGGTGTCACATCGTTCTACGTGCCGTAGCACCAGAACTCCGCATCACCGGCACCGTGGGACCTAAGGTCCTGTTTACCGACCCGTCATCCCGGTTAGCCTGAAAAGACGCTACCGAGAGGACACTCATGACCTCGTCAGTGCACGAAACGATCGCCGTGGATCTGGATTTGATCGACCTGTACAAGGACCTCCACAGCCATCCGGAACTGGGGTTTCACGAGCAACGAACATCCAGTCTGGTGGAAAGACATTTAACAGCACTTGGATTCGACACCACCACCGGTGTCGGGACTACCGGAGTCGTCGGAGTCCTGAAGAACGGAGCGGGCCCCACAGCGCTGCTGCGTGCGGATATGGACGCCCTCCAGGTTCGGGAAGAAACCGGATTGGACTACGCCAGTACCGTGACAACGACCGACGATCAGGGAAAGACCGTCTCGGTCAGCCACGCGTGCGGCCATGACCTGCATACGACCTGCTTACTCGGTGCGGCCCGGATCCTCTCTCAGGATACGACGACCTGGTCTGGCACTCTTGTCCTCGTCTTCCAACCGGCTGAGGAACTTGGCGCGGGTGCGCAAGCCATGGTCGACGACGGACTGTTCGAGCGATTCCCGAGGCCCGACATCGTTCTCGGACAACATGTATCGCCGCTACCGGCAGGCACGATCGCCGGGCACGCCGGCCCCTCGTATGCGGGATCGGACTCACTTCGTGTGAGACTGGTCGGAAAGGGCGCCCACGGATCTATGCCGGAGAACTCGGTCGATCCCGTGGTCATGGCAGCCGAAACCGTGTTGCGTTTGCAAACTGTCATCTCACGCGAGGTCCCGAGTACTGCCACAGCTGTCCTCACCGTCGGCTCCATCCATGCTGGAGATGCCGCCAACGTCATTCCCGGCGAAGCAGAACTGCAACTCAACATCCGCAGCTACGACGCAGGTGTGCGTCAGCGCATCCTGGACAGCGTCGACCGCATCGTCCGGGGCGAAGCGGCCACCGCCGGTGCACCCACCTCACCGACCATCACAGAGACGGAGCACTTTCCGATCGTCGTCAATGATCCGGCAGCGCTGGACAAGACACTCGATGCGTTTGCCGAATGGTTGGGGACGAACAAGATTCTCGATCCCGGTGCGGGAGCAGGTAGTGAAGATGTCGGCATTCTCGCGACCAGTGCCGGTGCGCCACTGTCGTACTGGCTGTTGGGCGGTACCGACCCTTCACTGTTCACGACAGGTGACATGACTGATCCGGCTTTGCGAACCGTGCCGTCGAACCACTCTCCGCACTACGCTCCCGTGATCGAGCCGACCCTGACCATCGGTGTGAACGCCTTGGTCGTCGCGGCCAGGACGTGGCTCCCAACTCCCTAGAGTGTTGCGGGTCCGCAATCGATCGATCGTCCATGCGATCAAGGCTGCAAACGCGTAGGCGCCGCCGAGAATACTTGCAGCGCCCCACCCTGCCGCGTCGAAAACCATAGTGGTGGAAACCGCCCCAGCCGCGCTGCCCAACGAATAGAACACCATGTAACTACCGATGATCTGCCCCGACGATTCCGGTGTGTTCGCGACGATCAGATTCTGGCTCGTGACATGAACAGCCTGTACGGCGAAGTCCAACGCAACAACACCGACAACGAGTAACACCAGCGAGTGCGTCGCCTGCGCGTTGAATACCCACGACAGCAAGAGAACGACCAACGACGCCCCGGTGACGCGTTGCGCTTTGCCTTGATCGGCCCACCGACCGGCACCGACCGCGCCCAATGCTCCAACCAATCCTGCGATTCCGAAGAGCCCGATCTGTGTGGTCGACAACCGCCATGGTTCCTCACTCAACGGCAGGGCCATTCCGCTCCACAAAGCACCAAAGGACGCGAAAAGGAACAAGGCGATCAGGGCCCGGGTGCGAAACAGTCGGTTCGTAAGCGTCAACGTCACGACAGACCCCATTGCACGCACGTACGAACGCCTATCGTGTTGCGAACGAGGATCTTTCGGCAGCATCGTCAGCGCGACGGCCGCGACCAGTACCGAAATGAAAGTGGATCCCGCGTAGACCGCCCGCCAGCCTGCCAGATCCGCAACTGCGCCGGCGACAGTCCGAGCGAGGATGATGCCGACGACAACGCCGCTGGTGATGACACCGATGTTTGCGCCCCGCTCGTCCGGGTCACTGATTGCCGCAGCATAGGCAACTATGACTTGAACAACTACCGAGAACGTGCCTGCGACCGCCATCCCGATCAACAGCTGCAGATTCATGGTGGCCAGAGCAACAAGCATCGTTCCCGTTGCAGCAGCGACGATCTGGATTGCGATCAATTTCTTTCGATTCACGAGATCGCTCAATGGCACCAACACGATCAACCCCACCACATAACCGAGTTGGGCGAGTGCGACTACGAAACCGAGGCCGGCCGGAGGAATGGAAAGATCCGAGCCTATTTGCCCGAGGAGCGGCTGTGCGTAGTAGATGTTGGCTACCGAGACCCCGCAGAGCACTGCGAGCAACAGGCGAAGTCCGCGAGACATTTTCAACTTGCCCCGCGCGTTCTCGACAGCATGACGTGCAGTCACTTCCACCTCAACTTGGTTGCGTTTTGATACCATTTGGAGGTTACGTCAATACAGTTTCAAAACGCAACCAATGAGGAACTCGATGCCGGATCGCGCACAATGGACAGACCCGCACTGCCCGACGGCCCGAGCGGCCGACATCATCGGCGACAGATGGTCGCTGCTGATCGTGCGTGACGCCTTCGACGGGTCATCGAGATTCAGTCAGTTTCAACGAAACCTGGGCATCGCAAAGAACATTCTCACGGACAGGCTCAAAGTCCTTGTCGAGCAGGGAATCTTCGAAGTCCAACCGAACGCGCAAGGTACCCGCAACGAGTACATCCTGACCGAACGCGGTATGGATCTGTTCATCGTGATCATTAGCCTGCGACAGTGGGGAGAGCGCCACGCCTTCGATGACGGTGAGCCACACTCGACCTTGATCGACGACACCACGGGCGATCCGGTGCCCAGGCTTCGACTGATCAACGCACGGAATATCGACCTGGACCCGGCAAGTACACATGTGGAGAAGGTCGAGGAAGGCTGACCCGCAACTCGCCAGATCGGTAGATGGGCGCACAGGATTCGAAGTTCGCGCATACTCCGATCATGACTGTCGATCTCGAGTTCTCCTGGCCGCAGTTTCTCTGGATTGCATTCATCTTCGTCGGCGTACCCACAACTATCGGCGCAAGCATCATCTGGACAATCTGGCGTTCGGAACGAACTGGCCTGGAGCACTCCACGACCGTCCTCGGCGGCGGGCACACGGGATCGGGCTCACTCGGACTGTGGAGCACCGGCCTGTTGGCCTTTGCACTGGGCTTTCTGTCTTGTGTGGGCTGGCTCAGCTGGTCAGCCGACTACAAAGGCGGATTCCGCGGCCCCGGCCTGCCTGCCCCGACACAGTTCCCCACCTGGCAGGTCGTCGCCTGTGGACTGACAGTGATTCTGGCGTGTTTCGGTTCCGCACATTGCTCGCGATGGATGAAGGCCGGCGGTATGACGGCCGCTGCCGGCACTGCTGCAGGATTCACCACAGAGCATTCAGCATCGACGCCAGTACTGATGTCACCGGACAGGCAGGCGTGGGCGTCGCACTGTCCACGATCGGATGGGGCCTCACCCTTACCGCACTGATGCTTCTGCGCGGCAAGTGGTCGCGACGAGGATGAATCATTACCGGATCATCCATACTCCGAGTAAAGAATTCGATAAGCGGACCTAACACGTTTTGAAATTCATTAAGAAGAAAATCGATTCCAGATACAGGATCGCCTGATTGCCGAACCTCCACGAGATCCTCGAAAAATATGAGACAGAAGCCTTATCGCTTCCGTGCCAACCCTTTGACGCATGCGGATCATAATATTCTTCGAACATCACGCGGAAGTGCACACAAGTCTGTGACTCACGGCATTATCCGATTTATCACGGGAAATCGCGATAAATCATCACCGTCTCTGAACTGCAACAACGCCTTAAGTTACAGATTCAACTAGTTCCAAACCATAGGGTTTCTTCCTTTTTCTCGGCGTCTCGATTCCGTAATGCTTGACATCGAATTGTCTTTCGTTCTCAATGAGCGATGTCAACTGACGATGATGCATCTCAGTGCATCAACGCAGTAATTCCGCAATCGAATCCAGTGAAGGGACCAGCCGCGAAATGACGGTTGCCGAGAGCTTGAAAGATAGGAATCTGTACTCCAACCTCAGGCGTGCTGCTGATTTGAGCAACCCATTCTGGGATCGCGCAGTCAGTGAGGGTCTGGCCGATATCACCGCCGATCGCGTCGCAGGTTTCGAACACCGGACGATCCAAGGATACGAATTCGAGAACTTCTCCACGTACTCGTATCTGGGGCTCGACACCGACGACCGAATTCGTTCGGGTGCGATCGCCGCTCTCGAGCGCGAACGAACGTTGAACAGTTCCATCTCGCGGATGAGAGTCCACTCCAGCCTTCTCGACGACACAGAGGCCGCGTTGAGCGAACTGCTTGACGCACATGTGCTCACCCTCGGATCCGCCGCAAACGCTGCGTGGAGCTTGCTCCCCCTCGTCGCGTCCGGGTTGCTCACCGGCGGTGAACCTCCCCTCATGGTGTTCGACAAGAACGCACACTTCTGCCTCAATGCCATGAAGGCGAGCGTCGCCGACGAAACGACGATCGTGACCATTCGGCACGACGACGTCGATGAACTCGAAAGTCTTTGCCGAACAAATTCTCAGGTGGCATACGTGGCGGACACCGTCTACAGCACAGGCGGGAAGGCGCCCCTGAACGAACTGTTTGCATTACAGGCCAAATACGGACTGATTCTCGTTCTCGACGAGGCGCACAGCACCTCGGTCATCGGACACAACGGGCGTGGCGCGGTCCTGGATCTCATCGGCAGCCTCAATGATCGAACATTCTTGCTGACATCACTGAACAAGGGATTCGGTGCTTCCGGCGGTGCGATCGCACTCGGCCGGAACGGGGGCAGTCGAAATCGTGATCTCGCACTTCGCTACGGCGGCCCGTTGACGTGGTCGCAGCGTGTGAACGTAGCCGGGCTGGGTGCTATTGCGGCGTCCGTGGAGCTCCACCGCAGCGGAGAGGTCGACAAGCGGCAGCGGCAACTTCGCACGGTTGTCGAACTGTTCGATTCGCTCGTCGACACGCCGGCATCGGGCGATGGACTCCCGATCCGCTTCGTCACGCTCCACGAGGAAGAACAAACCATCACCGCAGCACAGAAACTGCTGGCTAGCGGTTTCTACACATCGGCGGTCTTCTTCCCTGTCATCGGCCGGGGCAAAGCCGGGCTGAGACTGATGCTTCGGGCGGACCTTCCACATGCAACGATCGAGCGCTTCGCCGACGTCCTACGAAGTGTCACGGAATGAGCGACGACCGCACTGTCGCAGTGACACCGCTGGCTTGTGCCGTCGTGTTGACAGCACAAATGGCCACGACCATCTACCTCCCTTCACTGCCGAAGATCGCGACGGATCTGGGCATCGAAGATTCCGTGGTGAAGTGGTCGGTGACACTCTTCGTGATCAGTGCCGCACTTCCGGTGGTCGTGTGGGGGCGGTTGGCAGATCGACTCGGACGCAGGACGGCACTGTTGTCCAGCTTGGTATTGTTCGTGATCGCCTGCATTGCATTGGCTTTGGTCCAGAGCGCCGCCGTACTACTGATCGGCCGGATCGTTCAAGGCATCGGAGCAGGAGGTGCGGCCATCATCGTGCGAATGATGGTGAAGGACAAGTTCACCGGTTCGGAGTTGGCTAGCCGCTTGTCGCTGTTGTCGATGGCATTTGTGGTGGCACTGGGCGGTGGCCAACTGATCGGCGGCGCTCTTGCGTCGTTCACCTCGTGGCGAACCGGCTTCGGCGTGCTCGGAGTACTCGGAGCAGCACTCGCTGCGGTGGCACTGAGGACCGAGAACACCACAGTCCGCGACAACAACGAACGCGTTGTTCGGTGGAATGCCATAGTCCTGACACCCCGGTTCTACAAACCAGCCATTGCGGGGGGCCTGGGTTTCGGCGCGATAGTCCTTGTGCAGCAATCGAGCCCCTTCCTGTTCAGCGATCGATTCGACTTGCAACCGTGGGCATTCGGAGCCTTCGGAATCCTCTACGGAACCGCCTACTTCAGCGGCGCGCTTTACGTCAATCGAAGGGCCACAACCGTCGGTTCAGAGAAGTTGATGCGTCGAGGTGCGCTGTGCATGCTGCTTGCCGGCCTCGTCCTCATGCTCTGCTGGTATCCCCCACTCGGTTCCACGCCGTTGCTCGCGGTCTTCCTGCTCGGATACATCGCATTGACATTTGGGCAATCGCTTCTCTTCCCGAACTCGGCAGCATCAGCAGTGACGCATTTTGCTGAAGGCGGAGCCATCGCCGTCGCGTACTGCGGACTCGTACAGCAGGGAATTGCCGGCTTCGCCTCTGTAGTCGGACCTCTCGCATCCGATGAACGCGTGTGGTCAGCAATCGTCGCACTGATCACTGCAGCAGCGACTGCGCTCGTATTCTCCCTCCGCACAGCTTCCTCCGAACCGACAGTAGGTACGTCCCATGCCCGTCATTGAACGCACCGCACAACTCGACCCCGGTACCCGCGAGCAAAACTTACTGGCATACAAGGAAATTCGCGAGCGAGTTGCGGACGCGCAACACTTGTCCGTTCACGGGGCACCCGAGCGGTCGGTTGCCAAGCACCGGGCTCGCGGCAAATTGCCCGCTCGCGAACGCATCGATGCTCTTCTCGACGTGCAGTCCCCGTTCTTCGAGATCGGACAACTGGCCGGATTCGAGGTGTACGACGAGCAACTCCCGTCGGCTGGTCTGGTCACGGGCGTAGGGCTCATCCGCGGCTCACTCTGCGCCGTCTTCGCGAACGACGCCACCGTCAAGGGCGGCACCTACTACCCGCTGACCGTCAAGAAGCAACTGCGATTGCAATCCGTCGCTCGTCGGCTGAGGCTGCCGTGTGTCTATCTCGTCGATTCCGGAGGTGTTTTCCTTCCGATGCAGGACGAGATCTTCCCCGACGAGCACCATTTCGGCGAGATGTTCAAGAACATCGCCGAAATGTCGGCAGACGGCATCGTTCAGATCGCAGCAGTCATGGGTTCCTGCACGGCTGGAGGTGCATACATCCCAGCGATGTGCGACGAGACCGTCATCGTCCGCGGTACCGGCACCGTCTATCTGGGCGGCCCTCAGTTGGTCAAGGCTGCAACCGGTGTCGACGTCGAACCGCAAGAGCTCGGCGGCGCCGACGTGCACGGGGTGATCAGCGGCGTCGTCGATCACATCGCCAACGACGACATCGAGGCTCTGAGCATGATCGCCGACATCGTCGCCCGCGGTCATCGACGGGAGGTACGGGCGCCGTCACGATCTCCGCGACCACCTCTTCACTCCCCCGAGCAGCTCGACACGGTGATCCCGGCTTCCTCGAAAACCCCGATCGTCGCGCGCGACGTTCTGGCCCACCTGCTCGATGCCAGCGAATTAGTCGAGTACCGAGCGAATTACGGCCGAACCATCGTCTGCGGGACCGGCCACATCGAGGGGTACACCGTCGGGGTCATCATGAACGACGGTGTGCTCTTTTCGGAGGACTCCCTCAAGGCCGCGAACTTCGTCGAACTGTGCTCACAACGAGACATCCCATTGTTGTTCCTGCACAACGTCAACGGATTCATGGTCGGGAAGCAGTACGAGGCGGAAGGTATCGCCAAACACGGCGCGAAACTGGTCAATGCCGTTGCCTGCGCCAGGGTTCCCAAGCTCAGCATCGTCATCGGCGGAAGCTACGGGGCGGGAAATCTCGCGATGTGCGGACGCTCGATAGGTCCTGACTTCATGGCCGTGTGGCCGAACGCGAAGACCACCGTGGTCGGTTCCGAGCAAGCAGCGTCGGTGATGGCATTGATGAAGATCGAATCTGCGCGCACACGCGGAACTCCGCTCACGGAAGAGGAAATCGAGGAAATCAAACGGCCGATACGCGAAGGTTACGACCGGCAGGGCGAGTCGGTGTACGTCGCATCCAGGCTATGGGTTGACGCGATCGTCGACCCGGTCGACACGCGATCCTGGGTTTCACTCGCGCTGTCCATGCTTCCCCGCAATCACGGAACAACGCGCTTCGGCGTCTTCAGGATGTGAGAACATGACTCGACTTCTCATCGCCAATCGGGGTGAAATCGTCACGCGCATCGCGCGCACGGCCCGTCGTCTCGGCATGTCGGTAGTGACGATCTCCTCCCCCGTCGATTCACACGCACAGTGGCATCGCCTCGCCGATCACACCGTGCTTCTGGACGGAGACATCCCCTCGGAGTCCTACACCAATTCGGATCAAATCATTGCGGCCGCGCTGGCCGCGGATTGCGATGCCGTGCACCCGGGTTACGGATTCCTCTCCGAAGACTCCGATTTCGCTGAAGCCGTCGTCGCTGCAGGTCTGACATTCGTCGGTCCGGCCGCTGAATCCATCGCTCTACTCGGAGACAAGGCAAGAGCGAAGAAGGCCGCCGCTGACGCCGGCATCCCGACTCTCACCGCGTGGGGCGAGGCAAGCGCCGATCCCGATACCGTCCTCGGTCACGTTCGATCTCTCGACGTGCCGGTGCTGCTGAAACCGGTGTTCGGGGGCGGCGGCAAGGGGATGGTTCGACTACATCCGGGTGATGACGCACGAGAGGTCATCACCTCTGCAATCGGTTTGAACGAAAGGAACTTCGGCCGCGGCGACCTGATGATCGAAACGCTGGTGGAGCGTCCGCGTCACATCGAAGTTCAGGTCCTCTTCGATTCCTTCGGTACAGGAGTTCACTTCTTCACCCGTGAATGCTCCCTACAGCGTCGGAACCAGAAGATCATCGAGCAGGCACCGGCAAGTTCTGTCCCCGAATCGGTCCTGGGAGCCATGCAGCACGACGCTCTGCGACTACTCGGAGGCGTCGGCTACGTGAATGCGGCAACCGTCGAATTTCTGGTTGACGCCGAAAACCGCTACTACTTTCTCGAAGTCAACACGCGCCTACAAGTCGAACACACGGTCACCGAGGAAGTGACCGGCGTCGATCTCGTCGAACTGCAACTCGACATCGCCCTCGGCGCCCGTTTGCCGTTACAGCAGCGCCATATCGCGCTGCGGGGTTTCGCGGTGCAAGCCAGAATCTACGCCGAGGATCCGTCGAACGGGTTTCGGCCCGCACCTTCACATTCCGTGGACATAGCCTGGCCGTCGGGGGTTCGCATCGACAGTGCTTTCGAGGGTGCCGGCAGCATTCCGCCGTTCTACGATCCGATGATCGCAAAGGTCATAGCAAGCGGTCCGACGCGGTCAACCGCACTGGAATCATTGGACCGAGCTTTGGCCGACTCGAGTTACTTCGGTGGAACCTCGAATATCGGTTTCCTCCGACTTCTCTTGGCGACACCGGCTGTGCGCGCGGATGACATTCACACTTCCTTCGTCGACGAGCACCTCACTCGGTTGATCCCGGATTCTGCAGAGCTCCAGGCCACCGCCGCTGCTGTTGCGATGGTGTGGACTTCCGTCGAGGAACAATCGCCGGTCACCGGTTCGTCATGGACCGGCCCCCACGGACTACATCGAGAGACATTGCGCAAGTTGGGATCCGACCCGATCGGACGCGAACTCATTGCCGACGGCCGCGTCGTGCCGACAACCGTCATCTCACAACGAAGCAACCACTGGATTGTCGCCGCCGACGGCCGGAACATTTCGGTGGTCGTCAGGGGTGGAACCGACGAGGTGACACTCAGTCTGGTCGCCGATGGTTTGACAACCACCGCTGGGCGCCTCGGAGTCGGCACCGGTACATGGGTGTGCGTTGGTGGCTGGACCGTGAAGGTGGACGAGAAAGTCTATACAGCAAAGGATTCCGATCTCAGCGACGGAGAGATCACATCGAAGATGCCGGGAACCGTGCTGGCAGTGCTGCAGACTGGAACGCGGGTGTCGGAAGGTGATGTCGTCGCGGTCGTAGAAGCAATGAAGATGGAGACTGCCCTTCGTGCTTCCTCACCCGGAATCGTCTCGGCGGTGACAGTAACGGTGGGAGATGTCATCGATGCCGGACAAGTGCTGGCAGCCGTGGCGCCATGAGTAAAGATTGCCACGATCTTATCTCTTTCTTGACTGAAGCAATTGTTACACAATATCTTTCATGTCAGAAGCAGGGGGAATCGAGCGTCGCGCAGTCATTGTTTCCGCAACCGAACTCCGCGAACTCATTCGTTCCGATCGGACGCTCGTCGTCGTCAACGTGGTGCGAGACAACAGCGAGGGCGGAGCCGGAATCATTACTGCGCCGCAGTCCATCACATTGTCGATCAACGACTTTCAAAGCAGTGGCGGCGGGACTGACGGGAATCGACCGCTGCCAGACCTCGACGCATTCGGAAGAACACTGAACGATCTGAAAGTATCCGCCGATGCTCACATCGTGGTCTACAGTTCGGACAGCCCCCTGCTTGCGGCCCGCGCGTGGTTCACGCTTCGCTGGGCAGGACGTTCAGTGCGGTACTTGGACGGCGGATCGTCCGGATGGGTTACAGCCCGGAAACGCATATCGACAAACGATTCGATTCCCGTACCACCTTCCACCACTAGCACGACACTCGCCGACGCAGAAGACGCCCTGCGCGCGGCATCGGCCGGCAGATTGCTCGACGCCCGAGGATCGAGCAGTTTCCGCGCCGGCCACATTCCCGGATCTATCTCAGCGCCGGCAACTGACCTACTCGACGACAACGGATTCCTACTTCCCGACCGCGAGTTACGAGAATACTTCCACCAGTTCGGAATAGAGCGTGGTGCCACCGTCGTGTCCTATTGCGGCGGCGGAGTTGCCGCGTCGCACAACGCACTGGCGCTTGCAGCGGTCGGCATCAGCTCCGCGGTCTACGTCGCGTCGTGGTCGGGGTGGAGCGCCGACCCCGAACGACCCGTCTCCACTGACATCCATCACACACCAAGGAATCCGGACCAGCGATGACACGACAGATGATCCTCGGCGCCTACATGGTCTTTCCGAGTATGCACAGTGCCGGAATGTGGCGGCATTCGTACTCGGAGAATGCCTTCGAGGACAGAGCGCTCTACGAGCGATACGCGCAAGCAGCGGAACGAGCAAAATTCGACCTGATACTGATACCTGAGCGTGTGCACTACGTCGACGGCCACACCAAATACGGTCTGCTGACCGGCTTTCAACATGATCCGACGCAGTTGGCTGCAGTGGTGGCCGGCGCAACAAATCGTATCGCTCTCGGCGTAACCCTTTCGGCAAGCTTCAACAGCCCGTACAACCTGGCGAGAACTCTGGGCAGCCTCGACATACTCAGCGGTGGGCGCGCGGCCTGGAACATCGTGATGACGGCACCCGGTCCGGCTAACGACAACTTTCCCGAAGTCGATCGGCTTCCGAGAGAAGAACTGTACGAGCGCGGCGACGAAGTTCTCGAAGCAACCACCGCACTCTGGTCGTCGTGGGACGGCGACGCCGTATCGGCCGATCGCGACAGCGGAATCTACGCAGACACAAGCAAGATTCACGCGGCCGACTACAAGGGCAAATACTTGTCGGTGCAGGGTCCACTCACCTTGCCACAATCACCTCAGGGCCGCCCGGTCTTCATCCAGGCAGGTGAATCTGTGAGAGGGCGCGAATTCGGTGGGCGGTGGGCAGATCTGGTCTTTGCGATCGACCCGTTGGAGGAAGATCTTCGAGCGAAGCGCAAGGCAATTCGCGGCTACGCGGAAGAGGCCGGACGCGACCCTGATTCGGTGCGCCTCGTCGCCGCTGTGCAACCGATAGTCGGCGAGACGACGAGCATCGCGAAGGAACGGCAGGAGTACCTGCGATCCTTGATCCATCCGGATGCGGCAATCGAGTGGGTCTCCCACTCCGCAGGACTAGACTTGTCGCAGTTCGATCCGTCCACTCCGATCGCCGAAGTTCTCAACCGCGGTAGTGGCCCCTCGCGTCGATTGGCACGCCTGATCGAATCCCGAAATCTCACCATCGCCGAAACCGCAGAGTTGTTCGCGCGCAATGATCTCACTCCCGAGATTGTCGGCTCGCCGCAAGAAGTGGCGGACGAGTTGACGCACCTCTTCGAATCGGGAGCAGCTGACGGTTTCATCCTGACCGCTACCCACTTCCCCAGGGGGCTCGACGACTTCGCGAGTTCCGTCGTGCCACTTCTGCAAGATCGGGGCGTGTTCCGGCGCGAATACACCGGAACGACCCTGCGGTCCCACATCTTCGACACCACTCGCACTTCCCCACGATGAACGGAACTCAGCCCATGACGACGTCGCGGCTTTCATCCATACCGATCCGAGTCGCCATCCTGGCGTCGACGCTTGCAGTTGCAGCCGGCTGCAGCACTGCAACGCCAGCTGCGAGCGCCGACTCCGAGCCCGTGTCAGGGGGCGATCTGACCTTTGCGATCAATACGTTTCCACCGTGCATCGACAAGACCCTGAACGGTCAAACTGCTACGGCATTCCATCCACTCTACGACAAACTCGTCGACCAGAACCTCGAGACCGGGGAGATCGTGCCTTGGTTGGCGACGTCCTGGGAGGTCCAGAACGACGGTCGACGATTCGTCTTCGCTCTGCGGGACGGCGTGACCTTCAGCAACGGCGAGCGTCTGGATGCGCAGGTTGTCGCGGACAACTTCGAAAGCCAGAAGAGACTGGGAGACAGTGGCTTCGCGACCACTGCGAAGTCACATCTCGCAAACTTCACTGGAGCGGAGGTACTCGACGCTTCCACTGTCGCACTCAATTTCTCGGAACCGTCAGCGGGCTTCCTTCAAGCCGCCCGCTCCGATACGCTCGCCATCATCGCACCGGAATCGTTGAAGAAGACGCCCGAAGAACGCTGCGCCCAGGGCGTTATCGCTTCCGGCCCGTTCGTACAGAAAGAACTGGAGACCAACGCGAAGGTCGTACTCGCTCGTCGGGACGGGTACCACTGGGGATCCTCACTCAACAAGAACAAGGGAGAGGCCTATCTGGATTCGATCACCTTTTTGGTGGTCCCCGAATCCTCGGTGCGAATCGGCGGTTTGACGTCAGGACAACTGGACGCCGCGATCGACATTCCGAGCACAGACGTCGACCGGGCAGAAGGCGCCGGACTCACTGTCATCCCGTCCCTTGCTGCCGGCATCAACGACTCGCTCTTGCTCAACCCCACGTTCGCGCCGGTACTTGCGGACCTGAACGTGCGGCGTGCTTTGGTGAAGGGCATCGATACCCAGCAGATCATCGACACCACCTACACACCGAGTGACGAGAAAGCGCGAAGCATCTTGTCGGTGAAAGCGCCCGGCTACACCGATCTGTCGTCCGAGTACACCTATGACCCGTCGGGTGCGAAGTCACTGCTGGACGCCAGTGGATGGACAGTCGGCGGTGACGGATTCCGAACCAAGGACGGTGAGAAACTGACCGTCGAATTGGCCTACCGCAACCACCTCCCCCAATCGCAGTTCGAACTGATCCAATCTCAGCTGCGCGACATCGGAGTTGCAGTGAACTTGCAACCTCGCTCGACTGCCGAGGACAACGCCGCGAGAACCGACGGCACATGGGAATCGATCTACTTCCAGAGCTTGCGCGCCGACGGTGACGTACTGCTGGTGTTCAGTCCCACTCTCGGCTCGACCAAAGGCATCGCCTCGACTCCGGAGCTGAATGCATTGCTGGTCAAACAATCTCAGACCGTAGACGTCGATGCGAGAAACGGGGTGTTGAAGGAGATTCAGGAACTGATTGCCGATCAGGCACTGGCGATCCCGTTGCACGCCTCTTCGCTGATCTACGCGACGACTCCCGCGGTTCACGACCTGCGCATCCAAGCCGATCTCTACTCGGTGGACTTCGTGGATGCGTGGAAGAGCTAGCCCACACTTCGTGATCTCGACAACCTGCTTCGACAAACCCTCTTCCCGGAAGGAACCCGATGTTCACCCGTCCTCGCACCGCAACGCTTCTGATCTCTACCCTGGCCACAGTTACTCTCCTGGGTACCGCTTGCGGAAGCCCAGATGAAGAATCGACCGGGCAACACTCCGGTGCAACAACATCCAGTATCAACTTGTCGGCCGAGCAGAACCGCATCAGCACCGACAAGGTTGATTCGATCGCAGCGAAGGTCCCTCAGGAGTTCCGCGACCGGGGCACGATCCGAATCACCGGCAACGCTGGAACCGCTCCACCGTTGCGCTTCTATGCCGACGACGACAAGACTGTCATCGGTTCCGAGACCGACTTCGCGTATTTGATTGCAGAGGTGCTCGGGCTGAAAATCGACCTTCAGGTCGCGGATTGGGCGCAGAATTCGGTGCGGATCGATTCGGGAGACGCAGATGCGTTCATCTCCAACGTGACGGTCACCGAAGAGCGCAAAGAGAAATACGACTTCGCGACGTACCGCCTCGACACTCTCGCGTTCGAGGTCAGAAAGGACAGGAATCTCTCACTCGAGAAGCCGGAAGACATCGCCGGACTGAAGATCGGAGTGGGCGCTGCCACCAATCAGGAGGCGTTGCTGGTGAAGTGGAATGAGGACAACCTCGCAGCTGGGCGTGCTCCCGCTGAAATCACCGTGTACCAGAAGACCACTGACTACTACCTGCCGCTGTCTTCCGGTCGAATCGACGCTTACTTCGGCCCCAACCCGTCATCGCAGTTTCACGCTGCACAGACTGGCGAGAACGAAGTGATCGGTCAGTTCTCCGGAGCCGGTGAGGCCGCGTTGGGCCAGATCGGTGTACTGGTCAAGAAAGACAACGGCTTGGTACAACCGATCAGCGAGGCGATAGATCATCTCATCGAAAACGGCACATACGAGCAAGTTCTCGAGCGATGGAAGATCACCAACGAGGCAGTCGACAAGTCGCTGGTCAATCCCCCTGGCCTCCCGAAGACGAACAAATAGGAAAGGCGCACTCTAACTCGTCGCGGGGCGACTATTTCAGTCTGAACCGCGAGATCGACGGCGGACCATCGTATGCCTCGCCCGCCCCGTCGACCCGAGACCGTGCGCAGCGTGCTCCACCGGCTGCATCGCTTCATCGAAGGACACGCAGCACCAGCTGTCTCCAAGATGATTCGAATGCTGAACTGGGAAGAACGGAGCAAGACAATGGAATCCGACCCAGGTTGTCAACCGAGTGCTAGCTTGAGTTCCCGATTCAGGTCAGAGCAGGAGCTTCATCCATGAAACTGGCAGAGGCACTGGCGCTACGCAGTGACACCACTCGCAAGGTTGCGCACTTGCGCGAGCGGATCGTCGACAATGCACGCCACCAGGAGGGAGAAGTTCCCGCCGAAGACGCCGCCGTCCTTCTCGAAGAGCTGACGTCAACTCTGAGCGAACTCGAACGGTTGATGCGCGCGATCAATCGAACCAATGCGCAGGCGATCCTCGGAAACGGCACTGTCACAGATGCACTCGCCCATCGAGATGTGCTGCGTCTGAGACACTCTGCAGTCAATGCCGCTGCGGACGCCGCGTCGGGGCGCGAAGCGCGAGGTTACGGTCGTCAACTCCGATCAGAATTGGTCTATGTCGCGGCAGTCCCCGTCACCGAACTTCGGGCAATCGCGGACGACCTCGCCCGCGAGATTCGCGAGGTCGATACACAGATTCAACGAACGAATTGGGAGGTGGATCTGATCGAGTAAGCACGGCAGCGTTGGAGCAGGTAGTCGTTCGGCGAAGCGAGCACACACCGCGACCGGCGGTCTATCCGGTCACCTCTGAGCGCGGCGGGCAGCGCACATACACATTGCAGCCCTGCACGTCGTACAGGTAAAAGTGCACTACGCACACATCACCACCACGTGCTGATCGTCGATAGACGAGGGCGGGTTCGGGGCATCCAGCACTGTCGGCGACTACAGGTCGGTGCGTCTCCGATTGGGATGCAGGATGCACCTCAGTAGCGCGAATAGTGCTGCATCTCCTCGCGATCTGCAGCGCAGATGCACTTTCGATCGAGACCGCGGTCGGCTGTCACTGCGCAGAAGCGAACCCCGAGCGGATCGTGGGATTTCATACTGTGCTGACACGCCGGGCAGATCGACGGTGTTTTCTGATCCTCGTCAGTCGACTCGGATTGCCCTCGTGCATTCGACACATCGGACGGGTTCGACGCCATACCGGCGCTCCAGTTCTCGGCCGTTCGACCACAGACCGGGTTGGCGTCGAGGACGACATGGCTTGACCGCGCATATTCGAATGACCCTCGACGTACCCCACGCTACTCGCTTCGGCACACCGGTTTGTACCAATTTCTGCCCACGCGACAATCCCGGTCGAGCAGGATAGAACTACTGCACGCACCATTTCCGTGCAGGATTCGAATTCGTGCAGCATTCGTCGTGAAAGGGCTTCTCGTGAACACTTTCCAACGTGTATCCGCCGCCGTGAACGTAGTGGTCCAACCACTGATCGGCGCTCCGATCGTAGGCAAACTACTGGGCCGTTCCATGACCGTCATCACCTACGTCGGACGCAAGTCCGGTCGCACCTTCAGCGCGCCCGTGTCCTACAAACGAAAAGGCGACCATGTGACGATCGGCATTGCCATGCCGGACAAGAAGAGTTGGTGGCGCAATTTCTACCCGGAACAAGGTCCGATCGTTCTCCAACTGGACGGTATCGATCGCCCCGGCGAGGCACTCGCACACCGAAAAGGCAAGGGTGTCTACGTCTCCGTCGAACTCGCTCCCGTCGACTGAGCGGATCGAACAGCCACCGGTGCAATCACATTCAGCTCACACCCACCGCCTCACGAGATCTGGGTGATTCAGATCTCGTGACGGTCGGGACCTTTGACTCTGTGCAATCGAGACTCGGTCTCGCACCCTTCGACGCGGGTTTTTTGTCGACCATCGGTCGGACAACCCGATCCTGTCGGGACATTACCGTCCGGTAACATCGACGGCAGGCGTGAGCTGGAAGAGGTGACCACCGTGACGATCGGCATCTATCTGGTCGACGACCACGAGATCGTCCGTCGTGGATTGGCAGACCTGTTGAATCAGGTACCGGGATTCAACGTTGTTGGCGAGGCGTCGTGTGTTCGCGAAGCCTCGGCCGGAATACCCGAATGCCGACCCGACGTGGTTGTCATGGACGTCAGACTTCCCGACGGCAACGGTGTGGAACTGTGCCGAGAACTGGCGTCGACCTACCCGAGCGCCGCCACTTTGATGCTCACGTCGTACTCCGACGACGACGCACTGCTCGACGCCCTGATCGCCGGCGCACGAGGATTCGTCCTCAAGAACATCCGCGGCCACGACCTGGTGTCGGCGATCCGCACGGTTGCTACCGGCAAGTCGCTGTTGAACACCCAGGCGGTGATCGGTTTGGTCCGGCGCATCCGGTCCGAACAGGAGTCGGGTACTGCGGCAGCCCTGTTGACCGATCAGGAGCTCTTGATCTTCGAGTTGATCGGCAAGGGACTGAGCAATCGAGAGATCAGCTCGCACGCAGAACTCTCGGAGAAAACAGTCAAGAACTACGTCTCACGCATCCTCGAGAAACTGGGTCTCGAACGTCGAACGCAGGCCGCAGTTCTGGCGACAAAGCTTCGTGCGCGCACTTCGCACCCGGATCCTTCGGGCCAGGCGACCACTCACCTGCTGACGCCGTCCGGCTCGCCCTTCTCCGCCACCACGGGCACGCACCATGCCAGGTAGCCGCGACGCGCTCATGCTCAGCCTTTTCGGCGACATCGCCGGAAGCGCAGAGCTGACTGCTCTCAACCCGACTGCAATTCCCAAACTGCTCAGTGCCGTGTTGACCGTCGGGTCCACACTCCAGCTCGACGAAACCCTGCAACAGATAGTCGACGTCGCGCGACATCTCCTCGAAGCGGACTACGGCGCGCTCGGCGTGAAATCCCCCGACGGACGCTTGTCCCGATTCATCCACTCCGGTTTGACTCAGGGGCAGGTTGCCAAGATCGGGCATCTTCCCGAAGGACACGGCCTGCTGGGCCTGGTCGTTCGAGAACCGTGCCCGGTTCGAACCGACCGAATCTCCTCGCATCCGTCCTCGGCAGGGTTTCCGACCAATCACCCGCCGATGGACACGTTTCTCGGTGTTCCGATCTTCGTCAGGGGCGAGGTGTTCGGCAGCATCTACCTCGCGGACAGCTCGGAACGGACTGCATTCGACGACCGCGACGAGGCTGTACTCCAGATTCTGGCAAATGCTGCGAGCATCGCCATCGACAATGCGCGTCTGTTCGAGGAATCCCGGACGCGAGAAGCCTGGCTCAAGGCCGTCGCCGCCGTCAATGCACGTCTGCTCAGCGGCGGATCCCGCGACGAGACGCTGGCGGAACTGGTTCGGACGACGCGGCACCTCACGGATGGAAATCTTGTGTGCGTCGTTCGCTACGACCTCGGCAGAGAGCCGGTAGTCCACGTCGCCGATGCTGCTGATTCCCAGCCTGTCCCCGCGACCGGATCAGCCGTCGATCTGTCCGGGACCGTGATCGACGACGCTGCGCGGAGCCGGCGGCCGATCTCTGCACCACATGGCAGTTCCGTTCCGGCACTGAATGTTTCCGGCGACGAATCAGTGGTCGCACTCCCCCTCTCCGGGACCTCGTTCGGCGGCGGTGTTCTCTTCGCGTCACGCCGCAGCAACCGCCCGTGGGGAGTGGACGAGATCGAGCAACTGACGGCGATGGCAGACATCGCTTCTGTCACTGTCGAATTCGCAGAACAGCAACGGAAAGAAAGACTGGTCGACGTCCTCGAAGATCGCGACCGAATCGCGCGGGATCTCCATGACCACGTCATCCAACAGCTGTTCGCCACCGGGTTGAGTTTGCAGGGGGTGCTGCAACGTCCAGGCGACGAGGACACCGTTCGAACCGTATTGGACACCTCTGTCGATCAACTCGATCGAACAGTCCGTGAAATCCGCACCGCAGTCTTCGACCTCCATACGAGCGAGATGTCTACTCCCACAAGCCTGCGGCGGCGACTACTCGATGCCGTCAACGGTCTGTCCGGCCACTCGTCGATCACTCCCAGCGTCACTTTCGAGGGAACCATCGACAGTTCCGTCCCGTCTCGACTTGCCCCGCATGCCGAAGCCGTTGTGCGCGAGGGCTTGAGCAACGCTCTGCGGCATGCACATGCCGATGCCATCGACGTCACCATCCGGGCCACCGAGGAGCTTGTCATCAGCATCGTCGACGACGGTGTGGGAATCGACCAGGCAACCAGAATCCACGGTCTCGACAACCTGGCGACCCGCGCTCGTCAGTGCGGAGGCTCGAGCAACATCACCAGCGAGAACGGTGTCACCGAACTGGTGTGGCGTGTTCCGCTGAGCCCCAGGCGAAGTCCGTTGCCGATCCAGCATCGTTGAGCGTCAGAGCGGATCCAGTTGGGCCTTGAGCAGGCAGAACTCGTTACCTTCCGGATCGGCCAGGACATGCCATTGTTCGTGCCCTGTCTGGCCGATGTCGGCCGGCCGCGCACCAAGACTCAACAGGCGTTCCAGTTCGGCCTCCTGATCGCGATCGGTGGCGTTGACGTCGATATGCAGGCGGGGCTTGCCCTTCTCCGGTTCGTCTCTGCGACTGAGGATGATCGTCGGCTGCGGACCGCCGAACCCTTCGCGTGGGCCGATCTCCAACGAACCGTCGTCCATTCGATCGAGCACGACGAAGTCCAGGACCTCGCACCAGAACCGGCCCAGCACCTCGGGTTCCCGGCAACCGAGCACCAGTTCACTGATACGACATGCCATGACCATCTCGCTTTCTTTCGGCTCGTGAAGACAACTCTCTCGACCGTACGGGACCACGTGATCTACGCCATGCCTCTGTTCCGATCCTAGGGACCTTTTCCCCTCGTCCGAGTTCCCGGTCGCCACGATCATTGCGTTATGTTCCACAGTCCCAGGCATTCTCGGTCTTTCGTCACGTCGATGTGCGTAGGCGGCCGTCGTGGTTGATCTCGCGCCCCGGCCGGTCGGTGAGGTCGATTCCCCCGCCGATGCAATTCCCCGAACCGCTCCGAAGGGTTCGAAACTGGTCGAGATCCTCAGGACCACCGATCACAAGATGATCGGTCTGATGTACATCGTGACATCGTTTGCCTTCTTCTTGATCGGCGGACTGATGGCACTACTCATGCGCATGGAATTGACCGTTCCGGGAATGCAATTCCTGTCCAACGAGCAGTACAACCAGTTGTTCACCATGCACGGCACGATCATGCTCCTGCTGTACGCGACCCCGGTGTTCTTCGGATTCGCCAACTACCTCATGCCACTGCAGATCGGGTCGCCGGACGTGTGTTTCCCGCGACTCAACGCCTTCAGCTACTGGCTCTATCTCTTCGGCGGCCTGATCGCGTCCGCCGGATTCGTAACACCTGGTGGTGCGGCAGATTTCGGCTGGACCGCCTACGTACCGCTCACCAGCGAACTCCACTCCCCCGGCATGGGCGCCGACCTGTGGATCATCGGTCTCGCTCTCGGCGGCGTCGGCACCATCCTCGGCGCAGTCAACATCGTTTCGACGATCGTCTGCCTGCGCGCCCCGGGTATGACGATGTTCCGCATGCCGATCTTCACGTGGAATGCGCTGGTCGCCAGCATGCTGATCCTCCTCGTTTTTCCGCTGCTCGCTGCTGCCTTGATCGGACTGTGGGTGGACCGGCACCTGGGAGCGCACCTGTTCGACCCCGCCACCGGTGGAGTCATGTTGTGGCAGCACCTGTTCTGGTTCTTCGGCCATCCCGAGGTCTACATTCTGGCGCTGCCGTTCTTCGGCATAGTCTCGGAGATCTTCCCCGTCTTCAGCCGCAAGCCGATCTTCGGATACACCGGATTGGTCTACGCAACATTGGGAATTGCTGCACTGTCGATCGCTGTGTGGGCGCACCACATGTACGCAACCGGCGCCGTTCTCCTCCCCTACTTCTCGTTCATGACCTTCCTGATCGCAGTTCCCACCGGAGTCAAGTTCTTCAACTGGATCGGCACCATGTGGAAGGGGCAGTTGACTTTCGAATCGCCCATGCTGTTCTCCGTCGGCTTCCTGGTCACATTCCTGTTCGGCGGACTCTCCGGCGTCATCCTTGCCAGCCCGCCCTTGGACTTTCATGTCACCGACTCGTACTTTGTTGTCGCGCATTTCCATTACGTCCTCTTCGGGACAATCGCGTTCGCGACATACGCCGGAATCTACTTCTGGTTCCCGAAAATGACCGGCCGGATGTTGGACGAGAAGCTCGCCAAGATCCATTTCTGGTTGACCCTGATCGGCTTTCACGCAACATTTCTCGTCCAGCATTGGCTCGGCGCCCAGGGCATGCCTCGGCGGTACGCGGACTACCTGCCATCGGACAATTTCACTCTTCTCAACACGATCTCGACCATCGGCGCGTTTGTGCTCGGAGCCTCGACGATTCCGTTCATCTGGAACGTTTTCAAGAGCTACCGGTACGGCCGAATTGTGACCGTCGACGATCCTTGGGGCTTCGGAAACTCGCTCGAATGGGCGACGTCCTGCCCACCACCGCGACACAACTTCACCGAACTTCCCCGAATCCGCAGTGAGCGGCCGGCATTCGAACTGCACTACCCCCACATGGTCGAAAGAATGCGCGACGAGGCGCATGTCGGACTGCTTGGTCACAAGTCGGTTTCCGACGTGAGAACTGAGGTGAAACAACATGAATGACGGCACGAAGTACCGAGCCTGGGCAGAAAAGCAGCACCACGAATGCCGAGCGAAACCCGGCCATCTCCTCGCCCCGTTGCTCGTGCTCATGTTCGCTGTCACGACGCTCGTGTGGTTGCCTCTGACGACTGCCGCGTGCTCGATAGTCGTCGCAGGATTGCTGTTCGGCACTGTCCTGCAAGCTAGTTCGCATTCAACAGACACAGCTCGAGGAGTTCACGATGAAGCCCGAACTATCGACTGATCTCATCACCTCGGAGTGGTCCGCGGACGGAGCGGTGGTCGTGTGCATCGACGGATCCCCGCTGCGCCCCGGCGAGATCACGTGGGCGGCTGAGTTCGCACATCGCCACGGTCTCTGGATGCGAATCGTTTTCGTAGCTCCGAGCGCCGATCTGAACACCTCGGCATCGCCGACCGGCCTGTTCATGGAGGCCATTCAGATCGCCGAGTCGGTGTCGCCAGATCTTCGGATCCGGACCGATCTGATCTCCGGGGAGAACACCGCAATTCTCACCGCGCTGACAGCTGAGGCCGCCTTGATCGTCGCACCACAGGACGATCCCGCCGCACCTGGACCGACATGTTCGTTCGCAAGAGTCGGAACACCGCGTGAAAGCAGCACTGCGGCAGCCTTGCCGGTTGTCGTCGGTTTGGACGGAAGCGCCTACAGCGAAAGCGCTCTGGCCATCGCATTCAAGGAAGCAGAGGCAGCGAACACCGAACTGGTCGTCGTGCACGCAGCGCCGCCAGAGGCCGAGCGGCGTCGAGACTTCGCATCCGGGCACGCGCCCCAGCACTCGACGCCGCTGACGTGGCAACTGTCGGGTTGGGCCACGCTCTACCCTGGCGTCGCGATCCGTCAGATCGAGTTCGACGGCCCCTCGGTTGCCATTCTTGAACAACTCTCCACCGAGGCACGGCTTCTCGTCGTGGGTCGGCGTGGGCGAGGCTCGTTCGACGACACCGCTCTCGGCACCACGAGCAGTGCGATGATTCGAAAAGCACACTGCCCGGTCATCGTTGCCAGCGAAGCCTGAATCAGATCGTCACCCGGTCAGAAGCCGTAACTGTGGATGGGTGCGAGCTGACCGGAGTGATGGGCTTCGATTACGAAACGCTCGTGGTCGACCAACTTCTCCGGGAGTTCGTCAACCGGCCACCACCGCAGATCTGCAGATTTCAACGGCTCCATCCGGCGTGGTTCACCCGACCACGTGCGGCATTCGTAGAAGAAGTCCACTCGATGATCCACCGGTTCGCTCCCGTCCGCGTGGCGGCGATGCAACACGGTCAGCGGCTTCAGTTCCGAGGAAAGCAACTCGACACCAAGTTCTTCCGCAGCCTCCCGAACGGCAGCGTCGATCGCCGACTCCCCCAGTTCGACGTGGCCCGCAGCAGCGTGAGCCCAGTATCCGTCCATGAATCCCGTGCCCTCGCGCAATTGCAGCAGCACCTCGCGCCGTTGTACCGGGTTGCTTCGACAGAACATCACGTACACCGCTGGTACCAGCGCAAATTGATCGGCCACACGACCACGCTATCGTGCGCGTGAAATGACGGCGCCCCGCGAGAACAAGCTCGCGGGGCGTCGTCGACGATCTGCTGGATCAGTTCACGTCGAACCGGTCGAGGTCCATCACCTTGGTCCAGGCTGCGGCGAAGTCCTCGGCGAACTTCTGCTTGGCGTCTGCACTGGCGTACACCTCGGCGAGTGCACGCAGTTGCGAATTCGATCCGAAAACGAGATCGACCGCAGTTGCCGTGTACTTCGGATCGCCCGTCACGCGATCAACACCGTCGTAGACGTTTTCGTCCGTCTTCGACGGCTTCCACTCGGTACCCATGTCGAGAAGGTTGACGAAGAAATCGTTGGTCAACGTCTCGGGACGATCGGTGAACACGCCGTGACGGGTATTGCCGAAGTTCGCGTTCAGCGCGCGAAGTCCGCCGACCAGCACTGTCACCTCGGGCGGGGTCAGCGACAGCATGTACGCGCGGTCGACCAACAGAATCTCTGCCGGAATCTTCTCGCCTCCCTTGAGGTAGTTCCGGAATCCGTCGGCCCGGGGTTCGAGTACCTCGAACGAGTCGACGTCTGTCTGCTCCTGCGTTGCATCCGTTCGGCCCGGCGTGAACGAGACCGTGATGTCCTGTCCGGCGTTCTTCGCAGCCTGTTCGACGGCCGCTGTACCACCCAGAACGATCAGGTCGGCGAGAGAAACCTTTGCTCCACCAGCCTGGTTGAAGTCCTGCTGAACACGCTCGAGAGTCTGAAGCACCGCGGAGAGAGCTGCAGGCTCGTTGACTTCCCAATTCTTCTGCGGCTCCAGTCGGATTCGCGCACCGTTGGCGCCGCCGCGCATGTCCGTGCTGCGGAAGCTCGCGGCAGACGCCCACGCCGTCGATACCAACTGCGAAATGGACAGCCCGGAGTCGAGAAGTCGACTCTTGAGGATCGCGATGTCTGCGTCCCCGATCAGTTGATCATCGGCCGAGGGAACCGGGTCCTGCCACAGCTGCGGCTCGGGAACCCAAGGTCCCAGGTAGCGCGTGACCGGTCCCATGTCACGGTGAAGGAGCTTGTACCAAGCCTTGGCGAACTCTTCGGCGAATTCTTCCGGATGATCGAGCCAGCGCCGGGTGATCTTCTCGTACGTCGGATCCAGGCGTAGGGACAGGTCGGTCGTCAGCATCGTCGGGGTGCGTCCGGCCGACGAATCGAACGGATCCGGGATGGTGCCCGCCCCCGCGCCGTCCTTCGGAATCCACTGCCACGCACCCGCCGGACTCTTGGTCAGCTCCCAGTCGTAGCCGTACAGAATCTCCAAGAAGGTGTTGTCCCACTTCGTCGGAGTGGGAGTCCACACGACTTCGAGACCACTGGTGATCGCGTCCTTACCCACACCCGTGCCGAAGGCACTCTTCCAGCCCAGTCCCTGCTGCTCGATGGGAGCACCTTCCGGTTCCGGTCCGACGAGGTCGGCCGGTCCGGCTCCGTGCGTCTTGCCGAAGGTGTGACCGCCGGCGATCAGCGCAGCTGTCTCCACGTCGTTCATCGCCATGCGGGCGAACGTTTCTCGGATGTCGCGGGCGGCCGCTACCGGATCCGGTTGCCCGTTGGGTCCTTCGGGATTGACGTAGATCAGGCCCATCTGCACGGCTCCGAGCGGTCCGGACAGCTCACGGTCTCCGCTGTAACGCTCGTCGCCGAGCCAGGTGTCCTCGGGACCCCAGTAGATCTCCTCGGGCTCCCAGATGTCTTCTCGGCCGAATCCGAAGCCGAAGGTCTTGAACCCCATCGACTCCAGGGCGCAGTTGCCCGCGAACACCAGCAGGTCGGCCCAGGAAACCTGCTTTCCGTACTTCTGCTTCACGGGCCAAAGCAGGCGCCGGGCCTTGTCGAGGCTGGCGTTGTCCGGCCAACTGTTGAGCGGGGCGAAACGCTGAGCACCTTGGCCGCCACCGCCGCGGCCGTCTGCAATGCGATAGGTGCCGGCAGCATGCCAGCTCATACGCACGAAGAGTCCGCCGTAGTGCCCGTAGTCGGCCGGCCACCAATCCTGCGACGCCGTCATCAACGCGATGACGTCGCGCTTTAGCGCCTCGACATCGAGCTTGGCGAATTCCTGGGCGTAATCGAAGTCGGCACCCATCGGATTCGACTTCGACGAATGTGAATGCAAGACAGAGAGATCCGGCTGATTCGGCCACCAGTCGCTGTTTGTTCTCGGACGATTCCCGGTAGGCGTCGGAGACGGGATTGCGGGGTTTTCACTTTCGCTGGTGCTCTCGGTGTTTCCGTCGTGAGCAACCGGGCAACTATCGGACACGGTAATCCCTCCATGAGCGAGTAGAACGGACTTCGATCACGTTTGTGATCGCAAACTCTGAGTTGTCGAGCAGTCGGGACACAAGCCCCAGTAAATGACCTCGGCTTCGTCGAGAACGAAACCGTTGTGCGCCGACGGCGTCAAACACGGTGCCTCTCCGACTGCGCAGTCGACATCTGCAACGACCCCACAGGACCGGCAGACGACGTGATGATGGTTGTCGCCGACGCGTGACTCGTACAGCGCCACCGATCCGGACGGTTGGATCCGCCTGATCAGCCCGGCGTCGGTGAGAGCGTGCAACACGTCGTAGACCGCCTGCCGCGACACCCCCGGCAGAACAGCCCGCACAGCATCGAAGACAGTCTCGGTGGCTGCGTGTGGGCGTGCATGCACAACCTCGAGCACCGTGACTCTGGGACGAGTCACGCGAAGCTCAGCGTTACGCAGTTGGGCTGCATAATCCGGCGTCGAAGGCACCTTTCCACTATTGCGCAATCTTCTGGACTGAACCCAGACTTTCGCGAAAATCATCGCTGACAGGGCCCTCCCGACCGATTCGTCCGTGCTGGAAGTGAGCCGGATTCCTCGCTCTTTCTGGCGTCCCCACACCGCCTTCAGGTTTGTTGTGCGTCGACGCGTCCTGCTGTGTGGTTCCAGAAACTCCGACAATCTCCCCTTCGTCCAACTACCGTGAAAGGGAGAATCCGCCGAGGTCAGGAGTGCTCGTGCCCAAACTGGAGATCAAGAGGAAGTCAGAACTCTCACGGCAGGAAGTCGCCGACCGACTCATCGCCCTCGGCCAAGCCCTCGCCAGTGGATCGGAAGTGGAGCTGGGGTCGGGTGGGGACTCGATCGAAATCAGTGTTCCGGAACAGGTTCGGTGGGAACTCGAGATCGAAGTCGACGGCAACGAAGTCGAGATAGAAATCGAGATTCACTGGCGCGACGACCCTCAGGAAGAATCGGAAGAGAAGTCTCCGCCTCGCACCAAAGCAGTTCGTCGCAGCCGACCACGCAAGAGCACTTCCACATAGGCCGACTCGACTACGGTTGTCAGGCACTTACGGAGACGCCGACACCTCGAGAGACACGACGCGCAGCAGTGCTCGGAGGTCACTTTCGATCCGTCGAAACAGTTGATACACAACGATGAATCCGGCGATACCGCCCAAACACAGCGCACGGACTGTTGCGTTGAGTTCCTCACCGGCACCCGAACCGACAAAACTGAGCCCCGCGATTCCCACCAGTGGAACCGACGCCGCGACTGCGAGGTAACGCGTGCTGCTCCGACCCAACGAGCGAATATCGCGTCCGTCGTCGCTTCGTAACTCGCCGTGTGACAACAAGATCGGATACAGACATCGAACCGAGTAGTACGTCAGGATGAAGAACGGATACGCGACTGCGACGGCGCCGCACACCGCCAGCGACGACATCAGGTGCACGTAGGCTCGCTGCGGAATTCCGCCGGCGGCAATCTGCAATGCGACCGGATATGCGATACCGGCCAGAACCCACAGACCGAATGCGATCACGACCGCGCGATGTCCGACGTTCAGCGTCGCAGTACGCGCTTTGTTCAAGACCTCCGCGCTGTACGTCTGACCGTTGCGCAGTCCGTGAGGCACGGTGAGTGCAAGCCGACACCAATACAGGATCGCTGCGGCACCGAGAGAGAACGCAGCCACCCCGATGACCAGATGAACCTGCTCGAGATGCTGCTGAGCCTGCGGCGAGAGACCCGAGATGATCAGCATCTTGTTGTAATAGTAGTTGTAGCCCGCCGCAAGAAGATTCGGAATTCCGATCGCGGCAAGCACTATCGGCAGCGCCCACTTCCACAACGACGAACGTGGACTCCCTTCCGGTGGGTCCACCAGATTGCGAGCAGACCGGTCCAGACACAGTGCGAACTGACGAGCCAACTTTCGGCCGCCAGACCACCTTCCGTCTCTCTCCGGCGAAAGAGACTTGACCAGAACTCGGCGCAGCGCCGGCGGACAGTCGTCCGGTAGCCGTGCCTCGGCTGCGGGATCCACCCCGCGCCGGCGGGCCTCGAGCGCCTTCTTGGGCGACGGTGGGCTCTCCCCCGTACCGTCGTCCGTGAAAGGCCTACTCCCGGTGAGGAGTTCCCACAACATCACGCCCAGTGCATAGATGTCGCTACGGGTGTCGAGTGTGCCAGGCGCCCCCACCGCACAGGCCTCCAATTGCTCCGGAGACATGTAGGCAAGCGAGCCTCCGACAAAACATGCAGCGTCCTCGGTCGAGACCTCCTCACTCGAGCTGACGTTGAAGTCGGCGAGCTTGGGGATGCCTTCGACGCTGAGCAGGACATTCGCCGGCTTGATGTCCCGATGTAATACGCCGTGCTCACGCGCATACTCGAGGGCATCGGCCAGTCGCATCCCCATCCAGGCCACGGTCTCCGGCCACGACATCGCAGCGATCTCGCTCCTCAGGCTCGTCTCGCTGGGCTTCATCTCTCCCTTCTTCGCCAGGGTCTTGTCGATGGCGTCGAGAAGTAGTTGTCCGGACCGCTGCGCCTGCGGTGTCACGCGGACAAGTTTGACCACGTCGAGCAGGGTCCCACCCGGCACATATTCCATGAACAGGACTCGCAGTGCGCGTTCCTCGAGCAGCCGTTGATCGAAGACCCGGACGATGTTGGGATGGTCGAGCTGGGCGAGAGTCTGCGGCTCGACTCCGACGTTGCGCGAGATTTTCAACGCAACCCACCGCTGCATCGAGAGTTGCCGAGCGAGGAACACTCGGGCGAATGCGCCGTGCCCGAGTTCCAACACCAGCTCGAAATCGTCCAGGTGCTGCCCGATTTCGAACTCGTCGAAACCCGACAGTCCCAACATCATCACGTCTTCGCGACCGGCCATCGAATCACGGTCGAACATCTGCTCGAAACTCTCTGCCTGCAAGGGAAACTCGCTGAGGTACTCGGCTGCTGCGACGTCCTCCCCACCCTGCTTCCGCAGCCGGAACTCCTCGTACAGGAGCTCGGCCGGTAATGGTTCTTCGAGTAATTCGGGATACTCGGCACAGTAATCCGTGAGCCGTTTCGGGCAATCATTTTTCAGCCAGCGGTACTCCATGTCGATTCCGACCAGTTCGATCAGCGCCGCCCGACGAATCTTGGCTGGATCAGGCAGATAGTCGCTCAGGTCGGACGGGGTTCGTCCCTCCTCCCAATCCGCCACAAGGCGGCCGAGGCCGTCTGCACCGTTCTGGCCGTCACGCACCACCGGCAGCGTTGAAGGGCGCAACTCGGTGACGGTGCCCCGTTCGGTCAGGGGCCCGCTCGCGATTGTCGCGTCACTGGCCTGCGCACCACGTTCATTCATGACACTTCTGTTCCGCACCTCGATCACAATGAATCGGAGTGACTCACTTCAGCGTAACCCCGGTGGTACTCCAGACCCCAGCGAATCTATTCGGCGTGAACTGCCGACTCCGTGCCGATGCGAACGAGTTCGTCGCGCTCTTTGATTTTGATCCGATCACGCCCATGCTTCACACCGAGGGCACGTTCGGCGGCATCGATGCGAAGCCATCCGTCCCAATCGACGGGCACCACTCTGCCGGCCCCGAGGACCTCCGCGATCCGGCCGTGACCGGCTCGACGCTCGTATGCCGAATCAAGTTGGTGCAGCATCGTTTCGACTGTCTGGCGAGCGTCTGGCCGCGCCGCACCGATCAGCCCCGCGGCACCTCGCTTCATCCAGCCCGTCACGAACAAGCCCGCGATCGGTAGACCGCTCTCGTCGACCGCTGCGCCGCCCTGGTGCGCAACATTGCCGCGTCCGTGATCGAAAGGCACCCCGGCAAGTGGCGTCCCGAGAAATCCGATTGCCCGGTACACAGCTTGAACCGGATAGTCGGTACAGATACCCGAAGCGGTGACGTGACCATATCCGTCCGGGTCTGTCCGCTCGACGCGGAGTGCTTCGACTTTCCCGCTGCCGAGAATCTGCGCCGGCTGTCGGTAGAAGTGCAGGTGAACTCGGCGCCGGGAAGTCCGATCGGCAGAAGCAGCGTCCGCGAAACCACGGAGTGTCTCGACTGTCAGTCGGGTGTGCGCCAACTGTTTGGTCATCCGCTCGACATGCCGGTCCGGTACGACATCGACAGAATCGACGACAACATCTACGCCGGGTAGTTCACCGAGAGCGCGCAACTCGTTCGGGGAGAAGCGAGCGTCGGCTGGTCCGCGCCGGACAAAGATGTGTACTTCGCGAACTCGACTGCCGGCGATCCCTTCCCGAACTTGGTCGGAGACGTCCGTGGCCTGCAGCGATTGCGCCTCGGCGAGGAGCATACGGGTGACGTCGAGTGCGACGTTGCCACCTCCGATCACTGCGACCGATTCCGCGTTCAGCGGCCACTGCGGCGAGCTGTCCGGGTGATCGTTGTACCAACCGACAAACTCGGCGCCACCGAAAGAACCTGGAAGCTCGACGCCGGGAATGTCGAGAGGTGCATCCCGCGGCGCACCGGTTGCAATGATCACGGCATCGTAGGACGAACGTAGGTCATCGACGGAAAGGTCCTTTCCGATCTCCACGTTGCAGAACAGCCGGAACTCACTGGCGACCAGCGTGGTGTGCAGAGAATGGGCGAACTTTTCGGACTCGGGGTGCCCTGGTGCGAGACCGTAGCGCACCAGTCCGTACGGCGTCGGTAGACGCTCGAACACGTCTGTCTTGGTGCCGGGCGCAAGTTCGGCGAGAGCGCCGGCGGCGTGGATTCCCGCCGGCCCCGCTCCGACGATCGCGACACTGAGCGGTGGTGAGAAGAATCGGGGCGCCGCAGGCGGGGATACCGCTGGACCTCTGGCGTTGATCATCCCCCGAGGCTAGGACCTCAACTGCGCTGGAGATCAAGTCCGCTTTCAGCAGCCCGCTTTTCAGTAACCCTGCTCTGCAGGCTTGTGCTCGGTTGTGTAGCGGTAGAAGTCCGCTAGTTGGAGTTCGCCGGCAGCTGCCTCGTCGACTATGACGGTCACGTGTGGATGCAGCTGCAGCACCGACGCCGGGCAGAATGCCGAGACCGGACCTTCGACCGCGGCCCGGACGGCGGGCGCTTTGCGGGCGCCGTCCGCGATCAGGACGAGATGCCGTGCATCACTGATGGTTCCGAGCCCTTGCGTGATCACATGATGCGGTACGTCGGCTGGGTCTGCGAAGAACCGTGCATTGTCGGCGCGGGTCCTCTCGGTCAAGGTCTTCACTCGGGTGCGCGATGCAAGCGAGGAGGAGGGCTCGTTGAAACCGATGTGTCCGTTCAGGCCGATGCCGAGGATCTGCACGTCGATGGGACCGTTTTCGGCGATGGCAGCGTCGTAACGCCGGGCAGCGTCACTGGGATCCGCGGCCCCGCCGTCGGGGCTGAACACTCGCGCATTGTCGATGTCGAGGTGATCCACGAGTTCCGTGCGGATGGTGTGCGCGTAGGACTGCGGCTGATCGGACGTGAGACCTACATACTCGTCGAGAAGATACGCGCTCATCGCCGCGAACGACACTCCCGATTCTCGATGCCTCTTGATCAGCTCTCGATACGTGTGCAGCGGTGACGATCCGGTCGCGAGGCCGAGCATCCGCGCTCCGTTTTCGATTGCGCCACAAACGATATCTGCAGCGATTCGCCCGCCGTCCTCCGGACTGGGAACTATGACGATTTCCATTCAGACATCCTCACTGCTCGTGCCGGCTCCGACGATGGCCTCACGTACCGAACCCGAAGCGCGGTCCAAAAGTTCGGTTGCTTCGGCGAAGTCGCATTCGGCCAACAACATGACGACCGCTGCCTTCACATGACCATCGGCATTGTCGATGGTCTCCGCAGCGATCTCGGTATCGACTCCGGTGGCTGCCGCGACGATCCGGTTCGCACGATCGACAAGCTTGGCATTGGTCGGCCGAAGATCGACCATCAGATTGTGGAATGCCTTCCCGGAGCGAACCATACTGGCCGTGGAGAGCATGTTGCACACCATCTTCTGCGCAGTTCCGGCCTTGAGCCTCGTCGATCCGGTGAGGATTTCGGGCCCGGTCTCCACTTCGATGGCCACGCCGGCGTGAGAACTCATTGCCGCGTTCCGGTTGCACGAGACTGCCACTGTTGCAGCGCCGAGTTCGCGGGCGTGATCGAGTCCCCCGATGACGTAGGGGGTACGACCGCTGGCAGCCAGACCCACCACGACGTCGTTGGCGTTCAACGAGATTGCGTCGAGATCGACCCCAGCCGCTCGCGGATCGTCCTCTGCCCCCTCGACGGCGTTCAGAAACGCTCCTGGGCCACCGGCGATGATGCCGATCACCTCGCCCGGATCGGTCCCGAACGTCGGAGGGCATTCCACTGCGTCGAGAACTCCCAGACGCCCACTTGTCCCCGCTCCCAGGTAGATCAGTCGACCACCTTGTGCTCGGGCCGCGACGATCAAGTCGACTGCGGCTTCGATGGCGGGTAGTACCGCTGCTACCGCGTCGGCCACGATTGCGTCCTGTTGATTCATCACCGTCAGCAGACCCGACACCGACATGACATCGAGATCGCGGGTCAGAGGGTTGGGTCTCTCGGTGGAGAGCATTTCCAATTGCATTGTGGCGAGTCCTCCTCGATCGATATTCATTACGACGACTCCTCGTCAGTACTCACAGCGACGACTCCTCGTCAGTACTCACAGCGACGACTCCTCGTCAGTGCCGCTTCGAAGCAATGGCATCATGGCTTCGTTGCAGAGCAGAGAGTGCGCTGGGCAGCGAGTGCGCCACCATCGCAAAAATTGTGTCGACTACCAACAGCTGACCGGTGCGGCTTGCCATCGCAGCCGATCGGAAACCGAATTCTCTACCGGCAGTGAGCAGAACGTGATGTGACTGCACGGCGAGCGTCGATCGTGCCCCTCCGGTGATCGCAGCCGTCGACGCCCCGGTTCGACGCGCAAGGGCAAGTGGTTCCACGACATCCGAAGTCTCACCCGAATGTGAGATCCCCACTGCGATGTCGTCCGGTCCGAGCAAGCTGGCGCTGACCATGGCCGCGTCTCGGTCGAGATGAACCCGACAGTTGACGTCGATGCGAGAGAGCTTCAACGTGAGGTCTTGCGCGACGATGCCAGAGGCGCCGATGCCGTAGACCTCGACGCGGCGGGCGGATCGAATCCGGGACACAACTTCTTCGAGCGCAGCAGGATCTGTCAATTGCGCCGTGCCCTTGAGCTGTTCGGATTCGAACTCGGCGAGCTTGGCCATCACCTCACCGGCCGAGTCGGCAGCAACGATGTCCACACCGAGCGGGATCGTGTTCTCTGTACCGGACCCGCTGATCGCCGCCAGCGCGAGACGAAGCTGTGGATAACCCTCGAAACCGAGCCTTTTGGCTGTGCGGACCACTGTCGCCGTGCTTGTCGACGCTCGTTCGGCGAGGTCGTTGACCGTCAGGGTGGAGGCCAGACTGGGGTCGGCTTCGATGATTTCGGCGATCCGCAGCTCGGCAGGCGAGAGGCTACTCAGTGATGCACGAATACGAGCAAGCAGGTCGACGGACGCCGGAGCACTCCGGTCCAAAGTCATAACGCCTCGATTCGCATCGTTTTCGGAGCTGACGGCACCGATGTGATTCTAGGCAGCCCACGGCTTCCTGGCGTCAGGGATCCGAGCACACTGGCGTGACGTGCACCGGTGCACGAAGCAATGCTTCCAGGCAATCCGTGTGCGGTGAGAAAGCCGAGAACCGCGAAAGCCAATGCTTCCTTGATGTCGGAGGTGACGCCGAGTTCGTCCGAAGAGACAAGCGCGATGTCGCCCAGTTCGTCACGGAGCATCGCCATCAACGTCGGGTTCTTGGTGCCACCGCCTGACACCACCACTTCGGTAGCCGCCAGTGCTTTGACGGAATCGGCGACGGTCCGGGCGGTCAGTGCAGTCAGTGTGGCGACGATGTCGGCCAGAGACAAGGATTCGTAGCCCCGCAGTGCGGCGAGTAGGTAGTCCCGATGGAACAATTCCTTGCCTGTGCTCTTGGGAGCGGGCTGCGCGTAATACGGTTCGCTCAGTAGTTGTGCGAGCAGATCGACGTTCGGTGTGCCGGCTGCGCCCAGAGCACCTCCGAGATCGAACCACTGCTCCCCCGCGGTGAATTCGCTTACCGCAGCGTCGATCAACGCATTTGCGGGGCCGGTGTCGAAGGCAATCGGTACTGCGGCACCATCTGCCGTCGATGTCGGAGCGCCTCCCGGAGCAGTGACGTTGGCGATGCCACCGAGATTGAGCGCGACGGAACCCGAAGTTCTTCCGTTGAGCCACAATACGTCGAACGCACTGACCAGTGGTGCACCCTGACCACCCGTCGCCACGTCGCGAGAGCGCAGGTCCGACACGACCGTGCATCCGGTCTTCTCGGCTATCCAGGCCGGCTGCCCGAGCTGAAGAGTGCCCTTTACTTGCGCTCCTTCGACCCAGTGGAACATCGTCTGACCATGTGAGGAGATCAATTCCGCACTGCCACCGCACAGTTCCTCGTTCGCCCGCGCAGCCACGGCCGCGAATGCCTGTCCGATCTCGGTGTCGAGTTGGCAGATCTGACCGACAGTGGTGGACGCCGGCGGTACCGCAGCCGCCACCGCAGCCCGCAACTCACCGGAATACGGTTCGCTGACCATGCCCAGTGGGGTGAGCACAAGAGTGTCCCCGTCGATCCGGATGTCTGCTGCGGCAGCATCGATAGCGTCGTACGAAGTACCGGACATCAGACCGATGACTCTCATGAAATATCCCTTACTCGCATCGTTTCGGCATTCGGAAGAACTGCGGTCAGTCGACGAGTGCCCGCTTGTGGGCATTCCCTCGCAAGGTACTCAAGGCGATCGCGCTGACGGCGCACGTTGCCATCACGAAGTAGGCCGGAATATCGAGATTGGACGTTTCCTTGATCAACCACGTGATGATCAGACCGGCGCAGCCCGAAAAGACCGCGTTGGACAGGGAGTATGCGAGTCCCAATCCGGTGTACCGGACCGAGGTGGGGAACATCTCGGAGAGCATGGCGGGTCCGGGTCCGGCAACAAGTCCCACTGCGGCTCCGGCGGCAAACACTGCAAATCCCTTGGCTGTCAGAGACGTCTGCTCATTCTGCAGGACGTTGAGCAGCGGCAGAGCCAAGACCAGAATTATCACGGTGCCGGTGAGCATGACCGCGCGTCGTCCGATGCGATCGCTGAGTCCACCCGCGATCGGAATGGTCACCGCGAAGCCCGCATTGGCGAGCACGGAAGCAACAAGTGCCTGATGGAAAGTCGCGTTGAGCGAACTTTGAAGATAAGTCGGCATCACTACGAGGAACGTGTAACCGGCAGCAGACCACCCCATCAACCGCCCGATTCCGAGCAGAATCGCCTTGGCTGTCTCTCCGACAGTCGGCTGCACTACAGGCGCCGCTGCATCAGCTGTCGGTTCGGACTGTACTGATCGAGCACGCTCGAACGACGGCGTTTCTTCGAGCCGGAGCCTGAGCCACAGAGCAACCAGACCCATCGGAAGTGCAAGGAGGAACGGAATGCGCCAGCCCCAGTCACCGAGCTGTGACGGGTCGAGGACAGTAGCGAGGAGTGCTGCGATCCCCGCACCGGCGAGCAGTCCGAGCGCGACGGTGAACGACTGCCACGAGCCGTAGAGCCCGCGTCGGCCGGGCGGAGCAAACTCGGTCATAACCGACACTGCACCGCCGAACTCACCGCCGGCCGACAATCCCTGCAGAATTCGAAGGACCGTCAAGAGCAGCGGTGCCAGAATTCCGACGCTCTCGTAGGTGGGCAGCACACCGATCAGGGTCGTCGCACCCGACATCAGCAGAAGAACGATCACCAAGGTGGGGCGTCGGCCGATGCGGTCACCGAGTCGACCGAACAGCGCGGCCCCCACTGGACGGAAGAAGAAGGCCAGCGCAAACGACGCGTAGGTCTTGATCAGGCTTTCGAGGTCGCCGGAACCGTCGGCGCTGAAGAAGTTCGACGCGATGATCGTCGCGAAGAACCCGTACACACCGAACTCGTACCACTCGATGAAATTTCCGACGGAGCCGGCGACGAGCGCCCTGCGCCGTTTGAGCTGCGCACCATCGTTCCGTGTCTGCACTGTGATGCCCATGCCGTCCTCCGTTGACGAAACCCGAATATGCAACAAAGTTTCATCTGAACGGAGTATAAATGTCAAGAAGTTTCACGATTGGATTTTTGCTACGCCCGGAAGCCTTATGCTCCCGCGAACGTGAATGCCTCCGCCCGTTCGAACTGGTCAGTGGAGTCACCGGAATAGACGGTGCTCTCGTTCGGTCCGAGTCCGAGCCTTCGGACGGGTGTCCCTTCCGCGAGATCCATCGACGCCACGTCCACCCAGAAGGTATTGGGCGTCATCGCCGACTCGAAGAAATAGAGCGTGCGTTTGTGATCGACGACGGTGCGCCAACGGGTCGATGAGATGTTGGGCTCATCGGGAGTCGAAATTCCCAGGGGCACCGACACATTCCGAATAACACTGAAGGTGGATGCCAACGCCGCCCGCGGATCGTCCGTCTGCGGTATCGCATCGACATAGAACGACGCCCGAGCGAATCTGTCAGCGGCACGGTTGGTTCCGGGCAGCATGACGGTTCCGTTGATCTGCTTCCAGTACTCGTTGACGGCGAGTTGCTGATCGAAGATCGGCGAATTGGTCATCACCTGGTACTCACGGCTGTGATGAATCGTCGGGCGTCCACCGACGTACTCGATGATCGCGCTGTCTCCCCCAGCGTCCGAGAGCGACATGTGCAGCGTTGCGAGGCGGTCTTCGCCGGGAACGGCAGCGGTCACTACCGTGAACGGTTCCGACGCGAGCACTTCGACCGCTTCCTGAACTGTCGCAAAGCTGTCCAGGACGTATTGCGCCCACGCCGCGATCGACAATCCCGGGGTCGAACCGTCATACGTCGGGTACTCGGACTCGACCAACCACAAGAGATTGGCAGACAGCCCAGCCTCGTTGACCCCGTCGGTCGTGCACATGTCGTAGGCCGTCGCGACAACACTTCCGTATTTCGACGTCCACTGTATCGAGTTCGGACCTGCACAGCCCTCTCTGGTCATGCCGCGCGGGAATGCCCAGAGGTTTGTTCCGAGGTCGACCTTCCAATCCATCGATCGAGCAGTGATCACAGTGTCGTTGGGCCCCAAGTAGACCAAGCGTGTACACATCGAAAGCTATCCCTTCGTTACGGCGTGACGATATTGAAACTGGGATCGAAGGTATCGAGCAACCCTCCCAGCGTGTCGAGCGCTGATTCGTCTCCGTCGAGCGAAATCTGCCCGGCCTTGGCCAGTTCGGCGGCCGCGCCCGGTTGAAGAAGCGCTCCCACGAGCGCCGCCTTCGGGCCCGAGACCGTCAGTTGTGTGTTCGGTGACGCACCCTTACGTGCATTGAGGACACCGCGCTTGACCCACGCAGTCCATGCCTCGTCGCCGCGATCGGTGAACACGAAATCGATCCGCAGTTCCGCGTCGGTGGCCTTGTCGCCGATGAGATGTATTGCAACGAAGTCGAAGAGGATGTCGATGGGCATCGCGAGGACACTGTCCTGACTTGCCGTGACGTACGGGGCAGGCTGGGCGCCCTCGCGTAGTTCCAACGCGGCCGAGAGATAGATCCCACGCCACTGCGGCCCTTCGGCTTGATAGCCCATCTGCTCGTAGACGTCGGCTTGCAGGTTCCTCGCTTCGGCGTTCTCCGGTTGCGCGAACACCAACTTGTGCAGGATCTCTGCCGCCCATCGGTAGTCCGCGGCGTCGAATGCCCGCTTACCCTCGTCCAGGATCTTCTGCGCGCCAAGGAGATCGACGAACCTCTTCGCCGATTCGACCGGCGGATGAGGATGAAGCGACACCGGATCGCCGTCCCACATTCCCAGTTCCTTGGTGTACACGGCGCGAACGTCGTGGTGCAGAGTGCCGTGATATCCGCGGTTGTACCACTTGCGCCCGAGTTCGTCCGGTAGTTCGATCACCTCGGCAGCTTCGAGCGGCGTGTACCCCTTGTTCGCGAGACGGAGTGCCTGGTCGTGAATGTACTTGTAAGTGTCCCTTTGCGATTCGATGAACGGCACCAGGTTCTCGTTACCCCACACCGGCCACGTGTGCGGTCCGTAGTGAACAGCCGCGTCGTCTCCCCACCGTTCGAGAGTCTCGTCCAGATACCGAGCGAAGTTCCGAGCGTCGCGAGTGCGCGCACCTCTTAAGGTCTGGATGTTGTGGAGCGAATGATTGGCATTCTCCGCACAGGTCAGCGCGGCGAGTTCGGGGATCCAGATGTGCATTTCCTCCGGGGCCTCGGTATCCGGCGCGTAGAGGAACTCGAATTCCAGACCGGCTATCTCACGCTTCGTTCCGGTCTCCGTGATGCTGTCGGTCGGCGAAATATACGAGATCTGGGGGCCTTTGGTGCTGAGCACACCGATTCCGCAAGAGACTGCCCCTTTCGGGCCGAGGTCGAGCAGTCCACCGAAGGCATAGAAGGACCGCCGGGCCATGGCATTGCCGGCCACAACGTTTTCCCCGATCGCGAACTTGTCGAACGATGCGATCGTGCCCGGTGCGATGATCGGCACCTTTCCCGACGCAACGTCCTCGACGTCGACGATTCCCTTGACTCCGCCGTAGTGGTCGATATGGGTGTGCGTGTAGATGATTGCCGCGACCGGCTTGTCGCTGACATGCTCACGAATCATCTTCATGCCCTGCCGTGCCGATTCGACTCCGGCCATACAGTCGATGACGATCAGTCCCTCGTCACCCTCTACGACCGTCAGGTTCGCGATGTCGTTGTTCCGCACCTGATAGAGGCGATCCGTCACCTGGTAAAGCCCACCTCGGCGTATGACCTGACTCTGGCGCCATAGGCTGGGGTTGACGGTGTCGGGTGCGGGGACGTCGTCACCGATGTACGCCAAAGCGTCCGGGTCGAAGACCACATGCCCGTCGTCGCCGAGAACGTTGCCCGGCAACGGAGCGATCAACCCTCGATCCGCGTCGGCAAAATCCTGCCGGTCGTCCATGGCATACCGTGCGACTGCCTCGCGATTCGCCGTGACTGTGGCCGGTGTTGCGTCCTTCGGTGTCTGGCACATGGCACTCCCCGCTCGGATACGACGATCTGATACCCCATCATCTGTATCGGTTGGGCACGCGCTTGGAATCACCCGCGCAGGGTGAAGCTCCCACGAACACGCGAGGTGATCAGCCGGGGAGTTCCTCGGAATTCCGAGATGCGAGTGCAATCACCAGGACCGCGATCCCACATCCGGCAACCAGGATCCATCCCGACCTCGATGCCTGCGCGACATCCACCGATGCACTGCCGCCGATGATGCCACCGGCCAGCGCAACACCGAGAGCAGCACCGAATTGGCGTGCACTGGAGGTTATTCCACCAGCAAGCCCCGCCTGCGATCTCGGCAACCCGTTGACGGCGGTGTTGGTGATCGGGGCATTCGAGAACCCGAATCCGATACCGAGGAACAGGTAAGCGGCCAAGAGCATCGGAATCGCCGTGTTGTTGTCGAGCGAGACCAGGCACAGTCCACCGAGCGTCGTGAAACTACCGGCGATCAGCAGCGGTCGCCGCGGGCCGAAGCGTCCGACGAGTATTCCGGACAACGGCGCGCAGACCGTTGCCGCAACAGCCATCGGGAGGGTGATCGCGCCGGCCAGGGCCGGACTCATACCGCGGGAGTGCTGCAAGTAGAACGTGCCGAGCAGTAGCGTCGCGTTCAACGCCACGAACACCACGACAGCGCCGACCACAGCCGACGAGAACGGTCTGCGGCGGAAGAGCGCCAGATCCATCAGTGGCTCGCGCTTGCGTGATTCGACGCGGATGAATGCGGCCAACGCTGCAGCAACAACGACATACCCTGCCGTCGCCGCGGCAGAGAACCATCCGATTCGCGGACCCTCGATCAGAAGGGCAACCGCCCCGCCGACAAGAATCACCAGTAGCAACTGACCGGGAAGATCGAGTCGTCGCGACTGCTGCGCTCGGGACTCCGGAACAAACACAGCAGTCAGGGCGAGCACGGCCAAGATCACCGGCACGTTGATCCAGAAAACCGATCGCCAGCCGAAACTTTCGATGAGCACGCCGCCGACGATCGGCCCTGCCGCCATACTCAGGCCGAAGACCGCGGCCCACACCCCGATTGCCTTGGCCCGCTCCTTCGGGTCGGTCATCACGTTGACGACGATCGCCAAGGCAACCGGACTGAGCATCGACCCGCCGACGCCTTGGACGATCCGCGCCGCGATCAACATCTCGACGGACGGAGCGAGCGCGCAGGCAATCGACGCCACCCCGAAAACCACCAGACCGATCTGAAAGACTCGTCTCCTGCCGAAACGATCGGCCACTGCTCCGGACGAGATCAGCAAGCTCGCCAGGACGAGTGTGTATGCGTTGACGACCCATTCCAGACCACGGGTTCCCACGCGAAATCCCTCACCGATCGTCGGCAGGGCCACGTTGACGATGGTGGTGTCCAACCCGACGACGAACAGGCTCGTGCAGCAGATCGCCAGGATGCCCCATCGCCGCCCTGCATCGAGTCCGATCACTTGCGGTTCGATCCCGCTCGAAGGTTTCATGGTCGGACTCCATCTCTCGAAGTGCTCTGCCGTACTCGACTGTCGAAAGGATCGTTGCTCTCCAGCGTCCGAAGCCGGTAGAAATTTTGCGGAAACTGCAAAGATGGACGGCATGGATGCTGAATTCGAGCAGTTGATCACCGATATCGGACCGAGACTGCGCACGCTTCGACGCGATCGCGGATTGACCCTCGAGGGCCTGTCCGAAGCCACCGGCATCTCTGTCAGCGCACTCTCACGCCTCGAATCGGGTAAGCGTCGTCCCACCCTCGATCTGCTGTTGCCGCTTGCCCGAGCGCACCGGGTCGCGCTGGACCAACTCGTCGGCGCCCCCGCTACGGGCGATCCTCGGGTCCATCTCACCCCGAGCCGACGCAAGAACGGCAGTGCCGTCGTTCCGTTGACGCGCTATCCCGGCCGCGTGCAGGTCTTCAAACAGGTGATCGGTCCGCGTCCACCGAAGCTGGTCACCCACGCCGGCTACGAATGGCTCTACGTCCTCGCCGGGGATCTGCGTCTCATCCTGGGGGCGAACGAGGTTCTCCTACACCCCGGGGAAGTCGCGGAGTTCGACACTGCCGAGCCCCATTGGTTCGGGCCTGCCGATGAACAGGTGGTGGAAATCTTGCATCTTTTCGGCCCGCAAGGCGAGAAGGCACATGTGCGCACGAAGGCAAAAACTACTACTGCACAAGACCTGGTTCACGAAAGTTAGTTCACTGCATGCGTTTTCAATCGGTTCGACAGTGTGTGAGCGTGCTCGAGGAGTAGCGTTCCCAACTCGGCATGACGCGCGGGCCGGAAGCGTGTTTCCACTCCGGTCAGGCTCAGCGCCCAGTCCGGGCGCCCGTTGCGGTCGAACACCGCGGCACCCATCCCCCAGCTTCCCTCGACGATGAGGGCTGGATTAACCGCGTACCCGGTGACACGCGTCGACTCGATTCGCTCACGGATTGATGCCTCACTGTGGATCTCACCCCATTCCGATTCCAGATTCACTCGGGCGAAATAGTCGTCGACGTCCCGCGTCGGTAGATGGCTCAAGATGGCAAGCCCCGCCGACGCGACCCCCAACGGGAATCGCTTCCCCTCGTGCAGCACGTGAGATCGCAGTGGAAAACTGCCTTCCTGACTCAGGATGCAGACGGTCTCGTCACCTCGGCGTGCCGACAGGAAGGCGCTCTCCCCCGTGACCCGGGCAAGTTCGTCGACGACGTCGCGAGCCCGGTCGGTGATGTCGTACCGATTTCCGGCCGCCGCCCCCAGGAGGTACAACTCCGGGCCGAGAGACCACCGACCGGTTCGTGCGTCACGGTCGACCAGTCCTTCGGCAGCCAGGGACGTGAGCAGTCGGTGCGCAGTGGGCCGAGCGAGGCCGGTGACCTTGCCCAATTCCGTGGTGGAAGTGCCCGTTGGTTCGGACGCGCCGAGGGCTCGCAGAAGTGCAGCCACCCGCGCGACCATGGCCGGCGATTGCCCGTGAGTTGGCATGCAGCCATCCTAGCGTCCATTCAATGAACGAAATTCCTTCAGACGATCAGTAGTCGATCAGTTCTCGGTTGATGTTCGAGATTCCTTGAACCTGTGAACTGGAGATAGTTCACTGGATATCGAAGTGAGTGAGTGTCTACTCAATGAACGCTTGGCAGGGAGAGAACATGACAGCAAAGGTGTACGAGTCCGCAGCGGAGGCGGTCGCCGACATCGTCGACGGCGCAACGCTGGCCGTCGGCGGATTCGGCTTGTGCGGCATCCCCGACGTGTTGATCGACGCGATCGCAGCTACGAGTGCAACCGACCTCGAGGTGTTCTCCAACAACTGCGGCGTCGACGATCACGGTCTCGGAATCTTGCTGAGCGCCGGCCGTATCCGACGAGTGACCGCGTCGTACGTCGGTGAGAACAAGGAGTTCGCCCGGCAGTACCTGGCCGGCGAACTCGAAGTGGAACTGACGCCGCAGGGAACGCTCGCCGAGCGTCTGCGCGCCGGCGGAACCGGAATCCCCGCATTCTTCACACCGGCCGGGGTGGGTAGCCCCATCTCCGACGGCGGAATGCCATGGCGCTACGACGCCGACGGCTCGATCGCTATTGCATCGCCTCCGAAGGAGACTCGCGTCTTCGGAACCAAGCGTTACGTAATGGAAGAGGCGATCAACGCCGACTACGCACTCGTGCACGCTGTTCTCGGAGACACCGACGGCAACCTCGTGTTCGACAAGACCGCGATGAACTTCAACCCGCTCGCCGCGATGGCGGGACGGGTCACCATCGCGCAGGTGGAACGTCTGGTCGAGCCCGGTGAAATCGATCCGGCGTCAGTGCATCTACCTGGGGTCTTCGTCCAGCGCGTAGTCCACACCGGACCTCAGAACAAGCGAATCGAAAAGCGAACCGTCAGCGCTTCGGAAGGAACCTCACGATGACCGCACCAGTGACAGTGACGGGTTGGACGCGCCAGCAGATGGCAGCGCGGGCGGCCGCAGAGATGATCGACGGGGAGTACGTCAATCTCGGAATCGGCCTTCCCACACTGATTCCCGGATACCTGGGCTCGGACGTTCGTGTGGTCCTGCACTCGGAGAACGGAATTCTCGGCACCGGACCGTATCCCACCGAGGACAACGTCGATCCTGACCTCATCAACGCCGGCAAAGAGACCGTGACCGTTAACCCCGGTGCAGCATATTTTGATTCGGCCCTCTCGTTCGGGATGATCCGCGGCGGCCACATCGACACCGCAGTCCTCGGCGGTATGCAGGTGTCGAAGACGGGTGACCTCGCAAACTGGATGGTCCCCGGCAAGATGGTCAAGGGCATGGGCGGCGCAATGGACCTGGTCCACGGTGCCCGGCGTGTCATCGTCGTCATGGAGCACAACGACCGCGACGGCAACCCCAAGATCGTCGACGCGTGCACCCTGCCCCTGACCGGCCAGGGCGTGGTGAATCGGATCATCACCAACCTCGCCGTCATCGACGTGAGCGACGAAGGCCCACTCGTCCTGCGTGAACTCGCCCCCGATGTCAGCGTCGAAGACGTAGTCGCCGCAACCGGCACCGAACTGAAAGTTGAACTGGCATGACCGACACGACCACTGTGATTGTTGCGGGAGCTCGTACCCCGATGGGTCGACTCCTCGGATCGTTGAAAGACCTCTCCGGGTCCGACCTCGGCGGCATCGCCATCAAAGGCGCCCTCGACAAGTCCTCAGTCGCACCCGAACAAGTCGACTACGTCATCATGGGACAGGTCCTCACCGCCGGCGCCGGCCAGATGCCCGCCCGCCAAGCCGCCGTCGCCGCCGGCATCCCCATGAACGTCCCCGCCCTGAGCATCAACAAAGTGTGCCTCTCCGGCATCGACGCCATCGCCCTCGCCGACCAACTCATCCGCGCCGGCGAATTCGACATCGTCGTCGCCGGCGGGCAGGAATCGATGTCCCGCGCACCCCACATGCTCGAAAAAAGCCGCGAAGGCTTCAAATACGGCGACGTCACCCTCCGCGACCACATGGCCTACGACGGCCTCCACGACATCTTCACCGACCAGGCCATGGGCCTGCTCACCGAACAAGTCAACCAACAAGAAACCACCCACATCACCCGCGCCGAGCAGGACGCCTTCGCCGCCGCCTCACACCAGAACGCGGCCCGCGCCTGGAAAGACGGC
>NZ_JBXAFD010000005.1:0-554063 GCF_058792695.1 Rhodococcus sp. MT28
GCGTTTGTGGGTGTGTTGGGTGTTGATCGGGTGGGGTTGGATGATGATTTCTTCGAGTTGGGTGGCAACTCCCTCATTGCGATGAAGTTGGCGTCCGAACTGAGTGCATCTGTTGGTGTCGACGTCCCAGTGCGCATGCTGTTCGGTGCATCGACAGTCGAATCCCTCTCTGCCCGAATCGAAGACACACTTCGTGGTAGCGCGCCGTCGTCGAGTCAGGCGCTCGACGTTCTATTGCCGATCCGGGATGCTGGATCGTCGGTACCGGTATTCTTCATCCACCCGATGAGCGGGCTGGCATGGAAAGCCTCCGGCCTGGTTCCTCACCTCGACGCGCAGACGCCGCTCTACGGACTGCAGGCGCCGGTGATGACGGAATCGTGGCCTCTGCCCACATCAGTCGACGCATTAGCTGAGCGGTACGTTCGCGAGATGCTGAGTGTGAATCCGAGCGGCCCGTTCCACATCGTCGGCTACTCGCTCGGCGGGTTCATCGGACACGCGTGTGCAGTTCTGTTGCGCTCGAAGGGGTTCGACGTGAAGCTGGCAATGATCGATCCTCGCGGCACTACCGAAGTCGGGGAGAACCAGGCCCGGGACAACGTCTCCGAACTGGCCGCTGGATGGGGGGTCGACGTCGGGGACACTCTGGATCTCGGTGCGTTGGGCCGGGACGAGATCCTCGCGCTCGGCCGATCACTCGATTCCCTGTCATTTCTCACGACCGAGCAACTCGGATCTCTGTACGATTTTGCGCTCTCAGCTGCCTCGATAATCGACGGGTACGTACCGCGCGTCTTCGACGGTGACGCTGTACTTCTCAGCGCCACCGTGGGAGTCGGTTCGACAATCGAACTTGCCGAGGCCTGGAAGCCTTACGTCAACGGAACCCTGGCTGAGACAACGGTCGAGAGTTCGCATCACTCGATGATGGAAACCGATCAGCTCGAGCTGATCGGTCCGCGATTGTCGGCGTTCTTCAGGAGCTGATCGGACCGTTGGAGGACGTCGGGACGAATCTGAGCGAGAAGCCGACGTTCTGCGTGTTTGTCGGGTCAGGTCCCGGGCCAGGTCGGGCAATTACCGACGTCGGTATATGCCTAGATCCGGATACATGAACCGATTCCGCTGTCGTACTCATGACTGTGTGTCAGGCATGCGTCGAGGCGTCGAACGAATCGGCGCAGCCGCAGGTTGTGCAGCAATACATGTCTAACTTCGTGCGCTCGGTAAGTGAAACAGCACACTACGACGAAGGCCACCTGTACGGACACGCTGCGTCGGGCGTGTAGCGATCAGGTGGCCTTCGAGGCAGATCAGGAGTTGATCAGATTCCGAGCGACCCGGCGATGAACGGCCACGATTTGTGCAGCTGATCCTGCCAGTAGCCCCACGAGTGGGTCCCTACCGGCTGGAAATCGACAACTGCCGGAATATTCAATTCATACAGGCGCTTGGCCATGTTCGAAGTGCAAAGGTTGGTCGCTGCTTCGATTGGGCCGCCGATGATGATCTGGTTCTCGGTGTACGCGCGACCATCGCTCAGGCGTGGGTTGAGGAAGGTGTCGTTCGGAATTCCAGGAAGTCCGTTGCCCGTGCTCATGTAGATCGGTGTCCCACGCAACTTCTCTGCGTTGACGAGCGGATCGTGTTCGACCCATCCCGGTCCGTCCAATGGTCCCCACATATTGGTGATGTCGTCGACTCCGCCGATCCATTCCGTGGTCGTCCGGACGAATGCTTGTCCGAGGGGATCGCTGGTCTGTGCGCAGCCACTGTAAGCGGCAACAGAACTGTAGAAACCGGGGTACTCGATCGCCAGGTTCAGTACCGATGTACCGGACATCGAGATGGCGGAGATGGCTTGCTTGCCGTTGCTCCCCAACTCTTCGTTCAACAACGGAGGCAATTCTTTGCCCAGGAAGGTCGACCACTTATTGCGTCCAGCCTTGGGGTCGTCTTTCTCCCAGTCCGTGTAGTACGAGAGTCGACCGCCGACAGGAGTGGCGACGTTCACGTTCTTGTCGGCAAAGAACTCGACTACGTCGGTTTGCCTCTCCCACGTAGCAGCGTCTTCCCCGCCGCCGGCACCGTTCAGTAGATACACGATCGGGCGAGGCTCGGAATTGTCAGCGGGAGTGATGACCTGGATCGGAATGACCTTGTCCATCGACGCCGCGTAAACATTGACTACGAGTTGACGGTCATTGACCTTCTCGACGGACTTGACGTAAGAGCCCGTCGACGCTGTTTCGGATGAGTCGCCACCGACGCGCGCGGGGACGGCCTGCGCGATACCTGCAGTGAACAGTGAACCGGCGACAGCCAACACGCCGATCTGCACGGTGCGTCGCCAGGTCGTAGAGTTTCGCGTCAAGACTTCTTACCTCTCGGTTGAAACGGTTCTCGGAAAAGCGACTGTCTATAGCTTCCCGATTGGATATGTCGACCGGATCGTCGGATACGTTACGGAGCGACCGATTCGGTAGGTCGAGATTTGGACACAGGCGTTAGTCCGAGGCGGCCCGCCGGTATCCCTTAATCGCCGGATACAGGAATACAGCGATCATTCCGAAGGACCATGCAAATGTTTTGAGCACGGGTACGAGAACTGGCCCACCGAGCGACATTCCTCGCATCGCTTCGACGGCCACCGACATCGGCTGCGCGGCGATCACCGGCTGCAACCAAACGGGATACGCCATCGTGGGCACAAAACCACTGTTGAAGAACATCAGCAGCGTGCAGCCGATGGAGACGATTTCTACGAGTGGAAGATTGTCGGACACCGTAGCCAGGGCCGTCACCATCACCGCAAAGCCGATACCGAACACAATCGGCAGAAGAAGCATTCCGATCGCGGCAACCGGGCCTTGGTTGAAACGGAATCCGGCGATGAAACCGACTCCGATGATCACGATCGTCGTCACGAGGACACGGACGGCTTCGGCGATCATTCGCCCGACCAACCCCGACGCGCGGTGGGCTGGAAGCGTCCAGAATCGGCTGAGCAGTCCGCTGGTCTTCTCCGTCCGAAGCCCGACAGCACTCGCAATGGAACCGAACATCGCGCCGACCAGAATGATCAGCGGAACAGTGCCGTAGATACTCGGCTGACCGGTGGCTGCACTGATCGAGTTCCCGAGTACAACTCGGAACATGATGAGAGTCAGGGCCGGGTACAACAACGCTTGGATTGCGGTGGACGGATCACGAGCCCAACTGACGAGTAGACGCCGAGCTTGAATCAGGCTGTGCGTCCACAGAGCTTTTGCAGAGTTTTCCGGAAGCGCGGCGTTAGGTTCCGGGAAGTTCAGCGTCCGGCCCCGTCGTAGCTCGTTCTGGTCGAGTGACTTGTCAGTGCTTGTCATCATGCCCGCCTTGTACTTGCCCAGTAGGCAAGGGGAGCGCAGACGACAAGCAGTCCCAACGACCACATCACAACCGGGAACATCGTGTGCGACGTGACACCGCCGTGCGCGAGATCGCGCATCGCGAAGGAGAATTGTGAGACTGGCTGATTACGCACGAAGGGGCGGATCCACTCGGGAAAGCCCGTCTCGGGAACGAAGCCGCACGAAAGCATGCCCAAGATCAGCTGGGGAAGGGTAAGGGCCTGGCTGGTTGCCTGCGGGCTCTTCGAGAGTGAGCCGATAGCGTCGGCGCCCAGCGACAAGCAGGTGCTGAACACCAAGGCCAAGCCGCAGAAGAGCGCTGCCTGGCCAACACCTTCGGTGAATCGAAAGCCGATCGCGTGTCCGTAGACGAGTGCGGCCGTCAACGACACCACTGAACGGACGAATCCGCTGCTCATCCGGGACAACAAGGGGACGGGCCCATAGACCGGCATGGTCTGCATGCGCGAGCTGAACCCGGTGATTTTCTCCCTTGCCGACATCTGCGCGGCTGAAATCGACGTGAAGGCCATGGCCTGCAACACGATGATCGGCATCAGGAACTGCGCGTAGTCGATGCCTTGGAGCTGCATCACGAACTTCAACGGCAAGTAGAAGCCCACTGTGAATATCAACGGAGCGATGACGGCTATGACCAGTTCGTAGCGTCGGATCATCGCCCGCAACGTGCGACCCGTGAGAACCCACCACTGCATTATCGCCGACGGATTCGGGCGACGGTGACGTCCTACTCGAGTGGCCGCAGGAACCGAGATTTCGCGGCGACCGGTCTTCTGCAGCGTCAGGTTCGGGGTTTGGTACTTGGCCGTAGTGGTCACGCAGGCTCACCGACCTCACCGGGTTCGGCAGCCTGAGGGCGTCCAGTCAACGAGAGGAAGACATCGTCGAGAGACGGGCGCCGCAGCGCGATGTCGGCAAGCGGAATTCTCGCGTGGTCGAGGCGGCGCAAGGCCTCGGCAAGCGTCGCGGATCCACGGGGTGCCGGGATCGCGATCTTTCCGTTGTCCTTGGCAATATTGAAACGAAAGTCCGGCGGAAGTAGGTTGCCCAGAGCGTTGGCTGCCGGACCGAGCAACTCGGAGGACATCGGAACGATTTCGCAGAAGCTAGCTCCGGTACGGGCCTTGAGCTGATCTGCGGTTCCTTCGGCGATGACCGATCCCTTGTCGATCACAATGATGTTGTCGCTGAGAAGGTCGGCTTCCTCGAGGTACTGCGTGGTCAGCAGAACCGTGATGCCTTGTTCTTTCAGGGTTTGGACGAGATTCCACACGCTCTGACGGCTGCGCGGATCCAATCCGGTGGTCGGTTCGTCGAGAAACACGACTTCGGGGCGAACGACGAGCCCGCACGCGATGTCGATGCGACGACGCATACCGCCCGAGTAGTTTGCCACGGTGCGAGCGCCGGCCTCGACTAGGTCGAACTCTTCCAAGAGGTCAACGGCCCGTTGCTTCGCCGATGCACGATCCAAGCCCATCAACTGTGCAAAAAGTTCGATGTTCTCGCGGCCGGTCAGTGCGTTGTCGAGTGCAGCGAACTGCCCCGTCATCATGATCGAACGACGAACCTCCGGGGCATTTCGTACCGCGTCGTATCCGGCGATCGTCGCGCGTCCGCTGTCGGGACGGATCAGCGTCGACAGCACCTTGACCGTGGTGGTCTTGCCTGCCCCGTTGGGTCCCAGAATGCCGAGAACCGAACCTTTGGGGGCCTGAAAGTTGATACCGCGCAGAGCGTGCACATCCTTGAAGGACTTGTGAACGTCCTCCACGACTACCGCCGCGTCCGTCGATAAGGGCATCAATTCTCCGCTGTCTACATGGATGTTCGGGCCGAGCTGTGCTTGGACAGGGCTTCTCGGCCATGTCCTTTCTCGAGCAAGCCGTAGCCCGAGCCGGAGTCACTGGTAAGGGTCCCAGTGGTTGCGGGAACCTTGTACGTCTATCTCCGGATGCACAGTGGATGTTACCGGAGGGACAACCTCGGTCCGGCCTTCGCGCGGTGCGGAGTGATGCAAATGTGCAGCTTGGCGAGAAGCCGAGGTCAGGTCGACCGACGGGAATGTGCGATATCGCACAGTGTCCGGTGCCTGGCCTGATTTCGGATCGCCGACAGGTGTGAACTGTAGTTCGCGCGTGCTGAGTGCTCGTCGAGTATGACGAGTTCGTACTCGATCGACGGGCACCCCTGACTCGATCATCAAGTCGACTCACTCTGGCGAGGTAGCCTACTGCTCATGGATATCGGCACGTTGTCAGTGGTGGTTCCCGTGTACAACGAGGAGGATTACATCGCCGGGTGTTTGGAGTCCCTCTCTCGTCAAGGGGACGAAATACTCGAGATAATTGTTGTCGACAACAATTCCACCGACCGCACCCCTGAAATCGTGCGTTCTTTCGAGCAGCGGGATTCTCGAGTCCGATATCTTGTCGAACCGCGTCAAGGCGTTGTTCATGCTCGTAATGCCGGGTTCGACATCGCAGTGGGTGAATTCATCGGTAGGGTCGATGCGGATTCGCGTGTCGCACCAGGATGGGCGCGAGCGGTTCGAAGTTCCTTCGCTTCTCATGATCTTGATGCCGTTACCGGTTTCTCGTTGTTTTACGAGTCACCGTTTTCAGGGCTTCAGCGAGCAGCGGTGAACAAAGCCGAGGCCCGTGGCGATTTCCACGGAATCAAACCTGCGCACGCACTGACTGGTTCGAATATGGCGATTCGGGCGACGTCGTGGCGCTCGATCCGCGACAAGGTCAGTGATCGCACCGACATTCACGAAGACGTGGATCTGTCGCTGTGCCTGGTGAAGGCAGGGATGCAGTTCGGCACTGACCTGGACATGCGGAGCGAAATCTCCGGCCGAAGGGGAGAGACTGGACCCATCGAGTTTCTGTCATACAACAAGGCTTCGGTGACAACGCTCGAGTATCACCAGGCTATGACTGCACGACTACGTTTGATGATTCTCAAGTCGTCAATTCTGCATGCTCTGTTGTGGCCGGCGTACCGAATGTACGACCGGCAAACCGATCGGCTGTCATGGCGGAAACTGCTGTCGGGTTCCGGAGCCCGCACTATGCCCGTGGATTCGTGAGAGTCGGCTACATCCTGTCCAGATTCAAGGTCTTGTACAACCTCTCGATACCGCTGTAGTCCTGCACGAACAGGTTGTTGCGCCGTCCCGATTCGATTTCGTCGAGCATCTTCTGTCCGCCGGTTACGGCTTCGATCTCCATGATTGCTCGCCACGCGCCGAAGTCGGTCCCGCTGAAGGCGCGCATGGCGCCCTCGAAGCCTTCCAACAGATAGCTGCGATCTCCACGACCCAGGGAATCCCAGACCAGCACGGCCAATTCCCCGGCAATCGAGGCATGGCAGTACTCGTCGCGAGCGTGCAGCCGGATTGTCGCGCGGTTGATCGACTGCACGCCCGGGTCGTCCGAGATCAGGTCGAGGTATGCGGTGATCGACACCTCGGCGACGGTCATGAACGCCAACTGTGTCAGGGCAATCTTGCGAGGCCCCTCGGCTGCGTCGAGGGCTTGCGCCCGCGTGTGGACCGTCAGGACGTCTGGCAGTGCCTTGGCCGGCAGCCCCCAGCCCCTGCCTCGACGGGTCGCTGAACTGGCATTGAAGTGCATGAGCGTGTGATATTGCTCGTCGACCATCGCCTGATTGACCGCCACTGCAGCCCAATCTCCGAGACCGACGTTAAGTCGGTCTTCGGCGAGAACGTCGAAGCCGGGATTGACGACGTACTTCTCGATGTCCATGACGTTCTTGTTGAACGCGATCCATGCCCAGGCTTGCAGGCGTTGCTTCTGCTCGGGGCTCAATGCCAGGTAGGTCGGATGCTCCGCGAACGGGAGAAGTGCTTCGGGGTAGTCGGACAGCGACGAATCGAAGAGATCGTCCAGTTCCGGTTCCGCCTTCTTCACGGTTGCCCGGCGCGCCCAATTGCTCGCAAGGCGGCGGACGATTGCACTCTCGACCGGATCGGAGGCGTCGTACTCCGGGAGGCTGGGCGGACTCACTCCAGGTCTCATCGTGCCCTACTCTCTGTGCCCTTCGGCGATCTCTCTGTGCCCTTCGGCAATGCGATCGAACAAGCTCTGGCACTCCGCGTTCAATTCGCCTGAGCGATTGTCGAGCGCTGCGTCGGCGGTTTTCATCAGCGTCGTGAAGTCGCCGAGGGTTTCGGCCGCCCTGTCCACCTGTGCGGTGGCATCGAACAGTGCTTTTCGTGTCGCACCTGCATACGGATTGCCCGCTTGCACGTCCCAGTACACCTCCGGCTCGCCGCTGGCTACACGCGCCAGGAGCGCGAGCAAGGTCCGATGCGGGGGAGGGGCGACCGCGAGGAGTTCGTCCGCGGAAACTCGGAGTTCAGCCAGGGCAACGCCGAAAGCCAGCACCGACGCGTGTGTCAGAACCTGGGTGGCCGCAGCCAACCGGTCGTGACGATCGGCGTCCATCACCGCGACCGACGCGCCCCACGAGCGCACGATGTCGAGGAATCTGTCGGACTGCGGACCGCCGACGTACGGCACTGCGATGGCGGCCCGACCGCGTGGCCCGAGCGACGGACGGAACATGGGGTTGAGTCCGAGGAATTCCCCTTCTCGGCCGGCGTCGGCGATTGCTGCGTCCATCCGCGATTTGACCGACAGCGTGTCCACAACGAGAGCGCCGGATGTCCGAAGGCTCGGTAGTGCGGCTAGAGCGACCTGTTCGGGAACCGCGAGCACGATGATGCGCGAGGACTCCACGTGCGCGAGGACTTGCTCACTGGGTTTCGTGATGTCTCCGACGACTACATCTCCGTCGGGATCGCTGCCTGCTGGGTCGACGACGGTGACGGTCGACCCCCCGGCGCGAAGCAGTTCGACGAACATGGATCCGACGGCACCCAGCCCGCCGACAACCGTCGCTGTGCCTGATGACGCCGTCATGGCTGGATCTACCCGCCGTACTCGAGGACCCGCGAGGACACCGCGTCGAGCGCACGGAGCAGCGTGGACGCCTTGACCGTGGTCTCGTCGAATTCTTCTTCCGGATCGGACAACGCTGTGATGGCACCGCCGATTCCGAAGGTCACGCCGCTCTCGGTACAGACCAGCGACCGGATCACGATCGAGAGGTCCGCGGCGCCACCGAGCGCGAAGTACCCGATCGATCCCGAGTAGACCCCACGAGGGCCGGATTCGAGGCGGTCGATGATCTCCATCGTCCGTACCTTCGGAGCGCCGGTCATCGATCCACCGGGGAACGCGGCACGCACACAGTCCACCGCCGACGACCCCGGACTCAGATGTCCGCGCACCGTCGACACCATTTGGTGAACGGACGAGTACGACTCGATCGCGAACAGCCTCGGAACGTGGACACTTCCCGGAACGCAGACCTTGGTGAGGTCGTTGCGAGTGAGGTCCACGATCATCAGGTTCTCGGCGCGGTCCTTCTCGCTGTCGAGCAGGTCCTGCCGTAGGGCAGCGTCACGCGCTCGGGTGACGCCGCGCGGGCGGGTCCCTTTGATCGGCTTGGACTCGACGTTGCCGGCCGAGTCGACACGAAGGAACCGCTCAGGCGAGGCCGAGACCACCGAGATGCCGGTGAAGTCGAGAAGTGCGCTGTACGGCGTCGGATTGATCGAGCGCAGATACTCGAACGCCTGCTGTGCATCGATCGTCTCGTCGACGCTCGCCATGTTGGTCAGACACACCTCGTAGGACTCACCTGCCCGGATCTCCGAGAGGGCCGTTCCGATCAACGACAGGTACTGATCGCGATCATGCCGCAGGCGAGCCTGCGTCCAGACGGTGTCGCTGATCAGCGGAACCGGGGTGCGTTCCGGAAGGTCCGCGCCGATCCGCGCCAAGGTGTCGACGGTCGATTCGAGCCAATCGTCATAGCCGGCGTCCCGGACTTTCTCGCGCAATCTCAAAACGTGAGTGCGGCCCGCGGTGTGATCGATGACGACGGCGCGATCGGCAAACACCAGAGCGGCATCAGGAGTGGGTGCCGGATGGACTGCCCTTCCTCCGGTCTGTGCTTTCAGTTCGTAGCCGAGGTAGCCCACGTAGCCGAGGTTGAAGTCGAGTTCCGGATGTGAGGGCACGAAGCGTGTCGCGAGTTGTGCGTCCAAGTAATCGAAGAATGGAACTCGAATGTGCTCGTCGGACAGGCCTTTTCGGCTGACAGTCAGTACCTCGGCTTGCACGTCGTACGTGATGAACTCGGCCAGCGGCCCCGACGAATCGCCGAGAATCGAAAAGCGCGCACTCGGCTCTGCGGTTGCCGCGCGGTCCAGCCAGAACGCGTTCGGGCCGTCGGCGAACAGTGCTGCATAGGCCGCCGACGGGTCCACTGCAAAATCGAGAGTCACGTCGTCGACGTCGTAGTTGATCGCCGGCCGCAGGTCGGGTGTTTGCGGAGCAGGTTCGGGTCGGATCACCGAATCCAGAGTGCGTCCGACGGACAGATCGCGGAAGTTCGCGAGCAAATCTATGCCGAACTCGGTACTGATGGACTCCGGATGGAACTGAACGCCCCACATCGGCTTGGTCCGGTGCCGGACACCCATGAGCAGTCCGTCGGACGTCCACGCGGTACGAACGAAGGCGTTCGGCAGATTCTCGACGGTCAACGAGTGGTAGCGAACAGCTCGGAACGGCGACGGAAGTCCGGCAAAGATGCCCGAGCCGTCGTGATCGATCAGCGAAATTCGGCCGTGCATCGGGACGGGCGCAACCACCACGTCCGCGCCGAACAACTCGCACAGGCCCTGGTGGCCGAGACAGACACCGAGAAGTGGGAGAGGCGCTTCTTCGATGAAACGGCGGCTGATTCCGAAATCACGGTCGCGATCCGGCCGGCCGGGACCTGGGGAGATGACCACGTTGTCGTACGACGCGAGATCGAGGGAATCCCAATCCGCGTCGTTGCGGACCACGGTCGGCACAACCCCGTTGACCTCGGTCAACAGGGTGAACAGGTTGTAGGTGAACGAGTCGTAATTGTCCACCAGAAGGGTGCGGGAACTCATGTCGATGATCCTGATCTCGGTCCGACGGATTCCCGAACAGTGTCCTCCTCCTCAACAGGTGCGTTGATCACCAGGTCTTCGAGTCGACAGGTCTCGGCAATCATCAGCTCGTACAGGGCGTTGAAGAAGTCGGGGGAGAGGTCGTGTCTACGGGCGAATTCACGCGCCCGCTCCTGCACGAGGCGGACGCGGCCGGGTTGCATCATCGGAACCTCGCGTGAGCGCTTCCACTCGCCGATGCGCAGGCAGAGTTCCAGCCGCTGCCGCACCGTCTCGAGAAGTAGAGCGTCGATGGCGTCGAGGTCGCGCCGGAAGCTGTCCAATCCCTCGGCCTCGTCCGGATACGACGAGGTCTGCGTGCCTGCTTCGGAACTCGTTGTGGTCAAGAACTCTTCCACGAGGCCTCCCGGTGCTCGGCGTGACGCGAGGTCGACAATGTGGTGCCCGGAACGCAACCCACCTCCGGACACCGGCACCCCGACCGACCATCGCCGTTCGGGGAGGTGTTCCACGATCGTCATTCGCCGAAACCTGCGGTGGTGCCTAATTCTGCGAAACCTGTTTGGCGGGCGAATCAGGTTGCGATGCAGGCGGGTTCGTGAGTGCCTACTTGGGGGAGACCCAGGTGGTGATTTCGGCGTGGACTACTTCCTTGCCGCCACGGTCGAAGATCGAGATGGGAACGAGAAGTTCCGTGCCACTCTCGATCGCCGCGAAGTCCGGCAAAGTCTCGAGTCGGGCGACCGCCCGCAGGCCGGTCTCGGCCTTGGCGAGGTAGTCGACCTTCATGGACTTGGGGATCCAGCGGTGCGAGTTCGGAACCGTCGCTTCGCTCAGCATGCCCATTGCGACCTCCGCGAGATTGCATGCTGCGATCGCGTGAAAAGTGCCGAGATGGTTGTGGACGCCCCACCATTTGGGGGAGCGGACCTCGCAGAGCCCTGGTTCCAACTTGGTCACCCGGGGGAGAACAGAGGCGAAATAGGGCACGCGAATGGACATCGCCGCCGAGAAAACTGCATGTCCGAGGGCGTTGTCCGGCAATTTCTGCCATCCGCGATAGGTAGGGCTGGAGGTAGTCATAGGCGTATCTTACTTCTGAGTAAGGTTGTTGTCGCGCAGCTCACTCGGAAAAGGCAGTTCGGGGGAGTTGAGGATTTGGGCCAGGTACGGCATACTGGTCGGGTTGCCTTGTCCGGGACGCGGTCGATTGCGGCCGTGATCGGGTAAGGGTAAGACGTCACAGACGATCGATCGCAGATCCCGTCAGGGTAATCGGGTCAACGACTGTGACCATGCAAGACGAGAAGTAATGCAGGACGGAAGCAGTACCTACTTTGTGTTCGACATCGAACACGTCCGGTACGCATCACGCGCCAGATAATCGAAAGATTGTCCGGCGCAGGATGAGTGAGAAGGCGACACGCCCGACCGCGTGTACCGGAGAACAATGACAAACGAACAGCGGCAGCAGATCCTGATCTCGATCCGAATCTCGGTACTCCCGAGAACTTGGACTTGGTCCCGATCGCTTCAGTGTTCGTCGTGTCATCGTCCAGGCAAGGACTGTGCAGACGAGGTAGCTCGAGCCTGACCAGGCGGGCTACGAAACGCGGCAAGAAAAGGACACTAAGCGTGGCGGGACAAAAGATCCGCATCAGGCTCAAGGCCTACGACCACGAGGCGATCGACGCGTCAGCGCGCAAGATCGTCGAGACGGTAACCCGTACGGGTGCCCGCGTCGTTGGACCTGTGCCGTTGCCGACCGAGAAGAACGTATATTGCGTCATCCGCTCGCCGCACAAGTACAAGGACTCGCGCGAGCACTTCGAGATGCGTACTCACAAGCGGCTGATCGACATTCTCGACCCGACGCCGAAGACGGTTGACGCGCTCATGCGCATCGACCTTCCGGCCAGTGTCGACGTGAACATTCAGTGACGGCGGAGACAAAAACAATGACTGATACCAAGATCAAGGGAATCCTGGGCACCAAGCTCGGCATGACCCAGGTCTTCGACGAGAACAACCGGGTTGTCCCGGTCACCGTCGTGAAGGCTGGGCCGAACGTCGTAACCCAGATCCGTACCGAAGAGCGTGACGGCTACAGCGCCGTTCAGCTCGCGTTCGGCGCCATCGACCCGCGCAAGGTGAACAAGCCGACTTCCGGCCAGTTCACCAAGGCTGGTGTGACCCCGCGTCGCCACGTAGTGGAGCTCCGCGTTGCGGACACCTCCGACTACGAGGTCGGCCAGGAGCTCACCGCCGAGGTCTTCGAGGACGGCGCATACGTCGACGTCACCGGAACCAGCAAGGGCAAGGGCTTCGCCGGAACCATGAAGCGTCACGGCTTCAAGGGACAGGGCGCGTCGCACGGTACCCAGGCTGTTCACCGCCGCCCGGGCTCCATCGGTGGCTGTGCAACTCCCGGCCGCGTGTTCAAGGGCATGCGCATGTCCGGACGCATGGGTAGCGACCGCATCACGACGCAGAACCTCTCGGTCCACAAGGTGGATGCAGAGAACGGCCTGCTGCTGATCAAGGGTGCGATCCCCGGCCGCAAGGGCGGCCTCGTGATCGTCAAGAGTGCAGTGAAGGGTGGTGCACGGGCATGACCAGCACCGAGACCAAGTTGACCCTGGACGTCAAGGTCGCCGGCGGCAAGACCAACGGCACCGTCGATCTCCCCGCTGAGATCTTCGACGCTCCGGCCAACATCGCGCTTCTCCATCAGGTTGTCGTCGCGCAGCTCGCAGCTGCTCGTCAGGGAACCCACTCCACCAAGACCCGCGGCGACGTCCGCGGCGGTGGCAAGAAGCCGTACCGCCAGAAGGGCACCGGCCGCGCACGCCAGGGCTCGACTCGCGCACCGCAGTTCGTCGGCGGCGGAACCGTTCACGGCCCGCAGCCGCGTGACTACAGCCAGCGCACCCCCAAGAAGATGAAGGCAGCCGCTCTTCGCGGAGCCCTCTCTGACCGCGCACGCAACGAGCGCATCCACGTCATCACCGAACTGGTTGCAGGGCAGACGCCTTCGACCAAGGGCGCAATCGCGTTCCTCGGCGAGATTTCGGATCGCAAGAAGCTGCTGCTCGTCGTGGGTCGCCAGGATGTAGCCGCTTGGAAGAGCGTGCAGAACCTGGAAGGCGTGCATCCCATTGCACCCGACCAGCTCAACACCTACGACGTGCTCAATGCAGACGATGTCGTGTTCAGCGTCGAGGCACTCAACGCGTTCATCCACGGGCCCGCAGAGAGCGCTCAGAACAAGGAGGACGCCAAGTGAGCACCATCGCTGACCCCCGCGACATCCTGCTCGCTCCGGTCATCTCCGAGAAGTCCTACGGACTGATCGAGGAAGGCACCTACACCTTCCTGGTGCACCCGGACTCGAACAAGACGCAGATCAAGATTGCCGTCGAGAAGGTCTTCGGCGTCAAGGTGACCAGCGTCAACACCGCCAACCGTCAGGGCAAGCGTAAGCGGACCCGATTCGGTTACGGCAAGCGCAAGGACACCAAGCGCGCGCTCGTGACCCTGTCCGCTGACAGCAAGCCCATCGAGATCTTCGGAGGACCGGTCGCGTAAGCGCCGGGACTTGACGAGACATAGAGGACGAGAAGACTCATGGCAATCCGTAAGTACAAGCCGACAACACCGGGCCGTCGTGGCTCGAGCGTCTCGGACTTCGCCGAGATCACTCGGTCGACCCCCGAGAAGTCGCTGGTTCGCCCGCTGCACGGTCGCGGTGGACGTAACGCACACGGTCGTATCACCACCCGTCACAAGGGTGGCGGACACAAGCGTGCATACCGACTGATCGATTTCCGTCGCAACGACAAGGACGGCATCCCGGCAAAGGTCGCTCACATCGAGTACGACCCCAACCGCACAGCAAACATCGCACTCCTGCATTACGCAGACGGTGAGAAGCGCTACATCATCGCCCCCAAGGGCCTGGTGCAGGGTTCACCGGTCGAGTCCGGTGCAGGCGCCGACATCAAGCCGGGCAACAACCTGCCGCTGCGCAACATCCCGACTGGTACCACCATCCACGGTGTGGAACTGCGTCCCGGCGGCGGAGCCAAGATGGCTCGTTCCGCAGGCGCCAGTATCCAGCTCCTCGGTAAGGAAGGCAGCTACGCCACGCTGCGTATGCCTTCCGGTGAAATCCGTCGCGTCGACGTGCGCTGCCGCGCATCCGTCGGCGAGGTCGGCAACGCCGAGCAGTCGAACATCAACTGGGGCAAGGCCGGCCGTATGCGTTGGAAGGGCAAGCGCCCGACCGTTCGTGGTGTCGTGATGAACCCGGTCGACCACCCGCACGGTGGCGGCGAGGGCAAGACCTCAGGTGGACGCCACCCGGTCAGCCCGTGGGGTAAGCCTGAAGGCCGTACCCGCAAGAACAAGGCAAGCGACAAGATGATCGTCCGTCGCCGCCGCACCGGCAAGAACAAGCGCTAGGAGGGAGTGAAGGATGCCACGCAGCCTTAAGAAGGGCCCGTTCGTCGATGACCACCTCCTCGCGAAGGTGGATGTACAGAACGAAAAGGGAACCAAGCAGGTCATCAAGACCTGGTCCCGTCGTTCGACAATCATCCCGGACTTCATCGGCCACACGTTTGCAGTTCACGACGGCCGCAAGCACGTCCCCGTGTTCGTTTCCGACTCCATGGTCGGACACAAGCTCGGAGAGTTTGCACCGACCCGCACGTTCAAGGGTCACATCAAGGATGATCGGAAGGCGAAGAGGCGATGAGCAACACCGAAACCGCCAACCCGACTGCCAAGGCTGTAGCGAAGCACGTTCGCGTTACGCCGATGAAGGCACGTCGAGTTGTGGACCTGGTCCGCGGGCGCTCGGTTGAAGACGCCCTGAACATCCTGAAGTTCGCGCCGCAGGCAGCGAGCGAGCCGGTCGCCAAGGTGATCGCCTCCGCAGCAGCCAACGCCGAGAACAACCTCGACCTCGACCCCAGCACGCTTGTCGTTGCTACGGCGTTCGTGGACGAGGGCGCGACCCTCAAGCGGTTCCAGCCGCGTGCACAGGGACGTGCGTTCCGTATTCGCAAGCGCACCAGTCACATCACCGTGATCGTGGAGAGCCTGCCGAAGACCGGAACATCGACCCGTAATCGCCGGAAGGGAAGTGCTCAGTAGTGGGCCAGAAAATCAACCCGCACGGCTTCCGTCTCGGCATCACCACCGACTGGAAGTCTCGCTGGTACGCAGACAAGCAGTACGCGGAGTACGTCAAGGAAGACGTCGCGATCCGTAAGCTCCTCGCCACCGGCATGGAGCGCGCAGGAATCGCGAAGGTCGAAATCGAGCGCACCCGTGACCGTGTTCGCGTGGACATCCACACTGCACGTCCGGGCATCGTCATCGGCCGCCGCGGCGCCGAAGCCGATCGCATCCGCTCCGAGCTCGAGAAGCTGACCGGCAAGCAGGTTCAGCTGAACATCCTCGAGGTCAAGAACGCAGAAGCTGAAGCACAGCTCGTCGCACAGGGTGTGGCCGAGCAGCTCTCGAACCGCGTTGCCTTCCGTCGTGCAATGCGCAAGGCCATCCAGTCGGCCATGCGTCAGCCCAACGTCAAGGGAATCCGCGTTCAGTGCTCCGGTCGTCTCGGCGGCGCCGAGATGTCCCGGTCGGAGTTCTACCGCGAAGGCCGTGTGCCGCTGCACACGCTTCGTGCGGACATCGACTACGGCCTCTACGAGGCCAAGACCACCTTCGGTCGCATCGGCGTCAAGGTCTGGATCTACAAGGGCGACATCGTCGGTGGCAAGCGTGAGCTCGCCGCCAACACGGCCGCACCGGCCGGGGATCGCCCGCGTCGTGAGCGTCCGAGCCGTCCGCGTCGTTCCGGTGCCACCGGTACCACTGCGACCAGCACCGAGGCCGGCCGCGCAGCGACCGCAACCGCCGATGCTCCCGCAACTGAACAGAATCAGGAGGGCTGACGCATGTTGATCCCACGGCGGGTCAAGCACCGCAAGCAGCACCACCCGAGCCGTTCGGGTGCCGCCAAGGGCGGTACCCAGGTGACCTTCGGTGACTACGGCATCCAGGCTCTCGAGCCTGCCTACATCACCAACCGGCAGATCGAGTCCGCTCGTATCGCCATGACTCGGCACATCAAGCGTGGCGGCAAGATCTGGATCAACATCTTCCCGGATCGCCCCCTCACGAAGAAGCCGGCCGAAACCCGAATGGGTTCCGGTAAGGGTTCGCCCGAGTGGTGGATTGCCAACGTCAAGCCCGGACGCGTTCTGTTCGAGATGACATACCCCAACGAGGAGATTGCTCGTGAGGCCCTGCGCCGCGCGATGCACAAGCTCCCGTGCAAGTGCCGGATCGTGACCAGAGAGGAGCAGTTCTGATGGCTACTGGAACCCCAGCAGCAGAGCTCCGCGAGCTCAGTGAAGACGAGCTGGTCACCCGGCTCCGTGAGTCGAAGGAAGAGCTTTTCAACCTTCGTTTCCAGATGGCTACCGGCCAGATGGACAACAACCGACGACTGCGCACCGTTCGTCACGAGATCGCGCGCATCTACACCGTCCTGCGTGAGCGTGAGCTCGGACTCGCTGTGGGTCCGGATGCAGGTGACGCGGCATGAGTGAGGAAAAAGCAGTGAGCACAGAAGAGCGCGCGAGCCGTAAGGTCCGTGTCGGATACGTCGTGTCCGACAAGATGGAAAAGACGATCGTGGTCGAGCTCGAAGACCGCGTCAAGCACAAGCTCTACGGCAAGATCATCCGCCGTACGACCAAGGTGAAGGCGCACGACGAGAACGGCGTTGCCGGCGTCGGCGACCGCGTTCAGCTGATGGAAACCCGTCCGCTGTCCGCGACGAAGCACTGGCGTCTGGTCGAGGTCCTCGAAAAGGCCAAGTAAGCCTGATCGAATCCTCGAGCTGATCGAGTATCACCGAATGGCCCGCTTCCCCTTGGGGGAGTGGGCCATTCGGCTTTCCGGGGGCTTTCGGGGCTTTCCGGGCGAAGGGTTCGAGTTGCGTCGAGTACGGCTGATTTGGTATTCGGCGAACCCTTCCCTACAATAGAACGGTTGCCTGTGGCAGAGGTGTGTCTTCACGTGCGCAGCTCGAACGGTGCTTGCAGTGATCGTCTCCCGACGTCAGTCGGTGGGACTGCAGCTCAGACACGACGCAGGTGGCAACAATGACCGCGCGCACCGGGTCGGTAATCCGTTGCGCACGAAATTCCAGGTCTAGGGAGATCAAGTGATTCAGCAGGAGTCGCGAGTTCGCGTCGCTGATAACACGGGTGCCAAGGAAATCCTTTGCATCCGCGTTCTCGGCGGTTCGTCACGTCGCTACGCCGGGATCGGTGACGTCATCGTCGCCACCGTCAAGGACGCAATCCCCGGTGGAAACATCAAGAAGGGTGAGGTCGTCAAGGCCGTCATCGTTCGCACGACCAAGGAGCGCCGTCGTCCGGACGGTTCCTACATCAAGTTCGACGAGAACGCTGCAGTGCTCATCAAGGCTGACAGTGATCCCCGTGGAACCCGCATCTTCGGACCCGTCGGCCGTGAGCTGCGCGAGAAGAAGTTCATGAAGATCGTTTCGCTTGCCCCGGAGGTGCTGTGATGAAGGTGCACAAGGGTGACACCGTTCTGGTCATCGCCGGCAAGGACAAGGGCGCGAAGGGCAAGGTCATTCAGGCCTACCCCGCGACCGACAAGGTCCTCGTCGAAGGCGTGAACCGAATCAAGAAGCACACCGCGGTTTCCGCGAACGAGCGCGGAGCATCCTCCGGCGGCATCGTCACGCAGGAAGCCCCGATCCACGTTTCCAACGTTGCAGTCGTCGACTCGGACGGAAACCCCACCCGCGTGGGCTACCGCACCGACGAAGAGTCCGGCAAGCGCGTTCGGATTTCCCGGAAGAACGGGAAGGACATCTGACATGACCTCCACCGAAAACAAGGTCCAGCCGCGCCTCAAGGCACGCTACCGCGCTGAGATCAAGGACGCGCTCAACAGCGAGTTCGACTACTCGAACGTCATGCAGATCCCCGGCGTCGTCAAGGTTGTCGTCAACATGGGCGTCGGCGACGCCGCCCGTGACGCCAAGCTGATCAACGGCGCTGTCCATGACCTGTCGCTGATCACGGGCCAGAAGCCCGAGATCCGCAAGGCACGTAAGTCCATCGCGCAGTTCAAGCTCCGCGAAGGTATGCCCATCGGTGCACGCGTCACCCTCCGTGGTGACCGCATGTGGGAGTTCCTGGACCGCCTCGTGTCTGTCGCTCTGCCCCGTATCCGCGACTTCCGCGGTCTCTCGGGCAACCAGTTCGACGGCAACGGCAACTACACGTTCGGCCTCAACGAGCAGTCGATGTTCCACGAGATCGACGTGGACAAGATCGATCGCCCCCGCGGCATGGACATCACCGTCGTGACCACCGCAACCAACAACGAAGAAGGCCGTGCACTGCTCAAGCACCTCGGCTTCCCGTTCAAGGAGAACTGAGCGCATGGCTAAGAAGGCATTGGTCAACAAGGCCAACAAGAAGCCCAAGTTCGCGGTTCGCGCCTACACCCGCTGCCAGCGGTGCGGTCGCCCGCACTCGGTGTTCCGCAAGTTCGGCTTGTGCCGTATCTGCGTTCGCGAGATGGCTCACGCCGGCGAGCTTCCCGGAGTTCGCAAGAGCTCTTGGTGATCTGAGGCCCTTGGGCTTCGTCACACCACGCATGTGAATGGGCGTGGGTTCCTTTGGAACCCACGCCCATTCGTGGTTTTCATCGAGATGTGAATCGTGCCGATCCTGAAAAGAACTGCCCCGCTGCGACTCTGGTTGAAAGCGATCATCGTTCGTCGGTGTCGTTCTTCGGTGCCGAACGAGCAGTTCAGATTTCGGGGTGCGTCGATAGCTTCCCGATCGCATCCTTCGGGCGGCAGTGGGGGAGGCGACATGGGATCCCGGTGGACACCTGCGCCAAAGTTCCCTACACTAGAGCGGTTGCCGTGGCTGACGCATGCGTTCAGCTCGGTGCGGTAACTTACGCCGTCTGACACAAGTCGGACGGCCCAGCCGAATTGCTGGAGGCCCACGATCGGATTCGTCCGGTGTTGCATGGGAACCACAGCGAGAAAGGTGTCGAGGTCGACCTATGACCATGACTGACCCCATCGCAGACTTCTTGACGCGTCTGCGCAACGCCAACACGGCGTACCACGATGAGGTGAAGCTTCCCCACTCGAAGATCAAGGCGAACATCGCCGAGATCCTCAAGCGCGAGGGCTACATCTCCGATTTCCGTACCGAAGACGCAGAGGTCGGCAAGACCCTCATCGTCGATCTGAAGTACGGTCCCAGCCGCGAGCGTAGCCTCGCCGGCGTGCGTCGCGTTTCCAAGCCCGGTCTCCGGGTTTACGCGAAGTCCACCAACCTGCCCAAGGTCCTCGGAGGCCTCGGCGTGGCCATCATCTCCACGTCGTCCGGTCTGCTCACCGATCGCCAGGCGGCCAATCAAGGAGTAGGCGGGGAAGTCCTCGCCTACGTCTGGTAAGGGAGGCCACCACAATGTCGCGTATTGGAAAGATTCCGGTCACCGTCCCCGCGGGCGTTGACGTCACGATCAGCGGCCAGGATGTCACCGTCAAGGGTCCCAAGGGCACCCTCGCGCTGACCATCTCCGAGCCCATCGCAATCGAAAAGGCAGAGGACGGCTCGCTGAGCGTCACGCGCCCCGACGACGAGCGTCGTAGCCGCGCGCTGCACGGTCTGTCGCGGACCCTGGTTGCGAACATCATCACCGGTGTCACCGAGGGTTACACGAAGAAGATGGAGATCCACGGTGTTGGTTACCGTGTGGCACTGAAGGGCAAGGACCTCGAGTTCGCGCTCGGCTTCAGCCACCCGGTGCCGATCGAGGCTCCTGAAGGCATCACCTTCGTCGTCGAGTCGCCCACCCGGTTCTCGGTGTCCGGCATCGACAAGCAGAAGGTCGGGCAGATCTCGGCCAACATCCGTCGTCTCCGTCGTCCGGACCCGTACAAGGGTAAGGGCGTGCGTTACGAGGGTGAGCAGATCCGCCGCAAGGTCGGAAAGACGGGTAAGTGATATGAGCCAGACTGCAAACCAGAAAGCCAAGCGGATTCCGCTGGGCAAGGATGCGTCCACCAAGCGTCGTCTCTCGAAGACGCGTCGTCACTTCCGTCTCCGCAAGAAGGTCTCCGGCACGCCCGAGCGTCCCCGCTTGGTCGTCAACCGGTCCTCGCGCCACATCCACGTCCAGCTCGTGGACGACCTGGCCGGCCACACCCTGGCCTCCGCGTCGACCATCGAAGCAGACGTGCGCGTGGCAGAAGGCGACAAGAAGGCTGCGAGCGCGAAGGTCGGTCAGCTGATCGCCGAGCGCGCCAAGGCTGCCGGCGTGGAAGCAGTTGTCTTCGACCACGGCGGACACGGCTACCACGGTCGCATCGCGGCCCTGGCAGACGCGGCTCGCGAAGGCGGGTTGAAGTTCTGATGACCAACATTTTCAACGGAAGGACAGCCTGATGCCGGGACGTCAAAGGCGTGACGGCGGAAGCGGACCCGCCGGACAGAATGGCCCCAACAGCGGTGACAACAGCAACGCTCGTGGGGACAACCGTGGTGGCGGCCGTGACCGTCGCGACGGTGGCCGTGGCGGAAACGCTGCGGAGAAGTCACAGTTCATCGAGCGCGTTGTCACGATCAACCGCGTTTCCAAGGTCGTCAAGGGTGGTCGTCGCTTCAGCTTCACCGCTCTGGTGATCGTCGGAGACGGCAACGGACTGGTCGGCGTCGGCTACGGAAAGGCCAAGGAAGTTCCCGCGGCCATCCAGAAGGGTGTCGAGGAGGCTCGCAAGAGCTTCTTCCGCGTCCCGATGATCGCCAACACCATCACTCACCCCGTTCAGGGTGAGGCTGCTGCCGGCATCGTCATGCTTCGCCCGGCAAGCCCCGGTACCGGTGTTATCGCCGGTGGCGCTGTGCGCGCCGTGCTGGAGTGCGCTGGTATCGCGGACATCCTGTCGAAGTCGCTCGGTAGCGACAACGCCATCAACGTCGTGCATGCGACCGTTGCTGCGCTCAAGGGTCTGCAGCGTCCCGAGGAAGTTGCGGCTCGCCGCGGCCTCACCCTCGAAGAGGTTGCACCCGCCGGCATGCTTCGCGCTCGCGCACAGGCTGCTGGGAGTGTGAAGTAATGGCAGATCTCAAGGTCACTCAGATCAAGAGCATCATCGGGACCAAGCAGAACCAGAAGGATTCTCTGCGCACGCTGGGTCTCAAGGGCATCCGTCAGACCGTTGTTCGTGAGGACAACGCACAGAACCGCGGTCTGATCAACGTGGTGCGCCACCTCGTAACAGTTGAGGAGGTCTAACCATGACCATCAAACTGCACCACCTGCGCCCCGCTCCGGGATCCAAGTCCAACAAGATTCGTGTTGGACGCGGTGAGGGCGGCAAGCGTGGTAAGACCGCAGGTCGCGGTACCAAGGGCACCAAGGCACGTAACACCGTGCGCGTGGGCTTCGAGGGTGGACAGATGCCGCTTCACATGCGTCTGCCCAAGCTCAAGGGCTTCACGAACCCGTTCCGCGTCGAGTACCAGGTCGTCAATGTCGGCGACATCGCCCGTCTGTTCCCCGAAGGTGGAGCAATCACGGTCGAGGATCTCGTCGCCAAGGGCGCAGTCCGCAAGAACCAGCTCGTCAAGGTTCTGGGCGACGGCGAACTGACAGTTGCCGTTCAGGTGACCGTCGACAAGTTCACCGGTTCCGCCAAGGAAAAGATTGCTGCTGCCGGTGGTTCCGCCACCGAGCTGTGAGTGATCACGCGTAGCTAGTCCGATGGCCGCAGCGCAGCGTTTGCTGCGGTGCGGCCATCGGCGTCTACGAGGTCGTGTCACAGGTACGAGGTCGTGTCACAGATTGGTCGTGCATGCTCGGACGGGCCAGTATTCTGGTCACCGAGTGGCAAATGTATCTTCGGCTTACCCGGTTTTCGTGGTCTGCCCGCCTAGTTCCCAAATGCTCACTGTTAGAGTTCAAAAGTTCGACAGGTCAAAACGATCTGTCTCCCTACCGTCGTGCCAGGAGGATCTTTGCTTTCCGCCTTCGTCTCGGCCCTCAGGACCCCAGACCTGAGGCGGAAGATCCTCTTCACCCTCGGCTTGGTGGCTCTGTATCGGGTCGGCGCTCTCATCCCGTCCCCAGGTGTCGACTACGGCCGTGTGCGTCAGTGCATCGATATCGCCAACTCCGGTGACTCAGCAGGTATCTACTCGCTGATCAACCTGTTCTCCGGCGGCGCTCTGCTGCAGATGTCGATCTTTGCGATCGGCATCATGCCGTACATCACGGCGAGCATCATCGTGCAGCTCCTGACCGTGGTGATTCCGAAGTTCGAGGAACTTCGGAAAGAAGGCCAGTCCGGCCAGGCCAAGATGACGCAGTACACGCGTTACCTGTCCATTGCTCTGGCAATCCTGCAGTCGACCGGCATCGTCGCTCTTGCGGCACGCGGACAGTTGCTCCAGGGCTGTGACGACATCATCGCCGACAAGTCGATCTTCGGTCTTGTCATCATCGTGCTGGTCATGACTGCCGGTGCTGCCATGGTCATGTGGTTCGGCGAGGTCATCACCGAACGTGGCGTCGGCAACGGTATGTCCCTCCTCATCTTCGCCGGTATCGCATCGCGTATCCCGAGCGAGGGCAAGGCAATCCTCGACAGCCGTGGTCCGCTGGTCTTCGCCTTCGTCTGCCTCGCAGCGCTGCTGATCATCGCCGGTGTCGTCTTCGTCGAGCAGGGTCAGCGTCGTATCCCGGTGCAGTACGCGAAGCGGATGGTCGGACGCAAGATGTACGGCGGATCCTCGACGTACCTGCCTCTGAAGGTGAACCAGGCCGGCGTCATCCCGGTGATCTTCGCGTCTTCACTGCTGTACCTCCCGAACTTGATTGCACAGCTGACTTCGGCCAGTACAGCGGTCGACCCCAGTTGGTGGCAGCGCCTCATCAACACCTACCTGGTGAACCCGGCCAACCCGGTGTACATCGCGATCTACTTCGGCCTGATCGTCTTCTTCACGTACTTCTACGTCGCCATCACCTTCAATCCCGAAGAGCGCGCCGACGAGATGAAGAAGTTCGGCGGCTTCATCCCCGGTATCCGACCCGGTCAGCCGACCGCGGACTACCTCAACTACGTGCTGAGTCGCATCACCCTTCCGGGTGCGATTTACCTCGGCACCATTGCTGTTCTGCCCAACCTGTTCCTCGACATCGGGAACGGCGGCGGCGCGCAGAACCTGCCGTTCGGTGGCACCGCGGTGCTGATCATGGTCAGCGTCGGCCTGGACACCGTGAAGCAGATCGAGAGTCAGCTAATGCAGCGTAACTATGAAGGGTTCCTCAAGTGAGACTTGTCCTCCTTGGTCCTCCCGGTGCCGGCAAGGGCACCCAGGCCGCTATCTTGTCCGAGAAGTTCGGCGTTCCCCATATCTCCACGGGTGATCTCTTCCGCGCGAACATCGGTCAGGCCACCGCTCTCGGTGTGGAAGCAAAGAAGTACATCGACGCCGGCGAACTCGTACCGAGCTCGATCACCAACGACATGGTGAAGGCTCGCGTCGCAGAACCGGACGCAGCAAACGGTTTCCTTCTCGACGGATTTCCGCGCTCGGTCGAACAGGCTCAGGCACTCGAGGGAATCTTGAAGGATCTCGACACCAAGCTCGACGGTGTCCTCTCCTTCGTCGTCGACGAGGACATCGTGGTCGAGCGTATGCTCGCCCGTGGTCGTGCAGACGACACCGAGGACGTCATTCGCAACCGACTCCGGGTCTACCGCGACGAGACGTCACCGCTGTTCGATTACTACAAGGACAGCATCGTCTCCGTCGACGCGATCGGCGAGGTCGAAGAGGTCAACGCTCGCGCACTGGCAGCGTTGGGTAAGTAATGGTCTTCGGGCGCAAACGCAAGGTTGTTCCGTTCCGCTCCGCGGGCGAACTCGACGCGATGGCTGCTGCCGGCGCGATCGTGGGTTCGGCTCTGGTGGCGGTTCGCGCTGCGGCGAAGCCCGGTGTCAGCACTTTGGAATTGAACGCGGTCGCTGAATCCGTCATTCGTGACGCCGGCGCCGTGCCCTCGTTCCTCGGGTACCACGGCTTCACCGGCTCGATCTGCTCTTCGGTCAACGATCGCGTCGTTCACGGAATCCCTTCAGCTCAGGACATCCTGGCTGAAGGCGACCTGGTTTCCATCGACTGTGGCGCGATCCTCGACGGATGGCACGGTGACTCCGCTTGGACGTTCGGTGTCGGTGAGATCAGCGTCGCCGATCAGGAGCTCAGCGAAGCCACTCGGCTTTCTATGGAAGCCGGGATCGCGGCAATGATCGCCGGCAACCGTCTGACGGATGTTTCGCACGCGATCGAGGTCGGTACTCATGCCGCCGAGAAGTTGCACGGTCGTTCCTACGGCATCGTCGACGGATACGGCGGACACGGAATCGGCCGGGAAATGCACATGGATCCGTTCCTCGCCAATGAAGGTGCCCCGGGTAAGGGTCCTGAACTGGTTGTCGGATCGTGCCTGGCGATTGAGCCGATGCTCACGCTCGGCACCACCGACACGGTGATTCTCGACGACGACTGGACCGTTGTGACGACCGACGGGTCCCGTGCGGCGCACTGGGAACACACTGTCGCAGTGACCGAAGACGGTCCGCGGATTCTGACACTCCGGCCGGAGTAGTCGACACAGTCGCTGACAAGTGTTGGCAGCGAGCATGTTTCACGTTCGAGAAGTCCCAGCCTCATTTCGAGGCTGGGACTTTTTCGATGGGGGAGCGGTGTGCGTCGTCACCCTGACCGGAGGCGCATTTGGCCTGGTCGTTTACATCGCGTAACATGGCTAGGCGGTGCGCTATGCGCGTCGATAGTTCGTGTGCCTACGCTCGGATCACTCCGGGATCGGGCTTTCGAACTGCCGACGATCTTTCCATTGCGTGCCAATGTAACGGAAGCCGATGCACGAAGCATGCCAAACCAAACGGATCGCGGAGGATATGGCTAAGAAAGACGGGGCCATCGAGGTCGAAGGACGAGTAGTCGAGCCGCTGCCCAATGCGATGTTCCGCATTGAGCTCGAGAATGGCCACAAGGTCCTCGCCCACATCAGCGGAAAGATGCGTCAGCACTACATTCGCATCCTCCCGGAAGATCGCGTTGTCGTAGAGCTCTCGCCCTACGATTTGTCGCGCGGACGCATCGTTTACCGCTACAAGTAACGAACTTCCCGGACCTGACCTGGGTCAGGGAGAAGTATGTCTGCTGCGGTTCATCGCGGCAGGCTGCGACAAAACAGGAGATCAGAAGACGTGAAGGTTCAGCCGAGCGTCAAGAAGATCTGCGAGAAGTGCAAAGTGATTCGCCGTAACGGTCGAGTCATGGTGATCTGCGAGAACCTGCGTCACAAGCAGCGTCAGGGCTAGATCTAGCTTTTCGAAGATCTGCTTGGCAACAAGCAAAGAAGACCTCCCAGTACCAGCCATTGTTGACGAGACCCCACGCGATCGTTCACCGATCGCCAAGGTCGGACAATGGTTCACCCCCGGCACGGAGGCCGGGGCCCCACTGAGTTAGTTGATGAGATCATCTGCGCCTTCGGGCGTCGGTACTCGGCAAGAGGCACAGGGGAAGGGCTGGGAGCAGACCTCCGCACACCGATAAGGAAATGCCACCATGGCACGTCTCTCTGGTGTTGATCTTCCTCGCGAAAAGCGCATGGAGATCGCACTGACATACATCTACGGCATCGGCCGTACCCGCTCCAAGGAAATCCTTGACGCCACCGGCGTCAGCCCGGATCTCCGGAGCAAGGACCTCTCGGACGAGGACCTGGCAAAGCTCCGCGAGTACATCGAGGAGTCGCTCAAGGTCGAGGGTGACCTTCGCCGCGAGGTTCAGGCCGACATCCGTCGCAAGATCGAGATCGGCTGCTACCAGGGCCTGCGCCACCGTCGTGGTCTGCCCGTGCGTGGTCAGCGCACCAAGACCAACGCCCGTACCCGTAAGGGTCCGAAGCGCACCATTGCCGGCAAGAAGAAGGCGAAGTAATGCCCCCGAAGTCACGTAGCACCGGTCCGAAGAAGACCCAGAAGACGCGTCGCAGGGATAAGAAGAACATCCCGCACGGCGCCGCTCATATCAAGAGCACCTTCAACAACACCATCGTGTCCATCACGGACCCCGCCGGAAATGTCATTTCCTGGGCGTCTTCGGGACACGTCGGCTTCAAGGGTTCGCGTAAGTCGACTCCCTTCGCCGCTCAGCTTGCTGCTGAGAGCGCTGCCCGTAAGGCGCAGGAGCACGGTGTCAAGAAGGTTGACGTCTTCGTCAAGGGACCGGGATCCGGTCGCGAGACCGCAATCCGTTCCCTCCAGGCCGCTGGCCTCGAGGTCGGCACCATTTCCGATGTAACCCCCCAGCCGCACAACGGCTGCCGTCCGCCCAAGCGGCGTCGGGTATAGCGGGAAGGATAGGTAGAAGAAAATGGCACGTTATACCGGACCCATCACCCGCAAGTCGCGTCGTCTGCGCGTCGACCTCGTTGGAGGCGACCAGGCATTCGAGCGTCGCCCGTACCCGCCCGGACAGCACGGCCGCGCGCGTATCAAGGAGAGCGAGTACCTGCTCCAGCTGCAGGAGAAGCAGAAGGCTCGCTTCACCTACGGCGTCATGGAGAAGCAGTTCCGCCTGTACTACAAGGAGGCGAACAACCGCCCCGGCAAGACCGGCGAGAACCTGCTTCGCATCCTCGAGTCGCGTCTCGACAACGTCGTGTACCGCGCAGGCCTCGCTCGCACGCGCCGTCAGGCACGTCAGCTGGTCACGCACGGTCACCTTCTCGTGAACAACAAGAAGGTCGACATCCCGAGCTACCGCGTCTCGCAGTACGACATCATCGATGTCAAGGAGAAGTCGCTCTCCACGCTTCCGTTCCAGGTTGCGCGTGAGACCGTCGGCGATCGCCCGGTTCCCGGGTGGCTGCAGGTTGTCGGCTCGCGTCTGCGGATCCTGGTTCACCAGCTTCCCGAGCGCGCGCAGATCGACATCGCTCTGCAGGAACAGCTCATCGTCGAGTACTACTCGAAGTAAGGCGCTTCGCACCCCGTGAGTGGTTGAGGAGTCTCCGGACTCCTCAACCACTCACAGGGCCGCAGGCCCTTTCCCATCGTGGGCGTCAAATAGTGGACGTCCGTACAGGAGGAAATACCAATGCTCATTTCTCAGCGACCCACGCTGACCGAAGAGGTCATCGCTGATAACCGCTCGAAGTTCGTCATCGAGCCCCTGGAGCCAGGTTTCGGGTACACGCTCGGCAATTCGCTGCGCCGCACGCTGCTCTCGTCGATCCCCGGCGCTGCTGTCACCAGCATCCGTATCGACGGCGTTCTCCACGAGTTCACCACCGTCCCGGGCGTGAAGGAAGATGTCACCGACATCATCCTGAACCTCAAGGGCCTCGTCGTGAACTCCGAAGAGGACGAGCCGGTCACCATGTACGTCCGCAAGCAGGGCCCCGGCGCTGTTACTGCGGGCGACATCGTGCCCCCGGCAGGCGTCACCGTGAACAACCCTGATCTGCACATCGCCACCCTGAACGACAAGGGAAAGCTGGAGATCGAGCTCGTAGTCGAGCGCGGTCGTGGCTATGTCCCCGCCGTTCAGAACAAGGCGTCCGGCGCAGAGATCGGCCGTATCCCGGTCGACTCGATCTACTCGCCGGTGCTCAAGGTCACCTACAAGGTGGAGGCCACTCGCGTCGAACAGCGCACCGACTTCGATCGGCTCGTTCTCGACGTGGAAACGAAGAACTCCATCACCGCACGGGACGCGCTCGCTTCGGCGGGCAAGACCCTGGTTGAGCTCTTCGGCCTGGCCCGTGAGCTGAACGTCGAAGCAGAAGGAATCGAGATCGGACCCTCGCCTGCCGAGGCCGATCACATCGCTTCCTTCGGACTCCCCATCGAGGATCTGGACCTCACGGTCCGCTCCTACAACTGCCTCAAGCGCGAAGGTGTTCACACCGTCGGTGAGCTTGTCGGCCGTACCGAGTCCGATCTGCTCGACATCCGCAACTTCGGACAGAAGTCCATCGACGAGGTCAAGGTCAAGCTGCATTCGCTCGGCCTGTCCCTCAAGGACAGCCCCGCATCCTTCGATCCCACCACCGTTGCCGGCTACGACGCCGCCACCGGAACGTGGAGTGACACTGATGCCGGTTCCTTCGGCGATGCCGAAGGTACCGAGGACTACGCCGAGACCGAACAGCTGTAGCAGCTCAGGTCCTTTACTAGGAGATCATCATGCCCAAGCCCAAGAAGGGTGCCCGCTTCGGCGGGTCGGCTTCCCACCAGAAGGCGATTTTCGCCAATCTGGCTACCGCGCTCTTCGAGCACGGTCGCATCACCACCACCGAGTCCAAGGCCAAGGCATTGCGCCCCTACGCCGAGAAGCTCGTCACGCACGCAAAGGCCGGCACGCTGGCTCACCGTCGTGAGGTGCTGAAGGTCATCCGCAACAAGGATGTCGTTCACACCCTGTTCGCCGAGATCGGCCCGTTCTACGCGGACCGTAACGGTGGATACACCCGCATCATCAAGACGATCCCCCGCAAGGGTGATAACGCTCCGATGGCAATCATCGAGCTCGTCAAGGAAAAGACCGTCACCTCCGAGGCTGACCGCGCTCGTCGCGTCAAGTCCTCGCAGGAAGCTCCCGCCGCAGAGAACGTCGTCGAGGCCGTAGAGGCCGACGCGACCGAGGCTGAGGTCGAGAACGCTGACGCAGTCGTCGAGGCCATCGAGAACGAGACCGCAACTGCGGCCGACGCTCCCGAGGCCGAAGAGGCCAAGAAGGACTAGTCTCCCTTGGTTTCGGCACACGCTGAATCGAACGAGCCCGCCGCCCCCATCGGGGACGGCGGGCTCGTTCGATTGCGGCTCGACATCTCCTACGACGGCACCGACTTCTCGGGTTGGGCCCGCCAGACCGATCTGCGCACCGTGTGCGGTGAGATCGAAGACAAGTTGGGAACGGTGCTTCGACGCCCGGTTCAGTTGACCGTTGCCGGTCGAACCGACGCCGGTGTCCACGCCACCGGTCAGGTAGCGCACGTCGACGTTCCGGGAGAGTTGCTCCCGGACGATCCGTCTCGACTCGTGCGCAGACTTGCACGATTTCTGCCCAAGGACGTTCGGGTCAAACAGATATCGGTGGTTCCGGGTGACTTCGATGCGCGCTTCTCCGCGATGCGACGTTATTACGAGTACCGGGTGACCAACGCGGCGTTCGGAGTGGAACCACTACGCGCACGCGACACCGTCTCGTATCCCAAACCACTCGATCTCGGAGCGATGCAGGAAGCGTCGAATCGGCTGCTGGGTCTGCACAACTTCGCGGCATTCTGCAAGCGTCGAGAAGGCGCTACGACGGTGCGGGAGCTGCAGCGTTTCGACTGGACCCAAGAGGGCACGGTGTTCACGGCGTACGTGAATGCTGACGCATTCTGCTGGTCGATGGTTCGCAGTCTCGTCGGCGCAGTCCTCTCCGTCGGTGAGGGACGGCGCACGGCCGCCTGGGTGGCAGGGTTGCTCGACGAAACGTCGCGATCCAGTTCCATCCTCGTTGCGCCGGCGCACGGACTTTCGTTGGTCCGCGTGGACTACCCCGACTACTCGGAACTGGCTGCCCGCAACGCGATTACCCGTGAGACCCGCGAGATTCCGTCTTCGGGTGGATGCTGCGGCGACTGAACATCACCATGCAAAATGCCCTCCCGCTCTGTGTGGGAGGGCATTCGTATCGGGGGGCTATCCCGCCAGTTGGCGCGCGATGACCAATCGCTGAATCTGGTTGGTGCCCTCGAAGATCTGCGTGATCTTGGCCTCGCGCATGTAGCGCTCGACGGGGAAGTCCTGGGTGTATCCGTACCCACCGAATACCTGAACGGCGTCGGTGGTGACCTTCATTGCCGCGTCGGTGGCCACGAGCTTGGCGACGCTCGCGTTGCGTGAATACGGAACTCCGGCGTCGCGGCGGCGGGCTGCATCGAGGTAGGTGGCTCGCGCGGAGTCGACTGCGGCAGCCATGTCCGCGAGCACGAAACCGAGTCCCTGGTGATCGATGATCCGCTTGCCGAATGCCTTGCGCTCCTTCGCGTAAGCGACCGCGTCGTCGAGCGCGCCTTGAGCGATTCCGACGGCAACGGCAGCGATTCCGAGTCGGCCGGAGTCGAGAGCGCTGAAGGCAATCGGCAGCCCCTGGCCGCGCTGACCGATCAATCGCTCCTCAGGAATGAAGGCGTCGTCGTAGTTCGCGGAGGCAGTGGGGACCGCGCGTAGCCCCATCTTCTCTTCGGGTTTTCCGAAGCTGAGGCCTTCGGTGTCCTTGTCCACCAGGAGGCAGGAGACGCCGCGTGAACCGTCGTCACTGGTGCGTGCGAAGAGGTTGTAGAAGTCCGCCTTGCCGCCGTTGGTGATCCAGGCTTTCGAACCGTTGACGCGGTAGCCACCGTCGGTGGGCGTCGCCTTGCACGACAACGCGGCGGCGTCGGATCCGGCCTGCGCTTCGGAAAGGCTGTACGCGCCGATGGTGTTGCCGCCCAGCATGTCCGGTAGCCAGCGGTTCTTCTGTTCGTCGGTGCCGAAGGTGAACAGCGGGAAGCACGACAGGCTGTGCACGCTCACCGCCACTGCAACCGCTGCCCAGCGTGAGGCGATCTCTTCGAGCACTTGGAGATACACCTCGTACGGCTGATCGCCGCCGCCGAACTCCTCGGGATACGGAAGGCTCAGCAGACCCGCCTGTCCGAGTGCGGGGAACACTCCGTCTGGATACTTCTCGGCCTTCTCGTATTCGTTGACCTTGGGCGCGAGTACCTTGTCCGCGACATCACGCGTCAGTTCGATGAGATCGCGAGCTTCTTGGCTGGGCATCAGGCGTTCGACGGGCACGGTCGGCTCCTAGCTAGGTAATAGTACTGAGAACGATACTGCAGTACTGTTGTAGGTATGGCAAGGCTGGTTCACAAGACGACTGCGCGCAGGGCAGAGTTGTTCGATCAACTGGTCGAACTGTTCTTGAGCGAGGGTTTCGCCCACCTCACGCTCGACGAGATCTCAGCTCGTCTGCACTGCTCCAAGAGCACCTTGTACACCGTGGCGGCCGGCAAAGAGGATCTGGTGCGGGCTGTGACAGTGCACTTCTTCCGGGCGGCGACCGATGCAGTGGAGAGTGCAGTCGCCGCCGAAACGGCCCCGCCTCGTCGAGTCGCGGTGTATCTCGAAGCAGTGGGTGATCGGCTGTCCGCGGCGTCCAGTCAGTTCATGGAAGACCTGGCCGAATCGGTGTCGGCGAGCCAGGTCTACGAGAAGAACACGTCGATCGCTGCTGATCGTGTGCGATCGCTCATCGTCGAGGGAGTCGATTCGGGCGCATTCCGGCAGGTACACGCATCATTTGTCGCCGATGCCGCTGCGGCGACGATGGTTCGGATCCAGCAACGCGCGGTCTACCGGGCAACTGGTCTGGACGATGCCAGCGCTTATCGGGAACTGGCAGCACTTATCACGGACGGGATCACTGCGTGATCAGTCGCTAGCATCGACGTTCATGGCACCTTTGAACGTCGAAGTCATCGTAGGTTCGGTCCGCGAGGGGCGAATGGGACGAGCAGTGGCGGACTGGTTTGTCGAGCGCGCAACCGCGAACCCGTCGTGGAACGTATCGGTGATCGACCTCAGAGAGCTGTCGTTGCCCCAGGATTTCTCGGATTCACCTGCCACGGAGGTTTTCCGCCGGCGAATCGGGCGCGCCGACGCTGTTGTCGCCGTGACCTCCGAATACAACCACGGGTATCCGGCTGCTCTCAAGACCGCATTCGATTCGGTGAAACACGAGTGGCGTGCCAAGCCGATCGGATTCGTGTCCTACGGCGGGATTTCAGGTGGTGTTCGGGCCGTCGAGCAACTGAGGCAAGTGGTGGCGGAGTTGCACATGGTCTCGGTGCGTCAAAGCGTGACCATCCACCGGGTGCGTAAGCAATTCGGACACGAGCCGTACGGCGTCGATTCGATTGCGATCGATGCAAGCGAGAAGATGATTCGTGAATTGGATTGGTGGGGAAGCGGATTGCGGATGCAACGTGCAAGTGATCCCTATCCCGGCTGATCTTGGACATACGCGATCACGCCATCTGGTGAGCGTCGCCGGCTCGTGGACGGCCGATGAACGATGTCTCGGAAGCGATGGTCACCAGAGTCAGGTCGACGCGTGTACGGCCGGTTTCGACCGTGATCTTGTCACCGAGTGCGAATGGCTGGACTATCGAGATTTCAGGGTCGACCCGAGGCCATTGGCGTGGATGTCCGTACACATAGATTGCGGTCACGCCGGCACGCGGAGACAACCCCTCGACGCCGTCGAACACGACAGTGTTGAAGGCGCCCTCAGGCCCACCGCCCTGCCCGGACACGCGGAGTCGGTCAGGCACTCCCATCGAGTCGGTGAGCGCGGTCCACGCTTGCGGTCGATCGGTGTGGACGAGTACCAGTGCGCCGGTCGCGATGGCTCGAAAGATCAACTGCTGAGCCAGATAGAGTTCGCCGGCGACAAGAACGGTGTTGACGCCCGGCCCCGAAATTCTGGCCGCGACACCGTGCCCGTTTCGGTCCGAGCCGATGAGTTGGCCGCACCCGGCAAGGGGTAGAGCGAGTGAGTCGAGTGTGCCCCCGTCCATGCGAACGCCCGGCGTGATGCCGTCCAGCGCGGCCAATGCGGTTGGCAAATTGGTCAGCAATCCGTCGCGCTGGCGCCCACGTAGCGAGACCAAACCGGCCAGCGGTGCGTTCTCAGGTGGATTGCGCGTGGTGAAGCGACATGTCGCACTGACCTTCGCCTCTCCGCGTTGTCCGGTGGGTCGTAACCGAATTGTCACGGACGTCCCGACCGTTGCCACTGCCCACACTCGGGTCAGGGTCGCAGTGGTGATGAAACGGGGTTCGATCCCAAATCCGACGTTGGACACGCCAGGCAAGGGGGTACTTCGCCACGTTTCGGTGACCTCGTGGCCGGCCACTCCTCTTGTCACCTGGGCAGTGGACGACGCGATCTCCGGTGCGGTCAGGATCCGCGCCTTGCATCCCGCTGAATCGAGCACCCGGATGACACGATTGGCGGCAACAGCTATCGCGCGGCCGGCGCCCTGTTCGCCCCCGCCCCGGCGTTCGACTGCTGCACCACCCTCCAGCGCGTCGAAACGTAGTGCAAGCCAAACACTTCTGGTGGCGGTGGCTGGTAGTGGTCCGATGAGACGTTCGTAGACTTCGGTGGCAGGCGTTCCCGACGCGGCGCGGTATCCGTGACTGACGATGTCGATGCCGGTGAGTGAGATGTCGTGCTGATAGAGACAATTGGCGAGGGCTGCCGTGGGCAGAAGGTGGGAAGCGTCGAACGAATGACGGCCGATCCTGGTCAGGTAGTCGCGTGGGGGAGCGATCTCGACGACAGCGACGAGCGAAGATCCGTCCACTCGGAGCCCGATGGACTGCTCGGAGGGAGTGTGAAAACTGACGATCGTGCTGCGGTCGACGTCCTTGCGGTGCAGATAGCGAAAGTACCTGACAATCCAGGACATTACCGACCAACCGCCCACATGAAGCAGCATTGATCCGGCAACCACACAACCGATTGCCAGCGCCCAGAACCAATCGAGCCCACTGGCCATCGCGATTCCGCCCGCACCGATTCCGAAAATCTGTGCCGGCACGAACTCGCGCGTCGAAATCCTGTGTGACGACGGCCAATGCTTCAACCGCGATCGGTCCACGGTTCCTCCCCGATACCTGACCTGCGAACTACCCGAAAATTTCCGCCCCAGCGGAACTGTACTGTGTCTTCGCAAGGGGATGTAAGGCACGGGGGGAATGATGGCTGCGACACCTACCACGCGCTGGCAGGTCAACGGGTACCGATTCTTGGTCAGGCGGATGGAACATGCGCTGGTCAGACGAGACGTGCGGATGCTTCACGATCCGATGCGATCACATTCGCGCGCCTTCACCGTCGGAATAGTCCTCGCTGCACTGGGATTGGCGGGTTGCGCTGTACTCGCTCTGTTTCGGCCACAGGACAGAATCGGCGATGCAGAGATCGTCGTTGCAAAGGAATCGGGCGCGATGTTCGTCGCCATGGAGGGTACGTTTCGCCCTGTGCTGAACTTGGCCTCCGCACGACTGATTCTGGGTTCGCCAGGAAAACCGGCAATAGTCAAGGCATCCGAGGTCGAGGCGAAACCCCGGGGCGCGCTCGTCGGCATTCCCGGCGCACCGTCCGCGCTGCCGGAATCGGCCGACCCTACCAACGCCGCGTGGACGGTGTGCGATTCCGTCGGATCCGACGGGAGAAAATCGTTGACGACTTCGGTCCTGGTCGGCTCGTCCAATGTCGGCGAAAACACGACATATCTGACGAATGACCGTGCATTCCTGGTGAAGTCGGGTTCCGATCACTTTCTCGTGTACGACGGGAAGCGAGCGGAAATCGATGTGGACGATCCGGCGATCATGCGGGCTTTAGGCCTGGAAGGAGCACAGGCGCGACCGATCAGTATCGGATTCCTCAATTCGATTCCCGAAGTTCCGCGCATCGAGGCTCCGCGAATCCGCCAACTGGGATCGGCGCCCCGGTTTCCTCTGCAGAACAAGACTGTCGGCTCCGTCGTCCAGGTTTCGGTGGGTGCGGACCCGCAGTACTACGTGGTACTCGAGAACGGGATCCAGAAGATCGGTGCGGCGCTCGCCCAACTGATCTACTTCTCGGATTCGCAGGGCGCCACCGGGATCGCGAGCGTCACCCCTGATGCCATCAGTCGTATTCCCTCGGTGAGTGAGCTGGCCGTCGACTTGTTGCCGCGGGTGGTTCCGGAGATCGTCGATGATCACGGCGCACCTGTCGGCTGTCTGGAATGGGCTCCCCCACCTGCAGTCGAGGGCGGCGAAAGTAGTTCTGCAACGCTGAAACTTGTCGCTGGATTGCAGGTTCCGATCCCGGAGGGTGGCAAGTTGGTGTCCTTGGCGCAGGCGGACGGATCGGGTGACAATCTCGACAACGTCCATGTCGAACAGGGATTCGGCGGATTTGTTCAAGCGACCGGAATCGAGACGAACAGCACCAGGCACGACGGAGTGTTCTACGTAGCCGATACCGGTGTGAAGTACGGCGTACCGGACGAAACCTCCGCTCGCGCGCTCGGATTGACGCGAACGCCTGATCGCGCGCCTTGGCAGATTCTCGACCTGCTTGCATCAGGTCCCGCGCTCGAGAAGAGCAATGCACTGATAGCTCACGACGGAATCGCCCCCGATACAGCGCCGGCCGCTCCGGTGAACTGAACACTGCTGACGGTTCAGGGATCGATGTTCTGGCGTTCGGGAAGATGCCGACGAATTACTCGACGAAGAGGCATCGATGCCAACAGCGTCAGTAGGGCGAGGGTGCCGACCGTTCCGGCTCCGACGAGTGCCGTGTCGCGAGATCGGTTGTCGGGGGTCGGCGGCGTGGGTAGGGGATCGATCGACACCGACTGATGGTTGACCTTGACGCGTTCTCCTGGGGCCAATTCGCCCGTCACTGCCGCAAGTGGATCGATGACGCCGTGACCGACGTAGGGATTCCAACCCTGCGCCGGAGCGTGGGCGGTGGCTTCGATACGTTGCATGACCTGAAGCGCAGTCAGTTCCGGGTGAACCGACCGGACCAGTGCGGCGGTCGCCGCGACAAAGGGCGCAGCGAAACTGGTCCCGTTGAACGACTGTACGGCGCCGTCGGAGCCGTACACCCCGTTGGTCAGACCGGGCGACGTCGGGTGAAGTGAGGTGATTCCGGTGCCGGGCGCCGCCACGTCGACCCACGGACCGCCGAGGCTGAAGGAACTGGCGGCGCCATTGGGGTCTACCGACCCGACCGTGAGGACATAGTCGTCGTACCAAGCCGGACTGGCAATCGTCGCAACCGAGTTCCATGGATCGGCTAGGGGATCGACGGGATCCGGCGGCGGATTCTGGTTCTTGCAACCTCCGGATCCGACGTTACCTGCAGCTGCGACGACTACGACGTTCTTCGCGATCGTGGCGTATTCGATTGCAGCGCCGAGTCGTTGGTCGTTGATCCCGTCCCCGGCAGGCTTGCAGGCGACTTCGGAGATGTTGATGACGCTTGCACCCATGTCCGCAGCGTGACGGACGGCCGATGCCATGGTGTCGACGTTTCCGTACCCGGATGAGTTCTCGGCTACAGCAGGGTCTTCGCGTTGGCCGGCCACCGAGAAGGCGGCACTGGACTGCCTGATCGAAATTATCTGTGCGTCAGGCGCAGCTCCGGAGAATCCGGAACCCTCGACTTGCTGGGCGGCGATGAGACCGGCCACGACAGTTCCGTGTGCGTCACAATCGTCGGTGCCGTCGGAGGTACCGACGTAATCACCGCCGCCGTCGAGCGACGGCAGCCGGGGATGTCTGCTGACACCGGTGTCGATGACAGCAATTCGCTGTCCTGCCCCTCTGGTGATCGGCCACACAGAATCGAATCCCAGATCTCGTTGAGAACGTGGAATGTCCGCATTGTCACCACCTGCCACGGCTGGGACGCACAGGGTTCGTTGTTCGGTGGGTTGTGGAGGTGCAGGCGGACTGTCCTCCGGCAGCACGGCAGGATCGATGGGGGAGGGAACCGCGCTCGATGCGCCACCTGCCCCGGCGAGAACGCTGAAGGCAACGATCACGAGACTGGCGCAGATGTTTGTTGCACGTCGAATCACCATCGATCACCGATCGCTCAGAGGCTACGCATGAGCGCGAAGAGGCCACTGACCCAGCAGATCAGCGGAACGATTGCTGCAATCGCAGCGAGGTCCAACAGCTCGGCAGCGCGTCGCATCACGGGGCTGAATGTGTTCTGGGGGGCAAGGATTCCCAGAACCAGTGCCAGGAGGAGAACGGTCATCGTGATGGCGAAGACGACCAATGCATGGTCGCGATGGGTCCATGCCATGTCGCCCAGGAGAACGAGAATCACCGAGATGCCTGCCGCGATGAGTGGCACAGCCTGCTGTGCGCCCGCGTAGGTGCGCCCGCGAAACATCAGCACGACGGCCGTCGCGAATGCGAGAGCAAGATTCGGCCAGACGATCCCCTGACCAGGCCAGGACCACGCGAGTGCGACGGCAGCGACGAGCGCGACCACTGACGTGGCCACGATCAGCCCAGTCAGATAGCTACGCGCCCGCCCTGCCCTTTCCGCCAACTCGGTCAGCCCGGGTAGTTCGGGTTCGGGCAGTCCGTCGCGGTCGTCGTCGAGGGGATTACTCGGCGTCGGAACAGGGGGAAGCGGTAGTCGCGCGAACAACATCGACAGTCGAGCGGTGAACGTGAGAACGATCAATGCGGCGGCAATCACCGCGCCGCTGACGGTCGCGGTGCGCGCCTCGGGAAGCGTGGTAGTGACGGCAAAGGTGCCCACCGCCGCGAGAAGGACGACGAGAAGTGCTGTGAAGACAGCTAATCCGGTGCCGCACAAGCGGAAGCAGATCAGAGTTACCGCAGCGGCAGATGCCGAACCGAGAAGCAGATGAGCCGAAAGAACAGTGCCGGGCACGCAGAGTGCGCCGGAGACGAACGCCAGTGGCACCGAAGCGCATCCGAGCGTGACGGAACTTCCAGAGTCTCCGTACACCCGCGCTGCCACGACGGCGGCGACGGTGAGCACCAAAGACGTCACTCCGCCGCAGACGGCGCCGATCAGTCCCGTGTCGCCGAGGACCAGGGCGAGGGCCGCGACGAGCGCAGCGACGAGGGCGGCGGTCGAGCCGACAATGCGCGCGGTGACCGGAGTCCAGCGTCGGTAGACGTCCGCATCCGTGGCCGCGACGGTGTACATGATGTCGTCGAAGAGTGGGGGCGGGGCAGCGGTGTCCGAGGCCTCGAGTACGAGCAATTCTCCATCGCGGATTCCGTGCTCGTGCAGCGACAGCGTCGGTGCCAGCGGTGCCCTGCCGACTTTCGACAGAGTCCAGTCGACGGGCTCGAATTGTTCGGTGGTGTGGTCGAACTCGTTGAAATTGCTGTGGTTGACAATTGTGTCCACAATGCCCGGAATGACCACGGTGAGTGGAACACGAAGCGGCACCGCAAGATCCACCTGCGAATGGGCTGAAAGTACCGTCAACCTGCACAGTTCGGCAGAATGACTCGCGCCTCGTCCGTTTCCGGTGTTCGCAGCGCTGGTTGTAGTGGTGCTGGTCAAGATCTGTCCCCTCCCATGACGCGATTCCCCCTTCGCGTCACCCCAGTTCACCCGAACAATACGACATGAACTGCGCGCCTGTATCGGAGACAGCGCCGACAACAGGTGGCACCGACCCGAGTGTCGGTGTTGTGATCTACTCTCTTGCAATTGCGCGAGTACGCCTTGGGGGGCCGGCGGTAGTCGGACGAGGCGTCTGGCGGCAACAGCTGCAGCACCGATGGGGGTGGGTGAATTGAGCACTGTCAGATTTGCGCGTCGAGCACGCCGTGAATCGCCGCGCACACCGGGCGGCGAGGTGACGCTTCAGCCCCCACCGGAGATACCTCGCGTCACGCCGGGAAACCTACTGACCAAACTACTTCCGGTGATCATGGTGGTTGCCATGATCGGCATGGTGGCGCTGATGTTCTCTTCCGGCATGGCGCGCAATCCGATGTCCCTGCTGTTTCCGGTCATGATGATGGTGTCGATGCTCGGAATGCTCGCCGGGGGCGGTCGTAGCGGTGGAGCAAGAGCGTCCGAAGCGAACGAGGACCGCAAGGACTACCTCCGGTACCTGGATCAGATGCGTAGTGATGTTGCTGCGACGACTGGTGCGCAGCGTGCTGCTCTCGAGTGGAGCAATCCCGAGCCGTCGCTGCTCTGGACACTGGCCGGGACTGTGCGGATGTGGGAGCGTCAGATCACCGACTCGGACTACTGCCACGTTCGGGTAGGTCTGGGTACACAGCGATTGGCCACCAGACTCGTGTCTCCGGAGACCGGGCCGGTCGAGGATCTCGAACCCGTCGCTGCTGTCTCACTTCGGCGATTCGTCCGTGCACATTCGGTTGTGCAGGACCTGCCGACCGCCGTCTCGCTTCGCGGATTTGCTGCGATGTCCATCGAGGGGCAGAGAGATTCCGCTCGTGCGCTTGTCCGCTCGATGTTGATGCAGCTGTGCACATTCCACGGTCCGGACACGCTCCAAGTTGCGGTGGTGTGCGGTCCCGATACCGAATCCGAGTGGGAGTGGGTCAAGTGGCTCCCACACGTGCAACACCCGCAGTCTCAGGACGGCACCGGCACTGCACGCATGGTGTTCGGTTCGTATCTCGAATTCGAAAGTTCCCTCGGGGAACCGCTTTCGATGCGTGCTCGATTCGCTCGCAACACTCCAGCCAGTGCGGGCGTTCCGCATCTCGTGCTGGTCGTGGACGGTGGCTTACTCGAAGGTGACACCGGCCTGTTGTCCGAATCCGGGCTCGACTCGGTGACCGTCCTCGACCTCTGCGGGTTCTGCCCGCGGCTGGTGGCGACGCGTGGGTTGCGACTGGTCGTCGGTAGCGATCAGATCGGCGCGGTGAGCAGCGCAGGAGTTGAGAACTTTGCGAGGCCCGACGCTGCGACGACGAGCCTGGCGCAGGCGTTCGGCCGTCGCATCGCACCGTTCCGTGCGGCATCGCAGAATGCCGTCGACGCAGCTGACGACGACCGATCCCTTCGGACGTGGAGCCAGATGTTGGGGATAGGAAACGTTGCGAGGTTCAATCCTGAGCATGGCTGGCTTCCACGTCAGGGGCGCGACCGACTCCGTGTGCCGATCGGTGTCGGACAAGACGGAAACCCCGTCGAACTGGATCTGAAGGAGTCGGCCGAGAACGGTATGGGTCCGCACGGGCTGTGTATCGGAGCCACCGGTTCTGGCAAGTCGGAGTTCCTGCGAACCTTGGTGCTCGGCCTGATCGCGACCCACTCTCCCGACGCACTGAACCTCGTCCTGATCGACTTCAAAGGCGGTGCAACCTTTCTCGGCCTCGAGGAGGCGCCGCACGTTGCTGCGATCATCACCAACCTTGCCGAGGAATTGGCGATGGTCGATCGTATGAAGGACGCGCTCGCCGGCGAAATGAATCGTCGACAAGAACTGTTGCGTGCGGCAGGAAACTTCGCAAACGTGTCCGATTACGAGAAGGCGAGGCTGGCCGGCGCTGCACTAGATCCCTTGCCGGCACTCTTCGTGGTTGTCGACGAGTTTTCCGAACTGCTCAGTCAGCAGCCGGAATTTGCCGAATTGTTCGTGGCCATCGGGCGATTGGGCAGGTCACTTCACATTCACCTGCTGCTGGCCAGTCAGCGACTCGACGAAGGAAAGCTCCGGGGTCTCGACAGCCATCTTTCGTATCGCGTCGGGTTGAAAACGTTCTCGGCGAACGAGTCTCGTTCCGTCCTCGGCGTTCCCGATGCTTATCACCTTCCGGGCACACCCGGTGCGGGATACCTGAAGTCCGATTCTGCTGAGATCGTTCGCTTCCAAGGTGCGTACGTGTCAGGCCCGTACGAGGGCGAGCGGATCGTGCCCACTCGATTCTCGGTCGATTCCCCCGTCGAACTGGCGCCGCTGCCGTTTACCGCGAAGCCCGTGATCGGACCAGAGGCCGTTGTCGTTCCCGTCGAGCCCGACGTCGTCGACATGGGTGAAATCGGTGACGATGCACGTACTCTCATGGGAGTCCTCGTAGACCGCATGCGCGGTCACGGTCCACGTGCGCATGAAGTGTGGCTCCCGCCGCTCGAGTCATCTCCGACGCTTGACCAGTTGTTGCCGCGGTGGGCGACCGGTGATCAACCTCGCGGAAATCTGAGCGCTCCCTTCGGCATAGTCGACAGGCCGTTCGATCAGCGCCGCGATCTACTCGTCGCCGATCTCAACGGATCGACTGGCAACCTCGCGATTGTCGGCGGCCCGCAGTCGGGAAAGTCGACGGCGTTGCGCACGTTGATCTTGTCTCTGAGCATGACGCACACGCCGGAACAGATTCAGTTCTACTGCCTCGACTTCGGCGGTGGAACGCTCCTCGGATTGAAAGATCTGCCGCACGTCGGATCGGTGGCAAACCGCTTGGATTCCGACCGCGTCCGGCGCACAGTTGCCGAGGTACTCGGTGTGGTCGCTAAACGGGAGCGACTGTTTCGTGACCTCGGCATCGAATCGATGGCCGATTTCCGTAGATTGCGAACAGCTGATCCCACCGGGGAAGGTGAGGCTGCGGGACTCCGAGAGGACCCGTACGGTGACGTCTTCCTCGTCGTCGACGGTTGGCCAAGCGTTCGTTCGGATTTCGAATCACTCGAGCCCCAGATCAACATGCTCGCCGGTCAAGGTTTGTCCTTCGGTGTACACGTGATCGTCACGACGTCGAGGTGGGCCGAGATCCGGCCGGCACTCAAGGATCAACTGGGTACTCGCATCGAACTTCGTTTGGGTGATCCGGGAGATTCGGATGCGGGTCGCCGGAAAGCCGGCCTGGTGCCGGAAGGTCGACCGGGTCGTGGCATCACTCGCGACGGACTCCACCTTCTCACCGGACTACCTCGAATCGACGGCCTACCGGGTAGTGAGAACTCGAGTACGGCTGTGGTGGCGACGGTTGAACGTATTGCAGCCATGTCGAATTCGCGTCCGGCACCCACCGTGCGGATGCTCCCGGATTTCTACTCGCGGGCAGAACTTCTCGAAGCTGTCGGGACCCGGTGGCCCTCAACGAGCGCGGCCGACGGTCGGTGCCTCACGGTGCCGATCGGGCTCGGTGAGACCGACCTCGCCCCGGTGTACATGGACTTCCGGGAACACCCGCACCTGTTGATATTCGGCGACACCGCGTGTGGGAAGACATCTCTCTTGCGTGGAATAGCCGAAGGGATCATCGCGTCGAACACACCGGCCCAGGCCAAGCTGATCATCGGTGACTATCGGCATTCCCTGCTGGGCGTGGTCGAAGGGAATCACCTCGGCGGGTACTCGGCGTCGTCGACGACCTTCGGTGAATTGATGGTCGACTTGGCTCGGATCGTCGCTGCCAGAATGCCGAACGCCGAAACAACGCAGCAGCAATTGCGGGAACGGTCGTGGTGGAGTGGGCCGGAGATTTACGTACTGATCGACGACTACGACCTTGTGGCCACACCGAGTGGAAATCCGGTGGCGCCGTTGCTCGAATACATTCCGCACTCCAAGGACATCGGTTTGCACCTGGTTATTGCCCGCCGTTCCGGTGGTGCGGCCAGAGCACTGTACGAGCCGGTCATTGCGAGAATTCGCGACATGGCGCCGGCCGGATTGATCATGAGCGGAAGCCGTGACGAGGGAAATCTCGTCGGCACTGTCCGCGCGTCGGCGATGCCGGAAGGCCGTGGGGTCTACGTTTCCCGCTCGCAAACCCAACTTGTCCAAGTTCCGTGGATGCCACCGCTGTGACCGCTCCGTCCGCAGTGTCGGTCTCGTTACATTGGGGTGCATCGAATATCTGGGTCGTATCGGGTCAACGCGAATTCTGTTGCAGTGCAGACCTCCGACGCGAACCGGCGTCGGGCCCCGGTGCGGCCGGCGAGAATGCGATCGATTACATCGACGACGATTATGTCGACGTGGATGGTCGGGTTGTCCCGACAGTCTTGGAGGTGGCCAGGCTGATCTCCAGTGCGATGGACGGGTGCGGAATCGTCGACGCAGACATTCTTCATCTCAGTCATCCCTCGGATTGGGGTGCCCCACGCAGGCGGCGATTGCTCGATGCCGCACGTCGAGTGGCGCACGACGTCGTACTCGTTCCGACGTCGATCGCGGCGGCGAGGTCGGCTCATACGGCTTGGCGATCGCGGTGTGTCGTCCTCGAACTGCGAGGCGGAACGGTGGTCGCTTCTGTTGTCGCTGAGGTCGACGGTGAACTCCGAATCGACGGAACACAAAGTTCGGAGATCGCAGACGTTGCGGGGTTGTTTTCCGCAATCGGGGATCTATCGGTTCGGGACGCTGTGGTGTTGGTCGGGCCGAGCTCTCATGCTGTTGCGGCTTCGCTCGAACGGGGGTCGACGAATGTTCACGGCCACGCGAGCATCCGAATTCTGGACGAGAGCCGGGTGGCTGCGTCTCTGGTGGATCCTCAGACGCTCGTTCGCCAGACAACCGCGCGGGACAGTTCGGGACGAATTGTCGACAATTCGGCTTTCGGCGCCGGGTGGGTAGGCGATACGGATGGCGCGAAGTCGATTTCTGGCGCGGACTCGAATGCCTCTTCGCCGCGTCGCGTCGGCGGGCGGCGAAGAGGCCGTCGATGGTTCGCGGCGGCGCTTGCGGTGGTCGCCGTCGCCGGTGCGGTCGCAGCAACGGTCGTGGTGTCCACTCGCGATCGAGGCGATTCTCGGTTGGCGGGGTCGGTCGCAGCCACGGCGGAAGTCGAAGTCGAGATCGTGGAGGCGTCGAAAGAGCAGGAAACGCCTGCACCGAAGACTTCGATCTCGTCGATCGAGTCCGGGGCCACTCCGGAACTTACTCGTGTGGACGTGGGAAGCGTTGCGGCAGAATTGCCTTCCGATTGGAAGCTTCTGTCGCGAGGGACCTCGAGCGGGCGTACCGATTTGGTACCCGGTTCGGGTGCGGATCGCAAGATCGTGGTCATCGAGAAACGTCTTGCGGAAGGTGTGGGATTCGATTCCGTCGAAGCTGTTTTGCGTCAGCAGTTTTCGACGTTCGAGGACCCCTTGCGGTTCGCAGAGTTTGCTGTGCTCGACGATGCCGCAGGAAAACGGGCAGTGGTGTACGTCGAGTTTCCGGACGATTTCTCCGAGGTGCGTTGGCACGTATACGTCGACAACGGACGGCAAGTGAGTATCGGCTGCCAGTATCTGGTCGGTGAGTGGGGCAGTCTCGAAGCGGACTGCCTGCGGATGTGGCAGTCGGTCGAATTCACACCGTGACCGGATCGGTCGGTTCTGAAAATATTCTTCGGTCGGGCCGGAACCGTTGGTACGAAGGTCGCGTCAAAGTATGTGTAGCGCACATCAGGGAGTTCCGCTCGACCCCGGTGCACATCCGACGGACAAAGCCCGTTGTGTGTGATCGCCGATACCGAACGGTACTCACCGAATCCAGGGGGACGACATGGGCTTTACCGCAACTACCGCTGAATTGATCGATTCGGCGGGGACCATCGACGGACATCTCGGTGACATCAGGGGGCTGGTCAACGCTGTTCGGTCGGAGGCCGACGCTTCGCACAATTCGTGGAACGGTGCGGCGCAGGTCGAATACGCAGGAATCATGGAGCGATACAACAGCGCGGCCCTGAAGTTGGACACAGCTCTGACCGACATCTGCGAGCAGATCAAACAGGCCGCGGGAACCTTCGACTCGACCGAAGACGACAACGTCAGCTCGCTTCGCGGCGCGACGGTGAACATGTCCTGACCGCCAGCACTTCATCGTCCGGTCAAGCAATCCTCAGCCAGTAGTTCTCACAAGTTAGTTCTCACAAGTTCTCTCCAGTCACACCGAACCGGGAGCAGTTATGTCCGACAGGATCAAGTACGACTTCAGCGGCCTCGCAATGCTGTCCGATCAGATGAAACAGCAGGCCAAAGCGATCAACGACAAACAGGGCGACATCAAGGTTGTCGTGGACAAGCTGCAAGCAGGCTGGGAAGGGGCAGGTTCCGAAGCGTGGAACGACGCACAGCGTCGCTGGGCCCAGGCTTCCGAAGAACTGAACATGGTTCTCGCGCAGATCGCCGGAGCGACGGCGAGCGGCTCGGAGAAGATGCAGGAAGCTGATCGGATCGCCGCAAACGGGTTCGGTGGGTGACAACATCCCATGCCGTGATGACACCCCGCCTGCCCCGGTACCGTCAGGTTGCCGGGGCAGGCGCATGTCGATCGCTCGCGTCGCTGTGCTGGACGATGATGCTGTTGGCAGGAATGGCTGCGCTTTGACCTGGCAGCGGGTAGACCGGTATCGTCTATCGGTGGCGTGCCGTAGGGCTCCGGCAGAAATGCGTGGAGACCGGCGGTTCTCGGGTCTCAACTGGCCGCCGAGGATCGTTTACGCGATACGCACATGGTCAGCAGTGGAATGAATTAAGACGAGGAAGATCTGTGTCTACGTACACCCCGAAGGCCGGAGATGTGACCCACACGTGGCACGTCATCGACGCCACTGACGTGGTGCTCGGCCGTCTTGCCGTTCAGGCAGCGAACTTGCTGCGTGGCAAGCACAAGCCCACCTACGCGCCGCACATCGACGGTGGTGACTTCGTTGTCATCATCAACGCAGAGAAGGTTGCCATCAGCGGCAACAAGCTGCAGGGCAAGAATGTTTACCACCACTCCGGATTCCCGGGTGGCCTGAAGTCCCGCACTGTCGGTGAGGTCCTCGACAGGACTCCCGATCGTCTCGTCGAGAAGGCCATTGTCGGCATGCTCCCCAAGACGAAGCTCGGCCGCGCAATGAGTAGCAAGCTCAAGGTTTACGCGGGCCCGAATCACCCCCACACCGCGCAGCAGCCGGTGCCGTTCGAGATCAAGCAGGTCGCACAGTGACATCGCCGGAAGAGCAGAACGTGTCCGAAGAGAACATCGAAGCAGTGGAAGAGCTTGTCTCTGACGCAGTCGAGGTCGTCGAAGAGGTTGCTGCAGCTACGCTCGCACCGATCGTCCTCGATCGCCCGGTCCAGACCGTCGGTCGCCGCAAGGAGGCTGTCGTTCGCGTCCGGATGGCTCCCGGTACCGGTCAGTTCAAGCTCAACGGTCGTACGTTGGAGGACTACTTCCCCAACAAGGTTCACCAGCAGCTGATCAAGGCTCCGCTGGTGCTCGTCGAGCGTCCCGAGTCTTTCGACATCATTGCACTGCTGCACGGTGGCGGCCCGTCCGGTCAGGCAGGCGCACTGCGTCTGGCTATCGCGCGCGCACTCATCGAGGTAACCCCTGATGATCGTCCGGCCCTCAAGCGTGCAGGCTTCCTGACGCGTGACGCCCGCGCGGTCGAGCGTAAGAAGTACGGCCTGAAGAAGGCCCGTAAGGCATCGCAGTACTCCAAGCGCTGATGCTTTGCCGAGGTTGACCCGACGGGTCTGCTTCGGCACCTGTTCACCACAAGAGCGGGCGTCCATCGTTACCGGACGCTCGCTCTTGTGTTTCTCGGAGAAATTCCCTTCTCGAGTTCCCTTCTCGAGGTTCACAGGATTCAGGAGTCGTTCTATGGGTCGGTTGTTCGGTACTGACGGTGTTCGTGGACTTGCCAATTCGGATCTGACTGCAGATCTTGCATTGAGATTGGCAGTTGCCGCGGCGAGCGTACTGACAGCCGACACCTCGGACGCACGTCCGACCGCCGTGATCGGCCGCGATCCTCGCGCCAGCGGTGAGATGCTTCAAGCCGCGGTGACCGCAGGATTGAGTTCCGCGGGTGTCGACGTGCTCGACGTGGGTATTCTTCCGACTCCGGCAGTTGCATACTTGACGGCAAAGCTCGACGCCAGTCTCGGTGTCATGATCTCTGCATCGCATAATCCCATGCCGGACAACGGAATCAAGATTTTCGCAGCCGGTGGACACAAGCTCGATGATGCTGTCGAGGTGGCGATCGAGGATGCACTCGAGGGCACTGCACCGCCCGTCCTACCGACAGGTGCCGGGATCGGCCGCGTCCGTACGGTCGACGACGCCGCTCAGCTGTACCTTGCGCATCTGGCGAGCGCGGCGAGCGAGCCACTCGCTGGACTCACCGTTGTGGTCGACTGCGCCAACGGCGCCGCTTCCGCGCTCGCACCGGTTGCCTACGCGGCAGCGGGCGCTCGCGTCATCGCGATCAGCGCCGATCCCGACGGCCTCAACATCAACGACGGCTGCGGATCGACGCACCTGGAGAATCTTCAGAAAGCCGTAGTCGATCACGGGGCGGACCTAGGCCTCGCGCACGACGGCGACGCCGACCGCTGCCTGGCCGTCGACGAGACCGGAGCGGTGGTCGACGGTGACGCGATCATGGCAGTTCTGGCGATCGCGATGAACGACGCCGGTGAGTTGGTCGAGAACACTCTCGTCGCGACTGTCATGAGCAATCTCGGTTTGCACATCGCGATGCGCGAGGCCGGTATCAACATCGTGACTGCTGCCGTAGGCGACCGCTACGTCTTGGAGGAACTGCGCGCGGGCGGATACAGCCTCGGTGGCGAGCAGTCAGGCCATGTCGTGTTGCCGGCGTTCGGCACCACGGGCGATGGGATTCTCACCGGCCTCCGGCTGCTCGGACGCATGGCTCGCACGGGTAAGTCGGCATCCGCGCTGGCCGCAACGATGACAACCCTCCCGCAAGTTCTGATCAACGTGAAGGTCGGGGACAAGGCGACAGTCGCAGCATCGCCGTCGGTACTCGCAGCAGTCGCGGACGCAGAGCGCGTCCTCGGTGACGGTGGTCGCGTGCTCCTGCGCCCGTCCGGGACAGAGCAACTGGTCCGCGTCATGGTCGAGGCCACCGAACTTCCGCTCGCGCAGAAGCTGGCCGACGAGTTGGCCGAGATCGTCGGTTCGGTTTAGCCCCTCATTACGCGTTCGCGTTTTGAGGGAACGTAATTGCGCCCTGCTGCGTCCAAGGAGTCAAAGGCCGCTCGACGTTCGAGTGGTTCCGTTGAAACTTGGGAGCGCTCGTGGATGTCGACCGCGCTGGAACAGATGAATTGGCGCGCCATGCGGTGTCGGCGGCCCAGGCTCTGCGCGATTCTGCCGAGCCGATCAGGCGTCTGCGATTCAGCGGTGCCGTTTCGGGCCGTGATTACGCCGAGCATGGAGCCGCGTTGGCGTCGGCATTGGCGGTCCTGAATTCTCGCTTGACTGGCCGTGCGGATCTTCTCGATGCGTTGGCGCGTCGGCTTTCCTCTTCGGCTGAGGTGATCGCTGAGGTGGACGGTCAGGGTGCGCAGCGATTGCGAGACTCCAGCGGGTCGGTCTCATGAGACGGACGAGCGGTACCGCACAGGCAGTACCAAACAGCTACTATTGCGTCGAAGATATTCTTGCACTGCGTGATTCGCGCGTGCGTCCTGACGAAATCCTGGATGCTGGTGCGAGGGGACTGCAGTTCTTCGATCGATTTCACGACCTGGCCTCTCGGTTGGGCTTCGAAGAACGGATGCTTACGTCCTACGAGGATGCGTATCGCGCAGAGGCTGGTATCGATTTCGAGGCACTAATGCGAGATGCGTCGGACATGGCGGCAGCGGTGGACGGTTCGGTCGCCGAGATCGCGATGCTGACGACCCTGGCGGAGAATCTTCCTGCAGTGTGGAATGTTTCCGGCGTGGGTGCGGTCGTAGATCATGCCTTCGCGGCGCGGCGTGAAGCTCGGTCCGATGCGGATTCGGCGCCACTGTTGATCACGCTGGCCGACGAGTTCGCGCGGACGGTTCGAACGGCTTTGGCAGACAAGGCTTTCAAGGTGGCAAGCCTCGACCGGGCGACGATCGGCGGTCTGGGTGCGGGGGAGATCGACCAGCTGACTCACGTCGCTTCCACCGGTCGTGGTGCGGCGCCATGGCTGGACACGGTTTTTCGTTCGGCGTATCTGGATACTCGCGATGAATTCGACAGGGCGTGTGCGGAGTGCGCGAGCGCGGTTGGTCATGCTTTTGACGCCGCGACCCAGTGGGTGACAGACGCGTTCACGTCAACCTTTCCGATCGCCGAGCCGAGTGCATCAGGTGTCGCCGCCGCTCCTGTCTCTTTCTCGATCGGCGGCAACACTTGGGGCTTCTCGATTGCGTCCGACGGTCGTGGGGTGAGTCTGGATGTTGCAGGTGCTGACGGGAACTCTGTGTCGGCCACCCTGGAGTTGAGCGAAAATGGTTGGCCGAGAATAGTGCTCGATGCCGATCCGGAGATGTCGCTGCACGAGGCGCGCCCGCAAGAAGCGTCCCAGCCTGCGACACTCCAGCCCGAAACTCCCGACCCTGAGATTCGCGAGCACGAGGTGCCGGTTGAATCCAACGCCGAGTTCTCGCCCGCGCCGGACCCGGAGCCGCCTTCCACAGTCCCCGACGAGTCGATCGTGGTCCCCGACGGAGAGACGGGCGCTGAGTTGGCCGGAGCTGGTCCGCTGTGAAGTCCGTTCACGCGCCGTTCGAAGCGATCCGTCGAACCCTCGATTCTCAACTCGACGACTTCCGTGAGCGCAGAGTGGCCGCAGCGAGCGCGGAATCGCACCAGGAGCCGCCGTCCGAAACGACATCCGCCGAGAATGACACGGATGGGCCGGTCAGGTCCGGCCCGTATCTGCGATCCGCGTCAGAGCCGACGCCGACGCCGACGCCGCCGTGCTCGCCGCCGGAGTCGGTGGCGAGTACGGACTCCTACTTACGCAACAGCTGGCTGGCCCGCGCGTCGGAGTGAGGTTCGACCGGCAGCAACGGCGCCGTGTGCGGAATCTCGACGTCGGGATCAGCAAAATCCTTGTACTTCTTGTCGCCGGTCAGATGGAACAACAGGAAGCCCGTGAGCAGGCACCGTGTGGCGGCCTGTGTCTTGCGCTCGGATCCACCGAGGCCCAGGGCGCCGAGGAGTCGGCGGCCTTCGATCAGTCCGGCGTCTTGGGCGTCATTCACGGTACGTGCGATGACAGGACCGCCCCACTCCACGCTCAGCGGCCGGGCATTGCTGGTCAAGGAATCGACGTCGTCTTCGCCGGCGAGGATCAATCCGGGCGCTGTGATCTTCGACGCGTAGTTCTCCGCCTTGGGTGCTGTCGGGGCCGGGAACAGTGCGGCTACCGCACCGACATCCCCGCGCTGCGCTGCGGCCAGTACCGCCGCGCCCGCGCCCATGCCGTGACCGGCAAAGGCGACCCGATCGGGTTGGACGCTGATCTGTCCGGGGCCGAGTCGCACGCCGACGCAGATGTCGAGCGTCGCTCGAAGATCTGCAGCCAATCCGAGATGTGACGGGACCGGACCGCGTTCGCTGTCGGGCGCCGCTGCGACAATTCCCCAGGAAGCGAGGTGCTGGAGTGTCTGCTCGTACTTGTGGGACCCGACCATCCACCCGTGCGCGAAGGCAACGGCGGGGAGATTGAAACCGGTTTCCGGCGTGTACACGACACCCGGCTGTCCGGCCAGGGCGAGGTTGCCGCGGAGAACTCGGTGCGGGCCGCGCTTGGACAGCTCACGGGTCAGTGTCTTCAGTTTCGGTGCCACGGTTGAAGACGTTATCCGATGAGCCGCCTCGTGTATGCGGAGCGGACGCTGCAACCAGGTGCGGGAACCGCAAATGCGCCCACCGCCGATGTCCAAGTACCCTGAGTCACCATGTGCGGAATCGTGGGATACGTCGGCCACCGCCCAGCTCTGGGCGTTGTGGTGGAGGCTTTGCGACGAATGGAGTATCGCGGGTACGACTCGTCGGGAATCGCGATTCTCGACGGAACCGGTGGGGTCGAGATCGAGCGTAAGGCCGGTAAGTTGGCCAACCTCGAGGCGGAGCTCGGCGAGTACGGTGCGGATCACTTCGTCGGTACGTCCGGTATGGGCCATACACGTTGGGCGACGCATGGGCGTCCGACGGACCGCAATGCGCACCCGCATCGTGATGCCTCGGGCAAGCTGGCTGTCGTTCACAACGGAATCATCGAGAATTTTGCCCCGCTGCGTGCGGAGCTCGAGGCTGCAGGCGTCGAACTGCAGAGCGACACGGATTCCGAGGTCGCGGTTCACCTCGTCGCCCGGGCGTACGCCCAGGGGCCGACGGCAGGTGATTTCATCGAGAGTGCGCTGTCGGTGGTTCGTCGGTTGGAAGGTGCGTTCACGCTCGTCTTCACGCACGCTGATCACGCGGACACGATTGTCGCCGCGCGCCGCTCGACACCGCTCGTAGTCGGTGTCGGTGAGGGCGAGATGTTCCTCGGCTCCGACGTCGCTGCATTCATCGAGCACACACGCGATGCGGTTGAACTCGGACAGGATCAGGCAGTGGTGATCACTGCCGACAGCTACCGGATCTCCGACTTCGCGGGTAACGAGGCAGAAGGACGCCCGTTCCGCATCGACTGGGATCTCGCGGCCGCCGAAAAAGGTGGTCACGATTACTTCATGCTCAAGGAGATCGAAGAGCAGCCGACCGCTGTCGCCGACACGCTCCTCGGCCACTTCGAAAACGGGAAGATCGTCCTCGACGAGCAGCGGTTGTCCGATCAGGAACTGCGCGACGTCGACAAGGTGTTCGTTGTCGCTTGCGGTAGCGCTTACCACTCCGGTCTGTTGGCGAAGTACGCGATCGAGCATTGGACGCGTCTACCTGTCGAGGTCGAACTCGCCAGCGAATTCCGTTACCGCGACCCGGTTCTCGATCGCTCGACGCTTGTTGTCGCAATCTCGCAGTCGGGGGAAACGGCCGATACGCTCGAGGCTGTCAAGCACGCCAAGGACCAGAAGGCACGCGTCCTGGCGATCTGCAACACCAACGGTGCACAGATCCCGCGTGAAGCCGACGCAGTCCTCTACACCCGGGCAGGACCGGAAATCGCGGTCGCGTCCACCAAGGCGTTCCTGGCGCAGGTGACCGCGAACTACCTCGTCGGTTTGGCTTTGGCGCAGGCTCGCGGAACCAAGTATCCGGACGAGGTCGCCCGCGAGTACGCCGACCTCGAAGCGATGCCCGCATTGGTCAGCAAGGTACTCGAGACGGCAGAACCGGTGCGCGCGTTGGCGCGCCAGTTCGCGCACGCGTCGACCGTGCTGTTCCTGGGGCGTCACGTCGGCTACCCGGTGGCGCTCGAGGGTGCGCTCAAGCTCAAGGAGCTCGCGTACATGCACGCCGAGGGCTTTGCCGCCGGTGAGCTCAAGCACGGCCCGATCGCCTTGATCGAGGAGGACCTTCCGGTCATCATCGTCATGCCGTCGCCGCAGGGCCGCGCTGTCCTGCACTCGAAGTTGGTGTCCAACATTCAGGAGATCAAGGCGCGCGGGGCGACGACTATCGTCATCGCTGAGGAAGGCGACACCGTCGCCGCGGCGCACGCGGATCACCTGATCGAGATTCCGGCGTCACCGACTCTGCTGCAGCCGTTGCTGTCCACGGTTCCGTTGCAGATCTTTGCGGCCGAGGTTGCCGCGGCGCGTGGCTACGACGTCGACAAGCCGCGTAACCTGGCGAAATCGGTTACGGTCGAGTAGCTTTCGCTAGAAAATCGGGCCCCGCAGTCGCAAGACTGTGGGGCCCGAGCGCGTTACGGCGTCTCGACGACGACGGTTCCGCGCATCTCGGGATGCGGTGTGCAGGTGTAGTCGTAGGTTCCGGGTTCGGTGAACGTGTAGGTGTAGGTTCCCGATTTCTTGAGCGGACTGCGGAGTTTGCCCTTGGCGTCCCCGAGGCCGTTGACGTCGTGGGCCATTCCGTTGTCGTCGAACACCCACGTGACCGTCTCGCCGACATTCACGGTGATGGACGCGGGGGAGTACGCCATCCCGGAGATGGTCACCACGGGTCCGCTGGCCGTCGTTTCCGGAGCCGGTGGTGTGGAGTCGGTGCCGGAACTGCACCCGACCAGACCGAGAGCGAGCACGAGACCCGCGATTGCCGGGCGAAGACGTGATTTCATGGTTTCGAGGGTAGCGACGGCAACTGAAGGGTTCCGACATGCGTGGGTACTACACAGCCGATCAGGTGCGAGCAGCTGAGGCGCCGCTGCTCGACAAGCTGCCCGACGGGGTGCTGATGCGTCGAGCGGCGTACGGTCTTGCGCGAGTAGTCGCGGACGAATTGCGTTCCCGTACAGGGTCGGTCGCGCATCGGTCGGTGACGCTGCTGGTCGGTACGGGCGACAACGGCGGTGATGCCCTGTGGGCCGGTGCGTTGCTCCGCAAACGAGGTGTGAGCGTGCGGGCCGTGTTGCTCGATCCGGCGCGCGCTCATCGGGCGGGCCTCGATGCTCTCTTGAAGGCCGGCGGCCGAGTCGCCGCCGAAGTCGGGTCGCCGGATCTGGTGATCGACGGCATCGTCGGGATTTCCGGGCACGGCGGTCTACGGCCTGACGCGGCCGATCTCGTCGGCCAGGTGGATGCACCGATCGTGGCGGTCGATCTTCCGAGCGGCGTCGACGCGAACACCGGCGCAGTGGACGGCCCGTCGGTGACCGCTGATGTGACGGTCACATTCGGTGCGCTCAAGCCGGTACACGTACTCGCGGCTCCGCTGTGTGGTCGTGTCGAACTCGTGGACATCGGATTGAGCGTCGGCGAACCCGAGTTCGGTTCGCTCGATCCGGCGGAGGTCGGTGCGCTGTGGCCGGTGCCCGGTCCGGAGGACGACAAGTATTCGCAGGGTGTGGTGGGCATCGTTGCGGGAAGTGAGCAGTATCCCGGCGCGGGCGTGCTCTGTACCGGTGCCGCGGTTACCGCGACCGCCGGCCTGGTCCGCTACGCCGGGCACGGCGCCACCGAGGTGCTCGCCCTGTTCCCGGAGGTGATTGCGAGTGAGACGTTCCGAGCCGCCGGGCGAGTTCAGGCGTGGGTGGTCGGCCCCGGTATGGGTACCGACGACGACGCCGCGCGACTTCTGGCGTCGGTGCTGGCTACTGATGTACCCGTTGTTGTCGATGCGGACGGACTTACCCTCCTCGCTCAGCGTCCCGAACTTGTCGCAGCCCGGACCGCGCCGACACTGTTGACGCCCCACGCCGGCGAGTTCGCTCGATTCACAACTCTTGGCGACGACAGGATCGCGGCCACGCGTGCTCTTGCCGCACGCCTCGGAGTCACGGTCCTGCTGAAGGGCCATACGACGGTGATCTCGGATCCCGGCGGTGAGGTGCTGGTCAACGACGCCGGCGGCTCCTGGGCATCGACGGCAGGTTCGGGTGACATCCTCTCCGGTGTGATCGGTGCGTTGCTGGCGGCGGGTCTGAGCCCTCTCGAAGCCGGGGCCGTCGGGGCGCGGGCGCACGCGTTGGCTGCGAACATCGCCGCTGCCGGCGGTCAGAGCGATGTCGCCGGAGCACCGATTTCGGCTTCACCCCTGCTGGGAGGTCTGCGGGAATCGGTGCGTGTGCTTCGCTCTTTTGCCCTCGATTGAGGGTGTTCAAACCCGAACACGTGTCCGATTCTGCGTGGGTGGCAGGATTGTCGCCATGACGCTTGCCCAGGGAAGAGCACCGAAGGAGCCTGCGGAGGGGAAGGCGAGCCGACTCGACGACGCAGTAGGGCCGCAGACGGAGGCAGTCGTCGATCTGGACGCGATCGCGCACAACGTGCGTGTTCTGCGTGAATTTGCCGGGGATGCAGCGTTGATGGCGGTCATCAAGGCGGACGGATACAACCACGGCGCAGTTGCGGTGGCGCGGACGGCGCTCTCGGCGGGAGCCCGGGAACTCGGCGTCACCACCATCGCGGAGGCACTGGTCCTTCGCGAGGCAGGCATCACCGCTCCCGTCCTTGCCTGGCTGCACGGCGTCGACGCCGATTTCGGCTCGGCGATCCGATCGGACGTCGAGATCGGCGTGTCCTCCCCGCGACACCTGGCCGCTGTCGTCGGCGCGGCACGGGTTCTGGGACAACAGGCGACGGTGACGCTCAAGGTGGACACCGGTCTCAATCGCAACGGCGTATCGAGAACCGAGTGGCCGCAGATGCTCGACGACCTCGCCACTGCGCGGGACGAGGGCACGATCAGGCTGCGCGGAGTGTTCTCTCACCTCGCGCACTCGGACGAACCGCATCACGACGTCATCGACATGCAGAAGCAGCGTTTGATCGACGCGGTTGCCGACGTCCGCGCTCGCGGATTCGACCCCGAGGTCGTTCATCTTTCCAACTCCGCTGCTACAGTCACCCGTCCTGACCTGCGGTTTGACATGGTTCGGCCGGGAATCGCGATATATGGATTGTCTCCGGTGCCCGAACTCGGAGATTTCGGTTTACGACCGGCGATGACGCTGCGAGCGAAGGTGATTCTGGTGAAGAAGGTAGCCGCCGGAGAGGGCGTCTCCTACGGGCATCAGTGGGTCGCACCGCACGACACCACTCTTGCGCTGCTTCCCGTCGGCTACGCCGACGGTTTGTCTCGCTCACTGAGTGGCAAGTTCGAAGTGCAGTTGGGCGGTAAGCGTCGCCAGGCTGTCGGGCGAATCTGCATGGACCAGGTATTGGTGGACCTGGGGCCGGACGGTGACGGAGTTCGCGAAGGCGACACCGCGATCTTCTTCGGCAACGGCGATCACGGCGAACCCAACGCGCAGGCCTGGGCCGACGTACTCGACACCATTCACTACGAGGTCGTGACCGGGATACGTGGACGCACTGTGCGTACGTACATCGGGGGAGAGACGTCATGAAGACTGCAGGAAAGATGAGCATTCTCGGTGGCCTGCTCAGCGCCGTGGCGCTCGGCTCGATGGCCGGCGTGAACGCATTCAAGACCGCGACGCGTCCGGGCCGGGAAATCTACGCGGACGAGGACTTCGACCTCATGACGCGCGACCGCAAGAGCACGGTGCGCACCGAGGACGGTGTCGAGCTGGCAGTTCGCGAAGTGGGACCGGACGACGCTCCGCTGACAGTCGTTTTCGTGCACGGATACTGCCTGAGTGCGCTGTCCTGGCATTTCCAGCGCCGCCAGCTCGAAGAGCGATGGGGCAACAAGGTTCGCATGGTGTTCTACGACCAGCGCGGACACGGAGACTCGGGCATGCCGCGTTCGAAGAGTTGTACGGTTTCTCAGCTCGGCCGCGACCTCGCGACCGTCGTCGATGCCAAGGTACCCAAGGGACCGATAGTTCTGGTCGGTCACTCGATGGGCGGCATGACGGTACTCGCGCTCGCCGGTCAGCGACCCGAATGGTTCGAGGGCCGAGTCATCGGCGTGGGGCTGGTCGCGACGACGGCGGCAGGCCTGGCGGAGACCGGCCTGACCCGCAATCTGCAGAATCCGATCATCGACGGATTCCGGTTGGCAGTGCGCACCTCACCAGGAGTAGTTCAGCATGCCCGGGGCGCTGCGCGAGTATTGATCACGCCGATCCTGCGTGCGGCCTCGTACGGCACCGATGTCAGCCCACGGCTGCATGAACTCTCGGACGGCATGCTCGACCGCACCTCGGTTGTGACCATCGTCAATTTCCTGCGGACGTTGGAACTGCACGACGAGTCCGCTTCTCTCGAGGTCCTCGCGCACACACCGGCAGTCGTGATCTGCGGCGATCAAGACATGATGATTCCGTTCGTCAGCTCCAAGCGTCTCGCTGCCGATCTCCCCGAATCCGAACTCGTGCGAGTTCACGGGGCCGGCCATCTGGTGCAGCTCGAGTTCCCGGCGATCGTGACGGACGCAATCGACAAGTTGGTGCAGCGAGCGCAGGTAGAAGAGCGGTCCGATGTCGGCTGAGAACTCCACGGGACTTCCCGTGTCCGGACAGATCACGTTGGAAACGGCCGAGGATACCGAGGCTTTCGGCCGACGCTTGGCGGCGGGACTTGTTGCCGGCGACCTGGTGGTGCTGGACGGTCCACTCGGGGCAGGCAAGACCGCGTTGACGCGCGGAATCGGCGCCGGGCTCGGGGTGCAGGGCCGGGTGACGTCCCCGACGTTCGTCATCGCTCGTGAGCATCGTCCGGGCACCCGCCCCGGCGGCGGAGTTCCCGTCGGCATGATCCACGTCGACGCATACCGGCTGGGAGACAGCGGACCGCATGCGCTCGACGAACTCGATGCCCTCGACCTCGACACCGACCTCACCGATGCAGTGGTGGTGGTCGAATGGGGTGGTGACGTCGTGGAAAGGCTCGTCGAACGGCACCTGCGAGTGCAGCTTCATCGGGAACCCGAATCGGATGTGCGGACTGCGAGTTGGTCCTGGACGTCGTGAAAGGGAGTTTGGTGTCACAGACGTCGTGAAACGGCGTTTCGTGTCACAGACGTCGTGACCCTCCCGGGCCGGAAGTAGTTCTTCACGTGCGGGTACCCTGAGAAATCGTGCTTGTTCTCGCAATTGACACCTCCACTCCGGCAGTCACTGCCGGAGTCGTCTCCCTGTCGGCTTCGTCACCGGACCCAGTGTCACCGGACGCAGAGTCACCGGACACAGTGGAGACGCTTGCCGTGCGTGTCACGGTCAATCCTCGTGCGCACGCCGAGGTCTTGACCCCTCACGTCCTCGAATGCCTCGCCGAGGCAGGGCTCACACCGGCCGACTTGAACGCCGTCGTCGTGGGTGTCGGGCCAGGGCCGTACACCGGACTGCGTGTCGGCATGGCGACGGGCGCTGCCTTCGGCGACGCACTCGGTGTTCCCGTGTACGGCGTGTGCAGCCTCGATGCGATCGCGGCTGCGGTACCGACCACACCGAGCCTGCTCGTCGTGACTGACGCGAGGCGTCGCGAGATCTACTGGGCGCGCTATGACGGCGGAGTGCGCGTCGAAGGACCGGCTGTGAATTCCGCCGGCGACGTCGATCCTTCGCCTTCGACGCTGATTGCCGGATCCGCTTCGCACGTGGACTTCTTCGATCTACCCGTCGACCCGGCGGAGACACCTTCACCGGCCGGGTTGGTGACAGTCGCTGCTCGCGAGATCCTGGCCGGTTCGGTTCCGGCCCCGCTGGAGCCGCTGTACCTCCGACGCCCGGACGCGAAGACCCTTGCAGAACGTGGCAAGTGAGGCAGAGCAGATGAAGTACAGCATCGAGCCGATGAACGTCGATGACACCGAACGGTGCGCGGAGTTGGAGCGCGCGTTGTTCGCGGGCGACGGACCCTGGAGCGCACAAGCGTTCGTCTCGGAACTTGCAGGCGCACATAATCATTACTTCGTTGCCCGGGAGCCTGACGGTCACGTCCTCGGCTACGCCGGAGTCGCATTGTTGGGGGCGTCGCCGAACATGGAGGCCGAGGTTCACACCATCGGTACAGATCCCTCGGCTCAGCGACTCGGAATCGGCGGCGCGTTGCTCGATGCGCTTCTGACTCTGGCGGATTCACGGCAGTGCCCGGTGTTCCTGGAAGTGCGCACCGACAACCAACCTGCCATCGCGCTGTACCGGCGCGAAGGATTCGAGATCGTCGGAACACGAAAGAAGTACTACCAGCCCAGTGGGGCAGATGCGTACACGATGAGACGGCCTGCCGTGCTCGGTGTCCGCGAAATTGAGGAGCAGCAAGCATGATCGTCATGGGTGTCGAAAGTTCTTGCGACGAAACAGGTGTCGGTATCGTCCGCTGGAACGGTGACGGAACCTGCGAATTGTTGGCCGACGAGGTGGCATCGAGCGTGGATCAGCACGCCAGGTACGGGGGAGTGGTTCCCGAAGTGGCCTCGCGGGCTCACCTCGAGGCGATCGTGCCGACGATGCGCCGTGCCCTTGCTGCCGCCGGTATCGAGAAGCCCGACGCGCTGGCCGTCACCATCGGACCCGGCCTGGCCGGCGCGCTGCTGGTCGGTGTAGCCGCAGCGAAAGCCTATGCGGCAGCATGGAACATCCCGTTCTATGCGGTCAATCATCTCGGCGGTCACGTCTCGGTGGACACTCTCGAGCACGGTCCGTTGCCCTCGTGCGTCGCATTGTTGGTCTCCGGCGGTCACACACACCTGCTTCACGTCGAAGATCTGGGCAAGCCCATTGTCGAACTGGGCACGACTGTCGACGACGCCGCCGGTGAGGCCTTCGACAAGGTGGCCAGACTGCTCGGACTCGGCTTTCCCGGTGGACCGGCACTCGATGCTGCTGCGCAAGAGGGAGATCCGAACGCAATCGCCTTCCCTCGCGGCATGACGGGGCCGCGCGACTCGCGGCACGACTTCTCGTTCTCGGGACTCAAGACGTCCGTCGCGCGCTATGTCGAATCGAAAGAGCGCGCAGGCGAGACCTTTTCGATCCCGGACATCGCTGCCTCGTTCCAGGAAGCGGTTGCAGACGTCCTGACGATGAAGGCAGTGCGTGCAGCCAAGGACGTCGGGGTCGACACGTTGGTTCTCGGCGGCGGCGCCACGGCCAATTCGCGTATCCGCTCACTCGCCGAGCAGCGCTGCGCCGAAGCGGGCATCACGTTGCGCATTCCGAAACCTCGACTGTGCACGGACAACGGCGTGATGATCGCATCGTTGGCCGCTCACCTGATCGGAAACGGCGCAGGCCCTTCGGAATTGAGTGTTGCGACGGACCCGGGGCTGTCGGTCTCCGTCAGCCAGCTGATGCACTGAAAATCGGCCGACTGAGAATCAGCCGACCGGGGCCGGTTCCCGATCCGGTGTGGTCGCGGGACCGTTTTCGGGCATCGAGGTATTCGGTTCACCGGGCTTCGTCGTCGGATCACCACCACCAGGGGTAGTGATTTCGGTTTCGGTGGAACCGGATCCAGGAGTCTCCGGCGTCGTCGGGTTCTCGCCGCCGCTCTCACCCGGGCCGAGACCGCCGCCGGGGTTTGCCTCGGTCGGATCGACCGGGGGCGTCGCCTCGGTGTCCGGCAGCGTCGGCCACCACGCCGGTGGATCGGGCAGCGTGATTCCGGGAATGGTCGGCCAATTCGGAGTGGTCGTTGTCGTGGTCGGCGGCGTGGTTGTCGTCGAGGTGTCCGGGATCGGCGCAGGCGGAAGTGTGTACTGATGCGTTGTGTACGAGTGCGTGTCGTAAGGCTGCGAGTCGAACGGGGTGGTGGGATACCCGTACCGAGGATACGTGCTGCCGGCTACCGAAGGCAGAGGATCATGAGACGGAATGATCGTCGATCCGGTGCTCGGTGTCGCTTCGGGGCTCACCGTCGTCGTGGTCGACCCTGTTCCGACGGGCGAGACCGCGGTGTCGTCGGTCGGCACCAATTCCTTTGCGCCGTAACCGAGTACCAGTCCGCCGACCACGAGCGCACCGATCAACGCTCCCGATACCTTGGCGGTGGATCCGGAGCGCTGGTCACTTCCGGAGCCCAGCAGCGGGAAACGAATTGCGGTGATCGAATCTGCCAGGAGTGCAGCACCTTTGGTTGCCGCAGTCTCGGGCTCGACGATCTCGACCATGGGGACGTCGACGGCAGCGGCGACGGCGGACCGCACGGCCGGAATGTGTGCGCCACCGCCGATGAGTACAACGGCACCGACGGGCCGCGGTGAGCCCTTCACGACTTCACGGATGAAGGTGACGGCGCGCTCTATATCCGGGGCGATGATGGCCTCGAACTCGTCGCGCGTGATCGCCATCGCGTCGATCGGAAGGTCGATGGTCACCTTGGTGGACGTGGACAGTTGCTCTTTGGCGACATGGCACCGGGCGGCAAGAAGTTCCGCGTCGGTGTACCGGCGCAAGTGCCCTGGCGCCTTCTCCGTCACGAAGTCGACCAATGCCCGGTCGATTCCGGCCCCTGCGAGGGCGTCGATACGGTCGGAGTGCAGAACTTCACCGGTGTGGTCGACGACGGACACCGTCAGACCTTGATCGCCGACGTCCACCTGAGCTGTCGTGTCGTACCGCTCGGTTTTCCCTGTCTCGGCGAGATACGCGTGTACGGCGGCAGGTTCGGGGATTGCACGGACCTGCTTCGGCGAGCGCGAAAGAGATGACCTGATGCTCGCGAGTTGATCGTCCGTGCGATAGCTGACACCGATCGAGCGCGGCGCTTCAGATCCGTCCGTTACCTGCGTCGTCATCAGCTTGATGGATGCTCTGACAAGGTCACCGACGTTGGAATTGGCCTGATCCGCCGAGACGAAGCGAGTCTCGGCAGGCACGGCGCCTGGCGCGTTTGTGCTGGTATCGGTGTCGACGAGTGCTGAATAGACACCGGAAGATCCAGTGGAAATTCCCAGTGAACAACTCATCGCACACCTCCTCACAGTCAATACCGGTCAATGTTCAATCGACCGCCGTTATATGAACGTTACAGAAGGTTCGTGAGGATTGCTCCGTGCTTTTCGTCTCCGTGACGTCCTTTTCGGACCGAAAGGGTGGTTTTACCTGCGAAATTGTCGATCATTGATTCATGCGGAAAAAAGGCGATTCTCCCCACATCGACCGGGAACGACGACGCGCGCTGATCCGTGGTGCAGTGCTTCGGCCCACACTGACGGTGATCGCCTTCGGATGCGCGTATTTCTTTCTGCCGTGGATCGATGTACATACCGCCAGTGCAATCTTCCTCTTGATCGGTGGAGGCGCCGCGGTACTTGCCGTGACCACCTGGCAGGTGTGGCGAATTCTGCGTTCCGATGTGCCATCTCTGCAGGCGGTCGAAGCTGTGGCGGTGGTGATGCCGACGTACTTGTTGTTGGTGTCCATCACCTATTTTTCGGTCGAGCATGCAAGCCCTGGCAGTTTCACCGAACCGCTGTCGCGTATGGCGGCGCTGTACTTTTCGTTGTCCGTCTTCTCGACAGTCGGATTCGGTGACATCGCCGCGCAGACGGACCTTGCCCGGGGGCTCGTGAGCCTTCAGATCGTCTGCAATCTGGTGTTGATCGGATTCGGTGTTCGATTCGTCGTTGCCGCAGTGTCGTGGGCGAAATCGCACCGCTCGCCTTCGAGCGGACCTGAAATCACCTAGGACACTGCGGCAATCGGAGTCATGGTCCGGTGTGAACCAACAATTCGACGTTCTGGTCGACGCCGGTACCCGTCAGCTTCGGGTCGCGGTGGATGTCGTTGAACGACAGTTCGCGGTACAGCGAGGCGAGCCCGGCTGCCGACTTGTCGCTGTAGTCGACGGAATTGGGACTCTCCGCCTCGAAGAGCGTCGCAAGCAACGACACCGTTCCGTCATGGTTGTCCGCGATCTCGATGATGCGTCCGAGTTGCGGGTAGTCGATGTGAGAGGCGGTGTTGATCTCCCAGAAGCCCTGCTCGGGGGTCGCGCCGGGCCACGGGGTGATCTTGTTCTCGTGGGTGTGTCCGTTGACCCAGGCAAGTACGTTCGGGAAACGATGCAGCAAGTCGAGAAGCTGTGAACCGCGCAGGCGTGGCTCGAGGACGTTCTCGGGGTCGGGAATGAGATTGTCCATCGTGTCGCTCGTGTGGTGACTGAACAGCACGAAATACGTGTCACCTCGCGACTCGGTGACGCGAGAGCCCGCGGCGTCGTAGTAGGTGCTGCTGCCGGCGCGCAGGGTGTTCTCGATCCACTGGAACTGAGCGGCGCCCAGCGAACCGTCGACGAGGCCCGCGCGGTTGGTGGAGTCCATGCTGATGCCGACGACGCCCGGTGCGATCTCGAACGAGTAGTAACCGATACCGGTTTCGCCGGCGTCGGGGGCGAAACCGTGTCCGACGGGGCCGGGACCGGTGTGCGCGGGATCAAGATGTGCGGCGATGAACTGTCGCGGTGTGAACGGCGCGCGCGACGGGTCGGGGGTGACCTGGCGCGGCGGCGTCGTGAAGGCGGACAGGATTCCGGGTATCGCACTGGGATCGAACTTGGTGGCGACGTCGATCTGCTTGGCCTGCTCCGGTGAACCAGGCACCTCGAATTTGAGAGATCCCGTGTACATCGCTTCGAGCGGCGGGATGCCGCTGGGCACCGTGCCGGACACCGAATCGTCGTGGTTGCCGAACACGCAGTACCAAGGGGTGTTCAGGCCGGGGCTCGACACGGGCGTGAAAGCGGCACCGAAGAAGTCGGGGATCTCCGGGAATCCGGCCTTCTTGTACATGTCGAGCATCGGTGACTCGGGGTTCCAGTAGAGATCGGCACCCGAGTTCTGTACACCCTCGTAGCGGTCCTTGGCACCGGTGTTGGCGACGACGGTTCCGCCGTTGAGTGAGGTGAGGAACCAGTCGAGTTCGGCGAATTCCTTGTTGTCCGTGTTGTCGCCGGTGGTGACGACGGCATCGAAGGGTCGCGACGTGTGCGGGCCACTGCCGATCGAATTGACCCGGCGGACAAGTGAAATCAGCCCGTGCGCCGTCAGGGTCTCCTGGGGGCGGAACGCCGAGCCGGTGATCTGGTGGACGTACTCGAATCGCATGGGGGACTGGGCGTCGACGATGTGGACGTCGGTCAGCTGCACGAGTGAGGCGAGTGCGGTGCGTCGGTCCTCGCGTCCCGACTTCGGCTCGGCCAACTCGCTGCGCACGATGTTCGCCCAACCGGGTCCGGCGGTGAGCTTGGTGTAGCCGCTACTGCTGACGGGGGTGGACACGGACTCGAGAGTGGTGCCAGGACCTGACGTCGGAATGGTCGACGCGCCTGCATATTGCAGGCCCCACGGCTTGCCAAGGCTGACCGCGCCGACGGCGCCGAGTCCGGCGAAGGTCAGAAAACTACGGCGATTGATGTTCGTCACGAAGTGAACAATAGGTGAACGTGGTGGACGGCTGTCCTGTTTCGCTCTGGACGAAGAGAAAAATGCGCCCAGTCCTTGAGGGTTGGCACTCTCACGTATAGAGTGCCAATTGGCGCTGATCGAGTTCCGGCACCCGCGACGACGGGACTGCAGTGACGCGCCGTAAACGGCATACCCAAACAGCTGTCCGAGGATCGCCTCGGACGCACATACCCCAAAGTGGAGGGCTCATCGTGGCGAGCGTCAACATCAAGCCGCTCGAGGACAAGATCCTCGTCCAGGCCAACGAGGCTGAAACGACGACGGCTTCCGGCCTGGTCATTCCTGACACAGCCAAGGAAAAGCCCCAGGAGGGCACCGTCGTTGCAGTCGGCGAAGGCCGCGTCAACGAGCAGGGCAACCGCATCCCGGTCGACGTCAAGGAGGGTGACACGGTCATCTACTCCAAGTACGGCGGAACCGAGATCAAGTACGCCGGCCAGGAATACCTGATCCTGTCGGCACGCGACGTGCTGGCTGTCGTCTCCAAGTAAGACACACGTGATCCGCCCCGGAGTCCACCCAGGATCCCGGGGCGGAATGCGTTCACGCCCCGAAGATTCAGGAGCTGACAGAACAGATGTCCAAGCAAATTGCGTTCAACGAGACCGCACGCCGCGCTCTCGAAGCCGGAGTCGACAAGCTTGCCGACGCCGTCAAGGTGACCTTGGGCCCGCGTGGACGCCACGTCGTGCTCGCCAAGGCATTCGGCGGCCCCACCGTCACCAACGACGGTGTGAGCATCGCCCGTGAGATCGAGCTCGAAGATCCCTTCGAGAACCTCGGCGCACAGCTCGTCAAGAGCGTCGCCACCAAGACCAACGATGTTGCCGGCGACGGCACCACCACCGCGACCGTTCTGGCCCAGGCCATCGTCCGCGGCGGACTCAAGAACATCGCAGCGGGCGCGAACCCGATGGCTCTCGGCGTCGGCATCAACGCCGCAGCAGACAAGGTCGTCGAGGAACTGCTCGCCGCAGCCACCCCCGTCGAGGGCGAGAAGTCGATCGCTCAGGTCGCCACCGTCTCCTCACGTGACGAAGAGATCGGCAAGCTCGTCGGCGAGGCACTCACCCGTGTCGGAACCGACGGCGTCGTGACGGTCGAGGAATCCTCCACCGTTGCAACCGAACTCGTTGTCACCGAAGGTGTTCAGTTCGACAAGGGCTACCTCTCGCCCTACTTCGTCACCGACATCGATGCGCAGAAGGCCGTCTACGAAGACGCGCTGATCCTGCTCTTCCGCGAGAAGATCAGCTCACTTCCCGACTTCCTTCCGCTGCTCGAGAAGGTTGCCGAATCCGGCAAGCCGCTCTTGATCATCGCCGAGGACGTCGAGGGTGAAGTTCTCTCCACCCTCGTGGTCAACTCCATCCGCAAGACCATCAAGGCCGTCGCCGTCAAGGCACCGTTCTTCGGTGATCGTCGCAAGGCATTCCTCGACGACCTCGCAGTCGTCACGGCAGGCACCGTCATCAACACCGACGTCGGCCTCTCGCTCAAGGAAGCCGGCCTCGAGCTGCTCGGCAGCGCTCGCCGCGTTGTCGTCACCAAGGACGAGACGGTCATCGTCGACGGTGCAGGCACCGCTGACGACATCGCGACCCGCGTTGCGCAGCTGCGTCGCGAGATCGAGAACACCGATTCGGATTGGGACCGCGAGAAGCTCGAAGAGCGTCTGGCGAAGCTGTCCGGCGGCGTGGCCGTCATCAAGGTCGGCGCAGCCACCGAAACCGATCTGAAGGAACGCAAGTTCCGCGTCGAGGATGCGGTCAACGCAGCCAAGGCAGCAGTTTCCGAGGGCATCGTCCCCGGTGGCGGATCGGCTCTCGTTCAAGCCGGTACGGCTCTGATCGGGAACCTCGGCTTGACGGGTGACGAGGCCACCGGCGTTGCCGTGGTCCGCGAAGCCCTCAACGCCCCGTTGTTCTGGATCTCCAGCAACGCAGGCATCGACGGTTCCGTCGTTGTCAGCAAGGTCGCCGAGATGACCAAGGGCGAAGGCTTCAACGCTGCCACCCTCACCTACGGCAACCTGCTTGCCGACGGCGTCGTCGACCCGGTCAAGGTCACTCGCTCGGCAGTGGTCAACGCCGCTTCCGTCGCGCGCATGATCCTCACGACCGAGAGCGCCGTCGTCGAGAAGCCGACCGAGGAAGTTGCCGACACCGGACACGGTCACAGCCACTGACTCGCTGCTCGTAGTTTCAACAAAGAAGAGATCCCCCACCGGATTCCGGTGGGGGATCTTTTTTCGTCTGGCGATCAGATGAGCGGGATCGTTGCGAACGGCTCGCTCGTCGGCTGCTGCGATCCGCCGGGCGGTTCGACAGTGAACGCCAACTTCGTATTCGGACCGATGCCGTCGAGCACCACCTGAGTAGTGGGTTTGACGTCGCCCGGAGCCATCGTCCCCATCGGGATCATCGTGGTGTCGTCGGTGTCGCCCGGCACCAGCCACATCTGGTAGACGGTATCCGGACTCGGGGGAGTCACATCGTTCATCACGAGGACTGCGGCGTCTTCGGAGGGCGAGAACAGCGTCGTGGCACTACCGCCGCCCGGGATGTCACGCGTCGTGGCATGAACGTCGGGTGCTGCCATGATTTCGGACGCGGCGTTCTGCGGCGGCGTGTTGTCGGACAGCGTGCGTCCGATTCCGATGCCGCCGACCAGGATTGCGACTGCGGCGGCCGCCGCAAGAGCCATGGTCCACGGGCGTCGACGGTTACGACGCTCGGCCAGCGAAACCGGGGCGTTGGGAGCCGCGGTCTGTTCTGCGATCGAGGCGAGGACGCTTCTGCGCAGCGACGGCGGGGGCTCGACGGCGTCGACGACGGTCATCGCGGCCATGGTTTCGGCGGTGAGCCGGACCTGGGCGTCGAATTCGGCGCGGGTCGCGGAGTCCGAAGCGGCAAGTCGTTTGTCGACCTCACGGCGCTCGTCGAGGTCCAACGCATCGATCGCGTAGGCGTACGCGTAGTCGATCAGCTCTTCGTCCATCTCACATCACCCCCAAACATCCACGTAGGCGCAGTAGTCCGTCGCGAATTCGCGACTTGATCGTGGGAATCGCCACGCCGAGATCTTCGGCCACCTCGCGGTACGTTCGGCCGCCGTAATAGGCGAGAGTCACCGATTGGCGCTGAGTGTCCGTCAGCGTTTCGAGACAGTCGGTGACAGCACGATGCTCGTCTCTTCGTGTCACTTCGTCGCTGACGACGTCGAATTCGGGAGTGGCATTGGTGGTGTCGTAGAGAGCCTGTCGATCCGAACTCGACTGTTCGGAGCGCACGCGATCCACTGCGCGCCGGTGGGCAAGTGTCAGGAGCCAGGAGAGCGCGGACCCCTTGGCGGGGTCGAAGCTGTCGGCTGATTTCCAGGCCTGGAGGTAGACCTCTTGGACCGCTTCCTCGGAGAAACCTGGATCACGGAGTACACGAAGAACCATGCCGTACACACGGGAGCTGGTTCGGTCGTAGAACTCGGCGAAGGCGCTCTGGTCGCCACCGGCGACGTTCGCGAGGATCACTGCCAGCTCGCGTGATTCCGCGATTCGCGCGGTGCGGGCCGCAGAATTGTCCGTCGGGCATGCGTCGGCCGCATCCGACGCATGGTCTGGCTCGCTCACGAAGAGTTGTCTCGCTTCATCGCGTACAACCGTAGCGTGCATGTCCGGTTCTTTTCTCTTGGCCCGCCGTTGGCCGCTGTGCGCCTTTATTAACCGCGGGGGGTTGATAAAGGCGCACAGCAGGTGGGGACTACTGCGGCATCAGCACCGAATCGATGAGGTAGACGGTGGCGTTTGCGGTCTTGACTCCACCGCAGACGACAGTTGCGTCGTTGACCTTGATGTTGTCACCGGATCCGGTGACGGTGACCGTTCCGCCCTCGGCGGTGGGGTGCGTTCCGTCGATCGCGTCAGGGGCGATCTGGCCGGGAACCACGTGGTAGGTGAGGATCTTGGTCAGCGTGGCGCTGTCCGTCTTGAGGCTGTCGATCGTGGCGGGGTCGATCTTGGCGAATGCCGAGTCGATCGGTGCGAAGACGGTGAACTCGCCACCGTTGAGAGTGTCGACCAGGTTGACGTCCGGGTTGAGCTGGCCGGAGACCGCCGCGGTCAAGGTGGTGAGCAACGGATTGTTGGACGCCGCTGTGGCAACCGGATCCTGGGCCATTCCGCTGACCGATCCGGCGCCGCTCGGCACTGCGGCTGCATAGTCGGCACAACCGGCACCGACCAGATCGGAAGCAGGCTCCGCCATCGCGCTGCTGGGAGACATGCTCGATCCCATGGCAGAAGACGTCATGGCGGCGCTGGACGTGTCGGTCGACGAATCGTTGTCGTCCGAGGAGCAACCGACCACGCCGAAGACGGCGAAAGAGGCTGCTGCGGTGACTGCCAGAACTCGAGTAGAGGTGTTCATGGGTCTGCCTTCCTGAAGGGATGTGCTGAGGTGCACTGTCAGAAGGCATTCGGAGGCGGGCGTCGGTCGGATGGGTCGTGTCGGGAATTCTTTTCGACGGTGTCCCGTCCACACGCATTTTCGACGGTGTCCCGTCCACACGCAAAAGCCCCCGAAAACTCTCGGGGGCTTAGTGCGCTCTACCTACGTGTATCAGGAAGCTATGCGGGTGGTGCGACGGTGGCGCGCGTGTAGTTCACGTTCGGTTTCCGACATTCCTCCCCAGATGCCGTACGGCTCGGCGACGGTCAGCGCGTGGCTGCGGCACTGCATCAGGACCGGGCACTGACGGCACATCTCTTTTGCGCGGGTTTCGCGCTGGGCACGTGCTCTACCGCGTTCGCCATCGGGATGGAAGAACATGGAGGAGTCGACTCCGCGGCACAGACCGTGCATCTGCCAGTCCCAGATGTCTGCGTTGGGGCCTGGAAGGTGATTCGGTGCAGGCATGTTGACTCCTTACTGCAAGCTCGCGTTGATCAACGAGCGGACCAAGTTGCCCGGAGGTTATCCGGGCCTTCTGAATCGTTCACGCTTGCTAACCGTAAGGGTGCTGAGTAAATCGCGTCAATAGGCTCGTTCAGTGGCGATCGGCATATATCGAAATGCGAGAGTTAACGAAGTATATATTTACATTTCGGGCCCCTCGTGCGTTGTTCTGCGTCGATGTCGAAATTGGGTCGATCGAGGTGGCGGCCGGCAAGCCTGGCTGCTCGAGATGCGAAACCCACAGATCAGAGATATGTTCGAGGCTGATCGCCCGGCGAAATCACTCAGTCATTCGGCTCGGTTTGCGTCATTTGTCCGATATTGCGTGGGCGGGGTTGCACTCCATTTCGGGACTTAGTGCCCAAGTTTCAACTAGGACATCCGTCCAATAAGTAATGCGCAGTTAACGTCACGGATATATGCCCGTTAAATATCATTACGAGTACATTTGGCAAATCTCAGTTGAATATCTGATTAACTCCGACAAACTTGCCTTTTCGTGTTTCGTGCGACTTTTGGCATCGTTGGTGTGACGCCGGTCGTGCGAATGTCTGCTCGTGCTGCTGCGATGATCAACCTGTGTCGACACCTGCGCGCCCTCAATCACCTGTGCCCAACGAAACAACTGCACTTCCAGGGTCCCTCGAGTCTGCCGCGTTCGGTGCGGATCCGGATCTCGTCCGCCTCCCGGCGCCTTGCTCTACCCGAGATTGGTGGACAACGGCAGTAGTGCTGGGTGGTCAGGGCCACTACGCAAGAGCGCGGGCTGCATTGGATGTCCTCGATCGGCTCACGGCCGGGTTCTCGACGCACTCGGATCGAGTTCTTGCCTCTCTGTCTGCCAGCACGAGGGCGTCGTTTCTTCGCCAGAGCGGACGCCATGCACTCGCGTCCACGTGGGACGGGCGCGCACTGGCGATCGTCGGCGGCCTGCCAGGTGATCCAGAGGCTGCCTGTGACGCTCTGACCGGTCTGGCCGCAGACGCCCTCGGCTGTGGCAGGCTCCCGCTCGGCTGGCGCCTGCTGGCGCAATGTCGGGCGCGTCTGGATGCCGAGGGCGGGCTGTGGCGGCAGGAAATTCGGATCGAATGGGTCTCCGCAGAATTGGCGTTGGCGGGAGGCGACTTCGCTCGTGCCCGCAGACACGCAGAACGCGCCGTCGAATTGTCAGCGGAATCGGAGTCTGTGCGGCACCGCGTGAAGTCGGATCTGCTGCGTAGCGCCGCGCTGACCGGAACAGACGCGAGCGCAGCCGTGAAGATGGCAGCAGATGTGTTCGCGCGGTGCCGGCAATACGGCCTGCTGCCCCTGGCCTGGGCGTCGTCTCTGTTGATCGAAGGTGTCAGCGGTGAGAGAACCTCACCGAGTGCCCGGGAGATCGGCGATCTGATTGCGATGCGTGGTGGATCACTCCTACCTTTGTCGTAACCACTCCACCGAAGTCTCCGGAGAACATTCCAGAAGGAGCTGTATCGATATCGCGACTGCTGGGCAGGTATGCGGAGACCAGTCGGTCCGGATGGTTACTCTTAGAGGGTTCCGCTGAGAGCGGGAGCACACCCGCTCGGGAGGTGCCACTGTAACGCCAGGATTTTCGCTGACGATGACAAATACGAGCGATGAGTTGGACACCGCGGTCGCCGCTGCTGCGCAGGGCGACCGTACAGCTCTAGCTTTGGTTCTGGAGAACATCCGACCGATGGTGGTGCGCTACTGCCGCGGTCGAGTGGGTGCGGCCGAGAGAGGACACCTGTCCGCTGACGACGTCGCACAGGAAGTCTGTCTGGCCGTGATGACCGCGCTGCCGCGTTATCAGGACCAGGGACGCCCGTTCATGGCCTTTGTGTACGGAATTGCCGCGCACAAGGTTGCGGACGCACATCGAAGCTCCGCCCGTAACAAGTCGGAGCCCGTTTCCGAAGTACCGGATGTAATAGCACTGGATGATGGTCCCGAACAGCGAGCTCTCGATTCGGAGTCCAGCAGACAGATGCACGAACTTCTCGGCACACTTCCGGAGAAGCATCGAGAAATCTTGATACTTCGCCTGGTGGTCGGGATGTCGGCCGAGGAAACGGCCGTCGCCGTCGGTAGTACCGCCGGAGCTGTACGAGTCGCTCAGCACAGAGCGATCGCGAAACTGAAAAAAGAAGTGACGAAAGCAGGTGAGAGCTTTGGCTAGAGACGAGGGGCATGACGCTTCGAATCTCGGTGATCTCGCCGACGACGGTACGCCAGTGGATTTGGCTGCGGTTCGGCGTGACGATGCGCTGATCGAATCCATTTCGAATGGTGGGCCGGTAGCAACCGATAGCACCGAACAGTACGAACTTGCGTTGATCCTCTCGCAATGGCGTGACGATGTCGTTGCGACTCCGATGCCCGAGGGTCCGTTATTGGACGATGTCATCGCTGCAATCACAGCGACGCCGTCCGGCTTCTCCGATCGTCAGCGTTCACGTTCCCGTTCTCGATTGCGTGTGGTTCGTCCGATCGCCGCCGCTGCAGCAGTTGCAGCAGTGGTCTTCGGTGGCGCCACGGCGATGGCGTACGACGCCCAGCCCGGCGATGCCCTGTGGGGCGTCAAGCAGGTCGTCTTCGCCGACGAGGCCAACTCGACAGTTGCGAAGATCGACACGACTTCCGAGCTGGAAAAGGCCGAGCGGCTGTTGGCTGCCGGAGACATTCCTGCGGCAAAGATGGTGCTGGACAACGCAGCTCACCGTGCCGATGCAGTCAAGGACTCGCAGGACAAGACCGACCTCGTCGAGCGTTGGGGCAAGTTGATGACGCAGGTCCAGGAGACCACGTCACCCGTAGCGCCGCCGCCGACGAGTGGTCAGCCGGCCGGCCCGACCACTTCGATCACGGCAATTCCGGGCTCCTCGGTCAAACCGCTCAATCCTCAGGGACCTGGCGAACCGACAAGTTCGACCAAACCAGATCCGGGAGTGCAGCTGCAGTTGCCGCCGACGTCGGTTTCCTCGACGCCTCCGACCTCGTTGCCGACGACAACCACGACGACAACGACCACCACCACGACGACGACGTCTCTGGCGCCTGCCTCGTCGCCGTCCGGTGATTTCTCGTCTCCGCCGCCCTGAGACCCGCTCTGATCGGCATCGTTCCGATCTGAATTCATACGAAAGTGGCCGACAAGCAATTGCTTGTCGGCCACTTTCGTATGAGCTTGGGTGAGGTTTCGCTCAGCTGTCGAAACCGTCGCCGTGCATCGCCTCGTTCATCGACGCGTCGGCGTATCCACGGCAGTAGTCCCACGTGACATATGCCTCAGGCATCGGGTCGTAGGCAGGCTCGTGAGGGCGGACGGTTCCGTCCACGAGCAGCTGCAGCAGGTTTGCGCGCAGCATGTCCCAGTCGTGGTAGTGATCCTGTTGGCAGTCCTCGCAGCAGACTACGAGACCGCGGATACCGCGGTGAGCGAGGAGTGCCTCGTAAACAGCGAGGTCAGCGAGATCCTCCTCGACCGCTTGGCGTTCGTGGGGGTCGAGTGGTTGGCCCGGCTCGATGGCATCGAGAGCCGCGGAGGGGTCAGCTGGGTCGCCGGCGAAGGGATCTGGCGGCAGACCGGGGGGCAGTTGATCACGCACAGCACCACGGTACGCAGGTCAGGGGGGTCAGCGCCACTTGTTACGCGTACACGCAGCGTGGGTGGGATGGTTCGGACCTTTGAGTGAGCCGATACCATGGTGTGCAACGCCGGGAAAAGGTGCCAGGAATTTCTTTCCGTGCAGGCGCCTTCTATCCGATATCCAGCTTTCGTAATCCGTTTCGAGGCGGCTGCTACAGCGGTCGCCCTGGGCGAATCTAGGTCCATGGAGGGTCCTGACCGCATGAGTAGTTCTGCAGGACATGTACACACCGGAGGAGACGACCCCAACAAGGTCGCGATGCTGGGACTGACATACGACGACGTGCTGCTGTTGCCGGCTGCGTCCGACGTCATCCCGAGCCAGGTCGACACGTCCAGTCAACTGACCCGCGACATCCGTCTGCGGATTCCGTTGGTCAGTTCTGCGATGGACACCGTCACCGAGTCACGCATGGCAATTGCGATGGCACGCGCCGGCGGCATGGGTGTTCTGCACCGCAACTCGTCGGTTGAGGTCCAGGCAGGACAGGTCGAGACGGTCAAGCGTTCCGAGGCCGGCATGGTGACCGATCCCGTCACGTGTAAGCCGACCGACACGATGGGTGAGGTCGATGCGAAGTGCGCTCGTTTCCGCATCTCGGGTCTGCCTGTCACCGACGACGCCGGCCAGCTGGTTGGCATCGTCACCAACCGGGACATGCGTTTCGAGGTCGACCAGAATCGCCCGGTCGCGGAGATCATGACCAAGATGCCCCTGATCACCGCTCAGGAAGGCGTCACCGCTGACGTGGCACTGGGCCTTCTTCGTCGGCACAAGATCGAGAAGCTGCCGATCGTCGACGGCAACGGCAAGCTCACCGGTCTGATCACGGTCAAGGACTTCGTCAAGACCGAGCAGCATCCCGACGCCACCAAGGACCGTGACGGTCGACTGCTCGTCGGCGCTGCAGTCGGTGCCGGCGATGACGCCTTCCAGCGCGCGATGGCGCTCACCGATGCCGGTGTGGACGTACTCGTGGTGGACAGTGCGCACGGGCATTCGTCCAACGTTCTCGACATGATCGCCAAGCTCAAGCGTGAACTGGGCGAGCGGGTTCAGATCATCGGTGGCAACGTCGCTACGCGCGCGGGTGCTCTGGCACTGGTCGAAGCCGGCGTCGATGCCGTCAAGGTCGGAGTCGGCCCTGGTTCCATCTGCACCACCCGCGTCATCGCCGGTGTCGGTGCCCCTCAGGTCACGGCCATCCTGGAAGCGGTTGCCGCGTGCAAGCCTCTCGGTGTGCCCGTCATCGCTGACGGTGGACTCCAGTTCTCCGGTGACATCGCGAAGGCTCTTGCCGCAGGTGCGTCGACGGCCATGCTGGGTTCACTCCTGGCCGGTACCGCTGAATCGCCCGGCGAACTGATTCTGGTCGGCGGCAAGCAGTTCAAGAGCTACCGCGGAATGGGTTCGCTCGGCGCGATGCAGTCGCGTGGCGAGGCCAAGTCGTACTCCAAGGATCGGTACTTCCAGGACGACGTGCTGTCCGAGGACAAGTTGGTTCCGGAAGGCATCGAAGGACGTGTCCCGTTCCGTGGCCCGCTCTCGCAGGTGACGCACCAGCTCACCGGTGGTCTGCGCGCTGCCATGGGATACACGGGGTCGGCGACGATCGAGCACCTGCAGAACGCTCAGTTCGTCCAGATCACGGCGGCCGGTTTGAAGGAAAGCCATCCGCACGACATCACGATGACTGTCGAAGCACCCAACTACACCGCTCGTTAGCAACCAGTACACGAGAAAGGGGCGCGCGTGCGCGACCTCGTTGAGATCGGCATGGGTCGAACGGCCCGACGTACCTACGAGTTGGACGATGTGAACATCGTTCCCTCCCGGCGAACTCGTTCGTCGAAGGAGGTGTCGACTGCTTGGCAGCTCGACGCTTACAGGTTCGACATTCCTGTCCTCGCACATCCCACCGACGCGTTGGTCTCGCCGACTTTCGCGATCGAGTTGGGTAAGCGCGGCGGCCTCGGTGTCATCAACGGTGAAGGCCTGTGGGGCCGTCACCCCGATGTCGAGGAGAAGCTCCGGCGTCTCGTCGAGATCGCCGAGAAGGACGGTGGCGTCGACGCGGCCATCCGCTACCTGCAGGAGCTGCATGCGGCTCCGCTGCAGGCCGGTCTTCTGGCAGCTGCGGTGGCGCAGGTCCGTGATTCGGGGGTCACCACTGCCGTTCGCGTCAGTCCGCAGAATGCGCGCGCACTGACGCCGGAGCTGATCAAGGCGGGCATCGACCTCCTGGTCGTCCACGGCACGATCATCTCGGCCGAGCACGTCGTGCACACCGAGCAGGAACCGCTCAACCTCAAGACGTTCATCTCGGAACTCGACGTTCCGGTTGTCGCGGGTGGGGTCAGTGACCACCGCACCGCGCTGCACCTGATGCGTACCGGCGCTGCCGGTGTCATCGTCGGGTACGGGTCTACCGAGGGCGCAACCACCACCGGTGAGGTCCTGGGCATCGGCGTTCCGATGGCCACGGCCATTGCCGATGCTGCAGCAGCCAGGCGCGACTACCTCGACGAGACGGGTGGACGCTACGTCCACGTCATCGCCGACGGTGACATCGCAACTTCGGGTGATTTGGCGAAGGCCATCGCCTGCGGTGCCGACGCTGCCGTTCTGGGCACGCCGCTGGCCGTGTCCGCCGAGGCGCCGGGTGGTGGCTGGTACTGGCCGTCCGCTGCGGCTCATCCTTCGGTTCCGCGTGGAGCACTTCTTCCGGTTTCCTATGGTGAGCGTCCGAGTCTGGACCAGGTTCTGAGCGGCCCTTCGGACGATCCGTACGGTTCGCTGAACTTCGTCGGTGGTCTCCGTCGGTCGATGGCGAAGGCCGGATACTCCGATCTCAAGGAGTTCCAGAAGGTCGGGCTGACAGTCCGCGCGTAGTTTGTACCTTTCTGTGGCCCCGGTTCTTCGTGAACCGGGGCCACAGTTCGTTGTGCAGGACTTTCTTCCGTTCCTGATACTTGCGGTTACGCTTATGGGGCCCCTTGTGGTGGTAGTCACAAGGGATAGGTGCATACTGGCGGGTAACTACGGTTCACGGTGGAGGTGTCCTGATGGGCAAGCAACGGGCAACGGACTACGACGTACTGATCGTCGGATCCGGGTTCGGCGGAAGCGTGAGCGCGCTTCGTCTCGTGGAGAAGGGCTACAAGGTCGGCGTCATCGAAGCCGGCCGACGGTATGCCGACGAAGATTTCGCGAAGACCAGTTGGGATCTCAAGAAGTTCCTCTGGGCTCCGAAGCTGGGGTGCTTCGGCATTCAGCGCGTGCACCTGTTGCGCGACTGCCTCATTCTCGCGGGCGCAGGCGTCGGCGGCGGGTCGTTGAACTACGCCAACACGCTGTACCAGCCGCCGGAGCCGTTCTTCCAGGACAAGCAGTGGGCGCACATCACCGACTGGCGAAGCGAGCTCACCCCGTACTACGAGCAGGCTCAGAAGATGCTCGGCGTCGTGCAGAATCCGCACATGACGCCCGCCGACGAGATCATGAAGTCCGTCGCAGATGACATGGGTGTCGGCGACACGTTCATCCAGACGCCCGTCGGCGTCTACTTCGGTGAACCTGGCAAGAAGGCGAAAGACCCGTACTTCGGCGGCGTCGGACCCGAGCGCACCGGTTGCATCGAGTGTGGCGAGTGCATGACGGGCTGCCGTCACGGAGCGAAGAACACGCTCCTCAAGAACTATCTGGGCCTTGCCGAGACAGCCGGCGCCGAGATCATTCCGATGACCACCGTGTCCGGGCTTCGTGAGGCTCGCGACGGTTCGTGGGACGTGTTCACCGAGCGAACCGGTGCATTCGGACGAAAGAACCGCCGCACCTACACGGCTGCGAACGTCATTCTCGCGGCCGGAACGTGGGGCACTCAGCATCTGCTCTTCGACATGAAGGACACCGGAGCGCTGCCCAAGCTCTCCGACAAGCTCGGCGAGCTGACTCGAACGAACTCCGAATCCATTGTCGGCGCAGGCAAGTACAAGGTCGATCCCGCACTCGACCTGACCCGCGGAGTGGCGATCACCTCGTCGTTCCACCCGAGCAGCGACACCCACATCGAGCCGGTCCGCTACGGCAAGGGATCGAACGCGATGGGCCTGTTGCAGACCTTGATGACGGACGGCGGCGGCAAGACGCCCCGATGGATCAAGTTCCTCGGTGTGGTTGCGAAGAATCCGTACCAGATGTTGCGCATGTTGACGGTCAAGGACTGGAGTGAGCGCACGATCATCGCGTTGGTCATGCAGAACCTCGACAACTCCATCACCACGTACACGAAGAAGGGCCTGTTCGGTCGACGCAAGGTCACCAGCAAGCAGGGCCACGGTCAGCCGAACCCGACGTGGATCCCGGAAGGCAACGAGGCGACGCGTCGAGTTGCCGAGAAGATCGACGGCGTCGCGGGCGGCACGTGGGGCGAGATCTTCAACGTTCCACTGACGGCGCACTTCCTCGGCGGTTGCGCTATCGCGTCGGATTCCGATCACGGCGTCATCGATCCGTACCACCGCGTGTACGGCTACCCGACGCTCAGCGTCGTCGACGGCGCAGCGGTCTCGGCCAATCTCGGAGTTAATCCGTCGCTGACCATTGCCGCTCAGGCCGAGCGCTCGGCCTCGCTGTGGCCGAACAAGGGGGAGACCGACCTGCGTCCCGCCCAGGGCAGCGGCTACGAGCGTTTGGCTCCGATTGCACCCAAGTCGCCTGTGGTGCCGGCGTCGGCTCCGGCCGCGCTGGTCCTGCCGATCGTGAAGATCACCGGCGGCAAGACAGCTACCGCTGTTCCGGCGGAGCCGGCAGCCGGATAGTTCGCCGCGAACGAAGATGGGGCGTGTCGTCGAGGATTCGACGACACGCCCCATCTCTGTTTCAGAGTGTCAGCCTCCTAGTGACCCGAACAGAGTGCCGAGGTCGAGGCTGCCCGTCCCGCCTCCGGGCCCGCCGTCCGTATCGCCGGGGACGGTCAGAGTCTGCGGCGCGGATGCGGAGGCCGTGTAGCCCGAAGCGCCCACGAATTCGGCGGTGACACTGTAGGTCCCGGAGTTGTAGAACGTCGCCGGTACCGTTGCGACACCGTTGACCACGTCGACCGGTCCACCGATGAGGGTGTCACCGACCTTGAACTGGACCTTGCCCGTGGCGCCGGACGGATCGACCGTTGCCTTGAGCGTCACCGGGGTGTTCTTCTGAACAGTTCCGACAGCGTCGAGAACCGTGGTCGTCTCGACGTCAGCCGGAGCCGGCGTCGTCACACTGACCGGGAATGCCGGGGCAGCGGACGGTGCGAATCCTGGTGAGCCCGTGAACTTCGCGACAACCTTGTGCGTTCCGGTCGAGGTGAAGGTGTACGGAGCGACGGCAACTCCGTCGGTTCCGACCGGAGCACTGACCGTTTCGGTGCCGTCGACGATGAAATCGACGGTGCCGCCGGTACCCTGCGGATCGACCTTGGCAGTCAGGTTGACGTCCTGTCCGACCTTCGCGGTCGACGGCGACACCGTGGCGGTAGTGGTCACGGCGTCCGGCGGTGCATCGGTCGTGACGGTCACGATCTTGGCCGACGCCGACGTCGACGCCAGGAACCCGGGGGCTCCGCTGTAGCTCGCGGTGATGGAGTGCGGTCCGTCCTCGGTGAAGGTCGGGGAGATGCTGGCCGACCCTCCGGTTACCGGCACGGCGTCCTCGAGTGGGTTGTCGCCGTCGAAGAACTGGACGGTTCCACCGTTTGCGCCGCCGCTCACGTTGGCTGACAGGGTGACGGGAGTTCCGTTCTTGGCGTTGGCCGGTCCGACGACTGTGGTGGTGGTTGCCTTGTCCGCCTCGATGATCCGCGTCGTGGCGAGGGGGCCTGCGCCGCTGTTGAGCGGACCGTTCTCGGCGTCACGCGGGGTGCATCGCGTGGGTGCCCAGGCGGTGATGACCAGGGTGGCCTTGGGGAGGAACGTGAGGAAGTTGCGATCGTTGTTCCACGCTCCCGCGCTGCCGCCGGTGCGTACCTTCATCGCGACGTCCCCTGAATCGCCGGCCTTGAGAACTGCCTTGACCTGGGGGAGCTGGAACTGCGTGTAGCCGTCGGCATTGTTGGAACCGTCGACGTTCTTGCCGGTCGCCTTGACGACGATGCCGCCCTCGGAGTTGATGCTCGAGCTGGGGCTGTTTCCGATGACCTGGTTGTTTCCGGAGAGGCGCAGAATCGTTCCGTTGGGATCGACGTTGCCGTTCTCGTTGACGCGCAGGATGTTCGGCGCTACACCGCTGAGCCCCGCCGAAGTGCCGGGGACGATGGTGGCTTCCACCAGGGTGGCGTTCGCAGGAACGTCGACGTCGACCTTGATGCGGGAGACGTTCTGGACGGTCGCCCCGGAAGCGGAGCCGGGAAAGGCGATGGGGCCGGGTTGGATGGTGACCTCGAAGGTTTCACCGGCGCCGATGGATTCCGGTGCGTCGACGATGACCGAGCCGGACTGTGACTGCGTGGTCGGACCGGCGACAGCGGACGGGGTTGCCAGGCAACTCGTGCCGAAGGTTGTTGTCACGGGGGCCGCTGATGCGGGGATTCCCGCGAGGATGACGCCACTGGCGAGTGCCGTGGCGGCGATCGGCGCCGCGATGCGACGTCTGGAGTACACGAACATGGATTCTCCTGAGCTGGGTACGGGAGTGGTGTCCAAAGCTGATGTGGGGGACTAGCTTCCGAAGAGCGGGATGAGGCCGCTGAGCGAACCGGTGTCCACGCTTCCGGTGCCGCCGCCGTCGGTCGGTGCGGTGCCGACCTGCACGACCGTCGGGCCGGAGACGGAGTTCTTCCAACCGGCGTCGCCGACGAAGTTGGCAGTGAGGCCGAACGTTCCCTCGTCGTCGAAGGTGTGCGTGAGTGTCGCGACGCCGTTGACGACGGCAACGGGTACGCCGATGGGCGTCGTGCCGGACTTGAACTGGATCATTCCGTTTGCTGTTCCGGGTGCGACGGTGGCCTTGAGCTGCAATGCCTTTCCGACCTGAGCCGAGCCGCTGACGGTCAGAGACGTCGTGGTGTCGGCGCGGGCGGGTTCGGGATCGGTGACGTTCACAGTGAACGACGTGGACGTGGAGCCGATGAATCCGGTTCCGCCGGAGAACTCTGCCGTCACGGCTGCAGCGCCCGCTGATGCGAAGGTGTGCGGGAGGATCGCGACGCCGTCACCCGTGCCGACCGGTGCGGTACCGACCTCGGCGCCGTCGACCTTGAACGTCACGGTTCCGCTGCTCGGGATGGGGGAGACGGTGGCCGAGAGGTTGGTCGGTTCACCGACAACAGCGGTGAGTGGTTCGACAACGGTGGTCGTGGTTCCCCAGTCGGGATCGCTGACGTCGAGTTGGGTTGCGGTGGAGACGGAATCGCCGTAACCGGCCTCGCCGGTGAACACTGCGGTGAAGCTGTGGGTACCCGAAGCGTCGTAGCTGCGGGTCAGGGAAGCCGTTCCGTTGACTACAGCCACCGGTGCGCCGAGGTTGGTCTCGCCGTCTTTGAACTGCACCGTGCCCACGGCGTTTGCCGGTGTGACGACAGCGCTCACGGTGATGCTGTCACCTACCAGCGCGGCGTTCGGGGCCGAGATCGTGGTGGTGTCCGCGGAGACGTCGACGGTCTGGACTCCGGAGGTCGAGCTGTGGAATCCCGGACCGGCGTTGTACGCGGCGGTGATGTCGTGGGCGCCGACGCTGTCGAAGGTGTGGGAGAGGGTGGCGCTACCGCCCGAGACCGGGACCGGTGAGCCGATGTCGTTGCCGCCGTCCTTGAACTGGACGGTGCCGCTCGCGTCGGACGGCGCAACTGTCGCGGTCAGGTCGACCGGCGTGCCGACCTTCGCCGTTGCCGGTGCAACCAGTGTGGTTCCGGTGGCGACAGACGGGTCGACTACCTGGACGTTGACGTTGATGGGGTTGAGGCCCTGCTGTGTGCTGAAGGCGTTGACGTCGAAGAGCATGCCGCTGTCGTACGTCCCGAATGCTGTGCCGACGGGGACCGTGTAGGTCGCTTCCAGCGTGACGGGTTGGTTCTTCTTGACGACGAATCCACCGACCAGGAAGGTGCAGCCGCTCGAGCACTTCGCGGAGACTCCGCCGTCTGATTCGTTGCTGATCGTGGCCCGGTTGGTCACACCCAGGTAGGTGGCCTTGGCGCTGCCCGGCACGAGGACGAATCCTGCGGGCGGGATGTCACGGATCTTTGCGATCGACCGTTCGATGCCGCTTTCGTTGTGCTTGATCTCGGTCTTGTACGTGACGGTGTCGCCTGGGTGAACTGCCGCGTTCCCGATGACACTCTTCGTGAAGATCAGGTTGTCGGTCGTGCCGGTGAAAGTGGTCGGCGGGGCTTCGTCAGCAGTGGCCGGAGTGCCGAGGACTAGAAGTCCGGCGGCAGCCGTCACAGCTGCGACAGGTATGGCGAGTCGTCGTATGAATCGACGCACAGGTCCTCCTCGAGGTGAGCGCCGTTCGGCGGCGCCGGCCGTTTGCGATCGTGATCCTGATCACTTGACGGGCGAGATTACCTTTACTGGACGTTTGGTTCAGGCGAATCGGTCAAACGTCCAGAAAATTCACCCTTCGTCCATTTCGGGCTCTGGCCTGCGATGATGCTGCCGAATTGATTGCCGAAGCTAAGGTGCGGGTGATTGGGGCGCCGTTGACCTGGACGGTGGTCTAGATCCGCGCGAGGTCGCCGCGCAGTTCTGAGGGGCGGCCTTTGTAGTGACGTACCTCGCGCTCGCTCGGCCGAGTAGCGGGCTGAGTCCATGCATGCGCAGAAGCGCTGGCTGCGGCGATTAGACTGCACCTGTGGCAGATATCGAGCAGCAGAGACCAGTTCTTGTCGTCGACTTCGGGGCGCAGTACGCGCAGTTGATCGCACGGCGAGTTCGCGAAGCCAAGGTCTACTCGGAGGTGATTCCGCACACCACGACCGTCGAGGAGATCGTGGCCAAGAACCCCTTGGCTGTTGTGCTCTCGGGTGGGCCCTCGAGTGTCTACGCAGACGGTGCTCCCAAGCTTGATCCCGCACTGTTCGATCACGACATTCCGGTTTTCGGAATCTGCTACGGATTCCAGGCAATGGCAGGCGCCCTGGGCGGCACCGTCGCCGAGACCGGTACCCGCGAATACGGCCGTACCGACATCGCGGTATCCGGCGGATTGCTCCACGACGGTCTTCCCTCGACGCAGCCGGTATGGATGAGCCACGGTGACGCCGTCACCGAAGCGCCTTCCGGCTTCGAGGTGACCGCGACCAGCGACGGTGCTCCCGTCGCGGCGTTCGAGGACCGCGCCCGCAAGCTCGCCGGTGTGCAGTACCACCCTGAGGTTCTGCATTCCCCGCACGGTCAGCAGGTCCTGAGCCGCTTCCTGCACGAGATTGCCGGTATTCCGGCAGCGTGGACGGCGTCGAACATCGCCGATGCGCTGATCGAGCAGGTTCGCGAGCAGGTCGGAGACGGACACGCCATCTGCGGTCTGTCCGGTGGCGTCGACTCCGCTGTCGCTGCGGCTTTGGTTCAGCGCGCAATCGGCGACCGGTTGACATGCGTCTTCGTCGATCACGGTTTGATGCGAGCCGGTGAGCGCACGCAGGTCGAGCAGGATTTTGTCGCGGCAACCGGCGCTCGTCTGATCACCGTGGATGCCGCGGACACCTTCATCGGTGAGCTGGCAGGCGTCACCGATCCCGAGACCAAGCGCAAGATCATCGGGCGCGAGTTCATCCGCAGCTTCGAAGGCGCAGTCAGTGATGTTCTGGGCGAGAACGCATCTCATGGTGCGACCGTCGACTTCCTCGTCCAGGGCACGCTCTACCCGGACGTCGTGGAGTCGGGCGGCGGCACGGGAACTGCAAACATCAAGAGCCACCACAATGTCGGCGGGCTGCCGGAAGACCTGCAGTTCAAGTTGGTCGAACCGTTGCGTCTGCTGTTCAAGGACGAGGTCCGTGCAGTGGGCCGCGAACTCGGCCTGCCCGAAGAGATCGTCGGACGCCAGCCGTTCCCCGGTCCCGGACTCGGTATCCGCATCATCGGTGAGGTCACCCGCGATCGCCTCGAGATCCTGCGTCAGGCAGATTCCATTGCGCGCGAAGAGCTTACGTCTGCAGGCTTGGACGGAACCATCTGGCAGTGCCCGGTCGTTCTCCTTGCCGACGTCCGAAGCGTGGGCGTGCAGGGTGACGGCCGGACGTACGGTCATCCGATCGTGCTGCGTCCGGTCTCGAGTGAAGACGCGATGACCGCGGACTGGACGCGTCTGCCGTACGAGACCCTCGAGCGCATCTCGACTCGAATCACCAACGAGGTTGCGGACGTGAACCGCGTAGTCCTCGACGTGACGAGCAAGCCGCCGGGAACTATCGAGTGGGAGTAAAAACAACTGTGCGCCTTTATTAACCCCCCGCGGTTAATAAAGGCGCACAGCAGTTACTTGCGGTTGCGCCGATTCGGCAGAATCACCAGCAGTAGTCCTGCCACGACGGCGGCACCGACGAACAGCCAACGGAATTGAATGTTCGCTGCCGGCGCCAGGGAGAACGGCCCGACCAACGCCCACACACTGACCAGAAGTGCGGCCAGTCCGGCGATCAGCAGAAGTGCCGAGGGGCGCTTGGATTCTCGGGTCTCGTCGTGCTCTGTGGTCTCGTCGTATTCGCTCATGATTGCGTCACCTTCAGACTGCCGAACGTGGCTTTGGCGTTGATGGTCAGTGTGGGCGAATCCGGTGTCGCCTCGCGGCCCCGGTGTACTCCGCCGTCGAGGCAACCGGATCCGTCACCCATGACGACGGTGCAGCTGTTCTTGACGTTGACGGTTGGTGGCACCATGACGACGAACTCGCCGAACGACGCCGCGACGTCGATGGTCTTGTCCTCGGTGAACTTGACCCCGTTGAGGTCGAGAGTGAAGCTTCCGAAGGCTCCCGAGTACGACGGATCCAATTCGGAAGCGGTTGCCGGAGTCCATCTTTGCTCACCCGAGGCGTCGAAATCGATCGGGTAGACCAACGAGGAGAGAAGCACGAAACCCACGAGCGGTCCGGTGACGACCAGCAGGCCGTACCCCTTGCGGAAGAATGCCCCGAGGATCAGGCCGAGCGCGATGACGGCGAGTCCGACAGCACCGACTCGGCCGGGAGTGAACCACTCGTTGCCGGTTGCCGCGCCCGCTGCCCCGGTGACGGCGGCGACGATGATCGCGAGTCCGAGCACCGTCAGCGTCCATCGCGAGCGACGCTTACGTGGTGGCAAAGGCAGCAGCGGCGTGGCTTTGACTGCCGGGTCCGGGAGATCCCAGGCGAACGGAGCGACACCGAGCGGATCCCAGGAGGGCGGTGTGATGGCGGCCTCGCCGATCACCTCGGTCGGATTGGCGGCGGCTGAAGCGCTCGGGTCCTTCGACAGGTTGATCGTCGGATGATCGGCCTGAGATTGCGGTGACTGTTCGGCCGGCCGTTCCTCGGGCACGTAGGTGTCGGGGAGTTTTGTGTACGGCGTGTACACGGGCGGCTGATTGGGTGCGAAGTATCCGGGAGTGAACGGCCCGGGCGTGAATCCCGTGCCTGGATACGCGGTACCCGCGCCGACGTACGGTGACGTGCTCTGCGGCAGCGCAGGCGGGACCGGCGCTCGTTGGTAGAGCAGCCACAGGCCTCCGACCATCAGAATCAGCCCGATCAGACCGGAACCACCCAGGCCGACGCCGACAGGCCCGACGGTCGTAGCCGCGATGGCGAGAGCCACCAACAAGACGATGGTCTTGGTACTGGAATCGGAGCTGTGTCCGCGGCCCATCAGCGACTGTGCGGGGGACGATCCGTCACCGGCGCGGGCGAGCACCAACCACCCGGCGAGGTAGAGAAGGATGCCTGAACCGCCGAAAATAGTGGAGGCCACAAACGCGACACGTACCAGAATGGGGTCGATGCCGTACCGGTATCCGATTCCGGCGCATACCCCGGCCACGTGACCTTGTGCCGGCAGACGCACGGGGCGGGTCCGCCACAGATCCTGGATCTGTTCTTGGAAAGTCGGATTGTTCATGAATCAATCCTGGCTTCCGGGGCGGCCTCCGCGCATCAGGGCCAACCCTGATCTTTGTGACGATCGGGGCCAGGGGCGCCGCCCTGATTCAGGGTTGGACCCTGATGTGACTGCGAGTGGTTCGTGCCAGTATCGACTATGTGCAATATCTGTCAGATCCGCCGTTCGTGAGCGGTCCCGCTCCCGGGTTCACGGGAGGCCCGCCCGTCAACGGGGTACCGTTGCATGCCGTACCCATGAAGAAGGGTGTGCCCATTCCAGGCGGTGTTCCATTGCGAAAGCTGGAGCGGCGCTCCGGCGGTCGCATCGTCGCCGGTGTTGCAGGCGGTATCGCCGATCATCTCGGGATCGACGTCCTGAAGGTTCGAGTCGCCTTCGCGATTCTGGCGGCGATGGCCGGATCCGGCATCGTGATTTACGGCGCCCTCTGGATCTTCACCTCAGCCGGCACGGACACCCAGAAGCCGTCCGCGGCCGAGCGGCAGCGGGCGTACGGATTGATCGCACTCGGATTGGGCGGCGCAGCCGCGTTGTCCTGGCTGTTCAGCGGCACAGCGGGTTCGGTGCTCGCACCGTTCTTCGTCGTCGCGATCGGTGCCGCTTTGGTGTGGCGCGAGTTCGACTCCGACGGTCCCCGGACCGTCATCGGCTTGCCGCAGCGGCCTACCGTTCTCACGTGGGCGCGGGTGGTCGGGGGAGCGACCTTGATCATCTTGGGTCTCGGCGTCGTCGTCCTCGCTCAGGTCGACCTCGAAGCACTGCGCTCGTCCCTGCTGGCCGTGGTGGTGACGCTGATCGGTGTCGGATTGTTGACGGTGCCGCTGTGGCTGCGGATGTGGAGGGCTCTCGGCGCCGAGCGTGCGGCCCGAATTCGCAACGACGAACGTGAAGAGATCGCCTCGCATCTGCACGACTCCGTACTTCAGACGTTGGCGCTGATTCAGAAGCAGTCCGACAATCCGCAAGAGGTGGCGCGCCTGGCCCGTGGTCAGGAACGCGAGCTGCGCAAGTGGTTGTTCAGCGGCGGGGATATCGACCACACGAGCCTGACCGAAGGTCTGAAGATCATCGCCGGTGAAGTGGAGGACCAGCATGGCGTCACGGTCCGCCCCGTCACGGTCGGCGACGTACAACTCGAAGGCGAAGGCGTCGAGAACGGTCTGCCCAAGGAAGCGTTCACCGCGCTCCTCGGTGCGACGCGTGAAGCTCTGGTCAACTCGGCAAAGCACTCGGGGGAGAAGGAAATCAATCTTTTCGCCGAGGTCGAGGGCGACCAGGTCAGTGTGTTCGTTCGTGATCGCGGAGTCGGATTCGACGTCAATGCGGTGCCGGAGGACCGTCAGGGTTTGGCCAAGTCGATTCGTGGTCGCATCGAGCGACGGGGTGGCCGCGTCGTGGTTCGATCCGACATCGGAAAGGGCACCGAGATCCGCGTGCACATGCCGCTCGGTGACTCTGCTCTAAAGTGGGACCAGACTGCTGACCGTGTCGACAACCCCGAGGAACAGCCCCAGTGACTTCGCTTGCGCCGCCCCCGTACCGCGTATTTCTTGTCGACGATCATGCAGTGTTCCGCTCCGGGGTGAGGGCGGAACTCTCGCGCGAGGCAGACATGGACGTAGTCGGTGAAGCCGGTGGCGTCGCTGAGGCGATCGCGGGTATCAACTCGACGAAACCGCATGTCGTTCTGCTCGATGTCCACATGCCTGACGGTGGTGGAGTGGCAGTTCTGCGCGGAATCGATTCCGGCCCGGTGTGCTTGGCGCTCAGCGTTTCCGATGCGGCCGAGGACGTGATCGCGGTGATCCGCGGCGGTGCGCGCGGGTACGTGACCAAGACGATCTCGGGATCCGAACTGGCCGAGGGTGTACGACGCGTTGCCGGTGGTGACGCAGTGTTCGGGCCTCGCCTGGCAGGCTTCGTACTGGACTCCTTCACCGGGCGTTCCAACGCACCCGAGCCGCAACTCGATCCGGAACTCGACTCGCTGACTCCGCGAGAACTCGAAGTGCTCAGATTGCTGGCACGTGGGTACACCTACCGTGAAATCGCCGAGGACCTGGTGATTTCCGTGAAGACGGTCGAGACTCACGCATCGAACGTCCTGCGAAAGACTCAGCAGTCCAATCGCAATGCGTTGACGCGTTGGGCACATCGCCGCCAGATCGACTGAATTCCCGCGCGCTCTTTCGCGATTGCGTGCGAAGGCGCACCATGGACCGATGACGGAACCACTGGCGCTCGCGTCGAAGCGTGGGCGTTGGGTTGTCGCCGCCACCGTTCTCGGCTCGAGCATGGCTCTCCTCGACGGCACCGTCGTCAACATTGCTCTTCCTCACATCGGTGAAGAACTGGGTTCCGGTGTCGCCGGACTGCAGTGGACGCTCAGCGGTTACACCTTGGCCTTGGCGTCGCTGATTCTGCTCGGGGGAGCCCTCGGTGATCGTTGGGGTCGGCGACGGGTATTCGTGTGGGGGACGGTCTGGTTCGCGGTCGCGTCGTTGCTCTGCGGAATTGCACCGGACATCACGTTTCTGGTGATTGCACGAATCCTGCAGGGAGTGGGAGCTGCGCTCTTGACACCTGGCAGCCTTGCCATCATCTCCGCGTCACTTCGTGAGGAGGACCGCGGCGCGGCAATCGGATTGTGGTCGGGTTTAGGTGGTGTTGCCGGCGCCATCGGACCGCTTTTCGGTGGTTGGCTGGTGGAAGTGGCGGGATGGCGATCGGTATTCCTGCTCAATATCCCGCTGGCGATCGTCGTGGTGTGGGCAGCGGTGCGCCATGTACCGGAGAGCCGCGACCCGCATCCGCCCAAGCACCTGGACGTGGTCGGATCTGCCTGCGCAGTAGTCGGTCTCGGCGCACTGACGTACGGGCTGATCGAGGTCAACCCGATAGTCGGGCTGATCGGAGTGATCGCGCTCTGCCTGTTCGTTGTGGTGGAACGACGCTCACCGAGTGCCCTTGTGCCACCGTCCCTGTTCCGCTCGCGGATGTTCGTCGCGGCTAATCTGGTGACCCTTGCGGTCTATGCGGCGCTGGGCGGTGTGTTCTTCCTGCTCGTGCTGCAACTGCAATTGGTTGCCGGGTACTCGCCGGTGGCTGCCGGCGTCGCAACGGTACCGATCACCGTGGCATTGCTGCTGTTGTCTTCGCGCGCGGGCAGTTACGCGCAGACGCACGGACCGCGGTTGCCGATGACGGTCGGGCCCGCCGTTGCCGCGGTGGGGTTGGTGTTGATGACGCGGATCGGCCCGGATGCGTCGTACCTGACCGTCGTGCTGCCGGGAGTTCTGGTGTTCGGGCTCGGCCTGGCGGTGATGGTCGCGCCGTTGACCGCCGCGGTGCTTGGTTCGGTACCGGTGGAGCAGTCCGGAATCGCATCCGGTGTGAACAATGCCGTTGCTCGCACGAGCCAACTGCTTGCCGTCGCGGCCTTGCCTGCCCTTGTGGGTATCGACGCCGAAAGTCTGGTCGATCCGACGAGTTTCTCCGACGGGTTCCGGTACGCGATGTACATCTGTGTGGCACTGCTGTTGATCGGTGCAGCGATCGCCGCGACGCTGATCCGAACTCCGACAGTAGAGCCTGTTCAGGAAGCGGATTCGGTTGCCTGCAAGCCGCATTGTGATCTGACGGGACCTGCAGTGCAACCGAATCCGATGAGGGACTAGACGCTGATGTCGCGATCGCGGCTGGGCACCAAGGGAATTGCTGCGGCGGGAAATGCCGCGACTATCGCGAAGGCGAGCGGGTAGCCGACCGCGCCGATCAGCGCACCGACCACCGGGCCCACTGCTGACGCGGCAATGAACTGCCCGGTGTTCTGTGCGCCCAATGCTTTTCCTTGCCATTTCGGCCCGGCAGCTTCGGCGACGGAAGTGAATGCCAAACCGTTGTCGGCGACGCTGATAGTGGTTGCCAGCAGCAGGATCAAGGCGGGAACGCCCCAAGGCGCTGCGCCGGCTGCCGCCATTGCCAACATGACCGCAGACGCGGAGACGGCAACCAACCGCAGCGGGCCTACTCTGCTTCCGGCGCGATCACTCCAGATGCCGACAACGATGCGTCCGAGTGCACCCACGAACTGGGAGATCCCGATCAGGAGCCCAGCGGGCGCAGCGTCCCATCCTTGCTCGCTGATCAGCCAGACCAGACCGAATGTCGAGAGGGTGAACTGCGGAAACACCAGCAGTGCCGAGACGACGTGAATGCGCCACAGGAACCAGTTCGAGCGATAAGGATTTACCGTTTCGACCGGGATGTCTGTGGGCCGCGCCGCCGGCCGCGGGGGATTGATCAATGCGACGGCGCAGATCAGGGCGAGAACGCCGTTGAGAGCTACCGACAGTCCGACGGCCGAACCGATTCCTACGTTAGCAGCGAGAGTCGGGATGGTCAGCGACGCGATGGTCACGCCCAGGGGCTGTGACATCTGCCGGATTCCCATCGCGAGGCCGCGCCGATCCTTGGGAAACCAGCCGACCACAACACGTCCACTGGCAGCGTTGGTGCTCGCCGCAGCCATTCCGCCCAGCAGAAATGCGATCCCGAGGAGGGTGTAGTTGTCGGTGGTGGTCGCGGCCAGCGCGGCGATCGCCGTCAGGCCGAGCCCGATGGAGATGACCCATTTCTCGCCGAATCTGTCAGCCATCGCTCCCCACGCCACCAGCGTGAGAACCATGCCGAAAGTGGGTGCAGCGGCCAGAGTTCCGGCCTGCGTCAACGAGAGGCCGTGCTCGGAATGCAGCAGCGGGATCAAAAAGGCGGGGGTGCTGACGAAGACGGTGCCTGCGGCCTGGGCTGCGACGCCGATTCCGAGCATCGTCCACGCCTTCGGGGAGACGGCCGTCTTTTCCAGCCGCGACGCCTGCGTCATGGTGCCCTCCGATCTCTACGCTGTTCGACGATGCCGACGCTACTCGCGTGGTTTCACATGTTGAAACCAGAATCCCACTATTTGGTCAAACGCGGACGGTTCAGGGTGCGAAGTGCCCACCCCTTTTCGAGCGAACGGTACGACGATCGCCTTGGGTGCGCCGAAAGGTACGTTCGCTCGGGAAGGGGTCAGCGACGGGGCAGGCGAACCGTGAAGACCGTGCGACCATACACCTGGTCGACGCCGATGGTGCCGCCGTGCAGGTGCACGTTCTCGACGGCGAGCGAGAGTCCGAGTCCGCTGCCCTCGCTGCGTCCGCGCGCGGTGTCGACCTTGTAGAACCGCCGAAAGATCGCCTGCCGGTCTTCGGGTGAGATGCCGGGGCCGTGGTCGACGACGGTGATGACGGAGAAACCGGATTCGACGCTCAACTCGACGCGAACCGGGGGCGCTCCGTGGCGCAGTGCATTGCCGACGAGGTTGGCGACGACAATGTCGATCCGACGCGAATCGACTCTGGCGCTGACACTTTCGGGTGCGCGCAGTTCGACGGTGTCTGTCCATCCGCGGCTCTCGAGTGTGCGCTCGGTCAATTCGACGAGGTCGACGTCGTCGAGGACGAGGTGCGCTTGCTGAGAGTCGTGGCGAGACATTTCGATGAGGTCTTCGACAAGTCGAGTGAGCTTGCCGATCTCACTGCTCACGATGCGCGCGGCAGCGGCGGCGTCGGGCGGAAGATTGGGGATCTCTTCACGGAGGATCTCACTGACCGGCACCAGTGCTGCGAGCGGCGTCCGGAGCTCGTGGGAGACGTCTGCGACAAACCTTCTCGACTGCTCTTCCGATTCTTCCAGACCTCGGATGACCGCTTCGTTGCGAGCGACCATGTTGTTGAACGTTGTTGTGACCTGGGCGAGTTCGGCTACTCCGTCTTCGGGGAGTCGGACGCTGAGGTCGCCGTCGGCAGCGCGGGCGGCCGCCTTGTCCAGGCGTTTGAGCGGACGGACAAGCGTCGACGCGATCCACAGCCCGAGTAGTCCGCTCACCAACACACCGGCGGCGAGGGTGAGGCCGACAGCTCGAAGCAGGTCGTCGAACTTGTCCTGCACTCCTACCAGCGGCCGGATGGTGACGGCTTTGACCAATGTCTCGTTGTCGTAGCTGTCGTCCGCGCTCATGTCCACGACATTGACGGACATTCCCAACATGATGCGCTGGGAGTCGAGCCTCTCGAAACGGATCAGCTTCGGACTGTCCAAACCTTCGTCGAAGCTGGGCGGAATGGTCGCCGCATCCACGGATCCTTGACGGATGACTTCGCCGTCGACGATCAGCGTCATGTCGGACTGGAAGATCTGTTGGAGGTTGGCAGGCGTCAACTCCTCTACCGGTGTTCCGTTGACGTATTGCAGTTCGTCGCGAAATTGTGCGGTCGCGACATCCTGAGCGTTGGAATAGATCCACGACCGCGCCATGAACGAGACGACACCCGCGGTTGCCCCGGCGATGATCACGACGATTGCGATGAACACGAGCACGAGCCTGGTTCGCAGACCGTCGACCTGAAGCCAGGTCGGTCTCATCGGGCTGGGCTGGTGTTGAAGCGATACCCGAACCCGCGCACCGTTTCGATGACGGTCGGCGCGGCCGGGTCGTCCTCGATCTTTCCGCGCAGCCGCTGCACTGCTGCATCGACGATTCTGGAATCACCCAGATACTCCTGGTCCCAGGCTGCGGACAACAACTGTCGGCGGCTCAGGACCTGTCCGGGGTTCTCGGTCAGCGCCAGGATCAGTCGGAGTTCGGTCGGGGTGAGGGTCAGCAGCATCCCGGCCTTGCGGACCTGCAGCGACGACCGATCCAATTCCAGGTCGCCGAACGTCTCTGCACCCGGCGTCGCATCCGGGCGCGTCGTTGCCGGTGCCGAGCGCCGCACGACGGCTTTGATACGAGCGTCGAGGACGCGCGGACTGGCCGGTTTGACGACGTAGTCGTCGGCACCGGCTTCCAGGCCGGCGACGGTGTCGATGTCGTCGGACCGAGCGGTCAGAATGATGATCGGGATCGAACTTCGGGTGCGGATACGTCGGCAGATCTCGTAACCGTCGGCACCCGGCAGCCCGAGGTCGAGTAGGACGAGGTCCGTGGCACCCAGGGTGTCGTCGAAATCACCGTTACCGTCGGGGCGATGGCTGACGTCGTGCCCGAGTCGGTTCAGTCCCAACGTGATTGCCTCGGCCACTGCTGGATCGTCTTCTATGAAAAGAATGCTCACCATGAGCTCACCTTGGACTCGCCATGATCAGGGGCCTTCTGCGGTCGGAGAAATCTCGGTCAGCCAAGGGTACAGGGGTCACACTCGCGAGAGTCGCTCGTTGCCTGAGTCTGCCAGCACCGCATGCCGGGCGACGCTGGTGTTCAACGGAAATGCCGACACAGCGAGGGTGTAGCAGCCGACGAGCAGTAGTGCACCGATCACGTCGCTCGGGCGGTGCCATTGCAGCACGACTACCGAGATCGCGGTTCCGATGGTGATCAGCGCACCGTTGACCGCAACGACCGCCCGCCACCTCGAGGGCGTGACGATCACGATCGCGCAGACCAGAGCAGCTATGGCCGTCAAAGTGCCGCTGGGGAAGGAATTGTGCATCACCAGACCGTTCAGGTCCGGTCGATCCAGCGATTGTTTGAGAACCCAGGCCGTCGTGATGGGGCCGAGGGTCACGACGACGACGCGTAAAGCTAGCGCAATCGGGTTGTTGCGCAATGTGATCATGAGCGCCACGAGCACTCCTCCCACTATCAGTATCGGGGTGACGAGGCCGATGAACTCGGCGGAGAACACGCTGAGGCGTTCGGAGGTGGCCGCACCCACCATGAGTTGTTGGTCGACGATCTGACCACCGGTCGTGTTGACCGCCAATTCGAATTCGACGACTCCGAGGATCAAGACTGCCAGTGCGGCAATCAGTCTCGCTGGCTTGACTCGTGTCATGATCAGCCTTCCGCTCTCTCGTCCGAGGGGTTGCTCAGTTGTGGCGGGCATTCCCCGCCAGGAGTGGTTGCCAATTCGAAATGCCACATCTCGTTGGCGTAGGTCTGGCAGAGGCCGTAATCGCTGCCGTGCTGAATGAGCCAGTCATCGGCGTCGGTCGGTCCGATGTCGACGGCCTGTCCACTGACATGCTTGGACAGGCTCGGCGAGTGCACCCACTTGGACGCTTCGTCCACGCTGCCGTACTTGACGACGGCTTCGTCGAACAGTCGCTGTTGGTATGCCGCGGACCGCCAACCCGACGTGACGTGCATGTCCACGCCGGATGCCTGTGCGTCGGCCGCTGCCGACTGGAGCGCCGCGAGCAGTGCGGAATCGAGACGGGCAAGCGCGGGCACATGAGTGTCCTGCAAGCTGATGCCGTCCTCGATCTCGCCGCCTGAAGGTCCTGAATCAGGCTGAGTGGCAAGGTAGTTACCGCTCTTCGGTTGTGCTTCTTCTGTGTACGAGCAGGAGCTGAGCGCGACCGCACCGAGCACGACTGCACCGAGTGCGACGAAGCGGATGATTCCGCGGTGGCTGGGCATACAACAGAGACTTCTCGGTCAGTGTCACCGGCAGGTGGTCACCGTTCGTCGACGGTGTCACGGTCTGCAACAGCTCTGTAACAGGACGGAACGGGGCTGGTGAGCGCGCGCTACGCGGGGCGCGGGATCGACGCGAAAGTCGACAGCTCGAACCACGAAGGCAAGCTACGACGCAACGCAGTAGGCCCAGAAATGGTGACGTCACCGGACCGTATGGCGTCCGACCAGGTCAGGTTACCTCGCCAGATCTCGGTCATCTGTCGCAAGCCCGCAGAGACCGACACTGCAACGTCGAAACCCGGATCGATATCGCACATGTCCACCTCACCGGAATTGATGACGAGCCACCAGTTCCGCGAATGTCCACGTACTCCGGAGAATGCGAAGTGCACCACGGTCTTGCCTTCAGGCACCACGGAATGATCCACGCGGCGATGCATGTCCCACAGCAGCAGCTTCGGATCCAGATCTTCGTCGCCCAGTTCACCGATCCACCTGGTACCCCAGATGCCGAGAGCTTCGACCACAGGGCGCAGTTCGCGGCCGGCGTCGGTCAGACGATAGCTGACGACACAGTCGGTTTCTTCTCGCTCCACGATGCCGGCGACCGCGAGTTGGTGAAGCCGGGTCGAGAGCAGAGTCGGTGACATTCGCGGGAGCCCGCGGCGGAGATCGTTGAAATGTTCGCTTCCCATGATCAGTTCGCGGAGGAGAAGCAGTGTCCACCGCTCGTCGAGTAGCTCCATCGCCTTGGCGACGGGGCAGAACTGGTGGTACGAGGACCCCATCTCTCGATCGTAGGCCTCCGGGGTGCTCCGGTACAGATTTCGTACTGGAGAGGAGCGAACCGTCGTCGTAGCGTCGGAGTAACGGCATGAACGCTGTCAGGCTCCGAGTACGAAAATTATTGAAGGAGAACGGTAATGAGTGAATCAACGGGGACTCTCGGGTTGGACCGGGAGCTGAAGGCCAAGCACCGGGCAATGTGGGGGCTCGGTAACTATCCGGCGGTGGCGACGCAGGTCATCGCGGAACTCGGACCTGTATTGGTGCGTGAATGCGGCGTGCAGAAAGGAGATCGGGTGCTCGACGTCGCGGCGGGGTCCGGCAACGCCGCCATTCCGGCGGCTGCGCTGGGTGCGCAGGTGATCGCCACCGACCTGGCTCCCGAACTGTTCGTGGCAGGACGGGAGGCCGCGGCGCTCGCGGGTGTCGAACTCGATTGGCAGGAGGCCGATGCCGAGGCTCTTCCGTTCGGCGACAACGAGTTCGACGTAGTGCTCTCGTGCGTCGGTGTGATGTTTGCCCCGCATCATCAGCGCGCCGCGGACGAACTTTTGCGAGTATGCCGACCCGGCGGAAAGATCGGAGTGCTGAGTTGGACTCCGACGGGGTTCATCGGCGAGATGTTCAAAACGATGAAGCCGTATGCACCGCCCCCGCCTCCTGGTTCGCAGCCGGCGCCTTTGTGGGGCGACGAGAACCATGTTCGTGATCTGCTCGGCGATGTTGCCGCAAGGAAAGACGTACTTCGTGTGGACACATTCAGCGGGCCGGAAGATTTCCGCGATTTCTTCAAGAAGAATTACGGCCCGACCATCGCGGTGTACCGGAACATCGCCGACGATCCTGACCGCACACAGGCGCTCGATCGCGATCTGCTCGAGTTGGCAAAGAACTACGGCAGCGGAAGCGAGCCGTTCGTGATGGAGTGGGAATACCTGCTTCTCACCGCGACACCCGACGAGGGCGGTGCATGATGACGACGGTCGAGTTCGCGCCACTGAAATCGGCGATCACGGGTTCTGTGTTCAGCCCCCGAGATCCGGAGTACGACGACGCCAGGTCGATCTGGAACGGGCAGATCGATCATCGTCCGGCGGTGATCGCCAGGTGCCGGTCGGCGTCGGATGTGTCTGTGGCACTTGCATTTGCCAGAGCCCATTCGTTGGAGGTCTCGGTCAGAGGTGGTGGGCATTCCTACCGAGGTACCTCGGTGTGTGAAGGCGGTGTGATGATCGATCTCAGTGCGATCAACGTAGTCAGTGTCGCCCCGTCCGCGAAGCGAGCCAGGGTCGGTGGTGGTGCGACGATTGCCGACCTCGACGCCGCGACGCAGGAACACGGATTGGCAGTGACCGGTGGAGTGATCAGTGATACCGGCGTCGGTGGCCTGACCCTCGGCGGCGGCATGGGGTGGTTGACGCGCACGCTCGGCCTGGCGATCGACAATCTGGTGTCGGCAGAGGTGGTGCTCGCCGACGGTTCGATCGTGCGGGCCTCCGAGAACGATCACAGCGACTTGTTCTGGGCGCTGCGCGGCGGCGGCGGAAACTTCGGAGTGGTCACCGAGTTCGAGTACCGTCTGAGCGAGATCGGTCCGGAAGTGCATCTGGGACTGTTCTTCTGGGGGATGGAGGACGGACCCGCAGCGCTTCGTCTGTGCCGCGAAGTGGTGCCTGCCCTGCCGAGAAATGCCGGAGCGATGGTTGCCGTCGGTTTGTCCGCGCCTCCGGCACCGTTTGTTCCGGATCAGTTTCACCTGCTGCCCGGATACGCGTTGCTGGTAGCCGGTTTCGGATCGGAAGAGGAACACTCGAACGCGATTGCGCCGATTCGAGAGGGCGTGCCGACGCTGTTCGAGTTCGTCACCCCGCTCCCGTACATCGGTTTACAGTCGATGCTCGACGAATCGGAACCATGGGGTGCATACGCCTATGAGAAGGCCTTGGACCTGGTGGATTTCTCCGACGACGTGATCGATGTTCTGACCGAGCAAGCGGGCAAGAAATCGTCGCCGATGTCCTTCATGCCGATCTTTCCGCTGCAGGGAGCTTTCACCTCCGTCGGCGAGGACGACACTGCGTTCGGTGGTTCTCGCACACCACATTACGTGTGCAACATGACGGCTACGGCCACCGATGCCGGGACACTGGAATTGGATCGATCGTGGGTGCGTGAGACCTGGGAAGCCTTGCGTCCTTTCTCGTCCAATCAAGGCGGGTACGTCAACTTCATGACCGATGTCGACGAGGACCGAGTGCGAGCGTCCTACGGTGCGGCGAAGTACGCGCGATTGTCCGCCGTCAAGGCGAAGTACGACCCGGACAACGTGTTTCACCTCAACGCAAACATTCTGCCCGCGTAGAGCGTCCGGTCAGGCCGTGAACACCAGGATGACGACGATCAGTGCGGCCAAGATGATGACGGCAACCATGCCTGTCATGGCGAGGGGAGCCCAAGCCACTACCTTGTCGCGGGTGCTGGCATCGGCGGGGCCGGTCGGTATCCGCGGCGGCCAGGAGAACATGTCCATGGGGCTGGGAACGTTCCGCAGTGGCGTGTTCTGTTGCACTGCAGGCAGTCCGGTGATCGTGGAGCCGGTCAGGCGATTGCGGCGGTGTGGGTCGGCGAGTTGTGTGGTGCGGTGAGCCCACGCCGGCACGGCGCCTTCGGACGAGTAGACGGGAGCGTCGATCAACTGCTCGATCGTGCCACCGCCCGTCGCGGCTGCAGCGAGCGCGTCGCGTGCCTGAGCCATCGTCGGCCGACGGGTGGGGTCCGGCTCGAGGAGCTGAAGGAGAACGTCGGTGAGCGGTCCGGACTTGGTGGGTCGGTAGATCTCGGCCTTGGCGACACGATGCAGTAGAGCGATGGCGTCCGAGTCGATGCCGAAGGGCGGTTGACCCTCGATCACCGTGTAGAGCGTCGACCCGAGTGAGAAGACGTCACTGGCCTCGGTGGGATCGTCGCCGCGGGCAACTTCGGGTGCAAAGTACGCGGGAGTGCCGGTGATGACCTCGTCCTGGGTGTCGGATACGTCGCTCTTTGCGCGGGCGATGCCGAAGTCACTGATCTTGACGGTGCCGAGAGACTTGCCTCGGTCGGCGATCAGGATGTTGCCGGGCTTGATGTCGCGGTGGACGATGCCGGCGGCGTGCGCCTCGGTGAGCGCCGCAGCGATCTGCGCGCCGATCTGCGCGACCTCCAGCGGTGGCAACGTGTCGGCCAGGTTCATCGCCTGGGCGAGGCTGCGGGCGGGGAAGTACTCCATGACCAACCACGGTTCACCGGACTCGATCGCGACGTCGTACATGGCGATGGAGTGGGGGTGGGTGAGCTTTGCGGCGTTCCTGCCTTCGCGCAATGTACGTTCACGGACCTCTTCGGCCGTTTCGGTGTCGAGGCCTTCCGTGCTTGTGACCTGTTTCACCGCGACGTCACGGCTGAGGAGGGTGTCGCGGGCCAGCCAGACGGCGCCCATGCCTCCGTCGCCGATCTTGGAGCGGAGTCGGTACCGCCCCGCCAGCAGGTATTCGGGCCCGATGCCCCTCCCGGTCTGCTCCTGAGCTGTCACATCTCAAGGTTAATGGATTGATGCCACTGTGACGCTCGAGGCTCCTGTGAACTGGGTTTTTTGCTCTGCTTGACGTGTCGGGGGTGACACGGTTTACTGAAAACAGTTCGAAAATATGTTCGAAATTGCTGTTCGTTGGATGCATGTCAGACCCGACTTCCCCGCGGTTTGCCGGCTGGTTATGGATTGCTGCCGAGTGAGTTTTTCCGGTGTTCCGGAGGATGGGGATGACCGAGGTGACCGAGTTGGTGGAGCTGTCGGCAGATGCGGCGGGGTTGTCCCGTCAGGATCGGCTGGCACAGCTCCGCCGACAGATCGCGTCCATTCCCTCTCGCGGCGATACGTCGTTTTCGGGACCGAGTGTTTCCGTGGCTGGTGTTTCCGGGACAAGTGCAGCAGCCTTCGAGAGTGTTGCCGACCGGGAAATACCGGTCGTGGACCGCGCGCACAAGGCTGGTGTTCTCCCAGTGCCGGAAGGTATCGGGGCATTGCTACCGCAGGGCGGTTTGGTGCGCGGAACCGTGGTGTCCGTCGAGGGCGCTGCTTCCTTGCTCTTGGGATTGGTCGCGTCCGTGACGGCGTCCGGGGGGCATGTGGCAGTCATCGGGCAACCTCGACTGGGATTGCTGGCGGCGTACGAGATGGGTGCGCAACTGGAACGTCTGGCGCTCATTCCGGCGCCTGGGCCGGATCCGGTCGAGATCGCTGCTGTGCTGCTCGACGGTATGGATCTGGTGATTCTGGGATTGGCGGGTGCGTCGGTATCCCCGTCGCGTGCGCGAGCGGTGGTGGCGCGCGCCCGGAGCAAGGGCTCGACTCTTGTTGTCACCGAAGGTCACTGGGACGGGGCCGAAGTTCGGTTGGACGCTCGGGTTCATGGTTACGGTGGGTTCGGTCAGGGCCGTGAGTTGGGGCGTGGTCGGCTCAGTTCCCTGAGCCTCGCGGTTCGTGCTCGGGGGCGCTCGTTCCAGCCCCGGACCACGCGTCTGGACATCTGTAGTGCAGCCGGGCGGGTCGAGTGGGTACCTTCCCGGCCGGTCGAGGCCGTGTCGGAGCAGGTGGTGTCGTCGCGGGTGGTGTCGTCGCGGGTGGTGTCACTGTGAGCAGAGTTCTGGCGTTGTGGTGCCCGGACTGGCCGGCGGTGGCAGCGGCAGCGCTTGCCGATCTTCCTGCCACGCATCCTGTCGCAGTCACCTCGGGTAATCGGGTGATCGCATGTTCGGCGACGGCCCGCGCGGAGGGAGTGCGACGAGGCCTGCGCCGACGCGAGTCGCAGGCCCGCTGCCCGGAACTGTATGTGGCGATGGCAGATCCGGAACGCGACGCCAGATTGTTCGAGCCGGTCGCCGCGGCCATCGATGCGGTGGCACCGGGCGTCGAGGTACTTCGTCCTGGTTTGTTGGTGCTCAGTGCGCGAGGTGTCAGTCGGTACTTCGGTTCGGAGGAAGCCGCGGCGGAACGATTGGTGGATCAGGCATCTGCTGCGGGCGTCGAGAGTCAGGTGGGTGTGGCGGATCAACTGTCCACAGCGGTCATTGCCGCGCGCCGGGCAGCGCTGGTGCCGCAGGGGGAGGGGGCACGGTTTCTGGCGCCGCTACCCATGCCGGAGTTGGCGGCCGAGCCCAGTCTGTCTGCGCCGCATCGCGGGGAGTTGGTGGATCTGCTGCGCAGGCTCGGGATCAGAACCATCGGTGCTTTCGCGGATTTACCGGCAGTGGACGTCGCTTCGCGTTTCGGGGCCGATGCGGTGCTCGCGCATCGTGCGGCGCGCGGTGAACCCGAGCGGCCACCGTCGGCGCGGACGCTTCCGCCGGATCTGGAAGTGGAGCAGCATTACGATCCGTCGATCGAGCGGGTGGATGCCGCAGCGTTTGCCGGGCGCGCCTTGGCGAGTCTCCTGCACGACAAATTGTCGGCTGCCGCAGTGGCGTGCACCCGTCTGTCGATTTCGGCCAGCACGGGTAACGGTGAAAATCTTTCTCGGACTTGGCGTTGCGCCGAACCTCTGACACCGGAGGGAACGGCCGATCGAGTGCGATGGCAACTGGACGGCTGGCTCACCGGGCGCAGTGAGACCCGGCCGACCGCAGGCATAGCGGTGTTACGTCTGGAACCGGTGGAGGTGGTCAGTGCCGGCGCTTTGCAGTTAGGGCTGTGGGGCGGTGTCGGCGACGAGGAGGAGCGGGCCAGGCGAGCATTGGTGCGCGTGCAAGGTCTTCTGGGCGGCGAATCGGTTCAGGTCGGTGTCCTGAGCGGTGGTCGAGGGCCCTCGGAGCGAATTACCCTGTTGCCCTTGGGTGACGAGCGGGTAGCTGCTCATGATCCGACAGCCCCGTGGCCTGGTCGTCTGCCGCAGCCGTCTCCGGGGTCGATCTTCGTCGACAATCCCAAGGTATGGCTGGAGGATGTAGCCGGCAACGCCGTGTACGTCACTGAGCGCGGTGTCTTCAGCTCGCAGCCGGGAAGGCTGAAGTGGGGGAGCAAGGAATGGGCAGTGCAGGGATGGGCCGGGCCCTGGCCGGTGGACGAGCGATGGTGGGACGCAGCCTCGGCGCGCACGGCCGCGCGGGCTCAGGTGCTGTTGGAGGAATCGCGGGCGTTGCTGATGATCTGTGAAGGCGGTGGATGGTCGGTGGAGGGCGTGTACGAATGAGCTCGCAGGTACAGCCAGCTGTACCGGACATGGTCGAGTCGACTGTACGAACAGTAGGGGCGCTGGCGCCATCGCACTGACGCCATCGGGCGCTTAGCGTTGATGACATTCAAAAACTCACTGTTGCAATGATTCTCGTCGTTGCAACTCTTCGCGAGGAGTGTCATGAAAACGGCGGGTCGAGCTGACGTTTCCGGAACCGATCGACTTCACTACGAGCCGATGGAGCTACGCGACGCACAACTTCTGGCGTACGACGAGACCGGCGAAGGCCGGATCGTGGAGGTGTTCGGCGATGTCGCCACAGCCGAGCACATCATGATCTTCGTGCCAGGCAACGACAACGGACTGGGAAACTACTTCGACGAGAACCGTCCGACAGGACCACGCGCGAGCGGATGGACACTGGGAAGGATGCTCCGAACGCTCGGGCCGAACGACCGCGTCGCGGTGATCGTGTGGGTCGGTTATCGGACGCCGTGGGGATTTCTCGAGTCGTTCTCCCGGACACTTGCAGAAGTTGGTGCGATAGATCTGGCGCGGTTGACTCGTATCCTGCCGCGATCGGCGCATGTGACGCTCGTCGGGCACAGCTACGGGGCCGTGGTGTGCGGACTCGCTCTCCCGTCGGCGCGAGTGGACGATTGCGTGGTGCTGGGTAGTCCGGGGATGGGGACCAGTTCGCGCGAAGACCTGTGCTTTGCCGGAAATCTCTGGGCTGCGCTTGGTCCGTCGGACTGGATCCGCTACTTCCCACGCGTGAAGATCGGCCGCATCGGGCACGGCCCGTCTCCAGTTCGGGCGCAGCACGGAGCCATTGTTTTCGGTACCGGTGCCGTTCGAGGGCATTGCGGCTACTTCGCCGATGCAAGCGAGTCGCTGCGAAACATCGCGAGGATCGGACTCGGTCGCTACGACGAGGTCACGCGACCAGGGGAGTTGCAGCCTCGGCTGACCGCGTCAGCAATCCGCGAGGACGGGTCTATCCTGGGAACTCGTGAGTGTCGCTAACGTACGAAGTGCCGGCGGGGTCCAGATCAGCTATCGCGATTCCGGCTCGCATCCCAGTGTGGCCGATCTGCCTCCGGTAGTCCTCGTGCACGGGATGGGCGGCGACAGCGGTACCTGGGACAAGTTCGCGCGGACCTTGCGATCACGCAACCGGCGAGTTGTCTCGGTCGACCTTCGCGGCCACGGCCGGAGCGCTCGTGCGTCGTCGTATCTGTTCGAGGAGTTCGCGGACGACGTCATGGACGTGTGTGATCATCTCGAACTCGAGCAGGTGGATCTGGTCGGCCACTCGCTCGGCGGGCACGCGGCGTCGTTGATCGCGCAGAAACGTCCCACTGCGGTGCGGAAGTTGGTCATCGAGGAAGCGCCGTTACCACTACGTGCGGGTGACCCGGAACAGGTGTTCGCGAGGAAATTGCCGAGTGTCCCAGAACTGTGGCATGCCACAACAAGTTTGGTGCGGCATCCGCGAGCCGCGTTGACGTTCGATCGCTCGATGACGCGGTCCGCGCTCGAGCAGTTCCGCCGGCCGGATCCGCAGTGGTGGGATCGGTTGCCGCTCATCGAGGCTGACATGTTGTTCCTGCGTGGAGGTCTGGGCGGGATGGTGGATCCTGTTCGCCTCGACGCTGTTGCAGCCACCGTCGCACGCTGCGAATTGGTCTCTTTCCGTACCGGCCACAGTGTCCACCGCGACGGTCACCGCCAATTCGAATCCGTTGTGTTGCCGTTCATTTCCTGAAAGCGGAATATCAGATCAGTTCCGGGAAGAACCCATCCACAACGCGTGCGGCACCGAATGTACTTCCATGCATACCAACGGCAACGACTGGTCCGCACACGAATACGTCGACGCGGTAGCACGATCAGTTCACGGTGAGACCGTCCGATGGCCGCAGGGTCCGAGCACGGATGCGGTGATCGTTCTCCCCGTTCATGCCCGAAACCATCCGGGGAAGAACGCAGTTCTGCTCTGGAATCACGACTTCGGTTGGTCGTGGGGTGTCGAGGAGGCTGATGTGCGAAGGACGATTTCGATAGTCGACACCCTCGGTATCGGCCGGACACCGGATCCGCTGCGCTGTGCGGATCGGGTTATCGAACTGATCAGCGCACGGGCAGTTTGCTCGCGCATGTGTAGCGAAGAGTGATTCGGTCAACTCTGGGGCGACAACGCCTCCGAGAGGACGACGCCCGTGAACCCAGAGAACGTTCCAGCCCCGCATTGTCATTCATTGCCGCGCCGGACGTTCCTCGGTGGCGTCGGTGCCCTTGTCCTCGCGGGAGTGGCAGACGTCGCGGCCGGCGCGGTGAGCGCGGTGCCGGTACAAGCAGCACCCGCCGATCGGTTTCCGCAGAAACCCAACATCGTTGTCATCATCACCGATCAGGAACGCCGGCCGATGTACTGGCCACAAGGCTGGGCTGAACAGAATCTGCCCAACCGCAAGAGGATTGCCGATCACGGGCTGAGTTTCGACCAGGCAGTGTGCAACACCGCGATGTGCTCGCCCAGTCGCAGTACGTTCTTCACCGGCCTCTACCCCGCGCAGCACGGGGTCACCAGAACGCTCACCGAAGGTGGCACTGTCTCACCCACCGAGCCACAGTTGCAGGTCTCCGAACAGAACATGGCAAAGCTGCTGGCGTCGGCCGGCTACAACGTCCAGTACCGGGGGAAATGGCATCTGAGCAAAGGCGTCGAGGGTGGTGATCCGACAAGCGCGGACGTGGCAGGATTCGGCTTCGAGGGGTGGATTCCGCCGGACGCGGGCCAGGACACCAATCCGGATCACTTCGGTGGCGGGTGCGCAGACCATGATCGCCGTGTCGCCGAGGAAGCTGTCGAGTTTCTCTCCGGACCCGCAGTCGCATCCGGACAGCCTTGGGCGCTGATCGTCTCGTTCGTGAACCCGCACGATGTCCTCGCGTACCCCCAGACGTGGAACGCGATGAACGGCACGTGCGACAACTACGGATCGGACGCGCCAGGCGCCTTCGAGCAGGGTATCGACTTGCCGCCCACCTTCGACGAGATCCTGGCGCTCAATCACAAACCGACAGCCCAGGTTCAGTCGGAACTGCTGTTGGCAGCCGGGCTCGGGCCGCTGCTCGGACCCGATCAGGCGCGTAACTACATCAACTTCTACGCCTATATGCACAAGGTGGTCGACGAACACATCGGCAGCGTGCTCGATGCGATCGAAGCCACTCCACAGATGCTCGACGACACGGTGATCGTTCGGATGTCCGATCACGGGGAGATGGGGATGAGCCACGGAGGTTTGCGGCAGAAAGTGTTCAACGCCTACGAGGAAACACTGCGTGTTCCACTGGTCATCAGCAACCCCTTGCTGTTTCCCGAACCCGTTCGCACCGACGCCCTGGCGTCGTTGATCGACGTGATGCCCACTCTCGCCACACTCGCCCAAGCGCCTGCGCGTCAATCGTGGAACTTCCTGGGTACCGATCTGACACCGGTCATCGTCGACGCTGCGGCGTATCCGAAAAGTCCCAGCGCGCAGGTTCAGGACACGATTCTGTTCACCTACGACGATCAGAACTGTGCGACGCCCGACGGTCAGAACATCGTCACGCAGCCCAACCACATTCGGTGCATACGCGAGAGCCGCTGGAAGTACACGATGTACTTCGATCCTGCGGGAGTTGCTGCGCCGCAATACGAACTGTACGACTTACAAGCCGACCCCTTGGAACTGAACAATCTCGCCAATCCGCTCAACATCGGTTCGTATCGGCCGGATCTGGCAGCTCAGATGAACGCCAAGCTCTTCGCAGTGATGGAGACCAAGGGTGTTTCCCTGAAGGAATAGATCGAATTTCGTCAAAACTGATTCACGTTTCAGTTCTGCGGGCATGCTGGTGGGGCATCTGTCTTCGGTTCAGGAAGAAGGAATGTCATGACTGTCACCTCGCCGGGGCGAGAAGGTTTCAGTTCTCTTCGGTCGGGAGGGTTGAACTGGGATTCGTTCCCACTCCGATTGTTCACCAAGGGAAACGCCAAATTCTGGAACCCAACCGACCTCGATTTTTCGCAGGATGCCCGTGACTGGCAGGAGCTGACCAGCGAACAACAGCGCAGCGCCACCTTCCTGTGTGCGCAGTTCATCGCCGGTGAAGAAGCCGTCACCGAAGACATTCAACCGTTCATGAAAGCAATGTCGACCGAGGGACGATTCGGCGACGAGATGTACTTGACGCAGTTCTGTTTCGAGGAAGCCAAGCACACCCAGGTGTTTCGGCTGTGGATGGACGAAGTGGGATTGACCAGTGACCTGCATTCCTACGTCGCTGACAATCCGTACTACCGGCAACTGTTCTACGAGGAGCTGCCGTCGTCGCTACGCATTCTCGAGACAGACCCCAGCCCGGTCAACCAGGTGCGTGCCAGCGTCACGTACAACCACGTCATCGAGGGCAGTCTGGCGTTGACGGGTTACTACGCCTGGCAGAAAGTTTGTGCGACGCGCGGAATCCTCCCTGGCATGCAGCAATTGGTGCGAAAGATCGGTGACGACGAACGACGGCACATGGCTTGGGGAACGTTCACCTGCCGAAGGCACGTCGCCGCCGACGATCACAACTGGGACGTCGTCCAGCAGCGGATGGGTGAACTCATGCCCATGGCCCTCGGAATGATCAACTGGGTCAACGATCAATTCGAGGTGCAGCCGTTCGGTTTGGACAATCAGGAGTTCCTCGAGTATGCCGCAGACCGTGCGCAGCGCCGACTTTCGGCGATCGAGTCTGCACGCGGGCGCGACGTCGCCGAGATCGACCTCGACTATTCGCCGGAGACCCTCGAGGAAAAGTTCGGGGCAGAAGATGCCGCTGCGATGAGTGAGGCGGCCAAATGACTGCGAATTCTATTGGGGCCAAGCCGAGTTCTGGATGACCTCGACAAAATCGATGTGCCGAAATCCCGGCACGAAATGTTCGAGTACGTCAGCGTTCACCGTCCCGAACGTGCTTTCGGGACGGTGCTTGAAGCCGTCGGTGAAGGCCTTCAAGATCTGATTCTTGAAATCCGGACGGGGGTGGGCCGCGGTGACGGCGTCGATGTCGGCCTGGTCGAGTTCGCTGTATCCGATTCCGAGTACATCGGTCTCCACACCCGCTGTCACCAAGGCGATTTCGGGCTCCAGCCGCGAGGGGACCTCGGGCGTCGTATGTAGAGCGATGCCTTCCCACACTTTGCGGATGTCGGTTTCGTCGACTTCGTAGCCGGTGAGGAATCGCCGCGCTTCGTCCGCGCTGTCCAATTCGAATCGCGCCGTACTGTCCCGGAATTTCTCGGTGAGCCCCAGGTCGTGAAACATGGCGCCGACGTAGAGCAATTCAGGGTCGGCGTGCAGTCCCAAACGCGCGCCTTGCAGCGATCCGAAGAGGAAGACGCGTCGCGAGTGGTGAAACAGTAACTCGGACGCCGTATCTCGGACGAGTTCGGTGGCGTCAGCAGCCATCTTCGAATCGGGGATTTTCACACCGGCAATGATCGTGTTCATCGGTACCTGCTCTGCTCGTCGCTGCTGCGAATTTCTCGGTCTGTCCCAGTGTCGGTCGAGCACGCACGCGGGCGCACCCTGATCTCGGCCATACTGTCCACAGATCAGGACGAAGGGGAGCGATCGTGACCGCAGTGCATCGAGTTGCCGTCCTGGTGTTCGACGGCGTCAAACTGCTCGACGTCGCAGGTCCGAGCGAGGTGTTCGCAGAGGCCAATCGCGGCGGAGCGAACTACGAGTTGGTGATCTGCTCGGTGGGTGGACACGATGTCGACTCGTCGACCGGCATGCGCATTCCGGTCGACTGTGACGTCGCAGATTCCGGTTCCTTCGACACGTTGCTGGTCATGGGTGGCGACGTGTTCCCGTCGATGCCGGTGAGTCCGGAACTGCGTGAGGCAGCGAGCGATCTTGCGGGACGTTCGGGTCGGGTTGCCTCGATCTGTACCGGGACATTCATCCTGGCGGCGAGTGGACTGCTCGATGGACGCCGCGCAACGACGCATTGGCAACACACGGCAACGCTGGCGCGCGCCTATCCGCAGATCACGGTAGTTCCCGACGCCATTTTCATCCAGGACGGCACGGTGTTCTCGTCTGCGGGTGTGACCGCCGGGATCGACCTCGCGCTCGCGTTGCTCGAGCGAGATCATGGTGCAGAAATGGCCCGACGCGTCGCACAGCTTCTGGTGGTATTTCTCCAACGTCCAGGTGGGCAGTCACAGTTCTCGCCGTCGTTGAGCGGGCCGCGGCCCCGGGTGCCCGCGCTTCGCGCAGTGGTCGAGGCGGTGGCGGCCGATCCGGCGGGGGAGTACTCGGTCGACGAACTGGCTGCCCTGGCGCACCTGAGCCCACGGCATCTGACGAGGCTCTTTCGGGAAGAACTCGGTACGACGCCGGCCAAATACGTCGAGTTGATCCGTTTCGACTCCGCGAAAGCGCTCCTCGATGCCGGCCACTCGGTGACCGAAGCCGCGCAATTGGCGGGATTCGGCAGTTCGGAATCCCTACGACGAGCATTTTCGACGCATCTCGGAATCTCGCCGCAGGTGTACCGCCGTCGTTTTCAAGCTTTCGGCTGAGACTGACTTTCGTGCTTGCCTTGCGGCGGGCTCATGCCCTGCTTGTCGAGCCAGGCAAGGCTGTAGTCCGCGATCTCACGCCAGCCGTGGTCGATGGTCAGCGAGTGACCTCGATCGCCGAAGACCTTGTATTCGTTGATCGTCGGGGCCTTGGCGTACTTCTTGAACGAGCTGTCCGAACTGGCTTTCGGGACTGTGCGATCCTTGCCGCCGCCGATCATCAGGAGTGGCCCGCGGCGGGCGTTGAAATCTACTGCAGCGGGGCTGTGGGGCGCGAAGTTGGCGAGTGCTGCCTCGAACAACGGCCGACCAGGGGCGGGAATCGCATACTGCTCGAACAATGCGTCGGACTCGTCCTTGGACACGGCACTGGCGAAGGACTTGTGGAACGACTCTCTGTTGTGTGAGTACGCCTTCCGGTAGTTCCCGGGGTTGGACAGGACCGGGAAAACACTGCCCAGTTGAACGAGGGGAAGTTTCAACACCCCTTTGGGCTGAGCCGGGTCGATGGCAATTGCCGCGGTCGCCAGCTTCTGGCCCAGAAGTTTCTGCGCGATCAAACCTCCGAACGAATGCCCCACCACGATCGGTGGTTCGTCGAGATCGGCTATCACCTTGGCGTAGTGATCCGTCACGTCCTCGATGCCGTGTCCCGCGATGTCTTCCGGGTGTTCACGCGTCTCACCCACGGTCGACGCGTCCCCTGGCCATCCCGGCGCCATTGTGGAGTACCCCTGCGCGCTGAAAACCTGCGCCCAGGGGTCCCACGTGGTCGGGTGCATCCAAAGTCCGTGGATGAACAGAACAGTCGGGTTGGACTTGGGCGACATGCGCGCTCCCCGCTATCGGACCGATGATCGATACGGAATGCCCGCTTTTACAACCTCATTCACATTTTCGGCGAGCTCTTCCGTCGGGCCGTTCCGTTCTGTTGTGCGAAGATGGCACGATCGTGGCATGGCACCAACTGGATCTGCGAAGGCGATGGCACTGTGGACCACCGCTTTTGTTGTCTCACAAGCGAATATTGCTCGCCTACTCGGGCCGGTGGCTCCCAAAGTATTGGAAGTGCAGACGGCGTTCTCCGCTCGCCGGTACGTCGAGATCTTGGACTCCATGGACGACGAGGCCACGGCACGATTTCGTAGTCACTACTACCCCGACTTCGTACATCCCGCGATCTACGCGATGGCTTTGCGGTCAGCGGGCACGAGGCTCGGGGAGCGGGTTCCCCTTTCCCCGGCAACTCGGCGCGCCCTTGCCGTAGTGCCGGTACTGTCGGCGGCCGGTGACTACGTCGAGAACGTGGTCGGACTCCATTTCCTCGATCATCGCGACAGGATCACCGACTCGAGGGTTCGCGCCGCTTCGACCGTCAGTATTGCCAAATGGGTGCTCGCACTCGGAACTCTCGGATATTTGTCGCAGGGTTTTGTCAGGGTATGGGTATCGCGAAAATGAGGAGCACTGATGGCAGTCGAACTCGGCACCGAATACTTCGCTGACGGAGCAGAGTTCCGTCGATGGCTGTCCGAGAACCACGAGGTGGTCCCCGGCCTTTGGCTGAAAATGGCCAAGAAGACCTCGTCGCACAGTTCGATCGACTACGACCAAGCGTTGGACGTTGCCCTGTGCTTCGGCTGGATCGACAGCCTCGCACGGCGAATCGACGACGATTTCTTCGTACAGAAGTTTTCGCGACGCACCGCGCGGAGTCCGTGGTCCAAACGCAACGTCGAGATAGTCGCCCGCCTCGACGCTGCGGGACTTCTCGAGCCTTCCGGCATCGCCGAGATCGAGAAGGCCAAGGCCGACGGTCGATGGGATCGCGCGTACGAGGGATCAGCCAAGGCCGAGGTCCCGAAAGACTTTCTCGATGCGCTCGCGGAAAACCCGAAGGCTCGTGAGTTCTACGCGACGCTCAATTCCACCAACCGATTCACCATCGCGTACCGACTGCAGGAGGCAAAGCGTCCGGAGACGCGAGCCAGGCGGATCGAGAAGTTCGTGAACCAGCTTGCGGAGGGCAAGAAGTTCTATTGAGCTGCCGTGTCACTGGGCCACAGGTACTTGCGAATCGACACCCAGCGAGGCTGACACAATGGGCCTCGTGATCGAAGCCGAAACCTGTTCCGCACTGTCTGCTGTCGATGAGCCGCTGGCAGGCAGCGCTGCCGTCGTGCGGGGCTGGGTATGCCTCGAATTCAATGTCGCGTGGGGTCGTGACGTGTTGGACGGTACGGCCTTGGGGGAGGACCTTGCCGCCGAGCTGAGCCGCCGAGCCGATGCAGCGAACGTGCGAATCATGTTCGTTCGGCGACCCGGGCGTACCGATCCGATGACTGATGGACACACCGTCCTGCTTGCGCGCTCCGATCCGAGCGACTCATGGTGTGAAAGGTTGCACATCGATTTGCCGATGGAATTACTCGACGTCGATTTCTTCTTGTTGGATGGGCCGCCACCAGGACTGGGCGAGCAAGTGACCGAGCCAGTCGTATTGGTCTGCGCGCACGGCAAGCGCGACCAGTGCTGCGCTGTATTCGGCAGGCCGATCGCCGCAGCGCTGATGTCGTCCTTCGGACCCCAGGTGTGGGAGTGTTCGCATACCGGCGGGCACCGATTTGCGCCGTCGATGATCCTGTTGCCGAGCGGCAATACGTACGGCCGCCTGTCGGCAAGTGAGAGTGTCACGGCCGTGGAGGTGGCTTCCCGAGATCAGGTCCATTTGCCAGGCCTGCGTGGACGGAGTTGTTGGTCTCCTGCGGGGCAGGCTTCGGAAATTGCTGTGCGACAGCAAATAACCTGCGGAATCGACGACTTGGCTGTCATCGAGCAGGCGAGTGACGGGACATGCGTCGTCGCACATGTGGACGGCCGGCAATGGGCCGTGGAGACTGCAGTCTCCGAACTCGCGCCGCGTCCACCGAGTTGCGGCGCGGCGCCCAAGCAGGTCAGGCCGGTTGTCGTCACGTCGATTCGAGACCTGTGATTTCATCGTCGGTTTTCTACGATCAGTCTCGATGAACTCGGGTGTGGGTCATCGCTACTGCAACAGGAGCGCAATGACTGCGGGCGGTAATTGACGTTGTCCGAGGAGGTTTACGCGTTGGCATCCGTCGAGTTCGACTGCCATCCGCGTGCCGCCCGATCCGTCGGGACGAAGTACGTCGATCGAAGCGATGTGATGGGCGACGAGATCGCATGGGCCTGCAGGTGGCGCGGTGGATGCAACCTCCATCAGATCAGTACTCTGCTGGCGTGACAAGCGGATTCGGGACTCGGGCAGCGGCGGTTCGGTGGAATAGCGGCACACCAGTAGTCTGCCGACGTCGGAAATCGGTGTAGCCAAAGCTGTTTCCGTCAGTGGGCGCGCGTGAGTGTCTTCGTGTTCTGCCATGCGACTCATGTCAGCTTCAGTGGTCGTCGCGAACGGTTGTCCGATCGACTCCGCGCAGGTTCCGGCGTCATCGGAGGAGATGCCGTCGACCGGATGCTGCGCGCGGCTGATCTCATGTAGTTGGCTCAGGGCTGCGTGTGGTTTCTCTTGCAGTCCGCAGGGCGCGGTCGGCCAGGTAGGGCGTATGGCTGCTCCTGCTTCGTCTACCAGCCACAAACCGGCTGGCGGGACGAGACGGTACGCGCAGTCGGCCCGGACGTTGGCAGGAAATCGACGAGACTGTTCGCGGAATGCATCGTCCACCGCGTGGATGTCCCCCTCGAGGCGTATGGAGTCGATGGTCAACCCACCGTCGGACGTTTCTCCGCGTTCGCATCGAACAACGGCAACGGGGCTGAAATCAGGAGGCGGGTAACCACTTCCCTCGGGGCGAAGTGCGATGCTGCTGTCGCGTGCCTCGGGGGCTACGAGCGCGGCGGTGATATCAGGGGCGAGGCAGTCTGCCCGATCGACCGCCGTCGCGACCGGTGGAGTGAAAGATTCATAGTCTCGAACGCCGGTCCAAACCAACGCAACGGCGACGACACTGACGACGACGATAAAGACCCCAGCTGTGAATCGTCCACTCATACATCGACACTATGTGCTTTTGCGATGGATTGAGGCGAAGTCTCGACCATTGCGGGTGCGACGTAGCATCGCTGCTATGACTGTCGATTTGGTTGCGCCTGACGAGGCCTTGTGGGTGTCCTGGTTGGAGTCGCGTGACGAGTGGGGTGGACCGCAGGCGGATCAGCCCGGTTCGGCGTTGGGAGTTGCGCAACGTCTGGATCTCGACCTTGCGTCACGCGATGGATTCGGGCAGTGGGTTCAGGAGTTGTTGGCGCAGCCCGAGGCGTTGCCGGGGCCCGACATTGTCCCGGCAACCAACTGGTGGATCGTGCGAGACGGCAGGTATCTCGGTGCTATCCAGTTGCGACACAGCTTGAATGAGTTCTTGGCTGATCTTGGTGGTCATATCGGCTACGGGATTCGGCCGTCGGAACGGCGGAAAGGGATAGCGTCGGCTGCTCTGCGGGAAGTGCTCACGTATGCCGGCGACCCGGTGGGGCTCAGTGGCGTCCTGATTACGTGCGACGAGACCAACGCGGGTTCGCGTAGGGCAATCGAAGCGTGCGGGGGACTTCTCGATAGCGTGCGCCCAGCTGATCAGTTGTCGCGCAACCTCGGCCATTCGGGAGACACGCTTCGCTACTGGGCGGCCACGGGCCGGTCAAGCGCCAGTTGACCGTTTTTGACCGTCAACGGGAAGTCGCGGTCGCAGGGTAGGCGACACGGGACGCGATGCTTTCGCTGAGGTCGTGGATTTCTGCGGCGAGGACGTCTCGGCTCTTCGTGTCCGACTCGTGAACGAAGGTTGTCGATCCCAGTGTGGCACCGCAATATTCGATGATTCCGCGTTCGATCTGTGTCCGGAAGGCCTCGTACACGCCGTGTCGGTCGAAACTCTCGGCGTCGTCACCTGCGACTGGAATCAGGTGGACGGTGAGTCGGTCCAGTTTCTTCACGAATTCGCTTCCCGGGGTGAATTCGTACGCCCATCCGCTGACGAAGACTCGATCGATCCAACCTTTGAGTAGTGCGGGCATCGACCACCAGTACATCGGAAACACGAGAATCAGATCGTCTGCACGATCGATTCGGTCCTGCTCGGCTACAACGTCGGCCGGGGGAGTCCCTTTGCCGCGGAACAGGTTCACATCGGCTTCGGCGAATCGGGGATCGAAACTCTCGGCATGTAGGTCCGCGAAGTCGACGTCGCCGCCCAGGTCGCGGATCGCGTCGGCGGTAGAACGGGCGACATGCTGGGTAAGTGACTGGGGATCGGGGTGGGAGACTACGACGAGTGTGGTCATGAGCGTCCTTCGGTAGATGGTGCGCTTATGTACTAAGAGTAGGTTACTATTGGTATATAGCGCAAGGAGGTGTCCGATGGCACGTACGAGACTGTCGCGAGCCGGCAGGTACGAACAACTCGTGGAGGTGTCGTGGGCATTGGTGCGAGAGGAGGGTGCGGACGCGCTGACCCTTGGTCGGTTGGCTGAACGTGCCGGCGTTGCAAAGCCAGTTGTATACAGCCATTTCGCCTCTCGCGCCGCGTTGTTGGCAGCGCTCTTCAAGGAATTCGACGATCGTCAGACTGTGATGCTCGAGGAGTATCTCGATGCCGCGGATGAGTCTCTGAACGGACGCGCGAATGCCATCGCCGACTCCTACGTCGGATGTTCGCTGGCGCAGGGGCGTGAACTGACGGGTGTGCTTGCAGCGCTGGAGGGTTCGCCCGAGCTGGAGCGGGTCAAGCGTGAATCGGAACACGCCTATTCCGAACGATGTCGGGAGGTGCTGACTCCCTTTGGTGCGGGCGGAGGACTTGCGCAACCTTCGATGACCGCAATATTCGGTGCTGCAGAGGCACTCTCGCATGCGGCGGTAGCGGGAGCGCTCTCGCCCGACGATGCTCGAAGCGAACTTGCCGCACTGATAGTCGCGGTGGTCGGCCGGACCTGAGGTCACCGGTTATCTTGGTGCCCATCCAATTCGACGCGCTCACGCATGGATTCGGATATCGCTGTCAGAGTTCTGACGAACGCGTCGATCGCGGGAGCAAGTGGAGGTTTGCCGTAGGTTGCGACGGAGACAGTGCGTCGCTCGCCGGGAATGCGGTGTGCGCGGATACTCGGGTTCTGATGTGCCTGGAGGGCGAGGGCCGGAAGGGTGCTTACCCCGCTTCCGGAGGCGACCAGGGCTTGGACGGCGACGTAGTCGTCGGTCTCGAACTCGATCCGCGGAATGAATCCAGCTCGATTGCAAGCGGTGAGGAGGTGGGCTCGGCAGCTCGGGCAACCGGCAATCCAGGTCTCACCGGCGTAGTCCGTGATCTCGTTGGCGGCGTCTGCATTCCGCGCAGAGGTGATCAGGTACAACGGATCTTCCAGCAAAGTCGTCTGCGCGACATGCTTGAGCCCGACTTCAGGGGTGTCCTCGTGTGCGAAGACAACAGCTACATCGACATCGTTGTTACGAAGCAGTGCAAGTGCTTTGGGTGGTTCTGCATCAACGAGGCTGATGGACACATCGGGGTACTGGGACGTGAACGCTGCCATCGCCTGCGGAATCAAACTCGCCAGGGCTGACGGGAATGCGGCCAGTCGTAGTCGCCCGGTCCTCAGTCCGGCGTACGTCTGGACTTCGGCTACCGCTGCGTCGACGTGGCCGAGGATCTCGGTGGCTCGCCGAACCAGCACTGCGCCGGCGTCCGTCAGGCGCAGTCCACGACCCGCTCGCTGGAACAGTGGAACCCCGACTTCCGATTCGAGCTGTCGAAGGTGGTGACTGATGGAGGGCTGCGCGTAACCGAGAGAATCGGCGGCGGCTGTCACCGATCCTTCCCGTGCAATAGCGACCAGGACCCTCAGCCGAATTAGATCGAGCATGCCAAAATCATAGAAGATTTCGATGCTTTGGACGAAAACACGTATTGGATCTATGAATCGGTGTTTGGCAGGGTGAATCACATGGCACCGGCATCTGATCTCACGGCATCAAACCAGCTACATCCACCCGTATGGGCAGACATCGAGCGTGCCAGTCAGGTCGTCCGACGGCATCTACCGGTCACGCCCCTGATATCGCACCCGACGTTGGGTGCGGGCTCGTGCAGCCAATTGTTCGTCAAACACGAGAACGTGCACCCCACGGGTGCGTTCAAGGTTCGCGGCGGACTGAACCTGGTGGCAGGACTGGATGAGGCGACGCGGGCGCGGGGGATTGTCGGATACTCGACCGGAAACCATGCTCAATCCTTGGCGTATGCCGCAGCGGGTGCGGGCGTGCGGTGTGTGATCGTCATGCCGGTTGGGGCGAATCCAGTCAAGGCTGACGCTGTCCGCATGCTCGGAGCCGAGCTCATCGAGCACGGTGTGAACTTCGACGAGGCACGTGCTCACGCCGATTTCATCAGCGAACGTGACGGCCTGCGTCTCGTGAGCGCCGCCAATGAGCCGGCAATCCTTGCCGGTGTTGCCACGGCCTACGTCGAACTCCTCGAACAACAACCTGATCTGGACGCGGTGGTGGTCCCAGTCGGTGGCGGCAGCGGTGCGGCGGCGGCGTGTCTCGTCGCCAGTGCGCTTGCACCGCACCTGGAGGTCTTCGCGGTGCAGTCGGAGGCTGCGCGAGCGGCACACGACTCGTGGACTTCCGGCACCTGTGTCGAGCGCCCGAACACCACCCGTGTCGAAGGGCTTGCGACCGGTGCCGGGTTCGCACTCACTCAACGTGTCTTGCGTGAACGCCTCGGGGGATTCCTGCTCGTCACGGACGACGACATCACCCTCGCGCAGCGGGCGTTGCTCTACGACGCTCACACTTTGAGCGAAGGCGCCGGTGCGGCCGCACTTGCTGCGGTCTATGCGCATCCGAACACCTTCGCTGGCAAGCGCGTTGCTGTTGTCTGCACGGGCGCCAATGCCTCCGAGAATGAGATCCGCAGGGTCGTCGGCTGACCGATGGCATGATCGGAACCATGGGCCAGTTTGATAGGGCGGCACCAATTTTGCATCGCGTATGTGTGTCTGGAACAAGATTTCGCTTCCACGATTCAGCAAAGTGAACAGGGTCGCATCTCGCGACAGCAAGGCCACCGTGGAGGAGACGTGATGCTGCCGACAATCGTCGTTCGGGACGGGACTGTGCTCGATGGTAGAGGGAGCCCGCCCAGGAAAGCGGATGTTGCGATCTCCGGTGACACGATCGTGGAAGTCGGAACGATCGGTGCTGTGCCGGGGGCGATCGACATCGATGCTCGCGGTTGCATGGTGGCTCCCGGTTTTGTGAATGTGCTCAGCCATAGTTACCTCACGCTGCAGCAAGACCCACGAGGATTGTCGGACTTGTATCAGGGGGTCACAACCCAGGTCTTCGGTGAAGGCGTGTCTCTCGGACCGGTCACGGGTTCGATGACTCCGGCGATGCTCGGATTGGGCGCGATTCCAACTGGGGTGCAATCACATTGGCCGAGGTTGCATGATTTTCTCGAATCCTTGGAGACGAACGGCGTCGGTTTCAACGTGGCGAGCTTCGTCGGCGCGGCGAATCTGCGCATGGTGGTTGCGGGTGTGGACAATCGCCTGTTGAGTGAACAAGAGCTGGCCGAAGCGTGTGCCCTGCTCGACGAGGAGCTTGAAAATGGAGCTCTCGGAGTGGGTTCGGCTCTGATCTATCCACCCGGAAGCTATGCGGATTCCGGCGAGTTGCGAGCATTTTCGCAGGTGCTCGCCAGACACGATGCCGTCCATATCTGCCATCTCCGAAGCGAAGGGCAGAGGTTTCTCGAAAGCATCGAGGAACTGGTCGATATCGCTCGAACGACAGGAGCGCGCGGGGAGATCTACCACCTCAAGGTTGCTGGTAAGTCGCACTGGCACAAAATGTCCGAGGCCTTGCAATTGGTTGAGTCGGCTCGCGAGGACGGTGTGCGAATCACCGCGGACGTATATCCGTACGAGGCGGGGAACACGCTGCTCAGTGCCGCGTTGCCACCGGAGTTTCGGTGTCGTGACACGACGGCCGGGCGCACGCACCTGAACTCGACCGGTGTCCGAGAGCAGATCCGCGAGAGGATCCATCGTGAGGACGAGGACTGGGAGAATCTCTACGCTGCGTCCGGAGGCGCCGATGGGGTGACGATCTTGTCCGAGGTACCGGCACTCGGGATCCGAGCGGGGGAAGCTCTGGGATCTATTGCTCGGAGGATGGGGCATCACGACCCGGTAGACACCATACTGGCTGTTCTCGACGCTCTCCCCACAGCCGAGGCTGCCTATTTCATTGCGTCGGAGGACAACACGCGAACTGCCTTCGAGCGTCCCTGGGTTTCGGTTGGTTCCGATGCCGATGCTCAAAGCACGGAGACCCTTTTCGCGGGGCAACCCGTCCACCCCCGTTCATTCGGAACTTTCGCCCGTATTCTGAGCCGCTACACCCGCGGCATTGGCGGGCAATCAGTCGAGGAATGCGTTCGCCGAATGACCAGCCTTCCTGCTGAAAACTTCGGTTTGGCGAAGCGGGGCTACATTGCGCCAGGGGGATACGCCGATCTGGCGATCTTTGACCCCTCGCAGGTAGAGGATCTCGCGACATACGACAACCCAAGAGTGTATGCGACCGGAATGCGGCACGTTGTGGTCAATGGGCAACCGGCACTGTCGGACGGGGTGCCGACGGGGATGCTTGCAGGGCGCGCACTTCGGCGCTCGCGCAACGGGTTCGATGCAGTGAGGTGACGAGCTGGCACCGGGGTCAGCTCCGGATCGGCGAAGCGGCCACTGCCGGGAACGACCCTTCAGCGGCCACTTCGCCGGACCACGTGAGAGCCTTCAGAATTTCGCCGGGGTTTGCGGAACGATCATGGCCACCAAAGCCGCCGCAGCCGTCGCGCCGACCAGGACTCCGAACGCGGCCATGTACGAGAACTGGTCCACCATCCATCCCATCACGAGGGGGGTGATGAAACCGGCGAGCTGTCCACAACCGTTGATCAAACCCATTCCGGAACCGAGGAATTCGGCTGGCAATGCCCGCAACGGGAGGGCGAAGATCGACATCGAGCACAGTCCGCTGACGCCCATCGCGAGGGTTTGATAGAACGTGAACATCGCGACGGTATCGGTGGTAGGCATCAAGAACAGCAGAATGGCGGAGGTGGCCATGCACGGAACGAGCAGAATGCGCGCGCTGTCGTGAAAGTACTTGTCCACCAGACGTCCACCGACGACGATGGCCAATGCCGTGACGATGAACGGGATCGCCGCGAAGATTCCCGTATCGATCAGCGAGAGCCCCTTTTCGTTGAGGAGGTAGCTCGGCACCCAGGTCAACAGCCCATATCCGGCCATGTTGGCCAGGCAGAACAGAAGTGCGAACTTCCAGACCGAAACGGACTTGAATACCGCGGCGCGTGAGTGTTCACTGGCGAGCGGTTGCAGTGCGGCCTCCGGATCTTCCGTGATCTCTGTGTCCAACGGCGCCGGGAGCACCAACCAGACGACTGTGCCGATCACGGCGCCGACTATGGCCACCAGCCAAAATGCGTCCCGCCAACCGACGGCCATGAGAACTGGGGCGATGATCAGTGGTGCGATGCCGGGGCCCAGGTTGTTTGCACCGATCATGAAGCCCATGGCCGTGGCGCGAGTTTTCGGACGGGTTCGCTCAGCCAGAGCTTTGAACGACGCTGCTGGGAAGAGACCCTGGCTGAGCCCGAACATCGCACGCATGACCATCAGCGAGACGAGTCCCCAGGCGAATCCTGTCAGTGCGGTGAACACCGACCACAGGATCAACGCAACGATCAACAGTGGCCGGGGTCCGAATCGGTCGGCCAGCATGCCGCCGGGGACCTGCCCGAGCATGTAAAAGATGGCGAAGATCGACACGACTCCGCCCAATTGCGTATTACTGAGGGAGAATTCGTCTCCGATCATCGGCAGTGCAAGCCCGATCATCACGCGATCTATCATGTCGATCATCCAGATCGTACTGAGCAGCCCAACAGTCATAGTCGTTGTTCGACGAATTGACTTGTTGTCCAATATGTTTTGTATCGACTTGCCGCCGCTATGCGAAGGTTCCTCAACTGTGGCGCGTTCCGACTTCATCATGCCTCCTGAATTGCGTTGTGCCGCATGGACTGATGAAGTGTGGCAGCGGACACGTAGGCCGCATTGGTCCGTTCGGCCAATAACCGACCGAATGTTTCGTCGGGCGGTACAGCGTCACTCGGGTGAGATTCCGGGTGACGCTGTCACCAGAGCTTTAACTGCACAAAGCTCTGTCCACGGTGTCTACGACGTGTTGCGTGGCGGACGCAGTCGTGGGAAGAGCAGTCACCGCAAGGTTTACGGCGCGCCCGTTGTCGGTGATGCCGCCGCGGGTCTCGTAACCGACTATGTCGCCGCCATGGCCCCAGTAGACCCCGCCGCACGAGAGAGTCCTGCTGGTGAGGCCGAGGCCGTACTCGAGTCCGGTGGGCCCGCCGACGTGGACGGTGGTACGCATCTGGTCGAGTTCGGCTGCGGGGAGCAGTCGTCCGTCGAGTAGCGCGTAGAGGAACTGGTTGAGGTCCGAGGTGGTGGAGATCAGCTGCCCTGCGGCCCATCCCCACGACGGGTCCATCTCTGTGACGTCACTCAGTGGGCTGTCTGGTGCGGTGCGGTGGTATCCCTTGGGATGGGGACCCCGGATGGTCATGTCTCCCGGGGATGGGAAGTAGGTGTCGCGCAGGCCGATCGGCGCGAAGATTCGTCGATTCATCTCCTCAGCGAGGGGGCGGCCGGTAACCTTCTGTACGAGTAGGCCGGCCAGAATGTAGTTGGTGTTGCTGTACCCCCAACTCGTTCCGGGCGGTGCGTCGGCGGGGTGTTGGAAAGCGACGTCGAGCAAATCGTGGGGGTCGGCGTAGCGGTATCTGATCTCTTCGTCATTGACGTGTATTCCGTAATCGGGGAGTCCGCTGGTGTGTTGGAGGAGTTGGCGGATGGTGATGTTGTGGCCATCGATCCCGTCTCCGCGGACGAGTCCGGGTAGGTAGGTCTCGATGGGGGTGTCGAGTTCGATCTTTCCTTCGGCGACCAGTTGCAGGACCACTACTGCGGTGAAGGTTTTGGTGTTGCTGCCGATTCGTATCTGGCCGTTGGGGGGTACCTCTGATCCGGTGGTCAGGTCACCGACTCCTGCGGTGTAGTTGTGGGAGTTGCCGTTTCGGTCTTGGATGCTTGCGAGGGCGGCGGGTAGTCCGTCCTCGCTCACCAGCGCGTCGAGGGAGCGTTGAACCGCGTCGGACTCGGTGGAGGAAGAACCGACGGTATCGGGACTGAGGGCGGATGACGGCGAGCAGGACGCCAGCGTCATGGCACCGAGGGCCGCCGCGGCAACGACCGAAAAGGTCCGGTGCCGTTTGCGGTCCTGCCGGCGATCTGAGGAAGGGAAGCCCTTTCGAATATTGTTACGCATCAGTAGAACTCCTGAGGATTGGTAGGTTCGGGACATCGTTCGCTCGGGAAGAATTGTTGTTCGATGTTGCGTGCGAAGTCGTGCACGAACATGTTTCCTTCACTTCTCGCACATCGCTGCGTCGACAACTCGCTGTGCTGCTACGAAGGCGTCCTCGCTCATCGGGATGTGATTGAGGGTGAGAGTCACAGCGCGTCCTGTGGTATCGACTCCGCCCGAGGTGCCGAAGCCGGGAATTCCGCCGCCGTGACCCCAGATCTCCTTCCCGCAGTAGCTGTTCACGCGGACTAGTCCGAGTCCGTAGCTGTCCTGCGGGCTCCTGTCGAACGGCACGGTGTGTTTCATCTCGGCGAGCCTGTCATTCGAGACGAGATCGCCGCGTAGCAAAGCCGTGAAGAAAGTGTTGAGGTCGGCGCCCGTTGCGACCATCGCACCTGCGGTGTCGGCCCACGACACGTCGCCATCGGTGACATCGACCTGAATGCCGTCAATCGGGTGATAGCCCTGTGCATGAGAACCGCGGATCTGTGTCTCGCGGGAGGCGGGAAAATAGGTGTCCATCAGTCCGAGCGGATCGATTATGCGGGTGGTGATCTCCTGCGCGGCAGGGCGTCCTGTGACCTTCTCGATGAGCATCCCGAGCAGAATGTAGTTCGTGTTCGAATAGACAGCCTTGTCTTTGGCTGCCGGGCCGGGTGGAAGAGACATCGCGATATCGACCAGTTCAGTGGGGGAGAAGTGCTCCGGTGGTTGTGCGCTTGTCCCCACCAGCAGCTGGCCGGGCTTGATGTCTTCCGGCCGTGCTCCGCCGGCGGCGAGGTAGTCCGTCAGTCCACTGGTGTGCTGCAAGAGATCTCGAATGGTGACTCGGTTGCCGTCGTTCCCGTTGCCTACGACCGTTCCGGGCAGGTAGTGCTCGATGCTCATATCGAGGTCGAGCAGTCCGTCGTCGACGAGTTGCATGACGACGGTCGAGACGAAGGCCTTTGTGTTGCTGCCGATTCGGACCCGCGCATCATCGGGGATAGGCTCGCCGGTGGCGGTGTTTCCCATTCCTGCACGAATGATGCGAGTGCCCCGCGACGGGTCGGAGATCACGAGTTGTGCGCCGGGGATCCCCTGCTCGATGACGCCGTCGAGCGCCTGTTGCACGGCAGCGTCGCTTTGCCGAGTGGAATCAGTGGAGTCAGTGGTGTCACCACATCCGCTCACGCCCAATATGAGGGCTGCAGCGGTGACTGCCGGAAGCACGGTGAGCAGGGGGCGACGTCGAAGGGTGGTCATTGGTTGTGGTCTCCTGTTCGTCGAATCTCGTGGTGAGTTCCACATGCAGAGAACAGTATTGACGTGCGTACGCGTCCTCCATGGTGCGAAGTGCAGTCTCTCGGTGGTGCGTGCCGGAGCGTACGGGGTGTAGCTGGCTGCACCTCGGAGTCCGGCGTCTCGCGGCCGATACTGTCGGTTTGACGAGCTATTTCGGAGTAGGCGGCCTTTGGTGATTGACAGGAGGCCTCAGCGACAAAGGGCGATATCCACCGCGTGTTCGAGTTTTCTCCGGGTGGCGTCGTCGACTACTTGCATGCTGACCGCGATGTTCGCTTCGCGTCCGTCGTCGGTAGCGCCCCCGCGTGTCTCGTATCCAGGGAAACTGCCGCCGTGGCTCCAGGACAGGCCGCCACACGGTAGCGGGCGGCTGACCAATCCAAGTCCGTAGCGGGCATCGGGTCCGAAGGTTTCCTCCGCGGGGACGGTAGTGCGCATCTGGTCGAGTTGGGCTGCGGGGAGCAGTCGTCCGTCGAGGAGTGCGTGGAGAAACTGGTTGAGGTCCGAGGTGGTGGAGATCAATTGCCCTGCGGCCCATCCCCACGAGGGGTCTATCTCTGTGATGTCGACGGGAGGCGCGTCCGATGACTCCCGGTAGTAGCCGCGGGGGTGAAGTTCCGAGATCTTCTCGTCGTATGGTTCAGGAAAGTATGTGTGCTGCAGATCGATCGGCGCGAAGATTCGCCGGTTCATCTCCTCGGCGAGGGGTTTTTCAGTGATCTTCTGTACGAGTAGGCCGGCGAGGACGTAGTTGGTGTTGCTGTACTTCCAACTCGTTCCGGGGGCGAAGTCGGCAGGATGTTCGAGCGCGATGTCGAGAAGTTCGCGTGGGTCGTAATATCGGACTTCGTCTTCCAGGTAGTTGCTGTAGTTGGGGAGTCCGCTGGTGTGTTGGAGGAGTTGGCGGATGGTGATGTTGTGGCCGTCGATCCCGTCTCCGCGGACGAGTCCGGGTAGGTAGGTCTCGATGGGGGTGTCGAGTTCGATCTTTCCTTCGGCGACCAGTTGCAGGACCACTACTGCGGTGAAGGTTTTGGTGTTGCTGCCGATTCGTATCTGGCCGTTGGGGGGTACCTCTGATCCGGTGGTCAGGTCACCGACTCCTGCGGTGTAGTTGTGGGAGTTGCCGTTTCGGTCTTGGATGCTTGCGAGGGCGGCGGGTAGTCCGTCCTCGCTCACCAGCGCGTCGAGGGAGCGTTGAACCGCATCGTGCCGCGCAGCGACGGTATCGGCGGACGACGAGCACGCACCGAGGGTGACCACGCTGAGAGTCATTGCGACGGAACAGAGGGCGCGGTGCCGTTTCCGGCTTTGTCTTTGGGGTGAGGGAGGCTGGCCCTGTCGACTGTGGCGGCGCATCAGTAGAACTCCTTGGAGAGATTGATCGGTCTGGACACGATCCTGTCTGCTGGAGGATTGGTCGCGCATCGCTCCGACGCGGGAAAACCATCTCCCTCGATCGGGGGAGGCCATCGCCGAGCGGCCCAGTCATACTTGTCGAATCATGATCACCGGACTACGACCGCTGATGCGGGGCTCTACATACTCAGCTGTACTTTTCGCCTTTTGTGGTGTGTTGGCAAGCCTGCCACTTCTGGTGGTTGCGATGTTGCCTGCTCTCGCGTGGCAATCCGCACCCGAGTTCGTCCGGGTGCTTTCGGTCCTGCTCATATGGGTGACTTTGGTAGGAGCACTCGGCCTGGTGCATCCTGTGCGACGCGCGCTCATCGTTTCTGCCCGCCGACTGCTGCAGGTGTCGCTGCCGAGTCCAGCGCTCGGACACCGTACTCCTAACCTCTCGGACATTGATCGCTGGCGGGCCCCGCTCTGGATTGTCCTGCATGTCATGGTGGGTTGGCTGGCGGCGCTCGCGACCAGCGTCCTTTTCATCATGGGGATTTCGCTCCCGGGGAACTGGCTCGGCGGCACGGCGCGAATCAGTCTGTTCGATACGTCGGTTGACGTGACGGGTGGATGGACCTGGGTCGTGGCGGCCGGCTGCCTCCTGCTTGCGGTAGGAATTTGTGTCCTGGTGGCAACACTGCTGAGATGGCTGGCGCCACGACTGTTGGGGCCGTCCACGGCTGAACGGCTCGCGCTGGCGGAAGAACGTGAACTGCAACTGGCCGAACGTAATCGGGTCGCTCACGAGTTGCACGACTCGATCGGACACACGCTCACCGCCGCCACGATCCAGGCGGCGGTGGCCGGCGAGGTGCTTGCCTCCGATCCTGCCGCAGCGAGGGCCGCCATGCGTAGCATCGAGGAGTCGACACGGGCAGCGCTCGAGGACCTGGACTACGTACTGGGTGTACTTCGCGAGGAGAGGCCTGGGGCTGTACCTTCTCGGACGCTGTCGGACTTGCCTGCGTTAATTGATCGGTTGCGGCATGCGGGGGCGGTTGTGGAGGTGAACCTGTCGGGTGACCTTTCACAGATCCAGGGGACACTCTCTCGCGCGGCGTACCGGATCCTGCAAGAGGGGACGACCAATGCTCTGCGGCACGGGGACAGCGGGCCGATCGAAATCACGGTGGCAGTCGGCTCGGAGAGCGTCGAGCTCAGAGTGGTCAACAGCATCGGGGCAGTGACCGGGGGAAAGGCAGACGTAGTTCGAAGATCAGGGCGCGGCCTGGCAGGTTTGGCCGAGCGCGTGCGACTCTTGAACGGTGAGTTCAAGGCTGGACCGGACGGAGCCCAGGGCTGGCGATTGAGTGTTCAGTTGCCGGTACGGGTGGCACGATGACCGAAGCCAATTGGAGTGAGGACGCCGCCAAACCTGCAAGCATGCCAGTCACCCTGCTGATTGCGGATGACGACGACGTTACCCGCAGCGGCCTGCGTATGCTGCTCGCAGCTCAGCCCGGGATTGTGGTCGTCGGCGAGGCTGCCGACGGTATCGAAGCAGTGGAGCTTTCGCGGCAACTTCGTCCGGATGTGGTGCTGATGGACGTGCGGATGCCGCTGCGCAACGGAATAGAGGCAACTCGGCACCTCCAGGCCGAGTGCACCGAACCGCCGAAAGTCTTGGTAATCACCACTTTCGAAAACGATGGCTACGTCACGGCCGCACTCAGTGCGGGCGCGAGTGGCTTCGTGCTGAAGCGGCTCCCAGTCCCGCAGATCGCAGCGGCAGTACGTGTGGTGGCGGCGGGCGAAGTGATCCTGTTCCCTGCCGCGCTACGCCGGATGGTTACGCCACGCCCGTTGGTCTCCGCTGAGGCGTTCCCGAATGCAGCGCTGACAGCAAAGGAGGAAGAGGTATTGCGGTTGATGGCCACCGGGCTGTGCAACTCGGATATTGCTCAGGTTCTGGTTGTGAGCCTGGAGACAGTGAAAACGCATGTCGGGAACGTGCTGGCAAAGCTCGGTGCTCAGAATCGGACGCACGCTGTCGTCATCGCCTACGAGTCTGGTCTGGTGGTCCCGGGGTCAGGCACCGATACGGAACCCTGTGCAACTGGCGGTTGATTGCTTTTGTCAGCGTGACCCGGTGAGGATTCGCCGACTGAACCTACAGATCCGTTCCTCTTGCCGAAACGCTCCGAGACGAAGTCACACCACCGGTCACCAGTGCGTACCGGGCACGAGTCGGGCGGCACGACGGCCGAGTTTGCGGATGCGCGAGCGCGAGTGGTGCTGTCGCGCCGGTGTTGCCGGAGCGTCTGCCGGAGTTTCCTTGTCTACCTGACCCTTTGCCGCCGGAGAATCGGGGAAGGCCTGGTACATCTGGTTGAGAATTCGGTCCTTGGTGTGCGGTGCGAACAGGGTTCCCAGATCACCCAGGGTTCCCAGTGGTACGTCGATGCGTTTGGGGCGGTCGATCAGCGCGCGGATCACCATTGCCGCAGCCTTTTCCGGGCTGGTGATCGGGCCGTTGTTGTATTCGCCGGTCGGAGCGATCATCGGTGTTTCGACCAGCGGCATGTGGATGGTCGTGAAAGTGATTCCGTCCGCCAGGGTTTCAGAGGCGGCTACGTCCGAGAAACCGTCGAGGGCGGCCTTGCTCGCCACGTAGGCCGAGAATCTAGGCGTTGCCGCCTGGACTCCCGCGCTGCTGATGTTCACGATGTGGCCGAAGCGGCGAGAACGCATGGTCGGTAACAAGGCGAGCACCAATCGCACAGCGCCGAAGTAGTTCACGGCCATCGTTCGTTCGTAGTCGTGGAAACGATCAGTGGAGTGGTAAATGCCGCGCCGGATGGATCGGCCGGCGTTGTTTACCAACATGTCTACGTGATCGTGTTCTGTCAGAATGCTTTTGATCGTGTGCTGGACCGACTCGTCGTCGGTGATGTCGCAGGGGTAACCGAACGCCTTGCCTCCGGCTGATCGAATCTCCTGTACTGCGGCATCGAGTTCGTCGGTGCGGCGTGCGATCAGGAGAACGGTGGCGCCCTTCTGAGCGGCGGCAATGGCCGATGCCTTGCCGATTCCGGAAGAGCCTCCGGTGATCAGAACGATCCGACCGACGAGTGGTCCTTCGGGACTGTTACGTCGTGCGCGATTGGGATCGAGGTTTGCGCGCCAGTACTTCCACAACACAGTGGAGTACGACCCGAACTCGGGGACCGCCAGTCCTGATCCGGCCAGGGCGGCAACGGTTCTCGCGGAGGTGAATGTCGGCGCCATCGTCATGTTGTCGAGTAATGCTGCAGGCATGCCGATGCGATCGAGGAAGACCTTCCGCGCCGATTCTGCCGAATCCATCGGCAATGGCGAGACAAAGGGTTTGGCGATCACGCCCGGCAGGCTGAGTGCGGGCCGGGGCGCTCCGGCGGCCTTGGCGAGTCCGGCATAGATTTCGCGTACCGGTTGAGGTTTCGGATTCACGAGATGGAATGCTTCGCCGTCGTGGCCGGGCGCGTGCATCAATTCGACGAGGGCGGCGGCTACGTAATCGACGGGCACCACATTGGTTGCGCCGAGGTTGGGGATCGGGACGGGGAGTGCTGCAGGTAGTTTCGCGAGTAGCGCCAGTCCTGGAAACAAGTAGTACGGACCGTCGATCTTGTCCATCTCCCCGGTGACGGAGTTGCCGACCACGGCAGACGGCCGATAAACACGCCAGGTGAGGCCTTCTCGTTCTCGAACGAGCTTCTCGGCCTCGAACTTGGTTCGGTGGTAGGGCGTCGGAAAGCCTTGGCCGCAATCGAAATCGGTCTCGCTGAACGTGCCCGGATAGTCGCCTGCGACTGCGACCGATGACACGTGATGAAGGGTGGCTCCCAGTTTCGCAGCAAGTTCGACCACGGAGCGTGTGCCCTCGACATTCGTCGAAGCCTGCTCGTCTCCGGCGGTGATGTCGTAGATCGCGCCGAGGTGAAGGACGTGGTCGGCAGGTGGGGGAGAATCGATGCCCAGCCCAGGCTCGGTCAGATCTCCAATGAGCGGATGCACGCGATCGCCGCCGGGAATTGCCGACACCTGTTCTTCGAGTTTGGCGACAGAACCGGCTCTGACCAGCACATGGATCTGAGCAGTTTGATCACGCTCGAGCAGGAGTGGCAGTGCAGCTCGTCCGAGAAATCCGGTACCGCCAGTGACGATGTATGTGGCCATAGTCGGTAACTTACTCCAAAGTAAGATCAGCGGCTAGAGGGAAACGAACATCAATGCGTCATGACCCCGTCCTCGGCGTCGAAGTCGATGCCCGCGGAGATGATTCCGGAGAACAAGAACGCGACGGCAAGCGCAAGAGCGGGGATTGCAAGGATCCATTCGAAAATTGTCATGCTCCAAGTCTGACGAAATCAGCTTCGGAGAACATCGCCCTGCGGGGCGATTTAGACGATCGGGCAGTCATCCTCGAGGACGACTGCCCGATCAGGGAAATCCACTAGGTCTGTTGCTGAAGAGTTTCGGGCGCAGTGGGGTGCGCACTCGTCCTTGCGTCGCGTGACGTGATTTCGGATGAGATGTGGGCGGCCGTTGTTCCGAGGGTGTGAAGGCCATGCGCCGTCCGCCAGTAGACCGGCGCACCATCGTCGAGGCGATGGAGTGGCCAGGCCGGCAAACCCTAGGCCGGTTCAGCGCCCGACAAGTCCTCGACCGCATACGGGGTCGTTCCTTCGAACAGAACACCGATCCCGAAAGGATCGGCCATCTCGAGCCTTGACTCAGCGAACCGCAGCAGCCAGGTTCCGTCAGCCCAGATCACCGCCTCAGGTTCGCCGAACAGTGACTCCGTGGCGTCCAACTCCACGAGTTCGGAGTGGCGGAGGCCGAACTGTGGCCCACGCAGCTGTTGACGCAGGTAATCGGCGGCGACTTCGGCAAACTCACCGAACCGGGCCATCACGGTCGCAGCGAGCTCACACACCGCAGACTCCGGCACGGTGGCCGGCTCGATAACCAGACTCACCGGCCTGGAGTCACCGACCCCCTGGACATCGATGCTCGATGTCCAGCACGCCAACGAATCGTCCGAGTCGACACGCGAAAACACTGCTGAGCCGACCACAACACTCTCAGGTAAGTCATCCACGACCCCTAGTCAAACACGGCTCTCCGCAGGATCCCAGGCACTCTTCAGCGACATGATCCAGTCGCGATCAGTGGCCGATGCCGACCTTCGCGTGAACCTTTTTCATCCACACAGGAGCCCACCAGTTCGCTTCGCCCATCAACTTCACGAGCGAGGGCACGAGCAACATGCGGATGATGGTCGCGTCGACGATCAGCGCGACGATCATGCCGACGCCCAGGAACTTCATCACTGACAGCCCTGACATTGCGAAGGCCCCCGTCACCACTATCAGGAGTAAGGCGGCAGCCGTCACGATGCGGCCGGTGCGCTCGGTTCCGAACTTGACCGCTTCCTCTGTCGTCGCTCCCGCGTTCTTGGCCTCGACCATCCGTGACATCAGGAAAACCTCGTAGTCCGTGGACAATCCGAACACCACCGCCAGGATGAGCACGACAAACGTCGCCTCCAGCGGAGTTTGACTGACCCCGAGGAGTTCGACGCCGTGTCCGTCCTGGAAGACGAAGGTGAGGACACCGAAGGTGGTCGCGAGACTCAGGGCTGCCATCAGCACCGCCTTGATCGGCAGCACCACCGAACCGAACGCGAGGAACAACAGGATCAGGGTGGATCCGACCATGATGAGGATCATCACCGGTAGCCAGTGCAGGACGGCGTTGTTGCCGTCGTCGACCATGGCTTGACCGCCGCCGACAAGCAGCACCGTTCCGTCGGGAGCGGAGATCGCACGCAGATCTGTCACTGCGGCGCTCTGTGATTGGGGTGTAGAGCCCTCGCTGTAGAGAGCCTGAACCGCGACGAGTTGATTGGTGCTCGCGACGACGGTCGCCTGACCGATGCCCTCGACTCGACCGGCGGACTCGGCGATCGCTGCACCTTCGGCCGGGGTGAGAGTGTTCCCGTCCTCGGCCTGAAGGATCATCGTTGCGCCATTTCCGGTTTGCGGGAAGTCGTTGACCAACGTGTCCATTGCAACGCGAGCGGGGTCGTTGTCCGGTAGTGCGGTGTACGAGAGTTCTCCCAGCCGGGCGCCGAGCAGCGGCGAGGCCATCACGAGCAGCACAGCCACGATTGTCACCGAGACTGCGACCGGACGCTTCATCACCCACGTGACGACGCGGCCCCAGAACTTGCGCGAGCGTTCCTCGCCGCGTTGCGCCGCATCCTTGCGCCATGTCAGGGCGTTGATGCGATGCCCCAGAATGGCAAGTAGCGCAGGCACAGCGGTCAGCGACAGGACGGCCGCGCTCAATACCGCAGCGATCGCGCCGAAGCCCAGAGACCGGATGACGGCCTGGGGGAATACGAGCATGCCGCTGAACGCACAGATCAGCAGTAGACCCGAGAACATGACGGTGCGACCCGCCGTCAGAACTGTCCGCTGAGCAGCCGCTCCCGGGTCCGAGCCCGAATTCAGTTCTTCACGGAACCGACCGACCACGAACAGTCCGTAGTCGATGGCCAGTCCCAACCCGAGAAGAGAAGCGACGTTGATCGAGAACGAGGACACATCGGTGATCAGCGTGAGGATTCGCAGAACCGCCAAAGCACTCAGGACACTGAGTACACCCACGAACACGGGCACGGCAGCAGCGACGATGCCGCCGAAGATGAAGACCAACAGCACCAGAGTGATCGGAATGGCGATGGCTTCGGCGACCACCAGGTCCTTCTCGAGCTTGGTGTTGAATGCGACGCCGACGACGGTGTTACCCGCGAATTGTGCCTCGGCACCTTCGACTTCGAGCTTCGGCAGGAGATCGGCGAAAGTGGCGGGCGTGACGCCCGAGTCCGGTGCCAACGTGATCGCGACGGCCGCCATGGATCCGTCGTTCGAGAGCAGGCTGGCCTTCGCTGCGGCGTCTGTTCCCCAATACGATTTCACCGAAGCGGTCGGCACTTCGGTTTTGAACTGGTCGACGGCGGCTGTCACTGCCGGCCCGATGTCGTCCAGAGTCTTGCCGTCCGTGGGCGAGTAGATCGCGATGATGTCCGGGGTCTGCGGTCCGAGATTGTCTTCGATGATGTCGGCGACCTTCGCGGAGTCGCTGCCCGGATCGATGAAGCCGCCCTGGCTGAGCTTGCCGAACACTCCGAGTCCCCACACCCCACTGATGAGAACTATCAGAACCGCGAGGCTCAGTACCCACCATTTCCGGGCGACGACGGTTTGGGCCCAGCGTGTCATGTATCAACTCCGGTGTGTGGGGGCGTCTGGCCAGATCGACTGTAGTGGGCGTTTGGTCTTGAATCGGAAACGTCATGCATACTGCTCGAAGCACTTGCAAGCCACGCGTGTGGGGGAAGCCGGTCCGAATCCGGCGCTGACCCGCAACGGTAGGTCGATTCTCGGTAGTCACCGAGTGTCGGCAAGCCCGATTACCCGCCGCGCGGTGTGCGACATCCATTCGTCGTGGTCTACGAAAAGGAAGTCCAGCAGGAGCTCTGGCCGAGGATCAGCGTGCGGGCGGAGTTGTCTGTCGGATCCTCATTCGTGGCTCAGAGCCCTTACGAGGTCCCCGTGTCACTTCAGTTCTCCCCGTCCCGCGCCGCCGCTGTTCTCATCGCGGTCGCCTTGGTTTCGGCAGGTTGTTCCAAAGGTCAGGAATCAGAGTCGGCGTCTGCTGCGGAATCCTTCGCACAGCCGGTGTCCGTGACCAACTGCGATCGCGAGATGACCTTCGATTCGCCGCCGCAGCGCATCGTGTCTTTGAACGGACACGTCACCGAAGCCCTCATCGAGATCGGCGCGGGTGATCGGATTGTCGGGCGGGCGTACAGCGACAACCCGCCAACTGCCGAGACCGCCGATGTATTCAACAAGATTCCCAGCCTCTCCGATACGTTCCCCAGCATGGAGCAGGTTCTCGACGTCGATCCGGACTTCGTGGTCGGAGGAATGACCAGTGCCTTCAACGAGAAGCAAGGCCGTTCCCGAGACGCTTTCGGCGAGCGCGGAATCAACACCTTCCTCTTCTCGGAATACTGTGGCACCGGGTTCCCCGACATCGGATTGCTCGAGAACGACTACACGCAACTCGGTCGAGTCCTGGGCGTCGAAGATTCCGCCCGCGAGGTCGCAGAGGAGATCAGCGATGGTCTCGATTCCGTCCGCGCTTCGGTCGGAGACGCGGCGCCGGTACCGACCTTCTTCTACGACAGCGGTGACCAGGTTCCGACGACCATCGGCGGAGTCGGCGTCGGTCAATTGGTCGCGGAATACTCCGGCGTCTCGAACATCTTCGCCGAAGGGACAAAGCCCTACATCGACGCATCGTGGGAAGCTGTTGCCGAGCGTGCACCCCAGGCGATCGTGGTCATCGACTACGGCGACAAGACAGCCGAGCAGAAGATCGACTTCCTCCGTGCCCAGCCGTTGATGGCGACCACCCCTGCTGTGCAGCAGAACCGGTTCGTCGTGGTTCCTCTCGCTGACCTGTTCGAGAGTTCACGGTTGGTGCGTTCGGCACAGACCATCGCAACAGCCTTCCATCCAGGCGCTGACGCGGCGAAGTGACCCGCACGCGTTACGGGTACGGCGCCCTGCTTGTCGGCTTGGCGGTCGCCTTGGCGATCGTCCTGGGGTTGGCCGTCTCCTTGGGATCGGTTCGCATTCCCGTCGGTGACGTCTGGGCGATAGTCGGAGCCCGTTTGGCGCCAGGGACTTTCGAGACGTGGTGGACCGCGGCGCGGGAGTCGATCGTGATCGACTCCCGCCTGCCACGTGCACTCACTGCCGCGGTGGTGGGTGCTTCGTTGGCGATGTCGGGCGCTGTTGCTCAGGCTGTCACACGGAATCCTCTTGCCGACCCGTATCTGCTCGGAGTTTCGTCGGGTGCGGGATTCATGGTGGTGCTCGTGTCGGTGCTGGGTTTCGGCGCCGGCCTCCTCGGGGTTTTCACGATTCCGGTCGCAGCATTCGTCGGGGCGATGATCCCGTTGTTTCTCGCACTGCTGATCGGCGGCCGGTATCCGCAGCCGACCGCGATCATTTTGGTGGGTGTCGCGCTCGCCCAGATATTCTCGGCGCTCATCACCTTTTGCATCCTGGTATTGGCCGATGATCGGCACGTGACGTCGGTGATGCACTGGATTGCCGGCGGATTCGGTGATGCACGATGGTCGACGCTGATCTTCCCGACGATCACACTGGCCGTCGTCGGCACAGCCCTTCTGTTCAGTTCGCGATGGATGGACGTTTTGCAGACCGGTGACGACGGGGCTGCTGCACTCGGTATGAACGTCCGACGGTTCCGTGTGTTGTCCTTGCTCGCGGTCTCCGTACTGGCGGGCGCAGCAGTCAGCGTTGCCGGTGGAATCGGTTTCATCGGTCTGCTGATCCCGCATCTGGCCGGCTTCATCGTCGGCACCAGAGCAATTCGACTGCTCCCTGCTGCAGCCCTGCTGGGCGCCGTCGCGATGGTTGCCGCGGATACCGCTGCGCGCTCGGTGGCACAATCCACTGAAGTTCCGGTCGGAGTGATCACGGCCCTCGTGGGTGCACCGATCTTCGTCTGGATGCTCTACCGGCAGTATCGGAGGCTCGAACAGTGACACAGGCCAGAACAGTGACACTCCCGAAAGACTCCGAAACTGCGCCCCTGCTCGAACTCGTCGAGACCCGGGCGCGGCTCGGAAATCGCGAAGTGTTGCGCGGCATCACTTTCGCAGTCAAGTCCGGTGAAATATTGGGCTTGGTCGGGCCGAACGGCAGTGGCAAGACGACGGCGCTGCGCTGCTGCTACAACGCTTTGACGCCGACAGGTGGCGCAGTTCTGATCGATCAAGTCGACTCGACGACGCTCTCGCGTAAGGACATCGCCCGAACTGTCTCGGCAAGTGTTCAAGAACCCACTGTCTCGGCAGGACTTTCGGTTCGTGAATCGATCGCGCTCGGACGAACTCCGCACCGCAGCTGGTTGGACCGAAGCACGGAGCGCGATACCACCATCGTGGACCGGTGCATCGAGCAGGTCGGTTTGGTCGAGCTTGCCGGACGAGACGTATCGACCCTGTCGGGTGGTGAGCGGCAACGTGTCTCGATAGCTCGCGCATTGGCTCAGGAGCCCAAGGTTCTGTTGTTGGACGAGCCGACCAATCATCTCGATCTTCGTCACCAGTTGATCGTGATGGAACTGCTTACCGAACTTGCGTCGGCGGGGCTCGCAGTTGTGGTCACGATGCACGATCTACGGTTGGCAGTCGAGTACTGCGACAACCTTGCCGTGCTCACCGAAGGTGAACTCCGCGCGTGTGGGTCTACGGTCGAGGTGTTGGACGAGCCGTTGTTGGCCGAGGTTTTCGGCATCAGGGCGCGAGTCGAACGCGGAGTACGTCCGCGGATGGAGATATTGGGGCTGGCATGACGGAATCGGTGGCCGGGATCTACGCCCGTATGGCAGTAGCTGTGCCGTTCTTCGACAACCTGAGCGCGTATCCGGATACGGTGCCCGCGGTGTTGATGACCGACCCCCAGTGGTTGGCAGCACGTGTCGCCGATACGGCAGAGCGATGGGGGAGTGCGGACAGTCGAGTGAACGGCACGTTGTGGTGGTACTCGGCCAGCTCGACGCTGACCGGCATTCCGATCGGAACCGGGATGGTCACCGGGTTCGCGGCCGATCCATCGTTGGACGGTGGGCGGATCTTCTTGCGTGACAACGGCTATCTGGGCGGTTTTGCTGCCGGATCGGTCATTCCGATCTCGCGGAGTGTGGCGGAGTTGGGCCACACGATGTTCCGCTCGCTCAATCCCGTGATCGAGGTACTCGCCGAGGTGTCCGGCGTTCGGCAGCAGGCGCTGTGGGCGATCACAACGGACTCCATCGCCAATCGCAGCCTCGATGCCGCCGGTAATGCGCGGGAGCGCGGAAGTGCATTTGCGGCCGGTCTGATCGAAGTTCTCCGCGGTGAGAACCCGGGCATTCCGGTCCCGCGTTTCGTGGACGTGGATCGCAGAGAATCTGCTGTGCGCGTAAGTAATCCATTGACGCCGGTGGCATTCGGGCGACGCAGATTCACGCAGCGGGCGTCGTGCTGCCTGATCTACGAGGTACCCGGTGAAGGCAAATGCACCAGTTGCCCGAAGCGCGCACCCGAAGATCGGGTGCGCGCCTTGGCCGCTCTGGTGTGACTGTGGGTGGGCGGATTCAGGTGTTATCGGATCAGTGAGCTGCGACCTTGGAACGGTCGAGTCCCAGCGCGTCGGTCATCGTGAAGAACAGGTCGGTCTGGTCCGTGAGACCGCTGACGTTGGCCGCATGCGGGCCGAAAGCTGCTACGCGCAACTGAGTTCCGGTGTGTCCTTCGGACTCGACGGCCGGATCCTCGGACGTTCCGTAGCTGATCGTCATCTCCGAGCCGTCCTTCGTGGTCAGCTTGCGGGTCAGTCCGGGGTAGACGATTTCCTGGGCGCGCTCGACCGGGATGTTCTGGTCCTTGGCGATGGTGGCGATGTCGTCGGCGCTGACATTGGTGACGATCTGGCTGGTGTGAGCGTGGTCGGCTGTGACGATGACCAGGGTTTCTCCGTCGGTCTTCGCAAATTCGAGTGCCTTCTGCACAGCTTCGTCGAGGTCGACGGTTTCACCGATCTGACCGCATGCGTTGGCTGCGTGATCCTGCTTGTCGATCGAGGCACCTTCGACCTGGAGGAAGAATCCGTTGTCGTTGACCTTCAGTAGGTCGATGGCCTTCTGAGTCATGTCCGCGAGCTTGGGTACGTCGGAGGTTCGCTTGGGGTTGTCGACGCAGGTTTCGGCGGGCTGCAGGTAACCGTCGCGGGTGGCGACGGATCCTTCCCAGCGGACGGGCATGTTGCCGTCGGCGAACAAGCCGAGCACGGGTGCATCCTGATCGGCCTTGCCGACCTCGTTCATCTCGGCGGCGTTCTTCACCAGCTGGTAGCCACGGGCGGCGGCCTGCTCATTGAGTGTCTTGCCCTGCCAGTCACCGGCTTTCGCAGTTTCGGCGAAGGACTTGGCGCCGCCGGCAAAGGTGACGTCGGCGCGGGTGTCGAGGAGTTGTTCGCTGATCGATCCCTTGCCGCCGTTCTCGAGGGCGTTCTCCGGGCAGGACTTGGACGTCGCCTCCGGTCCGTAGCACTTGCGGCCACTGACGTGCGCGACCTGCACTGCGGGGGTGGCGTCCTGCACCTCGGCGGTGGAGACGTTGCCGGTGGCCTTGCCGTTCGCCTTGGCGATCTCGAGGACGGTCGACTGGGCCTGCCCCTTGATGTCGACCGAAATCGCGCCGTTGTAGGTCTTGGTGCCGGTGGACCATGCCGATCCGCTGGCTGCGGAGTCGGTGACGTAGTCGGGCTTGCCGTCCTTGGTCAGTGCGTAGTGCGTGTACTGGCCGGTGATCGGCAGGGCGTCGAGGCCGGGGAAGCTGCCCGCAGCGCCTTCGGCGTAGTTGCGTGCGGCGGTGATCTCCGAGTCGCCCATGCCGTCCCCGATCAGGAGGATGACGTTCTTCGCGCCGGAGGCATTGACGGCGTCGCGCACTGCGGCCGACTGATCACCGTCGATGCGACGAGCGCCACCGTTCGAGGACAGTTCGCCGGTCGCGGCGCGATCGACGGTCGCGCCGTTCGAGCCGGTGGCCTCGTCGGCGCTGCTGCTGCAGCCGGCAGCGGCCAGAACGGCGACGGCGCCGGCGACGGCCGTCAACCTACGTGTGTTGCGCGAGAACGACATACGAGTAGTACTCCTGGAAACAGTATGGATGGAGATTATGAACGCCGCTAATGATCTGCGGCGAAAGTGAACGGAGTGCAGACATGCGTACATCTGAATGTGACGAGACGGTGAGGGTTGAGATTCGCTCTGTTGACTGTGGGTGAGTGACCTGTCAGACTGAATCTGCATCGAACATCAGTTCGATGCATGTGGTGCGTCTTCCCTTTCGGCATCCTCGAGCAGTCGGTCGTCCCTGACGGCCGACTCGATCAGGTGCGAGGTCAGTGTGGGTTGGGGAAATGGGCCGCCGACGTGGTCCGAGATGGAACGGGTGCTTTCCGGACGACCCGGCCGTGTGGAACATGAGGATTTGTTTCCGGGCGATGGAAGCGACAGCCCCGCCTGGTCAAGAAAGCGCGGCGAGTACCACGCGGGCGAGCTCACCCGTGGTGCCGGTGTAATTCCTTACGCAGAACTGCACGCTCACTCGGCCTTCAGTTTCCTCGACGGTGCATCACCGCCGGAAGAGCTGGTCGAGGAAGCAGTGCGTCTCGGGCTCGAAGCTATCGCCGTCACCGATCACGACGGCTTCTACGGCGTGGTGAGGTTTGCGGAAGCCGCACGTGAATGGGGAATGCGCACCGTGTTCGGGGCCGAGTTGTCTCTGGATTCGGTACCCAGAACCGGCACGGCAGATCCCGGTGGAACGCACCTCCTGGTACTTGCCCGTGGGCAGGAAGGGTATCGCCGGCTCTCGCGGGAGATCGCTGCCGCGCATCTGGCGGGCGGCGAGAAGGGCAAACTGCAGTACGACTACGACGTGCTGACCGAAGCGGCCGGTGGCCACTGGCAGATCCTGACCGGGTGCCGGAAAGGTCATGTGCGGCAAGCCTTGACGTCGGGTGGTCGCGAAGCAGCGGCGGATGCCTTGGGGGATCTGGTCGAGCGTTTCGGGGCGGAGCGAGTGTCGGTGGAACTCACTCATCATGGGTTGGCGGAGGACGACGAGCGCAATGCCGTTCTGGCCGAATTGGCGAGAGAGCATGGACTACGTACGGTGGCGACCACCGCCGCGCACTTCGCCGCTCCTCCGCGTCGACGCCTCGCCATGGCAATGGCGGCTGTGCGGTCGCGTCAAAGCTTGGACGAGGCAGCAGGATGGTTGGCCCCTACCGGCGGAGCGCACCTGCGGTCCGGCGCGGAGATGGCGGCACTGTTCTCGCTCTATCCCGAGGCTGTCAGTGGTGCCGCCGATCTTGGTCGTGAGTGCGCTTTCGATCTCAAGCTCATCGCGCCCAAATTGCCACCGTTCGACGTGCCAGCCGGGCATACCGAGGCGTCGTGGTTGCGTGAGCTCACCATGGTGGGGGCGCTGGAACGCTACGGACCGCCGGAAGGTGCACCGAAGGCATACAAACAGCTCGAACATGAACTTGCCATCATCGAGGGATTGAACTTTCCCGGATATTTCCTGGTGGTGCATGACATCGTGTCGTTCTGCAAGAACAACGACATCCTCTGTCAGGGAAGAGGTTCCGCTGCGAACTCGGCGGTGTGTTACGCGATCGGCATCACCAATGTCGATCCGGTTCGCAACAAACTGCTGTTCGAGAGGTTTCTTGCGCCTGAACGTGACGGCCCGCCGGACATCGACGTGGACATCGAGTCCGACCGCCGGGAAGAGGCGATCCAGCACGTGTACGCGAAGTACGGGCGTACGTATGCCGCGCAGGTCGCCAATGTCATCACCTATCGAGGAAAGTCGTCGGTGCGGGACATGGCTCGGGCGCTGGGCTTTTCGCAGGGACAGCAAGATGCGTGGAGTAAGCAGGTCGGCCGGTGGGGTGGTATCGACAAGAATGCGGATACCGATATTCCGCGTCCGGTACTCGAACTGGCGGCGCAGATCGAAGGCTATCCGCGGCACCTCGGTATCCACTCAGGCGGCATGGTCATCTGCGATCGTCCCATCGCCGACGTCTGCCCGGTGGAGTGGGCGCGGATGGCCAATCGCAGTGTCCTGCAATGGGACAAGGACGATTGCGCTGCCGCTGGGCTGGTCAAGTTCGATCTGCTCGGCCTCGGCATGCTCTCAGCTTTGCACTACATGATGGACCTGGTAGCCGAACACAAAGGCATCACAGTCGATCTGGCGCAACTCGATCTGTCGGAAACAGCGGTGTACGAGATGTTGCAGCGGGCAGATTCGGTGGGTGTGTTCCAAGTGGAATCACGTGCGCAGATGGCGACACTGCCGCGTCTGAAGCCTCGAAACTTCTACGACCTGGTAGTCGAGGTCGCGCTCATCCGTCCGGGGCCGATCCAAGGCGGATCAGTGCATCCGTACATTCGTCGGCGCAACAAACTCGAACCTGTGTCCTACGACCATCCGTCGCTCGAGAAGGCACTCGAACGCACGTTGGGGGTTCCGCTGTTCCAGGAACAGTTGATGCAGATGGCCGTCGACGTTGCGGGCTTCACGCCGTCCGAGGCCGATCAATTGCGTCGGGCAATGGGATCGAAACGCTCCACCGAGAAGATGGAACAACTGCGCGCGAGGTTCTATCAGGGCATGCGAGACCTACACGGCATCGGTGACGAGGTTGCCGACCGGATCTACGAAAAGCTTTATGCATTCGCTAATTTCGGTTTCCCGGAAAGCCATTCACAGAGTTTTGCCGCGCTGGTCTTCTACTCCTCGTGGTTCAAACTTCATCATCCCGCTGCGTTCTGCGCCGGACTTCTGCGCGCGCAGCCCATGGGTTTCTACTCGCCGCAGTCCTTGGTTGCCGATGCGCGCCGGCACGGAGTGCAGGTACACGGTGCAGACATCAATGTCAGCCTCGCGCATGCCACCGTCGAGGCAGGTGGATTCGAGGTTCGGCTGGGGCTGGGGGAAGTGCGCAACATCGGCGATGCACTCGCCGGGAAAATTGTCGAACAGCGCGACCTCGGTGGACCGTTCACGTCGTTTCTCGATCTGACCGGGCGGGTGGAACTGACTACCGCACAAGCTGAATCGCTGGCGACCGCCGGTGCACTAGCCAGCTTCGGTATCTCGCGTAGAGAAGCGCTGTGGGCAGCGGGCGCTGCGGCGGGGGAGCGCCCCGACCGCTTGCCCGGTATCGGTGCGTCGGTCACAGCTCCCACCCTGCCCGGCATGAGCGACGTCGAATTAGCGGCGGCGGATGTCTGGGCGACAGGAGTATCTCCCGACACGTACCCGACACAATTCCTCCGCCCACAGCTCGACGCGCTCGGCGTGGTGCCGGCGTCGAGACTTCTCGACATCCCGGACGGTGACCGTGTGCTGGTAGGGGGAGCAGTCACACACCGGCAGCGTCCGGCCACAGCTGCGGGCGTCACGTTCATCAACCTCGAGGACGAAACCGGCATGGTCAACGTCGTGTGTTCGGTGGGGTTGTGGGCAAAGTACCGAAAATTGGCAAATACGGCGCCGGCGTTGCTTATTCGAGGGAAGGTGCAGAATGCAGAAGGCGCTGTCACCGTCGTGGCAGACCGGATGCAGCTGATGGATCTGCGAGTAACGGCCAAATCGCGAGACTTCCGTTAACGCCTGATTCTGGCCACCGTGTTAGTGCCGAGAGACAATTTTGTGCCGAGAGGACAAATGTGGAGCTCAACTCTGACCTCCGAGCATATGGTGCGGGTCACATTTGCTCCCTAGGGTTGTCGCTTGAGCGCGATCGATTCACCACACGCAGCCGCGGTCAGTTGCCTTGCGCGTGAATATCGTCGCCTTCCAAACGCGCTGAACCAAAAGCACTTCGAGTCGAAGAGGAACTTCATGAGCACAGCGATTCTCGTCGCACACGTACACCCCGCCGATCCGTCTTCGGAGGATGCGTTCAACCGCTGGTACGACGACGTGCATATTCCGCAGGTCGTCGAACGAGTGCCCGGAGTTGTCTCCGCCTCCAGATTCTTCCTGGCGGATGTGCAGTTGCTGCCCGAGGATGCATTGCCCGCGCGCCGCTACCTGAGCATCTATCAACTCGACACGGAAGATCTCGCGGGCACCGCGCAGGCGTTGGGAAGTGCTTTGGGCGACGGAACTCTCGACATGTCCGAGGCCATCGCGACCACCGGTGACACCGGACCCGAATTGCTTTTCTACGTCCCGACCGAGAATTGAAGGGGAACGCTGACATGTCCGATCTTCTCGCGAACAAAGTTGCAATTGTCACCGGCGCAGGTGCCGGAATCGGCGCCGCCATTGCCCGGGCATTCGGGGCGGAGGGCGCGAGGGTCGTGGTCTCCGACATCAACGGTGGCGGAGCACAGGCAGTGGCGGACTCGATCGACGGAGCTATCGCTGTCACCACTGATGTCACCGACGAACAGCAGGTCAAGGATCTCGTCGCCAGAGCGGTCGAAGAGTTCGGCGGACTGAACGTCGTAGTACCCAACGCCGGTATCGCCACCACGACCCCGCTGATCGAGACCTCGTTCGAGGACTGGCGGAAAGTGATGTCGGTCAACCTCGATGGAGTGTTCTTGACAGTGCGTCATTCGCTGCCCGCTCTCGTCGCATCCGGTGGCGGTTCGATCGTGAACATCTCGTCGATCTCGTCGACCACCGGCTCGCCTTTGATCGGCAGCTATGCCGCAGCCAAAGCAGCAGTTCGCAATCTCACCGAAACCCTGTCAGCCGAACTTCGCTTCCACGGAATCCGCGCGAATGCATTGCTGCCCGCATTCATCGATACCGACCTGGTCAAGAGTCACCAGCAGGATTTCGAGAATGCCCTCGGCCTCGAGTCCGGGGGATTCGACGACTTGATGGTCACGAAGCAGACGCGCTATGGCCGGACCGAGGAAGTTGCCGCCGCCGCAGTGTTCTTTGCGAGCGACCAGTCGTCGTGGTGCAACGGCAGCAGCCTGGTTCTCGACGGAGGGTTCACCGCTTCTCTCCTCTGAGCAGCAGAACCCTTTCCGAACGTCACCCGATCACCATTCGTGCGAGGATCCACACCATGACCAACCGCGCCGTGTACGTACTCCCGCCTGGAGGATTGAACAACCTCGAATCGAGGACGATCGAGACCCCGGGCCCGGGTGCGGGTGAGGTGACGATCGCGATCCACGCGAATTCGCTCAACCACCATGACTACCTCGTGGCGACCGGAGAGATAGCAACCGACGGTCCGCGGATCCTGTTGTCCGATGCTGCCGGGGAGGTCGTTGCGGTCGGAGACGGCGTAACGCAGTTCAGCGTCGGAGATCGCGTGATGAGCACCTATTTGCCGCATTGGCGGAGCGGCACACCGGATTTCGACGGATTCGGAAATTCGCCGGGTGACGGTGTCGACGGGTTCGCCCGCGACACCGTCACCGTGCCGGTATCTGCTGTGACAGTGATGCCGCGAAACTACACCTACGAGGAAGCCGCTACCTTGCCCACCGCGGGATTGTCAGCGTGGCGCGCACTATTTGCCGGAGTCCCGATCATCCCAGGGTCGTCGGTGTTGATCCCTGGGACCAGCACGGTAGCGTTGTTTGCCGTCCAGCTGGCCAAAGCTGTTGGAGCCCAGGTGATCGCAACCTCGTCGGCCCCCGACAAGATGGCTCGATTGACCGAACTCGGTGCCGATCACGTGGTCAACTACCGCGAGCGCCCGGACTGGGGATCGGAGGCGATGCGGCTCAGCGGCGGAATCGATCTCGTCCTCGACGTCGGCGGGCCTTCCACGCTCGGTCAATCTCTCGCTGCAGTCCGACCCGGCGGGCGGATCTGTGCGCTGGGAATCATGAACGGCCCGTCGTCGTCGATCGACCTGACTTCGCTACTGACCAAACAGGTCACCATCGAAGGTGTTCTGGTGGGCAGTCGTGCACATCAGGAGGAGATGGTCGCCGGGCTGGAGAGCCTGGCGCTTCGTCCCGTCATAGATTCTTCCTACAGCCTCGACCACCTCGCTGATGCTTTCGAGCAGCAGAAATCCGGGCAGGCCTACGGCAAGATCGTCATCACAAACCCTTGATCGCTTGCCGGTCCCAACGGGGATCGGTGAGGATTTCCGCCGAGTCGCCGACAAATGCACGTGCGGCAGTCTGGTCGCCGCTGAGGGTGAATCTCAGCCACGCGGTGAGGTAGCCCCGGAATCCTTCGCCGTCTGCGGCCCAATTGTGGCCGACACCAAGCAGTCTGCCGCGGACCGCCGGTCCGGCGGTTTTGTCGAAGTACTCGGCTTGCGGATCGGCGGTGGAGACCGGGTCGTCGGCGCCGGTCATGAAGAACGTCGGTCCGGTCAACTGGGCCGCGTCGATCACGTCGACAGGTCGCGAGGCCCACCACGGGTCCGGCAAATCGAGCACCGCTGTGGCGGTGATCAGATTCGCCGACTGAGTTGCAGCGTTGATCGCGCCGCCTGCCCCCTGGGAGTGGCCGACCGAGGCAATGTTGTCGGTGTCGATCCTCTGGTGAAAAATGCTGTCAGCGTTGGTGTTCTGATCGACGATGTACTGGGCGGCACCCAGAATCTCGGTACCGTCGCCGGTTACGCTGCTGTCGGCCACCACCACGACAAAACCCCAAGAAGCGAGATGTTGCAGGAGCGCTTCGTACTCCTCGTAAGTCGCGTAGCTGCCGTTGCCGAAGGTGATGACGGGATGCCGATTGCCATCAGACGACAAGTCGGCTGGGTAGAACAGTTGGTACCCGGGAACTGAATCGGAAGCCACTTCATGCGCACCCTTGGCTGCATACAGATCGCTGATCGATTCCGACGCGATGGATTCGGTGGTCGCGACTTCGGGAGTTGTCGGAACCCCCGCGGTGGCATGAGTGACGGCACCGGAGAGTGCCAGCACACACGATGCAGTCACGACGGTGAACGAGTACTTGGTTCGAGAAGGCATGGGCACAAGTATGTCTTGTACGGTCGCGGTCGGTCAGGCCGAGACGGGTGTGTGCCGTTCTTCGCCGATTCGATCTCGGATGAGGAAGACGGCGATCACCCCGAAGACGACCAAGAGGACCGTCAGTAGAGAGGTGATGGCGGCGGCGCCGCTCACTTCCGTGGTCACCGAAGTGTCCAGCCCGCCGGTCGAGAGAATTGTGGTGGGGTCGGTGAGGCCGTGTAACACGATTGCGGCCCAGATCGTGCCCGTCACGCGCATTGTCAGGTACATGCACATACCGAAACCGAAGGTGTAGACAACGGTGACCAGAACGGTTGACGCCTTCATCCCGGCGATGAGGTTGACGGTGTGCATGAGTGCAAACACCAGTGAAGACACGACGGCGACAAAGCGTTCCCGGTGGCCGGCGTCGCGCAACATCTTCACTGCCAGGCCACGGGTGGCCAATTCCTCGGTCAGGCCGACGCACGCACCGAGCACCAGCAGGGCGATTACCTCGCCGGTGGTCCAGGCGCTCCAATCGGTTCCCGCCAGATGCGCAACAATGGCGGCGACCACGATGATCGGACCGATCCACATCCAACCGCGCCCACGAATGGGTTGTGGGCCGAAGATGCCGCGCAGCCAGCCGACCTTTGTCGTGAAAACCAGCAGGGCGATCCCGCCGATCGCGATGGGCAATGCGACGCCGAGGAGGATGCTGGAGGCGCTTGCCACGACATTGTCCGTGTCGATCTGGTCTGCAAAAACCCGGGAGGTAACCTGCCCGACAGCAAGATAGAACGCCAGGTAGACGACGATCAGCAGGAGCACTTTCCACACGGTGGGGCGACTCCAAAAACCGGACTTTTCGGGAACCGTATTGGTCATTGTCAGATCGTAAAGGGAGCTGCACGAAAACGCGCGGGTACCGTCTATTCGGACAGCAGCGAACACGAAGGCAGGCGCAGAAGAAATGTTGGAAGTCGATTTGAATGCACTGGACACGGCTTTGGCAGCGGGTGAGCCGTTGATCGACGTCCGTGAGGCCGACGAGTTCGCTCAGGTCCGAGTTCCCGGTGCGACGCTCATTCCGCTCAGCGAATTCGTCTCTCGCGTGGGTGAAATTCCGGACGCGGAAACGGTGTACATCATCTGCGCCGTCGGTGGTCGGAGCTTGCAAGCCGCTGAGTATCTGCAGGCTCGCGGCATCAATGCCGTTTCGGTGGCCGGTGGAACGATGGCGTGGTACCAGTCGGGGCGCCAGGTCGAGACCGGCGAATAGTGCGTAACTGTTGGGGCAGCTCCCGTTTACGGAGCTGCCCCAACACGTCACTTCCGCCAGAACAGGTGGTGCGTCACGCCGCTCGGGCTCGGCACAACGTCGAGGTTGAAGCGGTCGAGTAACTCGTCAGGTGTCTCCCACAGTCGTAGACCGGATCCGAATTCGATCGGGGAGACAGCGATGTGCATCGTGTCGACCAGATCGGCGTCGAGGAATTCACGGATAGTGCTGACTCCGCCGCCGAGTCGAACGTCCTTGCCCTGCGCTGCCTCACGTGCCTGCGCGAGGGCCGTCGCGGGGTCGGCGTCGACGAAGTGGAATGTCGTGTCCGATAGCGTGAACGACGGCCGCACGTGGTGGGTCAAGACAAAAACCGGGGTGTGGAACGGTGGCTCGTCGCCCCACCAGCCCTGCCACTCGAGATTCTCCCAAGGGCCGCGGTAGGGTGAGAATTTGTTGCGGCCCATGATTTCGGCGCCGATGTTGTTGGAGAAGTCCCGCGTGAAATAGTCGTCGAGGCCTCGGCTGCCGCCGGGATCGGTGCGATTGGGCCAGCTGGCCGTAGCTCCTGCCCACGCAAACATTTCACCGTGGTCCAGGCCGAACGGGCTCTCGAAGCTCTGGTCCGGACCGCAGGCAATTCCGTCACTGGAAACGCCGAAATTCTGCACTCGCAATAACTGACTCACCGTGTACTCCTGCTCTCGACAATGGTCTACGTGAGTACAGACCGTACGGCGAGCCAAAACTCATCGGTGCGAATTCATGCAGCCGCCGGTAGAACTCCACTGCGGATCGACCGGACGGTCCTGACCGCGACGGTTGCCCAGATGGGGATCAGTACGGTCAGCAGGGCAAGTGCGATTCCCAGGATCAGGGTGGAACCGGTGGCGACTCCGAAGGCATTCGCTCCGACGGCACATGCTCCGATCGGGAAGGTGAAGCTCCACCAGCCGAGCGAGAAGTCCAAGCCGCGGCGCAGTGCGTGGATGGTGACGACGGTGACGGTGACAAACGCGATCACGCCGATGATTCCGACGACGGTTCCGTAGGCGATCCCGAATTCGTGCAGGGTGTCGGCATGCTCGGGGCTGAGTGCATGCCGTGAGGCGGCGGCCAACAGGTTGGATGCCGCGATCGACTGTCCGATCACGCCCAACGGAATCCACAGTGAGGGAATGGCATTGAACGGGATCACGTCGACGCCGGCCGAACGGTTGCGTGCGAACTGCCTGGCGACGGCTACCAGAATGCCGATGGCGGCGGTCAGCGCCAGAGCGAACAGGATGTAGCAGAAAACCAGTACCGCGATGCGTGGAGCGCCTTCGGGCATGTGGGTGCTGACCGCTGCGCCGGTGGTGGCCGAGACCATCGGAGGTACGACGGGCATGAGCCAGAACGGCATTGCCGTCGCCATCCCGGCATCTCGAACGAGTCGAATCATCATCACGACGTAGGTGACCAGGCCGAGTGCCGTGCCGAGTGTCCACAGTGTCAGCGACACGGTGATCGCCACGTCGTGGCCGAGGAAGTCCGGGCCGGTGATGCCGGTTGCGGATCCCACGGTCAGCAGTGCCATTGCGACGGCGCCGTAGAAGGGGAACATCGCGGGGCTGTGCAGGTAGGCGAGGGCCTGACATCGATGTTGTGACCAATGGGTGGCAAATGCTCCGATCAAGGCGCACAGTACGAGAACCGCCAGAACCCAGAAGATCTCGGAGACCAGTTTCAAGCCCTCGATCTCCGGTTCGAGCGAAGCGGCGGCCACCGACACGATTCCCGTTCCCATCGCTGCCGCGAACCAGTTCGGAGTGATGTGGGCGAAGGTGGAACTCGTTGTGGTGGTCATGTATTTCACTGTCGTCTCATCCGGTCCGTACCGGTAGACCGGTTGTTCTTGAATGCCCACAAACTCGCCTTGTGGGTCTAATCTTGGGACTATGTCGTTGTCTCCTCGGGTGCCTGAACTCAGTGCCCTCGACGTCCTCCTTTCCGTAGGGCGTCTGGGCAGCATGGGTGCTGCCGGCCGGGAGCACGGACTCAGTCAGCAGGCGGTCAGCGCCCGGGTGCGTTCGGTCGAACGCCAACTCGGAATCAAGGTGTTCGATCGAGCGGCGACCGGTGTTCGTCCCACCGCCGAGGGCGGTCTGATTCTCGAGTGGGCAAGTCACATCCTCGTCAGTGCCGAGGAAATGGCATCGGGAGTTGCCGCACTTCGCGGTGAACGCGATGCTGCCGTCACGGTTGCCGCCAGCATGACCATCGCCGAGTATCTGGTTCCCGGATGGACGGTCGCGATGCGGCACAAGTTCCCCAACGTCGTGGCGTCGGTGAGCTTGCACAATTCCTCGGACGTCTCTGCTCAAGTTCAAGCCGGCCAGGCCGATATCGGATTTGTCGAAGGGCCGGATGTGCCGTCGGCGCTCGCGTCGTGCGAAGTAGCGCGTGATCACCTCGTCGTGGTTGTGCCGCCGGGGCACGACTGGGCGAACGGTGTGCCCGTTCCGGTCGAGGAACTCGCACGCACACCGCTCATTCAGCGAGAATCAGGGTCCGGCACGCGCCTGACGCTCGAGAATGCTGTTCCCGATTGTGTGCCGCCGTTGCTTGAGCTCACCTCGTGCACCGCCGTCAAGGCTGCGGTGGTGGCAGGCAACGCCCCGGCTGTTCTGTCGTCGCTGGCAGTTGCCGCCGACCTGACGGACGGCCGACTGGTCGCGGTCAACGTCGACGGCTTGCGGATGCCGCGTCGACTCCAAGCCGTCTGGGATCCCGATCGCGGATTGCGCGGTGCGGCAAGAGATTTCCTCGACATAGCGCTCGGATCCAACACCGCTGTTCATTCACGCTGACGGCTACGGCCGCTATCGGACGGTGTCGATCCCCGCGAGGATGAGCTCGATGCCTGCCAGAAACTGTTCTCGGTCGTCGTGGTCGCGCAACTGCGCCGTCACCTGATTGAGGAACGGGTACTTCGCAGAGTCGAGTTCTTCCCATCGCGTGGCGACGCCCGCGAGGAAAGCGGACCGATCTGTCTCGCGGGGGAGGAGGCGGGCCCCCGCGGCATACTGCCCGGCGAGGCCGAGCACGTAATTCAGGAGTGCGGACGCGCAGTCGAACTGCGCCGGTTGGGGAACGCCGAGCGCCTGGAGTTGCTCGCCGAGACTTTCGAAGATCTGCATCACCGCTGATTGCCACGGTTCACGTGAGAGTTGGGTGCCGACCCAGGGGTGGGCGTCGATCGCGTCGAACACGCCGAGGGTGATGGTCCGGATCGCCTCCCGTGGGGCTGCGCCTTCGGTTGCACCGGTTGTCACGCGGGCGATGACGTCGTCGGTCGCCGCGGCGAGCAGTTCGCTCTTGTTGGCAACGTGCCAGTAAATCGCCCCGCTACCTGTTGCCAGGCGTGCGGAGAGTGCGCGAAATGTCAGCGCGGCTTCGCCCTCGTCGTCGAGGATCTCGATCGCAGCCTCGACGATTCGCTCCTTCGAGAGCGCATCCGTACGTCGTTCGGTCCGCTGATTCCTGGTCGCCATGCGAACCATCTTGACATATCTGGAACGTCGTTCCAAGATGGTAATTGGAACGGCGTTCCAATCGAAGCCTGAAAGGAAACAAACATGAGCAACTCGATAACGATCATCGGGGCGGGCCTCGGCGGTCTGACTCTCGCGCGTGTACTCCACGTTCACGGAATTCCCTCGAAGATCTACGAGGCGGAACCGTCGGCAGAAGCTCGCACGCAGGGCGGCCAACTCGACATCCACGAACACAACGGTCAGGCCGCGCTCGACGCTGCCGGCCTCACCGACGAGTTCCGCGCGATCATCCACGCGGGCGGCGCCGCGTCGCGCGTACTCGATCAACACGCCGCCGTGCTCCTCGACGAACCCGACGACGGCACGGGAACACGTCCCGAGGTGCTGCGCGGCGACCTCCGTCGAATCCTGATTGATTCCCTTCCGGACTACACGATCGAATGGGGACGCAAAGTCGACACTGTGCGCTCGCTCGGAGATGATCGCCACGAGTTGACCTTCGTCGACGGTTCGACAGTGACCACCGACCTTCTCGTGGGTGCAGACGGTGCCTGGTCGAAGATCCGGCCGCTGCTCTCCGATGCGAAGCCGGAATACGTCGGCACCACGTTCGTCGAGACCTACCTCTACGACGTCGACGAGAAGCATTCGGCTGCAGCCGAAGCCGTCGGGGACGGGGCGATGTACGCGCCCGCACCAGGAAAAGCGATCGCCGCGCATCGAGAGGCGGGAGACATCGTGCACACCTACGTTCAGCTGAACCGTCCGGCGGAGTGGTTTGCCGGTATCGATTTCACCGACGCCGCCGCTGCGACAGCGCGGGTCGCGGCCGAGTTCGACTGTTGGGCACCGGAACTCACGGCGCTGATCACTGATGGCGAAACCGCTCCGATTCCGCGCGCGATCCATGCACTTCCCGACGAGCACCGATGGGATCGCGTGCCTGGGGTGACGCTCCTCGGTGACGCGGCGCACCTGATGGCCCCGTCCGGTGAGGGTGCGAACTTGGCCATGTTCGACGGCGCCGAACTGGGAAAGGCGATCGCCGCGCACCCCGACGACATCGAAGGGGCACTCGCCGAGTACGAAGAAGCGATGTTCGTGCGCAGCGCATCCGAGGCCGCGGACTCGCACGTGATCCTTGATCTCTGCCTCGGTGAAGGCGCACCGTATTCACTGGTCGATTTCTTCACCGGCGCTGCTTCCATATCCGGATAATGGGCGAATGCCTGTTGATTCCACTCCTTGGTCTGCCGCGATTGCGCACGTGGGCGGTCTCTCGAAGGGCGGCCCGTTGGATCGAAATCACCGGGTGACGTTGCACTTTCATCCGGACCTCCCGTCTGAACGTGGTCTGACACTGGCCTCGATCGCACGTCAAGGCACCTATGTGACCCAGTTCGAGACTCGAACGAGCAACGGCGGACTGACGGCGCATCACGGCGGCGATCGTTGGCGTTGGGAGAGTCGGATATTCGGCGGAGCTTACGACGAGCGAGAGCCCTCGGAACGGCCGAAGTACGGATCGTTGAACTTCTCCGCCGATCCCTACGGGGCATCCCCTCGGTTCGGCTCGTCCTACTTCCGGCTTGCCGAGCACACGCTCGACCGCACCACTTTCTGCTTTCCCGACAGCGTCTTCGAGCCTGATCATTTCGGAACGGCCGAAGCGATGAGCTTGGTCGGCGCCGCACGGGCTGCCGAGCTCGACGATCCGCTCGACCACTACATCGAGGCGCACGTTCACGGCGTCGTCGACATCGGAACGGACGTCGATTCGCTCGTTCTGGATCCGAGTTACCGGGGCACACGGATCGAAGAGATCGCCCACTCGCTCACGTGCCCGGTGCTGTGGCACGAGGGATACGCGGTCGATGTCGACGAGATAGCCGAACATCCCGAATACCGGGGAGCGGCCGTGATCGACCTTGCCCGAGAAATTGCGCACGGCAGGCGGCTGACGCCTGCCGTCCTGGGGCTCGCACGGGGTGCATCCTTCGATCCGCAGGACGTCAAGAAGGTTTGGCACTACATCGCTCGATTCGGCGGCAGAGCGTAGAACTGGGCATTCGCGTACAGCTGCACGTCGACGACCGCTGGTCCCGGGACCGCACATCGGTCCGAAGGTCGCGGTGAGGAAAGAGTGATTGATACGCAACATCGGGCATGAACTCCCGAAACAACTGCATCCGAAGATAGAAGTCGACCTTGATCCTCGGTCGAAGGGATGCATGAATCGATGGGCGCTCAACTCACCACCACCAGTGTCGACACACTCTGCGCATACTGCGGGGTGGGCTGTGGTCTTGTCCTCGACATCATCACCGATCCTGAGACGGGGCGTCGGAAGGCTGCGAAGTCTTCCGGTCTGAAGACACATCCCACCAACTTCGGGCGTCTGTGCACCAAAGGCACCACGACCGCAGACATGCTCGCCGGCCCGGGGCGCATGGAATCTGCATATCGCCGTCCGCGCCGAGGTGATGCGATCGAAGCGGCGGACATGGCCGCAGTCATCACTGACACCGCCCAGCGCCTGCGGGCAATAATCGACGAGCACGGTCCCGACGCGTTTGCGTTGTACGTGTCCGGGCAGATGTCACTCGAAGCTCAGTACCTGTCGAACAAACTGGCCAAGGGCTTCATCGGGACCAATCAGATCGAATCGAATTCCCGTTTGTGCATGGCGAGCGCCGGCACCGGCTACAAGCAGTCACTCGGGGCCGACGGACCGCCCGGTTCCTATCAGGACTTCGAACACGCCGACGTGTTCTTCGTGACCGGCGCGAACATGGCGGACTGCCATCCGATCCTTTTTCTGCGGATGCAGGAGCGGATCAAGGCAGGCGCGAAGTTGATCGTCGTCGATCCTCGACGCACCGCCACCGCCGACAAGGCGAACTTGTTCCTGCAGATCGCTCCCGGCACCGATCTCGCGCTACTCAACGGACTACTCCACCTGCTCGTCATGAACGGCCACACCGATCCGGACTTCATCGCCGACTTCACCGAAGGCTGGGAGGTGATGCCCAGTTTCCTCGCGGAGTACACCCCGGAGAAGGTCAGTGAGATCACCGGTATCCCCGAAGCCGACATCCGCACTGCAGCGCAGTGGATCGGTGAGGCCGCCAACTGGATGAGCTGTTGGACAATGGGTCTGAACCAGAGCACCCACGGCACGTGGAACACCAACGCCATCTGCAACCTTCACCTCGCGACCGGTGCGATCTGCAAGCCCGGCAGCGGTCCGTTCTCGTTGACCGGTCAGCCGAACGCCATGGGTGGGCGCGAAATGGGCTACATGGGGCCAGGTTTGCCAGGTCAGCGCGCCGTGATGGTCGACGCCGATCGCGAATTCGTCGAGGACCGATGGGGGATCCCGCAAGGCTCGCTGCGCACCGACATCGGCGGTGGCACCATCGACATGTTCTCCCGAATGGCGGCGGGCGACATCAAAGCGTGCTGGATCATCTGCACCAATCCCGTTGCGACGGTAGCCAACCGCAAGACCGTCATCGACGGCTTGGAGAAGGCCCACCTCGTCATCACCCAGGATGCTTTCCTGGGCACCGAGACCAACGAATACGCCGATGTTCTGCTGCCTGCTTCGCTGTGGACAGAGTCCGACGGAGTGATGATCAATTCCGAACGCAACCTGACGCTCTTTCAGCAGGCACTGGATCCGGTCGGGCAGGCGCTGCCTGATTGGCAGATCATCGCCCGGATCGCCTGCGAGATGGGGTACGCCGAAGCGTTCACCTACACCTGTGCCGAAGAGGTGTTCGAAGAGATCAAGCAGTTCTGGAATCCGAAGACCGGCTACGACTTACGCGGCGTCACCTACGAGCGCCTCCGCAAGACATCGATCCAGTGGCCATGCCCGCCAGACAGTGATCAGGACCGTCATCCCATCCGATACGTCAATGACGGTGTCAGTCAAAGACTCCTGATCCGCGAGGACGGCAGCACTCCGAGGCTCGCATTTCCCACCGCCACTGGCCGTGCGATGTTCTTCGCACGGCCGCACATGCTTCCCGCCGAAATGCCCGACGACGACTACCCCTTCCTGCTCAACACCGGTCGTCTCGCGCACCAGTGGCACACCATGACCAAGACCGGCAAGGTGGCCAAGTTGAACAAGCTCAACCCAGGTCCCTTCGTCGAGATCCATCCCGACGACGCCGCCAGGCTCGGCATCGTCGACCAGGATGCGATCGAGGTTGCCTCACGCCGCGGTCGCGCTGTGCTTCCGGCTGTTGTCACCGACCGAGTGCGTCCGGGGAACTGCTTTGCCCCATTTCACTGGAACGACGCCTTCGGTGAATATCTGTCCATCAACGCCGTCACCAACGACGCCATCGACCCTGCCTCGCAGCAACCGGAGTTCAAAGCCTGCGCTGTCACTATGACGAAGGTCGCCGTGAACACACCTGAAACAGTGCTCGCCGAGGCGGCGCTGGTGGCTCCCGCGCCAGCTGATCGGGCGTTGTCGCGAACCGATGTCCTCGCGGGCGTCCTCGGTCAAACAGGAACACCTGCAGTGGTATTCGATCCGCTCCAACAGAGCTACCTGGCCGGCCTTCTCGCTGCGTTGCGTGCGGACGCCGATCGCACTGCCGGGGTACCTACCTTGCCGTCGACGGCACCCTTCGATGCCGAAAAGCGGATGTGGGTCGACGGTGTTCTGGCCGGCCTGTACTCGCGGATCTCACTTCCTGACACCGACGGGCCTGCGTTGTCATCGAGTCCGAGTATTGGATCCGAGCGCGCGCCGATCGTGGTGCTCTGGGCATCGCAGACCGGAAACGCGGAAGAATTCGCTGCTGAGTGCGCCACTCGTCTCGGGGGAATCGGCTTGCCCGTGGTGATGCACGCGATGGACGAGTTCCCGGCCGCCGACCTGGCAGCTACCAGAGAGGTCCTGCTGATCACCAGTACCTCCGGTGACGGCGAATCCCCGGACAACGGCAGCGGTTTCTGGGATGCGTTGTCTGCTGACACGGCGCCCCGCATGTCCGAGACACGTTATGCAGTAATCGCTTTCGGCGACTCGAACTATGCCGACTTCTGTGGACACGGACGAAAGCTCGACGCCCGCCTTGCCGAACTGGGAGCCAGTCGTATCGTCGATCGCGCCGACTGCGAGCCCGATTTCGAGGACACCGCTGCTGGATGGCTGGAGGCGGTCACGGCTGAGCTTCGGAGCTCGGTGGCCGGCGAGACGACCGACGTCCTCGTTGCAAAGAAGAATTCTGGGACAACCGTTGCAACCCCGCCGATTTCACCGGCGATGTCGCCGCCGCTGCGATACAACAAGAAGGCGCCGCTGACCACAGCCTTGACGCGCAATGTCGTGCTCAACCGTCCGGGTTCTTCCAAAGACGTGCGGCAGTTGGGCTTTCACCTTCCAGGTGACACGGTCAGTTACGAAGCCGGCGACGCTCTCGGAGTCTGGCCCCGAAACAGCTCTCCGTTGGTCGACGAGTGGCTCACCCTTACCGGCCTCGACGGTGACGAGACCGTCGAACTGGGGCAGTACGGGGAAATGACGCTGCGTACCGCGCTCACCGAGCGCTTGGAGATCACTCGAATCTCGACCGACATGATTCGATTCGTGCATCAACGAACCCGCGATTCGGACCTGGCCGAGTTGTTGAAGCCGGAGAATGTCTCCACGTTCAAAGACTGGTCGTGGGGACGACAGTCCGTCGACATTCTCGCGCAGTCGCCCGTTCGTGCCTCGACAGACGAATGGCTCTCGCTGCTCAAACCGATTCAGCCGCGGCTATATTCGATATCTTCCAGTCCGAAGGAGAACCCACGCGAAGTGCAGTTGACGGTGTCCGCGGTGCGATACAACGTTGCGGGTGTCCCACGGCGTGGAGTGTGCTCGACTTACCTCGCCGACCACGCTCACGATGACGACATCGGTATCTACGTGCAGAAGTCGACCCACTTCCGGCCACCTTCCGATCCCGAGACCCCGATGATCATGGTCGGTCCGGGGACCGGCATTGCACCGTTCCGTGCCTTCCTGCATGAGCGGCGGGCATTGGGGCACACGGGCCCGAACTGGCTGTTCTTCGGAGAACAGCACGCCGCGACCGACTTCTACTACCGCGAAGAAATCGAAGAATTGCGGAAAGACGGATTCCTCACCGAACTCGACCTCGCGTTTTCCCGGGATCAAGCCGACAAGGTCTACGTGCAGGACCGGATGCGTGAGCGGGGTGCGCTGCTGTGGGAGTGGTTGCAGAAGGGAGCGCACTTCTACGTCTGCGGCGATGCCAACCGGATGGCCAAGGACGTCGACAGTGCCCTCAACGGGGTGGTCGCTCAACACGGGAAACTGGCTCCTCGCAGTGCCGAGGCATACGTGAAGGCTCTTTCGGCGGAGAAGCGCTATGTCCGGGACGTCTACTGACGTCGATCAGACAGCGCCCTTGAACCCGTGCTGACGCCAGGCCTCGTACGTCACGAGGGCGGCAGCGTTGGACAGGTTGAGGGACCGGCGTCCGGGCAGCATCGGGATACGCAGGCGCTCGGTGACGTGTTCGTCCGCCAATACTTCTTCGGACAGTCCGGTGGGTTCGGGCCCGAACAGCAGGACGTCGCCGGGTTGGTAGGCGATATCGGCATACGACGTGGTCGCGTGCGCGGTGAAGGCGAACACGCGAGCGGGGGTGACGGCTTCCCAGGCAGCGGTCAGGTTTTCGTGGACCGTGACAGTCGCCAGGTCGTGGTAGTCCAAGCCTGCGCGCTTGAGCTTCGGCTCCGACAAGTCGAACCCGAGAGGGGCGACCAGGTGGAGTTCGCAACCGGTGCCCGCGACCATGCGGATCGCGTTTCCGGTGTTGGGTGGGATGCGGGGCTCGTGGAACATCACTCGGAACACTCGAGGAACTGTACCGGGCGACGTATCGGTGACCACGTCCGTGAGAAGGCCCGGTCGGGAAGTGTGGGCGAATTGGTAACAAACCGGCCAGTCCGTGCGAATCTATTTCCGGCACTCTACGCAGAACGGACATTTTGATGAACCCTCCCGCCGGTTGGAACCCCGACCCCTTCGACCCCACGATCGACCGTTACTGGGACGGTCAGCAGTGGACCGCGCAGACACGGCCCAAGGGCGTCGACGCACCCACTCAGGCTTTCGGCACTCCCACGCAGGTCTTCGGCGCACCCGGATCGGCGGTGCCGGACACTAACGCCGAGGAAGGCAAGACGCGGCGTAAGTGGCCGTGGATCGCCGGCGCGGCAGTCGTGGGGCTGGTTGCCATCGCCGCGGCGACGGGAGCGGGCAAGTCGGAAGAATCGACGACGCCTGCTGCGACCTCTTCGACGACAGCTGCAGCGACGACAACCAAAAGCACGGTCCCGTCGACGACGAAGACCACGACTTCGTCCCTCTTGCCGACGACGACAACGATCGTGCCGCCACCGACGACAACCACCGTGGCAATCGTGCCGCTGGTTCCGCAGGTCCCGGAGACCACGACTACGCCGTATGTTCCGCCCGCTCCTGCGTACACACCGCCGAAGACAACAGAACCGGCGTACGTTCCGCCGCCGGCCAAGGTGCCCGACGCGGGGGTGTATTACGCCAACTGTGCAGCCGTGCGAGCGGCCGGTGCTGCCCCGATCTACCGCGGCGATCCCGGCTATTCGTCCAAGCTTGATCGTGACGGTGACGGCGTGGCCTGCGAGACCTAGGCGATCGAACCGGTGTCGGTGCGGCGGGGCAGTATGGACGGCATGCTCCCCGAAGAATCCGACGATGTCGTCGGCGAAGATTATTCAGACGCGCGGCTGGCCGGGCAGAAGTGGCGTCAGCGCACTTTCACCAATTGCAATTTCCGAGATGCCGATCTCACGGGACTCACGACGGAGTCGGTGGTGTTCACGGACTGTGATTTCACCGGCACCGATCTGGGGGAGTCCGTGCACACGGGAACTGCGTTTCGCTCGTGCAATTTTGCCCGGACCAGCCTGTGGCACAGCACGTTCCGAAACTGCAGTCTGCTCGGGTCGACGTTCGACGGTTGCCGCATCCGGCCGTTGACGCTCGACGAAGTCGACTTCTCGTTGACCTCACTCGGCGGGGCGGACCTGAGAAAGATCGACTTCACCTCATGCCGCTTCCGTGAAGCGAACCTGGTTCGGGCCGACATGCGGGGCGCGGTGCTGGCGTCGGCGGATCTGTCCGGTGCTCGTACGGGTGGACTCAAACTCGAAGGTGCAGACCTGCGCGGTGCACGGATCGATCCGAGCCTGTGGACGTCCGCGTCCGTCGGAAACGCGCAGATCGAGTTGATGCAGGCGGTGGCGTACGCGTCGGCGCACGGTCTTGTCGTCGACATGAAGTAGCAGCGCCTAGCTCTCCAAGCGCTCCTCGAGGCGCACCGTCACCAGCTCGCCGGTCTCCTTGCCGATGGCTTTGCGAAGATCGGCTTTGACCGGCAGCTTGTGGTTACCGTCTCCCAACGCCATGAACGAACTCTGGAACGGATGTCCGTCGATCGTCCCGCGTACCTTGACCAGGCCGCGGGTGCCGAAGAACTCGGCGGACTCCGGCCAGATCACATAAGTCCACCCGCCCTTGGCGTCGCTCTTCTGCAGGGTGGCCGTGAATTCCTTGTCCAGCAACATGATGTCGGTCCTTTCGAACTCGTCCCAGTCGATCAGCGGATGAATTCCCGTGCGAGCAGATCCATCAGCAGTCCGTCCTTCCACACACCATGGCGATCTCGCGAATACTCGCGCATCACCCCGACGTCTTTGAACCCCACCGATCGGTAGCACGCGATGGCGACGGAGTTGTCGACTTCCGGGTCGATGACCAGACGGTGGAATGCGAGGTCGTCGATCAGGTGGGCACACAGCACCCGTATCGATTCGCGACCGAACCCTCGGCGGTGGAAGTCGGGATCGAGGAACAAGTCGAGCCCGGCGTGGCGGAAGTCAGGATTGTCTTCCGCTTCGTACCACTGGATGAAGCCGATCAGGTGGTCGCCGTGGAAGATGCTGTAGTGCGTGGTGCCGGCTTCCGGCGCCGTAGGCCAGTCGTCGTCGGGATTTTGCCACCACTGCACGACGTCCGGGTGCAGGTGAATTGCCCGCAGACGGGCGTGATGATCGGGCGCGACGGGGGAGAGGAGCACCCTCGGGCCGCGTAGTTCCGGAGCCGTTGTCACTCATCGACCCTAACCTGGAACAATGGTCGCCGTGACTGCAACGATCCTCGACGGCAAAGCTACCCGCGACGAAATCTTCGAAGACCTGAAGGTGCGGGTGAGCGCTCTGAAGGCAGAGGGCATCACACCCGGCTTGGGCACCATCCTGGTGGGCGACGACCCCGGATCCGCGGCTTACGTGCGCGGCAAGCACAACGACTGCGCCAAGGTCGGTATCAATTCTTTGCGACGCGACCTGCCTGCCGACATCACGCAGGAGCAGCTCAACGCGACGATCGACGAGCTCAATGCCAATCCCGAGTGCACCGGCTACATCGTGCAGTTGCCGCTTCCCAAGCACCTTGACGAGAACGCAGCCCTCGAGCGCATCGACCCCGACAAGGACGCCGACGGCTTGCACCCGGTCAACCTCGGTCGACTGGTGTTGGGCAAGGAAGCCCCGCTGCCGTGCACCCCGCGTGGAATCCTGCATCTCCTGCGCCGCTACGAGGTCCCTATTGCAGGCGCACACGTGGTGGTAGTCGGACGAGGCGTCACAGTCGGTCGCCCGATCGGATTGCTGCTGACGCGTCGTAGCGAGAACGCGACGGTCACGCTCTGCCACACCGGTACCCGCGATCTCGCGGCCGAGGTTCGCCGCGCCGACATCATCGTCGCTGCCGCCGGCGTTCCCGGCCTCATCACCGCAGACATGGTCAAGCCTGGAGCGGCGGTCCTCGACGTCGGCGTCAGTCGCACCGACGACGGCCTGCGTGGCGACGTCGCAGCCGACGTCAGCGAGGTCGCCGGCTTCGTCTCACCCAACCCCGGTGGTGTCGGACCGCTGACCCGCGCGTTCCTGATCACCAACGTGGTCGAACGCGCCGAGCGGGTTCTGGCCGAGGCCTGAGTCCGATGTCCTCACTGGTCGGCCTCGCGAAGAAGAATCTGCCCATGCTCGCGGTCCTCGCCGTGATCGCGGCAGCGGTTGTTCTCGTGCTGGCCGACCGGTGGCGCCGCGGCGCCCTCGTCTTCGGTGTTGCCGTCATCATCGGAGCTGCCGCTCGGTGGTTCGTTCCCGAGAACCGTGTGGGGTTGCTCGCGGTGCGTGGAAGGGTCTTCGACACTGCGGCGATGGGCGTTATGGGTGTGCTGATCGCGACGCTCGCCCTGACCATCGATCCGCTCGGTACCGACTGAGAAGATCAGCCCCCGTAGAACGAGCGAATATCGATATCACTCAAAGGGATCCACTCCGGTGAATGTGCGGATGTCGACTTCTTTCCAGCCTTGACCGGTGCACTCCGTAACGTCACCGCAAGTGCAGGTTCCTCGTCGATTCGCCCGGCGAGGGCGTAGATCGCGGCGAGATGGTGAACGCACGGCGAGCGTCTACCTGAGCAGTCGCAGCTGGCAGTGCACTCCGAAAGATCAACGGCTACTGCGATATTTCGAGCCTGCAGTTCGGTGACGATGCTGTCCGGCAGTTCGCCGGTGGATACGGATCTGTTCGCCTTTCCAGCCGAACGGAGAAGGCTCTTCACTGCAGCGATCTCGGATTTGGTCCAGAGCGGGACACCAATCGTCACTGACGAAGTTTTTGCCTTGGTGCTCACCTCGGCGACGACGGTCCCCGACGAGACGACGGTGAACTCCACGGAACCGTTGCGTGCCAGGGTGCGAGCCGTCGGCAGGGACGGGTTCGGACCGGACGCCGCGGTCCGCTCCACCGTGCGCAGCCACGCTCGACCCCAAGCGGTGACGCCGAATTCGTTGGCCATCAGATGATCACCGCGCCGTCGAGTTCGAGAAGTTCACGCAGTTCGGTGTCGGGGAGATCGGCCAGCGCGGCCTCGACGTTCCCGGAGACAGCATCGGCCACAACTCGTTTGGACTCGTGCATCGCTGCTATGTGATCCTCCACGGTACCGCCCGTCACCAAGGTGTGGACGTTGACGGTGCGTTTCTGGCCGATGCGGTGTGCCCGGTCGGTTGCTTGATCCTCGACGGCTGGGTTCCACCACCGGTCGTAGTGCACGACATGACTTGCGCGCGTGAGGTTGAGGCCGAAGCCGGCGGCGCGCAAGCTCAGAATCAGAACCGGTGGTGAATCCGTCTCGTTCTGGAACGCGTCGACCATCGCGTCTCGTTTGTCGGTGTTCAGGCCGCCGTGGAGGAAAGGCACGGCGCCGATTCCCAGTTCGGCTCCCAGGTGTCGCGAGAGCATCTCGCCCATCGTCCGGTACTGCGTGAATATCAGCGCGCGATCGCCGTCGTCGACGATCTCGGCGATCATTTCCGTTGCGCGGTCGAGCTTTCCGGATCTTCCGTAGAGGTCGTCCGTATCGCCGGTGACCTGCGCCGGGTGATTGCATACCTGCTTGAGAGTGGTCAGAAGCGCAAGGATGTTGCCACGCCGGGCGATTCCCGTGCCCAATCCGGAGTCGAACGCATCGGCAACTGCCGACCGGTAGATGCGCGCCTGTTCCGACGTCAGAGTGCACGAGACCGTGGAGAACTGTTTGGGCGGAAGATCCTTGGCCACTATGTCTTTGGTTCTGCGCAGAATGAAAGGATCGATCACCGCGGCAAGTCTGGTCGCCGCGGTGGCCGATCGACCGGATTCGATCGGGACGGCAAAGCGTTGACGAAACCGTGCGCGAGTTCCGAGGACGTCGGGGTTGGCGACGCGAAAGAGTGACCACAATTCTTCGAGGCGGTTCTCCACCGGCGTGCCGGTCATCGCTACCTTGACGTCCGCCGACAACTGCATTGCTGCTTTCGCGGCGAGGGAAGCGGGGTTCTTGATCTGTTGCGCCTCGTCGAAGACCACTGAACTCCAATGGGCCGGGGCCAATTGGGCTGCGTCGGAACGCAAGACGCTGTAGCTGGTCAGAACCGTAGTGCCGGCGGGGATACGAGTGGGAAGTGCACGGGCGGCCCCGTGATGAACGTGCAGTGGCAGATGCGGAGCGAATCGCTCGATCTCGCGGCGCCAGTTTCCTATCACCGAGGTGGGACACACAACCAGATGCGGACCGTCGCCGGCGCGGATCGCGATCATCGAAATCGCTTGCAGTGTCTTACCCAAACCCATCTCGTCGGCCAAGATCCCACCACCCGAACCCGACAGAGCCGTCAGCCAGGCAACTCCCTGCATTTGATACGGGCGAAGAGTCGCCTGAATCTTTGCTCGGCGAAGGCTGTCCACGGCTGTACGCGCATCCGTGAACAACCGCACCGTGGACTCGGCGCTTCGGATCTTCGTGTCGTCGCGCTCGATAGCGGCATGCGCTGCGGTCGGAATGTCATGTGCGCCGGTGTCGATGACGCGCTTCCACGCGAGCAGCGACGATCCGAGGTCGCCGCGACCAGCATCGAGGTTGTGGAACGCGTCGATCGCGGTGGTGAGGTCGAGCAGTTGCGCTCCGACGTCGGTTGCTGTGATCGACTCGTCGACCGGGATCGCAAGCCTGCACACGCCCGGCGACCCGGTCGGCATCCCCAGTGCCGACAGCCGCGCTGCCGGGTCTGCGTCACCCCAGAACGCGAAGGACATGTGCTCGGGAATGTACGTAGCCTGCAGGCGCGTCGAGCATGGCTGATTCACGTTCGCCGATGCTAGCCGCGCCGGCTCACGTTCGCCAATGAGAATGTCGGGAAAACCCGCAGATCAGCTGTGGTTTTCCCGACATTGACGAATCCTGAAAACGTGGCTCTGTGCCGAATCAGCGAGCCGTACGTGCGAACTCCATCGTTCGGCGAAGCAGTCCGGCGACGGCGTCCGCCTCCGTCAGGAAGCCGTCGTGGCCGTCCTTGGACTTGAGAATCTCGAGGCCGCTGCACGTGGAAATTCCGTCGGCGATCTCCTCCTGCAAGCGAAGGGGATACAGCCGATCCGAGTCGACGCCGCCCACCACGACCGGTGCCGTGATCGATGCCAACGCCGCCGCAACACCGCCGCGTCCACGACCGATGTCGTGCCGGTTCATGGCCTCGGTCAGGAGGACGTACGTGCTCGGGTCGAAGCGGTCGACCAGCTTGTCTGCCTGATGTTCCAGGTAACTCTGTACGGCGTATCGTCCACCGTTCCAAGGATTTTCGTCGTTCTGAGCGGAGTTCTCGAAGCGCGCGTCCAGTTCGGACTCGGTGCGGTACGTCAGGTGCGCGATGCGACGGGCGATGCCGAGTCCGGTGCGAGGTGCCCGCCCTGTTCCGTGGTAGTCACCGCCCTGCCAATCCGGATCGGAGACGATGGCAGCGATCTGCGTCGTCTGGGTGCCGATCTGATCTGCAGTGGCCCGTGAACCGGTTGCGAGAACCAACGCGGAGCGAATGCCGTCCGGGTAGGTAACTGCCCATTCGAGGGTGCGCATGCCCCCCATGGATCCGCCGACTACCGAGGCCAACTGGTCGATCCCGAGGAGATCGACGAGCTTCTTCTCCGCCGCGATCTGATCCCGGATGGAGATCTCCGGGAACCTGCTGCCCCACGGCTTGCCGTCGTCGGCCGGCGAACTGGGACCGGTCGTGCCGCGACAACCACCGAGGACATTGGTTGCGATGACGCACCATTCGCCGGTGTCGATCGGTTCGCCGGGGCCGACCATCCCGTTCCACCAGCCGGGGGAGGGCTGATTCGCGGAGATCGGTCCGGTGACGTGTGAGTCTCCGGTCAGTGCGTGCTCGACGAGTACGACGTTGTCGCGGTTCGGGGAAAGCTCACCCCACCGCTGAACGGCGAGCGAAACCGATGGGAGCACCGCGCCGCTCTCGAGTTCCAAGGCACCGATGTCGACGAACCCCACCTGGCCGTCGGGTGGGGGCAGGAGGTCGATCCTGGGCTCCAATTCGTTCACGGTCACGAGTTTGCCACCGCTGCCAGGCCGACGGTGAGATCGGCGAGGATGTCGTCGATTCCTTCGATGCCGACCGCGAGGCGGACGAGCCCGGGTGTGACACCGGAGGCGAGCTGCTCTTCGGGGGTGAGCTGCGAGTGTGTCGTCGACGCGGGGTGGATGACGAGTGAGCGAACGTCACCGATGTTGGCGACGTGGCTGTGCAGCGTCAGGGCGTTGACGAATGTCTTGCCCGCATCGATACCGCCGGGCAGCTCGAAGGTGACGATGGCGCCGGTTCCCTTGGGCGTCAGCTGCTTTCCACGTTCGAACCATGGCGAGGAGGGAAGTCCCGCGTAGGAAACGGAGGCCACCTCGACGTGACCGTCGAGGAATTCGGCGACCTTCTGTGCATTGGATACGTGGCGCTCGATGCGCAGGCTCAAGGTTTCGATACCCTGCGCGATGAGGAACGCGTTGAACGGCGCCACGGCGGAACCGAGATCGCGCAGCAGTTGGACGCGGGCCTTGAGTGCGAACGCCGGCGCGCCGAGGTCCGCGAAGGTGACGCCGTGGTAGCTGGGATCAGGCGTCGTGAAGTTCGTGTGGCGACCCTGCGTCCAGTCGAAAGTGCCACCGTCGACGATGACGCCGGCGATCGCGGTGCCGTGTCCACCAAGGTATTTGGTGGCGGAGTGAACGACGATGTCGGCGCCGTGTTCGAGTGGGCGAAGCAGGTACGGCGTCGCGACTGTGTTGTCCACGATCAACGGAAGACCGTTCTCGTGGGCCAGTGACGAGATACCGGGTAGGTCGAGGATGTGGTTCTTCGGATTGGCGATCGTTTCGCCGTAGAACGCCTTCGTGTTCGGGCGAATGGCTTCGCGCCACTGCTCGAGATTGTCGGGATCCTCGACGAACGTGACTTCGATGCCCAGCTTACGAAGGGTGTAATGCAGGAGGTTGTACGTGCCGCCGTACAGGTACGGGCTGGAGACGATGTGGTCGCCGGCCTCGGCGATGTTGAGGATCGCGATGGTCTCGGCGGCCTGACCCGAGGAGAGGAGGAGTGCGGCGACTCCGCCTTCGAGGGCAGCGATGCGCTGCTCGACGGCGTCTTGTGTGGGATTCATGATCCGCGTGTAGATGTTGCCCGGCTCGGCGAGGCCGAACAGTGCAGCAGCGTGATCGGTGCTGTCGAAGACGTAGCTGGTGGTCTGGTAGATCGGCAGAGCGCGCGCATTTGTGGCGGTGTCCGCTGTTTGTCCGGCGTGCACCTGCTTGGTCTCGAACGACCAGTTGGCGGTCGGATCCGAAGTTGCTGCGGCGTCGGCTGTGTTGTCGGTCATGATCTGTTCACTCCAGTGGTCTGACGGATAGATGTCGGACGGGGGCGAATGATCGCCGCCCCGTGCTGGGGTCTATCTACAAGTGCGACACATACTGAAATACCTCCGTGGGGCTCGGCCCGGTCTGGGGTCCGTCCCTGTCGGACCCGCGCTTGTCACCCGAATTGCGGTGGAACTGCGCGAGCAGATCCACGTCGGGAAACCTGGTCATCACCCGGGGCACCCCACCGCGGTTGGAGGGTTGCCGTCCAGCGAGCCGGGGCTTGACGCTGGCACTCATGACCAAGTCGGATTCTACCGGGAAGTGAGCGCAGTCCTGACACGGGGCGAAATGTGAGCCGCAACCGCACGCGAGGCAGGGCGACGCAGCCCACTAGCAGGCAAAAGTTACTCGCGAGTAGAGACCGATGAGTGGACCTGCCGGTTGCGGCCTCACGGGTTAGCAGTACGCTTGTCTTGTTTGGGACTCATCTCCCGAGATCAGTCCACACCGTCTAGGTTTGATAATCGAACCGTTCGCGGACCCACTCACAAAGTGTGACCGCAACCGTGTAACCAGGGAAACTTCCTAGGAGGACGCGAAGCACCCATGTCCAAAATCAAGGTTGAGGGCACCGTCGTCGAACTCGACGGCGATGAGATGACGCGCATTATCTGGCAGTTCATCAAAGACAAGTTGATCCATCCGTATCTCGATGTGAACCTCGAGTACTACGACCTCGGTATCGAGTACCGCGACGAGACCGACGACCAGGTCACCATCGACGCAGCGCACGCGATCCAGAAGCACGGCGTCGGCGTCAAATGCGCCACGATCACGCCGGACGAGGCACGTGTCGAGGAATTCGGTCTCAAGAAGATGTGGCGTTCCCCGAACGGAACGATCCGCAACATTCTCGGCGGCACGATCTTCCGCGCACCGATCATCATCTCCAACGTTCCGCGACTCGTTCCGGGCTGGACCAAGCCGATCATCATCGGCCGTCACGCATTCGGCGACCAGTACCGCGCCACAGACTTCAAGGTCCCCGGCCCCGGCAAGGTGATGATCACCTACACGCCTGAGGACGGCAGCGCACCGATCGAGCACGAACTGGTCAACTTCCCCGAAGAGGGCGGCGTCGTCCAGGGGCAGTACAACTTCACCACGTCCATCCGTGACTTCGCTCGCGCGTCGCTCACCTACGGACTGCAGCAGAACTACCCGGTGTACCTGTCCACCAAGAACACCATTCTCAAGGCGTACGACGGTGCCTTCAAGGACATCTTCCAGCACGTCTACGAGACCGAGTTCAAGGCTGAGTTCGATGCTGCAGGTCTGACCTACGAGCACCGCCTCATCGACGACATGGTCGCTTCCGCACTCAAGTGGGAGGGCGGATACGTCTGGGCATGCAAGAACTACGACGGCGACGTCCAGTCCGACACCGTGGCCCAGGGCTTCGGTTCGCTCGGCCTCATGACGTCGGTTCTGCTGACACCGGACGGAAAGACCTGTGAGGCAGAGGCTGCTCACGGCACCGTGACGCGTCACTACCGTCAGCACCAGCAGGGCAAGCCCACCTCGACCAACCCGATCGCGTCCATCTTCGCGTGGACCCGCGGGCTCGAGCATCGTGGCAAGCTCGACAGCGCCCCTGAGGTCATCGGCTTCGCGCAGGCGCTCGAAGACGTTGTCATCAAGACCGTCGAAAGCGGCCAGATGACCAAGGACCTCTCGATGCTGGTCGGCGGCGATCAGGGCTACCTGACCACCGAGGAGTTCCTCGGCGCGCTCGACGTGAACCTGCAGAAGGCCATGGCCGCGAAGTAGATTCACCGCTTCACCTGTCAAATGGGACGTCTGGGAAACCGGGCGTCCCATTTGTGTTCGCGGTCTCAAGTGAGTGAACTCACCCGCTCTCACTTGGAAGTTCAACCAGGTGTGAGACCACAATTGATCAGTGACTTCGTCTACCCTCTCCCTTTCTGACACCTCGACACCCGGGGTTCGTTCCGCCAGAGGTCCGGCGATGCTCGCTCTTGCCCTCGGCGGTTTCGGTATCGGCACCACCGAGTTCGTCGCCATGGGATTGCTCCCGGAAATGGCAACCGGGCTCGGTGTCTCGGAACCCATCGCGGGCCACGTGATCTCGGCATACGCGCTCGGGGTTGTCGTCGGTGCTCCACTGATCGCTGCACTCACCGCACGGGTTCCGCGCCGCACCCTGTTGATCGCACTCATGGTCGCGTTCACCGTCGGCAATGCCGCTTCGGTTTTCGCGCCCTCGTACACGACGCTGATGATGGCCCGCTTCGTCGCCGGATTGCCGCACGGCGCCTACTTCGGAGTCGCCGCACTGGTCGCAGCTCACCTGGCCGAACCGGGAAAACGCGCGAAGGCCGTCGCGATGGTGATGATGGGTCTTTCCGTGGCCAACGTGATCGGTGTGCCGGTCGCGGCCTGGATCGGCCAGGCACTCGGCTGGCGCAGCGCCTTTGCCTTGGTTGCGGTGATCGGAGTGGCAACGGTTGCTTCGCTGTTCGTCTGGATTCCGCGGTTGGACGGTATGCCGGTGACGAATCCGATCACCGAACTCGGGGCACTGGGCCGCGTTCAGGTGTGGATGACCTTGATCGTGGGCATGGTCGGATTCGGCGGGATGTTTGCCGTCTACACCTACATCAGTACGACTCTCACCGACGTGTCCGGGCTTGGCGCTTCGTTCATTCCCCTCGCACTCATGCTGTACGGACTGGGCATGGTGGCCGGCAACTTCGTCGGTGGATACCTCGCGGATCGCGCACTGATGAAGGGCTTGTTCCTGTCGATGGGATCCCTCGTTGTGATCCTCGCGGTCTTCGTGATGGCCGTGCGCAATCCGTACACGGCACTGATCTTCGTCTTCCTCATCGGGCTCGCCGGGTCGTCGATGGTGCCTGGCCTCCAGACACGGTTGATGGATGTCGCCGAGGATGCTCAGACCTTGGCCGCGTCTCTCAATCACGCCGCACTCAACATCGCCAACGCCTTCGGAGCGTGGATCGGCGGCGTCGTCATCGCAGCCGGTTACGGGTACACCGCGCCGGCAGCGGTGGGGTCGTTGCTGGCCGTCGCGGGTCTCGTCGTGCTGGCGGTAGCGGTGATTCTGCAGCGTAGGGCCGCGCGCTGACCTGGGCGCCCATCCGCGTCGGTGGAATCGGCTACGGTGCTTGCCGTGCCACAAACTGCTGACTCCCACATTCTTGCGCCCCACACCATCACGTCCGTGAACGTCAACGGCGTTCGAGCAGCTGCCCGCAAGGGCATGCTCGACTGGCTGGAGAAGACGTCGGCGGATTTCATCTGCCTTCAGGAAACGCGTGCGTCGGACGATCAGCTTCGCGAGACTCTCGAACCAGCGCTCGGCAACGGATGGTTCCTCGTCTCCGCCGAGCCGTCCGCGAAGGGACGCAACGGAGTCGCGGTGCTCTCACGCACGGAACCTGACGCGGTGCGGATCGGTCACGGGGACGACGAGTTTCTCGACGCCGGTCGATACATCGAAGCCGACTTCGCCGATCTGACCGTCGCGAGCCTGTACCTGCCCTCCGGTGAGGCGCTCACGCCGAAGCAGGAGGAGAAGGAGCGGTTCATGGCGTCCTTCGCAGTTCACCTCGCTACCACCGCTGCGGCGGCCGAGGCTGCCGATCGTCACGTGGTGGTCAGCGGCGATTGGAACATCGCGCACACCGAACTCGACCTCAAGAACTGGAAGACCAACAAGAAGTCTTCGGGATTCCTCCCCGAGGAGCGCGCCTGGATGGATCTGCTGTTCGCCGAAGATTCCGCGTGGGTGGACGTCTTCCGCGCCCTCCATCCGGGTGTCGACGGCCCGTACTCGTGGTGGTCGTACCGCGGAAAGGCATTCGACAACGATTCGGGTTGGCGTATCGATTACCAGGTTGCCACTCGCGGATACGCCGAGCGGGCCAAGGTCGCGCTCGTGGAACGCGCTGAGTCCTACGACCTCCGTTGGTCGGATCATGCGCCTGTCACCGTCTCGTACCGATAGAGACGCGTATGTCTGAAGGTCTGAAAATGCCGAGCGCAAAGACGCGCAACGCCATCATCACCGTCGTGGTGGCGGTGGTTGCGCTCGTACTGGCGGTCACCCTTTCTTCACGTGACTCCGACAGTTCGGCGTCGTCGGGTACGAAGTCCTCGAGCGTTCAGTCCTCGAGTGTTCAAGCCAAGCCTGGCGCCACCACCAAGGCTGCGCCGTCGAGTTCCGCGCCCTCGAATTCCGCTGCCAAGCCAACGCAGCAGACAAGCACCGATGCGCCGGCGCGAGTGCTCGCCACGCTGGTCGAGATCGACGCCGGGAGGTGGCCGGATTCCGCCAATGCGCCGGGCACCAAGGGCGGCATCACCTTCCGCAACAGCGAAGGCCGCCTACCCGCTGTCGGTGCCGGTGGCGGACGTGTCGTCTATCAGGAATGGGACGTGAACCCGAAGAAGAACGGCCAAGGACGCGACGCCGAGCGAATCGTCACCGGCAACGACGGTTCGGCGTGGTACACCCTCGATCACTACGACACGTTTGTGAGGATTCGCTGATGTCCGACTCGTCTACGGTCAGCGTGGCGCAGTGGCTGGATCCGTCTTCGGATGTGGCTTCAGTGGCCCTGCAGAGCGACCCGGCCGTTGCAGATGATCTTGCACGTCAACTCCGTGCCGAGAATTTTGTCGTTCGGGTGGTTCGCGGCGAGAACATGCGAACAACGGCGCAGGTCTTCGACGAGTTCGCGGCAGCCTTCCAGTTTCCGTCCCACTTCGGACGAAACAAAGACGCTTTCGACGATGTCATGCGCGATCTCGACGACGTCCTCGGACTCGGCGCCGGATATGTAGTTGTGGTCCGAGGCGCGGGTTCTCTACTGTCCGAGCAACAGGATCAGTTGGAGTGGTTCTGCGAAACGATGGACTTCTACGCCGAAGAATGGGAACCCGTCGTTTTCCGGACCGTCTACCAGTTCGGTGCGGAGGACCTCACCGCCCACGGTGAAGACCTCGTCGAACTCGACTACCCGGGCACCACGCCACTGCACTGATTTCCACTCGTGAAAAGATCGGAACCATGTCGACCCCTGCAGAACAGAAGCCCACCGCAAAGCCTCGCGTGCTTTCCGGAATCCAGCCGACGTCGGATTCTTTCCACCTCGGCAACTACCTGGGTGCGCTGCAGCAGTGGGTTCCGTTGCAGGACGATTTCGACGCTTTCTACTTCATTCCGGATCTTCACGCCATCACGGTGACGCAGGACCCGAAGGAATTGCGTCGTCGCACCAAGGTTGCGGTCGCTCAGCTCCTTGCGGTGGGGATCGATCCGGATCGGGCGACGCTGTTCGTGCAGAGTCAGGTTCCCGAGCACGCACAGTTGGCGTGGGTCCTGAACTGCATCACCGGTTTCGGTGAAGCCAGTCGTATGACGCAGTTCAAGGACAAGTCCGCCAAGCAAGGCAGCGACAACGCCAGTGTCGGCTTGTTCACGTATCCGGTTCTGATGGCCGCGGACATCCTTCTGTACCGCCCGCAGCGAGTCCCCGTGGGTGAGGATCAGCGTCAGCACCTCGAACTCGCACGCGATCTGGCCGGCCGGTTCAACACCCGCTACGGCAAGGCGTTCGTCGTTCCCGAGCCGCAGATCATCAAGGGCACGGCAAAGATCTACGACCTGCAGGATCCAACCGCGAAGATGAGCAAGTCCGCCGCCAGTGCGGCCGGACTGATCAATCTGCTCGACGATCCGAAGGTGTCGGCAAAGAAGATCAAGTCGGCCGTCACCGACAACGAGCGCGAGATTCGTTTCGACCCGCAGGCCAAGCCGGGCGTCAGCAACCTGCTCACCATTCAGTCGGCTCTCTCGGGAGTACCGATCGAGACTCTGGTGGCCGGTTACGAGGGCAAGGGGTACGGCGACCTCAAGACCGATACCGCTGACGTGCTGACCGAGTTCGTCACCCCACTCAAGGCGAAGGTCGACGGTTACCTTGCCGACGAGGCAGAGCTGGATCGCATCATCGCGGCCGGAGCGCACCGCGCCCGTGAGGTGTCTTCACGCACTCTCGCCGCCGTCTATGACAAGGTCGGATTCCTGGCACCGAAGGGCTGACTTACGCGAATTCGGACTCACGACGCCTGACCGAACATGAGGGGGACGGCAATGGCTGACACGGACGACGACGCACCGAGCTTTCTCGAGAAGCAACGGGCAGCGCGACCCTGGCTCGATCATCTGGTTCGCGCGGCCGGACGGTTTCAAGAGCAAAAAGGCGACTATTACGCTGCTGGTATCACGTACTTCAGCGTTCTCGCGTTGATTCCGATCATGATGGTCGCGTTTGCAGTGGCCGGTTTCGTATTGGCCGGGCATCCCGAGTACCTGGAGTCGATTCAGGAGCAGATCACCAAGAGCATTCCGGGCAGCTTGGGTGACACCATCAACACGCTGATCGATTCGGCCATCGACTCGCGCGCGAGCGTCGGAATCTTCGGCCTCCTGGGTGCTGCGTACGCGGGTCTCGGTTGGATGGCAAATGTTCGCGACGCGCTGACGGCGATGTGGGAGAGCAAGCGCGAGCCCAAGGGGTTCGTACGTACCAAACTTGGTGACGCAGGGGCCCTCGTCGGTCTGGCTCTCGCCATGGTCGTCTCACTGGGAATGTCGGCGCTGAGCAGTGGGCCGGTTGCGACTCAGATCGTGAAATGGCTCAACCTCGAGAACATCACCGGTGTCGGCGTGGGGCTCAGAGTTGTTTCACTGTTGCTCTCAGTCCTGGCGACGTGGGCGGTGTTCCTGTGGGTGATCGCCCGGCTGCCGCGCGAGCCTGTCACGCTGCGTAGCGCTGCGCAGGCAGCGGTTATCGCCGCGATTGTGTTCGAGATCTTCAAGCAGGTGGGTGCGATCTACCTCGCTGCCGTCACCAACGGACCAGCGGGCGTGGCATTCGGTCCGATCATCGGTTTGCTCGTGTTCGTGTTCACGGCGTCACGGATGCTGCTGTTCTGCACGGCGTGGGCGGCGACGACCAAGGAAAGTATGGCCCTGGCGTTCGTTCCGCCGCCGGATCCCGCAGTGATCTCGCCGCGAATCGTTGTCAGTGACGGTGCTTCACCGTCTCGCGTGGCTGCGCTGATCGCCACGGGTGCGGTTGCCGGCCTGGGTCTTTCGGGCTTCATGCGTCGTCGGCCGCGCTAGCGCTTCCGACGGTTGAGGGCAACGGCTCCCGCCACCAGCGCGATCACCACTACTCCGCCGACCGCACCGATGAGTATGCGGTCAGTGGTGTCGGATTCGGCGTCGGTAGCGGTGGGTGCAGCCGAGATCGAGCCTGGTGCAGCGGCAGACGGTGTGCGAGTGACCTCGGGCGAGGCATCGTCGGTGGATCGGTCCGTCAACGAGCCGACGGTTGTGCTCGCGGGGAGTGCATATCCGTAGTCGAGTAGACGGGCAGCTTGTTCCCACGGACGGATCGGCTTGGCTTCGCCGCCCATCAATGTCACCAGTAGTTTCCGGCCGTTACGCTCCGCGCCACCCACATACGTGTGGCGGGCGTCGTCGGTGAAGCCGGTCTTGCCGCCCAATGCGCCGTCGTAGTTGTAGAGCAGCTGATTGTCGTTGGCGAGAGTGAATCCGGGGCGGTCCTGATCGTCGGGAATCGTCGGATCCTTGGGGAAGCCGGGAAATTCGACGGTCTCGGTATGGATCAGACCGGCAAACGTCGGATTCTGCAGGGCGGTATGGAAAATCACGGCCAGGTCGTACGGCGAGCTGCTCATCCCCGGGCCGTCGAGTCCGGATGGAGTTGCCGTGCGAGTGTCGAGGGCGCCGAGTTCGGCCGCGAGCGCGTTCATTTTCGACACGGCTGCAGCGTCACCGCCGAGTTGGCGGGCAAGAGCATGCGCGGCATCGTTTCCCGACGCCATGACCAGACCCTGCATCAGTTGCCGGTTGGTGTACTTGCCGCCCTTGCCGATGCCGACAGCGCTACCTTCAGCGTCCGCGTCTTCGGCCGTTGCGGTGATTTCGGTGTCGAGATCGAGTTCGTCGAGCGCGACAAGAGCCAAGAGCATCTTGATGGTGCTGGCCGGGCGGTAGCGACCGTGCGGATCTTTGGCGGCGAGGACCTCGCCGGTTTCGGCGTCCGCGAGTACCCATCCTGATGCCGCGATGTCGGCCGGGAGCGGGGGAGCGCCGTCAGGGAGCACAACACCGCACTCGCCGAGCTTGTCTCCACCGACGGGGCTTTCCGGAATCGGGACAGCAGTCGGGGCCGTGGATCCGGGCGCGGGTGCTTCGGAGAGATCGATCGCCGGTGCCGGGCTACTCGTGAACGGGCAGCTGTCGGTGTTGGGTGTTGTGAACGGCGCTTCGGTGGTGGTGGTGGGCGGCGGCGGGGCCGGTTGGGCGCCGGCCACTCCCGAGGTCCCTACGACACCGGTAAACGCAATGCTCCCTGAGAGCACTGTTCCGGCTACTGCCACTGCACACTTTCGACGCCACATCATCGATATACGAGGGTATGCGAACCTGAGGGAACGTCCGAATCGCCACGCAAGCAGAGGGATCGAAAACAGGCGATTCGGTTTGTACATCGGTCATAGTGGACGGATGAACTTCGCAGGCACGCGTGGACGCCAGACGCTCGCGGCAATGACGCTCGTTGGAGCATTGACCGCTGTCGTCGGATGTTCCGGCGATTCGGAACCGTCGGCCGAGAGCCAAATCTCTGCGGTCGTCGGTCAGAGTTTCGAATTCATGGCCGAAAGGGACTGGGAGGCAGTGGACAGCACTCAATGCAGTTCGATGCGCAGCGAGAGTCCGCGAGTCGAAGAGTCGCCGTTCGACGACGCACTTGCCAGTCTGAGGCTGGACGGAGTGGAGAACATCGTCGTGAACGGGGATTCGGCGACAGCCAACACTCGCCATTACAGCACCGAGGATCCGTCCGAGATGATGCGCGAAGACATCACGTTGATCAAGGAGAACGGTGCCTGGGTTGTGTGCTGACGTCTTTATGTGGTGACAATCGGAGATCGCCGCCGATGAGTTCCACCACCACGCAGAGTCTGTAACAGTGGGGTAGTCGGCTACTCGAATGGCGCACACGCACTGACGACAGGGGATCGGTATGGGCAAGATCGTGGTGACAGAATTCGTGTCTTTGGACATGGTGATGGAAGCGCCCGGTGGCGAACCGGGTTATGCGCACACTGGATGGGTCTTTCCGTACCAGGAGGGCGATCAGATGAAGTTCAAACTCGACGAAACCCTCGCCGCGGACGTCCTTCTGCTCGGGCGGCGGACCTACGAGAGCTTCGCCGGTGCCTGGCCTGAGCGCGAGGACGACCAAGGCTTTGCGGACAAGATGAACGCGATGCCCAAGTACGTCGTCACGAGTTCGACCGAACCGCTCGAATGGAACAACTCGACGGCGCTCGACGGTCCCATCGAGGAAGCCGTTCCGAAGCTGAAGGAGCAGATCGACGGCGAAATCCTGGTCGCGGGAAGTCGGACGCTCGTCCACGCGTTGTTGCTGGCCGGTCTGGTCGACGAGCTTCGTCTGATGGTCTTCCCGGTCATTCTCGGGTCCGGCGGGAGAGTGTTCCCCGAATCGGCCGACAAGATCGTCCTCGAGTTGAAGGACGATCGTCGGTACGAATCCGGAGTTCAAGTACTGACGTACCACCCAACGGTCACGTAGACCTCTCGAAAACATCTGTGGCCGAGACTCTTCGAGAGCCTCGGCCACAGATGTCTTGCCGGCTAACTGTTCTCGGGGAATCCGAGGTTGATTCCGCCGTGGCTGGGGTCGAGCCAGCGACTGGTGACGGCTTTACCTCGCGTGAAGAAATGAACACCTTCTGTCCCGTGAGCGTGGGTGTCACCGAAGAGGCTGTTCTTCCAGCCGCCGAAGCTGTAGTAGGCCATGGGAACCGGGATGGGGACGTTGATGCCGATCATTCCGACCTCCACCTCGTTCTGGAAGCGTCGGGCAGCGCCGCCGTCGTTGGTGAAGATGGCGGTGCCGTTTCCGTACGGGTTGTTGTTGATCAGTTCGAGGGCTTGGTCGTAGGTATCGACACGCACGACGGAGAGAACAGGTCCGAAGATTTCGTCGGTGTAGATCGACATGTCGGTGGTGACGTGGTCGATGAGGGTGGGCCCGAGCCAGAAGCCGTCCGGTCCACCATCGGCCTGAACTGTGCGTCCGTCGACCACGATCGTGGCACCGTCCTTCTCGCCGGCATCGACATAGGACGCGACTTTGTCGCGATGGGCCTTGGTGACGAGCGGACCCATGTCGGAGTTCTTGGTGCCGTCACCGGTGACGAGGGGAGTGGTGCGTTCGACGATCTTGGCAACCAGTTCGTCGGCGATGTCGCCGACTGCGACCAGGGCGGAGATCGCCATGCATCGTTCGCCCGCGGAGCCGAATCCCGCGTTGACCATTGCGTCGGCGGCGAGGTCGAGGTCGGCGTCCGGCAGAACGATGGCGTGGTTCTTGGCGCCGCCGAGTGCTTGCACGCGTTTGCCGTTGGCGGTGCCGGTGGCATAGACGTACTGGGCGATGGGGGTGGATCCGACAAACGAAATCGCTTTGACTGCTTTGTTTTCCAGAAGTTCGTCGACGGCGAGCTTGTCACCTTGGAGGACGTTGAAGACGCCGGGGGGCAGACCGGCTTCGGCCCAGAGTTCGGCGAGCCAGATCGCCGCGGTGGGGTCCTTCTCCGAGGGCTTGAGAATCACGGTGTTCCCGGCGGCGATGGCGACCGGGAAGAACCACATGGGGACCATCGCGGGAAAGTTGAAGGGCGAGATGATGCCGACGGGGCCGAGGGGTTGGCGGATGGAGTAGACGTCGACCTTGGTCGATGCATTCTCGGTGTATCCGCCCTTGAGGAGATGCGGTATTCCGCAAGCGAATTCGACAACTTCCTGCCCGCGGCTGATTTCGCCGAGGGCGTCGGAGAGAACCTTGCCGTGCTCGGCTGTGATGATCTCGGCGAGTTCACCTTTGCGAGCATTGAGGAGTTCGCGGAAGCTGAACAGTACCTGTGTGCGCCGGGCCAGTGAGGTGTCACGCCAGGCGGGGAAGGCCGCCGCAGCCGCGTCGATGACAGCGCGGGCGTCCTCGAGGTTCGCCAGGGCCAGTCGGCCGGTGATCTGTCCGGTGGCGGGGTTGGTGACGGTGGCGGTGTCCTCGGACGTTCCGGCGAACGGCTTGCCGTCCAGCCAGTGCGCGATGACGCGAGTATCAGTGCTGGTCATGGTATTTCCTAGTGGTCTGGTGACTCAGGAGTTCGGGGAGGTGTACTTGGCGACGTAGTCGTTCATCGTCTCGCGCTGGTACCGGGAAACCTCGTGCGCGTTTTCGTTCTCGGCGAAGACGCTCGACACCATCACGGTGTTCTCACGTTCGTAGAAGCCGAGTTTGCAGAGACCGCCGAAGAATTCGTCCCAGTTGACGTCTCCGTCACCGATTTTGAGATGCTGATGCACTCGAACGGCATTGCCTGGCGGGTTGGTGATGTAGCGCAGTCCGTGGGAACGGTGATGATCCATGGTGTCCGCCACGTGAACGAGTCGGACCATGTCGCCGGCGGCCTCCATGATGGCGGGAAGGTCCCCACCCATGTGGAATTGGTGGCACGCCACGATCACCATGCCGAGGTTCTTGGAGTTCACACCACGGATCGTGCGGATCGCGGCTAGTCCGTCTTCGACAAAATCGTCCGGGTGGGGGTCGATCAGGACGTCGATTCCCTCGCGTTCGATGATCGGAACCAGTTCCTCCATCGAACGATAGAACGCACGCTCGGACTCTTCGGCCTTTTCGGGGCGGCCGGAGAATTCGGTGTTCATGACGTTGACACCGAGATCGACCGTGATCTGGATGGCCCGCTTCCAGTAGCGCACGGCTGCTTCGCGAGCGTCCTCGTCCGGGCCGGACCACCGAAGCACCGGGAGCACCGACGCGATGCCGACTCCCGCACTCGCGCAGGCCTTCCGGAACTCGGTGACGAGCGCGTCGTCGGCTTTCGGGTGATTGAAGAACGGGATCATGTCGACGTGCGGTGTGAGCTGCAGGTACTCGTACCCGAGATCGGCAACAACCTGAGGTAGCTCGAGTAGTGAGTACTCGTGATGGAAAGGTGTGGGGTCGAGTGCGACCTTCATCGCTAAGCTCCGGCCACAGAGTCGCGCGCAACCATGTCCACGACGACGCGCTGACCCGTCTCCAGAGACTTCACACCGGCGGCGCAGACAGCGGCCGCGGCGTACCCGTCCCAGGCACCTGGTCCGTCGATGTAGTTGCCGGTGCCGGCGCCCGTCTTCACTGCCTTGATCCACCGGGCGAACTCGGTGTCGTATGCCTGCCCGAAGCGTTCGCGGAATCCTGGGGTGATCTGCCCACCCCAGTTGCCGGGCTTGGTCTTTCGGATCAGTCCCACGTCGAGTCCGATCATCGCGCTTCCGAGTTCGCCGACAACTTCGGTGCGCACCTCGTAGGCAACTCCGGTGGTGACAAACACCTCGGCGTCGACGTGTCTGCCGGACTCGGTCTCGAATATCGCGATCTGTGGGTCTTGAATGCCCTCGGGAGCAAGCGAATTCGCGGCCGGTCGGATGATCTGCACCGAGGTGATCTCTTCGTCGAGCAGGAATCGTGTCACGTCGACCTCGTGGACGAGTGAGTCCTTGACGATCATCGCGCTGTCGAAGCCGTTCGGAACCGCAGGATTGCGGTGCGCGCAGTGCACAACGAGAGGGCGACCGAGATCGCCGCTGTCGATCAAATCCTTGAGCTGGTTGTATTCGTGGTCGAACCGGCGCATGAAACCAACCTGGATCAGTCTTTTTCCCAGCGCTGCTTCGGCTTTGACGATCGTGAGCGAACTGTCCGCGTCGGTGGTCAGCGGCTTTTCGCAGAGAACAGGCTTGCCCGCTTCGAGGCAGGCAAGAACCTGCTTCTCATGGGTCGGGCCCGGGGTTGCGAGAACAACGGCGTCGACGTCCTCGGCTGCGATGGCATCGAACGGATCGACGACGACGCGCGCCCCTGGCGTCAGTGCTGCGATTTCCTCGGCGCGGGCGAGAGAGTAGTCGTTGACGACGGTGACGCGGGCACCGCCGATCTTGTTGGTGATGCGGTCGACGTGATCGGCCCCCATGATGCCGACGCCGAGCACTGCGATCCGGAGATCCTGGTTGTCAGACATGCGGTGGTACTCCTCGATTGTGTTGATCAGTTGAAACGGACGGCGGGGACGCCACAGGTGGACAGGTATTTCTGAGTGCGCGCTGCGATGGGCAGCGGTGTGTCGGGATGGCAGGGATACATGTCCTGCTCGACGATCGCGAACACGTCGATGCCGAGCTTCTCGATGGCCTCCAGAAGCGGCGGCATGTCCGGTATTCCGCGCGGTGGTTCGATCATCGCGCCGAGTTTGACGGCTTCGCCGAACGGCAGGTCCTCCGCCTCCACCTTGGCGACGATCGCCGGATCCACCTGCTTGAGGTGCAGGTACCCGATGCGCTCCGGATGCTTGTTGATGATGGCGAGGTTGTCACCGCCGCAGTAGCTGATGTGGCCGGTATCGAGGCACAGGTTCACGAAACGCTCGTCTGTACCTTCGAGGAACTTGTAGACGTTGTCCTCGATGTCGACATGGCTGTCGGCGTGAGGATGGTACTGCGCCATGACGCCGTACTCCTCGAGCATTGCCTTCCCGAGAGCGTTCATGCCGTCGGTTTTCTTACGCCACTGCTCGGGCGTCAGATTGCGGTCTTCGAGTACCGCTCCGGTGGAAGGGTCGCGCCACATCTCAGGGATGACCACCACGTGCTTGCCGCCGACGGCTGCGGTCAACTTGGCGACGTCCTTGATCTGATTCCAGACGGCATCCCAGGAATCGTCCTGGTGCAGGTGTTCGAAAACGGTACCGGCCGAAAGCTTCAGGCCGCGGGCGCCGAGTTCGTCCGTCAACTTGGCTGGATCGGTCGGAAGGTATCCGAACGGGCCGAGTTCGATCCATTCGTATCCCGACGCGGATACCTCGTCGAGGAATCGTGTGTAAGGGGTCTGCTGTGGATCGTCCGGAAACCACACGCCCCAGGAGTCGGGGGCTGATCCGACGCGAATCGCGCTCATGTCTAGATTCCTTTCGCGGGCAAGCTTTATGGGGTGTGGTTGTGCGGAATTTTCATTCGGATGGACGGAGGTACGGTCGCTGGATCTTCTTCCAGGACTCGTAAGTTGTCCGTGCCTTCTTGGTGGACTCCAGTTCGGAGGTGGCCGATACCGGTACATCCCACCAGGATTCGCTGTCCGGGGCGCCGATCAGCGGATCGGTTTCGACGTGGATGACGGTGCTGGTGTCGCTTGCTTTGGCAACCTTGATCGCGTCGGCGAACTCGGCAGCGGTGTTGGCGCGGATGACGTCGACACCGAGGCTGGCAGCGTTCGCGGCCAGATCGACCGGGAGAACCCCTCCGTCGAGACGTCCGTCATTCGAGCGGTAGCGGTACTGCGTGCCGAAGCGCTGGGAACCCAGCGACTCGGACAGTGAACCGATGGAGGCAAATCCGTGATTCTGCACCAGGACGACGATGACCTTGAGGCGTTCCTGTACGGCGGTGACCAATTCGGTGGCCATCATCAGATAGGACCCGTCGCCGACCATCACGAACACGTCGCGATCGGGGCACGCCATGCGGACGCCTAGACCGCCGGCAACTTCGTATCCCATGCACGAGTACCCGTATTCGACGTGATACCCCTTTGAATCACGGGTTCGCCACAGCTTGTGGAGGTCACCCGGCATGGACCCGGCAGCGCACACCACGACGTCACGTGGATCGGACAGCGTGTTGACCAGGCCGATCACCTGATTCTGATTCAGTGACCCGTCGGCAGCGGGTTCGGCTGGGTTGTAGACGGATTCGACGATCGCATCCCAATCGCGAGCGAGGTCACCGATCCTGGACGCATATTCGTCGTCCACCCGGTAGTCGTTCAGTGCAAGTGCCAGCGCGTCGAGTGCCTCACGTGCGTCGGCGACAACGCTGACTCCGCCCTGCTTCACGGAGTCCAGTGATGCGACGTTGATGTTGACGAAGCGAACGTCGGGATTGGTGAACGCGGTGCGGGACGCGCTCGTGAAATCGCTGTACCGCGTACCGATTCCGATGACGACGTCAGCCTCGGTGGCCAGTGCGTTTGCAGCCGTAGTGCCGGTGGACCCCAGCGCCCCGACGGATTGTGGATGGTCGTAGACCAATGAACCCTTGCCGGCCTGGCTCTGCCCCACGGGGATTCCGGTCTGCGCGCAGAACGCTGCCAGAGAGTCGGTGGCCTGGCTGTAGATCACGCCGCCGCCGGCGACGATCAGTGGCTTGCGAGCCGAGCGGATGATCGCGGCGGCGCGTTCGATCACCGATCGTTCGGGGAGCGGGCGGGCCACGTGCCACACCCGTTCGGCGAAGAAGGACTCGGGCCAGTCGAAAGCCTCGGCCTGCACGTCCTGCGGGATGGCGATGGTGACCGCGCCGGTCTCGACGGGATCAGTGAGAACGCGCATCCCGGCGAGCAGAGCGCTCGGCAACTGCTCCGGGCGCCATACCCGATCGAAGTATCGTGAGACGGGTTTGAAAGCGTCGTTGACTGTGACGTCGCCGCTCGACGGGAGTTCGAGTTCCTGTAAGACGGGGGCACTGGCGCGGGTCGCGAAAGTGTCTGCGGGAAGGAGTAATACAGGTAGACGGTTGATGGTGGCCAGTGCCGCGCCGGTGATCATGTTGGTGGCACCGGGGCCGACGCTAGACGAGACCGCCCACGTCTGCAGGCGGTCCTTCATGCGGGCGTGCGCGACAGCCGAGTGCACCATCGCCTGTTCATTGCGGCCGAGCACGTAGGGGAGTGTCGGCTCACGGCCGGCGTCGAGATCCTGGATCTCGGCCTGCAAGAGTGCCTGCCCCAGTCCGGCGACGTTGCCGTGCCCGAAGATTCCGAAGCAGCCGGCGAACAGCTTGGTGCGCTGGCCGTCGCGTTCGGTGTACTGGTTGGCGAGGAAGCGGACGACAGCTTGAGAAACGGTGAGGTATACGGTCGGCTCGTCGCGAGGTGGACGATTGCCGGTTGCGTTGTTGGTGGGTGCCACAGCTTTCACTTCCGTCAGTTGTGGGACTGCAACGGCAGTCGAGGGTCGATGTCCTGGTGATCCCAGCTTCCACGTAGCCAGGTGTGTTGCGGATCGTCACAGATGTTCCACGCCCGGATCTCGCCCGAACCTGCCATGACATTGAGGTAGTACATGTGGTGGCCCGGCGCTGCGATGGACGGGCCGTGATAGCCGTGCGGCACGAGAACGACGTCGCCCGAGCGGACTTCCTCGAGCACTTCGATAGGTCTCTCGGCGGTTCCGTACACGCGGTGGTAGCCGAAACCTTCGGTCCCGGTGGGGCTTCTGTCGATCTCGAAGTAGTAGATCTCTTCCAGGGCCGATTCGACGTCGCTGTTCTCGTCGTGCTTGTGGCTGGGATACGACGACCAGTTCCCGCCGGGGGTGATGACCTCACACGCGATGATGGAGTCGGCCTCGAAGGTGTCTGCGGTGGCGAAGTTGTGAACCTGTCGGCTGCAGTTCCCGGCACCGCGGAGCTCGACCGCAACTCCTGATGCGGGACCGTATCGATGGGGGAGCTTTGCGCCGGCGCGTGCTCCGCACAGAGCGAAGCGGCCCCCGTCAGCGCTGCTGACCGAGTAGTCGGCGTCGCGTCCTACGTACGCGAAATCGCTCGGGCCGTCGAAAACCGATGCGCGGCCAGTGAGGGGAATCTCCGTCCCCTCGGCAACAACCACGGCCGAACCCGCCAGTGGAACGACGATGATCTCGTTATCGCCGGACTGCAGGTGGACGTCAGCGCCAGGGGCGAGTTCGAGTGTCCACAAGCTGGATTCGGTCCACCCGGCGGACTCCGGCGTGACCACTGTCGTGAAATCACCGTCGGCGGACGATCCGGCGGGGACGTAGTACTTGCTGAACATCTTGCTCCTGCCAGGTCGCTTCTAGTGGACGAGCTTGACTGCGGTGTCGACGGCCGCGGTGACGTCGCCGTCGGGTGGGTAGAGCAGCGCGCGTCCGACGATCAGTCCGCGCACGGACGGCAGCTGAAGTGCAGCGTCCCACTTTGCGTACGTTTCTTCCGGCGCGATCTGCGGATCTCCCCCCAGGAGGAGCGTCGGGAGGGTGGTCGCATCCATGACGCGTTCCATCTCGTCGACGACCGGCAGTTTCATCCACGTGTACGCCGAGGTGGAGCCGAGACCTTGGGAGATGTGGATGGACTTGATGACGGCGTCGGGGCTGAGATCGTTGACGACCTTGCCGTTCACGCGGCTGGAGAGAAACGGCTCGAGCATCGCGATCAGTCCGGCCGCGGCCAGTTCGTCCACGGCTTCGGCACATGCCGTCATGGTGGGCAGTGTGCCCGCGTCGTCGAGTGCGATGCGTAGCAGCATCTTTCCGCCGTTCATTCCGAACTTCGCGGTGCCCGCCGCGGTGTATCCCGTCATGCGGTCGTCGAGTTCGAAGCTCGCGCCTGCCAGGCCGCCGCGGTTCATCGACGAGAAGACGACCTTGTCGTCGAGGGCGCCGAGGAGGAGCAGATCGTCGAGAATGTCCGCGGTGCCGAGAACGCCGTCGACTCCGGGATTGTCGAGCGCAGTGCGTAATCTGTCGAGCAGATCTGTACGACTGTTCATCGCTGTCGGCTTGCCACCGACAGACAGTGCCCCACGGGCCGGGTGATCGGCCGCGACGATCATCAGTCGACCATTGCCTCGAACAGTGGCGCGAGGAGTTCGCGCTGCCCAGGCCTTTTCGATGATCTGCGGATCGCTCGCACGCAGTTCCGTCACTTCGGCGTAGGTGGTGGCGAGGGGGCGGGCGGCGAGCTTGTCAGACATTGACTGCCTCCGTGGCTGTGGCTTCGGCGAGATCGTGGACTTCTTCGGCGGTCGGCATCGCAGTGGAGCATTCGAGCCGAGATGCGACTATCGCGCCGGCCGCGTTGGCGTACCGCAGTACCTTCTCCAGCGGCCACCCGGCCAACAGTCCGTGGCACAGTGATCCGCCGAAGCTGTCGCCTGCTCCCAGCCCGTTGACCACGTCGACGGCGTTGGGCGGCACGGTGATCGACTGCTTTCGCGTTTTGCCGAGTACGCCCTTCGGGCCCTGCTTCACGATGGCCAGTTCGACGCCGAGGTCGAGAAGCGCGTCGGCGGCCTTGTTCGGATTGGTCTCACCGACCGCGATCTCGCACTCTTCGCGGTTTCCGACGGCTACTGTCACGTGCGCCAGAGCGCGCTGCACCTGATTGGTTGCTTCTTGGGGCGTCGACCAGAACATCGGGCGGTAGTCCAGATCGAGGACCGTCAGCGGGCGTCGTTCGCGGGCTTCCCAGGCAGCGAAGTGTGCACTGCGACTCGGTTCTTCGGACAGCCCTGTCACAGTCGACCAGTAGAGGGACGATGCTCGAACGGCGTCGAGGTCGATGTCTTGCGGGGTGATCCGAAGATCAGGCGCATGCGGCTTGCGGTAGAAGTACAGCGGAAAGTCGTCAGGAGGGAAGATCTCGCAGAACGTCACCGGTGTCGGGTACTCGGAATTGGTGACGACAAACCTGTTGTCGACGCCCAGACGTGCCAACTCGCGTGTGACGAACTTCCCGAAAGGATCGCTGCCTACGCCGGAGATCAGTGCTGCTCGCCGGCCGAGGCGCGCGGCCGCCACCGAGACATTGGCTGCGCTGCCGCCGAGGAACTTGCCGAACGTCTCGACGTCCTCGAGTCCGACACCGGTCTGAAGTGGGTAGATGTCCACCCCCGATCGGCCGATGGCAAGCACGTCGAAGGGTGCGTCAGGGATGTGTGACCCGCTCTGGTGAGTGTTGATGCTTGTCAAAACTGACTCCCGAGAGTTCGTGGTGGGTTGCCCACGCAGGGCACCGATGTATGACTGAAACTGTGCGCCGCGACACAGCGATTGTCAATAGTTTGTCTGGACATTATGACTTGCGGTCAAGTGAATGTTAGTGTTCGCATACACTGCCGAGAGAAGTAGCGTCGATACGGCGCCTTCCCAAGACAGATCGGAGTTGGCCGTGGTCGCAGCACTCGCCGTCGAGTTGGACCGCTCGAGCCCGGTGCCGCTGTATTTTCAGCTGGCACAGGCAATCGAGGGCGCTATTCTCGGTGGCGAACTTGCCCCAGGTGATCGCTTCGAGAATGAACTGGCGTTGGCCAAACGGCTCAATCTCTCACGTCCGACCACTCGACGCGCGATCCAGGAGCTGGTGGACAAGGGACTACTTGTTCGTAAGCGGGGAGTCGGAACTCAGGTGGTGCAAAGTCCGGTGCACCGCCCGGTCGAGCTCACCAGCCTGTTCGACGACCTTGCGAGGGCCGGCCAGGCGCCGACGACCAAGCTGCTCGAGTTCACGGTGGGAGTTCCCGCCGAGGACGTTGCCGCGGAACTCAACCTCGAACCTGACGCCGAAGTGGCCACCATCAGGCGTCTGCGAAGCACCAACGGCGAACCGCTTGCCGTGATGACCAACTACATTCCGGTGGACATCGCACCCGATCCCGAGGAGTTGGAGACACAGGGGCTGTACCAAACCTTGCGAACTCGCGGCGTTCACATCCGTGTGGCGCGGCAGCGAATCGGCGCTCGGGCGGCGACTCGCGAAGAAGCAGGATTGCTCGACGAGAAAGTGGGTGCTGCCCTCTTGACCATGAGCCGCACTGCATTTGACGATTCAGGTAGCGCCGTCGAGTACGGCAGCCACTGCTACCGAGCGTCGCGTTACTACTTCGACACCACCGTGGTCGACCGCTAGATCTCGATCCCGGTGACACGAGTACCCGCCTGACCGAGTCAGTGGGGGTGATTTGTGATCCCAGCATTTCTGCGATCCTTCGATCATTTGACCCGAACGGAGCCTCATGACAGGCATTTCAGTAGCAGTTGCCGGATTCGGATGGATGGGCCGCGTCCACACGCAGGCGTATCTGCGTCTGCGGCAGCACTATCCGCAGCTTCCCGTGATCCGCCTGGCCGCCGTCGCCGACGAGGTGCCTGGCAGAGGGGAGGAAGCAGCGGACCAGTTCGGTTTCGAAGCTTTCACCCAGGATTGGCGCGATATCGCAGCCGATCCGGCCATCGACGCGGTGAGCATCACGGCCCCGAACTTCTTGCACCGTGAAATCGGCGTCGCAATGGCAGAGGCCGGCAAACACATCTGGATCGAGAAGCCCGTCGGCTTGTCCACGGAAGACGCCAAAGCTGTTGCCGTAGCAGTCTCGAAGGCCGGTGTGCAGTCGACCGTCGGCTTCAACTACCGAAACGCGCCGGCTGTGGCCCTGGCAAAGAGCCTGATCGACTCAGGGGAGTTGGGCACGATCACGCACTCGCGTTTTCGTTTCCTCAGCGACTATGCGGCCCACCCTGAAGGTGCTTTGAGTTGGCGATACGAGCGTGAGCGCGGCGGCGCCGGCGTCCTGGGCGACTTGGCTTCGCACGGCATCGATCTGATTCGTCATCTTCTCGGTGACGTCGACGCTCTCGTTGCGGATACTGCGATCTTCATCCCGGAGCGTGCGCGTCCGTCCGCCGCTACCAGTGGACATGCGCGGGCCAGCGGTGGGGAGATGGGGGCTGTCGAGAACGAAGACTTCGTCAGCGCACTTCTGCGCCTCGGGTCGGGTGGCCGGTGCACCCTCGAAGCATGCCGCGTCGCCGTGGGAGAGCAGAACAATTACGGATTCGAGATTCACGGCACGAAAGGTGCCGTGTTCTGGGACTACCGCCGGATGGGTGAACTGGGCACCAGCCTCGGCTCGAAGTACCAGGACCAATCCGTCACGACGGTTCTGGTCGGCCCCGAGTCCGGTGAGTTCGGCCGCTTCCAGCCTGGCGCGGCCAACGCGATGGGCTACGACGACCTGAAAGTGATCGAGGCTCGCAATTTCATCGCCTCGATCGTGGACGGAGCGCCGCAGGGCGCGACCATCGCTGATGCAGTCGCGTCCGCACAGGCTCTGGACGCGATGGTCGCCTCGGTGACCTCCGGCAGCTGGATTTCTCTCGGCTGATCGACAGCTCCTCCGAAAGGCTCTGGTGCAGTGACATTTCCCCGCGGACTGGCGCTGCTCGTGGCAGCAGCGCTGTTCATGGAGATGCTGGACGCGACGATTCTCGCAACGGCACTGCCGTCGATCGCCCAATCTTTCGGAGTTGATGCCGTCGACGTCAATGTCGCCGTTTCTTCGTACCTCCTGGTGTTGGCCGTCCTGATCCCGGCGAGCGGATGGATGGCCGACAGATTCGGAACGCGACGTGTCTTCATCTCTGCCATAGCCGTTTTCACGGTGGCGTCGGTGGGATGTGCACTGAGCACCTCCCTCCCGATGCTGGTGGGAATGCGTGCTTTACAAGGGGTAGGCGGCGCCATGATGGTGCCGGTGGGGCGGCTCGCAGTATTGCGGGTGACGTCGAAGGCGGAACTCGTACGGGCTATCGCCTACTTGACGTGGCCGGCGCTCACAGCGCCGGTTCTTGCGCCCGCTGTGGGTGGAGCCATCGTGTCGATCGCTTCGTGGCGCTGGATCTTTCTGATCAACGTTCCGATCGGGATCGTCGGGTTTCTGCTGGCATTGCGCATGGTGCCCGACATTCGGGAGGCGCAGAAACGGAGCCTCGACTGGCTGGGATTGGTGGTGATCGGAGCAGGCGTCGCAGTGCTTGTCGTGGCGCTCGATAACGTGCACAGTGCCGGAACCGACTGGCTACGAGTGGGCCTCGGGATCGTTGCGGCTCTGATCTTGTTGAGCTTGGCCGTCATTCACCTCGTCCGGTCGGATCATCCGCTCATCGCGCTCGGCGTCCTCCGACTTCGATCGTTTCGGCTCGTCGCGTCGAGCGGCTCGCTGTACCGGCTCGTGATCATGGGCGTGCCGTTTGTGCTGCCGTTGTTGTTCCAAGTGGGATTCGAAATGTCGGCGTTCAAGGCCGGTCTGCTGGTGATGGCCCTGTTCGCGGGGAATATCGCGATCAAACCGCTCACCACTCCGCTCATGCGCAGATTCGGGATCAGACTAGTTCTGGTGGGAAACGGAGTTCTGTCGGTGGTGTGCTTCGGTGCGCTGGTACTGATCTCGTCGACGACACCGGACGTCGTAATCGCTGTCGCACTGTTTGTCAGTGGCGCGTTGCGATCCATCGGGTTCACCGCGTACAACAGCTTGGCGTTCGCCGACGTCGACTCGGGTGAGCTGACCGATGCCAATACTCTGCATGCAACGCTGCAAGAGTTGGCGTCCGGTCTGGGTATTGCACTGTCCGCTTTGGTGATCACGCTCTGTACACCGTTGGCGGAGTCGGAGGATCTGAGCGGCGGAGTGCCGTTTTCTCTGACGCTGGGTGTTCTCGGGGCCATGCTGGTGCCGACGGTGATCGAGAGTTGGCGGCTCCCACGCGATACGGGTGCTGTGGTGTTGGTGCGCTGATGAAGCGTCTTCCGCCACCTTCATCATAACGCGGGACCCGGGGCTTGCGGCAAGGCCCCGGTGATGGTGCACACTCGTCTGCTGCGAGCAATCAAAAGCCTTGCCCGGAGGAGGGGATCGCATGAGTGACGTCATCATTGTCGGTGCTGGACCAACTGGATTGATGCTGGCAGGTGAGCTCCGGCTGCAGGGCGTCGATGTCGTCGTCGTGGACAAGGACGAGGAGCCGACTCAGTTCGTCCGTGCCCTCGGCATCCATGTGCGCAGTATCGAAATCATGGAGCAGCGCGGGTTGCTGGACAAGTTCCTCGCGCACGGCCGCAAGTATCCGCTCGGTGGATTCTTCGCGGGGATCAGCAAACCGGCACCGGCGCACCTCGATACTGCGCACGGGTACGTACTGGGCATTCCTCAGCCCGAGATCGACAGGATTCTTGCCGAACATGCCACCAAAGTCGGTGCGGACATTCAGCGAGGGAAGCGCGTCGTCGCGATCCGTCAAGATACCGATAGCGTCACAGCGGAATTGTCCGACGGCACAACACTTCACGCGCGTTATCTCGTGGGCTGCGACGGCGGCCGCAGCACTGTTCGGAAGCTGGTCGACGTCGGGTTTCCCGGCGAGCCGTCGAGCGCCGACACGTTGATCGGCGAAATGGACGTGACCATGCCGGCTGATGAACTGGCCGCCGTTGTCGCCGAAATCCGGGAAACGCACAAACGATTCGGAGTCGGTCCCGCCGGCAATGGTGCTTTTCGCGTCGTGGTACCCGCGGCCGAAGTTGCCGACGGTCGCGCGGTTCCCACCACCCTCGACGACATCAAACAACAGCTACTGGCCATTGCGGGTACCGACTTCGGTGTGCACTCGCCGCGGTGGCTCTCGCGCTTCGGCGACGCCACCCGTCTAGCGGAGCACTACCGGCGCGACCGGGTGTTCCTCGCCGGCGATGCCGCACACATCCACCCACCGATGGGCGGTCAAGGTCTCAATCTCGGTGTGCAAGATGCCTTCAACCTCGGCTGGAAGCTCGCCGCCGAGATCAACGGCTGGGCACCGGACGGCCTGCTCGACACGTACGAATCGGAACGGCGTCCGGTGGCTGCCGACGTCCTCGACAACACGCGCGCGCAGGCGGAGCTGATCTCCACCGCAGCCGGTCCACAAGCTGTGCGACGCTTGATCTCCGAGTTGATGGAATTCGAAGACGTCAAGCGCTATCTGACCGAGAAGATCACTGCGATCTCGATTCGCTACGACTTCGGCGAAGGCGACGACCTACTCGGTCGGCGGCTGCGGAACATCGCGTTGACCCGCGGCAACCTGTACGACCTGATGCGATCCGGCCGCGGACTTCTTCTCGACCAGGGTAGCCAACTGGCGGTAGATGGTTGGAGCGATCGAGTCGACCACGTAGTCGACACCAGCACCGAATTGGACTCACCGGCTGTCCTGCTTCGACCGGACGGTCACGTGGCATGGGTGGGGGATTCGCAGGCGGAGTTGGATACTCAGCTGTCCACGTGGTTCGGCCGGCCGGCGACGGGCCCCGTGTGACTCTTCGGATTCGGCAACCGAGCACCGTGGCGACTCGGACGCACTACCGTTGACGACTATGAGGCGAAGGTCAGCACAGGTTGCGGCTGCGGCAGCGGGCTCTGTGGGAGCGCTGATGCTGACAAGCTGCACGACCAATGTCGATGTGCCGAAAACCTTTGCCGCCACGATAACGGTGACCGGTCAGGCAGAGCAGGCCGAGACGGTCTCTGGAGAGTGCGTGATCGACATGATTCGTGTTGCTCCGAACGACCAGATTCAGATTTTCGGGGGCAGCGGCGCTGCATCCACAAGGTCGGCACTCGAGGTCGAGGCAATCGATCAACTTCCCGACGGAATGAGCACCTGCTCCTACACCGCACATTTTGATGCCGTCCCCGCAAACCAGAGAAACTATGAGGTGAGCTTGGGCCACTTCTCTCCGGAGTCCTTCAGCTCAGATGAGTTGGAGAACGGTGTCACCTATCAACTTCGCCGGCCCTGACTGAACCAGTTCTCCCTCGCGTTGTATCCGGTCCGACTTTCACTGAGCTCGCTTGGTGGTCCCGTCGCCTCCGCGCTGTCGAGCCTTACCGGGGTTGATGTGGAGCCGAACACCCTCGTAGGCGACTGTGTACGGCACATCGTCGTCGTTGTCCGGGTCGCCGGAGTCCGCAGGATCCGGAAGTTCCGCGATCTGTTCGATGACAGTCTGTGCTCGCGCCGCACCGGGATCGAACATCTCCTGAAACGGCCCGACGAACGACCCCCCAAGCCCGCGGCGCCTTGCCCGAACAGCCGCCCACCCGAACACCGCCAACGGGCCGATCATGGCGAACAGCACTAACAAGTCCCACCCCATGCCACGAGCGTACCGACTGACCGGCATTGGGCGGTCCAAGTCTCGTCAGCGCTGTCGTCCCTCAGGCCATTCGTCTCTCGGACTGTGCCTTCAGCAACTCGGCCAGATGGTCAGGCGAGATCCGCTCGCGAACCGCCTCCATCACTAGTTCGGCCTGCGTCTGAGGCGCGAGGCCGTCGATCGGTTGGTCTCGGTCCAGATTGGTCGGGAAGGCGTAGCCCTCAGCGGAAGCGGCGACGGCACAGCGAACGGACTCGTCGGAACCTGCTTCGCTGAGGGCGAGCAGTGCCGGATAGATCGCGTTGACGAGCGCGTCCCGGTCAATGGTTCCGAGGGCGCGACCGAAGGCTGACGACACCTGAAGAAGATTTGCCATGCGCAGGACGTCGGCGGATTTGTTGTGGCCGGCGGCGTGGAACAGTGCAGGGTTGAAGAAGACGGCATCTCCCTTCTCCAAAGGTAATTGGACGTAATTGGCCTCGAAGAACTCCTTGAACTCGGGACGCTCGAACGCGAGGTATCCGGATTCGAATTGTTGGGAGTACGGCAGATATTTCGTCGGGCCCGTCTCGACCGGCATGTCCACATGGGCGACTGCACCTTGCAAGGTGAGGGCGGGGGTCAAGCGATGAACGTGCGCTCGGAACTTCGCAGCGACGTCGCTCGACATGAAACCGAGGTGGTAGTCGCGATGTGGATTCTGTTCGGCGCCACCGGGATTGACGACGTTGACGTCCGACGTCACCTGATACATGGGGCCGAGCCAGGCTTCCGAAGCCAAAGCGACAATGCTGTTTGCGTAGTAGTCGACGTAAGCCTTGGGATCTTCGAGCGCCAACTTCAGTTGTGCTCCCCAGATCCGGTCATTGGCTCCGGGTTTGGCGAAGTGATCTCCGGACACCGTGCCGGCTTCGTGTTGGCGCGCAATGAGTTCACGGAAGACCGCACTGGCGCGATCCAATACCTCCGCGTCGAACGCGCCTTGGAAGACCGTGATGCCTGGACCGGTGAGTAACGCGCGGGCGATCTCGTCCTGAATCTCCGCCCGGATTTCAGGATTCGACAATTTGTCGACCAGAGCATCCGAGCGGTAGAGAAGAACGCCGTCGGCCACCGAATGGGCGTACGGGTAATCGACGGGGTCTGTCTCGTGTGCGACCAGAGCGGCGAAGTCTTCGATGTTGCAATCTTCTCGGTGCAATCTACCCGCGAACGGCACGGTGTGGTCGGTCAGTGCTGGAGTCATTCGGGGGCCTTCCTGCGGAGTTCACGATGTGCTGTGACTCAAAGACTGCCAAGGAAAAGCCATCGAAACTACCCCTGAAATCCATCAAAAAGACCTCAGGAAGCGCTCCCCGTGGACTCGACCGGTGACGGAAGATCTGCGCGCTACGAAGGGATCACGTTCCTGGGTGAGAGTTAGAGAGTGAAGGCGTTCCGGAAAGCAGTGAGTGCGGTGTCACTGTCTCCGGATGCCCAGCCCTCCAATCCGATCGTGCCGGTGTAACCCTGCTCGGCGAGAACGCGTGCGATGGCTGGGTAGTTGATCTCGCCGGTTCCGGGTTCGCATCGGCCGGGTACGTCGGCCACCTGAATCTCGCCGATGTTGTCACCACAACGCCGCACGAGTTCGATGAGGTTTCCTTCGCCGATCTGTGCGTGGTAGAGGTCGAGCATCATCTTGAGGTTGGGGTGTGAGACGGATTCCACCAGTGCCAGAGTGTCTTTGGCTCTGGCCATCGGTACGCCAGGGTGATCGACGATCGTATTGAGATTCTCGAGGCAGAAGACGACTCCGGCGTCTTCACCCAGTCGCGCGATCTTCTCGAGAGCGCGTTGGGCCGTCAGCCACATCGCTCCCGTAGTTCGATACTGCGGGCGCGCGGCCTGTCCGTCGATCAGCTCGCCGGTATGGAAGTTCAGCCGAGGAACGCCGAGTTTCGCTGCCGGCGTGAGGCATAGCGCCGCTGTACGTACGAGTTCGGCGCTGCCCGCTTCGTCGAACAAATCGCCGTGAAGATAGCCGGTCATCGAGGAGAACCGAGCCCCGGTGGCGACCAGAGCATCGAGGTCCTTGTCTTGCCAACTCCAGATCTCGGCTGCGAACCCCGCCTCCGAGATCCGCCGAATGCGTTCGACGACAGGGAGTTCGGTGAACGTCATCTCGGCAGAGACCGCCAAATCGAAGGGGCTCACTGCGGCACCGACAGCAGCGATACGGGCAGTCCGGTTTCCACGGATTCTTTTGCAGCCAGTGCGATTTCCAGGGCGTTGCGAGCATCGAGACCGTCGACCGACGGCGCGCTGCCGGAGCGGATGCAGTCTGCGAAGTGCGCCAGCTGGGCAACATAGGCGTCGTGAAACAGTTCGATGTTCACCCGAGGTGTGTCGGCCAGAACGCCCGGTGAGCTGTAATGACGCATCGCGGTCCGCGTGACCTCGCCTGCACTCACCATTCCACCGGAACCGAAAACCTCGCCGCGAACGTCGTAACCGTAGGTGGCCTGGAAGTTGGCCTCGGCCGACGCGAAGGCGCCGTTGTCGAACCGCAACTGAACCATCGACGTATCGAGGTACCCCTGCTCCTTGTACTGCGGATGGACGAGAGCATCGGCCTGCGCGAACACCTCGACGACGCGTGCCCCCGGGTTGAGCCAGAGCAGGGCGTCGAAGTCGTGAATCAGTGTCTCGTTGAAGATGGTCCACGGCTTGACTCGGGAGGCGACGTCGGCGGTGATTCCCGGATCGCGAGTCAGAGAGCGAAGTAGCTGCGGTGTCCCGATCCCACCGGAGGTGATCACGTCGTGTGCCGCGGCGAAGTCGGCGGCGAAGCGCCGGTTGAAACCGACCTGCAGCGCAACATTGTTCGCGGCGCATGCGCCGATTGCGCGATCGGCGTCCTCGAGCGTCAATGCCATCGGCTTTTCGCAGAAGACATGCTTGCCTGCCTCCGCTGCTGCTACCACGAGATCGGTGTGAGTTGATGCGGGCGTACTGATGAGCACCGCTTCGACGGTCGGATCGGCAATCAGCTCAAGGGCGTCGGTGTACGCGCGGGCGTCGGGACTGACACGTTCGATCAACGACGCCGCAGCGCCGGGCGCAGGATCGGCGACGGCGACGAGACGGGTGCCGGGGATACGCAGCGCGACGGACTCGCCGTGGAAACGGCCGATCCATCCAGCGCCGATCAGACCGACTGCAACAGAGGCAGACATGGGGGCTCCGTTCGGAGTGAGGATGAGGAACTAGATCGTTCTAGTCGTGTCAGTAAAGCGCTGGTTGCCTCGTGCGTCAACGTTTCGGCGTGTATTCGCTGGAACGATCTAGTCTGTGGAGGTGAACAGTCGACGCCCCACCTTGCAAGACGTAGCAGACCTGGCCGGTGTGTCACGCGCACTGGTGTCCATCGTCATTCGCGATGTCCCGGGTGCCAGCGATGCGACGCGGGTACGGGTCAAGGCGGCCGCGGACGAACTCGGCTATCGACCCGACAACGCGGCGCGACTGCTGCGCCAGCATCGCAGCCGCCTGATCGGTGTCAGTTATGTTGCCGCGCAAACCTTTCACGCGGAGCTGCTCGACGAGATCTACGACGCAGCCGAACGCTTGCGCTACGACGTCGTTCTCAGCGCCGTCTCGGACCGCAGGCCTGGCTCGCGCGCCGTGCGCACCCTGCTCGACGACCGATGCGAGGCGATCTTGCTGTTGGGTTCGCAGGCGCCGGAATCGGAGATCGTCGACCTGGCGGCCAAGGTTCCCGTCGTCGTGCTCGCCCGGAAGATGCCCTCAGCACATGTGGACGTTGTCCGCACGGACGACGAGGCGGGCGCCGTGATGGCCGTGAATCATCTCGTCGGACTCGGGCACCGCTCGATCGTCCACGTCGACGGCGGACGCGGTCCGGGTGCCCAGGAGAGGCGTCAGGGCTACCGGAAGGCCATGCGGGCGGCCGGACTGGAATCGCGGATACTTCCCGGCGGCCTCACGGAGGAGTTCGGCGCGGACGCCGCGCGGTCGATGGTCGAACAAGGGATTCCCGGTGCGGTCTTCGCTTTCAATGATCGTTGCGCGCTAGGAGTCCTGGACGTCTTCTTGCGTGCGGGAGTCTCGGTGCCCGGCGACGTCTCCGTGATCGGATTCGACAACAGTGCATTGGCAGGTTTGGCGCACATCGATCTGACCAGCGTCGGGCAGGACACGGCGTTTCTGGGTGGCGCCGCGGTGGAGCGAATCTCCGAACGTCTCGATGGCGGAAGTGGACTCTTGGGCAAGGACATAGTCGCGCAACCACAACTAGTGGTTCGAGGTTCAACTGGACCTGCAGCGCGTTGACCTGGCCTTTCCACTCCCTTCAGTTTGTCTGGTCTTTGATAAGCAGTCCTAATGTCAGAACAAACTATTGACATTCGACTGTGACGGGTATTACATCTTTCACATACAACCGAGCACCATCCGTTCGCGGGCCGTTGGTTGATGTCGAGAGGGAGTTCACATGTCGTTTCTCACGGGACGCAAGAGCGTTGCCGTACTGGCCGGAGCCTCAGTCGTGGTCTTGGGTCTGGCCGCCTGTTCCAGCACCGGCGGTAAGCCGGATTCTTCCGGATCCGGAATGGGCGCGGGTACGGCGGACACGCCCCGCGCCACCATTGCGATGATCACCCATGAAGTTCCCGGTGACACGTTCTGGGATCTGGTGCGCAAGGGCGCCGAAACCGCAGCGGCCAAGGACAACATCGAACTTCGGTACTCCGCCGATCCGGAGGCACCGAACCAGGCCAACTTGGTTCAGAGTGCGATCGACAGCAAGGTCGACGGGATCGCCGTCACGCTCGCGAAGCCCGACGCCATGGTTGCAGCGGTCCAAAGTGCCACCGCCGCGGGCATTCCGGTGGTCGCCCTCAACTCGGGCCTCGAAACCTGGAAGGACATGGGCGTCAAGGAGTACTTCGGTCAGGACGAGTCGATTGCCGGTGAAGCTGCCGGCGAGCGACTCAACACCGAAGGTGCCACCAAGGTGCTGTGCGTGATTCAGGAGCAGGGCAACGTGAGCCTCGAATCACGGTGCGCCGGTGTGAAGAAGTCGTTCAAGGGAACGACGGAGATTCTCAACGTCAACGGCAAGGACATGCCGTCGGTGGAGTCGACCATCACCGCGAAACTTCAACAGGACCCGGCAATCGATCGAGTTCTCGCGCTCGGTGCGCCGTTCGCATTGACGTCCGTGACGTCGGTCGGCAATGCGGGCAGCAAGGCGAAGGTCGTCACCTTCGACACCAACGCGGCGCTCGTCGACGCCATCAAATCCGGTGACGTGCAGTGGGCAGTGGACCAGCAACCCTTCCTGCAGGGCTACCTCGCCATCGATTCGCTGTGGCTTTACCTCAACAACGGCAACGTGATCGGTGGTGGCTTGCCCACCCTGACCGGACCCGCGTTCATCGACAACACCAACATCGACTCGGTCGCCGAGTACGCCAAGAACGGAACTCGCTGATCCGGGCGCACGGAGGGCTGAGAGTCCGCCCTCCGTGCGCCTGTCCAGCACGGAAGGGAAATCATGTCCACTCAGGCAGATCTCGACCTTGCCGCCCATAAAGTCGTGACCGATGAACGGGTGAAGGAGCAAAAGCGCATTCAGCGTCTGCTGCTCCGCCCGGAGATGGGTTCACTTGTCGGCGCCATCGCCATCTTCATCTTCTTCTGTATCGTCGCGGCACCGTTCCGTACGCCGGAAGCGCTTGCGACAGTGCTCTACTCCAGCTCCACGATCGGCATCATGGCTTGCGCGGTCGCCCTGCTCATGATCGGCGGCGAGTTCGACCTCTCCGCCGGCGTCGCAGTCACCACGTCCTCGCTCGCCGCGTCGATGATCGCCTACAACCTGCACCTCAACCTGTGGGTGGGCGCGATTCTGGCGCTGGTCGTCTCGCTCGCCGTCGGATTCTTCAACGGCTACCTCGTCATGAAGACGAAGATTCCCAGCTTTCTCATCACCTTGAGTTCTTTCCTGATGTTGACCGGTATCAACCTGGCCGTCACCAAGCTCGTGAGTGGTCAGGTGGCCACACCCAGCGTCTCCGACATGGCTGGATTCGATTCCGCCAAAAAGGTATTCGCGTCGTCGTTCTCGGTCTTCGGGGTGTCCGTCAAGATCACGGTCGTGTGGTGGCTGCTGTTCACCGCGATTGCAACATTTGTTTTGTTCAAGACCAAGATCGGCAACTGGATCTTCGCGGTCGGCGGCAATCAGGACAGTGCCCGCGCGATCGGTGTGCCCGTGACCGCAGTCAAGATCGGCTTGTTCATGACCGTCGGCTTTGCTGCCTGGTTCGTGGGCATGCATCTGCTGTTCTCGTTCAACACCGTTCAGTCCGGTCAGGGTGTCGGTAACGAGTTCCTGTACATCATCGCCGCAGTCATCGGCGGTTGCCTGCTCACCGGTGGTTACGGAACCGCGATCGGCGCTGCGATCGGTGCATTCATCTTCGGTATGACCAACCAGGGCATCGTCTACGCAGGCTGGAACCCGGACTGGTTCAAGTTCTTCCTCGGCGCCATGCTGCTCTTCGCGGTCATCGCCAACAACGCATTCCGCAACTACGCTGCGAAAAGGTGACACATGAGTACCACAGCTGAAGTTCCCGCTCTCTCGAACTCGGGCGGCAACGTGCCACTGATCGAGCTCAAGGACGTCGGTAAGCAATACGGAAACATCATCGCGCTCAAGGGAATCAACCTGCGCGTCGGTGCGGGTGAAGTAACAGGCGTGCTCGGTGACAACGGCGCAGGCAAGTCCACGCTGATCAAGATCATCGCCGGTCTGCACCAACAGAGCGAAGGTGAACTACTCGTCGACGGTGAACCGACAACATTCCACTCGCCGAAAGAAGCTCTCGGCAAAGGCATCGCGACGGTCTATCAGGACCTCGCCGTCGTTGCGTTGATGCCGGTGTGGCGCAACTTCTTCCTCGGGCAGGAACTGCGCAAGGGCGGTCTGATCAAGTCGCTCGACGCCAACGCCATGCGCGCGACGACTCTTTCGGAACTGTCGAAGATGGGCATCGAACTACCTGACGTCGACGCACCGATCGGTAGTCTCTCGGGCGGTCAGCGTCAGTGTGTTGCCATCGCCCGCGCCATCTTCTTCGGCGCGCGCGTGCTGATTCTCGACGAGCCGACAGCAGCGCTCGGCGTCAAGCAGTCGGGAATGGTGTTGCGCTACATCACCGCTGCCAAGGAACAGGGATTCGGCGTCATCTTCATCACGCACAATCCGCACCACGCGTACATGGTCGGCGATCACTTCGTGCTCCTCAACCGAGGCAGGCAGAAGCTCGACGCCAAGTACGACGACATCTCACTCGAAGAACTGACCAAGGAGATGGCGGGCGGTGACGAGCTCGAGACGCTGACCCACGAGCTTCGCCGCTAGATCAAAACCTCGCGACTACAGCCTCGGTTCGAATCGAACCGAGGCTGTAGTCGTTTCGTCACAGGATGGTCGTCGGCCGAACCCCGAGGCCGGAATGCATGTACGCCTCGTCGATCATCGTCATGTTGGCTACCGCGTCGCCCGGCCCGATCGGCAGCGCCGAGACCCCGGACAGATGATCGGCGAACGCTTCGAGTTGATAGGTGTACGACGACTTCGTGCCCAGATGCTCGACGCTCGTGCGCCCACCGGCCGTGACGGAGACACGGTCGTCGATGTCCGGCTGCAGGAAGTTGTGTACCAGGACGTCTCCTTCAGTGCCGAATACTCGGAAGGTGAAGTGATACCGCTCGTCCAACATCGTGGTCACCACGGATGCCGTGGCGCCGCTGGGGTATTCGAGTTCGATGTCGAACCACGAATCAACCCTCGGAGCATATTCCTCGTGGCGGGTCCCGGTCACCACTGGCGCACCACCACAGACGTCACTCAGCGTCCGGGAAGCATGTAACCCGTAGCAGCCCAGGTCCATCAGTGACCCGCCTGCCAAGGCGAGCTCCCACCGCGGGTCGTTCTCGGATGGTGTGGGCATCCGCAGTACGGTTTCCACCCGAGTGACCGCGCCGACGGCGCCGCTTCGAACCAGATCCAGCAGGCGCCGGTTCACCGGATGAAAGAGGTAGTGGAACCCCTCGAGCAGCGTCACGCCGCTCACGCGTGCTGCCTCGGCTACAGCACGCGCTTCCACCGCGTTGCTCGAAAACGGTTTCTCCGTCAGCACGTGCTTGCCGGCCTGAACGGCGGCGAGATTCCACGGTCCGTGCAGGCTGTTGGGCAGCGCGTTGTAGACGACATCCACCTCCGGATCCGAGATCAGCTCGGCGTACGAACCGACCACCCGTTCGATCCCATGCTGGGCCGCATAGGCTCTGGCCCGCTCGGGGTCGCGTGCGGCAACGGCCACCAGGCGGTGCCCGGTGGCCGTTGCAGGTTTGATCATCGCGTTCTCGGCGATGCGTGAGGCTCCCAGAATGCCTATCCGCAGCGGGGTAGGAGGTGTCACAGAACCGACCGCAGATACTCGACGCTCGCTCGCACATCGCGCACCGGTCCCTCGTCCGACGGCGCTTCGGCCAGAATGGTGTCCTGCTCGAGCACGTACCACCCGTCGAAACCGTGGCGCTGCAATATGGCTGTGACACCGGCGATGTCGACGTCGCCGCCACCGAGTGGACGGTACATTCCCGCCTTCACGCCGTCGGTGTAGGTGAGCTCACCTCTGCGAACGCGTGATGCGAGGGCATCGTCGACGTCCTTGAGATGCACGTGGGTGATGCGCTCGGGAGCTTGACGCGCCAGGTCGACCGGATCGGTGCCGCCGATCAACAGGTGGCCGGTGTCCAGGCACAGGGGGATGGCCGAGCCGTCGAGCACTCGCAGGACCTCGTCGCGCTGCTCGATCATCGTTCCGACGTGAGGGTGGACAACTGCCCTGATTCCGCGCTCGGCCGCGGCGTCGGTGAGGCGATCGAGATTGTGCAGCAGGGTTTTCCAACTCTGCTCGTCCAGTTCCGGGCGTGAATCGTAGCCGTCGGAACCCGTCGCGGCGGCCAGGACCAAAACTTCGGCACCCGAGGCGACGAAACCATCGAGGATGGGGGAGATGCCGGGAACCGGATCATGATCGCGATCATGCAGCAGTACCGGTGCGAACCCGCCGACTGCGCTCAGATCGTGATCCGCGAGCACCTTGGCCATTTCGGCGGGTGCAGTCGGCAGAAAGCCCTCCGGTCCGATTTCCGTTGCCGCCAGACCGACTTCGCGCATTTCCCGGAGGACTTGCGCAGGGTCGAGCTGGTAGCCCCAGCCCGGGACTTCGCACACGCCCCAGGAGATCGGTGCGCCGGCGATGCGAGGAGTGCTCATGTGTGTGCCTCATTCTTGTCGTGAAGGAACAGATCTTTGACTTCGGTGATCGTGACGGGCCGACCCTCGCGCAGAGAGTGCGTTGCAGCTTCGGAGATCCAGGCCGACTCGACCGCATCTGCGGGCGTGCACGGTGATTCCCGACGCCCGGCGACAACGCCGAGGAATGCTTCGAGTTCCGCACGGTAGGCGGACGTGAAGCGGTCCATGAAGAACGTGTACGGCTCCTTCGAGGGGAACGATGTTTCGGGGTCGAGAGAGCGGAGTGGCAAGCGGTCGTCCAGCCCGGCAACGACGGAGTCCGCCGAGCCGAGTACCTCGAGTCGGCAGTCGTAGCCGCGGCCGTTGTAGCGGGTATTCGACACGACCGCGATGGTTCCGCCTTCGAAAGTGAGAACCGTTGCGGCGGTGTCGACGTCACCGGCATCGGCGATCCCGCGATCACCCTGATTCGAGCCGGTGGCAAAAACAGTGGTGACTTCGCGGCCGCTGATCCACCGGACGATGTCGAAGTCGTGGATCGAGCAGTCGCGGAAGATGCCGCCGGAGTGTTCGATGTACGAGATCGGCGGGGGAGCGGGGTCGAGGGTGGTCGATCGGAGAGTGTGGATCCAACCGAGTTCTCCAGATCGAACCGCGTCGTACGCCGCCACAAATGACGGGTCGAATCGGCGCTGAAATCCGATCTGGACTGGCACCGACGTCTGCTCGGCAGTCGCGAGTACACGAACGGAGGATTCGATGGAGTCTGCTACCGGCTTTTCGCGGAACGTCGGGATGTCTCGGCGGACAGCAGCTTCGATCAAATCGGCATGTGAACTCGACGACGCGGCGATCAGAACGCCGTCGATGCCCGACGCTAGAAGCGCGTCGGGATCGGCAGCGGACTCCACGTCGAGTTCGCTTGCCACGTCCGAGGTTCGACGTGCGTCGACATCGGTGACAACCAGTGCGTCGACGCCGTTTAGCGTCAGTAGATTTCGGGCGTGGTAGCTGCCGATACGTCCGAGGCCGACGACTCCGATGCGAGCGCCCATCAGTCCAGCCCTCCGAAGACGTTCTGGTCCCAGTCGATGATCGAACCCGTCACGACTCCGCTGCGATCGGAGAGCAGGAAGACGACGAAGTCGGCGATTTCGTCGACCTGTCCGAGCTTGCCCATGGGGAGGGTGCTGCCCGCGCGTTCCTGCCAGTCGTCACCAGCGTCGTGAAAAGCTCTCTGCGTGAGGTCTTCACCCTCGGTCTGTGTCCACCCGATGTCGAGACCGTTGATCCGGATACGATCCCAGCGATGCGCATGGGCCGCGTTGCGGGTCAGCCCCGCCAGCCCGGCCTTCGCTGCCACGTACGGCGCGAGATACGGCTGCCCGCCGAGTTCGGACGTGGAGATGATGTTGACGATGGACCCGGGGACCGCACGCTCGCGCATGTCTTTGACTGCTGCCTGCATCGTGAAGAACGGACCGCGAAGGTTCACCGCGATGTGCTGGTCGAAGAGTTCTTCGGTGGTGTCGAGCAGCGTTCCACGTGAAGTGAGCCCGGCGGAATTGACCAGAGCATCCACGCGGCCGAAGTGAGAGATCGTCTCGGCCACGCTGTCGAGCGCGGAATCCGTTTGTGCCACATCGGCTTCGATGAAGTGAGTTCCCGGAAGTTCTGTCTCGAGAGCCTTTCCGACGTCCGGGCGTCGGCCGGTGAAAGCCACCTGAGCGCCCTCACGGACTGCGGCGCGTACGACTCCGGCGCCGACGCCTTGCGAGCCGCCACTGACCAGTAAGACGGTGTCGGCCAGGAGTGCGGGCCTGGTTACGCCAGGCGGAGAAGTCATGGGTTTAGTCTGGCTGTGACGAAGACCTCGAGCAACAGCAAAAAACCATCAAATTTCCATCATCGTGAGGTAGTTGTGGCGCATCGATTCAAAGTGCGGGAGATCGCTCAGCAGTCTGGCTTGAGTGAGGCCACCGTCGACCGGGTGCTCAACGACCGTCCTGGAGTTCGCGACGGCACACGATCGGAGGTTCGCCAGGCGATCACGGACCTGGAACGTCAACGCTCGCAACTGAAACTGGTCGGTCGCACGTTCATCGTCGACGTCGTGTTGCAAACTCCTGCAAGGTTTTCCGACGCCGTCCGTGACGCGCTCGAAGCCGAACTGCCCACCCTTGCACCCGCTGTTGTTCGTTCCAGGTTTCACTTTCGTGAAACCGGTTCGGTAGAAGCGATGACGTCGACGCTCGACAAGATTCGCCGGCGCGGCTCCCACGGAGTCATCGTCAAGGCTCCCGACACTCCGGAAGTCGTGTCGGCGATCGACCGGTTGGTGGCGGCAAGGATTCCGGTCGTCACGTTGGTGACCGACGTTGCCGGCAGCAGGCGAGCCGCCTACATCGGCATCGACAACCGAGCCGCCGGGGCCACCGCCGCGTACTTGATAGATCAGTGGCTGGGGGATAGGGAAGGCAACGTGCTGGTCAGCATGAGCAGCGGATTCTTCCGCGGGGAGGAAGAACGGGAGATGGGATTTCGCTCCGCCATGCGAGTCTCGGCTCCGCATCGACGGTTGATCGACATTCCGAACAGTGACGGTCTGGATCAGACGAGTAGGAAACTGGTGCGAGCGGCACTCGAATCCGATCCGCAGATCCGTGCCGTGTATTCGATCGGTGGTGGCAACCTGGCCACGGTCGACGCGTTCGACGAACTGAACCGGGAGTGCAGTGTCTTCATCGCCCACGATCTCGACGGTGACAATCGAAAGTTGCTGGGGGAGAGGCGAATATCAGCGGTGCTCCACCACGATCTGCGTGCGGATGTTCGCACTGCCTGTCAGGTGGTCATGAAGGAACACGGCGCCATGGGCGCTCACTTCGGCTTTACGACGTCACCGGTTCAAGTCGTGACACCGCTCAACATGCCCCCGACATAGCTGTGCGCGGTCAAGGAGTCCGGAGACTCCCTAACCGCGCACAGGGCCGAAGGCCTGACTATCGAGCGAAGAGCAGTGCTCGCTTGACTTCCTGAATAGCCTTTGTCACCTGGATGCCGCGGGGGCACGCGTCGGTGCAGTTGAACGTGGTGCGGCAACGCCACACGCCGTCCTTGTCGTTCAGGATGTCGAGACGCTCGGAAGCGGCCTCGTCACGGCTGTCGAAGATGAACCGGTGTGCGTTCACGATGGCAGCGGGACCGAAGTAGCTGCCGTCGCTCCAGTACACGGGGCACGACGTGGTGCAGCATGCGCAGAGGATGCACTTGGTGGTGTCGTCGAAACGAGCACGGTCGTGCTGGCTCTGGATGCGCTCACGAGTGGGCTCGTTGCCACTGGTGATGAGGAACGGCTTCACGGCGCGGAATGCGTCGAAGAAGGGCTCCATGTCGACAACCAGGTCCTTCTCGACGGGCAGGCCCTTGATGGGCTCGACCGTGATGGTGACCGGCTTGCCGTCCTTGGGCAGCATGTCCTTCATCAGCAGCTTGCAGGCCAGACGGTTCACACCGTTGATCCGCATGGCGTCCGATCCACAGACACCGTGTGCGCAGCTGCGACGGAACGTGAGGGTGCCGTCGAGGTAACCCTTTACGTACAGCAGCAGGTTGAGCAGACGGTCGGTGGGCAGTGCCGGGACCTGGAAACTGTCCCAGTGCTGGCCCTCGCCCGATTCGGGATTCATCCGCGCGATCTTGAGAGTGACCATGACGGCCCCCTCGGGAACAGCGGGGAGTTTGGGTGCATCTACAGCAGGCGCAGACATCAGTACTTACGCTCCATCGGCTCGTAGCGGGTCTGGATCACCGGCTTGTAGTCCAGACGGATGTCGGAGAGCAGGCCGTCACCCTCCTTGTACGCCATCGTGTGCTTCATGTACTCGGCGTCGTTGCGATCCGGGAAGTCCTCGCGAGCGTGGCCGCCGCGCGATTCCTTGCGGTTGAGGGCGCCGACGACGGTGACCTCTGCCATTTCGAGGAGGAAGCCCAGCTCGATGGCCTCGAGCAGGTCGCTGTTGTAGCGCTTGCCCTTGTCCTGGACCGTGATGTGGTTGTAGCGCTCCTTGAGAGCACGCACATCCTTGAGAGCCTGGGTGAGGCGCTCTTCGGTGCGGAAGACGGAGGCGTTGTTGTCCATCGACTGCTGCAGCTCGGTGCGGATGTCCGCAACGCGCTCGTGGCCGTGATCGGACAGGATGACGCCGACCCAGTCTTCGACCATCGCGGCCGGGGTTTCCGGCATGTCGACGAACTCGGTGGAGTTCGCGTACTCGGCGGCAGCGATGCCGGCGCGACGGCCGAACACGTTGATGTCGAGGAGCGAGTTGGTACCGAGACGGTTTGCACCGTGTACGGAGACACAGGCGCATTCGCCGGCCGCGTACAGACCCTTCACGATCTCGTCGTTGTTGCGCAGCACCTCACCGTTGATCTTGGTGGGGATACCGCCCATGACGTAGTGGCACGTCGGGTAGACGGGCACGGGCTCCTTGACGGGGTCCACGCCGAGGTAGGTGCGCGAGAACTCCATGATGTCGGGGAGCTTCTCGTCGAGAACTTCCTCGGGGATGTGCGTCACGTCGATGTAGACGTAGTCCTTGTTCGGGCCGGCGCCGCGGCCTTCGAGAACCTCGAGGACCATCGAACGCGCCACGATGTCACGAGGAGCGAGGTCCTTGATGGTGGGTGCGTAACGCTCCATGAAGCGTTCACCGTCGGCATTACGGAGAATGCCACCTTCACCGCGGACGGCTTCCGAGATCAGGATGCCGAGACCGGCGAGTCCTGTCGGGTGGAACTGGTGGAACTCCATGTCCTCGAGGGGCAGGCCCTTGCGGAAGATGATGCCCATGCCGTCACCGGTGAGGGTGTGCGCGTTGGACGTCGTCTTGTACATGCGTCCCGAGCCGCCGGTCGCGAAGACGATCGACTTGGCGTGGAAGATGTGCAGCTCGCCGGTCGAGAGCTCGTAGCAGATGACACCGGTGGCAACCGGGCCGTCCTCGGTCTCGGTGATGGCGATGTCGAGCGCGTAGAACTCGTTGAAGAACTCGACGTCGTGCTTGACGCAGTTCTGGTAGAGCGTCTGCAGGATCATGTGACCGGTGCGGTCGGCGGCGTAACACGCACGGCGGACGGGTGCCTTGCCGTGGTCGCGTGTGTGGCCACCGAATCGACGCTGGTCGATCTTGCCTTCGGGCGTGCGGTTGAACGGCAGACCCATCTTCTCGAGGTCGAGCACCGCATCGATGGCCTCCTTGGCCATGATCTCGACGGCGTCCTGGTCGGCGAGGTAGTCGCCGCCCTTGACGGTGTCGAAGGTGTGCCACTCCCAGTTGTCTTCCTCCACGTTCGCCAGTGCGGCACACATGCCGCCCTGGGCCGCGCCGGTGTGGCTGCGGGTGGGGTAGAGCTTGGTCAGTACGGCCGTGCGGGCACGGGGGCCAGCTTCGATTGCCGCACGCATGCCTGCGCCACCGGCGCCGACGATGACCACGTCATAACGATGTTCCTGCATGAAGTCTGTGCTCCCCTAGCTCGCCGAGATATTGGGGTCGAAGGTGAAGATGACGTACGTGCCCAGGCCCATGATCAGGATCATCGAGAGAACGAGGATCGTGGTCAGCCAGAAGCGCGTGGAGTCCTTGCGGGAGTAGTCCGCGATGACCGTGCGCAGACCGTTACCGCCGTGCAGCTGTGCGAGCCACAACATCGTCAGATCCCAGAACTGCCAGAACGGGCTGGACCAGCGACCTGCGACGAACGCGAAGTTCAGACGGTGAACGCCACCGTCGAGCATCAGCATGATGAACATGTGGCCCAGGACCAGAACGATCAGGGCGACGCCGGAGAAGCGCATGAAGAGCCATGCGTACAACTCGAAGTTGTTCCGAGCCTTCGCGCGCGGGGACCGCGGGTTGTCCAGGCTTGCGGGACGGTCGTATGAGGTGCCCAGGCTCTTGGCTTCGGGTCCGTGAGTAGTCGCCATGTCAGTGCTCCGCAAACATGTTGATGAGGATGCGTCCGGCGCCTGGGATCATCACCAGGAACCAGATCGTCAGAATGGTCCAGAGCATGACGCGCTGGTACTTCGGGCCCTTCGACCAGAAGTCCACCAACATCACGCGCACGCCGTTGAGGGCGTGGTAGAGGACTACGCCGACGAGGCCGATCTCCATGAGGCCGACGAGGGGGTTCTTGTACGTGTCGATGACGGCGTCGTACGTATCGGGATTGACCCGAACGAGTGCCGTATCGAGAACGTGTACGAATAGGAAGAAGAAAGTAGCGACGCCTGTGATCCGGTGTAGAACCCAGGACCACATTCCGGGGTCGCCCCGGTAAAGCGACCTCGTGCGCTCCTTCTGAGGAGCGGCTTCAGTCGTAGTACTCATCGAGTGCTGTGCCTCCAACGTCATTGGTGGACGCGTCGAGCCTGCAGAGAGCTTCGATGTACCTCAGCCCGGGCTCGACGGGATCCTGAACCGACTTGACTCAGACTCTAAACCTATGTGAAACCGGGAACTAATCAGATGCGGGATTCGTACGCGTACCAAACTCTTTGTAAGGTTTGCCTTTCCAATCTCCCCGAGACGGTTTCGGCGTGGTTTCTGCATCCATTCAGTCGGCGTGATTGGATAACGAACCATGGGTGACATCGACTGGAAGTTGTTGCGGCACAACGCGCAAGTGGTCATGCGGCACGCCTATGCGCCGTACTCGGGGTACGCGGTGGGTGCAGCGGCCCTGGTAGACGATGGTCGGATCGTCTCAGGATGCAATGTGGAAAATGTCTCATACGGTTTGAGCCTGTGCGCCGAATGTGGACTCGTCGGTAACTTGGCCGCCACCGGGGGTGGCCGGCTCATTGCCTTCACGTGCTGTGACGCGAAGGGCTCGATTCTGATGCCGTGCGGCCGGTGCAGACAGCTTCTCCTCGAGCACGGCGGGGGTGAGATGCTTGTCGACACGAGCAGTGGGTTCAAGCCGCTGAGCGAGCTGTTGCCTGATGCTTTCGGGCCGGAACAAGCAGAGGGGCTCCGCCATGTTTGACGCAGTTTCCATCATCGGCGCCAAGCGTGACGGCCGCGAGCTGTCGGGAACCGAGATCGACTGGATAGTTCAGGCGTTCACACAGGGGATCGTCGGCGACGAGCAGATGTCGGCGCTCGCGATGGCGATCTACTTCCGCGGAATGTCGCGAGCAGAGACCGGCCGATGGACCGAGGCCATGATCGAATCCGGCGGGAGGATGGACTTTTCGGACTTGCCGCTGCCCACCGTCGACAAGCATTCGACCGGTGGAGTGGGGGACAAGATCACCCTTCCGCTTGCACCCCTCGTCGCTGCCTGTGGTCTTGCAGTCCCGCAGTTGTCGGGCCGCGGACTCGGCCACACCGGTGGAACTCTCGACAAGCTCGAGGCCATTCCAGGTTGGCGAGCCGAGCTCACGGCGACGGAGATGGTCGACATTCTCTCGGATCCGAAAATCGGCGCGGTGATCTGCGCTGCCGGAGCGAATCTGGCCCCCGCGGACAAGAAGCTCTACGCGCTGCGCGACGTGACCGGAACGGTGGAATCCATTCCGCTGATCGCAAGTTCGATCATGAGCAAGAAGATTGCCGAGGGAACCGGCGCCCTGGTGCTCGACGTCAAGGTCGGTTCCGGAGCGTTCATGAAGGACCTCGGCGACGCGCGAGAGTTGGCACGCACGATGGTCGAGCTTGGCAACGACGCCGGCGTGCGTACAAGCGCTCTCATCACCGGGATGGACACCCCGCTCGGATTGACGGCGGGCAACGCCCTCGAGGTACGTGAATCCGTCGAGGTGCTGGCAGGCGGCGGGCCGTCGGACGTCGTCGAGCTGACCCTGGTCCTGGCTCGGGAGATGCTGTCCGCGGCTGGGATCGACGGTATCGACCCCGCCGACAAACTGGCCGACGGGACGGCAATGGACCGGTGGCGCGCGATGATCGCCGCACAAGGTGGGGACCCACACGCGACGCTGCCGGTGGCCCGGCACAGCGACGTCGTCACCGCGGACCGAGACGGCGTACTGACCCGACTCGACGCCATGGCGGTGGGCATCGCGGCCTGGAAACTGGGAGCCGGACGCGAACGGCAGGGCGAAGCCGTTCAGGCCGGTGCCGGCATCGAGATGCATGCAAAGCCTGGCGACGTGGTCCGTGCCGGGCAGAAGCTGATGACATTGCACACCGACACTCCCGAGAGATTTGATGCAGCGCGACGAAGCCTCGGCGGTGGATGGTCGATCGGGACCGATTCCGACACCGTTTCGCGACCGTTGCTCATCGAGCGAATTGTGGGTGATTCGCGTTAGCGTTGGCGAATGAACGCACCGGAGTTGACCACGATCCGCAGCGCACCCAAAGTTCTTCTCCACGATCATCTCGACGGAGGACTCCGACCCGAGACCGTTCTCGAACTGGCCGAGCAATGTGGCTACGACGAGCTGCCGGCGAATACGGCATCCGAACTGGCGCAATGGTTCCGAACTGCCGCTGACAGTGGATCGCTCGAGCTCTACCTCGAAACGTTCGCGCACACAGTCGCCGTGATGCAGACCCCCGAAGGGCTCGCACGGGTGGCACGTGAGTGTGCCGAGGATCTGGCCGACGACAACGTCGTCTATGCCGAGATCCGTTTTGCGCCCGAGCAGCACCTGGAACAAGGCCTGAGTTTGGACGAGGTCGTCGAGCACGTTCTCGAAGGTTTCCGGGCCGGCGAATCCGCTGCCAGGGTCGCGGGACGGGAGATCCGCATCGGCTGTCTTCTCACGGCGATGAGGCATGCCGCGCGGTCGCGGGAGATCGCCGAACTCGCTGTGCGATTCCGGGACCGCGGGGTTGTCGGTTTCGACATCGCCGGCGCCGAGGCCGGAAACCCACCGAGCCGGCACCTCGACGCGTTCGAGTACATGCGTGACGCGAACGCCCACTTCACGATTCACGCGGGTGAGGCTTTCGGGTTGCCGTCGATCCACGAAGCCATCGCCTTCTGCGGAGCGGATCGGTTGGGCCACGGCGTGCGGATCGTTGACGACATCGACGTAGGCGTGCCAGGTGGGGCAGAGTTGGGTCGGCTCGCGAACTACGTCCGTGACATGCGCATTCCCCTGGAACTGTGCCCGAGTTCGAACGTGCAGACCGGAGCCGTAGCCGCCCTGGCGGACCATCCGTTCGGACTCTTGGCGGACTTGCGCTTCCGAGTGACCGTCAACACCGACAACAGGCTGATGAGCGACACCACCATGAGCCGGGAAATGGCCGCGTTGGTCGAGACCTTCGGTTACGGATGGACCGATCTCGAACGCTTCACCATCAACGCGATGAAGTCGGCCTTCATCCCGTTCGACGAGCGCCTCGCGTTGATCGACGACGTCATCAAGCCGGGCTACGCCGTGCTCATCGGCTAGATGACGTGCGCCCGACTACTCAGATCGAAGCCGGGCCTCGAACTCGCGCTCGAGTTCGCGCCAGGCCTCGGATTCCTTGGTGAACGGCGCACTCGGAGCCATCCGCGACGGATCGGGGTTGAGGAGGTACGAGACGTACCAACCCAGCTCGTTCGACGCGGACAGAGCCTCCTCGGTGGAGTCGTCGTCGGCGAAATCTGCTGCATCGGTGAACAATTCGACGGCGAGTTCCAGCTGCTCGGCATCTACGACGTCCGGGCCCTGGGCGAGGTCGTCGGCGATACCGGGCAGAACGTAGACGTTCTCGTCCGTGACCTCGATTTCGAGTGAACCGTCGACGGCCGCATTCTGAATTTCGCCGTACGTACTGACCTGCGAGAGATCGTGTTCGTGGTTGTCGGCGAGGTAGCGAGCGAGTGCGCGCTCGCTACGGAAGACGGTGATCAGTCCGTCCTTGCCGAGGAAGATCGCCTGATCTCCCATGTAGCAGCGCAGAGTGTAGAACGTCTCGGCCGAGGTGATGATGCGGATCGGGTCGACACCGACCTCGCCCCAGAAGGTCTCGACTTCGTCTTCGTCCTCTTCGAGGTCGTCTTCGTCGAATTCCTCGTCCTCGCCCTCCTCTGCGACATCGTCGGCGTCGACGGTGTTCTCGGCGGCAGCGAGCAGTTCAGCTTCGGCGACCGCCACAGCAGCTGCATCGACCTTCGGGGAGGTGACCACCTTGTCGATGGCGTCGAGAACGGCGTCCCAGTCCTTGACGATCGCAGCGCCGACCTGGTCCCACAGCTCCAGGCCTTCGCGGCCTTCGAAGGTGCCGGCGCCGGTGGCAAGCGCGCCGAGTACCGGATGGCCGCTGAAGAAGCGGATGACCGCGTCGAGTTCGCACACCTCACCGATGTTGCGAGCCATGTTCAGGGTGTCTTCGAGTTCCGAGACCACCAGTGCCTCAGGGTCACCTGCGGCCAGTTCCGGCACGCCGACGAAGTCGAACGTGAAGTTCTCTTCCGGTTCCAACTCGGCTGCCGACAGTCCGGAGACGACGGCCCACGCCGGATGCTCGACCAGGTCGTTGTCGGAGTCCGTTCGGATGAAGGCCGCGAGTTCCGCGACGGAGGAGAACCCGTAGAGGTCTTCCTCATGGCCGAGAAACGCTTCCCACTCGTCGTCGCCCTCGCGCCAGCGAGGTGCCCACAAAGTGACGAGGTCTCCGTCGGTGAGTCCGATTTCGATAGGGACGATGTCTCCAGCCATGGGCGGAAGCCTATCCACCGCAGCGCGAAAGGCATAGCGGGGGTTCGTCACGTTTGTTTCAGGGCTACTCGGAGCTCACTGACCAGTCGCTCGCGTTCGTCGTTGGACTGTTGAACTGCCTGGTGAATCGTGGCCACCGTCAATGCGGCCACCGTCTGAGAATTCATCGCGGTGACTGCGTCGGTGATCCGTAGGTCGACCAGAGCGCCCAGCCCGTCGACAGTCGCCGTGACTATCCCGCCCTCGCTCGAGACGACTGCCCGCAGAGCGCCGACCCCGTCGACGGCTTCCTGCAAGAGTCCGGTCCGGTGTTTCGCCAGCTCCATGATTCGATCAATCTCGCTCATATCGAACGCATCCAGCTCGACGGAAGGTTCTGGCCCTCGGCGGCGTCGACATCGGCCAGTTCGTCTCGGGTCGGTAGACCGAGCCGATCGAGGATCGCTGCCGGGACTCCGGTCTCCTCGAGCTCCACACGATGGCGGGCGCCGGCTTCGATTGCTGCATTTGAGCACAGCGTGAGTATCTGCTGCGCTAACCGCTGCCCGCCGTACCGCAGTTCGTCCTGGCTGATCCTCAGGTCCACGGGCACGGCGTGCTCCGTGGCGCGGACCGCGATGGTTCCGTTGCGGTTGACGGCTACGGCTGTGATGATCGGCGGTGATTCGCGCTTGTTCTCGGGCATGATTCCCTGTCATTCCGTCGGACGGTAGAAGCCGTGAAAGCCCATGCCGCTGTTCGTGGTTCGGATGGCGCTGATCTCGACAGGATCGCCGGCTTCGACCATCTGACCGTTGCCGATCACCATGGCGACGTGTCCGTCCCAGACCGCGAGGTCGCCCGGCATCAGATTGTTCTGATCGACCTGGTTCCCGATTCCCTGTTCCTGAGCCAACCTCGGAATATCGACTCCGGCCTGGCCGTACGCCCATTGCGTCAGACCACTGCAGTCCAGACCGACTCCGGGTGTCGTGCCTCCCCAGGCGTACGGGACACCCTGTTGAGTGAGCGCGTTGCGTACGGCAGCAGCGGCCTCGGCGTTCGGTGCGGTGGCAATCGAGCCGTCGGGAAGTTCGACCTCAACGCCACCGACGGAACCGGAACCACTTGCGGAACCGGAACCACTTGCGGAACCGGAACCACTTGCGGAACCGGAACCACCCGCCGACTCGGAGACCCCAGGTGCGGGATCGGGTATCGGGACGGACGGGACGAGTGCGGACATCTTGTCGGTCGACCCGGCCAGCTCACCGCGTACCCGCTCGATAACCGATACCGCGCGTCCGAGGTGCTCCAACGCGGCCGACAACAACATCAATTGGCCCGTCGGTGTCATCAGCGTCGGCCCGGCCTTGATCGCGAGTGTCAGAAAGGACTGGAGAATCTCACCGAGTTCGGTCATTCCCGCGTACACGGACGTTGTCGCTTCGTCCACGACGCCGGCGATGTCGGTCCCACGATCGGCGAGGTTTCGCGTCGACGTCTGCGTCTGCTCGGTTTTGGTCACCGCAGCAGTGAGGGCAGTCGACGAACTCTGAGAGGACGCCAGTTCGCTCAGTGCCGCGCTTCCCAGTTGGTAGGCGATCTCGAGGGCGTCCGTGGCGATTCGGATGCCGACGTCGGGTCCACTTGCGCTGGGGACACCAGTCCCGACAGTGTCGACCAGGTCGATGATCGGTCGTGCGAGTGCGTCGACGTCGATCATGAGCGTGCGGCTTCAGCGAGAGTCCTTCGTACCGATTCCTCGGAGTCGAGATAGACGGCGTGAGCGTCGCGGGTGGCTGACTGGACGCTGGAGATCACAGCGGACAGTCGATCGATGTCGTCGATGTGCGCTTGCTGTGCTCGGCTCGCGACATCGACGAAGTCGCCGCCGATCAGCCCCAGCACAGTGGACAGAGCCAAGTGATCGCCACCCGCCGCGTCCTGTCGAGCTTGCGCGACGTTGTCGGCAACAGTGCCCAACCGCGTGGCGAACTCCGCGATGCTTTCAGTGTCCAGATCCAGACTTGTCAACTTTGTCTTCCCCCCGTTGCGCTTACTCCTTCTTGGACGCCGCGCGGGGTGCTCCGGTTCCCGAGGAACTATTCTGATGGTCATGCAAACGCACGTAGTCGACCATCCGCTCGCGGCGGCCCTCTTGACGACAATGCGTGATGCACGCAGTGAGAACGCAACTTTTCGTTCCGCACTTCGCAGGCTCACGCACATGCTGGTCTACGAGGCCATGCGTGACGCGGAGGTCGAGGAATTTCCGGTCGACACCCCGGTAGCAGCGACGACGGGCATCCGGCTCGCGAAGCCGCCGTTGTTGGTACCGGTGCTGCGGGCCGGTCTGGGCATGGTCGAACAGGCGAGTGCGCTGATTCCGTCGGCCGGCGTCGGCTTTGTCGGAATGGCACGTGACGAAGAGACTCATCAGCCGGTTCCGTACCTCGAATCCCTCCCCGCGGATCTGTCCGGTATTCCGGTGTTCGTGCTCGATCCGATGCTCGCCACCGGTGGTTCGATGGTGCACACCATCGACTTGCTGGTTGCGCGTGGCGCGACGGATGTCACGGCAGTGTGCGTCGTGGCCGCTCCGGCCGGCGTCGACGCGCTGGCAGCGTCCGGCCACCCGGTTCGTCTGGTCATCGCGAGCATCGACGACGGACTCGACGAGAACGCTTTCATCGTCCCCGGTCTCGGTGACGCCGGCGATCGGCAGTTCGGACCCCGCTAGAGCGAAAGGGCGAAGGTTCGGAGTTCGGCCAGCCGGGCCTTCGCCTGCTCTACTGCGTTCGCGAGGTCGGCGCGGTTCGCCACCGGGACGACAACTTCGAGATAGCACTTGAGCTTGGGCTCGGTTCCGGACGGTCGAACAACCACGCGGATCGACGGCCCGTCGAATATCACTGCGTCGGTGCGCATACCACCGCGAACCAGGGACAAGTCCTCGGTCGTGACCGGCTCGCCCGCGAGTTGGCTTGGCGGATCGGCGCGTAGCCGTTTCATCATTTCCGCGATGTCACTCGAGTCCTCGACGCGGCGGGATACTTGGTCCCCGCAATGCAGTCCGAATTCGACGGCATAGTCGCCTAGAACGTCCAACAGGGTTCTGTTGCTGCCCGCGAGGGTGGCAGCCAAGTCAGCCACCAGAACGGCAGCTGAGATTCCGTCCTTGTCCCGCACCACATCCGGATCGACGCAGTGCCCGATCGCTTCCTCGTAGGCGTAGACGAGTCCGTCGCCGGCGCGCGTGAGCCACTTGAATCCGGTGAGTGTCTGCGCAAACCTGGCTCCGCGGGCTTTCGCCAACTTCGAGAGCAGGGTCGAGGAGACGATCGTCGTCGCCACCAACGAATCTTCGGGCGCCGTGCTCAGTACGTGGTCGGCCAGGAGCACCCCGGTTTCGTCGCCGCGCAACATGCGCCACTGATCACCGTCGCGAACTCCGACGGCGCAGCGGTCGGCATCCGGGTCGAGTGCGATCGCCAGATCCGCGTCGACACTTCGGGCAAGGGCGAGCAGGCGGTCTGCGGCGCCGGGCTCTTCGGGATTGGGGAACTCGACGGTCGGAAACGTGGGGTCGGGATCGAACTGCTCCGCCACGACGTGCAGGTCCTCGAATCCTGCTGCTCGCAGAGCCGCGGTCGCAGTCTCACCGCCGACGCCGTGCATTGCCGTGAGCGCAATCCGGATCGAGCGGGCGTCGCCGTGCGGGAGGGTCGCGATGCGGGCGATGTACTCCTCGACCAGAGAATCGTCGGCCGGAATCACCGATGCTCGCGCGACGTCGGCGGCACTACCGATGCGAGCGATCTCGCTCTCGATTTCACGATCGGCGGGGGAGACGAGTTGCGCTCCGCCCGAGAGATACACCTTGTAACCGTTGTCGGCGGCAGGATTGTGGGAGGCGGTGATCTGGATACCTGCCGCTGCCCCGAGCCTGCGCACCGCGAACGCCACCAGCGGTGTCGGCAGTGGGCGGGGGAGCAGGGTCACCTCGAACCCGGCCGCTGCCATGACCTCGGCGGCGGCCAGAGCAAATGCCTCTGAACCGAGCCGGGCGTCGCGGCCGACCACAACGCGGGACCCGCCCTGGCAGCGAGCTGTCAGCCAGGCCGCCAGACCGGCCGTGGTCCGGATGACGACCGCGAGGTTCATGCCGTTGGGTCCGCCGCGTACCGGCCCGCGAAGCCCAGCAGTGCCGAACGTCAGCGGTGAGGAAAAGCGTTCGGCCAGTTCATGTTCGGAAAGGGCGGCTAATTCTGCGCGGGTAACTGGGTCCGGATCGGCGTCGATCCACTCGTTGACGTTCAGTGGTGTCACAGCTGCTCGACCAGTTGGCGCAGCAGCACTCCCATCCGGGCCGCCGAAGCTTTGCCTGCCGCCAGCACCTCCTGATGGTCCAGTGGGGCGCCCGTGATTCCGGCGGCCAGATTGGTGACCATGGAGATGCCGAGAACGCGGGCGCCGAGCGCGCGGGCCGCGATGGTCTCGTGAACCGTCGACATGCCGACCAGATCGGCGCCGAGTGTACGAAGCATTCGAATCTCGGCCGGAGTCTCGTAATGCGGACCGGGAAGCCCGGCGTAAACACCCTCGGCAAGGTCCGGGTCGATCGAGCGAGCCAGCGCACGCAGTTCCGGCGAGTAGGCGTCGACCAGGTCGACGAACTCTGCGCCGACGAGGGGAGAGCGGGCCGTCAGGTTCAGGTGGTCACTGATCAGCACTGGTTGTCCCACTGCGTAGTCCTCGCGGATACCGCCGGCCGCATTGGTGAGGATGACGGTGTCGGCGCCGGCAGCAATGGCTGTCCGGACCGGGTGGACGACGGTACCGAGATCGTGGCCCTCGTATGCGTGCGCGCGCCCGAGCAGCAGCAGGACTTCGGTGTTTCCGACGCGCACCGAACGAATGGTGCCCGCATGGCCGAGGGCGGACGGTGGGGCGAAGCCAGGAAGATCCGCCATCGAGACTTCGGCTGTCACGTCCGCACCGGCGTCGCCGAACACGTCTGCGGCATCGGTCCACCCCGACCCGAGCACGATGGCGACTGACGGTGACGAAGAGCCAGTCATGGCGGACAGAGCAGCGGCGGCGGCCTCGGCGATCGTTCCCATGTGAGCAACCCTACTGAGGAGTCGGGTCGGTTCGCCGGGTGAGTTGGCGGGCGTTACTCTCCCATCCATGCCTTATCTCGAACGCGACGGCGACGTATTCATCCTGTACCTCGGCAACGAGGGCGAAACGGACAACGAGAACCGCTTCGGCCCCGAGTGGATCGACGCTGTTCACAGCAAGTTGGACGAGGTCGAAGCGCACGAGGGTCCCGCAGCCCTGGTGACGACGGCGACGGGCAAGTTCTACACGAACGGCCTGGACACGACGTGGATCTTCGGCAATCTCGACGGTCTGCCCGGCTACCTGGACAAGGTCCACACCATCTACAGCCGTTTGCTGACCTTCCCGATGGCCACGGTCGCGGCCGTGCAGGGGCACGCGTTCGGCGCCGGCGCCATGCTCGCGTCCTCGCACGATTTCCAGATCATGCGCGCGGACCGCGGCTTCTACTGCCTCCCCGAGGTCGGACTGAACATGCCGTTCACTGTCGGCATGTCAGCACTGTTGAACAGTCGTCTGCCCAAGCAGACGGCAGTCGACGCGATGACGACGGGGCGTCGCTTCGGCGGTGCCGACGCACTTGCTGCGGGCATCGTGCAGGAAACGGTCGACGGAGACGGAGTGCTCGCCGCTGCTGTGGCCAAGGCGTCGGCACTTACGTCGACTCACGGCAAGAACTTGGCGGGAATCAAGGCAGGCATCCACCGCGATGCTCTTGCAGACCTCGCTCAGGTGACTGACAAGAGCAACTTCTCCTTCGGGTGAGACAATGATCGCGTGAACCAGAATGTCGACAGCGCAGTCAGGTCCGTAGAGGCCGATCTGATTGCGCTGTCGCATTCGATTCACAGCGACCCGGAACTCGCCTTCGAGGAGTTCCGCAGCGCTGCCAAAGTGTCGGACCTGCTGGCGCAGCACGGTTTCGCGGTCACTCACGGGATCGTCGATCTGCCGACGGCCTTCGATGCCACCTACGGCAGCGGAGAGTTGGTCATCGCGATCTGCGCCGAGTACGACGCGTTGCCCGAGATCGGTCATGCCTGTGGGCACAACATCATTGCCGCCGCCGCGGTCGGGGCCGGCATCGCGTTGGCTACCGTGGCCGACGAACTGGGTATCACAGTCCGAGTGATCGGTACTCCCGCGGAGGAAACCGGTGGCGGCAAGGTCCTGATGCTCGAGCGTGGTGCCTTCGACGGCGTCGGCGCTGCCATGATGGTTCATCCAGGGCCGATCGACATCATCGGTGCGACCTCGCTGGCCTTGGCGGACATCGCCGTGAGTTATCACGGTCGCGAGGCGCATGCGTCTGCTGCGCCGGAGTTCGGTCGTAACGCCGCCGACGCAGCGACGCTCGCTCAGGTGGCGGTCGGACTGTTGCGTCAGCACCTGCAGCCAGGTCAACAGATTCACGGAATCGTCAGTGACGGCGGCACGGCTCCCAACATCGTTCCGGCTCGGTCCGAATTGCTCTACTACCTGCGTGCCGAAACGGCCGCGTCGTTGGCCAATCTGTCCGAGCGTGCCGACGCGTGCTTCGCCTCGGGTGCACTCGGCACCGGGTGCACCCACGAAATCCGCACGGTATCGCCTACTTACACCGAGCTGACCCCCGATCCGTGGCTGGCGGCGGCGTACCGTGAACAGATCGTCGATCTCGGGCGGGTGCCACTGGCAGCGGAATGGGAGCGCTCCCGTCCACTGGGTAGTACGGATATGGGTAATGTGACCAATGTGATTCCGGGAATTCACCCGGTCATAGGCTTGGATTCATCGGGGGCAGTGACACATCAGCCGGAGTTCGCGGCTGCGTGTATCACCACCTCCGCAGATCGAGCGGTAGTCGACGGTGCAATTGCGTTGGCCCGCACTGCTGTCCGGGTAGCGTCCGATCCAGAACAACGCGCCCGTCTGTTGGAAGGGGTAGATCGCCGGTGAACGCGGCAATCGACACGTGGATTCACGCGCACACCGACGACCTCGTCGCGTGGCGTCGACACATCCATGCCAACCCGGAGTTGGCTCGCCGCGAATACGCGACCACCGAATTCGTCGCCACCCGCCTCACTGCCGCTGGATTGTCGCCGAAGATCCTTCCCGGTGGCACCGGTCTCACGTGCGATATCGGACCGGAGGGTCCACGAATCGCACTGCGCGCCGACATGGACGCTTTGCCGATGCAGGAAGCGACCGGGGCGACGTACTCGTCCACGGTCCCCGGTGTGTCCCATGCATGCGGGCACGACGCCCACACCACCATCTTGCTCGGCGCCGGACTGGCTCTGGCCACGCTGCCCGAACTTCCCGTCGGGGTTCGGCTGATATTCCAGCCCGCCGAGGAAGTCATGCCTGGCGGAGCACTCGACGTCATCGCCGCGGGCGCGCTCGACGGTGTGTCCAGAATCTTTGCTCTGCACTGCGATCCGCGACTCGAGGCAGGCCAGGTCGGAATGCGCCTGGGCGCGATCACCTCTGCTGCCGACACGATCGAGGTCGTCCTCGACTCTCCGGGTGGGCACACGTCGCGGCCGCATTTGACCACGGATCTGATCTACGCGCTCGGCACCGTCGTGACCGGGCTGCCGGGAATGCTCAGCCGTCGTATCGATCCGCGTACCGGAACCGTCATGGTGTGGGGCGCGGTCAGCGCAGGTCAGGCGCCCAACGCGATTCCGCAGACCGGCATGATGACGGGCACGGTACGTACCGGCGATCACGACACCTGGGAGTTGCTCGAACCGCTCGTGGAAGAAATCGTCCACGGACTGCTCGCACCCACCGGAGTTCGCTACCAACTCAACTATCGTCGCGGAGTGCCTCCGGTCGTCAACGACGAGGTGTCCACTCGGATGTTCGAGGACGCCATCGCGACCGTCGGACAAGATGCTTTGGCGGACACCCCGCAATCCGGTGGTGGCGAAGACTTTTCGTGGTACCTCGAAACCGTGCCGGGTGCCATGGCGCGGCTCGGCGTGTGGTCGGGTGAAGGCGATCAGCTCGACATCCACCAACCCACTTTCGATCTCGACGAGCGAGCACTCGGCGTCGGTGTGAAGGTTCTGACGAGCCTGGTTCTGGGATAGTTCCGGTTCCCGTCGGGGGTACCGTTTTTCGTGTCGTTCGAGTGAAGGTACGGGCATGTCCATAGGTGTGGGAGTGCGAATCGGCACATTGGTGTCGACGGCTGTCGTTGCGTCGAACGATCCGGGTTCGGCCGATCCGGTGGTATTGGTTCGGGACACGATCCTCAATCAACGCAAGGACGGAACGACGGTGCTCGGTGGCACCGAGCAACTGGGTGCCGGCCGTGAGTTCGCCGAGAGCTGGTCGGGCTTTGTCGGTCGCGTCGGGGACCCGAGTGGCGTCGCGGGAACTGCCGATACTCGTTACCGCGCCGAGGATTTGGTGGCGACCTCGATTCGCTGTCTGTTGCAGGAATGCGAGCCGCTGCCCGATCGTGGTGGTCGAAGCGGGGGAGCGCCCGACATCGTCGCGACCTACCCGTCACGCTGGGACTCGTCGACAGCGGCCCTCATGCAGGATTCGCTGGTCTACGCGGGCCTCGAACGGGTCACACTCGTCTCGGATGCCGAGGCCGTGTCGGCGTGGTTCGAGTCGGAAATCGCGGCACTCGCCGGCACGCTCATCGGCATCTATCACGTGGACGACACCGGGGCAGCGGTCACCCTCGTGCGTTCTGGTGTCGCGGCCGGCCGTGCATTCGGCTTTGCCGGCGACGGGAGCTCGCCGAGTTCACGCCTCGCGACGGCTCTGGGTGCGTTCGGTTGGATGCCGGAGAACCTGGACGCCGTAGTCGTCACCGGTGACGGCGAACCGGCGACAGACAAAGCGGCCATGATGTCCATAGCGGCCGGGATTGCCGAAAAGCTCGGTGTCAGATGTGAACTCGGTCCCGGGCCTGAGCAGTCGGCTGCGCTGGGAGCCGCAATTCTGGCTGCCGGATTCACCTCGACGTCGCACACTATCGTGCCGATCGGATTGCCGCCTTCACACGACGTGACCGAGGTGTTCGACACCCTGGGACGCGAGAAGGTGGCGGCAGAAACCGCTGCCGGGGTGGCGACCGCCGAGCCGGAAACTGCAGTTGTCGCAGGCGAATCGGAGTCGCGCGGTTCCAAGCGTGTGCTCATCGGCGTGACGGTTGTGGTGGTGCTCGCAGCACTGGCAGTGCTCGCGTATTTCCTGCTGCTTTGAGCAGGACAGCTATCTAATCGGTAACACCGTTACCCGGACCGACATTGCGGCTGTTTCTCGTCCGCAACTCTCGTACGTACTCGGCCGGCGCTCCGGCAATCTCGGCAGCGTCGGCCATCACACCGATGTAGCGGGCCGACGGCAGCCCGCCTTCGTACGCATCCATGACGTAGAGCCACGCAAGTACCGCGTCGCCGGCGGTGTCGACCCGCACGCGGATCTTGCGGTGCAGACCCAGTTCGGCACCTTCCCAGCGGTCCAGACTCACTTCGTCCTCTTCCGGGACGTCGTAGAGCACCACGAAAACACTGGAATCGGGATCTTCGACCACGGTGGCGAGAGCACCCTCCCAGCCGAGGTCCTCGCCGCTGAAGGTCAGGCGCCAGCCTCGCAGCCACCCTGTCCCGGACATGGGGGAGTGTGGGCAGCGCAACAACATCTGCTCGGGATGCATGTTGGAACCGTAGGCGGCATAAATCGACACGGGCGCAAGCCTAAACCGTGGTCCGAGGGTGTGGCGAAGCGGACCACCGGACGCAAGTAATCTGGTACAAGCACTGCGCGACACGTGGTGCTCGAATAGCGTGACACTGGTCGACGGGAGACCCCTGCCGGCCACGCGAGGACTTGGAGGACACATGACCCGGATCGTGATCATCGGTGGCGGACCCGCCGGCTACGAGGCGGCACTGGTAGCCGCGCAGCACGGGGCCACGGTCACCCTGGTCGATTCGGACGGCGTCGGCGGTGCGTGTGTGCTGTTCGACTGTGTCCCGTCGAAGACGTTCATCGCGTCCACCGGAATCCGCACCGACATGCGTCGTGCATCCGACCTCGGCATCACTCTGGATCCGGAGCAGGCTTCGGTGTCACTGCCGAAGATCCACTCCCGAGTCAAGAGTCTCGCGTTGTCCCAGTCCTCGGACATTCGCGCACGGTTGCAGACGGTAGGCGTCGAGGTTCTCTCCGGCACCGCCGAACTGACCGATCCGCTCCTCGGCATGGCAGCACACCAGGTTCGCGCGACGCTTGGAAGCGGCGAGCAGAAGACCATCGACGCAGACGTCGTGTTGATCGCCACCGGCGCCAGCCCCCGCATCATCCCGGGAGCCGAGCCCGACGGTGAGCGAATCATGACGTGGCGCCAGCTCTACGACTTGGACGAGCTTCCCGAGCACCTGGTCGTGGTCGGTTCCGGTGTCACCGGTGCCGAGTTCGTCTCCGCGTACACCGAGATGGGCGTCAAGGTCACGCTCGTGTCCAGTCGCGACCGTGTTCTGCCCGGCGAGGATGCCGATGCGGCGCTCGTGCTCGAGGACGCCCTCGCCGAGCGCGGTGTCACCCTCGTCAAGCACGCCCGCGCGGACGCCGTCGAGCGCACCGAGAAGGGCATCGTCGTCAAGCTCTCCGACGGCCGCACGGTCGAAGGAAGCCACGCTCTGATGACCGTCGGTTCCGTCCCCAACACCAACGGTCTCGGCCTGGAGCGGGTCGGCATCGAGTTGGACAAGGGTGGATACCTGCGTGTCGACCGGGTCTCGCGCACCACGGTTTCCGGTATCTACGCTGCCGGTGACTGCACCGGACTGCTCCCGCTCGCGTCGGTGGCTGCGATGCAGGGACGTATCGCGATGTACCACGCACTGGGTGAAGGCGTCAGCCCGATCAAGTTGAAGACCGTCGCGTCGGCCGTCTTCACACGCCCCGAAATTGCAACGGTGGGTGTTTCGCAGGCAGCGATCGACAACGGAGAGGTGCCTGCGCGCACCGTCATGTTGCCGCTCAACACCAACCCGCGCGCCAAGATGTCCGGTTTGCGTCGCGGATTCGTGAAGATTTTCTGCCGCCCGGCTACCGGCGTGGTCATCGGCGGTGTTGTGGTCGCACCCACTGCTTCGGAATTGATCCTGCCGATCGCGATCGCCGTACAGAACAACCTGACGGTCAACGACCTGGCGCAGACGTTCTCGGTGTACCCGTCGCTGACCGGATCGATCACCGAGGCTGCTCGTCAGCTCATGCGTCACGACGACCTGGACTGACAACCGACCAGAGTCTTCTTACAATGTGGGAACTCTGTTTCATATACTGAAGTATTGGTGGGATAGTCGAGATACCGACCGAATCAAGGGTCGGTATCTCGGCGCTCTCCCGCCCCGTTGACCCAGGACGGCTCAGGGTGTTTTTCCTCTGACCTTCATTCTGCGTGCCTGGGAGCTTCATATGACACACGCCGCGCTGTCCGCTCGCATGGACGGACTCCGTAGTTCTGCAATTCGCGATCTGCTCACCCTGACTGCCCGGCCCGACGTCATCAGCTTGGCCGGCGGACTGCCCGATCCCGATTTCATTCCGCGGGAGCGAATCTCGAAGGCAGCCCACGACGCACTCGGTGACCCCTCGTCCGTCCAGTACGGCGAGACCTCCGGCCTGCGGCGCCTCCGTGAGGTGATCGCCGAGCGCGAATCATCCAAGATCGGGCGGACACTCGACGTGTCCGAAGTCGTGATCACCCACGGTTCTCAGCAAGGTTTGAGCTTGCTCGCGCAGGTCCTCCTCGACGCCGGTGACGTCGTGGTCGTGGAGGAACCGGCATATACCGGTGCGCTGCAGGTCTTTCGAACGGCGCAGGCCCGTCTCGTTCCCGTCCAGCTCGACGAGGACGGAATGGACACCGACGCGCTCGAAGCGAAACTCGACGCCGGTCTTCGGCCCAAAGTTGTTCACACCGTGAGCAATTTCCACAACCCGCGTGGCGCGGTGCTTTCGGCGCAGCGGCGAGCGCACTTGGCGGCACTGGCGGACCGATACGGGTTCTGGGTTCTCGAGGACGACCCGTACGGCGAACTGTACTTCGGCGAGAAACCGCCCGCACCGCTGGCGGCGTTGTCGGACAGGGTGATTCGGCTGTCCAGTGCTTCCAAAGTGTTGGCACCGGCGCTGCGCGTCGGCTGGCTGCACGGCGACCGAAAGGTCTGCGAGGCGGTCGAACTGATCAAGCAAGGCGCTGACCTGTGCGGGTCTTCGCTCACACAGCAGATCGCCGCAGACCTCTTCTCCGACGTCGAATGGTTCGACGCGCATCTCGACGTGCTTCGAGCGGGGTACGGCGCGAGGGCGAAGGCGTTGGTCACGGCCGCCGAGACGGAATTGAGTGGGCGTGCATGCTTTTCCGAGGTCCGCGGCGGGATGTTCTGTTGGATGGATTTCCTCGACGACGTCGACACCACCGAACTCCTGGGTGCCGCGCTCGCGCATGGCGTGGCATTTGTCCCAGGTTCGGCCTTCGCGGTCGAAGCGGACCTTGGTCGAAGCGCTCGACTGTGTTTCGCGACGTATCCCGAAGCGGTGCTGGTCGACGCCGTCGGCAGGCTCCGGGACAGTGTCACCGCAGGTACAGCCTGACTTTGTCGATAGTGTTGCGGAGCAGATCGATCTCCGTACCGGACGGTGGGGTGGTGACGGTGACGTGGTCGGCGACGGCCAGATCCCATCCCGTCGCCTCTCGCACCTGATCGACCGAGATGCCTTCGTGGACACTGGTCAGCTCCAACTCGCCGCCGGGGCCCTGGTGTGTCAGGACACCGAGGTTGGTGAACACCTTTGTCACTCCTGCACCTGCCGGCATGATGCCCTTTCCGCTGGCGTGGGCGCGGGCGGGGCTGGGTGAGGTGCAGAAGTCGAGCGCGGCCGGAAAGGAACTGAGGTCGTGGCGACGCATCACGACGAAGATCTCGGCCGCGTTCGCGATGATCTCGACGGCCCCGCCTGCTCCGGGCAGTCTGACCGTCGGGTTCTTCCAGTCACCGATGAAACTTGTGTTCAGGCTTCCCGTTCGATCGATTTGAGCGGCCCCGAGAAAACCGACGTCGACGTTGCCACCTTGCAGGACATAACCGAAGAGTGCGGCCATACTGAGCACGGATTCGGCGCCGGAGACCACGACGGAGTCGGCGATACCTTCGGCCATCGCCGACGGATGCGCGCCGCACACTCCGGATTCGTAGATCAGTTCTACGTCCGGATTCGACGTGTGGCGCGCGAGATCGACTGCGAGCGTGGGGAGCCCGACTCCGGCGAAGACCCGGCGCTTACCCGCCAACTCGCGTGCCGCGACGGCGACGATCGTTTCGGTGGAGGTGGTGTTACCGCTGACAATCGTGGTGGTCACAGTCTGCTCCCGTAGTCGACAGGTGTGGAGAGTTTTGATCCGACCTCGAGATCCGACCAGTAGTCAGCTCCGAGCTTGGCGAGATATTCGTCGTGATCGCCGAGTGTGTACACCCACTCGTCGAGCCAATTTCTCAGCAACGAAGGGTCTTTGGAAATCTCGGTCCAGCGTCGGTAGAAGCCGCAATCGCGGTCGTAGTATCCCTGTGCGTACGACGGGTGCGCGCCGCGCGGGCAGACGACAACCGCGTCGACGGCGTGCGAGGGAATCAGAGTTCGGCTCGGATCTGACCTGATGACCTCGTCGTCGACAAGCTCTTCCACAACGACGATCGCCTTCTTCGCGGCGTAAACAGCTTCTTGCTGCACCCCGGCGATGCCCCAGATCTGTGCGTTCCCGGACGTGTCCGCTCGCTGTGCGCCGATGATCGTCACATCCGGATTCAACGGCGGCACAACGTAGACGCTCCCGCCGCCGTACGGATCCTCGACGAGTCTCAGTTGTGGGTTGAGTGCGGGTAGATCACTACCGGCGTACGACCGCAGCGGGAAGAAGGGAAGCCTGGCCGCTCCCGCCTGATACCGGCACACCATGCCGTAATGACTGTATTCCTCGACTTCGAGGGGGAGCGGGTCCTGGTTCTCGATGCGTCTGCGTAACTCGTACAGAGAACCTGCGGAGCCGCTGGCGAAGAACGAGGCAACCAGCTTTCGGACGCAGCCGGCGGCGACGAGTTGATCGGAAACGATGTCCGGCGTCATCCGGCAGAGCGTGAGGTCCTTTCTGCCCTGCCGGATGATCTCGTGTGCCGCGGCAAAAGGAATGAGATGCGAAAATCCCTCCAGCGCAACGGTCATCCCGTCTTCGACGTATCGGCCGACGGCCTCTTTCATCGAGAGGGTCTTGTCCACGTGTGTACCTCTTCTTGTTCTTTCGCGCACTCGGTCGGTTTCGGAACTTGACATGTTCGGCCGGTGTGGCGCAACAATGTCGGGTGGAAATTCATCAGATCAACGCATTTCTCGCGGTGGCTGAGGAGCTACATTTCGGCCGTGCGGCGCAGCGGCTTCGGATTGCGCAACCGCCGCTGAGTCGAACGATCAGGCAATTCGAGAAACAGCTCGGTTCGCCGTTGTTCGATCGGAGCACTCGAACTGTGCGGCTCACTGCTGCCGGTGAAGCGCTGCTGCTTCCGGCGCGCGAGATTCTGGACGCGTGCCGGATGGCCGAGATCGCGGTGTCTGCGGCAGGCAAGGGAACGACAGGTCGCGTTCGCCTGGGTTTCGCGGGGACTTCTTCGCATCTGCTCGTCGGGAGGTGGGCGAAATTGGTGAGAAAGACCAATCCCGGTATCGAATTCGTGCTCGACAGTTCTGCTTTCGCGAACGAGGCGTTGTTGATGCTGCTCGATCGACGACTCGACATCGGGATGGTGCGGTGGACCGTACCGCCGCTCGGGATCACGTCGAGATTGATCGCCGAGGAGAACTTTCTGGTGGCCATGTCCAAAGACCACCCGTTGGCGTCGAGGGACTCGGTTCGGTTGATCGAATTGGAGTCCGAGAATTGGGTGACGCTTCCGGCGGAGCCAGGTTCGATTCTGCGGGAGTCTCTGCTCACTGCCTCGAAGAACGCAGGGTTCCTGGCTCGCATCGTGCAGACGGCACCGGATTCGATGTCGTTGATCGCGCTGGTGTCCGCGGAAATCGGATGCTCGTTGACCATCTCCTCGGTGGCCCAGAGCATCGTGAATCCTGATGTTGTCTTTGTTCCGGTCATGGACCCACCTCCTCCTCTTCAACTGCGTATCGCCTGGCGAGAGGGAGACGACAGACCTGCTCTTCTCGAAGTGTTGAAATTGTCCGAGCAGGCGCTGCCGTCCCTGGCCTAGACGGTTGCCCGACCGGTAGGAATCTCACCCGCTTCGGACTTCGGTGAGTTCGCAGTATCGACAAGAGTGTTTTCGAGTTCGAGTTCGTCGTAGTCCGCTTGTTCGGCCGTCGAGAGTTCGCCCGCGTTGTAGCCGGTACGTCGGAGCAGGAGCAGGGTGCAGATCAGCGAGACAAGGGCGTACAGCCCGGATACGATCGCGACCCCGACGATATTGCCTGACGTGTTGAGCATCCACTGCGCCAGTACGGGAGTTCCGCCGCCGACGACAAGGGAACACAATTGGTACGCCGTCGACAGACCGGTATAACGGATGTTGGCGGGGAAGGCCCGAGCGAGAACGCCGGCGATGGCGCCGTAGAACATCGAGTGCGGGATCGTGGCCAGACACATCGCGACGACTGCGATGGTGAAGTTCCCGGTTCGGATCGCGAAGAACATGGCGGGCATGAGGACGAACTCCGGTATCACCATCAGGCACATGGCTTTTCGCATGTCGATCTTGGAGACCAGGACGGCACCGAAAGGTTGGACGATGAACTGCACGACGAGCGCGATCGCGATGGCGGCCAGGAAGGTTCCTCGATCGTATCCGAGTTCTTTTGTAGCCCAGGACAATGCGAAGGTGTTCTTGAAATAGGTGACCTGGGCGAGGGGAAGTGCGCCGGCGCCGAGGAGAACCAGTACCCAATGCTTGCGCAAGACTTCGGCGAGCGGAAGCTTGACGACCTTCTTGCGTGCGAGAACGGCCTTCATCTCGTCCGACTCTTCGAGTTTGAGGCGAATGATCATCCCGAGAATGACCAGCACCGCCGAGATGATGAACGGGATGCGCCATCCGTACAGGAGGAACGACGGCGTCGGCATCGAGGACAGAAGGAAGAACGCGATGGTGGCCAACAGATTTCCGGCGGGTGAGCCCTGTTGGGCGAACGCGGAGTAGAGGATGCTCTTGCCCTTCGGTGCATTTTCGCTGGCAATGAGCACTGCGCCGCCCCACTCGCCACCGACCGCGACTCCTTGGATGACGCGAAGGGTGACCAGACCGATCGGCGCCCAGATCCCGACCTGTGCGTAGGTGGGGAGGAGTCCGATGCCTACCGTGGCGACACCCATCATCATCAAGGTGATGACGAGAGTGTTCTTGCGTCCGATCCGGTCGCCGAGGTGTCCGAAGATGATCCCGCCGATCGGCCTGGCGAGGAAGCCTGCCCAGAGCGTGATGAAGGCGAGGAGAGTTCCGACTCCGTTCGGGAGAGTGTCGGAGAAGAAGATGTCGCCGAATACCAGGGCAGCGGCAGTGCCGTAGATGTAGAAGTCGTACCACTCGATAGTGGTTCCGATGAACGAAGCGATACCGGCTCTTCGCGCCTTGGCGTTGATCTCCTCGGAACTGCGAGTGGGTGAACTCATGCGTGGCGACCTTTCTCTGCAACATTCGCGGCGCCGAAACGTGGCGTGCCTGAATGAGATTCGCAGAGTGGTGTAGGTCACGTCCAATACCAACTTGGTCGCCTATTGATACCTCAGGAGTATCAATAGGCGACCATGATCAGCTCTTCCGGTATGGAAGGATCGGGGTGATCACTCGGACCAGTTGTACGTCCGCTCGACGGCCTTGTTCCACTCCGCGTACAGCCGTGACCTTTCGGACTCGTCCATCGCCGGTTCCCACGTCTTGCCGACGGCCCAGTTGTTGCGGATGTCTTCGGTATCGGCCCAATAACCGATGGCGAGGCCCGCTGCGTATGCAGCACCGAGAGCTGTCGTTTCGTTGACCACCGGACGGATGACGGGAACTCCGAGGATGTCCGACTGGAACTGCATCAGGGTTTCGTTGACCACCATGCCGCCGTCGACCTTCAGTGCGGACAGTTCGACTCCCGAATCCGCTCGCATGGCGTCGATGACCTCGCGGGTCTGGTATGCCGTCGCCTCGAGCGCTGCGCGGGCCAGGTGTCCCTTGTTGACGAAGCGCGTCAGACCGACGATGACACCCCGGGCATCCGGTCGCCACCGAGGTGCGAACAGCCCGGAGAACGCGGGCACGAAGTAGGCGCCGCCGTTGTCGTCGACACTTGCGGCGAGCGGCTCGATGTCCTTGGCGTTCTGAATGATTCCGAGATTGTCTCGAAGCCACTGGACCAAGGAACCCGTCACGGCGACGGAACCTTCGAGTGCGTACACGGCAGGGGCTTCGCCGAGTTTGTAGCAGACGGTCGTCAGTAGTCCGTGCTTGCTGTGCACCGGCTTCGTGCCAGTATTGAGAAGCATGAAATTGCCGGTGCCGTAGGTGTTCTTGGCTTCACCCTCGGAGAGGCAGGCCTGGCCGAATGTGGCTGCCTGCTGGTCACCGAGGATTCCGGCGACCGGCACACCGGCGAGATTGCCGCGTGGACGTCCTGTGCCGTAGACCTCTGAGGAACTACGGATTTCCGGGAGCATCGACATCGGGATTCCGAAGTCCGCACAGATCGATTCGTCCCACTGGAGGGTCTCGAGATCCATCAGCATCGTGCGTGACGCATTGGTGACATCTGTCACGTGGACGCCCTCGGTCAGGTTCCACACGATCCACGTGTCGACAGTGCCGAAGCACAATTCGCCGGCCTCCGCTTTTGCTTTCGCACCGTCGACGTTGTCGAGAATCCAGCGGATCTTCGGCCCGGCGAAGTAGGTCGAGAGTGGTAGTCCGGTCTTGTCTCGATACTTGTCCGGACCCTCGTCGCCGCCCAGTTCGACACACAGTTGATCCGTGCGCGTGTCCTGCCACACGATCGCGTTGTAGATCGGCTTACCCGTCGAACGTTCCCAAACGACGGTTGTCTCACGCTGATTCGTGATTCCGACGGCAGCGATGTCGGCCCGCGTGAGATCGACCTTCGCGAGAGCGCCGGCCACCACCTCCCGAGTGTTGATCCACAGCGCCACCGGATCGTGCTCGACCCAACCTGCTCGCGGGAAAATCTGCTCGTGTTCTTTCTGCGCAACGCTCACCACGGCGCCGTCGTGATCGAAGATCATGCAGCGGCTCGACGTCGTGCCTTGGTCGATGGCGGCGATGTATTGATTCACTGTGCTCCTAGGTTCGGGCGTGTTCGCAGTAATCCGTGCGCTGTCGCAGTATGTGGATCAAGCTACTAGCCTGTAAACGGATTCGTCGTCGACTTACAGGAGACCGGGTTGAGTAAGCAGCAAGGTGCGCAGTTTCTCGGCCCGCAGCAGCGCGAAGCTGCTTGGGAACAACTTCAGACCGAGCAATTCGACGTCGTCGTGGTGGGCGGTGGTGTCGTCGGTGTCGGAGCGGCCCTCGATGCGGCCACCCGCGGGCTGAAGGTTGCGTTGGTCGAGGCCCGTGACTACGCATCCGGTACGTCCAGTCGCTCGTCGAAGATGTTCCACGGCGGTCTCCGCTATCTCGAGCAACTAGAATTCGGCCTCGTTCGTGAGGCGTTGCGTGAGCGCGAACTCTCGCTGACCACGCTCGCTCCGCACCTGGTCAAGCCGCTGAAGTTTCTGTTCCCCTTGGCTCACCGAGTGTGGGAACGCCCGTACATGGCCGCGGGAATCTTCCTCTACGACCGGATGGGCGGCGCCAAATCGGTCCCCTCCCAGAAGCACTTGACCCGGGCGGGCGCACTGCGCATGTCGCCGAGCCTCAAGCGCAGTTCACTGACCGGTGGCATCCAGTACTACGACACCGTCGTCGACGACGCTCGGCACACCATGACCGTTGCACGGACCGCCGCCCACTACGGCGCGGTTGTCCGAACGTCGACGCAGGTCGTGGGATTTCTGCGTGAAGCGGACCGGGTCTCGGGAGTTCGTGTTCGCGACTGCGAAGACGGCCGTACCTCGGAGGTCAAGGGTCACGTCGTCATCAATGCAACCGGTGTCTGGACGGACGAAATCCAGGCCCTCTCACGTCAGCGCGGACGGTTCCGGGTGCGAGCGTCGAAGGGCGTACACATCGTCGTCCCGCGCGATCGCATCGTCAGTGAAGCCGCCATCATCCTGCGTACCGAGAAATCGGTGCTGTTCGTCATTCCGTGGGGCAGTCACTGGATCATCGGCACCACGGACACCGACTGGAACTTGGATCTCGCTCACCCAGCGGCAACCAAAGCAGATATCGACTACATCCTCGGCCACGTGAACTCCGTTCTGGTCACGCCGCTGACGCACGCCGACATCGACGGTGTCTACGCAGGCCTGCGTCCGCTGCTTGCCGGTGAGAGCGACGAGACGTCGAAGCTCTCGCGCGAGCACGCCGTTGCCCGTGTGGCTCCAGGCCTGGTCGCCATCGCCGGTGGAAAGTACACGACGTATCGGGTCATGGCGGAAGACGCCGTCGACGTCGCAGCAGAAGACATTCCGGCGCGAGTGGCATCGTCGATCACGGAGAAGGTGCCGCTCGTCGGCGCCGACGGATACTTCGCGTTGATCAATCAGACTGTGCAACTGGGCGAGCAGTACGGCTTGCATCCGTATCGCGTCAAGCACTTGCTCGACCGCTACGGTTCACTCATCACGGAGGTCCTCGAACTCGGCCGACAGACGCCGGAGTTGTTGCAGCCCATCACAGATGCCCCCGATTACCTTCAGGTCGAGGCTGTGTACGCCGCCGCGGCCGAGGGTGCATTGCACCTCGACGACATCCTGGCTCGCCGCATGCGCATCGCAATCGAGTACCCGCATCGTGGTGTCAACTGTGCGCAACAGGTTGCCGGATTGGTTGCCCCGATTCTCGGTTGGGATGCCGCCACCGTCGAGCGCGAGGTCGACACGTACCGAGCGCGCGTCGAAGCGGAGATCGAGTCGCAGACCCAGCCGGACGACGAGTCGGCCGACGCCTTGCGCGCCGCAGCGCCGGAGTCTCGGGCCGAGATCCTCGAACCCGTCGTCGTGGTGCCGGATCGGGTCTGAGTCGCCCGTCGTTTGTTCTCGGTCTGTCGCGGGTAGGCGGATGTCGAATCACCACCCGTGTCAGCACAGACCGGTCGAGCGTCGCCCAGGAGGATCCCAATGTTCGGTAGTCGGTCGAGATCTGCTGAGGAACACATAGCCACTGCTTATCTGGTCACTCACCTGTGCGGAGCGATGGTAGGGCTGCAACTCTCGCGGTCACTCTCGGACTCGTACGGCGCGTGGGCCGACGGTGAGCTGGACTCGTTGCCGGGTGAGCTCGAGTACGAGATCGAGCAGCTGCTGCAACTGATCGAGGACACCCAGGGCATATCTCTGCCGCGGTACTCCAAGATCGACGCGACGGTCAATCGGATCAGGCGCCTCGTCCATGTCGACGCCATCTGGCGCAACCGTCTCGTGAAGCTGGCAACTCTCGAGATCATGCGGACCGCTCTGTGCGGCAAGAGTGCGATGTGGGAGGTCCTGAGAGACATTCCGGCCGGGGAGACGGAGGAGCAGTACCGCGAGCTCAACGACCTGGTGTCCAAGCAGATCACCACCGTGACGGCTCTGCATCACCGCGCGGCCACGGAAGCTTTTCAGGGGACGGACGGGCGGGAATCGGCGAGCGGCGGCGACCCCATCCGCTCGAGTAAGTAAGGTTTGTACCGTTCGGTGAAGAATTCGATGAACGGTAGACCCCGAGGTGTATGGAGATGGCTGAGCGCGACCAAGCACTGACAGAACCCACGGCAGTGTTCGCGGCGTTGGCGGAGATCCTCTACTCCGCAGCAGACAGCGCCGAGGTGTACTCCGCGATCTGTTCGGCGGCTGTCGAGTTGATTCCCGGTTGCGATCACGCAAGCCTGATGCTGCGACGGGGAAACACCAACGTCACGGTAGCGGCAAGCGACGAGATCGCCGAGTATGCAGACGATCTCGAACGTGCGACTGGCGAGGGGCCGTGCATCGACGCCCTCGACACGGAGGCGCCGCAGCTCGAGTCAGATCTTCGCACTCCGAATCAGTGGCCCGAGTTCGCTCGGAAAGTCGTGGCAGAGACACCCATTCGTGGCTCGATGGGGTTCCGACTGATGGTCGATCGTCAGAAGTTCGGTGCCCTCAACCTCTTCTCCGACACTCCGGGAGCATTCACGGAAACTGTTGCCGACCACGCGATCATGTTGGCATCGTTTGCATCCGTGGCCGTCACCGCGCTGAACCGAGGAGAGGATGCCGACTCGCTGCGGCGCGGCCTGGCGAGCAGTCGCGAAATCGGTCAGGCCGTCGGTCTGCTGATGGCTTTGCATCGGGTGTCCGACGACGAGGCCTTCGACATTCTGGTGCGAACCTCGCAGAACATGAACGTCAAGATCGCCGAGTTGGCGCGCAAGGTCATCGTCCAGCATCGTTCGACTCTGGACTGAGCGCTTCGTTCGCCCCGGGCGAGCCGAGGAGTTGAGATCGCTTGAGATCCACCGTCTCTCGAAGTGCCGTCACCACCGCTGCGACTTCCGGTCGGCGCAAGGATTCAGAACGAGCCACCAACCAGTACGAAAGTCTGACTTCGATGTGAGCCGGCAGCACGCGAATCAGATCGTCGTGCTGCTCGGCCATGAAGCAGGGGAGCAAGCCGATGCCGGCACCCGCGCGCGTTGCCTCGATGTGGACGAACACGTTGGTGGACGTGACGGCCTCGCGCATGGAAACCGTGAGCTTGCGAGCCAGATCGAGTTCGTCGACCTGCAGCATCGAGTCGATGAAATACACGAGCGAGTGTTCGGCCAGCTCTTCGGCACTTTCGGGAACAGCATTCTGACGTAGATACTCTCGGGAGGCGTACAAACCCAGCGCGTAGTCGGCCAGATGGACGGCCTCGGCGCGGTGAACTTGAGGTTTGCCGACAACAACCTCGATGTCGAGCCCCGAGCGTATCTGCGACGCCTTTCTGGTCGCGACGACTATCTCCACGCTCACGCGAGGATGGCGTCTGCGAACCGCTGCGCCGGCGGGGGCCGCGATGTATGCGCTGAAGCCGTCGGTGGCCGAGACCCGCACGACGCCGTCGAGTTGCTGCTGACCGGTGGAGTCGAGTGCCAGTTCGTTCACCGCGGCCTCGATGCGCTCGGCCGCGCTGAGGGCTTGTCTGCCCAGGTCGGTCAACTCCCAGCCGCCGGACGAGCGGACCAGTACACGGCCGCCGAGGCTCTTCTCGAGCGAGGCGATGCGGCGCGAAATGGTGGTGTGGTTGAGGCCCAGGTCGTCGGCGGCGGTGTTGAAGCGGCCGGTGCGACCGACCGCGAGAAGCACCAGTAGGTCGTCCGGGCTCAGTCCGAGTGTCATATCTGCATTTTTGCACCTGTATGGTGCGAGATTTGTCATTGTCGTGCCAAGAATCTGCACCGATACTCATCGAGTCACAAAAAATGTGCGAGCGGTCACATTCCTGATCGTGAAGAGCAGGCGAATCGCGAACTGAAGACGAGGGAGTCCACGATGAGCGTCGACAACATGCCGAAACCCGAGAGCCAAGCCCCACCATCGGGGCTGAAGAAGGTGGTCGGCGCCTCGATGGCGGGCACCGTGGTCGAGTGGTACGAGTTCTTTCTGTACGGCACGGCGGCCACGCTGGTCTTCAGCAAAGTCTTCTTTCCTGGCGGCGGCAACGAGCTGGATGCGATCATCGCGGCTTTCATCACCTACGCCGTCGGATTCGCCGCCCGGCCACTCGGCGGAATCGTCTTCGGATATTTCGGAGACAAGTTCGGCCGGAAGCAGTTGTTGCAGTTCAGTTTGCTGCTGGTCGGTGCCGCGACCTTCCTGATGGGCTGCCTACCGACCTACGGTCAGATCGGCTACTGGGCGCCGGCACTGCTGGTCACGCTGCGCTTCATCCAAGGATTTGCTGTCGGCGGCGAATGGGGTGGGGCGGTACTCCTTGTCGCCGAGCACAGCCCGAATCGATCTCGCGGGTTCTGGTCGTCCTGGCCTCAGGCCGGCGTGCCGATGGGCAACCTGGTGGCCACTGTCGTGCTGTTGATCCTGACGTCGACGCTCTCGGACGAATCCTTCATGAGTTGGGGCTGGCGCGTTGCCTTCTGGCTCTCCGCGGTGATCGTTCTGGTCGGGTACTACGTTCGGACCAAGGTCACCGACGCTCCCATTTTCATTGCGGCGCAGAAGGAAGCAGAACTGGTCAAGGCAACCTCGTACAGCGTTTTCGAGGTGGTCAAGCGTTACCCGCGCGGAGTGTTGACCGCGATGGGCCTGCGTTTCGCCGAAAACGTCATGTACTACCTCGTGGTGACCTTCTCGATCACCTACCTCAAGGTCGTCGTTCATGCGGACACGGCGCACATCCTCTGGTGGATGCTGATGGCACATGCCGTGCACTTCGCAGTGATTCCGTTGGTGGGCAAACTGTCCGACACGATCGGTCGACGCCCGGTGTACATGATCGGCGCCGTCACCGCCGGAACATGGGGATTCTTCGCCTTTCCGATGATGAACAGCGGACACAATGCCGTCATCTTGTCGGCAATCATCATCGGGCTTGTGTTCCACGCGTTCATGTACGCCGGCCAACCCGCGATCATGGCCGAGATGTTTCCGACCCGGATGCGCTATTCCGGTGTCTCCCTGGGATATCAGGTCACGTCGATCGTGGCAGGTTCACTGGCTCCGATCATCGCGACCGGACTGCTGAGCAAGTTCGACTCCTCGGTCCCCATCGCGATCTATCTCCTGTTGGCATCCCTGGTCACCATCGTCGCAGTCGTTTTCGCGCGGGAGACCAAGGGAATCTCGCTCGAGTCCGTCGATGCCGCCGACGCACGAGTGCTCGCCGACGAGCGGGCCGGTGTTTCCGCATGACGCTCTCCGGCAAAACGGCACTGGTCACCGGTGGTGCCAGCGGTATCGGCGAGGCGTGTGCTCGACTCCTTGCCGCCCGCGGCGCCCACGTCACCGTCGCTGATCTCGACGACGTCGCTGCGAAGGCGCTGGCCGACGAGATCGACGGCACTGCATGGGCCGTCGATCTCCTCGACACCGACCAACTCGTGGATCTGGCACTCGAGACGGACGTACTTGTCAACAACGCCGGCATTCAACGGGTCAGTCCCATCGAGGATTTCGACGTCGAGGACTTCCGGAAGATTCAATGCCTCATGGTCGAAGCGCCGTTCCTCCTGGTCAGAGCGGCCCTGCCGTACATGTACCGCAAAGGATTCGGGCGCATCGTCAACATTTCCTCGGTCCACGGGCTCCGCGCTTCGGCATTCAAGAGTGCGTACGTCACGGCAAAGCACGGACTCGAAGGCCTGTCGAAAGTTGTTGCGCTCGAGGGTGCCCCACACGGTGTCACCAGTAACTGTGTCAATCCGGGCTACGTCCTGACACCACTCGTGCGATCCCAGATCTCCGACCAGGCAAAGGTTCACGGAATCAGTGAATCCGAGGTTGTCGAGAAGGTGATGCTCACTGAGAGCGCGATCAAACGGATGGTCGAGCCCACAGAAGTGGCATCGCTGGTGGGGTGGCTGGCATCGACCGAGGCGTCGATGGTGACGGGGGCTTCGTACACCATCGACGGCGGGTGGAGCGCCAGCTAGATCACTGGGGCTGCTGTGTTGTTCAAGCAGCCGGGTTCAGGCTTCGGGAATCTCGATTCCGAACCTCTCGCGGGTGATGACCTCGGGTTCGGGACCGCCGCGAACTCCGGTGTCGAGTGCGTCGATTGCGGAGAGTTCTTCGGCGGTGAGTTCGAAGTCGAACACGTCGAAGTTCTCCGCGATCCGCGAGGGAGTCACCGACTTGGGGATCACCTGGCGGCCCTGCTGGAGGTGCCAGCGCAGCATCACCTGTGCAGGCGACTTGACGTGAGCGGTCGCGATGGCGCCGATGGTGGCGTCCTCGAGGGTCGAGCCGTGGGAGCCGTCGCGGTAGAACGTGATTCCGCCGATCGGTGACCATGCCTGAGACAGAATCCCGTGATCGGTGTCGGCCTCGAGCAAAGTCGACTGCCTGAAGTACGGATGAACCTCGATCTGGTTGACCGCCGGCACCACGGACGTTGCATCCAGGAGTCGGGTGAGGTGATCCGGCATGAAGTTACTGACTCCGATGGCGCGGACCTTGCCGTCGGCCAGAAGCGTTTCCAACGCCCTGTACGCGTCGATCGTGCGCTCGAACTCGCTCGGCAACGCCTGATGGAGGATCAGAAGGTCGAGTTGTTCGACACCGAGTTTGCCTGCGCTCTTGTCGAAGGCATGCAGAGTCTCGTCGTATCCGTAGTCGGTGATCCAGACCTTCGACTCGACGAAGATGTCCGCGCGATCGAGTCCGGATCGCCGGATCGCCTCACCGACGCCCTTCTCGTTGCCGTAGGCCGCGGCAGTGTCGATATGGCGATAACCCGTCGACAGCGCGGACTCGACGGCGGCGAGTGTTTCGTCCGGCGGCGTCTGGTACACGCCGAAGCCAAGCGCTGGGATGTCGACGCCGTTGTTCAGTTTCAGACTCGGGATGCTCATGTCGTCCACGGTAGCGGCGGCCGGGGGTTCGGCGGGAGTGACTGCTCAGCCGGGTAACGGCAGTACCCCTTCAGACCTGGGAATTCGCGATCGGGGGACTCGTCAATGAGTGAGCACTATCTTCAACCCGACTATGAGGGTGGCGACGGCGGCGAGGCCGAACGCTGCCAGATGGGTGTTCGTACTGACTTTCTCGCCGTGCAGTCGGCTGATCACGTAACTGGTGGAACCGATCCGCAGGATCAAGACGATTTCCGCGATCAACTGCGCCGTCCGTGGTTCCAGGAAGTTGAACCACGCCGTCGCGAGAATGACGACAGGAACAACCGCAGAGGTGAGGATCGGGACGGAATCGCGAAGAGAGTCGATTCTCTCCGCGGTCGTCAGTCGGCGATCGTTGCGAATGCTCTCGCCGACTCCCTCGGCAAATGTGTGGGCGATGTATGTCGACAATGCCGTGCCGACCACAATCGCGGCGCCGAGCGATTCCTGAGATTTCGTCACCGGTATGAGTGCGGCGAGGACAAGAATGTTGCCGTAGATGTACGCGGTGGTCCTCGCCGCCACACGTTCTTGTCCCAGCGGCGCACCGTGAGACGTGATCGGACGGTTCAGCAGGGTTCGCAGGTCCCACTCCATGTTCAGAGCATGGCAGATCAGACCCTGGGGCTGTAGTGCATCGGGTTATCTCGCTGCTCGAGCGGGGGCAGGTTGCGCGCCGGTGTGTGGACCAGTGGTGCATCGGCGGGGATTCGGCCGTCAGCTCGATCCCATCCCGCGCGAGCACGTGGCTGATACCGGTATCGCCACGGCACCAGACGGAAGACGGCGTTGACGGTGCGGCCGACAGCGTTGTGAATTTTCTGATCGCGACTGGTCCACGAGTAGCCGAGTAGGTCTCGAACCGGTTGGTCGTACATTCCGACCGTCAGCCACACGAATCCGCGGGCGAGGGGGATTCGGGCGAGCCGCCACAACGGATCGGGTAGCCACGTCATGTACGGGGGCTTGCCGAGTCCCGACAGGTCGAGGACGTCGCGGGTCGCCTTGTTGTCTTCGAGTACGTTGCGGCACATGTGGTCCCAGTACTCCTGAAATGCTTCCCAGGTCTCGGGAACAGGGCGCATGCTCATCCCGTACAGGCGGTACCACTGAATGTGCTCGGTGAAGAGCTGACGTTTCTGGGCCTCGGTCAAGCCACCGGAGAAGTTCTCGGCAGTGACGATGGTGCCCATGAAGAATGTTGCGTGCGCCCAGTAGAAAGTGTCGGGATCAAGTGCGTGATACCGACGCCCCAACTTGTCGACGCCCTTGATTCGTGTGTGATAGCCGCGGACTTCTTCGGCTGTCTGCTGCGCGCGATCGCCGTCGAAGACCACGCCTGCAATGGGATACAGCGAGCGGTACAGCCGTTCCCACCGCTCGTCGAAGAATTGTGAATGCTCCTCGACTCCGGCGCCGAGGCCGGGGTGCATGTTCTGCATCGAACCGGCCCAGACGCCTTGCAGCATCCCGCGCCAGTCGCCGAAATACTTCCACGTCAGGGAATCCGGACCGAGGGGAACCGGGGTGCTGCTGTCGTCAAGTTGACTACGCATGTTGTCAGATTAGGATCGACAACAGCGGTAGTCAAGGATCGAATACCGGGTGCATTGAAGATCAAGTGTCGGCGAAGTGGGGAAGTTGTGAGCATCGAAGAACGCAGGGCCACTCGAAAGGCGACGTTGTTCGACGTCGGAGTGACACTGCTCGGTGCGGTCGACGGTCCGGCCGTCAACGTGCGTGCGGTCTGCAAGGCCGCCGGTCTGACCGAGCGGTACTTCTACGAAAGCTTCACCGATCGCGATCAGTACGTTGTCGCGGTCCACACGTTTGTCGCCGAGCGCGCGCAGTCGGCGCTTGCGTCGGCAGTGGAGTCGGAGACGACATCCGAGGCCGTCGCCACCGCTGCGGTCGACGCTTTCGTCAAGCTCATGGTCGACGATCCGGCGATGGGGAGAGTGCTCCTGATCGCCCCGCTCTCGGAACCCGTCCTGAGCGGCCGCGGTATCGAATCGATGCCGGCGTTCGTCGACCTGGTGTACGACCAGTTGTCCGAGATCGCTGATCCCGTGGACAAGCAACTGGTGGCAGTCGGACTGGTCGGGGCGTTGTTCACACTGTTCATCGGTTATCTGGACGGCACGATCGTCGTGGACCGTGATCGATTTGTCCGCCACTGCGTCAGGCTGCTGATCAACGCTAACCAGGCGTGAAGGGCTGGCAGGCCGGGCAGAAGAAGATATTTCGCTCGGTGAGCTGATCCGTTCCGAGGGTGTCTTCTCTGATGCGAGTCCCGCAACGGCGGCATGGTTTTCCGCGTCTGCCGTACACCCATGTCTGCCTACCGGGGCGGGTGTCGCCGGTGGTGACCCGGATGCGACGCGACTTGTTGACGTTGATGGTGCGAAAAGACAGATCCACTATCGCGTCGAGATTCCCCGCGAGATGTGTCGGCGTTTTCGGGTGAATACCTCGTAGGAAGCAGATCTCGTTTCGGTACACGTTGCCCAGTCCGGCCATCACCCGCTGATCCAGGAGCGCGATTCCGATCGGTACGGAGTCGGCGGCCCGAAGATTTCGGGCGGCCACGGAACTGTCCCAATCGGTCCCGAGCAGATCCGGTCCGAGATGTCCGACGGCCTCCTGTTCCTGCCCGAGTTCGAGGATCTCGGTGATTCCCAGTGAAAAGCCAACTGCTACAGAGTCTTCGGTGGCCAAGATGATGCGCGCTTGATGGGCGGGTCGGCGCCAGCGCTCGCCGGGACGATAAATCTGCCACTGACCTTCCATCTTCAGATGCGTGTGAATGGACGCTTCGCCCACTCGGATCAGGAGATGTTTTCCGCGGCTGGCGACGGAATCCACGCGGTGGCCCGAGAGATCAACCGTGGCGTAACGAGGAACGCGGACGTCGCAGGTGGTGAGTACCTTCTCGGCCAGGGCAGCGCGCAGTTCATTGGCGGCCCGCCACACGGTATCGCCCTCAGGCATGGTCGCCGCACCCACACTTCAGGATCTCAACTTCCACGATCTCAATCATCATGACCCCAATCATCATGACCCCAATCCTCATGACCCCAATCCTCATGACCGCAACCGGAATCCGCGAGGGGTGGCCGCGAAGCCGGCTTCGACCAGGACCGGAGCAAAATCGTTGCCGTGGATGGTCTCTCCGTCGACCTTCTCCACTACCAACTTGTCGATGGCGCGAGAAGTCACCTTCTGAGCAAGTGACAGTGCTGCCAGGCGCAACGTTCCGCCGTCGTCGGTGAATGTCAGGATCGTGCGACCGCCGCGCTCGACGAACAGAACCAACTCACCCTCCACCAGAACTACCAGTGCGCCGGCTTTTCTTCCGGGTCGGTGTCCTGGTGACTCTTCGCCCCCCGACGCCGGCCACGGCAGCGCCGCGCCGTACGGGTTTGCCGGGTCGCACGCCGCGAGAGTGACTGCAGCCGAGGAGGTGTGGCGCCCCTCGATGGAATCACCGAACGTCCGCAAGCGGTCCACCACGGGAGGCGTGGAGAATTGAGCGCCGCCCAGGGTGTCCACGAAGTATCCGCGTCGAGCGCGCCCGTTGTCCTCGAACGTGCTCAGTACCTTGTAGATCAACGCGAAACCGCCCGGCACGTTCTCGCTCATCACCGAACCGCGGGTGACGACGCCGTATCGTTCGAGCAGCAGATCAGCCGTGGCGTGCGCCCGGATAGTGGGGTCAGGTTCGATACCTGGCAGCTGGAACCACCGACCGGAGGCAGTTGCCGGTCCCGTGCGCGCGGGCGTGGAAGCGCGGGCCATTCCGCGGTACGGACGGGCCCGCGGAACACGGCGAGGTGATCGGTGACTGGTTGTTGTTCTGGTGGTGTCGGAGAGAAGTGCGCGCAGCGGTGCAACGGTGTCGTTACCGATGTGTCCGAGCCACACCAACTCCCACAGTGCCGTCGTCACCGCACTGTCGACCGTGTCCGCAGCCGACTCCGTAGTTCGCAACGCGTCGACCAACTGGCGGAAGAAGTAGGCACCGCCGCCGGACAGCAGGTCGAGGATGCGCTTCTGCAATTCCGAGACGTCGGTGTCGGCGGGCGAATTGAGCGTGATCGGTGCCAGGTCGGCGGGGTGCAGCACTACCCACCCGTCCTTGCCCGAGATAGCTCCCGATCCGGACCACAGGACTTCACCCGTCGACGTGAGTTCGTCCAACATCGCGGGAGAGTAGTCGGCAACTCGGCTCGGCAGGATCAACGATTCGAGAGCGGACGCCGGAATCGGAACGCCGGCAAGTTGATCGACCACCGTTGCAACACCGTCGATTCCTCGCAGCGTGCCGCCCACGTGCTGCCAACTGGGAAGGAATCGCCCGAGCGTCGCGGTGCTGACCGGCTCGACCTCCTGCCGTGCCGCGGCGAGCGAGCGTCGCCGCAAGCGACGCAGGACCTCGGCGTCGCACCATTCGCTCCCGGTTGCAGACGGGCGGAATTCACCTTCCAGGACCCGCTTTTCGAGCGCGAGCCGACCGAGAACGTCACGCGCGACTGATACTCCGAGACCGAAGCGTGCAGCCGCGTCGGCGAGAGTGAAGGGACCGTGGGTGCGGGCGTACCGGCTCAGGAGGTCGTCGAGTGGTTGATCGACCGGCTCGATGAACGCGGCCGGAACGCCGATGGGTAGGGGAACGCCGAGTCCATCGCGAAGCCGCGCTGCATCTTCGACGACGGTCCACCAGCTCTCGCCCGCATACGAGACGTGGAGGGCGCGTTTGTCCGTAACCAACTTCTCGAGCCATGAGACCGGGTCCTTGAGACAGCGTTCGGTGACTTCTTCGGTGGTCAGCGGGCCGAGCATGCGGAGGAGATCGGCAACACCCTCGAGGTCCTTGGCCTTTCGGTCAGGGGCGAGCCGTTGCAGTTCACGTTCGGCCTGCTCGATCACTCCGGCGTCGAGGAGCTCGCGCAGTTCGACGCGGCCGAGGAGTTCGGCCAACAGCGTGGAGTCCAAGGACAAAGCGGCGGCGCGTCGCTCGGCGAGGGGGCTGTCGCCCTCGTACATGAACGCACCCACGTAGTTGAACAGGAGCGCACTGGCGAACGGAGACGGAGAGGCCGTCTCCACCTCGACGATTCGAATCTGCCTTTTCTCGATCTTGCCGAACAATTCCTTCAGTGCAGGCAGGTCGTAAACGTCCTGCAAGCACTCGCGTACGGTCTCGAGCAGGATCGGGAAGGTCGGGAACTTGCGGGCGACGTCCAGCAGTTGCGCCGACCGCTGACGCTGCTGCCACAGTGGTGCACGTTTTCCGGGATTGCGGCGGGGGAGAAGCAGTGCGCGGGCGGCACATTCGCGGAATCGGGAAGCGAAGAGCGCGGAGCCGCCCACCTCTTGGGTGACCAGATCTTCGATGTCCTCGACGTCGAAGGTGAACAGTTCGGCGCCGGGAGGTTCGTTCTCGGTGTCGGGGAGTCGGATGATGATGCCGTCGTCGGAGGCCGTCGGGCTGGAATCGACGCCGTATCGTTCCTGCAGGCGCGCCCCGATGGCGAGGGCCCACGGTGCGTGAACCCGTTGGCCGTACGGGGAATGCAGCACCAGACGCCAGTCACCGAGTTCGTCGCGGAAGCGTTCGACCACCAGGGTTCGATCCGACGGCACCTGCCCGGTGGCATTTTTCTGCTCACCGACGAGTTGGATCAGATTGGTTGTGGCGTTGTGATCGAGCCCGCCCACGCGACAACGCTCGACGACGTCGGCTTCGTTACCCAGCGCGGTCTCTCGAACGAATTGTCCCAACGCCTGTCCGAGTTCGGCGGGGCGACCGAGTCCGTCGCCATGCCAGAAGGGCAAACGACCCGGCATGCCGTAGGCGGGGCTGACCAGAACCCGATCGAAGGTGATCTCCTCGATCCGCCAACTGGTGGCGCCGAGCGCAAAGACGTCGCCGACCCGGGATTCGTAGACCATTTCCTCGTCGAGTTCGCCGACGCGGGAAGCTTTCTCGCCAACCATGTAGACGGTGAAGAGGCCGCGGTCGGGGATTGCGCCGCCGGAAGTGACGGCCAAACGCTGCGAACCCGGGCGGCCCGTGAGCGTGTTGGACTCACGATCCCAGACAAGGCGAGGACGTAATTCGGCGAACTCGTCCGAGGGGTACCGCCCCGCCAGCAAGTCCAGAGTCGATTCGTACGCCGAACGGGGAAGCGTTGCAAAGGAACCGCTTCGTCGCACGGTCTCGAACCAGTCGTCGACGTCGATCGGTTCGAGAGCGGTGGCCGCAACAGTTTGCTGAGCGAGGATGTCGAGGGGATTGGCCGGAACGGCCATCGCTTCGATCTTGCCTTCGACCATGCGCTCGACCGTCACCGCGCAATGTATCAGGTCGGTGCGATGCTTGGGGAAGACGACGCCTCGCGATATCTCACCGACCTGGTGGCCGGCGCGGCCGACACGTTGCAGGCCGCTGGCAACCGAAGGCGGTGCCTCCACCTGGATGACCAAGTCGACGGCGCCCATGTCGATTCCGAGTTCGAGGCTGCTGGTGGCGACGACGCATCGCAATCGACCCGATTTGAGGTCGTCTTCGATGAGGGCTCGCTGGTCTTTGCTGACCGATCCGTGGTGGGCGCGAGCCAGGAGGGGTTCTGCGCCGTAGTTGACCTCGGTGGGAGCCCCGATCTGCGCGGGCGGGCGAGATGTTTTCTCGACGGCCAGACCGATGCGTTCTGCATGAATCTCGTTGAGCCTGGCTGTCAATCGTTCGGCGAGGCGACGAGAGTTGGCGAACACGATGGACGATCGGTGGTCGAGAACGAGGTCGACGATCTGTTCCTCGACGTGGGGCCAGATCGAACCGGCTTGCGGGGTGGGAGATTCGGAACCGTCGTCCGGCGTCGCGATCCCCAGTTCGGTCATGTCCTCGACGGGAACACGGACCGTGAGGTCGAAGGTCTTGGCGGCAGGCGGTGCCACGATCCGGATGGGTGCCGAACCGGCGAGGAACCGCCCGATCTCCTCGTGCGGACGGACAGTGGCCGACAATCCGATGCGTTGCGCCGGACGCTCGAGCAAGCCGTCCAGGCGTTCCAGTGAGAGCGCGAGGTGAGAGCCGCGCTTGGTGCCCGCCACCGCGTGAACCTCGTCGACGATCACGGTGTCGACACCGACCAGTGTTTCCCGGGCAGCGGAGGTGAGCATCAGGAACAACGACTCAGGCGTGGTGATCAGGATGTCCGGGGGTCGTTTGATCAACGAGCGCCGATCGGCCTGGGACGTATCACCGGAACGGACACCGACGGTGATCTCGGGCGGAGTGAGGCCTAGACGCTTCGCCGTCTGCGTGATGCCGACCAGCGGCGCGCGAAGGTTCCGCTCGACGTCCACACCCAGCGCTTTGAGCGGCGAAATGTAGAGGACTTTGGTGGCGCGTTCGCCTTCGTCCTTGGCGGCGAGTTGATCGAGGGCCCACAGGAACGCCGACAATGTCTTGCCGGAGCCGGTGGGTGCGACGACAAGTGTGTGAGAGCCACTCGCGATGGATTCCCAGGCGCCGAGCTGCGCAGCAGTCGGAGCGCTGAAAGCGCCGCCGAACCACTCGCGTGTGGCGGGCGAGAACCTACCGAGGACGTTGGTCACGACCACCATATTGCCCCTTCCCACCGACAGCGTGTTCGTGCCTGCAGCCGAAGCGCAGAGCATACTATTTGCCCTGTTATAGCGATTCTCTTGTTATCGAGAAGGCGAGTGCCTGATGGAAGCAGTCAAGATTGTCCTCGAGCTGGCGGTAGTGCTCGGGGCGATTGTCATGGGTACCAGATCGAGCGGTGTCGCTCTCGGTCTGTGGGGCGGCGCAGGTGTTGCCGTCCTCGTGTTCGTCTTCGGAGAGGACGTCGGCAGTCCGCCGGTCGACGCTCTCCTCATCGTCCTGTCCGTCGTCCTCGCGTCGTCGATGATGCAGGCGGCCGGTGGTATCGACTGGATGGTCACCATCGCGGCCAAGTTGATCGAATCTCGCCCGAAACAGATCACGCTGATCGCGCCGTTGGTGTCATTCCTGTTCTCGGTCGGTGCCGGCACGTCCAACATCCTCTACCCGCTGCTCCCCGTCATCTACGACGTCTCGTACAAGAACGGTGTGCGGCCGTCACGACCGCTGTCGCTGTCAGTTGTCTCGACCGGTGTAGCGCTGGCGTGTAGTCCGGTGTCCGCGGCAATGGCGGCAATGGTCACGCTGACCGACGTGCCGCCCTACGATTTCGAACTCATCGACATCATCAAGATCACCTTCCCGGCTGCTGTTGTCGGCATCGTCCTTTCCTCAATCGCGGTCAACCGACTCGGCAAAGATCTCGACGACGACCCGGAGATACAGGCGAAGATGAAGTCGGGCGAATTGGCCGGACCTGGTGCAGCCTCCAAGACCGAACTCGTCTCGACGAAGACCGGACGAAACGCGGCACTGATCTTCCTCGCCGGCGTCCTGGCTATCGTGATCTTCGGCCTGTTCAAGGGGATTCGTCCCGAAGCTGCCGACGGTACTCCGATGGGGATGACACCGATCATCGAAATGCTGATGTTCGTCGTGGGTACGTTGATCCTGCTGGTGTGCCGCCCGAATGTCGCCGACGTGCCGTCGTCGACGGTGTTCCGTGCCGGTATGGTCTCGGCCATCGCGCTGTTCGGTCTGGCATGGCTGACGGACACGTTCATCAGCGCCCATTCCGAGCTGATCACGAGCACCGTCGGCGACTGGGTCAACGCCGCGCCGTGGATCTTCGCGCTCGGTGTCTTCCTGGTCTGTGTACTGACGACCAGTCAGTCGACCGCTACGAGGACCATCGTGCCGATCGGTCTCGCTGCCGGGATTGCACCCGGTCTGGTGAGCGGAATGTGGGCCGGAGCGTTTGCCGGCGTCTATCTGTTGCCGACAAACGGTTCGCAGATCGCGGCTGCGAACTTCGACCTCTCGGGCAGCACGAAGCTCGGTTCCAAGCTCGTCGACCACTCGTTCTTCCTGCCGACCATCATCTTGGCCGTCACGACGATTGCGGCCGGCGCGTTGTTCGGAGTGGTGCTCGGTTGAGTATTGCGGCTGAGTCAGCCTGAGTGACAGCGCTGAGTCAGCTGTTGCGGTAGTGGTCCCAGCTCGCCTTGCACGCGTGGGCGAGCTGGTCCACCCGTTCGGCGTCGGGTGTAGGCCAGTCGACGCCGGGTTCCATGATGTAGGCGGCCAGTTCGTCTCCCAGTAGGAATTCTCGTTTGAATTCGGCCTGAACCGCGCTCAACGTGATCCCGGCTTCGGCGGCGCGGGCGCTCAATTCGGCGAATCTGGCTCCGGCTCGAATGATTTCGAAACTGCCGAGGTACGGCTGATTGAGAGCGACGGCATCCGGATCGTCGACCTGAAATCCCTTGCGATGTGAGATCGCAAGTGTGCGAATGAGCTCCGGATCCATCGTCACGGGATTGTCGCCGCGTCGATTGCCGTCGTGGTCGCCACGATTGGAGAGCGCGACGACGTCGGGGAGCCGATCTGCTTCCGGCCGTTCGACATTGACGGCGCCGTCCTGCCGGGTGGTGTGGTTCATCGTGTCGTGGAACGACAAGGTCGTGAACGATCGACCGAGTTCGAAGCTCTTCGCCACCATGGCTTCGATCAGTGCGTCGCGAGTTCTCTCGTAGACGCCCAAACCGTGTTCAGCTGTCTCGGTGAAGGTCTCGGCGAGGTCCTTCCAACCCGCGTCGTCGGTCGGCTCGAGCAGCAGAGGGTAGAACGAGAAGGTGACAGGGCGAACTGCGTCGACACAGGCGAGGTCCGCTTTGTTGCCGGCACCGGCCTCGTGGACGCGGGCGAAGGCCTCGCGCAGTGACGCTTCCAGGTTTTCGGGCTTCGCACGGTTGGGATCGCGAATCATGCGAGGGTGCGGATTCTCGACGTACACGATGCGCGAATCGATTTCGGCCCAACGGCGCACGATGGGACTGGTGGACATGTCGGTGAAGTCGAATTGCAGCCGCTGTGTGAACTCGGGTGCGAGAAAACGTGAGAGTTCTGCTGGAATCGCGGAACCCGAGTGTGGGCAACTGACAAGAAGGTCGGCTTCGGCGATGGCGTCGTCGAGACTGCGGGAGTCGCGATCGGCATAGAACGTCAGGTCCTCCGGCGTGAACACGGTTCCGGCCGGGATGAGTACTGGTTCTCCACTGGTCATGAGCCCCAGCGTAATCGAGTATAACCGTGCGTACTCAGTATCCGCTGAGTCGTTCCACGAGAGCTGTTTTGATCTCCGGGCGACCAGCCGCGACAAGAGTGAAGGTGGCTTCACGCATGAGCCGCTCGGGGGTGTTGCTGCCGACCAGAGCGCGGCTTCCGGTCGCAGTCACGAGTGCGGCCGACGCGCGTATCGCAAGTTCCGACGCTCGGGCGCGGGCGGCCGACATGTCGCCGCCGCCGCGCAGTGCTGCATCGAGATCGGCGCGCGCCCGGGTGGCTTGTTCCTTGAACGCGTCGGTGTCGACTCCCAGATCCGCGAGTTCGGTGACAGCGCGGCGGGTGATGCCCATGGCCATCGCGCCGTTGAGCCACAAGCCGGGGAGCTGGGTGCTCTGGAATTGTTCGTCGCTGACGACAGCACAGACGTCGGTATCGGGAATTTCGAAAGCGTCGAACACGATTCGGACGGTGTTGCTCCCGCGCGCCGCGATCAGTGGAAGCTCCTCGATCGTCAGACCCGGGGCCTCGCCTACCGGTACGACGGAATGAACGATGGAATTGTCGAACTCGTCGCGCGCCGACACCAAGAGAACATCGACGATGCCCCAACCGGTGACGAAGGGTGCGATCCCGTCGAGGACGTAGCCGTCGTTCACCCGCTTCGCCCACAGGAGCGGTGGGCGGGGGATGGCGCCGGCATAGGCAACCCCACCGCGAATCGTGCCGGAAACCAGACCGTCCCAGTATTGTTCGCGCAGAGGTGCATTGGGACTCGCCGCCAGGGCTCCGACGACGCCGTGATGCTGCATCCAGGTGAACGTCGTCGCGAGGCAACCGCCGCACAAGGTTTCGAGGACCTCGACCAGTTCTTCGCTGCTGGGGCCACCCTCACCGAGGGCGGCGATGCCGTAGAAGCCGTCGGCGGCGAGCGCGTCGAAATGGCTGCTGGGGATTTCTCCGTCGGCGTCGACGCTGTCGGCGACGGGAAACAGAACGGTATCGGCGATTTCGCGCGCAAGTTCCGGCCACATGGTCACGCTGTCAGGGTAAGCCGTGAGCCGGGGGTTGTGGTGTGGAACTACAGCCGCGCATCTAGAACGAGGGCGGCGAACTCACGATGAGGAACCTCGCGACCGCATCGGTGCGATTGAACCACCGGTGCGGGATGGTCGAGGTGTAGAGGAGGGTGTCGCCAACGTGAAGAACGTGATGCTCGTCCAGTCCCACCTCGACCTCGACAGATCCTTCGAGAACATGAATGAACTCTTCGCCGGCGTGCTCGGTGTGCTCACCTGCCTCGGAATGAGGTGCTGCCGTGATCTCGTTGGGTTCCATGGTCCGTGAGCCGGTGGAGCAGAATCGAATCACCGAATCGTGTGCCAGTTCGAAGGTTCGCCCCTCGCCGGCGCGGACGAGGCTGGACGGAGTTCGCTCACCCTGTGCCAAGAGTGCGTACGCCGTGGTGCCGAGCGATTGCGCGAGGCGATGAAGGTTCATGACACTGGGTACTGCGTGGCCGTTTTCGGTCTGGCTCAGGAAGGGCTGCGACAAGCCCGACTTCACGGCAACCTCGCGCAACGTCAGTCCGGCTTCTTTTCGCGCCGTCCGCACGGCAGCCCCGATTGCGGTCGCTATCGCCTTCTGGTCGTCGTCCATGTGCCGAAGATAGCAGTGCTCTGGTGAAAGTTTTGATTACACAGACGAAACAAATTCGACCACGGTAAGAAATTATCGACGTGCTGAATAGTCCCGTACACGAAACACTTCCAGCTTCGGACGGAGATCGGCGCATGGCCATCCATCCTGTCGACCAGCGGCTCCCATTTGCCCGCCAGTCTGCTTTTGCTCTTCAGCACGTCCTCATCATGTACACCGGCTGCATCACGGTCCCGCTGGTTTTCGGTGCCGCCGTAGGGCTGGACCGCAGCACCGTCGCGATGCTGATCAGCGCGGACTTGCTCGTTGCAGGCATCATCACGATCATTCAGAGCCTGGGCGTCGGGAAGGTCGCCGGTGTCCGGCTGCCGATCGTCTGCGGGGCGACCTTCGCCGGGCTGACGCCGATGATTCTGATCGCCAAGGAGTACGGCCTGCAGGCGGTGTACGGGTCCATGCTGGTCGGTGGCGTAGTCGGCATTGCCTTGGCCGTGCCGTTCGCCAAGATCGTCCGATACTTCCCACCCCTGGTTACCGGCGTCGTCCTCACAGTCATCGGCATCTCGTTGATCGGTGTCGCAGGAGGACTGATCGTCGGAAACGACCCCACCTCCCCGTCGTTCGCCGACCCGAAGAATCTGGCGCTGGCTGCCGCAGTCGTTGTGGTCGCGGTGGCCTTCATCTGCCTCGGCCGCGGGATGTGGACGCAGCTCGGTGTACTGATGGCGCTTGTGATCGGCACCGTGATCGCCATCCCGATGGGCCTGATCGATCTGAGTGGCGTCGGCGGCTCGGCCTGGGTGGGCTTCCCGATGCCGTTCCACTTCGGCGCTCCGGAGTTTCCCGTCACCGCCGTGGTGGCGATGAGTATCGTCATGGCAGTCGTCTTCGCAGAATCGACGGCGAGCATGCTGGCGGTCAGCGAGATCACCGGAAAGCCTTTGAAGAAAGCAGATCTCGCACGAGGGCTGGTGGCCGACGGGATGTCGGGAGTTCTGGGCGGAATCTTCAATGCCTTTGTCGACACCGTTTTCTCGCAGAATGTCGGCGCCGTTGCCACGACCCGGGTGTACAGCCGGTACGTGACCGCTACCAGCGGTGCCATTCTGATCGTCCTCGGCCTCATCCCGCGAATGGGTGAAGTGGTTGCAGCCCTGCCTGATCCGGTGGTCGGCGGTGTCGGAATCATCTTGTTCTCCACTGTCGCCGTGGTCGGAATCAACACGCTGCGCAAGGTCGATCTCAGTGACCCGATCAACACCACGATCGCCGCTGTATCGGTGGGGATCGGTATTCTTCCGGAATTTGCGGAGGGGATGTTCGAGCGATTCCCCTCCTCGGCTCAGATCCTCCTCGGTAGCGGCATCACCTTGGCTGCGGCCTCGGCCTTTTCGCTCAATCTGCTGTTCAATCACACCCGACTCGGTGAACTCGCGAGGCGATCGCGAGAGAGCCTCCATGCCACTGCAAAATCTGAACCCGCCACCAGCTCTGCAGGAGACGCCAGTGTCACAGTCCCAGTCTGATCCCTTCGAAGTGCCCGTCGTCGACATCTCGCCTTACGTGCTCGGTGGTGCCGACCAGGACAAGGCGCGAGTGGCGGCCGAAGTCGACCATGCTTGTCGGACTGTAGGTTTCATGCAGATTCGGGGCCACGGTGTTCCGGCCGCTGTTTCTTCCGGCCTCGCCGAAGCGATGGACGACTTCTTCGGGCTGCCGATGGAGACGAAGTCGGGCTACCGAATCGAGGGCGCGAATCGTGGGTACAGCCCACCCAAGAGCGAGTCGCTGAGCCTGAGCCTCGGCGTCGAATCCGCGACCAGAATGAACGACTTTTTCGAGGCCTTCAACGTCGGAACCGAAGCCCGATCATTCACCGAACTCGAACTGTCGGAGGACGATTACGGAATCAACCTGTGGCCCGCAGTGTCCGGTTTCACGGAGCGGGTGGAGAATTACTACGCCCATGGCGAGCGGGTGGCACGCACACTGACCGCCATTTTCGAAGATGCGCTCGGGCTGACCCCAGGATTCTTCGAGTCGATCACCGACCACTCCATCGACGTACTGCGGATGAACAACTACGCGTTACCCGAAGGGACGGTGACGTTGGACGGTGAGTTGAAGGGGATGGGTGAACATACCGATTTCGGGCTGGTCACCGTGCTGTGGGCGGATCAGGTCGAAGGTTTGCAAGTGCTCGGGACCGACCGACGCTGGCACGATGTCTGGCCGCACGACGGCGCGCTACTGGTCAACCTCGGGGATCTCACCGCGCGACTGACCAACGACAGGTGGATGTCCACGCTGCACCGAGTTGCGCCTCCGGTGGTGAACGGCACCATCAAGCGCCGGCGATCGGCGGCCTTCTTCCATGATGGAAACGTCGACGCGGTGATTGCGACCTTGCCGAGTTTTCAGGACGACTCCGGCTTGGAGTACGAACCCATTACCGTTCGCGATCACATCAAGGCCAAATTGGCCGGGTCGAGGCAGGGGAAGTCCAACGCCGCCGCAGGTCGTGAGGCGGCTCGGGTACTTTTGGCTGCGGAGCTCGAGGTCAAGCAGTGAGTGCACGGAACATCGTCCTGATCCACGGAGCGTGGGCCGGCGGTTGGGTCTGGGATCGTGTGTGTGGCCCACTGAAATCGGCCGGCTTCAATCCTGTTGTGGTGGAGCTTCCCGGCTCGGGAAGTTGGAACCCAGACGACGTGATCGATCTCGATGTCGTTGCCGAACATGTTGTGGCAGTTGTCGAGTCCTTGGACGGGCAGTGCGCCCTCGTCGGTCACTCCGGCGGTGGCATCGTGGCCTCACAGGTGGCTGAGTTGCTGCCTTCGCGGGTAACGGGTCTTGTGTACGTCGCAGGGATGATGCTTCCATCGCAGACGGACTTCGGGATGCTCTGCGTCGAACTCGGTCTGGAAAGTCCGGTCGGGATCTCACGTTGGTTGGTCCCCGCCGACGACGGGGATGCGACGGCTGTTCCGCCCGAAGCCGGTGCCGCTGTGTTCTTCCACGAAGCGCCGGTGGCTGATGCGATCTTCGCCGCGCGCATGCTCGTTCCACAACTGGAGTCAGCCCGCCTGATGGCACCGGTCTGGACGGAAGAGCGATTCGGAACCGTGCCGAGGTTGTATGTCGAATGCACGCTGGATCGAACCGTGCCGATCGAGGCTCAACGCGCCATGCAGAGACTTGTCCCCGGTGCCCAGGTGGTCAGCCTGGGCACCGACCATGCACCGCAGTTGTCGGCGCTCCCGGAGTTGATCGACGCGATCACCGATTTCGCCCGGCAGGTGTTCAGCCGAACTCGACCCCTTGAGCCAGCGGAAGCTGGTCCGAGTAATTGACGGTATTGGTGGCTCGGCGCATGTATGCCTTCCACGAATCCGAACCCGACTCGCGTCCGCCGCCAGTCTCCTTCTCCCCGCCGAATGCGCCGCCGATCTCCGCACCGGACGTTCCGATGTTCACGTTCGCGATGCCGCAATCGGAGCCGTCGGCGGCGAGGAAGCGCTCTGCTTCTCGCTGGTCGAGTGTGAAGATCGAGGACGAAAGTCCTTGAGGTACGCGGTTGTGCAGCGCAATGGCGTCGTCGAAGTCGGTGTAGGTCAAGACGTAGAGGATGGGTGCAAAAGTCTCCGCCCGCACCACCTCGGTCTGTGCGGGCATACGAACGAGGGCAGGTGTCACGTAGAACCCGGAATCGCCGACGCGGTCCCCGCCACACACCACAGTTCCGCCGTCCGCGCGTGCGGCCGAGAGCGATTTCTGCATCGTCTCGAACGCGGCTTCGTTGATCAGCGGCCCGACCAGAACACCGGAATCGAAGGGACTACCGACCTGGAGTTGCGCGTACGCGGACGCAACGCGGTCGACGACGTTGTCGGCGATCGACTCGTGAACGATGAGCCGGCGCAGTGAGGTGCAGCGCTGCCCGGCAGTTCCAGCGGCGGAGAAGACAATTCCGCGCACGGCAAGCTCGAGATCCGCCGACGGCGTGACGACTGCGGCGTTGTTTCCACCCAGCTCCAGGAGACTTCGTCCGAAGCGCTCGGCGACCCGCGGAGCCACGGCGCGGCCCATCCTCACGGAACCGGTGGCGCTGACCAAGGCCACGAGTGGGTTGTCCACGAGAGCCTCACCGACGTCACGTCCGCCGACGACCAACTGGTGAACGTCGATCGGTGCTTGACAATCCGCGAGCGCACGTCGCAGGAGCGCGTCACATGCCAGCGCGGTCAACGGAGTGGTTTCCGAAGGCTTCCAGACGACGGCGTCGCCGCACACGAGAGCAATGGCGGTATTCCACGACCACACCGCGACGGGAAAGTTGAACGCGGAGATGACTCCGACAACGCCGAGAGGGTGCCACGTTTCCGTCAACCGGTGTCCGGGACGCTCGGACGGCATGGTGCGTCCGTAGAGCTGCCGGGAGAGACCGACGGCGAACTCGCAGATGTCGATCATCTCCTGTACCTCGCCGAGAGCCTCCGAGGTGACCTTCCCGGTCTCCAACGTCACGATTTCCGCGAGGTCATCCTTGTGCTCGGTCAGTAGGCTGCCCAGCCGGCGCACGACCGCGCCGCGCGCCGGAGCGGGGACGGTGCGCCAGGTGAGGAACGCGCGATGCGCCGCGTCGACGGCGTCGTCGACCTCTCGGCCGGAGTGCTGCCGAACGGTACGCAGTTGCGTACCGGTGATGGGGGTTCGTGCGCTCAGGTCGCCGGCGGGCCACTCGACACCGCACGCGGCAAGGGCGCTTTCGGCGCGATCGGCGAGGCTCGAAGAATCAGGCAGGTTCACTGGGGAGTCCTCTGTTGTTGTGGGCGGGAGGCAGCACCGCACGTGACGCCTCTTGTTGTGCGCGGTACAGCTCGAACGGATCTTCGATGGTGCGGTCGACGGCGCCCTCCAATCGATCCTGCCCGTATTCGGCGCCGGGCGCATCGGAAACGAATCCGGTCACGGAATCGAGATTGGATGCGAAGATCCCGGCCGCGGAGGCAGGTAGGAAGTCCTCGTAGACGATCGGATCGCGGACGACAACAGTTCCTTCGGTTCGGAACGTGAAGTACGCCAACCCCGCGGCATCGAGTTCGCTTTCGGAGTGCGGAAATTCGCTGTCCCAATCGGCGTCCTCGGGCGTGGCGATCAGTCGGTCGTAGATCGCTCGCCCGCTGCGGGTCAACGCGATTCCGCGTGCCTCCACCTCGCCGAATCTGACGCGGACGGGCTCAGTGGTGACCGATCCGTCGTGCTGACGGAAGAGTCTGTCTTCGGCCAATGCACGAAACGACGTCTGCCGCAGAAGTAGTGGTGGTCCGCTCCATCTCGGCGGGCCTTGGATGCGGTCGATCATGGTGATACCGCGCTCGGTCATGCGGCGGTACAACTCGTCGATGTCGAGCACTCGCGGGGTGAGGTGATTGACGTGGGTCGAGCCCTGCCCCGCAATGTCTGCAGCGACAGGCGAGATTGCGGCGAGTTCGCGGTACCAGCCCGCGTCGATGGGATCGGTGCCGAGCCGAAACGCCGAGGTCGCTGCATCGACGAACTGTGTCGCCTCGGGCTCCGTCAGGCCGCCCTCGCGACTCGATTGACGTGCCCACTGCAGAAGTTCGGGAGAGAACAGGGTCCGGCGACGCAGAAACCCGGTGATCCGACGCTCGAGGTCGGTGTCGAAGAACCTGGAATCGGAACTGGTCAGCACCGAGGTGAAAACGCGGAACGGGTTCCGGGCGAGTTCGGCGGGATCGGTGGGGCGAAATGCCGTCGAGACAACGGGAATGGGGGAGTCGGTGAGCCGGAGGTCGTAATAGCCGACCGGAAACATACCGAATCCGCCGAAGACGGTGGCTACGTCACGTAGTTCGTCGAGAGTCCCCAGTCTGATGGCGCCGTGACGCTCGGCGCTGACTCTCGCCAGGCTGCCCAGGCGCTCCGCAGAATCCGGATGTTCGGCGGCAAAATCACGGTTCACCTGCATCGTTACATCTACCAAGGTGTTGTAAGCGGGGACCTCGTCGCCATACATCTTGGCGAGGGCCGCTGCGAACCGTGCACGTAGCTCCCAGGTTTCAACCATACGAATGTCCGATTGCGTTAGCCTGCGCAGGTGCGAGAAACAGAAACCAGTGACGTTGCCGGTGTTCCGGTCGACGAAACCGATCGACTTTTGATGCGTGAATTGGTCTTGGACGGCCGTGCCACTCTCGCGAGTCTTGCTGAGAAGGCTGGACTCTCGATCTCCGCAGTCCAGTCGCGAGTGCGTCGTTTGGAATCTCGCAAGGTGATCCGTGGGTACTCCGCGAAGATCGATCCGGAGGCACTCGGCCACAATCTGTCCGCATTTGTCGCCATCACTCCTCTCGATCCCTCGCAGCCCGACGATGCGCCTGCCCGCTTGCGTCATCTGCCGGCGGTCGTCTCGTGTCACTCGGTAGCCGGGAGCGAAAGCTACGTCCTCCTGGTCCGGGTGGCGTCACCTCGGGCGTTGGAGCGATTGCTGCAGGAGATTCGTACGGCAGCCAATGTCAACACACGAAGCACCATCATCCTACAAACTTTTTACGACGAATGACGCTTGTTCAATAACTTTTACGGTCCTCTATCGACACTCCCGGAAAATTGACATAGCCTTCGCGTATGAGTACTGCGATGCGAGACTTCGGTGACAGTGCGCTCTTTCCGGTCTACGACGTGTTGAAGGCCAGCATCCTCGTCGACGGATTCGATCTGATTCTCGACGTCGAAGGGTCGCGGGGTTCCTATCTCCGTGACCTGCGAGACGGAACCGAGTATCTGGACATGTTCGGTTTCTTCGGCTCTTCGGCCCTGGGTATGAATCACCCTGCGATCACAGGCGACGAGGAGTTTCAACAGGAGTTGGCTGTCGTGGCCTCCAACAAGCCGAGTAACTCCGACATCTACACCGAACCCATGGCGCGCTTCGTTGCGGCTTTCGCTCGGGTACTGGGGGATTCGGCACTCCCACACTTGTTCTTCGTCGACGGCGGAGCCCTGGCGGTGGAAAATGCACTCAAGGTTGCCTTCGACTGGAAGAGTCGGCGGAACGAAAGCCGTGGGTTGTCAGCAGATCTGGGGACAAAGGTCCTGCACCTGACCGAGGCTTTTCACGGCCGCAGTGGCTACACGATGTCGCTCACCAACACCGAACCGGGCAAGGTCGCGCGATTCCCCAAGTTCGACTGGCCACGTATCGACTCGCCGTACCTGGCAGACGGCCGCGATGTCGAAGCTGCGGAGAGGCAAGCTCTCGATCAAGCGCGCCGAGCTTTTGCCGACAACCCCGACGACATTGCCTGTTTCATCGCCGAGCCGATCCAGGGCGAGGGCGGCGACCATCACCTCAGGCCGGAATTTCTGCAGGCGATGCAGGAGTTGTGCCACGAAAACGACGCCCTCTTCATTCTCGACGAAGTACAGACCGGTTGCGGAATCACCGGAACTGCCTGGGCCTACCAACAATTGGGTCTGAGTCCGGATGTGGTGGCGTTCGGCAAGAAAACGCAGGTGTGCGGAATCATGGCCGGCGGGCGCGTGGATGAAGTGCATCACAACGTGTTTCACGTCAGTTCTCGGATCAATTCGACGTGGGGTGGCAACCTCACCGACATGGTTCGTGCCCGGCGGATACTCGAAGTCGTCGAGCAGGACCGACTGATCGACCGCGTGCGATTCACGGGTGCGCATCTCCTTGCCCGGTTGACCGAAGTCTGCGGGCGGTACGCGGCGGCAACCGAGCCGCGCGGTCGTGGCCTCATGTGCGCGATCACTCTGGAAGACAGTGACCTTCGCGATCGCGTCGTACAGCGACTGCGTGAAGACGAGCACGTGATGATACTGCCCACCGGGAAGAGGGGAATCAGATTCCGGCCCGCGCTGACGGTGACCACCAGTGAGCTGGACGACGCGGTCGACGCGGTCGAGCGCGTGCTCGCACGCGAGACCTAGGGCCTCTGTAGCTGTTCCCACACTCGATCCGGTGTCATCGGTGTGGAGTACATACGCACTCCACACGCGTTGGCAATCGCGTTTGCCAACGCCGGTGCTACAGGATTGAAGGGGGCCTCACTCATCGATTTCGCGCCGAAAGGCCCGAGCTTGTCGTACGTGTCGGCAAACAGTACTTCGGTGATCGGCAGATCCCCGATCTGGGGAACGTGATAATTGCGCAACTGCGGATTGATCACCCGACCTTCTTCGATGACGATCTCCTCCGACAGCGCAGCGCCGAGCGCTTGTCCCACACCGCCTTCCACCTGCCCTCGCAGTTGTGCCGGGTTCATGACGGTGCCGGCATCGGCGGCCTGAACCGACTGCAGGATCTTCACCCGGCCGGTGTTCGTGTCGACGGCAACGCGAAAACCGTGAACATTGAACGAGACCGAGCGCGGTGTACCGCCGTGGCGACCGTCAGCGGCGAGCGGGCCACCTTCGAGTAGCGTCGCGAAATCGAGGCAACCGTGGGACGTTTCGACACCGTCCGGCGAAAGGTCGTCGATCTGCGCGCCGCGACCGCTCGATCGCACCGCACGGGTCAGTATCCGCTCGCGAAGGCGCTCGCAGGCGATCAGGAGCGCCTTTCCGGCGACCACCGTTCCCGTCGACCCGAATGCTCCGGTGTCGTATCCGCCGGCATCGGTGTCGGATTGAACAATCGTGATGCGATCGACTGTCGTCCGCAATTCGGTGGCCGCGATCTGTTGGTGAATCGTAGTGGTTCCGTTGCCGAACTCAGCAGTGCCGATGTTCACGACGTACCGACCGTCGGCCTCGAGCGCGACGGTGGTGTCGGAGAAGTGACCACGCGGCGGGATCGTCGCGATCATGGCAATTGCCATGCCCCGACCGATCTGCCAACGCGACCCTGCCGGTGCAGCCTCTCCGCGTCCGCTCGACAGTGCACTGTCGACGAGGTCGATGCACTGGTCCAGTCCGTAGCTGCCGAATTCGAGATCACCGTCCTCGACGTGCCAGTCGACAAAATCGTCTCCGGGAACGACGACGTTTCGCCGCCGAAACTCGAAGGGGTCCATGCCGAGACGATCAGCGAGCTGATCCATGGCCGACTCGACGGCGAAGATGATCTGGCCGAGCCCGTAACCACGGAAGGCGCCGGACGGAACGTTGTTCGTGTAGACCGCTTCGGCGTCGACGCGTTTGGTCGCAGCGCGATAGACCGCCATGGATTCGGCGCAACCATGGAACATGACTCCGATCGAATGGTTCCCGTACGCCCCCGCGTCGGAAAGGACGTCGATAGCGAGCGCAGTGAGAGTTCCGTCGGCGTCGGCGCCCGCACGCACCGATACTCGCATCGGATGCCGTGACGGTGCGATGGTGAACTGATCGCTTCGGCTGAACTCGTAGGCTACGGGCTTGCCGGTCTTCAAGACGGCCAGTGCGACCAGATCCTCGGTGAGTAATTCCTGCTTCCCGCCGAAACCCCCGCCTACCCGTTTTGCGAACACCCGGATTCGGCTGCGATCGAGATCGAAGATGTGGGCCAATTCGTCCCGAACCAGAAACGGCACCTGTGTGCTGCTTCTGATGACGAGACGGCCCTCCTCGTCGAGCCACCCCACTGCGCCGTGAGTTTCCAAGGCCACGTGCTGGACTCGCGCAGTTTTCCACGTACCTTCGACGACTGCAGTCGCATCCGCGAGCGCACGGTCCAGATCGCCGACGCCATCGTGAAGCGCGGCAACCACGTTGCGGGGGGCCTCGGCGATCCGCGAGCTCTCGTCCTTGTCGCCGTGCAGGAGTGGAGCGCCGGGGGAACGCGCCAGATCTGGTTCGAATACCGCGTCGCGTACCTCGTAGTCGACTTCGATCAGCGAGAGTGCACGTTCCGCCTGCGTCGGGGTTTCGGCGATGACCGCGGCTACGCGCTGGCCGCGGAAACGGAGGGTGCTGTCGAACACGCGCGTGTCGTCCGGATCGTCGTTGCGGTCCTCGTGCCGGGCGGTCGAGAACAGCACGTCCGGACTGTCATGAAAAGTGAGGACCGCGGCGACGCCCGGCGCCGCTTCGGCTGCTGCCGTGTCTATCCGCGTTATGTGTGCGTGTGCGTGCGGACTGCCGAGTACTGCGACGTGAAGCAGGTCGACCGGCTTCTCACCCGGGGAGAAGTCCATGGTGTACTGCTCGGTTCCCGTGACGATGCGTGCGGACGCCGGGGCTGCGATCGAACGCCCCTGAGCCCCGCCTATTTTGGCGGTCTCCGTATTGGATGTACCGGCGAGAGCGTCACGAATGGACCGATAACCGGTGCAGCGGCACAGGTTACCTTTCATCGAGCACGCGAGATCGGATTTTTGCTCGACCGACAACGCTGATGCGGTGACTACCATTCCCGCTGTACAGAAACCGCATTGGAATCCGCCCGCGTCCACGAATGCCTGTTGAATGGGGTGAAGTTTCTCCGGTGTTCCGAGACCGGAGGCGGTGACGACGTCGCGGCCGTCGATGCGATGGGCGGGAAATATGCACGAATGGGTGGGGTGTCCGTCGACCAGCACCGAGCAGGCGCCGCAGTCCCCGGCATCGCACCCCTTCTTGACGGAGTTCGCTCCGTGCTCGCGGAGGAAAGTTCGCAGGCACTGTCCTGGGCGGGGCTGGTCGTCGCGCGGAACTCCGTCCACCGAGTACTTCATTCCAGTTCACCTCGGATTTCTTCGGCAAGAAGCTCGGTCATCGCCTTCCGCCACGGCGCAGTTCCATGGACATCGGTGAAGTAGGCGTCTTCCGGAATCCTGCTGCGCAACGCATCCGCAAGTGCTGTGGCGTCGGGGAGTTCGTCGAATTTGAGAGCGTACGGACGGCGGGTCGCGGCGGTGATCGCCAGCGTGAAACCGTCGGCGCCGCAGCGTCCGGCCACGGCTACGGCCGATCGCCCGAGTGACGTCTGAGCCAGCTTTCGCATCGCGGTACGTGCAGTCAATGCATGCACGGGAATCCGGATACTGCGGATGATCTCGCCGGACCTGAGTACGTTTCGAGAATCGTCGATAACGAAATCGACTACGGGGAACGAGTATTCGGTACCGTCCGGACGCCAGATCGTCAGTTCGGCATCGAGAGCGGTACACAGAGTCGTCATCGCTCCGGCCGGGAAGGAGAGCGCGATGTTGCCGCCGACTGTCGCGTATCGCAACACCTTCCACGATGCGAGTAGTGCGTCAGCGCAGTGTTGGAACAGCGCTGCGGCGCGCCAGGATGCGGGAAGTTCGGCGCGGCACAGTTCCTCGATGGTGCAGGTGGCCGCGATCTCGAGACCGAGATCGCCGACCGCCACAGCTTCCCAGTCGAAGCCCGCAAGGTCGACAAGGGTGGTCAGGTGCGGCTGCGGTTCCGAGTACAGCCAGGTGCCGCCACCGATGAACCCGATGCCGGGTGAGGCACAGGGGAGTTCGGCGCGGGTCCGCGGCACCAGAACTTCGTCGACGCTGTGCAGGTCCATCGCGACCTCAAGCCTTTCCGAGTAGATCGCGGTGTGCGCGTGCGACATCCGAGGCCACGACGTCCTCGTCGACGGTGGTGACTCGTCCGTCGGCAACTACGATTCGTCCGTTGACGAGCAGTAACTTCAGCGGGGGAGTCGAGCCGAGTACGAGCGCCGCCACCGGATCGGTGATGCCGGCATGCGCGACGGTGTCGAGTTTCCACACCGCCAGGTCGGCAAGTTTTCCGACCTCGATCGATCCGATTTCGCCCTCGCGGCCCAGAACTCGTGCGCCGCCGATCGTTCCCAATTCCAAGGCTTTTCGCACCGTCATCGTCTGCGGTCCGCCCTTCGCGCGAGCAAACAGAAGTGCATGACGAGACTCCTCGATCAGGCTGCAAGCTTCATTGCTCGCCGCGCCGTCCACGCCGAGCCCCACGGTGACCCCGCCGTTCACCAAATCGGCGGCACGGGCGATACCGGCTCCCAGGCGCGCGTTGGAGGTCGGGCAGTGCGCCGCCGCAGTTCCGGTTCGCGCCATCGTCTCGATACCGGCGTCGTCGAGATGGACTGCGTGGGCGTACCAGACGTCCGGGCCCACCCAGCCGACTCGTTCCATGTATTCGACCGGCGTGCAACCGAAATGCTCGCGGCAGAATCTCTCCTCGTCCAGTGTCTCGGCCAGATGCGTGTGCATACGCACGCCGTTTTCGCGGGCCAGCGTCGCGGACTCGCGGAGCAATGCCTCCGTCACCGAGAAGGGTGAGCAGGGAGCTACCGCGATCTGCAGCATCGATCCGGGATTCGGGTCGTGCCAACGGTCGATCACCGACTGCGTGCCGGTCAGGATGTCATCGAGTTTTTCCACGACGTGATCCGGTGGCAGGCCGCCGGAACTCTGGCCGAGATCCATCGACCCACGACACGGGTGGAATCGAAGGCCGACCTGCGCAGCAGCGGTGATCTCGGCCTCGAAAACGTCGCCGGCGTCGCGGGGAACGACGTAGTGGTGGTCGGTGGTGGTCGTACATCCGGTTTTCGCCAACCACGTGAGGCCGCCGGTGGCCGCCACGTGGACGGCGTCGGCGTCGATACCTGCCCAGACGGGGTACAGGGTGGTCAGCCACTCGAAAAGCGTCGAGTCCGCGGCCAGGCCTCGGGTGATCCATTGGTAGAGATGATGATGTGTGTTGACCAGACCCGGCGTGATCAGGCAACCACTCCCGTCGATCACTTGCGCACCCGGGTATTCGGGTGGCGTTCCGGCGCCGACGTCGACGATCTTGTTGCCCGAGATCACCACATAGCCGTCGGAGTACTCGGAGCGGTCGCCGTCCATCGTGACCACATGAGCGCCCGCCACGACGAGTGTTGCCCCGAGAGCTGATTCGGTCACGACAACCAACCGGCGTAGGTGGTCCACGACGGTCCCGCGTCTGGTGCGTCGGATCGGCTGACCGCAGCTTGGATCAGGCCGTACGGACGATCCGCAGCGTGGAACACCTCGTTGTCGTTCTCCACTCCGAAGCGGCCGAGTGCATATTCGAAATGATGCTTGTTGGGTGCCGACAGTCGAACCTCCGCGATGATCGGGAATTCCTCGAGGATTGCCTTGCCGATGTGGAAGAGCGTCTGCTGCAGGGCAAGTGAATGTACCTGTGCGAACTGCTTGACGATCTGTGCCTTGATTCCCGCGTAGACCGATTCCCAGTCGACGTCGGTGGTGACGAATCGCCACTGGGCGACCAACGTCGTCGCCATGACGCGGTCGTCGGTCGGCTCGAGAACGGTGTACGGATCTTCGAGAAAACCCGAGAACTCACTACCTGTCGATTTGAGGATCACCAGGTCCTTCAAGCCGCCGATCACCCATGTCCCGGTATCGGAGATGGTGATCGACGCCGTCCGAACTTCCTGACCCTTCCGAATCCAGGTGTAGTCGTGTTCGCTGCCGTCGACAATCGCACGCTCCCAGGCGTATTCCTCGATCTCGATCCGCGCGCCACTGACCGGTTCGATGTCGTCGACGAAATGACGGGCGAGTTCGAGTCCGTACGTCTCGATCGAGATCAGACCCTTTTCCTTGGCGTAGGAGTAGGCCGTTTGTTTCTGCGTGTCGGTCGGCAGAACCTTCGATTGATCACCGGTGAGGTACGCGTCGGCGAAATCTCCACGCAGGCAGGTGGAGACGTTGATGTCGTGAATTTCGTGACGGGGGGTGTCTCGATAGATTCGGACTACTCGATTTTCCGCTTTGCCGTACTGGTGACCCGATAGTTCGATCGATCCGCTCAACCGTTCGGTGTTCGTACTGCCGGTTGTGATGTTGCCGGTCGTGATGTTTTCGGTAGTCACGTGTTCAGCTCCCGCGATAGGTGGAATAAGCAAAGGGAGACAGCAACAGTGGGACGTGATAGCCCCGTGCCGTGTCGTCCACCCGGAAGGTCACTGTCACTTCCGGGTAGAAGTTTTCTTGTCCGTTGGTCTCGAAATACGTTCCGGTGTCGAAAGTCAGGGTGTAGTGACCGGCGGTCAGGCCACCGGGAGCAAGTTCGGGGATGCGGCCGTCGGAGTCGGTCTCCGCAGTGGTGACGGAGGCGCCGTCTCGATCACGAAGTTCGACGCGAATCCCCGCCGCGGGGTTGCCCGTCGTCGCGTCGAGAACGTGCGTGCTGAGGGTCTTGCTCATGCTGTGCCTCCGGCGAGTGCATCGATCAGACGGGCGAGTCTGATCCGATTGATGGCGGCCAATTCGGTTCGAAGCACGGAACGCTCGGTCGCCGGGTCGTTTCGGAGACGACCTCGAAGGATGTCGAGGAGCTCCGTTCCAGATTTCCCCGACGCGCAGACCAGGTAAACATGGCCGAATGTCTCTTCGTACTCGGCGTTCTTCCGTCGAAGTTCCGCGAGTACGTCTTCTGTCGCCGACGAGACTCCCGACTGTTCACGGGTAGAGGCCGCGCTCTCGCTTCGCTCACCGATTCGTGGGTGGCCGGAGAGAGCGTCGTCGATCTCGGACTCGGGAAGCTCGGCCAGCACCGCATCTGCTTTGTCGAACAGAGCTTCCAGATCGGCGAACGGGCGAGACGAGGCGATTTCCTGTGCCCACACGGCGGAATGGCAACACTCGAGCAGCGCCGCGACTGCCTGGTGGTCACCGAGCGCATCGAAGGCTCCGAGACCACTGGAATTCGTTGTAGGCATGTCCACAGGATTACTTGAGCATGTTACGGATCTGTAGCGCAGCAATTACGGGAGATGATGTGTCTCGATCTTATTTCTCCGGCTGCTCTTCCCCGATCACGGTTTCTCGGCGACCGATACATTCTCAGGTATGACCGATACTCCGAAGCTGTCTTCCGTCGTACCGTCCCTGGCGAACCTCCGAGACATCGGTGGCCCCGAATCGAGCTTCGGTGGCACCGTCCGCACCGGGAGCGTGTTTCGTTCCACCGATCTGGCATCGCTCAGTGCGGACGGCGCACAGACCCTCGCCGATCTGGGCATCGTCACGATCTACGATCTGCGCACCGAATCCGAACGCGAGACGGCACCAGATCTGACGCCGGACGGTATCCGAGAAATCGGCCTGGACGTATTGGCGGACAAGCAGTATCGCGCCATTCCGGCTCAGATGCAGCAGATGATCGCCGACCCGGCGTTTGCTGCCGAAGCGTTGGGCAGCGGCCAGGCGCTCGAGTACTTTCAGGGAAGTTACCGCGATTTCGTGACCTTGCCGAGTGCGGTCGCGTCGTACCGGCAACTGTTCGTCGACTTGGCGCAGCCGCCCAGCTCGCCGGCACTCATTCACTGCACCACGGGCAAGGATCGCACGGGTTGGGCAGCGGCCGCGTTACTGCTGTTCCTGGGTGCCTCCGAGGACGCGGTCTTCGCGGACTACCTCGAAACCAACAAGATTTTGTTGCCGATGTTCGCGCCGCTCCTCGAGCGATTCGAGGCCAAGGGGATCGACCCGACCCTGCTCGAGGGTGTCCTCGGTGTCAGGCGCGAGTACCTGGAGGCGTCGATGGCAGAGCTCGCGCAGGTACACGGATCCATCGAGGCCTACTTCACCGACGGCTTGAAGATCGACGCGTCGACCCAGGACCAATTGCGGAGCAACCTGCTCAGCTGATCAGGACCTGCTCGGCTCGTCTCGGCGGGAAGTTCGTCGCCTCGTCAAGAGGCTGACGATACCGATCCCGATGGCGATGCCGAGCAGGTCGGCGCTGCCGTCCCAGATCGAACCGGAACGCGAAATGGGCAGCGCTGCTTGAAGAACCTCGGACGTCGCGGCAAAGATCAACAACCACACAGCCGTGAGCCACACCGGGATCCGCGCGTGCAACGAGGTGATCGCCAATACCGCGAACATCAGCGTGTGAGTGATCTTGTCGGTGTTCTCCGGGCTCGAGGGCACGGTGGAACCCGGGGAGAAGAGCATGATCAGGGCAATGACCACGGCGATCGCCAACGGCCAGTATCGGTTGTTCTTCAATTCGTCTGCCCCTCGACGACGACGAGTCCGAGTGCACCTTCGGCGAATCTGGTGACGGCGTCGGCGGCCGTCGTGAGCGCCTCGGTGTGCCCGTCGCGGGCCCAGCCGGTGAGCAGGGCGGTGGAGTCGAGAGGCGTCAGAACGACCTCGGCGAGAAGCTCACCGGTGTTGGGTTGGCACACTGCCCAGGAGTAGACGCTGTTTTCGTGCCACTGAGCGCTTCGCTGACTCACGTAATCGGGGTCGGTGATACCACCATCGGCAAGGGCGGGGCGGTCGTCCACACGCTCGTCTGCGCGTAGTGCGCGTAGATACCAGCCGCCTGCGTTGATCTCGATCGGCTCCATCAGTCGGAGTCCCGCTCGCGGCGGCGCTTGGCTTTGCGTTCCCGGTCGGTACCGAACAGCAGTGCACCGGCCAGGGGAATCGCGAGGAACCACAACCAGGTGCCGGTGACGAAGAACAGGATCACCGCGAGAATCGGGACGACGGCCATGACGCGACCGGACCAGTCGGGGTTGAAGCCTCGCTCCGCCGGTGCGTCGGGAGGCGTCACCATCGACAGGGGAGCGGTGCCGGGGGCTTGGTAGTTGCCCGGAAGATCGGCGAACACCGGAACGAGTTCACTGCGAGTTGTTGCGGCACTGACGATTCCGCTTCTCTCGTCGAACTCGGTGACGGTGAGGCGGCCTGCGGCGAAGTGCTCGCTCAGGAGATCGAGTGCCTGCTCGCGTTCTGCAGTGCCGATGCGAATGTCGGGGACGTCAGCCATCGTTACAGCCTACTCAAACGACTGTGCGCCTTTCCGGTAGTGGGGACTACCGGAAAGGCGCACGGGGCCGGAGGCCCTACTTCAGTTCTGCGAGAACCGTTCCCTGCGTGATTGCTGCACCCGGCTCGACGGAGAGTCCGGTGACGACACCGGCCTTGTGCGCGTTGACGGGGTTTTCCATCTTCATGGCTTCGAGAACGGCGATCAGATCGCCTTCTGCGACTTCCTGGCCTTCGGTCACTGCAACCTTGACGACGGTGCCCTGCATCGGAGCCGTGACAGCGTCACCCGATGCTGCACCTCCGCCGGCGCCGCCGCGCTTGCGCGCCTTCGGCTTCTTGCGGATCGCACCGGAGGCAGCGCCGCCGCCGTTGCCGAGCGAGAACTGGCCCGGGAGGGAAACCTCGACGCGACGTCCACCGACCTCGACGACGACGTTCTGACGCGGCAGAGCCTCGTCCTCGTCGTCTACGGGAGCACCGGCGCCTGCGTACGGCTCGATGGGGTTGACCCAGTCGGTTTCGATCCACTTGGTGTAGATGTCGAACTTCTCGCCGTCACCGATGAACGCCGGGTTCTCGACGATGTGGCGGTGGAACGGGAGAACGGTCGCGAGGCCGTCGATCTCGAACTCGGCCAGAGCGCGCGATGCCCGCTGGAGGGCTTCTTCGCGGGTGGCGCCGGTGACGATGAGCTTGGCGAGCATGGAGTCGAACTGTCCGCCGATGACATCGCCGGCAACGACACCGGAATCGACGCGAACGCCGGGGCCCGTGGGCTCACGGTAGACGGAGACCGGGCCGGGGGCAGGCATGAAGCCGCGGCCGGCGTCTTCGCCGTTGATGCGGAACTCGAAGGAGTGTCCACGCGGGGTGGGATCTTCCTTGATGGAGAGTTCTTCGCCGTTGGCGATGAGGAACTGCTGACGCACGAGGTCGATGCCCGCGGTCTCTTCCGTGACGGGGTGCTCGACCTGCAGGCGGGTGTTGACCTCGAGGAAGGAGATGGTGTCGCCCTGAACCAGGTACTCGACCGTTCCGGCGCCGTAGTAGCCGGCTTCCTTGCAGATGGCCTTGGCGGATGCGTGGATGCGTGCACGCTGGTCGTCCGTCAGGAAGGGAGCGGGAGCCTCTTCGACGAGCTTCTGGAAGCGACGCTGCAGCGAGCAGTCGCGGGTACCGGCGACGACGACGTTGCCGTGCTGGTCGGCGATGACCTGAGCCTCGACGTGGCGGGCCTTGTCCAGGTACTGCTCGACGAAGCACTCGCCGCGACCGAAGGCTGCGATGGCCTCGCGGGTGGCCGACTCGAACAGCTCGGGGATTTCCTCGATGGTCTGGGCGACCTTCATGCCGCGTCCACCGCCACCGAAGGCAGCCTTGATCGCAACCGGGACGCCGTATTCCTTGGCGAATGCGACGACCTCGTCGGCGCCCTTGACGGGATCCTTGGTGCCGGCTGCCATCGGCGCCTTCGCGCGTTCTGCGATATGGCGTGCTGTGACCTTGTCGCCGAGGTCGCGGATGGACTGCGGTGACGGACCGATCCAGATGAGGTTCGCGTCGATGACGGCCTGGGCGAAGTCGGCGTTCTCGGAGAGGAAACCGTAGCCGGGGTGGATGGCGTCGGCGCCGGACTTCTTGGCTGCGTCGAGGATCTTGTCGAACACGAGGTAGGACTCGGCGGACGTCTGTCCACCGAGGGCAAATGCCTCGTCTGCGAGCTTCACGAACTGCGCGTCTGCATCGGGCTCGGCGTAAACGGCAACGCTGCCGTAGCCGGCATCCTTGGCCGCCCGGATGACCCGTACCGCGATTTCACCGCGGTTCGCGACAAGCACCTTCGTAATGTGCGCGCTGGCATGACTGGGCACTGAGCCTCCTGTGGTTCGCATAGTCTGTCTCCGCGGTGTATTCCTCTGGGATTTCACCATCGGGGGATTGGCATCACTTCGGAGTGTATGCATCGCTTCGGCGCTGGTTGTAACCGGATCGCTAAAGCCCACTCCGGCTTAGGAAACGGTTTCGAAAACTACCGATGAGTAGCTGTCGGAGGCGGCGGCGTCCGGTTCGGTGACGATTTCTTCGATGGTCCGGCGCAGTGCGGCCACGTAGGCGTGAACCGCGGCGTTCGCCGTCTCGTTGCCTGGGTACCTGACCGCGAGGTTGAGTCCCTGGGGTGTGCGGTTGATCCAGATGTAGACGTCGTGCGTATATGCCTTGCTTCGAAGTGCTCTGGCGTTCCATTCGGGCCACTGTGCGGCTTCGGGCACGAAGCGAACGTCCATGTAGGACACGACGAATCGCGGTCGGATCGGGGTTTCGAGGTGCTCACCGATCCGATCGAACGGGACAGCTGCGGCAGGCTTGACCGAAGCGATGGATTCGGCGGCGCGTGTCGCGAGGTCGCCGAACGAACAGTCCGATCCAACGGCGAACTCGACCGGGCACAGTCCGACGAACCAGCCGAGCGCACCCGCCCACTCCTGAGCGCTGCGGGTGTGAACCGGCGTCACGACCTCGAATCGATCGGATCCGGCGACTTCGCGACCTACAGCGGCAAGTCCGCCGAGAAGTCCGGCGAAGTACCCCACGCCGGTGGCTGCACACGTCGAACTGAAGGCCTTGGACTGGTCGGCGTCGAGCAGCCAGGTCGACAGGCCGTTCTGAGAATCGGTTCCACGGTCACCGATCGGTAGCGGGAACTGGGGTAGACCGTCCGTGCCGAGAGCCTTTCGCCAGATCTCGACCGCAGCCTTCTCGGCTTCCATGTCGGCCATCTGCTCGCGTTCGACGGCACCGAAATCGACGTAGCTGCCCACCGGAAACAGATTTGCAGCACTACCGGTCGAGGCCTCGCGGTACAGAGCTGCGATCTCGTGAGCGACCAGCACGATCGAGAACCCGTCGATGATCGAGTGGTCCGCCGCGAAGAACACGGTGAACGGACCGTCGCCACCGCGGGGCGTCAACGTCGCGAAGACGTACGACGGCCAACTGTGCGGGGACGCGTAATCGTCGAACAGGCGGTGAAGGTGGTCGAAGTTGTCCTGGCTGGACGCGTCGTAGCCGTGGCTGACGACCCCGATGTCGATTCCGCCGAGCGGGACCGTGTGCCGGGTGATCTCGCCGCTCGAGGGCTCGAGGACGGTATGCGAGCGCAGAACTTCGTGACGGTCGATCCACCGGCCGAGAGCGACTCGGAACGCATCGACGTCGAGCGGGCCGGAAATCTCGAAAGCTGTTCCCAGCCAAGACTTGTCGCCTGCGCCTGCAGCGGAACGGTTGAGATGTGCCTCGTGAATGTAGGAGACGGGCCGCGGATCCGGAACCCAGGGCCCGGTTGCGCACGGCAACCATTCGACGAGTGCGCCGGCCGGAATCGCATAGTCGGCCAGTTCGGTGAACTCCATGTTTTCAGCCCCGCAAGTGCCGCTTGATGCGCGCGAGCATGGCCGACATTCCGCGCAGACGGAGCGGGCTCACGGCTTCTGCGAGACCGAGCGCCGAATAGAAGTCGTCGGGTACACCGAGGATCTCGTCGGCGCTGTGGCCGTCGAGCCCCTGCGCGAGGATCGATGCGAAACCACGCGTCGTGGGAGCCTCGGGGGGAGCGCTGAAGTACAGACGGACGTTGTCGCGATCCGAATCGTCGACCGAGAGGAAGAGCGGCGACTGACATTCGGGGACCGGCTCCATCGCGCTCTGCTCGAGCTCCGCCGGCAACGGCGGCAGCTCTCGGCTGAACTCGAGAAGAAGGGTGAGCTTGTCCGAGGCGCCGACGGCCGCGAAGTCGTCGACGATCTCGGCCAGAGCCGAAGGAAGAGCGCTCATGACGCCGATACGGAGGAAGGAACGGCTCCGGGCTCTTCGCCCTGGACGATCGGGACGCGCACGGCATTGCCCCACTCGGTCCATGAACCGTCGTAGTTACGAACGTTCGGGTAACCGAGAAGATGAGTCAACACGAACCAGGTGTGACTGGAACGCTCACCGATGCGGCAGTACGCGACGATGTTGTCGTCGGCCGACAGGTCGCCGTAGATCTCGCCGAGTTCGGTACGGGTGCGGAAGCGGCTGTCCGGTGCCGCTGCCTTCGCCCACGGGATGCTGAGCGCGCTGGGAATGTGTCCACCACGCAACGCACCCTCTTCGGGGTAGTCGGGCATGTGGGTGCGCTCGCCGGTGTACTCCTGCGGAGATCGCACGTCGATGAGCGGCCCGTCGCCCAAGTGCGCGAGAACGTCGTCCTTGAATGCGCGGATGGGAGCGTCGTTGCGCTCGACGACCGGGTAATCCGTTGACGTGATGTCGGGAACGTCGAAAGCGGTGTCGCGGTTCTCGGCGATCCACGCATCGCGGCCACCGTCGAGAAGACGGACGTCCTCGTGGCCGAAAAGAGTGAAGACCCACAGTGCGTAGGCCGCCCACCAGTTGCTCTTGTCGCCGTAGATGACCACGGTGTCGTCGCGGCCGATGCCCTTGCGGTTCATCAACTCTGCGAACTTCGCACCGTCGATGTAGTCGCGGGTGACCGGATCGTTGAGGTCGAGATGCCAGTCGATCTTCACGGCTCCGGGGATGTGGCCGACGTCGTACAACAACACGTCTTCGTCGGATTCGACAACCTTGAGGCCCGGCGCACCGAGATTCGCCGAGAGCCATTCCGTCGAGACCAACCGGTCGGGATGCGCGAACTCGGCAAACGCGGTTGAGGGATCGGGGGCAACGGGCACGGGCGTACTCCTGAAGACGAATCGTTCGGTTCGAACACGGACTTGATCGATTCTATGCGCTGTGCGCAAGGTGAGACGCCCGGAAGCAGGTTCTGCCTGCTCGTGCCCGTTGCCGACCCTAAATCCTCGGTGTTCCTGCTCCGACGCTCGAATCTCTCAATTGTTCGGTGACACTTCCGATCGGCGTCACGCCCCGGGCGCAGACTTCTCTCAGAATCCGGTCGAGTTCGGTGAGGAAATTCACCATGGTTTCGTTTGCCGTCTCGGTATCGGGAAAGCGTGAACGCAGCGAGAGACCACGGTTCGTTCGCGAAATCCAGAACTGGGCATCGTCGGCGACCGTCACATTGCTGATGTGATGGGCGTTGAGGAGATCATGATCGTCTGTGCCGGGTAGTTTGCGGTAATCGATGTACGACACCATGAAGACGTCGGTGCGTGTGCGTCGAATCTTGTCGCCCAAAGCATCTCGAACCTGGGCCATGGTGACGCCCTCGAGCGTCAACGCAACTCGGAACGACGCGTGCGTATGTGCAAGGGATGCACCGAAATCCGCGTCGGGAGTGATCTGGACCGTGATCGGCGCGCTGGTGGTGAGCCAGCCGATCGCGTCGGCCCACCGCGGATCTTTGCGAATGTGAAGCGGAAATTGCAGCGGAAGCGTCGACTGCCCGGTGTACGAGTGGACGGAAAGTCCCATCGCAGTGAGGATTCCGGTGAACACGCTACCGCCGGCGGATAGGCAGATCTCGTCGAACGTCGCCGTCAACTCCTCGTCGAGCAGCACGCGCACATCGGCGCCCTGCGGCGCGGGCTTTCCGCCCTCGACGCCGAGATCCAAGGGGAAACTCGGTGATGTGCCACCGCAGATCTCGTAGAACCTTGCCCACTCTCGGATTCGAGGGTCGTTGTCGACGGGAAGCAGAGCGTCTGCCTCCAGTTCGCAGTACCGCACGAAACTTCCCGGGTCACCCAGTCGGCTCATCACTGCGTCGACGGCCTCGTGGTCGGTCAGATCGGGTAGGGCGATCAGTCCCTCGTAGATCTGTCGCAGTTCCCCGAGAGCAATGACCAACGAGTAGCCGTCGACGAGTGTGTGATCGAACGCGCTCAGGACCGTGTAATGCTCTTCGCGTTCGACCGTGGCAAACGTGTATGCAGGGAAGGTCAGTGGATCGCATACCGTCGTGAATCGCTTCTTGAGATGCGCTCGGAGGTCTTCGGTCGAATCGAATTTCAGAGGTTCCGAAGTCTCGATGTGTGTGCCGTCTGGATCGAGTCCCATTCGGGTGGTGGTGAACTCGCCCACCTCGAATCCTGTGTGCAGAGTGTCATGGCGACTGATGAACAGGCGCAGCGCGAGATCGAGTGCAGGCCGATTCAGTTCTCCGGGAAGGTCGAATGCGGCTGCCATCCACACACTCCGGCCCATGCCGTGTGTTCGCGCAGTCTCGAGGTGAAAATGCTGGTTGTACGACGGTGGTACTTCCGACTCGGTGACGGCGCCGTCCGCGGGCTGAAGCGACCATTCGGTGACGATTCCGGGGTCGAGTCCGTATCGATCGATCGAGGTGACATGCATCAGGCCACTCCCTCTGGTGCCACGAACGAGTAGTCGCCTTGAGCTGCAACAGTTTTGATGATCTTCGAGACATGCTCGGCGAAGCGGGTGGCCGATTCGTGGGCAATGGGGGTGTCGGGGTGAGACACGGCGATCCAGGTTCCGGTGTGCATCCGGTTGATCCACATCGACGCGATCTGAGTCTCTTTGCCGCCGACGATTCCCGTTGCCTTCGTCTCGGCGTAACTGTATGGATCCGGCATGCGTCGGCCGTCGATGTACGAGACGATCGGCGGCGGGGTGAGCGTCTTCGACAGTCCGCCGGGTGCGGAATCCGACTCGGCCAAGCTCGACAGAACCAGATCGATGACCTGCTGCACAGAGACATCGAGGAGTGCCTTGCCGTCGTGGTACCCCTGCTGCCCGAGCTTTGCCAACTCGGTGAAGCGTCGCTTGTCGTCGACGTCGATGCCGACCGGGATCAGGTTGATGTACCAGCCCTGCGCAAACGAGTCGGCCTCGGTTCGTGTGCTGACCGGCGAGAGGGCGATGTACTTGTCGCGTCCGGCGAGTTCGAATTCCGCAATCGCGAGCGCGGTGAACATTCCGCCGATGAAGTTGGCGCCGTTGGCTTTACAAACCGCACCGAACTTCTCGCACTCGATGTCGTCGGCCAGGTCGAAGCGTGAACCGATAGCCGGTTTGGGCGCGTCTTCGGCCCCGAGCGGGAGCGGAAATCCGGGGAACGAGCCGCCGCTGCGCATGAGGTAACCGAGCCACTGGTGCACTTCGGGTGACTGCATCGTCAGCTCGGTTGTCCGTGCGCGCTCGACGCGACCGAACTGCGCGTAACTTCCCGCGGGGCCCAGTTCGGGATGTGATCCGGTCGTTTCCGCGGCGTAGAGCTGACGCAATTCCGCGTACATCAACACCATCGAGTTCATGTCCGAATGGGCGTGGTCGACTGCATGGAACAGGGTGAAGCTCGGATCGGCTTCGAGGTCGGCATGGTGGTGCTCGACGGCGCCGAAAACGAAGGCCGGCCACTGCAGCGCGCTGGTTTCGGTGGCGAACTTGGTCGCGACGAGTGCGCGGATCGCCTCGGATTCGGAGACGTCGTCGCCGACGCGGTACTCGAGTTCGATGCTTTCGACCGGCACCACGTGTCGACGGACCTCGAACGAGGTGTCCGCAGCGTCGGTGGTTGCTTCGTCGAACGAGAACCAGCTGTGCAGCGTGTCGTGGCGACGGATGTAGCGCTGAAGTGCTCGCGTCATGGCGTCGCGGTCCAGTGTTCCTGCGAAATCGAAGGCGATACCGATCCACGGAGACTGCGGATCGCCCTTCTCTGCGGTGACGCGGGCGCGTCGCAGGTGGCGATCCTGCATCGTGGTCGGGGGTAGTTCTCGGTCGATCTCGGCTTCGGCGGCTCGTTGAGCGGAAGCATGCGTGACGCCCCATTCGATTACCCGCCCAGGAAGCGGGTGCCAATGGGTGATCAAGTTCAGATCCATCGAGTAGAACTCCTGCGTGTGTCGTCGAGAAGCCTGCTCTGAAAATGGGCAGACGACGAACTATCCCATCTGGGGGACTGAATTGTCCGAAATACTACAATCTAAACAAGAACAGGTTCTAGAAGCGTTGTGTTCGATTAGGATCATTCGGTGCTTCCGGACCCTTTAGGTGACGCTGTCGGCGCCGACCACAAGGGCGGGCGGCGAGCTGGTTCTCTGACGCCCTGGCTCGGGTTGGCGACGAGTCTGGCGGCGGCATTCATGCAATTGCTCGACGCGACCATCGTCAACGTCGCGCTTCCGAGTATCGCCGTCGATCTTCAAGCAGGCGTATCGGCGCAGTTGCTCATGGTCAGCGTGTACATCCTGGCTTTCGCGTGTTCGTTGATCACTGCAGCGCGGCTGGGGGACCTGTTCGGCCGTAGAGTTGTTTTTCTGACCGCCCTGTCCATATTCGTGGTTGCCTCGTTGCTGTGCGGGCTCGCGCAGAGCGCGACGATGTTGATCGTCTTCCGGGGTCTGCAAGGATTGGCGGCCGGTTCGATGTCAGCCCAGACGTTTGCCATCATCTCGGGTCTGTTTCCGAAGGCCAGGCATCCGCGAGTCTTCGGGATCTACGGTGCGACCATCGGGCTCGCAACAGTCAGTGGGCCTCTGATCGGTGGGCTGCTGATCGAGTGGAATCTGTTCGACTGGGGCTGGCGCCTGATCTTCTTCGTCAACATCCCGATCGGCATCGCCGCCTTGATTCTCGGATATTTCCATCTCGTCGATGCTCGCGCTGAGCATGTGCGCTCACTGGACCTCATCGGCGCCGCACTGTCATCACTGGCGCTGTTCCTGCTGATCCTTCCCCTGGCCGAGGGAAGGGCGCGCGGATGGCCCACAGGTCTTGTCGTAATGCTCGCGATGTCGGCGCCGGTGGCAGTGGCGTTTGTGCTCTACGAATCGCGTTTGGCGAAACGAGGCGGCGATCCGGTCCTTCGTCTCGAGCTTTTCCGCGACCGAGCCTTCACAATCGGCGCGGTTCTTGCGTTCGTTTTCTTCGGAACCCTGACTTCCTTGATCTTCACCATCAGTCTCACCCTTCAGTTCGGCTTCGGGTTCTCCGCATTGCGAGCGGGCGTCATGACGCTGCCGTGGGCCGTCGGAATGGGCGTGGCGGCGGTTCTCTCATCGGCGGTGTACCGGATGCTCGGAAACCGTGTTCTGATCCTGGGGATGGTCGTCTTTGCCGGCTCGCTGATCGCGCTGTCGATCATCCTCGAACGCGAAGGAACCGATCCACGCTGGCTCGCGCTCGCCGGTCCGCTGCTTCTCGGGGGCGCAGGTCTCGGACTGTTCGTGGCACCACTGCAAACCGCGATCCTTGCGACGGTCGAACCCGCGCACGCGGGTTCGGTGTCGGGACTGCTTCCTACCGTTCAGCAGGTTGGCAGCTCCATCGGACTGGCCTTGATCGGAGTGGTGTTCTTCTCGCTCGTCGCGGGGCAAGCTCCGCAAGCAGTGCAGGGGGAGCGGCCCGAGTACGTTGCGAACCTTGAAGCTGCCGGCGTTGGTCCCGGCCTGATCGACATCGCCGAAAAGGCCTTTGTCGATTGCGCAACAAGCCAATTGGCATCCGGAACACCGATGGAGGTGGCGCCGGAATGTCGCCGGGACGGCTCCGCCGGTGCCGGGGGTCAATCCGTTCAGGTGGCAGTTGATGCCGCGTACGCATCGACTCGCGCGGCGGCCGGCGAAGCATTTCTCCAAGCGCAGCGCCGTGTGCTCGCGATCATCGCAGCAATTGCGCTCGGTATCGGATTGGCGTCGACTGCTCTGCCGCGGGTCAATTCGCCGGTCTGAAAATTGCCCTTGACTCGAACGGGTGTTCGATTACCCTGTATGCAGGGGATCGGGGGATTCAATGAGTGTCTTGTTGTCGGATGTGGTGTCTGGTTCTGCGGTGGGGTTACGTGGACGTCTGTGGCAGTTGTCTGCTGCTGAGTTACGTGCGGCTGCGGTGTCGGCGAGCGCGGAGATTCTTCGTCTCGAGGCTGTGCGGGTGGCAGTGGTCGACGAACTCTCGATGCGCCCGGATGATCAGGTGATCGCCAGTCGCGGGGTGGGTGCGTGGTTGGCGGCTAACACGATGTTGCAGGTTCGGGACGGGAAGAAGATCGCCGCGTTGGGTGCGGCTTTGCGGCCGTTTCCGGCGGTGGCGGCTCGGTTCGATGGCGGGGATTGCTCCTTCGATCATGCCGTGTTGATCGTGGCGTTCTGTGAATCACCACCGAAGGGGATGCCGGAGGAGGCGCTCCCGAAGTGCATCGATTTGTTGCTCGCTGCTGCGTCGGGTGTGGAGGCGACGACGACGAAGGTGCGGAACGTGATCGCGACGTTGGAGCGGTTGTTCGAATCGGATGAGATTCCGCCCGCCGAGGATGTCGATCTCAATGAGTTGCGGATTGCTTCGACGCTCAATGGTCGGGTGGTGGTGCGTGGTGATTTCGATGCCCTCACCGGGGAAATGTTGTTGTCGGCGTTGTCGAATCTGACGATGCTGACCCCGGCACCGGACGGGACGCCGGATTCTCGGTCGGCGGCGAAGCGGACTGCGGATGGGTTCACCGAACTGATCCGGCGTTATCTCGATTGCGCCAAGACTGGTACCGATGGTGGTCAGCGTCCGCATGTGAATGTTCACATCAATGCTCGTGATTTGGCTGAGCATCGGGATTGTGCCGCACAGTCTTCGGATTCGGGTGATGACGGCTCACTGGAGCTGTCCGATCTTGATGTCGGGCACATGCCCTGGCTGGGACCGCTGTCGGTGTCGCAGACCAGGCTTCTCGGGTGTGATTGTTTCCTGTCGACCGTTCTGCTCGACGATCACGGCGCGCCGCTCGATGCGAAACCAGGGAAGAGGTTGGTGACCGCCGAACAGCGAGTGGCGTTGATTGCCCGAGACAGAGGCTGTGCGTTCCCGGGTTGCACATGTGTACCGGCGTGGACCGATGCGCACCATATCCGGCACTGGGCGAACGGTGGCCCGACGGTGATGAACAATCTGGTCCTGCTGTGCCGTTCGCACCACCGGTTGATGCACCGGAAATCCGGGTTCGTCGGGAAGTGGGCGATTCGGATCGGTGTCGACAACAAACCCTGGTTCATTCCGCCGCCCTCGATCGACCCCGGACAGCAACCGAGGCCGGCGAACACCACCTTCAAAACCTGAAGGGTCAAACCTTTTCGGTGACAACAAAAACGACCAGCTTCGCATCGGCATGGACCCGATGCGGGGCTGGTCAGTGGTGCTTGGAGAAAACGTGCTTGGAGAAAACGCGTCAGAAGATGCTCTGCGTGCGCCAGAGATCCGAGACGGAAACCCCGACACGCTCGAGAAGTGTTCGTACCAAAGGTAATCCGATACCGATGACACTCGAGGGATCACCCTCGATCCTCTCCACGAACCAGCCGCCGAGACTGTCGAGCGTGAATGCTCCGGCGACTTGGAGCGGCTCGCCCGTTGCCAGGTATGCCTCGAGATCCTCGGTGGACGGTTGCGCGAAATGAACCACTGTTGCGCTGTGATCCGAGGCCATGCGGACGATGCGGCCGTCGGCGACGCGTAGGACACAGTGCCCGGTCAAGAGAGTGGCGCTGCGTCCGGCCATTGCGGCCCATCTCTTTCGGGCGATATCGACGCTGCCCGGCTTGCCTTGAAGTTGCCCGTCGATCAGGAGCATCGAATCGCACCCGACAACGACTACGTCGGTGAGATTGTCGGCGGCGAGGCCGGGGACGATTTCGGCGGCCTTGGCCTCCGCCAGCACCGTCACGACTTTTTCGGGGGCGGCGTCGGGTCCGAGGTTGTCGGCGATCTTGTCCTCGTCGACGCCGGAGACACGCACAAGCGGCGAAACCCCGGCCGCCCGCAGAACTGCGAGGCGAGCCGGGGACGCTGAAGCTAGAACCAGTTGAGTCACGTCAGCAGAGTGATCGTCAGCTGCGACGGATCGCGGGGTTCAGGTACGCGTACGGCGAGAACGGCGCACGCGTGCGGTGGAACTGAGTCGGATCGCCCCAGGTCTCCGCGGGAACGTTCGACTCGGGAGCTTGACCGCTGCCGGCAGCCGCAGCAAGCACGCTGACCAGTGCCGCGATCTCGACGTCCGTGGGCGAACCCTTGACGATCTTGATGACCGACGCGTCGGAGGTCGACGTCTCGGTCAGCTCCGTGAGCGAAGCATCCGTCGCGGTTCCCTCGACGACCGCACCGTTGGTCGGTGCGGTCTCCGCCAGTGCGACATCTTCGCTGAGAATGTCCTCGGTGGTTGCGGTCATAGGGGAATGTTCCCATGCTTCTTGGGCGGAAGGGAAACGGCCTTGCGCTCTAGCAGTCGCAATGCGGAAACGATTTGTCCGCGGGTGTGCGACGGAGGAATGACAGCGTCGACGTATCCGCGCTCAGCGGCGACGTACGGGTTGACGAGTGTGTCCTCGTACTCGTTCTGCAGCTTGAGGCGCAGTGCATCGACGTCTTCGCCGTTCTTCGCGGCTTCGAGAAGCTGCTTGCGGTAGACGAATCCGACTGCTCCGGATGCACCCATGACGGCGATCTGAGCGGTCGGCCATGCCAGGTTCACATCGGCGCCCATGTGCTTGGAGCCCATGACGTCGTACGCTCCGCCGTAAGCCTTGCGGGTGATGACCGTGATCTTGCCGACCGTTGCCTCGCCGTACGCGTAGAGGAGCTTCGCGCCGCGACGGATGATGCCGTTGTATTCCTGCTCGGTTCCGGGGAGGAAACCGGGAACGTCGACGAGGGTGATGATCGGGACGTTGAACGCGTCGCAGGTACGCACGAAGCGAGCGGCCTTCTCCGAGGCGTCGATGTCGAGGCAGCCCGCGAACTGGGTGGGCTGGTTGGCGACGATGCCGACCGAGCGTCCGTCGACGCGACCGAAACCGACGATGATGTTCATCGCGCGCTCGGCCTGGACCTCGAGGAACTCGTCGTCGTCGAGGATGCGACGAATGACCTCGTGCATGTCGTACGGCTGGTTGGCCGAGTCCGGGATGAGGGTGTCGAGTTCGATGTCCTCGGCGGTCAGGCTGTCTTCGATCGAACCGACAATGGGGTCGGTGATCTCGCCGCGGGGAGCTGCTGCCTGGTTGTTGGACGGCAGGTAGCTGAGCAGGTCCTTGACGTAGTCGAGTGCGTCCTGCTCGCCGGAAGCGACGTAGTGGGCGACGCCGGACTTGACCATGTGGGTGCGAGCGCCGCCGAGGTCTTCCATCGTGACGTCTTCACCGGTGACCGTCTTGATGACGTCGGGGCCGGTGACGAACATCTGGGAGGTCTCGTCGACCATCACGACGAAGTCGGTCAGTGCGGGGGAGTAGACGTGGCCGCCGGCGGCGGGTCCCATGATCAGTGAGATCTGGGGGATGACACCCGAGGCCTGGACGTTGCGGTGGAAGATCTCGCCGTAGAGGCCGAGCGAGACGACGCCTTCCTGAATGCGCGCGCCTGCACCTTCGTTGATGCCGACGAGGGGGCGCCCGGTGCGGATCGCGAGGTCCATGACCTTGACGATCTTCTCACCGTAGATTTCGCCGAGCGATCCGCCGAAAACGGTGGCGTCCTGTGAGAAGACACAGACGTCGCGGCCGTCGATGGTGCCGTAACCGGTGACGACGCCGTCGCCGACCGGGCGGTTGTCAGCGAGACCGAAGTTCACACTTCGGTGCCGTGCCAGTGCGTCGAGTTCGACGAAGGAGCCCTCGTCGAGGAGGGCGGTGATGCGCTCGCGGGCGGTCAGCTTGCCTTTGGCGTGCACCTTGTCGATGGCGGCTTCGCCGCTCGGTGCCTGCGCCTGGGCTTGGCGATTCCGCAGGTCCGCGAGCTTTCCCGCGGTCGTGTGGATATCGGGTGCGGCCGCCGCCTCCGGCGCGTTCGGCTCTTGGACAGTGGTCATGGACGTGAGCTTAACGAGAGTGCGTGGGGGGCTTCGAAGGCAGGTCCGATTGTCGCTGTCTTGCAGGCTCAAGCTACTGACCAGTACATTCTCGCTGTCGTCATAGGCTGGGGCTATGTGGACCGACTTGAACCGACCGCCCCTCGACGGCAATGCCCTACGACGCGCACTGGTGCGCAGTGACAACGACGACGCGCGCGTTTTCTGGAACCGCCTCGACGTTGTCGAGGAGACCGGTTCGACGAACGCGGATCTCCTTGCGCGAGCGGCAGATCCGGATGCCGACCGTCACGTTCTGATCGCCGAATATCAGGCGAGTGCCCGTGGCCGTCATTCGCGCACGTGGGTGAGTCCGCCGCAAGCGCAGATCTCGATGTCGGTTCTGCTGTCGATGCCCGGAATGAATCTCGCGGACATGGGTTGGCTCCCGCTACTGTCGGGAATCGCGGTCGTCGACGCGCTGCGCAACGTGGCCGAAGTACCCGCAGAACTCAAGTGGCCGAACGACGTTCTCATCGGTGACAAGAAGGTCGCCGGCATTCTGGCCGAGGTGGCGAGGACGGCGCCCGATCCCGCGGTGGTGGTGGGGATCGGGCTGAACGTGAGCCTCGGCGTTGAGGAGCTGCCCGTCCCGACCGCTACGTCACTGCTGATCGAAGAAGCATCGACTGTCGACCGCGACACTCTCGTTCGCGCAATCGCCCGTGAATTGGCGACGCAATTCCGTGCTTGGGAATCGTCGAAATGGGATACATCTGTGTTGGCTGCCGAATACCGGCAGCGCTGCGGGACGCTGGGCAAACGAGTCCGCGCGGTTTTGCCGGGCGACAAGGAGGTGTTCGGTATCGCGACCGACGTCGACACTTCCGGACGCGTCGTCATCGAAATCGAGGGAACAGATGGGGAGACCTTTGCGGTCGCAGCAGGTGATATCACGCACCTTCGCGCCGCCCCGGTCACCGAATCGTGAACGTTGCCGGATTTTCTGGCACCAAAGTGCTAATTTTTGGCCCGGACCGGTTTTCGAACCAACCGTCCGTCCTTCATTTCACTCAACTGCGGGATTTACCGAGCTGCCTAGGGGCGTCATGACCACACCGATCGTTGTTCCGACCGAAGCCGAGACGGCCGAGAGCGCTCGCCGCGTACTCACCGGCGTGACGGTGCTGCTCGGTGTCCTCACATTGGGCCTGGGTATCGCGGTACTCGCGTGGCCGGATGCCACCCTGTTCGTGGTCGCGGTTGTCATTGCGATCCAGCTGTTCGGATTCGGAATCGTTCAGATCATCCGTTCGTTCGCGGACGTGACGGCTTCGGGTGGAACTCGCACGCTCGTCGCGATCTCCGGCGCGTTGGCAGTGCTCCTCGGATTCCTGGTTCTCCGTAGCCCTTTGCAGACGGTGGTTCTGATCGCGTTGGTGATCGGTGCCTGGTGGGTATTCCGTGGCGTTCTCGATCTGGTCGACGCGGCGTCCGGGCACACCGTCGATCGCGGTCTGTCGATCGTGCTCGGAGTCATCAGCATCGTCGCGGGTGCAATCGTCCTTCTGCAGCCCGAACTCTCGCTCGACGTCTTCCGCATCGTGGTCGGCGTGTGGATGGTGCTGTACGGCATCATCATCGTCGTGACCCCGTTGGTGCTGCGAAAGATCGCGCAGCCCTGAGCGTTGCCCTGAAGACGGGTGTGCCTGAAAGTCGGTGTGCCTGAAAGTCGGTGCGGGGTGGCAGACTTCCCGTCATGGGATATCCCGAAGACGCCCTCGCTCAGGACGAGGAACTGATACTGCATCGCCATCCTCATTGGAAGATGTTGGTGCTTCCGGCGCTGACGTTCGTACTTGCGACGGCCGTCGCCGGGTTCTTGTTGGGCCTCGCACAGACGAGATTGGACGGCACGGCTCGCACCGTGTCGTCCATTGCCGTCGGAATCATCTGGCTCGGTGTCGTGGCCTGGCGGTCGGTTGCGCCCTTCACGGTTTGGAAGTTCACGCATTTCATCGTCACCGATCGGCGAGTGCTCATCCGCCACGGAGTGCTCACGCACACGGGTATCGACATTCCCATGGGACGGATCAGCAATGTTCAGTTCCGTCACGGCCTGATTGATCGAATGCTCAAGACCGGAACTCTGGTCATCGCATCTGCCAGTGACGATCCGCTCGAGTTCGACGACATTCCTGACGTCGAGCACGTTCACGCCCTGCTGTATCACCAGGTTTTCGATTCCATGCAGCAGCCACCATCGCAGGCACCGCAGTGGCCGTCAGGTGAAAACGACGACCCGAATGATCGAAATGGCTGGTAATCAACGTGCAAAGGCGTGTTGTCCGTAGTCTGTTCGTGTGACTGCCGTATTGCTAGCCGAAGACGACGAGGCCATTGCTGCACCCCTTTCCCGCGCCTTGGGGCGTGAAGGGTATTCGGTGACGGTCGAACCGACCGGACCCGCTGCGTTGCAGCAGGCGCTCGAAGGTGATTTCGACCTGTTGATTCTCGATCTCGGCCTTCCGGGCATGGACGGCCTCGAGGTCTGCCGACAGATTCGTGCGCATCGCACCTCGCTCGCCGTGCTGATGTTGACCGCCAGGACCGACGAAGTCGACTTCGTGGTCGGGTTGGACGCGGGCGCCGACGACTACGTCAGCAAGCCGTTTCGTCTCGCCGAGTTGATGGCACGTGTGCGAGCACTCCTGCGTCGCCACGGTGGCCGCGAGGACACGATCGTCGAGGTCGGTGGCATCAGGCTCGAGCCCGCGGCACGACGCGTACTCGTCAACGGCTCCGAAATCGCCTTGGCCAACAAGGAATACGAGCTTCTGCGGGTCCTCCTCGAGCACGCCGGGGAAGTGGTCTCGCGCGATACGATCCTTCGTGAGGTGTGGGGCGACGTCGAGCTTCGTGGATCGAAGACGCTCGACATGCACATGTCGTGGCTGCGCCGCAAGATCGGCGACGAGGGCCCCGCCGTGGAACGCAGGATTGCCACCGTCCGCGGTGTCGGTTTCCGAATCAACACCGACTAACTTCTCGAGAATCAGGAACTGCCGGCATGCGGCGTCGCATATTGCAGTCGATTCTCGCTGTCGTGATCATGACGGCGTTGCTGCTGGGGGTTCCGCTGATCTACACGGCGTGGCTCTGGGTGGAGGACGTGACGCGAAGTGATCTCCGGGTGCGCCTCGACCGGATGGCCGCTGAGGTCATCGCGCAAGAGGGGACGAACGGACTCGTCGAAGGTGCGTTGAACACCGATTCGCTCAAGGTTCTCACCCCGAACGACGGGCGCCTCGTCGTCGTGTATCCGACCGTCGTCGACGGCGCTGCACGCGTCGACGTCGGTGAGGCGACGGTCAAGAACGCACTCGTCGAATCGCTCGCGATGGGAACGTCCGGCTCGTTGCGTCTCGAGGTGCCGTCGGAGAACCTGCGCACCCAGCAGAAGCAGGCGGTGATGGCTGTCGGCGTGCTCGTGCTTCTGTCCATCACGGCAGGCACCGTGGTTGCTGTGGTCACTGCGCGTCGGCTTGCCGATCCGCTGCAGGATGTGGCCGACCGGGCGGCGCGCCTCGCCGAAGGCGACTTCCGGCCGGATCCTCGTCGGCACGACATCCCCGAACTCGACCGCGTGTCCGACGTCCTCGATGCGGCAACCGTGGAGATTTCGGTGCGGCTGCAACGAGAGCGCGCGCTGGTTGCGGATGTCTCGCATCAACTGCGCAGTCGACTGACTGCAGTGCGGCTGCGCCTGGACGAGTTGTCCGTTCACGAAGATCCTGACGTCGTGAACGAGGCCGAGGAAGCCATGGCGCAAGTGGACAGGCTCACCGACGGAATCGACGACCTGATTCGCTCGTCGCGCACCAGTGGGTCATCGGCGAGTCTGGTGTCGGTAGTCGGCGAGCTGGAACAGGTGACTCGCGACTGGCAGGCTCAGTTCGACGGAGAGGGACGCAGGCTGCGCCTACGCGGCGATCGCACGGTGATGGCTGCGACCACAGGTTCGCGTCTGCGTGAAGCTGTTTCCGTTCTGGTCGACAATTCGTTCGAACACGGTGAAGGCACGTGCACGGTGTCGGTGCGATTGATCGACGGTACGGGTCGCAGTTCGTCTCGCCGTGACTCGATGGTGTGCGTCGAGGTCACCGACGAAGGCTCCGGTGTGGAGAACGATCTGGCGCCGCACATCTTCGACAGAGGATTTTCGGGGGCGGGGTCCACCGGCGTCGGGTTGGCGCTCGCACGTGCACTGATCGAAGCCGACGGGGGCCGACTGGAACTGCAGAGGCGTAAGCCTGCCTTGTTCGCCGTCTTCCTGCCGGTGGCCAACACGGCGCCGACCGCGGACGTCGTTCCGCGCCGCGAACCGCGCTGACCGAAAGGCCGGCGCAGACGGAAAACTCAGGAGTGCCCGAGCTCCTCTTCGGCGTCAGGAATTACCGGCTCAGGCGCTGTGGTTTCGGATAACGCTGTGGTTTCGGGCAACCCTGTGGTGTCGGACAGCTCGAGCGGTTCCGGATTCTCGTCGGGAAACACGAACTTGCGGAAGGCCCAGAATCGGAACGCCATCTGCAGCAGGTTGCCGATGACATATGCACTGATGAAGTCGGCGATGTTCTCCGTCGCCAGGCTGACTTCGGGTACGCGCAGGTTGAAGACGTAACTGGAGATGTACAGCGGGATGAAGCTGATGACGACACCGATGGCGCTGATGATGAAGAACAGCGCAGCTTCGTGCGCTGGTTCACGGCCACCACGGTTCTTGAACGACCACTCGCGGTTGAGAATGTACGACGCGATCACCGCGACGACGCCGGCGATGATCTTGGCCGTGATCGGCTTGGATTCGAGGATCGACAGCTTGAGTGTGTAGAAGATGCCCGAGTCGATGAGGAAGGTCGTTCCGCCGACGATCGCGAATTTGATCAGCTCGCTGTGACGCAGAGCGATGTCACGAAACGGTTGGGGTATGCGGGCAATGACCCCGTCGACAAATGGCACAACAGATGAGTTTACGAAACGAAACCGCGTTACCACCAATTTGCCGCGGATTCATCAGCAGAATCACAGATTGGGAACGCTGAATGAACGGGCGAACGCGGCACATGACAACATAGAGAGCCGTGACCGGCAACAACGATCCCGCGCAGATCCCCGCCCGCCCGACCACCCCTCGACCGGCAAAAGCATCCATGCCCGTCGTCACCATGATCGGTGGCGGACAGTTGGCCAGGATGACTCACCAGGCGGCGGTGGCCCTGGGCCAGACGCTCCGAGTGCTCTCCGGGACTTCGGACGAGCCGGCAGCTCAGGTCAGCCCCGACGTCGTGCTCGGCAGCCACACCGACCTCGACGCTCTTCGACGCGCAGCGGTCGGTTCCAACGCGTTGACGTTCGACCACGAGCACGTGCCCACGGAGCATCTCGAGGTTCTTGTTGCCGAAGGCGTGAACGTTCAGCCGCCGCCGCAGGCTCTGATCTTCGCTCAGGACAAACTGCTGATGCGTCGCAAACTTGCCGAACTGGGCGCGCCCGTACCTGCGTACGCCGAAGTGACGTGGGCAGAAGACGTCGTGCGTTTCGGTGCGCAACACGGTTGGCCGCTTGTCATCAAGGCAACTCGCGGAGGCTACGACGGCCGCGGAGTCTGGATCACCGACGATCAGGACGAAGCAGAAGCCATCGTCACCGAGCAGCTGGACAAGGGTGTTCCGCTGATCGTCGAGGAAATGGTCTCGATGCGTCGGGAACTGTCCGCCATGGTGGCGCGGTCGCCGTTCGGACAGGGCGCTACGTGGCCGGTCGTGGAAACGGTTCAGCGCAACGGCCAGTGCGCCGTCGTGATCGCACCTGCTCCCGCCCTTTCGAGTGCCGTTGCCGAGGAAGCCGAACAATTGGCGTTGCGCATCGCGTCCGAGCTCGGTGTTGTCGGCTCGATGGCCGTCGAACTCTTCGAGACGACTGACGGCACTCTCGTGGTCAACGAGCTGGCCATGCGCCCGCACAACTCCGGTCACTGGACGATGGACGGCGCACGCACCTCTCAGTTCGAACAGCATCTGCGTGCAGTTCTCGACTACCCGCTCGGCGACACCTCGCCGATCGCACCGGTCACGGTGATGGCAAACGTTCTCGGTGCGCCGGAAGCGCCCGAGATGACGATGGACGAGCGCGTCCATCACCTGTTCGCGCGGATGCCCGACGCGAAGATCCACCTGTACGGCAAGGGTGAGCGCAAGGATCGCAAGATCGGTCACGTCAACATCGTGGGCGGCGCCGGATCCATCGACGATCCGAATTACGTTGCCGTAGTTCGGGAACGCGCCGAGCGTGCAGCACATTGGCTTTCGTACGCAGTTTGGACCGACGGATGGGATGTACACGGTGAGTGAGAGCGCGCAGGTCGGCCTGATCATGGGCAGCGATTCGGATTGGCCGACCATGGAAGCTGCCGCCGAAGCTTTGGCCGAGTTCGGTATCCGCTTCGAGGTCGGTGTCGTCTCGGCGCACCGCACGCCTCAGCGGATGCTCGACTACGCCAGGGAAGCCGCGGGCCGCGGAATCAAGGTCGTCATCGCCGGTGCCGGTGGCGCCGCGCACCTTCCGGGCATGGTTGCCTCGGCCACGCCGTTGCCGGTCATCGGTGTTCCGGTGCCGCTCAAGTACCTCGACGGTATGGATTCGCTGCTTTCGATCGTCCAGATGCCGGCCGGCGTCCCGGTGGCGACAGTGTCGATCGGTGGCGCTCGCAACGCCGGTCTGCTGGCTGCTCGGATTCTCGGTGCTTCGGATCCCGCACTGCAGCAGCGGATGGTGGCGTTCCAGGAGAGCCTCGAGTCGATGGTGCTCGACAAGGACAAGGCGCTCCGCGAAAAACTGCTGGGCTGATCTTCTCGTGTGTGCACGACGCGGGCTGCCGCTGATCCGAGCGAGTCGGGGCAGCGCGCAGTCCGCGTTCGTCACCCGCGTCGCCCTGCTGTACGCCAGGATTCTCGGCGCGGACATCCGCTTCGACGACGAGTTCGGAATCTTTGTCGCCTCCGGACTGCGCTGCGGGTTCGCCAGAGGCGGAACAACTCTCGGTGGTGTATATCTCACGCGGCGAAACGCGACGCGACCCGTCCTTCGCCACGAGGCAGTCCACGCGGACCAATGGGCCAGGTACGGAATCATATTCGGGTTGCTGTACCTGCGTGAGGAACTGCGTCATCGCGGGCCGCGGAACCGCTTCGAAATCGAGGCCGGTCTCGAAGACGGCGGTTACCGCACCTGAGTGAGAGCTCGTCAGTAAAAGCTACTCTTGGCGGCATGGCTCGTTTTCCGACTAGTGAACGCTTCGTCCGCTGGAGCGCGGAACATGCTCGCGGTGTGGACATCTGCATTGCGACGGTTGCCGCACTGTTCAGCGTTGTCGTTGCGGTCGAGGCGAGTCCGCTGGCGGTGTTCATCTCGCTGGGTATGACCGTTCCGTTGGCGTGGCGACGCTCGCGCCCCGAACTCTCCGGCATGGTGATCGCAGGGTTCGCAGTTCTACACGTGATCTTCATCGGCAACACACTGCTCGCATCGGCCGTTGTCGTACCCATCTCCCTGTACGCGCTGGCCGCTTACGGCGCTCGGTGGAGTTCACTCACCGGGCTGGTGCTCGCGTTGCTCGGCTCGATTGCCGGAACTGTTCGATACTTCGGCTACGACGGAATCCCGGTGTCCTCCCAGGTCATGCAGTCCGTGGCCGTCATGATCTTCATGCTCGCGGTCTGGGCGTTCGGTGACCTGCGTCGAGTCCGCACCAAACAATTGGAAGGCCTGACCGAGCGCGCACGGTTGCTCGAACTCGAGCGTGCGCAGGAAGCGGAAATCGCGACGATCAGCGAACGCTCGAGGATTGCGCGCGAGATGCACGACATCGTTGCTCATTCGTTGACCGTTGTCATCGCTCAGGCCGACGGCGGACGCTACAGCGCGGCCAAGGATCCTCAGGCTGCAATTCAGGCACTCGAAACAATTGCCTCCACCGGCCGCCAGGCGTTGACCGACATGCGATCGCTGCTGTCCGTCCTGCGTGAGGACACGCCCCGTGATTTCTCGGTGATCCCGGGCGCCGGCGACATCGACAGTCTCTTCCACGAGTTACGCAGCAGCGGACTCGACATCGCCGTCAGCGTGACCGGGGAACCACGCGAACTCTCTGCGGGTGCGGGGTTGACGGCGTATCGCATCGTGCAGGAATCGCTGACGAACGTTCTCAAACATGCGGGGCCTGGAGCACAGGCGAGCGTCGAGATGACGTGGGCTGAAACCGAACTCGTTCTCGGTATCACCGACGACGGACGAGGCGGCAGCGCCGCGCTGGTCGAATCGTCACCAGGCGGACAGGGACTGATCGGAATGGCCGAGCGAGCCAAGCTGCACGGAGGCAAAGTGACCGCCGGACCGAAATCAGGCGGCGGATACAGCGTCCGGGCCGTCTTGCCGTACGAACGAACGTCTGGGTAGGTCTAGAAACGCCCGAAGGTCTTAAGGTGAGTGGCATGGACGAACACGTGGCTCCGATCGCAGTGGCACTGATCGACGATCAGCAGCTGGTCCGCGCAGGTTTTCGAATGGTCATCGACTCACAGCCGGATCTGTCGGTGGTTGTCGAGGCTTCGGACGGTCAGCAGGCGTTGACCGAGTTGGCCGCCCGTCATGTCGACGTCGTTCTGATGGATGTCCAGATGCCGAAGATGGACGGCATCGAGGCGACTCGTCGGCTCCTGGCCGACCCCGATGCGCCGAAGGTCGTGGTGCTCACCACCTTCGACAACGACGAGTACGTGATGTCGGCTATCCGGGCGGGCGCCAGTGGTTTCCTGCTCAAGGACGTGCCACCGGAGCAGTTGCTCGACGCCATCCGCACCGTGCACCGCGGGGACGCGGTGATCGAAGCCCGGGCCACTCGGCGACTGCTTCAGCACGTCGGGCCACTCCTGGAAGGCTCGGCGCCCGAAGCGCAGTTGCCCGAAGAGTTGACGCCGCGCGAGGTCGAGGTGCTCGAAGCCATGGCGTACGGGCTGTCGAATTCGGAGATCGCTGCGAAATTCCACGTCTCCGAGACGACAGTGAAAACCCATGTCGGACGGGTTCTTTCAAAGACGCATTCTCGTGATCGTGTGCAGGCAGTCGTCTTCGCTTTCCAGATCGGACTTGTCCGGCGCGCGGATCTCCTCGGTACCGAGGGCTGACGAGCAGCTCTGTTCAGTCCTACCCCGGGATGACACCGGGCTTTCCAAGATCGCCCCGCGCTCCGACGCGGAGACCACTTGCGCTGCAATAACGTCGATTCCGTCATAGCGAGAAGCTTTACGGAGGGCAAAAGAATGCATGCGCACACCACGACGGAACCAGCCGCAGTGCCGGCGATCACTGCCCGCGGTGTCACCAAGGTGTACGGCACCGGTGAGACCACGGTTCACGCGCTCGGCGGAGTCGACGTGGACTTCGGTCGCGAGCGGTTCACCGCGATCATGGGCCCGTCCGGCTCCGGAAAGTCGACGCTCATGCACTGCCTGGCCGGACTCGACACGGTCTCGGGTGGGCAGGTTTTCCTGGGCGACACCGAAGTCACGAAACTCGGCGACACGGAGCTCACCGAACTGCGACGCGAGCGGATCGGATTCGTCTTCCAAGCGTTCAACCTGCTACCGGTGCTCACTGCTCGGGAGAACATGCTGCTGCCGATGAAGCTGGCAGGTAGTGAACCCTCGCCCGAGTGGATGGACGAGGTGATCGGCAAGCTGGGCCTGTCGCAGCGCCTCGACCACCTGCCGCACGAATTGTCCGGCGGTCAGCAGCAACGCGTAGCCGTCGCCCGCGCACTACTGCCGCAGCCCGACGTGATCTTTGCCGACGAGCCTACCGGCAACCTGGATTCCCGTTCCGGGACAGAGGTTCTGGGACTCTTGCGCACCAGTGTCCGGGAGACCGGTCAGACGGTCGTGATGGTGACACACGATCCGGTGGCGGCGTCGTACGCGGATCGAGTCGTGTTGATCGCGGACGGGCGTATAGCCGGAGAGATCGACCATCCCACCGTCGACTCGGTGATCGGTGCCATGCGAGCTCTCGGTGCCGACGACCTGGCCGATGTTCCTGCAGTTTCGGGTGCACTGCGATGAGAGGTCTGGCTTTTGCGCAGGCGCGGGCACATGCCGGGCGCTATGTGGCGTCGATACTCGCGGTGGTGATCGCCGTCGGATACATCGTCGCGACTTTGACCTTGAGCTCGACGGTCGACGCGAGTGTGAGCAAATCACTTGCGACGCAATACGAAACCACAGATGTCGTCGCGTCCGGTCCAGGCGTGACAGAAGCACTGCTGAGCGCGGTGCCGGGCGTCTCGGCGGTGGCCGACGACGTGTCGACCTATGTTCGTGTCGACTCCGAGGCAAAGGGCGCGTCCTACGGGGATGCGCTCTCGATTGCCGACAATCCCGAATTGCGTTGGGAGAAGGTGTCGGAGGGATCGATTCCGGCCGGTCTGGGGCAGGTGTTGGTGAGCGCGGACTCCGGGATACCGATCGGTGCCCGAATCACAGTCACGGCACGGGATTCGACGGTCGGTGCCGCCGCACCCACCGCGGAGGTAGTCGGACTGGTCGACCTCTCCGGTTCGGCGCAACGACTGGGCGGGATCAAGATATTCACCACCGCCGAGCAGGTGAGCGCGTGGGCCGGTGACAGTGCCGAACGTGAGTTCCGTGTCGCCGGTGACGGTTCACGCTCTCAGCAACAACTCGTGGATTCGATCGCGAGCGCGTTGCCCGCGGACTCCACCGTGCTGACCGGCGAAGAAGCCACAGACAACGCCGCAGCCGAATACATGGGCGGCACCAAGATCCTCAGCACGGTGTTGCTCGCCTTCGGCGCCATCGCCGTTGTTGTTGCCGCGCTGGTGATCGCCAATACATTTGCCGTGCTGCTCGCGGCGCGCACTCAGGAACTTGCGTTGCTGCGATGCGTCGGCGCCACGGCCAAACAGGTTCGCCGGAGCATTCGCAGTGAAGCCGCGGCGGTCGGCGTGATCGCCTCGGTGATCGGCGTCGGACTCGGTGTCGGACTTGCCTGGGCAATCGGTCGCGTAGCAACGGCCGCAGATGTGCCGGTTCCTCTTTCGTCACTGAGCGTCACCCCGGTGACCGTGCTCGTCGGTCTTGCCGTCGGCATCGTGATGACGATGCTCGCTGCATCTGCGCCCGGGCGGGCGGCAACGAGGCTCTCCCCGCTGGCAGCACTGCAGCCGATGGAGTCCAAGCCCGAGAGCGTTCAGGTATCGGTGGTGCGCCGGGTTCTCGGCGTCGTGATCCTGCTCGCGGGCATCGCGATGACCGTCCTGGGAGTGACGAATCAGCAGGTGCCGGCCGCAACCGCCGGTGGACTGTTCTCGTTCCTGGGGATCGCGGCACTGTCCGGTCGAATCGTGCCTGCACTGATCAATGCGGCCGGCGGAGTGTTGGCCAGACTGATCGGTCCGGTGGGAAGCCTGGCAGCAGGCAACGCCGGTCGGAACCCACGCCGCACCTCGGCGACAGCCACCGCATTGTTGATCGGTGTGGCCTTGACGAGCACGCTCGTCGTGGGAATCGCGACGGTCAAGGAAGCCGCACCCGCGGCGATGGACAGTCAATTCCCCGTCGACGTCATGGTGAGCAGTTCAGGTTCGGCACCGCTTCCCGCAGGGTTGGGCACAGACATCGCCGCGGTCAACGGTGTCGGCGCGGTGAGCGGTCTGGACAAGGCCGAACTGACGATCGACGGGCGCGGTTCGTTGGCCGGATTCGGCGTCGACGCTGCGCGGGTGAAAGATGTTCTGCGTACCGAGATCTCGGTACCCGCGGCCGGTCAGTTGGTGCTCTCGCCCGCTGACCTGACCGAATACAAGCTTTCGGCGGGCGATACGGCGACGGTGCGTGGGGATCGCGGCGTCGTGAACGTCAGCGTGGTCGAGGGCGTGAAAGGTCAACCAGCACTACTGGATCGAGGCGATCTCGGTGCAGCGGCCACCGCGCCGACCACCGATTCGTACTGGGTAAGGCTGGGGACGGATACTGACGAACAGGCTTTGGCCGCCACCGACCGCATCACGGAACTGGCACGCCAGGAAGCGCCGGGCAGCGATGTTCAGGGCATGACCGAGATGCGTTCAGCTCTCGATTCGATCCTCGACACCATGCTCATGGTGGTTGCCGGATTGCTGTCGGTAGCGGTGTTGATTGCTTTGATCGGCGTCGGAAACACCATGGCACTGTCCGTTCTCGAACGGCGCCGCGAATCCGGACTGCTTCGCGCACTCGGACTGACCAAGAAGGGAATTCGAGCCATGTTGATCTGGGAAGCGCTGCTCGTGGCAGGAGTCGCATCGGTGATCGGAGTGCTGTTCGGGATGGTGTTCGGTGTAGCCGGTACCGCATCGGTATTCGGGATCGAGGACGTCGCCCTCAGCGCAGTGCCGTGGGTGCAGTTGGTAGCCATCGTGTTGATCGGCGGAATCTGCGGTGTGATCGCGTCACTGCTCCCCGCTAGGCGGGCGGGGCTGGTGTCACCGGTGACAGCTCTCGCGAGCTAGCGGTCAGAACTGTTTCGTGACCTTCTCGGTGCCCACTCGGCGCGCGGTAGCTTCCGCGTCCGGGTGGGCCACCTGCACGAGTGAGGCGCCCGCGGCGAGAACTGCCAGAAGCCCGTCGATCAATTCGTCTGCCGTGTCCCACGTGCGACTGGAGAGGACACGATCCGTCGACACCAATTCGACGTTCTTCGCCGATGCCCGTGCCGCGTCGATCGTGTCCGCTACGGACCGGCCTTCGAGCGCCGAACCGGCTCCGGCGCTACGGAACTGGTCGCCGTGCACACGGATGGAGGTTGCGTAGTCGGCGACGCCGAGCGGAAGATCGCTCAAACCTTTGCCGAACGCGTCGAGTGAGAGTGCGGCTACCTCCGGTACGTCCGCAACATCGTCCAGTCGGTCGGCAGTGACGAAAGCCAGTTCGGCGTCGGCGTCGGGGGAGAGGACCACCTCACCGCCTGCCCACCACACACCCAGCAAGACGGCGACGCTCTGCCAGTGCGCGGGAAGCAGCACGGCAACTTTGCCGCCCGGCTCGAGAGCGAACTCGTCGCGGACCATATTCGCTGTCTTTGCCGCCCAGTTGGCCAGAGTGCTCGCAGACAATTCGATGCGCTCGCCGGTGGCGTCGTCGTAGTAGGTCACGCGAGGGCCGGCCGGGTCGGCAGCCAGGATCGGTCCGAGGAGGGCGTCGGTCAGGTTGTCTACAGGCGAAGGCACGTCGTCAGCTTACGCAGCCGTTCAGTTCACACAATTTTTCAGTTGACACAGCGCGGGCCGTTGGAGGCCGCGTCGATCGGCGGGCCGGGAGGGGCGGGAGTGGGGCTGGTCTCGGTGGTGCTCGACGATTCAGTCGTGCTTGTCGCTCCTTCGGGCGGGGATACCGCGTCCGCGGACTGCGGGCCGCTGTAGTCCTCGGCAATGACAACCCGAACCTTGCCCGAGGACAATGACGAATCCGCCTTGACCGTCAGACCGCCGAGTGCCTCGGCCACCGCGAGTGCTGCGTCGTCGTCCGCGGACTTTGCGAACACCGTAGATTCGGTGACGTCGGAGCCGGTGTTGTTGCCGACCTGACCCTGCTTGTATCCGAGGGCACTCAACGCTTCGGAAACCCCGCTGGCCAACCCTGCGATGTCACTGGCGTTTGCGACGTCGACCGTGATCGAGGACGCATTCACCGTGGTCGGTGCTTCGGAGGTCTCCTCCGAGTCCTCGCTGTCGGCGCCGACCAATCCCGCGATGTACTTCTTGACGGCCTTGGGATCGACCTTGACGATGGACTCGCCGTAATCGGTCATGCCGTTGATGTCGAGAACGGGAATTGTCTCGAATTGCACCTTGCCGCCGGCCAGATTCTGCAACTGCTTGGCGAACTCGATGATGTCCCAGTCGTCGTCGATCACGACGGAACGCTGGACAGCCGAGGTCAGCTGACTGAGCTTGCCGGGGTCACTGAGGGTTTTTGCGCTGAGTACCTTGCTGACGAGAGAAGCCATGAACACCTGCTGGCGAACGATCCGGTCCAGGTCGCCGCGAGGAAGATCGTGTCGTTGTCGCACGAAGCTCAGCGCGTCGGCACCGTCGAGTGTCTGTTTCCCGGCCGCGAAATTGGCTCCGGACATCGGTTCGTCTACCGGCGCGTTGAGGCACACGTCGACTCCGCCCACTGCGTTGGTCAGCAGGACGAATCCGAGTAGTCCGACTTCGGCGTAGTGATCGACGGTGATGCCGGTCAGATTCGCCACCGCTCCGATGAGCGCGGTCCGGCCGGCTTCCGTCGACTTCTTGTCTGCGTCGCTGTCGGACGACCCGTTGTTGACCAACTTCAGCCGTTCGGTTTCCTTGGTGGCACCGAACGCGGCGTTGATCTTCGACATACCGATACCCGGGACGTTGACGTACGCGTCGCGGGGAATCGAGATCGCGGTCGCGGAACTCCCGTCGTTGGGGACGCGGATCAAGATGATGGTGTCGGTATTGGACGCAACTTCCTCACCTGCGCGCAACGAGTCGAGCTCGCTTTGTGAGAGCGGGTTGCCGTGCGCGTCCGTTCGACTGTCCGTTCCCACCATCAGAATGTCGATGGCGCCGTCCTTGCCGCCACCGAGGCCGAGTCCGCTGGCAGTGGCAAGGCTGTTTCTCAACGAGTCCACACCCCGCCACGCGAACCCGGTGACCAGCAGTACGAGCACGGACAGCACCGCGACCGCTATGCGAGCCGGGCTCGTCTTGGTCCGAATCGGCGCAGGTCGTGGACGCGCGCGGCGCTGCGGTTGCTGGTGGGACACCCCTTCAGGTTACTGGTCCGATGCTCGGCCGCGGGTACCTCGACGCGGCGTGCCAGACTCAACCGTGTGACGAATATCCTGCTCACCGGCGCCCGAGGGCAGCTCGGAACACGTATCGATGCTCTCGCAACGTCGGCGGGTCACACTGTGACGGCCGTCGGTTCCCGCGAGCTCGACATCACCGACAGCCGCGCGGTCGACGACTTCGTCTCGCCTGGTTCGGTGCTGATCAACTGCGCTGCGTACACGGCCGTCGATGCTGCCGAGACCGACCAGGAGGCGGCGAGGGCGGTCAACGAGATCGGACCGCGGAATCTCGCGCAAGCCTGTGCGCGGGTGGGTTCGCGGTTGATCCACGTTTCGACGGACTACGTCTTTCCGGGCGATGCAAGCTCGCCATACGACGTCGATGCACCGACCGGTCCCGCGACGGTCTACGGCCGAACCAAACTGGACGGCGAGATCGCTGTTCGAGAGTCGGGGGCTGACGCGGCCGTTGTCCGCACCGCGTGGGTGTACTCCGGTGTCGGCACGGATTTTGTCGCCACGATGAGAAGGCTCGAAGCCGAACGCGAATTCGTGAACGTCGTGGACGACCAGATCGGGTCACCCACGTACAGCGTCGATCTGGCCGGCGGCATCGTCGAACTCGCGCTGCTGGACTTCACGGGTGCGTCGACATTCCACGTGACCAACGGCGGGCAAGCAAGTTGGTACGAGTTGGCGCGAGCTGTTTTCGAGGAGATCGGAGCAGACCCTGCTCGGGTGCGCCCGTGCAGTAGTGCGGAGTTCGTACGCCCTGCCTCTCGCCCGGCATATTCGGTCTTGTCCGAGCGCGCGTGGGTTACCGCGGGAATGACGCCGCTGCGTCCGTGGCGAGAGGCTCTGCACGCCGCTCTGGCGTGAGCATTGTTCGGGGCAGTGGCCGCGGACGGCTAGGCTGACCGGCGTGAGTCCCAAGCTGGCCGTGGTAACGGTGACCTACTCGCCAGGCGAGCATCTCGAGAATTTCTTGAGCACGCTCGCTGTGGCGACGACAGAAAAACCCCAGGTCATCATGGCCGACAATGGGTCGACCGATGGTGCCCCCGAGGCCGCCGATGCCAAGTACGAGCATGTCCGTCTGCTTCAAACCGGCGGAAACATCGGGTACGGGGGAGCGATAAATCGGGCTGTAGCGGAGATCGATTCGTCGATCGAATTCGTCGTGATTTCCAACCCGGACGTCCAATGGGCACCCGGTTCACTCGACGAATTGGTGGCTGCGGCAAATCGGTGGCCAAGGGCCGGTGCACTGGGGCCGAAGGTCCTCGAACCGGACGGCAGTGTCTATCCGTCGGCGCGAACGGTGCCCGACATCACCTCGGGCGTCGGGCACGCGTTGCTCGGTACCGTATGGCCGAAGAACCCGTGGACTGCTCGTTACCGTCAGGAGAACGAGGCCGTCACCGAGCGTGCAGTGGGGTGGCTTTCCGGGTCGTGCCTGCTGGTGCGACGCGACGCCTTCGACACCATCTCCGGTTTCGACTCTCGTTACTTCATGTACATGGAGGACGTGGACTTCGGTGACCGCCTCGGAAAAGCCGGGTGGCTCAACGTATTCGTCCCCTCGGCCGTCGTCACCCATGCCAAAGGCCATGCGGCAGGACGTCATCCGGAACTGATGTTGCCTGCCCATCATCGCAGTGCGTACCAGTTCCAGGCTGATCGCCATCCGCACTGGTGGCAGGCTCCGCTACGACTTGCCTTGCGCGGTGGCCTCGCGGTGCGATCCAAGATCGCCGTAGCTTCTGCAGTTCGCGAGCGCGCTCGCACCGACAACTCGACCGACAACCCATCAGTTTCGAACCACGGGGGAAAATGATGTCCGATCCGAATCCGACCGACGCCGTAATCCTGGTAGGCGGCAAGGGCACTCGGCTGCGTCCGTTGACGCTGTCGGCGCCCAAGCCGATGCTTCCGACAGCCGGCCTTCCGTTCCTGACGCACCTGCTCGCCCGCATCGAGGCAGCCGGAATCAAGCACGTCGTGCTCGGAACGTCCTTCAAGGCAGAGGTATTCGAGGACTACTTCGGCGACGGCTCCAAGATGGGCCTCGAGATCGACTACGTCTTCGAGACCGAACCGCTGGGCACCGGTGGCGGAATCCGCAACGTGCTGCCGAAGTTGCGCGGTGACAACGTCATGGTGTTCAACGGCGACGTGCTCGGTGGCACCGATCTGAACGGCATTCTCGAGACCCACGAGAAGACGGACGCCGACGTGACCCTGCATCTGGTTCGTGTGGGAGACCCGCGAGCATTCGGTTGTGTTCCGACCGACGAGGACGGACGAGTCTCGGCATTCCTGGAGAAGACCCAGGATCCGCCGACGGATCAGATCAACGCCGGCTGCTACGTCTTCAAGCGCGAAATCATCGAACAGATCCCCGAAGGACGACCGGTATCGGTCGAGCGCGAGGTGTTCCCGAATCTGCTGGCCGAGGGCAAGCGGGTGTTCGGTCACGTCGACTCGTCGTACTGGCGTGACATGGGAACCCCCGAGGACTTCGTTCGCGGTTCCGCCGACCTGGTGCGAGGTATCGCACCTTCGCCGGCTCTCGAAGGTCCGCGCGGCGAGTCGCTGGTTCACCCCGGAGCCGGAATCGCGCCGGGCGCTGTCCTGATCGGCGGCACGGTTGTCGGTCGGGGCGCAGAAGTCGGCGCAGGCGCTCGCCTCGACGGTGCAATTCTCTTCGACGGCGCCGTCGTGGAAGCCGGCGCGGTGGTCGAACGATCGATCCTCGGATTCGGCGTCCGTATCGGACCCCGAGCGCTGGTCCGCGACGCTGTCATCGGCGACGGCGCGGACATCGGTGCGCGGTGTGAATTGTTGCGCGGCGCACGCGTGTGGCCGGGGGTGACGCTGCCGGACGGTGGCGTGCGCTTCAGCACAGATGTGTGATCGTTAGCTGACCTACTGGAATACTGGCGGGTATGACTTCTCTTCCGAGCCGTTACGTTGCCCTCGGTGACTCGTTCACCGAGGGCGTCGGCGACGCCGACGAACGATTCCCCAACGGTCTGCGCGGGTGGGCAGACCGAGTGGCCGAGCAGCTGGCGGTGAACAATCCCGACTTCCGCTACGCCAACCTGGCGATTCGTGGTCGCCTACTCGGACCGATCATCGACGAGCAGTTGGAACCCGCTCTGGCGTTGAAGCCCGATCTGGTGACCATCTACGCCGGCGGAAACGACATGATGCGTCCGAAGCTCGACATCGATGCGATGGTCGCCCGCTACGATTCGGCAATCGGTCAGCTCACTGCATCCGGCGCTCGGGTTCTGATGTTCACCGCGTACGACACCGGATGGTCCGCCTTCTTCGGCAAGCTCCGCGGACGTCTGGCGATCTACAACGAGCTTGTTCGCGAGGTGGCCGACCGCCACGACGCGACCCTCGTCGACTTCTGGCGATTCTCCGAATATCAGGACCTTCGGATGTGGGACTGGGATCGCCTCCACATGTCGCCCTCCGGGCACGAGAACATGGCGACGCGTGTGCTCGACGTGCTCGGCGTCGAACACGGATTGACCCCGCCCGATCTCGGGCCTGCGCCGGTTCTCACGAAAGCCGAAACTCGTCGCGAGGATCGTCAATGGGCGCGAGAGTTCTTGGTGCCGTGGGTAGCTCGGCGCGTGAAGGGAACATCTTCGGGCGACGGCGTGAGCGCCAAGCAGCCCCAGCTTTCTCCGATTCAGTCCTGATTCTTGCGCTGACGGGCGAGCGCGACCAGGTGGTCGATGGTCTCGCGTTCCGCTGTAGGTGGGAGCGCGTCCACCGGCCACCATCTGAGGTCGGTGGACTCTGCGCTGCGGACGATATGTGAATTGTCCGGCGCCACAACAAGAAACCGTAGATCGAGATGGCGAGTCGGTACTCCGAGTGAGCACGTGATCGGATGCGTGTGGGCGGAGAGTAGGTCCGCGTCTATCCGAACGTCGTGAATTCCGGACTCCTCGCGAGCTTCCCGCAATGCCGCATCTACCACCGTCTCGTCGTCGGGCTCGCAGTGGCCGCCGAGCTGAATCCACCTGCCCACCTTGGGATGCAGGGTCAGCAAGACGTGGCAGCCACTCTCGTCGAGAACGAGAGACGACGCGGTGATGTGTCCCGGTGCGTGGCGACGAAGGCAGCCGTCCGGAGCCGAATCGAGGAACGCGAGCATCGTGTGCCGCAATGATTCGTCCGCTTCGGAGGACGTCTCCCAGCCCTCCAGGACGCCCTTGGCGGAGGCGTGCAGCGATTCGGCTGACATGGACCTACAGCTCCACCAACGCGTCCCCGGGGGCGGAGACAGAGCGCGGAGTCAGTGGTTCGAGGGGGTGCCCGATTGCGATGGCACCGAGTGGCTGCCAATCCGCCGGGAGATCGAGTTGTTCGCGTACGAGATCGGCGGCGAAGATCGTCGATCCGATCCAGCAGCTTCCCACGCCGCGGGTGGCCAACGAGACCAGCAGTCCCTGCACTGCCGCGCCGGCGGCGACCGTGAACATCGTCGACTCCGCCGCGGTTCGTCCGGCATCCGGATAACTGTGTGCGCCATCGGGCACGCAGAAGGGAATGACGACCTCGGGGGCGTCGAACAGGATGTTTCCGCGGGCAACCCGGGCCTCGACGGATTCGTCACTGCGACCGTCGGCGCGAAGATCGGCGGCCCACTTCTCGCGCATCTGCTCGAGAAGAGCCGTGCGGACCGACTCCGTGCGTAGCCACACGAATCGAACCGGTCTCGTGCGGTGCGGTGCGGGAGCGGTGAGTGCCTCGGCGATCGAGCTGCGAATGATCTCCGCGTCGACGGGATCACTTGCGAACTGTCGAACCGATCGACGCAACAGCAGCGCCTGGCCACGGCCCATCGCCGTAGCTTCCTCGGTGCCCAGCCAGAACAGATCGTCCGGGCCGCGGCGAATCAGATCCTGGCCACTCGAACCGTCGTCCTCGAACCGAAGCCCACGAACGACGGCGACGGGAACGCCGCCTAGCTTGCCCTTGACCAAGTCGCCCGCAGCGGCGATTTCGTCCGCGATCGCGATCTCGGTGACGATCAGATCGTTGCCCTGACTGTCCTGTGCTCCGAGGTAGCCGTGCAGGACCGGAATGCCGGAGGAACCGATTGCGGCGTCGGTCTGCCCGTTGCGCCACGCACGACCCATCGTGTCGGTGACGACGACGGCGACGGACTTGCCCGTGCTCTCGAGAATTCGGGCGCGCAGACCCGCAGCGCTCGCATCCGGATCCACGGGGAGTAGCGCCAATTCGGCACCGTCGACGTTGGAGCCGTCGATGCCCGATGCGGCCTGCACGATTCCGAGTTTGTTCTCGGTGATCAGAGTGCGGCCCTTGCGTGCCACGACGCGGACGGCTTCCTGATCCACCAGGAGGCGTCGTGCCGCGTCGCGCTCTTCCGGATCGGTCGGTGAGGAAACGATGCGACCCTCGACTTTGGAGAACACCTTGCTCGTGACCACAACGACGTCGCCGCTCTCGAGCCACGGCGTCGCGTCGACGACAGCGGTGGCCAAGTCGTCTCCGGGCCGGAACTCGGGAAGCCCGAGCACGGGAATGACTTCGATTGCGGCGCCGGGGGAGTGATCACCGGGAGAGTGATTTCTGTCGCGGCTTGCTTCGGTTCCGGGCTCGGTCACAGTTCGACTCCGGCGATCTCGAAAGCCGTGCGAACCATTTTCGCGGTCTCTTCGGGGGACGTCATCAAAAGTGGGATGCTTCGCACGTCCACCCCGTCGATGTCGGCCGTGTCACCTTCGTCGACGAGCCAGCCGTCGAGAATACCGTTGATCGAACGAGCTCCGTAGTGGCGACCGATCGCCTCCGAAGTCGTCTCGACCCCGATCACCTCGAGGCACTCGTCAGCCATGCCGCGCAACGGTTTTCCGCCGATGACGGGGGAGAGGCCGACAACCTTGGCCGCGGTTGTTCGCAGGGCACCGCGAATGCCGGGCACCGCGAGGATCGCGCCGACGCTCACGACGGGATTGGACGGTGCGATCAGCACGATGTCGGCACCGTCGATCGCCTCGACTACCCCTGGCGCAGGCTTGGCCTGCTCGGCGCCGACGTGAGCGAAGCTGTGCGTTTCCACCTGTGCCCGATGGCGTACCCACCACTCCTGGAAATGAATCGCCTTCTGCTCACCGTCTTCCGGATCGGTGATCACGACGTGTGTTTCGCTGCGGTCGTCGCTCACGGGAAGCAGTGCGACACCGGGATTCCAGCGATTGCACAACGCTTCGGTGATCGCGGACAACGGATATCCCGTGCGGAGCATCTGGCTGCGAATCAAATGCGTTGCGATATCGCGATCTCCGAGGCCGAACCAGTCCGGCTTCGCGCCGTACGCGGCGAGTTCTTCTTTCGCATTCCAGGTTTCGCCGGCGTGCCCCCACCCGCGTTCGGTGTCGATACCGCCGCCGAGTGTGTACATACAAGTGTCCAGATCGGGGCAGATGCGCAGACCGTGCATCCACACGTCGTCCCCGACGTTGACGACGGCCGTGATGCGATGTGGGCCTTCGTATTTCTCGAGGGATTCACCACCGGCGATTCCGAGCGCGTTTTGAACACCTTGAAGGAAACGGGCCCCGCCGACGCCGCCAACCAATACAGTCACGTTCACGACAACAGAGCCTAGGCGGTCGGCGCGTCGTCGTGTCTGGCGGGCAGAAGGTCCCGTCAATTGAGGGCCGGAATACTAATGGATTCATCTCGTTTAGCTTGACCGCGACACGCTGGACGTGTGTAATCTCAAATGTGTCATTCCAACCGCTACTTGTGAGTTCACTTGCAGCGGGGCCGGTTTCGAACACAGTTTCGAACGGTCGACGGGGTGGGGTTGAAGATGGAGTGAAAATTCTGCGCTATTACAGGTGAGGAGGCGGAACGATGCCCAATGAAAATGTCGAGATCAGTTCTCTCGCAATGACAGTAAGCGACGAACCGCAGACCGATTCCCGAGCAGGCGCAGCAGAAGGTGCCTGCAGCAGTGAGTTCGACGGTATGAGTACTCGGCCAGTGCTGAGTCTCGTCACCGGCTTCGAAGAATTGTTCGACACCATCGAGGATCAGTGGCAGGAGCGTGCTCTCTGCGCGCAGACCGATCCCGAAGCGTTCTTTCCTGAAAAGGGAGGATCGACGAGGGAAGCAAAACGGATCTGCCTCGGTTGTGAAGTTCGTGACGAGTGCCTCGAGTACGCGCTCGCGAACGACGAACGGTTCGGAATCTGGGGAGGGTTGTCCGAGCGCGAGCGTCGGCGACTCAAGCGGGGGATCATCTGATCTGCTGCTGAATCGGTTCTGTCAGCGTCGGGGCTGACGGGCGGTCTTCGAAAGTCTGACCTGCAACGGGGAATTGCAGGTCAAGCAACGACTGTTTTGTTCTTCGTGTGGATTTACTTCTTCGTGTGACATCAGTTTTTTCGTCTGACAGTGCGTCAGTCCTCGTCGGGCAGTATCAGTCCTCGTCGGGCAGCGTGGGGTCGATGACCTGTGGGTCGACGCCCAGATACGTGCCGACTTGATGGACCAACACGTCGTGCACCAGATCCGTGAGTTCTTCCGGATCCTTCGCTCGCTGCTCCAATGGGCGGCGAAACAGCACAATTCTTGCGCGAGTCGTATTTCCGTGACGGTCGATTCCGGCCGGAATCAGTCGTGACAGTGGAACCGGGCCGTCTGCGATGACCTCCGGCGGCCATGTGACGGACTCCGGATCGTGCGCGTGAATCTTCGGAACTTCGTCCACTGCGATGTCGAGTTTCGTCAGCCGGTCGTGCCATGCGAGGTCGACGGGAGAGAAGGCGTCGAGCACCAGGAGATCGAACTTCTCCGCGCGGGTACGCCTGGCGGGCACCTCCGGGGGAAGTAGCGGTCCGCGCAGGCCACGGCCGTGTCGCTCGATGGAACGAGTGGTGACCGAGCGTCGGCGGCGGGCTTGTGGCATGGCGCCAGATTACGACAGGAGAAACTGCTCGGTGTGTCCGAGTAGGTTCCGGACGTGGGGAGGGCTAGGCTCCGTACCTGTGAGATCTCTGCGTCGCTGCTGCCGCCCCGGGTGCAAGAACCCCGCCGTCGCGACGCTTACGTATGTCTACTCGGACTCCACTGCGGTTGTCGGGCCGCTGGCAACCGTCGCCGAGCCCCATTCATGGGATTTGTGTGACACTCACGGCTCTCGAATCACCGCCCCCAAGGGGTGGGAACTCGTCCGCCACGAAGGCGGATTCGCGTCGAGTACTCCCGACGAAGACGATCTGACCGCTTTGGCTGAAGCTGTACGTGAGGCTGGTCTCGGAGATCGCAGCAAGTCCAACGTCGATGCAGATGAGGACATACGTCCCGCAGCTCCGAGTACTGCCCGTACAGGGCGTCGTGGACACCTACGCGTTCTGCCCGACCCGTCCAACTGACGCGAGATTCGTCGCCGTAGACGCTAGGCTCGACCGAGTACTTCCACACCCGAGTACTGCGAATCTCCGGACGCCATGCGCCCGGACGTTCCCGTCTGTGAGGGTGCATGCACAAGGAGAGTTTTCAGTGGGGCGAACAGCCGAGTCGGTTGCTGCAATCATCAAGGCGTACGACGTACGCGGTGTGGTCGGTGAGCAGATCGACGAAGATTTTGTCCGCGACGTCGGTGCGTCGTTCGCCCGCCTGGTCCGCGACGAGGCCGGCGCCGCCACGACGGTTGTGATCGGCTACGACATGCGCGCATCGTCGCCCACACTGTCTTCGGCTTTCGGTGACGGCGTGCTTGCTCAAGGGCTCGACGTCATCTACATCGGATTGGCGTCGACCGACGAGCTCTACTTTGCATCCGGTTTGCTGAACTGCCCGGGCGCGATGTTCACGGCGAGCCACAATCCCGCCAAGTACAACGGCATCAAGATGTGTCGGGCCGGCGCCAAGCCGGTCGGTCAGGACACCGGCCTCGCAGTCATCTCCGCCGAGGTCGTCTCGGGTGTTCCCGCGTACGACGGACCGGCAGGCACCGCCAGCACCAAGGACGTCCTCGAGGAATACGCGAGCTACCTCCGCGGATTGGTCGACCTGGCTGCGTTGCGCCCGCTGAAGGTCGCAGTCGATGCAGGCAACGGTATGGGTGGCCATACCGCGCCGGCCGTATTCGGGCCGATGCCCCTCGACGTCCTGCCGCTGTACTTCGAGCTCGACGGCACGTTCCCCAACCACGAAGCCAATCCGCTCGATCCGGCCAACCTCGTCGACCTGCAGGCCTACGTGCGCGAAACCGGAGCGGACATCGGCTTGGCGTTCGACGGTGACGCGGACCGTTGCTTCGTCGTAGACGAGAAGGGCGACCCGGTCTCGCCGTCCGCGGTGACGGCACTTGTCGCCAAGCGCGAACTCGCGAAGGAACCGGGCGCGTCGATCATCCACAACCTGATCACGTCACGGGCAGTGCCCGAACTGGTCGAAGAACTCGGCGGCGTCGCTATTCGTACCCGAGTCGGCCACTCGTTCATCAAGCAGGAGATGGCCGAGACCGGTGCGGTGTTCGGCGGCGAGCACTCCGCTCACTACTACTTCCGCGACTTCTGGGGCGCCGACTCCGGCATGCTCGCGGCGCTGCACGTACTCGCCGCACTGGGCGAGCAGGATCGTCCGCTCTCCGAGTTGATGGCGGAGTACACCCGCTACGCGGCCTCGGGCGAGATCAACTCCACCGTGGCTGACGCGGCAGATCGTACGGCCGCTGTACTGGCGGCATTTGCCGACCGCACCGAGTCGGTGGATCGCCTCGACGGTGTCACGGTCAGTCTCGAGGGAAATGCCTGGTTCAACTTGCGCGCGTCCAACACCGAACCATTGCTGCGACTCAACGTCGAAGCACCCACGTCCGCCGATGTCGACGCATTGGTGAACGAAATTCTGGCGATCGTCCGGGCTTGAATCCGAGTCTGATCGGTTTGTCGGTGAGCCGAAGCCCTGGGATAGTTGGGGGACTATCTCAGGAACGACGGCCTCGGGAACGAGGGCTTTGCCACCACGGACCGCGTGGAGCTGGAATGCTGGATGGTGCGGGAACTGCTAACGGAGAAGGGGGTGCGGTGAGATGACAGCGCCGATGCCGCTTCTCGACCTCGACGACAGCGAGGGTTTGTCAGCTGCCGATTCGGAAGGGCTACTGCGGTCTGTAGCCATGGGCGGCGCACAGATTCGGGCCACCGCGTCGGCCGTCGGTGAGGGTGTGATCTCCCGATTGGCCGGTCTGCGTCCGCGCAGCGTCGTACTGATCGCCGGCGCGGGTGGCGCCCGGCACGGAGCCAGGATCGCGCTTGCTCTCGTCGGAGATTCGGTCGGTTGCCCGCTCCTCGTTCTCGACCGGACGCCGTCGTGGGCCGGGCCATTGGACGTGATCGTCGTCGCCGGTGACGATGCCGGTGATCCACGCCTCGTCGAATCCGTTGACAGTGCCGTACGCCGCGGCGCCGAGGTTGTTGTCGCCGTTCCCGACGAGGGGCCCATGCGAGCCGTGGCGGCCGGGCGCACCATGCCCTTGCCGCCGCGGCTCTACGCCTCGCCCCGGCACACGATGACGCGGTTCCTCGCCGTCTTCCTCGCGGTTGCCGCCGAAATCGAGGGCAAGGGATCGATCGAGGACCGTTCGGCGGTGCTCGGTCGAATCGCCGACGCAGTTGATGCGGAGGCGCTGCGGGACGGACCGGCCAACGAGGTATTCCACAACCCGGCCAAGTCGTTGGCCACCAGGATGAGCGGCCGGCGAGTCGTTCTGTGTGGAAGTGGTTCCGTGACAACAGCACTCGCAGAGTTCTCGAGCGTTGCGCTGATGAGCTCCGGCCTGAACGCCGCTGCCGCCGAGATGTCCGAGGTGATTCGTTCGGCGCGGGCACTGTTCGCGCCGGACGCAACTTCACGTGATTCGGTGTTCCACGACCCCTTCTTTCACGATCCGCAACTCGACGGCGCGCTGCCGACCCCGCCGGCGCGGGCGTTCGTCTTCGCGACCGAATCCACGCGCGGGGAGGCGAGGCGCCGGATGGACGCACTGGCCGACGCCGACCTGGTGGTCGCGGCAGACGAAGACCAGACCAACGTGGTCATATCGGAGATGGAGCAGGTATTCGTGTTGGCGTCTCGAGTAGACATGGCCGCGGCGTACGTGCAGTTGACGGGCGGTGCGAAGTAAGTGCGTGAACTCGAAGGTGCACTTCGTTCTTACGCGTGGGGCTCGCGAACGGCAATTGCCGAACTACGCGGTCTTTCGACTCCGTCGAATCATCCCGAAGCGGAATTGTGGTTGGGCGCGCACCCGGGTGACCCGGCGCGCGTGATCACCGAATCCGGAAGCGAGTCGTTGCTCGAGGTCCTGCACCGCGAACCCGAACGCGAACTCGGCCGTGAGAACCTCGAGGCATTCGGTGAGCGACTCCCATTCCTGCTCAAGCTGCTTGCGGCGGAAGAACCGCTGTCACTTCAAGCGCACCCCAGCGCCGTTCAAGCCGACGAGGGTTTTCGTCGTGAGAACGCACTCGGCGTTCCCATGGAATCGCCGATTCGCAACTACAAGGACGGCAGCCACAAGCCCGAACTCGTTGTCGCACTGAGCAGATTCGAAGCGCTTGCCGGATTCCGCGAGCCGACGCGGACTGTCAAACTGCTGCGCGCTCTGGCCGTCGACGAGTTGGAGCCGTACATCGGTCTGCTCGAAGGGCAACCCGATTCCGACGGACTGCGGGCGTTGTTCACGACATGGATCACGCTGCCGTCCACGGTGCTCGGGACCTTGCTCCCTGCCGTACTTGCCGGGTGCATCACCTACGTCGCACACCACGACGCCGAATTCGTGACCGAGATCCGCACCGCGCTGGAATTGAGCGAGGCGTACCCCGGCGACGCCGGCGTTCTGGCGGCACTGCTGCTCAACCGCGTCACCCTCGAGCCCGGCCAAGGACTGTTTCTCGCTGCGGGAAATCTCCACGCGTATCTTCATGGACTCGCGGTCGAGATCATGGCCAACTCCGACAACGTGCTGCGCGGCGGGCTGACGCCCAAACACGTCGACGTGCCCGAACTGTTGAGGGTTCTGGACTTCGTCGGGGCCGATATCGAAGTGCTCGATCCGGCCCCGTCATCAGGATCAGGTCAGTCAGGATCAGGTAGATACGAGTACGTCACGCCGGCGCCCGAATTTCGTTTGACGCGTCTGGAGTTCGACGCTAATTCCACGGACATCGTCGTCGACGCTTCAGGCCCGCGGATTCTGATCTGCACCGACGGCGCGGTCACTGCGACGTGCGGCGCCGACACTCTCGACCTCGATCGAGGCCGAGCGGCGTGGATCGCTGCCGACGAGCCTGCGATACACCTGAGCACACGGACCCCGACTGCGCAGGTTTTCAGTGCCGTAGTCGGAAACTAGGAGACATTGTGTCGGCTCATGGTGGCAAGAAGGCAATTCTGGCGGCCCTCGGAGCCAATGCCGGAATTGCCGTAGCCAAGTTCGCCGGATTCTTGATCACCGGATCGTCGTCGATGCTCGCCGAATCGGTGCACTCGGTGGCCGACACGTCCAATCAGGGTTTGCTGCTCCTGGGGCAGAAGAAGGCAGAACGTGACGCGGATCAACTGCACCCGTTCGGCTACGGGCGCAACCGATACTTCTATTCGTTCGTCGTTGCACTGGTGCTCTTCACCCTCGGTTCGCTGTTCGCGATTTACGAGGGTATTCACAAGATTCAACATCCGGAAGAACTCAATTCGGCTTTCGTGGCAATCGCGATTCTTGTCATAGCGATTTGTCTGGAGGGCTACAGCTTCCGGACCGCAGCGAAGGAATCACGACCGCTCAAGGGAAATGCGTCGTGGTGGAACTTCATCCGAACCTCTCGTAGCCCGGAACTCCCGGTTGTGCTGCTCGAGGACACCGGCGCATTGATCGGTCTCGTCCTTGCACTCGGCGGCGTCGGCCTCACGATGGTGACCGGAAATCCGGTCTTCGACGGCATCGGAACTCTGTGCATCGGTGTCCTGCTCGGCATCATCGCGATCATTCTGATCATCGAAATGCAGTCGCTGCTGATCGGTGAGGGCGCAACGGCGGTGGAGACCGAACTGATCCTCAACGCCCTGGTCGACGGAACTCGTATCGAACGCGTCATTCATTGCAAGACGCAGTACCTCGGTCCCGAGGAGATCCTTGTTGCTGCCAAGGTTGCGGTGCCGATCGGATCGACGATCTCGGACGTGGCGACGGCGATCGACGAGGCCGAGTCTCGCGTGCGCGCTGCAGTGCCTGCGGCGCGGGTGATCTACCTCGAGCCGGACCTGGATCGTCTCAGCGCAGGAGATCGCCCTGAAACAGATCTACAGGCTCCCGACAAACCCTGAACAAAGCTGCACCTGCGGGCTTAGGCTGATGCCATCTCTCTACTTGCCCATGGTGGGACCTGCTGGTCCCCAGCAAGGAGGCGGCAATGGCTGTCAAGGACGAGCAGGCCGGATCTGGACGGTCGAAGCTGTTTCGAACCAAATCGATCGAGCAGTCCATCAAGGACACCGACGAGCCGGAAACCAAACTCCGGAAAGAACTGAACTCGTGGGATCTCACGGTGTTCGGTGTCGCAGTCGTCATCGGTGCGGGCATCTTCACACTCACGGCTCGGACGGCGGGAAATGTCGCCGGGCCGTCGGTCTCGCTCGCGTTCGTCATTGCCGCCATCGCCTGCGGACTGGCAGCGCTGTGTTACGCCGAATTCGCGTCGACGGTCCCGGTTGCCGGTAGCGCGTACACGTTCTCGTACGCGACGTTCGGCGAATTCGTCGCCTGGATCATCGGCTGGGATCTCATCCTCGAATTCGCCTTGGCGTCTTCGGTGGTCGCCAAAGGCTGGTCGCTGTACCTCGGCGAAGTGATGGGCTCACGCAGCCCGATCGTCGAGTTGGGGCCGATCTCGTTCGACTGGGGTGCGGTGCTGGTGATCGCTGTCATCACGATCCTGCTCGCGACCGGCACAAAACTCTCGTCGAGGGTGTCGCTGGTGATCACGGCGATCAAGGTCGCGGTGGTGTTGCTGGTGATCGTCGTCGGCCTCTTCTACATCGACACCGACAACTACTCGCCGTACATTCCGCCGTCGGAGCCGGGCTCGACGGGAGAGGGCATCCACCAGTCGTTGTTCTCGTACGTGACCGGGGCCGGTGGCAGCACCTTCGGGTGGTACGGATTGCTCGCGGCAGCCAGTCTGGTGTTCTTCGCGTTCATCGGCTTCGACGTCGTCGCCACGACGGCGGAGGAGGCGAAGGAGCCGCAGAAGGCGCTGCCACGCGGCATCCTGGGTTCGCTCTTGATCGTCACGGTTCTGTACGTGGCGGTGACACTGGTGCTGACCGGGATGGTGAAATACACCGAGCTCGAGGGCGATACATCCAACCTGGCAACGGCATTCGCCTTCCACGACATCACGTGGGCGAAAAACGTCATCTCGTTCGGTGCGTTGGCCGGTCTCACGACAGTGGTGATGGTGTTGATGCTCGGGCAGACCAGGGTGCTCTTCGCGATGGCACGCGACGGTCTGATGCCACGACGCCTGGCGCCGACCGGCAAGCACGGAACCCCTGTGCGGATCACGATCTTGGTCGGCGTCGTGGTCGCGGTGCTCGCCGGCGTTTTTCCGATCGGCACCCTCGAGGAAATGGTCAACATCGGCACACTGTTCGCTTTTGTTCTCGTCTCGATCGGGGTTCTCGTGCTCCGTCGGACGCGTCCCGACCTACCTCGCGGATTCAGGGTGCCGCTGGTCCCGCTGGTCCCGATTCTGGCCGTCCTCGCGTGTCTGTGGCTGATGTTCAACCTGTCGGTGGAGACCTGGATGAGGTTCGTGGTCTGGATGGCCCTCGGCGTTGTCATCTATTTTGCCTACAGCAGGCAGCATTCGATGATCGGGAAGCGTGAACGCGGCGAAATCGAGTAGATGTACAAAGTTTATGATTTGTCTATGACTTGTACAAAATCAGTAGTACTGTCTACCTCATAGTGAACTGACTCACAGTTTTCGGGTCGGTCCGAATCGAGGAGGTAGACCGTGTCGACGCACGTGGACTCGCAATCCGGCCAGACGCTCCCGCCCGAGCAGTGGCGTGACAAGAAGAGATACCTCTGGCTGCTCGGCCTCGTGCCGCCGACGGCGGTCTTCATCGCCGTCGGATTGGTCGCGTTGTTCAACAGTCTCGGATGGAATGCGGTCTCGCCGGTGTGGTGGTGGATCGGGCCGCTTCTCGTCTACATCCTGCTCCCGATCCTCGACATCTTCTTCGGCCCGGACGGCGAGAATCCGCCGGACGAAGTGATGGAGCGCCTCGAGAACGACAAGTACTACCGGTATTGCACCTACATCTACATACCGTTCCAGTTGGTCAGCCTGGTCATGGCCTGCTACCTCTGGTCGGCGACCGATCTGTCCTGGCTCGGAATCGACGGGGGACTTGGGCTGATCTCCAAGATCGGTCTGGCGATCAGTACCGGTTGTGTCGCAGGAATCGGGATCAACACCGCACACGAGCTCGGTCACAAGAAGGACGATCTCGAACGCTGGTTGTCGAAGATCACTCTGGCGCAGTCGTTTTACGGCCACTTCTACATCGAGCACAATCGTGGACACCACGTGCGCGTCGCCACGCCCGAGGATCCGGCGTCGTCTCGCTTCGGTGAGAGCTTCTGGACCTTCCTGCCGCGCAGTGTGTGGGGATCTCTGCGCTCGTCGTGGTCCCTGGAAAAGGCCAGACTCGATCGACTGGGTAAGAAGCCGTGGACAATTCGCAACGACGTCCTGCATTCGTGGTTGATGTCCGTCGTACTGTTCGGTGTCCTCGTCGCCGTCTTCGGCCTCTCGGTACTGCCGTTCCTGGTGCTGCAGGCCGTGTTCGGATTCTGTCTGCTCGAAACCGTCAACTACCTCGAACATTACGGACTGAAGCGTCGTCGTCTGGACAGCGGGCGGTACGAGCGTGCAGCACCGGAGCACAGTTGGAACAGCGATCACATCTGCACCAACATCTTCCTGTATCACCTCCAGCGTCACAGCGATCATCACGCGAACCCGACGCGTCGTTATCAGACGCTTCGAAGCATGGACGGTGCGCCCAACCTGCCCAGTGGGTACGCGAGCATGATCATCCTCGCCTACGTTCCACCGCTCTGGCGAAAAGTGATGGATCCCAAAGTCCTTGCGCACTACGGCGGCGACATCACCCGCGTCAACGTTCAGCCGTCCAAGCGTGATCGCATCCTTGCTCGGTACGGAGCAGCGTGATGAGCAGCTATCGATGCCCGGTGTGTGAATACGTCTACGACGAATCGAAGGGTGCACCACGAGAAGGGTTTCCGGCGGGCACGCCGTGGGATGCCGTGCCGGACGACTGGTGCTGTCCGGACTGCGGCGTGAGGGAAAAGCTGGACTTCGAGCCGATGCCGGCAACGGCGGGGAGTGAATCATGAACGACTACAAGCTGTATCAGTGCGCGCAATGCGGCTTCGAGTACGACGAGGCGGTCGGCTGGCCGGAGGACGGTATCGAACCGGGCACTCGCTGGGACGACATTCCCGAAGACTGGAGTTGCCCGGACTGCGGGGCGGCGAAGAGCGACTTCTTCATGGTTGAGGTCGAACGACGGTGAGATGCGTCGGCGTCGAACGGACCTAGGTGCGGCGGTAGTGTCGTCACCATGACTTCGACGCCCACTCGTCTGCCGCAGAAAGAAGCGTCGCGCCTGCTGCTGCGTACGTCGGTGCTCGATTCGATGCGTGAGTTGTTGACCGAGCGCGACTGGTCCGAGGTGACGCTGACGGTTCTGGCCAAGCATGCCGGTGTGAGTCGTCAGACGCTCTACAACGAGTTCGGCTCGAGGCAAGGGCTTGCCGAGGCGTACGCGCTTCGCCTTGCTGACGGCTTCGTCGACGCGGTGGACGAGGCCATGGTGGCGAACGACGGACGTGCAGTCGAGGCATTGACGGCGGGTTTCGGATCGTTTTTCGCCTCCAGTGCAACCGACCCGTTGGTGATCTCTCTGCTCACCGGTGAGGCCAAGCCGGACCTGCTTCGCCTGATCACCACCGACAGTGCGGTCATCATCGAGCGCGCGTCGTCGCGGCTTGCGGAGAGTTTCCAGCGAGGGTGGATACAGGCGTCACCCGCAGACGCCGGAATTCTGGCCAGGGCGATTGCGCGTCTCGGGCTGAGCTACATTTCGATGCCGCCGGAGTCCGAGGCTTCGGTGGCGGAGGATCTGGGCATACTGCTCGGGCCGTTCATCGACGTGGCGCGCGAGGGCCGCGCAGTAGAGGGGCGGGCGGGAGAGGGCGTCTAACCGATAGCCTGGTACACCGATAGGCTTGTGCAGAGTATGCACGTCAACCAGGAGAGGCAGATGACGACCTCAGTTTCAACAACGCCCGTGGCCGAGAGCCGTAACGGCATCGACTTCAAAGTTGCAGATCTTTCGCTCGCGGAGTTCGGTCGCAAGGAAATCCGTCTGGCAGAGCACGAGATGCCCGGCCTCATGGCGCTTCGTCGCGAATACGCAGAGGTGTTGCCGCTCAAGGGCGCTCGCGTTTCCGGCTCGCTGCACATGACCATTCAGACCGCGGTGCTGATCGAGACGCTGACCGCGCTCGGCGCCGAGGTCCGCTGGGCTTCATGCAACATCTTCTCCACGCAGGATCACGCTGCCGCCGCCATCGTCGTCGGTCCGCACGGCACCCCGGAAGAGCCCAAGGGCGTTCCGGTTTTCGCCTGGAAGGGTGAAACCCTCGAAGAGTACTGGTGGGCAGCCGAGCAGATGCTGACCTGGCCGGGTGAGCCTGCCAACATGATTCTCGACGATGGCGGCGACGCCACCATGCTGGTGCTCAAGGGCGCACAGTTCGAGAAGGCCGGCGTCGTCCCGCCGACGGACGACGACCAGGATTCCGACGAGTACAAGGTCTTCCTTGCACTTCTGCGTCAGTCCCTCGAGTCCGACAAGGGCAAGTGGACGGCAATCGCCGAGTCCGTCCAGGGCGTCACCGAGGAGACCACCACGGGCGTTCTGCGCCTGTACCAGGTTGCCGCTGCCGGTGAACTCACGTTCCCCGCTATCAACGTCAACGACTCGGTCACCAAGAGCAAGTTCGACAACAAGTACGGCACGCGCCACTCGCTGCTCGACGGCATCAACCGCGGCACCGACGTTCTGATCGGCGGCAAGGCTGCGCTGGTCTGCGGTTACGGAGACGTCGGCAAGGGTTGTGCCGAGGCACTTCGCGGCCAGGGCGCTCGCGTCGCGGTCACCGAGGTCGACCCCATCAACGCCCTGCAGGCGCTCATGGACGGCTTCGAGGTCAAGACAGTCGAGCAGGCCATCGGCTGGGCCGACATCGTGATCACGTCCACCGGTAACAAGGACATCATCACGTTCGAGCACATGAAGGCCATGAAGCATCAGGCCATCCTGGGCAACATCGGTCACTTCGACAACGAGATCGACATGGCCGGCCTCGAGAAGTCCGGCGACGTCACGCGGATCAACATCAAGCCGCAGGTCGACGAGTTCACGTTCGCCGACGGCCACTCGATCATCGTGCTGTCCGAAGGCCGCCTGCTCAACCTCGGCAACGCGACGGGCCACCCGTCGTTCGTGATGAGCAACAGCTTCTCCAACCAGGTCATCGCGCAGATCGAACTGTGGACGAAGCCGGACGAGTACGACAACGAGGTCTACCGCCTCCCGAAGCACCTCGACGAGAAGGTCGCCAAGATCCACGTCGAGGCACTCGGTGGCACGCTGACCAAGCTCACGAAGGATCAGGCAGAGTACATCGGCGTCGACGTCGAAGGCCCGTACAAGCCCGAGCACTACCGCTACTGACCCGGTGATTCGTCGCTGAGGATGTAGTGGCCGCCGTCCCCCGGTCTGCGCAAGCAGGCCGGGGGATAGGCTTGTCCGCCGTGGGAACACTGGTGGCATTGGAAGGCCTCGACGGCGCTGGAAAGCGAACGTTGATCGGCAAAGTGGAGAGCGAACTCCGCCGCGGCGGCACGTCGATCGCGACTCTGGATTTTCCGCGGTACGGGAAGTCGATCCACGCGGATCTTGCTGCCGAGGCACTCAAAGGATCGCACGGAGACCTGGCTGAATCCGTGAACGCGATGGCAGTCCTGTTCGCCCTGGACCGCGCGGGTGCGGCGGATCGGATCTCGGACCTGTTGTCCGCCAACGACATTGTTCTCCTCGATCGCTACGTGGCGTCCAACGCCGCCTACAACGCGGCGCGCGCGCATCAGGGCGTGGACGGCGAGATGGTCGCCTGGGTCCGTGAATTGGAGTTGGGTCGACTCGCTCTTCCCGCTCCCGATCTGCAGTTGTACCTCGACGTACCGGTAGCTCTGGCCGAGCAGCGTGCCCGCTCGCGTGAGGCCGAGGACGCGTCGCGTCAGCTCGACGCCTACGAGCGCGACGGCGGCCTGCAGGCCAGAACCGGTGAGCTCTACAAGCAGTTGGCAGCGACGGACTGGGTCTCGCCCTGGTGGATCGTGGGGCCGGAGACGGACCCGGGCGAACTGGCGCGCAGGCTCGCGGATTTCGCGTGATCGGTCACCCTTGCGGCCGGGATTCGAACTTTCCGGCACAGTAGAGGGAAAGACGCGGCACGCCGCACGGCCTCGTAACGGTCTGATTCATCGCTCCGAGATGCAACGATAGGGATATGAAACCAAGGATTCTGGTTGTCGACGACGACACGGCACTCGCCGAGATGCTCACGATCGTGCTGCGTGGTGAGGGTTTCGATCCCTACGTGGTAGGCGACGGAACCCTGGCGCTCGCGGCAGTGCGTGAGACCCGGCCCGACCTCGTCCTGCTCGATCTCATGCTTCCCGGAATGAACGGGATCGACGTATGCCGAGTTCTGCGTGCGGATTCCGGCGTGCCCATCGTGATGTTGACGGCCAAGACCGACACCGTCGACGTCGTACTCGGCCTCGAATCCGGTGCGGACGACTACATCATGAAGCCGTTCAAGCCGAAGGAGCTGGTGGCGCGGGTGCGTGCTCGCCTGCGCCGTACGGAAGAGGAGCCGGCCGAACTGCTGAGCATCGCCGACATCGTGATCGACGTTCCGGCACACAAGGTCAGCCGCGGCAGCGAGCAGATCTCGCTCACACCACTCGAATTCGACCTGCTGGTCGCATTGGCGCGCAAGCCGCGCCAGGTGTTCACCCGTGAAGTCCTCCTCGAGCAGGTGTGGGGATACCGCCACGCCGCCGACACCCGCCTGGTGAACGTGCACGTTCAGCGTTTGCGCGCCAAGGTCGAAACTGATCCCGAGAATCCCGAAGTGGTTCTGACGGTCAGGGGGGTCGGCTACAAGGCCGGACCGCCGTGAGCGGAGTTTCCAGGTGGCGTCGTCGTCTCAACCGACGGCTGACGCCATTTCTGCGGTGGTGTCACTCGATGAGCAACACCCTCGCGCACACGTGGCGACGCTCGCTCCAATTGCGAGTGGTCGTCTCGACTTTGACGTTGTCCTTGATCGTCATCGTCATTCTCGGTGTCGTGCTGACCAGCCAGATCACCGATCGGCTGTTGGAAACGAAGATCACCGCGGCGACCGAGGAAATGGACCGAGCCCGCGGCATCGTCGAAGACCAACTCGCGGGCGTCGACGATTCGACGGCGCTCAACGTTCAATTGGAAAGCGCTGCATCCGGACTGACGAGCCGTCGAAACCAGACCTCGGGCCAGGCCTCCGGGTCGGCCGGCACCTTCGACCCGGTGCTCATCGTGCCAGGGGACGGGCCGCGCCAGCCGACGAGTTCGGGACCGGTCGATCAGATCCCCGACAACCTTCGCGAGTTCGTCAAACGCGGCCAGATCAGTTACCAATTCGCGACGGTGTCCAACCCGAACGGTTACTCCGGACCCGCGCTGATCATCGGTAGCCCCACCGCGTCGTCGATATCGGGACTCGAGCTGTATCTGATCTTCCCGCTCGCCAGCGAAGACCGAAGTCTGTCTCTTGTTCGAAGCACCCTGCTGATCGGTGGAGCCGTGTTGCTGGTGCTCTTGGCGGCGATTTCGCTGTTGGTTGCCAGACAGGTCGTGCTTCCCATCCGATCGGCCTCGCGAATCGCGGTGCGTTTCGCAGACGGCCGACTCAAGGAACGAATGCCGGTCCGCGGCGAGGACGACATGGCGCGCCTGGCCATGTCCTTCAACGAGATGGCCGAGAGTCTGTCCAAACAGATCACCCAGTTGGAGGAGTTCGGCAGCCTCCAGAAACGCTTCACCTCCGATGTCAGCCATGAACTGCGCACACCACTGACCACGGTCCGGATGGCCGCCGACCTGATCTACGACGGCAGCGAGAACCTCGACCCCATGCTGCGTCGGTCGTCGGAACTGCTTGTCGCCGAACTGGACAGGTTCGAAGGGCTACTGGCGGACCTCCTCGAGATCTCCCGTCACGACGCCGGTGTCGCGGAACTTGCGTCCGAACAACTCGACGTCCGTATGTGTGCGCGAGCGGCCGTTTCCACGGTTCGCCATCTCGCCCGCGAATCCGGCACCGAACTGATCGTGGACATGCCCGACGAGCCGGTCATGGCAGATGTCGATCCGCGCCGCGTCGAACGCATCCTGCGAAATCTCCTTGCCAACGCCATCGACCACGGTGAGGGGAAGCCGATTCTGCTTCGCCTTCGCGCCGACGACAATGCCCTCGCCTTCATCGTCCGCGACAGTGGCGTCGGGTTGCGTCCGGGCGAGGAGAAGTTGGTCTTCAACCGGTTCTGGCGATCGGACCCGTCCCGCGTGCGCCGCAGTGGCGGCACCGGACTCGGCCTCGCGATCAGTGTCGAAGACGCGAATCTGCACGACGGCAAGCTCGAGGCCTGGGGCGAACCGGGAGTCGGCGCCTGCTTCCGGCTGACGCTCTCGCGCACCCGTGGCAAGAAAGTCGTGTCGAGCCCACTGCCTCTCAAGCCGACGACCACAAAGTTCGTCCGCACGCCGAGCGAAGCCGACATCGTCGCCGATACAGTCGGCGAGGTCACGTCGTCCCTGCCGACTCCGCGCGAATCGGACTCGCGGAACGAGTCCAACGGTGGGGATCGATCATGATCGGAACCCGCCGCCGTCTGGCACTTCTCGCAACAACGCTCAGCGTGCTGTTGCTGACCGGCGCGTGCGCGAGTTTGCCGGACTCCTCCTCGCCGCAGGCAATCGGAACTCTGGCAACCGCTGTGCCCGGAACCTCCGTCGAATCACCGGCCTCGGGGCGAGAGCCGGACCTGCTGGTACGTGACTTCGTCAAGGCGAGTACCGATCCGTCCAACCGGCACGCCGCAGCCCGTCAGTACCTGACCAAGGACGCTTCGGCGCGTTGGGACGACGCGGCAAGTGCTGTCATCGTCGACAAGGTCGATGTGCTCTCGGTTTCTCGAACCAGCACCGAAGCCGTCTACACGATTCGTGTGAACAAGGTCGGTCGCCTCGACCCGGGAGGACTGTACGTTCCCGAAGAGGGCAGCTTCGAAGCGAGGATGACCCTGGCGTTGACCGACGGCGAATGGCGGATCAGTGATCTGCCTCCCGGCGTGATCATGGAGCGTCCGCAGTTCCTCGGCGCTTACCAGCGGAAGTCGTTGTTCTTCCTCGACCCCACCAGCCAGACGGTCGTCCCCGATCTTCGCTGGATCTCCGGCGGGCAGGACCAGGTGGCGGCTCAGCTGATCGGTCTGATGATCGACGGACCGAAGGCAGCGCTGGCGCCGGCTGTGCGAAACGAACTGGGCAATGGCGTGTCGGTGATCGGTCCGATCACCAAGGCCGACGGTAAGCCGGGACAGGTCGGAGTCGGTCTCGGTGGTGTGCGCATCAACTTCCGCCTTGACAACCCGATGGATGCTGCTACTCGCGGTTTGTTTGCAGCACAGGTCATTTGGACGCTCGCCAACGCCGATGTGGCAGGGCCGTACGTTCTGGAGATCGACGGCGAACCGCTGGACGCGGCTCATGCCGACGGCTGGACCACCGCCGACGTCGCATCCACCAACCCACTGGCCACCACGAGTGCAACAGTCGGACTGCATGCACTGCGCAACGGGTCACTGGTGAGTGTCACCGAGCAAGAGGCGACTCCGGTGCCCGGTTTCGCGGGCAATGCGGGCAACCTCACGGCGGCTGCTCTCTCACGGGACGGCAAGTTGGTGGCAGCCGTCGCGGACACCGCTCGGCCGGATCCCGGCACAAGATTCGACTTGTCGCTCGGGACATACGGCGAAGGGTCCGTTCCGGTACTCGAAGGCAGCGCCATCACCAGGCCTTCGTGGGAGTTGGACAACAACGCGGTCTGGACGGCTGTGAACGGCAATACCGTCGTTCGGGTCGTCCGTGAACCAGGCACCGGCCGGGTGTCGGTCACCAACGTCGACGTCGGGGCCCTGACGTCGGTCGGTTCCACGATCTCGGAACTGCGTCTGTCGCGGGACGGCGTGCGAGCGGCGATGATCATCGACGGCAAGGTCTACCTGGCTGTGGTCGTGCGCACCGCCAGCGGGGTCTACGCCCTGACGAGTCCACGCGCAGTGGCCTCCGGCTTGGGCAGTACCGCGCTCTCACTCGACTGGAGCAACAGCGACACCATCGTGATCGCGCGCAGTGGAGCCGACATACCGGTTGTCCAGGTCGCGATCGACGGCTCACGGATGGACGCGCTGCCGAGTGGAAACCTGACCGCTCCCGTCACCTCCGTGGATGCATCGCCGACCACCGAGTACGTCGCCGACGCGCGTGCGGTGTTCCAACTGAACAACAACGACCCCGCCGGGGATCGCCGCTGGCGTGAGGTGACCGTGCTGACCGGACAGAAGGCGATTCCGGTTCTGCCTGGCTGACGCCTCTGCGCTCTGGTGAATGTCTGCGCTCTGATGCATGTCGGTGCTCAGGTTCATGATTCGGCCATGGGGGACAAGAAATTCGGTGCCGGTCTGCTCGACCTGCTGTTGCCACGCGAGTGTGGTGGGTGTGGCCGCTCGGGGACTCTGTGGTGCGGTGAGTGCGCGGAACTGCTGCGCGATCATCCGCTTCAACTGAGTCCGCGCGTGGATCCGGGCGTGCCCGTCTGGGCACTCGGCCGCTACGACGGCCCCAGGCGGCGCAGTGTGATCGAGATGAAGGAACGGGGTCGTCGGGACCTCGCGATGCCTCTGGGGATCGCTGTGGCCGACGCGTTGGCCACTCTGGAACGGTGGGGCGAGCTCGGCAGCGGGGGTCGTCCGCCGATCGTGCTGGTGCCGGCTCCCACGCGCGCCCGAGCGGCGCGATCTCGCGGAGGTGATCCGATTCGCCGGATAGCCGAAAGTATGCGCGGAAAGCGGGAAATTGGTTCTGTCGCGGGTCGTCCGGTACGTGTCTGTCCGATTCTCCGGATGACGCGAGGTGTACGTGACTCGGTGGGACTGTCCGCGGCCGACCGGGTGACCAACGTGAACGGTCATGTGTCTCTCGACACCACTGCGATCTCTTCGATTGCCGGGGACAGTGACATCGTCCTGCTCGACGACGTCCTCACCACGGGAGCGACTGCGGCAGAGTCGGTTCGGGCCCTCTCGCTCAGTGGGATTCGGACAACTCTCGTGCTTGTCCTTGCAGGGGCTTAGATGAATTTCGTTGGAACAGTGGCACTCGCGCGCGTTACGTACTAGCGTCGGCGGCACACCCGAAAATACTGGTAGGAGGTGGTACTTCGATACTGGTGCCGGGCGGATCCCCTCTCGGTACTTGCAGAATTTGCCGCCGCCCACCGTGGGGCGGGGCCGTAATTGGGAGGTACGAGTGACGACCCCTTCGCAAGCCTCGTTTTTCATCGAGGACGCCACCATCGAGCGTTCCGAGAATGCCGCAGCTCCGAGATCCGACGTCGTAGTCAAGGGACGAAATGTCGAGATCCCCGATCACTTCCGAATCTACGTTTCGGAAAAGCTGGCGCGACTCGAACACTTCGACCCCTCCATATTCCACTTCGACGTGGAACTCCAACATGAACGCAACCGACGACAGGCCAAGAGTTGCCAGCGCGTCGAGATCACCGCTCGAGGTAAAGGCCCGGTGGCCCGAGCCGAAGCGTCCGCAGACAGCTTCTACGCCGCCTTCGAATCGGTGATCGACAAGCTCGAGAGTCGCCTCCGTCGAACCAAGGACCGCAAGAAGGTCCATTACGGCGACAAGCGACCGGTGTCCGTCGCGGAGGCAACCGCCTCCCTCGTCGACGCAGACTCACTCGGAGTCACACCGGACATTTCGCTGAACGGTCAAGAGCCGGACGAGTACGACGGCCCGGGACGCGTGGTCCGCACGAAGGATCACCCGGCCGAGCCGATGACCATCGACGACGCTCTCTACGAGATGGAACTGGTCGGACACGACTTCTTTCTCTTCCATGACAAGGAGTCGGACAAGCCGTCCGTCGTCTACCGTCGTCACGCTTTCGACTACGGATTGATCCGCCTGACATGACCCAATCGGTGGTGGGTTTGCTCGCTCGCCGCCGGTAGCGCCTACCATGGAATCCGGCCGGAGTTTTCGGACCCCGGCCGGATTTTCAGTGTGTGACCCCCTGTCGCCGAAGATTGAGGACGAAGAAGACTGTGCCGTCGCTGTCGCTATCGAAGCTGCTCCGTGTTGGTGAAGGTCGCATGGTCAAGCGGCTCAAGCACATCGCCGAGCATGTGGAATCTCTGTCGCCCGATGTCGAAGGCCTGACAGACGAGCAACTCAAAGCCAAGACCACCGAGTTCCGTGAGCGCTATGCCGCCGGGGAAACTCTCGACGAGTTGCTGCCCGAGGCATTCTCGGTTGCCCGCGAGGCGTCGTGGCGCGTGATCGACCAGAAGCACTTCCACGTGCAGATCATGGGCGGCGCGGCCCTGCACTTCGGCAACGTCGCCGAGATGAAGACCGGTGAGGGCAAGACCCTGACCTGTGTTCTTCCGGCATACCTGAACGCGATCGCGGGTGACGGCGTCCACGTGGTGACGGTCAACGACTACCTCGCCAAGCGTGACTCCGAGTGGATGGGCCGCGTTCACCGCGCCCTCGGCCTCGAGACCAGCGTGATCCTCTCGGGTATGACGCCGGCCGAGCGCCGCGTCGCCTACGCAGCCGACATCACCTACGGCACCAACAACGAGTTCGGGTTCGACTACCTGCGCGACAACATGACGCATTCGTTGGACGACCTGGTCCAGCGTGGCCATGCGTTTGCCATCGTGGACGAGGTCGACTCGATCCTCATCGACGAAGCCCGAACCCCCCTCATCATCTCGGGCCCGGCCGACGGCTCCAGCAAGTGGTACAGCGAGTTCGCGCGTATCGCGCCGCTGCTGAAGAAGGACGTTCACTACGAGGTCGACATCCGCAAGCGCACCATCGGTGTGCACGAGGCGGGCGTCGAACTGGTCGAGGACCAGCTCGGTATCGACAACCTGTACGAAGCCGCGAATTCGCCGCTGGTGAGCTACTTGAACAACGCGATCAAGGCCAAGGAGCTCTACACCAAGGACAAGGACTACATCGTCCGCGACGGTGAGGTCATCATCGTCGACGAGTTCACCGGCCGCGTGCTGGTCGGCCGCCGCTACAACGAGGGCATGCACCAGGCGATCGAGGCCAAGGAGAAGGTGGAGATCAAGGCGGAGAACCAGACCCTTGCCACCATCACCCTGCAGAACTACTTCCGTCTGTACGACAAGTTGTCGGGCATGACGGGTACCGCCGAGACGGAAGCTGCCGAGCTTCACCAGACTTACACGCTCGGTGTGATCCCGATCCCGACCAACCGTCCGATGGTCCGAGTCGACAACGGCGACCTCATCTACAAGACCGAGGAAGCCAAGTTCGACGCGGTGGTCGACGACGTCGTCGAGCGCCACGAGAACGGCCAGCCCGTCCTGATCGGTACCACCAGCGTCGAGCGCTCGGAGTACCTGTCCAAGCAGTTCACCAAGCGCGGCGTTGCCCACAACGTCCTCAACGCCAAGTTCCACGAGAAGGAAGCGACCATCATCGCCGAGGCCGGTCGCTCCGGCGCGGTCACCGTCGCGACCAACATGGCCGGCCGCGGTACCGACGTCGTGCTCGGTGGTAACCCGGACATCATCGCGGACATCGCGCTGCGCAAGAAGGGCCTCGACCCGGTCACGACGCCGGACGAGTACGAGGCGGCTTGGGACGCAGTCCTGGACGAGGTCAAGGCTGAGGTCAAGGCAGACGCCGAGAAGGTCCGCGATGCCGGCGGCCTGTACGTCCTGGGCACCGAGCGTCACGAATCGCGCCGAATCGACAACCAGTTGCGTGGTCGTTCCGGACGTCAGGGTGATCCCGGCGAATCGCGGTTCTACCTCTCGCTCGGTGACGAGCTCATGCGCCGTTTCAACGGTTCGGCACTCGAGTCGATCATGACGCGCCTGAACCTGCCCGACGACGTCCCGATCGAAGCCAAAATGGTCTCGAAGGCCATCAAGAGCGCTCAGACCCAGGTGGAGCAGCAGAACTTCGAAATTCGCAAGAATGTCCTCAAGTACGACGAGGTCATGAACCAGCAGCGAACGGTCATCTACAAGGAGCGCCGCCAGATCCTCGAGGGTGAGGACATGGAAGGCCAGGTCGAGCAGATGATCACTGACGTGGTCACCGCCTACGTCGACGGTGCCACCGCCGAGGGATACGTCGAGGACTGGGATCTCGAGCAGCTGTGGACGGCGCTGAAGACGCTGTACCCGGTCGGCATCGATCACAAGACGTTGGCAGGGGAGGACGGCGCAGGCATCAACAGTGACCTGAGCCGTGACGACCTGCGAACCGCTTTGCTCGAAGACGCCCACGCGGCGTACAAGAAGCGCGAAGCCGAGATCGATGCGATCGCCGGCGAAAACGGTATGCGTGAACTCGAGCGTCGTGTCTTCCTCTCGGTCCTGGACCGTAAGTGGCGTGAGCATCTCTACGAGATGGATTACCTCAAGGAGGGAATCGGTCTGCGTGCGATGGCCCAGCGCGATCCGCTGGTCGAGTACCAGCGCGAGGGTTACGACATGTTCATCGGCATGCTCGACGGATTGAAGGAAGAGTCCGTCGGATTCCTCTTCAACCTGCAGGTCGAGGCAGCTCCGGCGCAGCCCGCAAGTGGAATTTCCGTCACCGCGGGCTCTGCCGCCGCGGCGTCCGCCACGGCGCCCAAGCCGCTCCCCACGCAGGAGGCTGCGGCCAGGACAGCCGGAACTGCCGCCCCGACGGCGTTGCGCGCCAAGGGACTTGACGACGAAGGTCCGTCGCGTCTGACGTACACCGGCCCGGACGAGGACGGCAAGGCAAAGGCAACACGTGACTCGGCTGCCGACACCGGCGACGGTGCCGCCTCTCGTCGCGAACGTCGTGAAGCCGCACGGACGCAGTCGAAGAGCAATCGAGCTCCGAAGTCCAAGCGCAAGCGCTGAGGTATTAGCGCAGTCAGTACTCGGCAGGCTGGACGGTCACACCACGTGTAGTGCGGTGACCGTCCAGCCTGTTTCGTCTGTGTGGTCGATCCGGCCTGCGACGGCAAAAGTCTGCGTGCCTCGTGTGTACGTCGCACAGACTTCGGCGGTACTCTCCGACACTGCTTGAACGTGGGTGCGGTGAACGGCCGCGCCGCCCAGCTTCCGGGCCGAGAAATCCGAAGTGTAAAGTCGCGCAACAACTTCCAGGACGGACGGCGCCAACACGCCCTTGAGCTGCCGCGGATTTCGTCGTCGGTCGACGGTTTCGAGAACCAGACGTAGTGATCGGTTCCAGAAGATGTCGGCACCTACCGGCCGCGGTTCCGGAGCGTGAGTGAACCCGGTACTGGGCGACGTTCCGTTGTGTGGCGTCTTTCGCGGGCGACGCAGCATCCGGTCTGTTCGGCACTGCGTTCGGTCTGGCCGGCACTGTGGCCGCGACAGCACGACGGTATGCGGGTGAGGCTCGAATTGCGGCGCCGGCTCGAGAACGATCTTGCAGTCCTGCTCCATGACATCCCCCCGGATGATCCTGCGTCCGAGACAGCTGTCTCGGACTTCGCTCCCCCGAGCGATGGTGAGAAGCATGACACGAATCGCTCGAGATGTCGCCGTGATCACCATCGCGACTTAGGGTGATGGCGTGCGGGGACTTCTGTTGGATGTCGGTGGCGTGTTGTTCGGTCCGGGATCGGATCTCGACGGCTTGAGCGCGGTCGTGCGCGCGGTGAAGGCCCGCGGAATCGTGACGGGAATCGTCAGCAACGATCCCGGCGGCGCCAGTGCTCAGTGGTTGCGGGATCTCGGCGACGGGGTCTTGGTCGACGACGTGATCTTGTCCGGTGATGTCGAGATGGCGAAGCCCGACGCCGAGATCTATCTGTTGGCAGCGAGTCGTTTGGGCGTCGAGCCGGAGGATTTCGTTTTCGTGGATGATCTCGAAATCAACGTCCGGGCGGCTGTGGCCGTCGGGATGGTCGGGGTCCATCACGTCGGCTCGGAATCGACCATCGAGGAGTTGTCGATTCTGTTCGATCTCGGCGAAGGAGGGGACACGAAGCCATGGTGAACAGACTGACGACTCAGGATGCCGCTTTCTACTTCCTCGAAGCCGGGACGACGCCGATGCATGTCGGCTCGTTGGGGATCTTCAGGCAACTGCGAAACGGGATCGATCACGAGGAGTTGCTTCGACTGGTCGAAGAGCGGCTCGGATCGGTTCCGCGTTACCGCCAGCGAGTGCGTGAGGTGGCGTTCGGTCTGGCCCGCCCGGTATGGGTGGACGACTCGGATTTCGACATCACCTATCACGTACGCCGATCGGCTCTGCCCAAACCAGGTTCCGACGAACAGCTGATGGATCTGATCGCGCGGCTGACGTCGAGACCACTCGACAGCACGAGGCCGTTGTGGGAGATGTACCTGGTCGAGGGGCTGACCAGAAACAGATTTGCCATCTTCACGAAGTCTCATTCGTCGTTGGTGGACGGCGAGGCGGCTCCAGAGATCAGTCAGGTGATCTTCGATCCGGAGAAGAATCGAGCGCCAGGCCCCGAAGAATTGTGGATGCCCGCCAGGCCGCCGAGCGATACCAGCTTGTTGGTCAGTGCACTGGCGGATCTCGTGACGAGCCCGGGGGAGGGGATCGCACGGGCGCGTGCAGCGTTCAACGACGTGACCACATCCGTCACCGAGGCTGTGAGTGCACTCGGGAAACTCGCGGAAGTGGTTCGAACGGCGACGCAGGTAGCCCCGTCGAGCCCGCTCAACGCCACCATTTCGCGCAATCGACGCCTTGCGGTGGCCAAGACGTCTCTGGAGGACTATCGACGTATTCGCGCGCGGTACGGGTGCGAGATCAACGACGTGATTCTGACCGTCATCGCAGGGGCGATGCGGAACTGGTTGCTCTCGCGCGGTGAACCGGTGACCGAGGCGACCATCGTGCGAGCGATGGTGCCCATGTCGGTCTACACCGACGGCCCGGAGAGTCCTGACGTCGACGATCCGCAAGCGCCCGGACATGTTTCCTCGTTCCTCATCGACCTGCCTGTCGGTGAACCCAACGCGGTGGTTCGGCTCTCGCACGTGGCCCATGCGACGGAGGCATTCGCGCGTCAGGGTCGGCGGGTCACCGCGCAGACGATGGTGCGAATGTCCGGGTTTGCGCCGGCGACGCTGCATGCGATGAGCTCGCGTGCGGCCAGCAGTCTGTCGCAGCGAATGTTCAACTTGATGATCACCAATGCGCCAGGGCCGCAATTTCCGCTCTACCTCGGTGGGGCTCGGATGCTCGAGATGTATCCCGTGTCGCCACTACTCAAGAATCAGACACTCAGCATCGCCCTGACGTCGTACGACGGGAATGTCTACTACGGTTTGAATGCCGACCGTGACGCGATGTCGGACGTCGACGTCGTTCGTTCGCTGATCTTCGAGTCACTCGAGGAATTGACGGATGCGAGTCGGTGACGAACGAGCATGAAGGTGGTCTCATGAGGGTGTACGTACCGGCGACGGTCGAGATTTTGCAGCAGTTGGTCGCAGATCAGGAGTTCGACCCTATGAGCCGGACGGCTTTTGCGGTCACCCCGACTCTGCGTGAGTCGTACGCGGCGGGGGACGACGACGAGTTGGCCGAGGTCGCCATGGGTGAGGCTGCGCGTGCGTCGCTGCGACTGATCGCCGGAACCGAGGGTGACGTCACCTTCCGGCGTGCTGTCGTTGCCGCCGACGTCGACGATGCCGATGTGAAGTTACGGCCCGATCTCGACGATTCGGTAGTCCGATTGGCGGGTCCTGTCACGATGGCTCAGGTTGCATCTGTGCATGTCGACCTCGAACAGGCAGAATCGGACATCGAGCGCGCTGCTGGCATAGTCGACGCGGCGGATCTCGGTGACGCCGATGCCGAGTTCACGCTCGGTGACGCGGAGGACCACGAGTTGGCGTGGTACGCCGCGCAGGAGTTGCCGTTCTTGCTCGACCTGCTGTGAATGTGCTTACCGTGAAGTAACCTACGGTACCGTAACCTGATAACCTACGGTACCGTAGGCAGTGGGTTCGGAAGGTGAGAGGTGGAGGTCTGATGGGTCTGAAGGACTGGATCGAGGCACCGGCAGCGTCGGTAGTTCCGGCAGCGCGGTCGAAGCTCAATCTGCTTCGCGGTGCGGCGGCTCGGCTGACCACACCATTGCTTCCCGACGACTATCTTCACCTCGCGAATCCGTTGTGGTCCGCGCGCGAGCTGCGTGGTCAGATCGTCGAAGTCCGGCCCGAGACCACGGACTCGGCGACCATCGTCATCAAGCCGGGTTGGGGATTCGACTTCAACTACCAGCCGGGGCAGTACATCGGCATCGGTCTGCATATCGACGGCCGCTGGCATTGGCGGTCGTACTCACTTACCTCGCCTCCCAACTGGGAGAACAAGCGCATTTCCATCGCGGTCAAGGCCATGCCCGAGGGCTTTCTCTCGAGCCACCTCGTCAGCGGGGCCGTGCCGTCGGGAACCATCGTTCGACTGGCCACGCCTTCGGGCAACTTCGCGTTGCCGGATCCGCCACCGGAGAAGATCTTGTTCATCACCGCCGGCAGTGGCATCACTCCGGTCATGGGCATGTTGCGGACGATGAACCGGCGCGGTCAATTGCCCGACGTCATGCACATCCACTCGGCTCCGACGGAATCCGACGTGATGTTCGCCGACGAACTCACAGCACTGCACGCCGAGCACGAGGACTTCGTGAGCCACGTTCAACTCACGCGCCGTGACGGAAAGTTCAAACTCAGTTCTCTCGACACGGTCTGCCCCGACTGGCGCGAGCGCCACACCTGGGCGTGCGGGCCCCTCCCGTTGCTCGACGAGCTCGAAGACGTTTGGAAGGCGGAAGGCATCGAGGGTCGACTCCACATGGAGCGGTTCGCCGTATCGCGCATCGACGCTTCGGCCGACGGTGGCACGGTCACGTTCGAGAAGTCGGGTAAGACGATCACCGTCGACGGTGCGACGACGCTTCTGGAGGCAGGCGAGCAGTCCGGTGCCTTGATGCCGTTCGGTTGCCGCATGGGCATCTGCCAGACGTGTGTCGTACCTCTCGTTGCCGGCCACGCGATCGATCTACGCTCGGGGAAACAGCACGCGGAGGGCGAGCGCATCCAGACGTGCATCTCCGCCGCCGCCGGCGACTGTACGCTGGACGCATAGCTTCTAGGCACACGGAGGACCACGGTGGCCATCACCGATATCAAAGAGTTTTCGCACCTCACCGAGGCCGATGTCGAAGCTCTCGGACGTGAACTCGATCAGATTCGACTCGACATCGAAGACTCTCGTGGGATCCGGGACGCCCGCTACATTCGTCGCGTCATTCGCGTCCAGCGGGCGTTGGAGCTCGGCGGGCGTATCGCACTGTTCGGCAGTCGGTACCGACCGGCATGGTTGGTCGGCACGACCCTGCTGAGCCTGTCGAAGATCATCGAGAACATGGAGCTCGGGCATAACGTCATGCACGGGCAATGGGACTGGATGAACGATCCCGAGATTCACTCCGTCTCGTGGGAGTGGGATCAAACCGGTCCTTCCGAGCATTGGAAGCGCGCCCACAACTACCAGCACCACACGTACACCAACGTCGTCGGTATGGACGAGGATCTCGGTTTCGGGATTCTGCGTATGACTCGTGACGAGCCGTGGAAGCCGATCAACCTTTTCCAGCCGATCGCCAACGTGATCTTGGCGGCCACGTTCGAGTGGGGCATCGCGCTGCACGACCTCACGGCGGCAGCCGAGTTGGAGGGCGCGGAAAAGGGGCAGCTGAACTCGCAGGCGAACAAAGACTTCGCGCGCAAGATCTTTCGTCAGGTGGGCAAGGACTTCATCTTGTTCCCGGCGCTGACGGGGCCGGCGTGGAAGTCGACCATGTCGGCCAATGCGACCGCGAACCTCGTGCGCAACCTGTGGGCGTACGTCGTCATCTTCTGTGGCCACTTCCCGGACGGTGCCGAGAAGTTCACTGTTGCCGAATTCGAGCAGGAGACTCGTCACGAGTGGTACCTGCGCCAGATGCTCGGTAGTGCGAACTTCAATTCCGGCAAGCTCATGGGACTCATGAGCGGCAATCTGAGCTACCAGATCGAGCACCACGTGTTTCCTGATCTGCCGAGTAACCGCTATCCCGAAATCGCTGTGAAGATGCGTGCATTGTGCGAGAAGTTCGATCTCCCGTACACCACCGGCTCGCTCTTCAAGCAGTATCTTCTGGCTCTGCGCACCATCCACAAGTTGGCTTTGCCGGACAAGTGGCTGACCGCAACCTCGGACAATGCTCCGGAAACGTCTTCGGAACTGCGGTTCCGCGACTCGGGATTCCGGGACGCAGCCATGGCGATGGTCGAGGACCTTCGTACCGATCCGATCACCGGTAAGCGTCTCGGTTTGTTGACCGCACTCAAGTCGCAGGCCCGTTCCCGCATGCCGAAGCGCCGGAAGTGATATAGGTTACATCGGGAAAAACCTAACCTACGGTGCCGTAAGTTACGCTACAGTAGGTGCAGTTGATCTGAACGATTCGAATCGCTGATCGTTCTGCACTTACTACTTTGCGCCTAACTCACTGCTAGGAGGCTTTCCATGGCGATTGCAGATGTCAAGGAATACGCACATCTCACGGACGCCGACATCGAAGCGCTCGGCCGCGAACTCGACGCGATTCGTCGCGACATCGAGGAGTCGCGCGGCGAGAAGGATGCGCGATACGTGCGCAACGTCATTCGTCTGCAGCGTTCGCTCGAAATCGGCGGCCGCGCAGTGCTTTTCGCCAGCCGTCGTCGTCCGGCGTGGCTCGCCGGAGTTGGCCTGCTGACGCTCTCGAAGATCATCGAGAACATGGAACTCGGGCACAACGTGATGCACGGGCAGTGGGACTGGATGAACGACCCGGAGATCCACTCCACCTCGTGGGAGTGGGACGTCACCGGCCCGTCTGCGCACTGGAAGCAGACCCACAACTACCTGCATCACAAGTACACCAACGTCCTCGGAATGGACGACGACGTCGGATACGGACTCCTCCGCGTCACCCGCGATCAGCGCTGGAAGCCCTTCAACGCCGGCAACCTGGTCTACAACACGCTGCTCGCGCTGTTCTTCGAGTACGGCATCGCCGCTCAGCACCTCGAGCTCGGCAAGGTGGCCAAGGGCCGCGCCGACAAGGAAGAGACGCAGCGCAAGCTCCGTGAGGTCGGCGAGAAGATCGGCAAGCAGGTCCTGCGCGACTACGTCATCTACCCGGCCATCACCGGCCCGGCGTGGAAGAGCACATTGTCGGCCAACTTCACCGCCAACACTCTGCGGAACGTGTGGACCAACGCGGTCATCTTCTGCGGCCACTTCCCGGACGGTGCCGAGAAGTTCACCAAGGAAGACATCGACAAGGAAACGCAGGCTCAGTGGTACCTGCGTCAGATGCTCGGCAGCGCCAACATCGAGGGCAGCGCGCTCATGGACTTCATGACGGGCAACCTGAGCTACCAGATCGAGCACCACCTGTTCCCCGATCTGCCCAGCAACCGCTACAAGGACATCGCGGTCACGGTGCGTCAGCTCGCGGACAAGTACGACTTGCCGTACACGACGGGCCCGCTTGCCGTGCAGTACGCCAAGTCCTGGCGAACCATCGCCAAGCTGTCGCTGCCCAACAAGTACCTCAAGGACACCGTCGACAATGCGCCCGAGACGGCGTCGGAGCGGATGTTCGACGGCGAACTGACCTCGACTGTCGATCCCGTGACCGGGCGTCGCAGTGGCCTCAAGAGCGCCATCGCACGTAAGCGCAAGAGCGGAAAGCTGCGCAGCCTCCTCGGCCTGCGCTGATCGTCGACTGCGCTGACCGTAGACAGCAAGCGGCCCGACACCATTCGATGGTGTCGGGCCGCTTTGCTGTTCTCGCCCGGAACGTCGCTCGGGGACGCTCAGTACTGATCGTTGGACTTGATCGCTTCCAGCAGTTGTCGCACAGCGACGACGCGTCGAGCTGATTTGCCCTCCAGCAGGTCGAGCTTGCATTCGGGATCTGCCGGCGGTCCGAGGTGCGTGCATCCGCGCGGGCAATCCTCGATCGCCGCAGCGAGATCCGAGAACGCCGCCACCACGTTCTCGGGCGAGATGTGCGCCAGACCGAACGAACGGATGCCCGGGGTGTCGATCACCCAGCCGCCACCGGCGAGCGGGAGTGCCACCGATTGCGTCGACGTGTGCCGGCCCTTGCCGACGCCGGATACGATGCCGACCGCTCGATTGGCATCGGGGACAAGGCGATTGACCAGTGTCGACTTTCCGACGCCGGAATGTCCGATCAGGGCGGTCAACTTGTGCTCGAGGATCTGCGTCAGTTCGTCCAGGGGATCGTCGCGACCGGCGACGACCACTTGGATGTCGAGGTCGGCGAACGTGCTCGCGAATTCCTCCGGCGGTTCGAGGTCGCTCTTGGTCAGGCAGACGATCGGCGTCAGGCCACCCACGTAGGCGGCGACCAGTGCGCGCTCGACGAAGCCGGTGCGCGGTGGGGGATCGGCGAGTGCCACGACGATGAGAAGCTGCTCCGCGTTCGCGACGACGATACGTTCGAAGGGATCGGTGTCGTCGGCGGTCCGTCGCAGAACCGTCGAACGCTCGGAGACCCGGACGATGCGCGCCAGGGTGTCGGTTTTGCCCGACAGATCGCCGACTATGTCCACCTGATCGCCGACGACGATGGGGGTTCGGCCAAGTTCGCGGGCGCGCATCGTGACGATCAGCCGGTCGGGATCGCCGCCGAGGACGCAACCCCAACGGCCACGATCCTTCGACACCACCATCCCCGATTCGGCCGAGAGATGTTCGGGCCGAGTCTTCGTACGGGGGCGGGATCCGCGCCCGGGGCGTACCCGGACGTCGGACTCGTCGTACTGCCGCGGACTCAGAAGCTTGCCTTCGGTGTCGCAGGCGAACTCTCGAGCATGTCGATCCACATGTTCTCGAAGCCCGGCAGTGTCTTGGCTGTGGTTCCGACATCGTCGACCTCGACACCGTCGACGACCAGGCCGATGATGGCGCCGGCTGTTGCCATGCGGTGGTCGGCATACGAGAGCCATTGTCCGCCATGGAGTTCCGCGGGAACGATCGTCAGGCCGTCATCGGTTTCGGTGACGGAGCCGCCGAGTTTGTTGATCTCGTCGGCGAGGGCGGCGAGACGGTCTGTCTCGTGCCCGCGCAGGTGCGCGATTCCTCGTAGATGCGAGGTGCCCTCGGCGAGAGCGGCCAGGGCCGCCACGGTGGGGGTCAGCTCTCCCACGTCGTGGAGGTCGATGTCGATGCCGCGCAGTTTCTCCGGGCCGCGGACGGTCAGGACACCATCGGCGAGAGTGACGTCGGCCCCCATCGAGGCGAGGATCCCGCGGATCGCGTCGCCGGGTTGCGTCGTCGACGACGGCCACATCGGGACGCTGACGGTTCCGCCGGTCACTGCGGCAGCGGCCAGGAACGGTGTGGCGTTGGAGAGATCGGGTTCGATCGCCCAGTCCACGGCGCGCACCGGCCCCGGTGCCACACGCCAGGTGTCCGCGTCACCGCCCGTGGCTGGCGTCGTCACGGAAACTCCGGCCTCGCGGAGCATCTCGACGGTCATGTCGATGTGTGGCATGGACGGGACGGGCTTGCCGTCGTGATGGACGGTGACACCCTCTTCGAACGCAGCAGCCGAGAGCAGGAGACCGGAGACGAACTGCGACGAACCGGATGCGTCGATGGTGACCGTCCCGCCGCGTAGGGACCCGGTTCCGGTGACGGTGAACGGGAGTGCGTCACCCTCGATCCGAGCGCCGAGACCGCGCAGTGCTTCCAAGATGGTGCCGAGCGGTCGTGTGCGTGCTTGCTCGTCGCCGTCGAAGTGGACGATGCCGTCGGCCATCGCGGCGAGTGGCGGCAGGAAGCGCATCACGGTGCCGGCCAGGCCGCAGTCGACCTCGCCGCCGCGCAGGGGTCCAGGGGTGATGCGAAGCGTGGTCGCATCACCGGCTTCCTCGACGCCGATGCCGAGGTCACGCAGAGCTGCGATCATCAGGTCGGCGTCACGGCTGCGGAGTGCACCGGTGATCGTGGACGGGCCATCCGCAAGTGCGGCCAGAATCAGAGCTCGATTGGTGATGGACTTGGATCCGGGCAGCGTCACCACTGCATCGACGGGTGCTTGGGCCCTCGGGGCGCTCCACAGACTCAGACTCACATGGTCCATCTTCTCTCATCGGTGGGGGAATGGTCGAAACCGTGCCACCCTGGGTGTCATGTGCGGAAGGTATGCGACCACAGCGGACCCGGCCACCCTGGCGGTGGAACTCGATGCGCTCGACGAGACCGACCACTCGGCGCTCGTCGAAGCCGACTACAACGTGGCCCCCACGACCGAGGTGTTGACTGTCGTCGAACGCCACGATCGGGAGAACCCCGACAGCGATCCGACCAAGAGGATTCGGCGGATGCGGTGGGGATTGGTGCCGTCGTGGACCAAGGAACTGGGCAAAGGCCCGGTCCTGTTCAACGCCCGCGCCGATTCGCTGGCGGAGAAGCCGGCGTTTCGGACCGCCTTCAAGTTCAAGCGTTGCCTGGTCCCCATGGACGGGTGGTACGAGTGGCAGACCGAGGCCACCGGCGGGAAGAAGGCAGCGAAGATTCCTTACTACATGCACCCCGACGACGGATCACGGCTGTTCATGGCGGGCGTGTGGTCTGCCTGGCGGGACCCGAGGGTCGAGAACGCGAGCCCCGTCCTGAGCTGCTCGATCGTCACGGTCGACTCTCTCGGTCACCTCGAGCAGGTTCACGACCGCATGCCCCTCGCCCTGCCTCGTGACCGCTGGGAGGCGTGGCTCGATCCCGACAACACCGTCGATTCGGCCCTGCTCGAGCCGGTACCGGACCTCTTCGAGCGGATCGAGGTCGATCGAGTCCGGCCGTTGGTCAACAGTGTCAAGAACAACGGACACGAGTTGATCGAGCCGGACGTCGACCGTGCCGGCGAGCAGATCAGCCTGCTCTAGTGGTCAGCCGAGAGCCCAGGTGACGGTCACTTCGAACGAGACCTGCTGGGTTCCCGGGGCGAGAACCATGTCGGACATCGAGGCGTCGGGAGCGCGCATGGTCTGACCGCCACTCGTGTCGTGTGCCTCGGTGATGGTCACGACGTTCTCGAGCGACGTCCCGGACAGATCCGCGTACTGCTCGGCACGGTTCTTCGCGTCCTCGAAGGCCCGGGTGCGAGCGTCGGCCAGAAGCTGAGAGTCGTCGTCGATGGCGAAGGCGACGTTGCCGAGCCGTGCCGCATTTCCGCCCGCCGCGATGCCGGCGTCCAGGACAGAAGAGGCTTTGTCGAGATCGCGGACGACGATTCGTACCGAGTTGGTCGCCCGGTAGCCGGTCACGTTGCCGCCGACGAACGGTCCACCACTGGCGTCGTACTGCGGCTGGACGGACAGATCGCTTGTCTGTACGTCCTCGGGGGCCACCCCGGCGGCGACTATCGCGTCGATCATCTGACGGGCCTTGTCATTCGACTCGGAGACCGCCCCCGATACGTCCGGGGCAACCACTTCGATGCCGATGTCGGCATTGAGGATGTCCGGCGCTCCGCGGACCTGCCCTGATCCGACTACTGTGACTTCCTTGGCGGCATTGTCCGAACTCCCGCAGGCCGTCAGCGAGACGGTGAGGGCTGCCGTCGCAGCGGTCAGTGCAAGAGTTTTCAGGTGTGGTCGCATGGTGAGACCGTAGCGACCGGATACTCAGCCCGCCGTGATTTGCGCCGTGACCGCGCCACTGAGCTGCGCTAGGTCCGTCGGAGCCAGCTCGATTTCGAGCCCGCGTCGGCCGGCGCTGCAGAGAATGCGGTCCCAGTCGAGCGCCGACGCATCGATCACTGTCGGCAGTTTCTTGCGCTGGCCGAGCGGTGAGATACCGCCGAAGACGTAGCCGCTCGAGCGCTCGGCTTCGGCGCGATCGGCCATGACGGCTTTGCTCGCACCGAGGGCAGCGGCTGCACCCTTGAGGGAGAGCTTGTCCGGGACCGGCAGGACCGCGACGGCGAGCTTGCCGGTGTCGAGTTTGACGACCAAGGTCTTGAAGATCTGTGCGGCCTCGACGCCTGTCGACTCTGCCAGTGCAGTGACCGCCTCGTCGCCGAAAGATTCGGCGCGAGGATCGTGGTCGTAGCTGTGGACGCGGTGCGGTGTCTTCGACTTGTCGAGAAGTACGGTCGCAGGGGTCGCTGTTCCGGCCATGAGGAACACCCTATGTGGATCGCCGACAGGTGCATCCGACCAGGCCGGGAACAGAGTCGCTGACTCCCGTGTTGGTACCAGTTGATGAAACTTGTCCCGAGAAGCGAAGGAGCGACCGTGCTGGCTGTGTGTGAGCCACCACCGGCCCGTGGGTCGGATCTTCAGTTGGCGGTAACCTTGATCCCTACGGCTAGTGAAGGGATCAGAGTGCTGGAACACGACCGGCCCAAGGACGAACCGTCAGAGGTAGCTGAACCTATCGACGGCGCAGTGTCCGAAACGCCCGAAACTGCGGATGAGTTGATTGCCCGGTTCGAGCGCGACGCGCTCCCGCTGCTCGACCAGTTGTACGGCGCTGCCCTGCGCATGACGCGGAATCCCGCTGATGCCGAGGATCTCGTGCAGGAGACGTACGTCAAGGCGTACACCGCTTTCCGTTCGTTCCGTGCCGGTACCAACCTGAAAGCCTGGCTGTACCGGATTCTCACGAACACCTACATCAACTCGTACCGCAAGAAGCAGCGCCAACCCGCGCAGTATCCGACGGACGAGATCACCGACTGGCAGTTGGCCGCCACCGCCGAGCACACTTCGACGGGGCTGCGATCGGCCGAGGTGGAGGCGCTCGACGCGTTGCCTGACGACGACATCAAGGCGGCGCTGCAGTCGCTTCCCGAGGAATTCCGTATGGCCGTGTACTACGCCGATGTCGAAGGATTCCCGTACAAGGAGATCGCGGAGATCATGGGCACACCCATCGGAACGGTGATGTCGCGACTGCACCGTGGTCGCAAGCAATTGCGTGGTCTTTTGGCCGATGTCGCAAAAGACCGGGGATTCAATCGGGACGGCGCGGTCGACACAGCCACAGTCGCAGCCACCGAGACGGAAGGTGTCACACGATGAGTGAGCAGGACGAATTCGAAAGGCTCGACTGCTCGGCAGTCATCGCCGACGTCTGGTTGATGCTCGACGGTGAATGCGACGATTCAAGTCGTGCTCGCCTGCAGCGTCATATCGACGATTGTGGATCGTGCCTCGAGGCCTACGGGATCGAAGAGAAGGTCAAGAGCCTGATCAACCGTAAGTGCGGCGGAGACCATGCGCCGGAAAGCCTGCGTCAGAGGCTCACCGTCGAGTTGCGTCGGACCATCGTCATAACGACTACCGAAACCGACAGCTAGCCCGTCAGCGAAGATCTGAGCGGCAGCAGTCGGAAGGCAGTAACGCCGAGGGGCGGGGAAGCAATGCTTCCCCGCCCCTCGGACGTTTTGTTGCGCTACATGTCAGGCGTTTGGACGCTTGCCATGGTTAGCGGCGTTGCCCTTACGGCTGCGCTTCTTACGACCACGCTTACCCATGATTGGTCTCCCTTCTGTTTCTTTCGCGTCATTGTTTCACGCCGATGCCGGTGTGGTTCCATTGGCAGGTCGATCGAGTGATCCGTCGACGTATTTTCGTGGTCAGAGTGCAGTTCCGACAGAAGTGAGGTTCACGATGGCAGAAGACGTGCGCGCCGAGATGGTTTCGACGGTCTACCAGGTCGTCGTGAGCGAGGGAGACGTCGTTGCGGACGGCGACACCCTGGTCATCCTCGAATCCATGAAGATGGAGATTCCCGTCCTGGCCGAGGTTCCGGGAACGGTGACGACGGTGGGCGTCAAGGTCGGCGACGTGATTCAGCAAGGCGATCTGATCGCCGTGATCTCCTAAGCCGGACGATGTCCACTCTCAGCGACCTCCTCGCCGAACACACCGACCTTCCCGGTGCGGCGGTCGACCATCTCCAGCGCGTCGTGGGGGAGTGGCAACTGCTCGCCGACCTCTCCTTTGCCGACGTTCTCTTGTGGGTGGGCACCGAATCGGAGAAGAACCGATCCGAGGGGACGGTCATCTGCGTCGCGCATTGCCGGCCGACAACGGCATCGACGGCTTTTCCGGAGGATGCGGTCGGAACGGTCGTTTCCGAGTCCGAGCACCCGCAGGTTCTTCGCGCTCTCGTGGAGGGCCGCGTCGTGCGCGGGGAAGACGAGACGTGGCGTGAAGGAATGCCGCCGCGTCGGGAAGCCGTTCCGGTGCGTCTGGACGGGCGAGTCATCGCTGTTCTGAGCCGCGACACCAACTTGTCGCACCAGCGAGCGCAGAGTCCGCTCGAACTCGCGTATCTCGATTGCGCCGAAGACCTGTGTCAGATGATCAGCGACGGAACCTTCCCGATCCGAGAATCGCGCTCCGACACGAACTCGAGCCCACGTGCGGGCGACGGCTTCATCCGTCTCGATACCGAAGGCACAGTCGTCTATGCCAGCCCGAACGCGCTCTCGGCCTATCACCGGATGGGTCTGAGCTCGGATCTGGTGGGCCAAGACCTCGCGGCACTGACCCGTTCGTTGGTCACCGACCCGTTCGAGTCTCAGGAAGCTGCGGGATACATCCGAGATACGTTGGCGGACAAGCCCGGTCGCCGTATGGAGATCGAGGCGCGCGGGGCAACCGTTCTGCTGCGGGCCCTGGTTCTCAAGCCTGGCGGCCGGCATGTCGGTGCTGCGGTCGTCGTCCGCGACGTCACCGAGGTCAAGCGTCGTGATCGCGCTCTCCTGAGCAAGGACGCAACCATCCGCGAGATTCACCATCGAGTGAAGAACAATCTGCAAACCGTCGCGGCGCTTCTGCGTCTACAGGCCAGGCGAACCGGCAACGACGAAGCGCGACAAGCGTTGACAGAGTCGGTGAGGCGCGTGACGTCCATCGCCCTCGTTCACGACACCTTGTCGATGTCGGTGGACGAAGAGGTGGATCTCGACGAGGTGATCGACCGGTTGGTTCCCATGCTCTCCGATGTCGCGGGAGTAGGTGTGCCGGTGACGATTCGGCGTGAGGGCAGTTTCGGAGTGTTCTCCGCCGAGCGCGCCACCCCGCTGGTCATGGTGCTGACGGAGTTGGTGCAGAACGCGATCGAGCACGCTTTCGATCCGGGTGTGACCGGCACGGTCACACTCAGTGCCGAGCGTTCTGCACGCTGGTTGGACGTGATCATCCACGACAACGGGCGCGGACTGCCGGAGAACTTCGACCTCGAGAAGTCCGATCGGCTCGGACTCCAGATCGTGCGGACTCTGCTGGGCGCCGAACTCGGTGGCTCGCTCGGACTGCACCCGGGAAGCGGAGGCGGTACCGACGCGGTTCTGCGTGTGCCGCTCGGTAGACGTTCTGCGCGTTACTGATTCGAGCCGCGTTAGCGATTCGAGCAGACAAAAAGCCCGGCACCATGTGGTGCCGGGCTGTCGTCTTCGACTGTGCAGAGGGGCTGTTCTCCGCCGCGAGTCGAACGTCTCGGTTCTACCTAGACGGAAGTGCGTGCACGGGTACGTGCGTTACGACGCTTGAGTGCGCGACGCTCGTCTTCGCTCATTCCGCCCCAGACGCCTGCATCCTGGCCGGACTCGAGAGCCCACGACAGGCACTCGGCGGTGACGGGGCAGCGGTTGCAGACAACCTTGGCATCAGCGATCTGAGCGAGGGCCGGTCCGCTGTTTCCCACGGGGAAGAACAGTTCGGGATCCTCGTCGCGACAGATTGCGTTGTGGCGCCAGTCCATCTTTTTTCGCTCCTTAATTGGGTGTGTATTCACACCATTTGGTACCAATGAGTTTGTGTGTGCGTCATCAATGTTTCCGCACTGTTACTTGTGAATGCTTTCACGAACTCGCGGTATGTCAATAGGTTTGAACGGGTTCGTGGGCCAACTCACTAATTTGTGACACACCTGACGGCCACCTGGGCGTCGCCGGCATTTTACCCGATTTCGACCTTTTGGCACCAGAGTTTTTGCAGGTCAAACGTGTTGCCTGACTCACGTCGTAATCGGTGCGAACACTTCCAGCGCATCCGGGACCGAGGTGAATTCGACCTTTTCACGAAGTCCGATGTAGTCGCCGTCCATCTGCAGTCCGATCGGTCGCGACGATTCGATGGTGATTGTCGGGACGTCGTCGGTGCGTAAGAGGACCTTCGATTTCGGCTCCGCGCCGCGTGCGAGTAGTTGCCGCACAACCCGCAGGGACGGCAGAACTTTGGTGCTCGTCATGGCGAAGATGCCGAGTCCACTGTCGAAGGTCGTTCCCGGATTGGTGTGGACGGGACGCTCTTCCAGATATGTCCACGGGCTCGAGTTCGAGACGAATGCGTAGTGGACTCCGGAGACGGGATCCTGATCGGGAAGGTGGACGGTCAGCGCTGGTTCGGCTCGCTTGGCACGGAAGAACGCCGCGATCGCGGTTCGGACATACCGGGCGGGTGTGGCGGCGTCACCGTTCTTACGGCTGGCGTCGACGGCCTCGCACACATCGGCGTCGAGGCCCATTCCGGCGTTGAACGTGAACCAACGGTTGTCGCAGTGTGCGAGCCCGATTCGGCGCCTGGTCCGTTCGGAGAGGAGGTCGACGAGTTGGTTCGTGGCGTCGATCGGGTCGGCGGCAATACCGAGTGAGCGCGCGAAAACGTTTGCCGAGCCTCCCGGGACGACAGCGATCGTCGGGATCGGACCGACCGGAACCGATTTCATCGACGCGGGATGCGGTGACCCGAGCAGTCCGTTGACCACTTCGTTGACTGTTCCGTCGCCGCCGTGGACGATCACCGAGCCGAAGCCGTCTTCGTGGGCTTCGCGCGCCAGTTCGGCGGCATGACCCCGATGTGTGGTGTGCGCCACAGTAAGTCGCACCCGACTCTCGAGGGCGTGTGCCAACAGGTCACGACCGGCAGCGGTGGTGGAGGTGGCATTGGGGTTGACGATCAGCAGTGCGCGCACGGGGCATGAGCCTATCCGGTGTCGTGTTCTAGGCTGGCCTCGTGCCGAATACCGCCAGTCCGAACGCCCTGCCCAAGACAGTCACATGGGCAGGTGCCCTCGTGACGCTTCAAGGGCTGGTTGCCGCCGGGTTCGCGATCGTCGCAGTGATTCGCGGTGCAACCGGCCACGATCAGAGCGTCACCAACGGATACGGATTTGCCGCCTGGGTCGCGATCCTCGGCGGCGCGGTGTTGGCTGCCGGTATCGCTTTGCTGACGGGCCGCCGGTGGGGCCGGGCAATCGCCGTCGTCGCGCAGTTGCTGCTCCTGCCGGTCGCCTGGTCGCTCCTGACCGATTCGCATCAGGTGCCGCTCGGCATCGTTCTGGGTGTCGTCGTTCTCGGCGCTCTGGGCTGCCTGTTCTCGGCTCCGACGTCTCGATGGATGGCAGCGGAGTACGGAGCGTACGCAGACGAGGTGTCGCCGGAAGAAGGACGCCCGGACGAGACCGAAGAGCCGCGGGACAAGTAGGACGGAACGCCTACCCTGCTTCGGTCCTACTCAGCTTCCGCTCTACTCAGCTTCGGCGGCGAGAGCTCCGAGGTGAGTACCGGTCAGGCGATACGTGGTCCACTCCGTCTTCGCGTCGGCACCGAGTGACTCGTAGAACTTGATCGAGGGGGTGTTCCAGTTGAGCACCGACCAGGACAGCCGGGTGTAGTCGTTGTCGGTGCACTCCTTGGCGAGCGCGGCCAGAAGAGCCTTCCCGTGGCCTGATCCGCGCTGACTGGGCTTGACGTACAGGTCTTCGAGGTAGATGCCGTGAGCGCCGTCCCACGTCGAGAAATTGCGAAACCACAATGCCATGCCGACGACGTCGTCGGCCGAATTCACAGCGACGTGCGCGAAGGCCGTCGCGGCCGGCCCGAACAACGCCTCGCCGATCTGTTCCGCCTTCACGGTGCACTCGTCGAGGGCCTTCTGGTAGTCGGCCAACTCGTAGATCATGTCGGTGATCGGCTGGACGTCTGCGGGCGTGGCGCGTCGGATCATAGGGAGAATCTTAGGCCTCAAGCCTCGACGAGCGGCGGCACGTTGTGATGGACGAGGTGGGTGGCGCCGTGCTCGTAACCGAGAACCGAGTATGCGCCGGGGGACAAGGCGAAACGCTTTCCTTCCGTCACCGGGAGCTCGAGCCAGCGGGCGATGAGTGCGCGTGAGAAGTGGCCGTGCCCGATCAGGATCACGTCGCGTTCGGGTAGTTGCGAACGCACCATCGACAGCACCATGTCGGTGCGGGCGTGGATCTGATCGGCCTGCTCGCCGCCGGGGCACGGGTGCGTCCAGACGGTCCAATCGGGCACCGTAGCGCGGATCTCGGGCGTCGTGAGGCCTTCGTAGTCGCCGTAGTCCCATTCGGACAGTGCATCCCAGGTTCGCTCTTCCGGCAGGCCGGCGAGATCGCCCGTCAACTGTGCGCGCAGCCGCGGACTCGTCAGAATCATGGGGTTCCGGAGGTCGAGGGTTCGCAAGCGATTTCCGGTCGCGGTTGCCTGCATCTCGCCGAGCGGAGTCAGCGGAACCTCGGTCCGGCCCGTGTGTTTCCCGGTGCGTGCCCACTCGGTTTCACCGTGTCGCATGAGTACGACGCGAGCACCGAGGGGGATCGACGAGGGGGCGGACTGGGACGTCATGTCGACCATCATTGCAGGCTGCCTCGCGTGTGTAGCTCGCCTCCTGGCGCGAAGTGCGCAAGGATCTACGTGTGACGACGGTTCTCGCAGTGGCGAATCAAAAGGGCGGCGTGGCTAAAACCACCACCGTCGCTTCTCTCGGTGCGGCTTTGTCCGCGCTCGGACAACGAGTTCTGGTGGTGGATCTCGACCCGCAGGGCTGCCTGACGTTCTCGCTCGGACACAACCCGGATCGCCTCGAGCGTTCGGTCAACGAGGTCCTGGCGGGTGATCTCGACGCGGTCGACGCCGTGCTGAAGACGGACGACGGTATGGATCTCCTGCCGGCCACGATCGATCTCGCGGGCGCCGAAGCGCTGCTCCTGATGCGACCCGGTCGAGAGTTCGCGCTCAAGCGGGCGCTGTCTCCGCTCCTGGGCTCTTACGACGTCATCATCATCGACTGCCCGCCGTCGTTGGGTGTGCTCACACTCAACGGATTGACTGCGGCGCAGTCGGTTTTGGTTCCACTGCAATGCGAAACCCTCGCACACCGCGGCGTCGGACAGCTGCTGCGTACGGTTCGTGAAGTCCAAGCCATCACCAACCCGGATCTTGTTCTGCTCGGCGCACTTCCGACTCTGTACGACGCTCGAACCACGCACAGTCGCGACGTGCTCGCCGATGTCAGCGACCGCTACTCCCTGGCCGTTCTGGCGCCTCCGATCCCACGCACCGTCAAGTTCGCCGAGGCGTCCGCGTCGGGCGCGACGGTCCTCGCCGGACGAAAGAACAAGGGTGCGGATGCCTATCGTGAACTCGCGGACAATCTCGTAAAGCATTGGGCTGGAAACGAAGTCGTGACTTTCGCGCCGGAACTGGCGCTCTGAGGAAGGCGAGAGCTTCTAGCGCAGCGCGAACAAGGTATCGCCGCGCTGTTCCAGAATCGTCTCGCCCGCACTGGCGAGCACGATCGGCGTCGTCGTCTCACCGCGGTCGACTGCGATCATGCGCTGCACCGCTCCGTCCGACGGACTGACGGCTGCAATGCCGCCCGGAACCGGGATGAGCATCTGACCGGCAACCATGCTTCCGGGTCCTGACGTTCCGTTGACGATCCACGTCGGAGCCAGATCGCTCAGGCGCAGGTTGACGGTCTGCGAGCCGGTCCACCACGTGATCGAAGCCTTGTCGGCGTGGGTGCGGGCGCCTTCGGTCACCGTTCCCTCGATCGGATAGTCGACGATCGGATTGCCGGTTCCGTCGAAAATGGTGATGCGAGAAACGGTTCCGTTGGCTGCGGGGAGATAGACCGCCGTCTTTTCGCCGGCCACGGCAAGCAGGCGGGCGCCCTCGGAGTCGAGGAGAATCGCGGATCCGTACTCTTCGGGTTCCTGGGCGTCCTTGGGTGCGGGATTCATCACCGTCAACCTGTTGGAGGCTTCACCGGGGCAGCGTTCGAGTACCGAGACTCGGTTGGCGCTCGACGCAGCGTCGAGCAGCGTGCATCCGGTGCGGGGTTGCTTGTTGGGGTTGACCTTCGCGTCGACCCGGCCGTACTCGAGGGTTCGGACGAGGTCCGAGCGCCACAGCTCCATTCGCTCACTGCCGCGCGAAATCAGGTAGGTGCCGTCCGCTGAAAGGCTGACCGCAGAATCGGCGTCGCTGTTGCGCTGGTCCTTTCGGGCGCCGGTGTCGGCGACCAGCGACGTGACCTGAGAGCAACCGCGATCGTCCTGATAGACGCTGACGACGCGATCCCACGAACCGATCGCGCCGCACAGCGGAATGTTGCGCGCGTATCGCCACACTTCTTCGCCCGTTGCCGGATCGCGGCCGATCACCTCGGAGCCGTCGGCGGTGACGACGGCATTTCCGACGGTGATCGGTGCCGTCGAGTCGGCACTGGGAGATTCCCACGTCTGCTTCAGGATGTCGGGTAACAACACCGACGTCGACAGAGGTGGGAGTGGAGATTCGGCGGTGACCGAGGTGGTTCCGCGCGCATCACTGCGCAACCACACAACGGTCACCGCCACGATTACGGCCAGCGCGATTGCCAGCGCACCGATCACATCTGAGCGAGTACGCCTTTCGGGAGCCAGCACATCGGCAGCTTACTCTGCGGCGCCTGCCGTCGCGGAAGCCGCGGGGCGACGACGCCGACGGCGACGCGGCTTGGCCGCTCCGTCTTCGTCCGAGTTCTCGGCAGCGGTTGCCGCGGGTGCCGAAGGGGGAGCTGTGGTGGCGCCGGCGGTGGTGGACGTCGCAGCGTCGGTCGAAGCGCCGGCGCGGGTGCGGCGACGGGTCCGGTTGCGGCGGGGAGCGGCCTTCTCTTCGTTGCCGTCCGAGTCGGTCGACTTCGGCGCGTCTGCTTTGTCCGTTGCTGCCTTCTCAGGGGCGGCCTTGGCCTTGCGAACAGTGCCCTTGGCATCGGCCGGAATGGACAACTCTTCGTAGAGGTGCGGCGAGCTGGAGTAGGTCTCGACCGGGTCGGGGATTCCGAGGCTCAGTGCCTTGTCGATGAGCTGCCAGCGAGGGATGTCGTCCCAGTCGACCAGCGTGACGGCGATGCCGGTGCGTCCGGCGCGGCCGGTACGACCGATGCGGTGGACGTAGGTCTTCTCGTCCTCGGGGCACTGGTAGTTGATGACGTGGGTGACGTCGTCGATGTCGATACCGCGGGCAGCGACGTCGGTGGCGACCAGAACGTCGACCTTGCCGTTACGGAAGCCCTTCAGCGCCTTTTCACGGGCGATCTGGCCGAGGTCACCGTGGACGGCACCGACGGAGAAGCCGCGTTCCGCGAGATCGTCGGCCACCTTCTGGGCTGTGCGCTTGGTGCGGGTGAAGATCATCGTCGCGCCGCGGCCTTCGGCCTGCAGGACGCGGGCGACCATCTCGGCCTTGTCGAGCGCGTGTGCACGGTAGATGTGCTGGCTGGTGCGATCGTGCACCGCGGAGGATTCGGCCTCTTCGGCGCGGATGTGCGTCGGCTGCGTCAGGAAGGTGCGAGCCAGGGTGATGATCGGGCCGGGCATCGTCGCGGAGAAGAGCATCGTCTGACGCTTGTCGGGGACCATGCCCATGAGGCGTTCGATGTCGGGGAGGAATCCCAGGTCGAGCATTTCGTCGGCCTCGTCGAGGACGAGAACGCCCACCTTGCCCAGGATCAGGTGCGACTGGTTGGCGAGGTCGAGCAGGCGACCCGGGGTGCCGACGACAACGTCGACGCCCTTCTGGAGTGCCGAGATCTGCGCCTCGTACGGACGGCCGCCGTAGATGGGCAGAACCTGGAGACCGCGGTCGCCGACCCGGAGGTACTTGCTGGCGTTCTCGAGGTCGCGGGCGACCTGGATGCACAGCTCGCGGGTGGGAACGATGATCAGAGCGCGGGGCGTGCCGTCGAGAACAGCTGTGCCGTTCTCGGCGGTGACGATGCGATGCAGGAGCGGGACGCCGAAACCGAAGGTCTTGCCCATTCCGGTGCGGGCCTGACCGATGAGGTCGTCACCGGCGAGAGCCAACGGAAGGGTGAGTTCCTGGATGGCGAAGGTGCGCTCGATGCCGATCTCGTTCAGTGCGCGGACGATTTCGTCGCGGACACCGAGTTCGGCGAAGCTCGGGGGTACATGGGTGTCGTCGAGCTGGACGGAAACGGTGTTCTCGGTTGCTTCGTCTTCGTGGTCGACAGTGATCTTGCTCAGGGGACTAGCCTTTCCTCGTGGCGGTACGCACGCACAAGGTAAGGGGCCAGGCCGTAAGTCGGCCGATGTCGATGCCCTCTTTTTCTTCGGTCATGCCTACGCCTCAGCACTGAATTCCACTCGGACGAATTCGAACCGTCCGGAGATCTCGGCGAAGCGGGCGACAACCGTCGATGCAGGTGCGCGCACATTATCGGTGGGGTTCGTGTGAATACAGCCGTCCCGGCTAACCAATTGGCCCGGGGGAACTGGCGAACTCCCAAGACCATTGTAGCTGCACGTTGTCCGTCCCTCGCGATGACATGTCGAAGATCACCGAATCGGACATGCGGTCCTTGCCGGTCGCGTCGGCCGTCGAAGCACTACAGTTCGTAGTCATGGGCGCACACGATCTTGATGCTTCGACGGACGCTGGAACCGGAGGCCGAGTCGCTTCCGATCACCCTGGCGTGATCGATTTGTTTGCCGTTCTCGCGTATGGCGAGATTTCGGCGTTCTACCGCTTGGCGGAGGACGCACAAATGGCACCGGACCTGCGAGGCAAGGTGGCGTTCGCCAGCATGGCCGCCGCCGAGATGGACCACTTCGAGACTCTGGAAACGGCGTTGACGGAACGTGGCCACGAGATCTTCGCCGTCATGGACCCGTTCGTTCGAGCTCTCGACAACTACCACGCGTCGACGACACCGTCGACGTGGCTGGAATCGCTCGTGAAGGCGTACGTCGGCGACGGAATCGCTGCCGACTTCTATCGCGAGATCGGGCACTCCCTCCCGGCGGATGTCGCGGAAATCGTCGAGGACGTGCTGTCCCAGACGGGCCACTCGGAGTTCGTGGTGCTCGAGGTGAAGGCAGCAGTGGAGGCCAGTACTCGCGCAAAGGACCGGTTGATGCTGTGGGGACGCCGTCTTCTGGGCGAAGCAATCACGCAGGCACAGTTCGTGCTGGCGCAGCGTGAAGATCTCACCGATCTGGTGATCTCCGCCTCCGGCGACCTCAACGGAGTTGTCGCGTTGTTCGACGGCATGCAGGCGAAGCATGCCGAGCGGATGGCGATTCTCGGACTCGTCTAGGTGCCTGTTCGCTCTGGGCACAGCGTGCAGAGGAGCGTGGGCGGTCGTTGCTGCATTAGCCTTGCGTCGACAACGGATGTAATTCACGAACAGTTCGGAGGTTGACCGTGGAGGTCAAGATCGGTGTAATCGACAGCCCGCGTGAGCTCATCGTCAACAGCGAACAGACCCCTGACGAGGTCGAGACACTGGTCGCGGCTGTCCTCGGTGGCCGCGAGCCGGTTCTGGCTCTCGTCGACGACAAGGGCCGCAAGTTCCTGGTGCAGGCTTCTCGTGTGGCGTACGTGGAGATCGGTCCGTCCGATATCCGCAAGGTCGGATTCGCGCCTACCGTCTGACGCGTAGCTGTAACAGCAGAATGGGCGGGCAGTCGTGAGACTGCCCGCCCATTCTCGTTCGGGTTCCGGTTACTTCGTTTCGGCTTGCAGCGGCACGTGTGAGAGACCGCCCCACGCGAGGGTCACGGTGATTTCCACGGCTTCTTCCTTCGGGATCGGCCGCGCGGCTTCGAGCCAGTACCGCGCAGTGAACTGGCTGGCACCGACAAGACCGACCGCAAGGATGCGCGCGCGGTACGGATCGAGTCCGGAATCCTGACTCACCAGGTCGAACACGGCGTCGACGCAGGCTTCGGTGGCTTGTTCGACGCGTGTCTGGACCTGAGGTTCGCCCATGATGTCGGACTCGAACACCAGGCGGAAGCCCTGGGAGTCGTTGTCGACGAAGTCGAAGAACGCCTGGACCGCGGCGCGGACACGCTGTTTGTTGTCCGTCGTCGATCGCAGGGCCTGGCGTACACCCGAGATGAGGCTGTCGACGTAACTCTGCAGGACTGCGACGTACAGTTCGAGTTTGCCTGGGAAATGTTGGTACAGAACTGGCTTGCTGACACCGGCACATTCGGCGATCTCGTCCATGCCGGCCGAGTGGTACCCATTCGCAACGAATACCTCACTTGCAGCTGCGAGGAGCTGGAGGCGGCGCGCATCGCGGGGGAGGCGGGTGCTGCGACGTGTTCCGGCAGGCTTGCCAGCCGTTGTACCGCGATCGGAGTCAGTCCGATCCGCGAGTTCTGTCATGTCGCTTCCAATCTGAGCAAAAGTAATTCGGTCGGCGCGCGGATCCGCGAGTCGCGTGTGCGTACCCGCCAGTATCCTCCGTCACACCGGTCGTAGCCGAATGAACGATACCGTGTGTCGCCCGGGCGAGTCGCGCGTGCCTCGGTGAGCGAGACCAGCGGTCTTTCTCGTTACAGGACGGGCTGCCATGACACGCCAGGACCAGCAAGTTTCGGTCAGCCCGGGCGAGCGACTTGCCGTGTGTGAGATTCTGGACGACGTGACTGACCCAGGGGGACCGCGCATGCGTGGACGAACTACGCAGAACCCTGAACGTGAGGAACGTCGAATGCGTAGCGGAACTGGAGCGCCTCGCGACGAACGTCGGCCGGAGGTGCCGGATGATCGTGCCTACGGCGAACGCGACTATCGCGGCATTTCCTCCCATCAGCCTTTGCGCGCCCAATGGGATCCGACCAAACGAGAAGTGGGCCGAACCCCGCGTAATCCGCGACCGGACCGGGCAGCGCGAAAGCAGAGCAAGCTCGGGCGCTTCGTCTCGACCTACGGTTGGCGGGCCTACGCGATTCCGGTTCTCGTGGTGCTCACCATTCTTGTGATCGTCGATGCGGTGCGGCCGGACGCCACAGACTCCGCGAGCGCGACGTCGGCCACCGCCGACCTCGCGCACAGCACTGACGGAACCGACGTCATCGGTGCCCCACCGGCCGGAGACGGAACTTTTGCTTCGTCGATACCGTCCGGTGCCCTTCCCGACGGTGGTCCGTTCACCGTCGCGGGGGGTGGAACGTGGCACGTCGTACCAGGTACGACGGGCAAGGTCGGACAGGGAACCGAACGCGAGTTCACGTACACGGTCGAGATCGAGGACGGCGTCGACACGACCGGCTTCGGCGGAGACGAATCGTACGGACGCATGGTCGACCAGACACTGGCCAATCCGAAGAGTTGGACCAACGATCCCAAGGTCGCGTTCCGGCGCGTCGACGCCGGCGAGCCGGACTTCCGGATCTCCTTGACCTCACAGATGACGATCCGCGAAGGCTGTGGATACGAAATCGAACTCGAAGGATCCTGCTACAACCCGAGCATGGACCGAGTCCTGCTCAACGAACCGCGATGGGTGCGAGGCGCCATTTCGTTCCAGGGCGACATCGGCTCGTATCGGCAGTATCAGATCAATCACGAGGTCGGCCATGCCATCGGATACGCCGCTCATCAGCCGTGCGAGACCGAAGGCGGACTCGCACCGATCATGATGCAGCAGACCTTCGGAACCGCGAACAACGACATCGCTAGGCTTGATCCCGAGGGCGTCGTTCCGATGAACGGACTCACGTGCCGCTTCAATCCGTGGCCGTACCCCCGAGCGTGACCGGATCGAGAATCCCTGATCTCGTCTTGAACTAGGAGTGTTTCGCGGTGTCTGCAACACCCGTCGTATTGCCACCACTGGTGGAGCCGGCAGCCGAGTTGAGCCGGGAGGAAGTTGCCCGATACAGCCGGCACCTGATCATCCCGAACGTAGGCATGACCGGTCAGAAGCGGCTCAAGAATGCACGAGTCCTGTTCATCGGCGCCGGTGGATTGGGTTCACCGGCACTGCTCTACCTCGCGGCCGCAGGAGTGGGCACCATCGGGATCGTCGAGTTCGACGAGGTCGACATGTCGAACCTGCAGCGTCAGGTGATTCACGGACGCTCCGACGTCGGACGCCCGAAGGCGCTCAGCGCGAAGGAGTCGATTCTCGAAATCAACGAGCACGTCGACGTCCGGTTGCACGAGTTCCGCCTGGACAACTCCAACGCGGTCGAACTGTTCTCCGAGTACGACCTGATCCTGGACGGTACGGACAACTTCGCGACGCGGTACCTCGTCAACGATGCTGCCGTCATCGCGGGAAAGCCGTACGTGTGGGGCTCGATCTACCGCTTCGAAGGGCAGGTCTCGGTCTTCTGGGAAGACGCCCCGGACGGCGCGGGACTGAACTATCGCGATCTTTACCCGGAGGCGCCGCCGCCAGGCATGGTCCCCTCGTGCGCCGAGGGTGGTGTGCTCGGAGTCCTGCCTGCGACCGTCGGTTCGATCATGGCGACCGAGGCGGTCAAGCTCATCACGGGGATCGGCGAACCGCTTCTCGGACGCCTGATGATCTACGACGCACTTGCGATGACGTTCCGGACGATCCGCCTTCAGCGTGATCCGACCCGCGTGCCGGTCACCGCCTTGATCGACTACGACGCGTTCTGCGGTGTCGTGTCCGAAGAGGCGAGTGCCGCTGCTGTCGGTTCGACGATCACGGCGCCCGAACTGGAGGCCATGATCGGCGAGGGACGGTCGATCGAGCTGGTCGACGTACGAGAACCGGTTGAATGGGACATCATGCATCTGCCGGGGGCCGTGCTGATCCCGAAGGACCGCATCCTGTCCGGTGAAGCTCTGGCGACGTTGCCGCAGAACAAGCAGATAGTGCTGTACTGCAAAACCGGCATTCGTTCCGCCGAGGCATTGGCATTTCTCAAGAACGCCGGTTTCTCCGACGCGGTCCACGTTCAAGGCGGCGCGATCGCCTGGGCGAACCAGGTGGATGCGAGTCTGCCGGTCTACTAGGCGCGCCTCGCGGGAGGCGGCGCCGCGCACCGGTAGCGTTGGGGTGTGAGCACAGGCCAACCTCCCCAGCACGTGTGCTCCACCTTCGGCCTCCGTGAAGTCGATCCCATCCCACTCGGTGCGGATTGGGACGGCGGGTGGCTGTGTGGAGACGTCGTCCTTTCAGCAGTCGCGGATCATGCCCGCGCAGCGTGGTCGGCGAAGGTGCGAGAGAACCTCGAAGTCGACGGCGTTCGGCTGGCTCGACCGGTGCGTTCGACCGACGGTCGTTACGTCGTCTCGGGCTGGCGTGCCGACACCTTCATCGTCGGATCGCCGGAACCACGTCACGACGAAGTGGTCTCGATGTCCTGCCGACTGCATGCGGCGACGGCCTCGCTCGAGCGCCCGCGCTTCCTTGCGCAACCGCCCGTGCCGCCGTGGGCCGAGGTCGACGTATTCGTCGCCGCTGATCGCGCGGCATGGGAAACGGTTCCGCTGAGGATCGCGAAGGGCGTCGAGCAACTCGAGACGCCCACTCCTGACGGTCGCAAGAGTCTGGAACTGATCGCCGGGCTCGCTACTTTGCGTAAGCCGGTGCAGAGCCCGGACCAGCTCGTGCACGGCGATCTGTTCGGGACAGTGCTGTTCTCGGGCAGTATGGCGCCCGGAATCACCGACATCACGCCGTATTGGCGGCCGGCTGCGTGGGCCGCCGCCGTCGCTGTGGTCGACGCGATCTCGTGGGGCGGTGCCGACGAGGCACTGGTCGGCCGGTGGGAAGATCTCCCCGAGTGGCCGCAGATGCTTCTACGTGCGGTGATGTTCCGCTTGGCGGTTCATGTTCTGCATCCTCGCTCGACGGCGGACGCGTTCCCGGGGTTGGCCCGTACGTCCGACATCGTGCGCTTGCTGCTCTAGATCGGGGCGCCGGTACCGAAGTCCGAGACCAGGCCCTCGAACAGCTCGCGTGCGGCGTTCGAGGCGGCCACGGTGTTCCCGTCGACGACAGCGTTGACGAGGTTCGCGTGCTGCGAGTGGAATCCTTCGCCGGTTGCATCGATGTGCTGTTGGATCGTGGTCTCGATGACCGGGAGCAGGGAGTCGTAGAACTCCAGGTAGACCTCGTTGTGGCTGGCCGCGACGATTGCTCGGTGCAGGGCGACGTCCGCGGTGGTGGCAGCGTCGACGTCCTGACCCTCCCATGACGCGGTGCGAAGCTCGAGTAGCCGCGTCAGTTCGGCGATGTCGTCTTCGGTTCGCCGTGCGGCGGCGAGGGTGGCTGCAGTGATGTCGAGTGCGCGCCGAAGTTCGAGTACATCCCGCTGGTGGGCACCGGCAAAGTAGTTGCCGAGAGTGCCACCGAGGTCGGAGACAGCAACGACGTAGGTGCCCGATCCCTGACGACGTTCCAGCATTCCGGCGTGTACGAGCGCCTGGACCGCCTCGCGCACGGTATTGCGACCGGTCCCGGTCAGCTCCGACAGTTCCGGTTCGGTGGGGATTTTGGAACCGATCGGCCAGGTTCCGCTCCGGATCTCGTTGCGGAGTTGTTCGGTGACCTGCGAGATGAGACTTGCGCGTCGAACGGGTTGCACGTGGTTGTTTCCTCGGGTCCGGGTAAGTGGTGTGAATGTGACGTTAGATTACCGCGCTTGTGCGAGTTCATCCGGTCATCCTATGATTTGCCGGTGACTGCTCAACTGGAGAGAACCGAAACCCGCTCGTTGATACAAGGCCGTGTGCTCGTCTTCGCTGCGATTGCGATGTCTGCGCTCGTACTTCGACTTGCGGTGACCTCGTTCTCGCCTTTGGCGGCCGAGATTCGCGACGAGATCGGCTTCTCCGCCTCGATCGTCGGTGTCTTCGGCATGGTTCCGACCGCAATGTTCGCCATCTTCGGTCTCATCACTCCCGCCATCGCGAAACGTATCGGGCTCGAGCGAACGGCCCTCGTCGCGATGCTCATGGCCGGCGTCGGAATGTTGTTGCGCGCCATGATGTCTCAGACATGGTCGTTGCTGGCCCTCTCGGCTCTGGCACTGGCAGGCATGGGAATCGGCAATGTCGTGATCCCGCCGTTGGTCAAGCGGTACTTCTCGGATCGCCTCGCCACCATGAGTTCGGTCTACATCGTGGCCGTGCAGATCGGCACCATCGTTCCGGCGTTCGTCGCAGTCCCGGTCGCCGACGCCTTCGGGTGGCGGTTCTCGATCGGCTGGTGGTCCGCCTTCGGCTTCGCCGCAGCAGTGCCGTGGTTGATCACCCTCGCTCGCTCGCGCAAGGCTCGCGCGAACGAAGCCGGGTCCGTCGAGAATGCATCGGATTCGGTTGCGGCAGTGGCAGAACAGCCACGCGGTCAGGTCTGGCGTTCTCCCGTGGCCTGGGGGATGGCCGGCATGTTCGGCATGACCTCACTGATCACGTATTCGATGTTCACGTGGATTCCCTCGATCCTTCGTGACGCCGGAGCCAGTGACGCCTTCGGCGGAACGATGGTCGGAATGTTCTCGGTGATCGGGCTCGTCGCAGCTTTCGGTGCACCGACGCTGTGCGCCCGCATGGCCAATCCCTTCCCTGTCGTGATCGCGTGTGCCGTCTGCTACCTGGTCGGCATGGGCGGGCTGTACTTTGCCCCGATGGCGGCGCCGGTCGTGTGGGTTGTCGTCCTGGGCCTCGGTCCGAGCACGTTCCCGATGTCGCTCACACTGATCAACCTGCGTACTCGTTCGCACATCGGTTCCTCGGCACTGTCCGGCTTCACCCAGGGCATCGGCTACTCCGTTGCCTGCCTCGGTCCGCTCCTGTTCGGCGTTTTCCACGACGTGTCCGGTGGATACGCTGCGCCGTTCGGCCTGCTCGTCGTCGCTGTGATCGTGGTGCTCCTGGGCGCCTACCAGGCATGCAAGCCTCGGATGCTCGAGGATTCCTGGCACGCACCTGCGAAAAACTAGCTCACACCCGGTCTTGTTACCGGGTGAGGATCAATTGACTTCGCGGTCATCGCACGCAGCACCGGCGCAATAACCATTTTCTACCTTTGGGTCTCCAACATATTCAGGAGGCCCTGGTGAGTCATTACATCGAGCATTGGGATGCAGAGGACGTCGACGCCTGGGAATCCGGCGGCAAGGACATCGCGAAGCGGAACCTGATCTGGTCAGTGGTAGCCGAACACGTCGGCTTCTCGATCTGGTCGATCTGGTCCGTGATGGTGTTGTTCATGCCGACGGATATCTACGGCATCGACGCGGCCGGAAAGTTCTTCCTCGTCGCAGTGCCCACACTTGTCGGGTCGGTCCTCCGCATTCCCTACACGGTTGCCACCGCACGGTTCGGCGGTCGTAACTGGACCGTCATGAGTGCGCTGTTCCTCTTCGTGCCAACACTTCTCACGCTCTACCTGATGATGAACCCGGGTGCGTCGTACACCACGTTCATGTTGGTAGCGGCCACTGCAGGTATCGGCGGCGGCAACTTCGCGTCGTCGATGACCAACATCAATGCCTTCTACCCGCAACGCCTCAAGGGGTGGGCGCTCGGTCTCAATGCCGGCGGCGGCAACATCGGTGTGCCGATGATTCAGCTGATCGGTCTGCTGGTGATCGCCACCGTCGGTAACCGCGCTCCGTGGATCGTCTGCGCCGTCTATCTCGTGTTCATTGCGGCCGCCGCCGTCGGTGCCGCGCTGTTCATGGACAACCTGGGCAACCAGAAGTCGGACCTGCGCTCCATGGCCAAGGCACTCAAGTTCTCCGAGTCGTGGGTGATCAGCTTCCTGTACATCGGTACGTTCGGTTCCTTCATCGGATTCAGCTTCGCCTTCGGTCAGGTTCTGCAGATCAACTTCCTCGCCGGCGGTGCCACTCCGGCCGCGGCGGCGCTGCATGCAGCACAGATCGCCTTCATCGGACCACTCCTCGGTTCGATCGCCCGGCCGCTCGGTGGCAAACTGGCCGACCGCATCGGCGGCGGCAAGATCACCATGTGGACGTTTGTCGCCATGGCATTCGCGGCATCGATACTCGTGACGGCCGGAACGATGGACGACAACACCGCGGGCGTCGCCAGCGCCGGAATCATGGTGACATTCGTTCTCGGCTTCATCGCCCTGTTCCTGCTCTCGGGCATCGGAAACGGATCCGTCTACAAGATGATCCCGGCGATCTTCGAGGCGAAGGCCCAGAGCTTCGACCACATGGATCGAAGCGAGAAGGCAACGTGGTCGCGCAGTATCTCCGGCGCTCTCATCGGATTTGCCGGTGCGGTAGGCGGTTTGGGCGGCGTCGGCATCAACCTGGTGCTGCGCGCGTCGTACAGCAGCCCCGCGAAGTCGGCGACCATGGCCTTCTGGGTGTTCCTGGCCTTCTACATCGCCTGCATCGCAGTCACCTGGTTCGTCTTCCTGCGCAAGCCGTCGACGCTGACCACAGACGTCGACGAGGCGAAGGTCGCAGTCACGGCGTGAGCGGTCCGCAGAATCTCAGAACTATCTCGTACCTCAGGAAGTAGGCGTCATGAGCAAGTCGGTTGTTGTCATCGGACACGGAATGGTCGGACACCGATTCGTCGAGGCACTGCGTTCGCGCGACGAAGCGAACAACTGGTCGGTGACCGTACTCTGCGACGAGCAGTACGCAGCGTACGACCGAGTCGGGCTGTCCTCGTACGTCGGAGCGTGGGACCCCAAGGAATTGGCACTGGCCGGCAACGATTACGACGGCGACAGCCTGGTCGACCTCCGTGTGGGGGAAGGCGCGCTCTCGATCGACAAAGATGCACGCACGGTCACGACGACAACCGGCGAGACGATCTCCTACGACGCTCTGGTGATGGCGACCGGTTCGTATCCGTTCGTGCCACCCGTGCCGGGGCACGAGGGCGACGGATGTTTTGTCTACCGCACCCTCGACGACCTCGACGGTATCCGGGCCGCCGCCGAGAAGGCTGGTCCTGGCGCTGTCGGCGTCGTGGTGGGCGGTGGTTTGCTTGGACTCGAGGCCGCAAATGCTCTCTCGCTCATGGGAATGACGGCACACGTCGTCGAACACAATGCGCGATTGATGCCGATGCAGGTCGACGAGGGTGGTGGCGCACTGCTCGCTCGCCTCGTCACCGAACTCGGGCTCACTGTCCACACCGGTGTCGGGACGGCGGGAATTTCGCAGGCCGACAATGGAATCGTGGTCGAACTCTCCGACGGCTCCACCATCGACGCGTCGCTGCTCGTCTTCTCCGCCGGAGTACGTCCGCGTGATCAGCTGGCCCGCGACGCCGGCATCGCAGTGGGGGAGCGCGGTGGCATTCTGACCGACCTCGGCTGCGTGACGTCGGACGAGAACATCTATGCCGTCGGCGAATGTGCTGCGGTGGAAGGCCGTTGCTACGGTCTGGTCGCTCCCGGTTACACGACGGCCGAGATCGTGGCCGATCGTCTGCTCGGCGGCGCCGCGGATTTCCCGGGCGCGGACATGTCCACCAAGCTCAAGCTCATGGGCGTCGACGTCGCCAGTTTCGGTGACGCGATGGCGACCTCACCGGGCGCCCTCGAAGTCGTCCTCAGCGACGCGTCCAAGGGGACGTACGCAAAGCTCGTGGTCTCCGACGACGCGAAGATCCTGCTCGGCGGCATTCTTGTCGGTGACGCATCGGCCTACGCGTCGCTGCGCCCGCTGGTCGGTCGCGAACTACCCGGTGACCCGGCGACATTGATCTCGCCTGCGGGGGAGAAGCCGGGTGCAGGCTCGCTGCCCGACGACGCCGAGGTGTGCTCGTGCAACGCCGTGACGAAGGGAGCCATCTGCGGTGCAATCGCAGCCGGCGCATGCGACATCGCTTCGGTGAAGGCGTGCACCAGCGCCGGAACCACTTGTGGCGGTTGCCTTCCCACCGTGAAGCAGCTGCTGGCCGATTCCGGCGTCGTGATGTCGAAGGCACTGTGCGAACATTTCGCGCAGTCGCGGGCCGAGTTGTTCCAGATCGTCCAGTCGACGCAGACCAGAACCTTCTCGGCGCTGATCGCCAAGTACGGCAAGGGCGCCGGTTGCGACATCTGCAAGCCCGTAGTCGCTTCGATTCTGGCATCGACGGACTCCGATCACATCCTGCACCGCCAGCAGGCGTCGTTGCAGGACACCAACGATCACTTCCTCGCGAACATCCAGAAGAACGGTACGTACTCCGTGGTACCTCGGATGCCTGGCGGCGAGGTCACGGGTGAGCAACTCATCGTCATCGGAGAAGTGGCGCGAGACTTCGGCTTGTACACGAAGGTGACCGGCGGTCAGCGCATCGACTTGTTCGGTGCCCGCGTCGAACAGTTGCCCGCGATCTGGAAGCGCCTCGTCGACGCCGGGATGGAATCGGGTCAGGCGTACGGCAAGTCCCTCCGGACGGTCAAGAGTTGCGTCGGTTCGAGTTGGTGCCGCTACGGTGTCCAGGATTCGGTGGGTATGGCCGTCGACCTCGAGAATCGCTACCGCGGTCTGCGTTCGCCGCACAAGATCAAGTTCGGCGTCTCGGGTTGCGCCCGTGAATGTGCCGAAGCGCGAGGCAAGGACGTCGGCGTCATCGCGACGGAGAACGGTTGGAATCTGTATGTGGGCGGTAACGGCGGACAGTCGCCCAAACACGCTCAGTTGCTTGCCGGAGGCCTCGACGACGCGACCTTGGTCAAGTACATCGACCGCTACCTCATGTTCTACATCCGTACTGCCGATCGCCTCCAGCGCACGGCGCCGTGGGTCGAATCACTCGAAGGCGGACTCGATCACCTCAAGGCCGTGATTTGTGAAGACAGCCTGGGTATCGGCGAGGAACTCGAGGCACTGATGGCCAAGCACGTCGAGGGTTACCAGGACGAATGGGCCGGTGTGCTGGGTGATCCGGAGAAATTGTCGAGGTTCGTCTCGTTCGTCAACGCACCGGAAGAAGCCGACCCGACGGTTGTGTTCGACGAGACCGGAGTGCGCAAGGTTCCGGTCCTGATGGGCATGCCGAGCATCCCCACGCGCCGGTAATAGTCGCGTAACCCGTGGGAAACACGGGATCCGTAGAAACGTAGACAAGAACCCGCGCGACGTTGTCGCCGGATCGACAGGAGGACTTCGATGAGTGTCATCGATGCGCAGATCGCCAAGCTGGATTCGGATCGACTCGAATGGACGTCGGCCTGCCCGCTGAGCCATCTGATCCCTGGACGCGGAGTTGCCGTGCTTCTTCGCGGCGGCGAGCAGGTGGCACTGTTCCTACTCGAGGACGGCACACTCCGGGCTGTCAGCAACTTCGATCCGTACGGCCGCGCCGCGGTGATGTCTCGCGGACTCGTCGGCGACCGGGACGGTGAACCGATCGTGGTCTCGCCACTGCTCAAGCAGGCGTTCTCGCTGGTCGACGGCCGGGCGCTGGACGACTTGTCGGTTGCGCTGCCGGTGTACGGCGTTCGCGTGTGGGCTGGAGTCGTTCAGGTACACAGCTTGCAGATGCAGGGCGTTCGCTCGACTGTCTCCGATGCAGTCTCGTGAGTGACGACATGCCGTTGGCTGGATTCACGGTAGGTATCACTGCTTCGCGCCGCGCCGAGGAGTTCGCGACCTTGCTGACTCGTCGGGGAGCGGATGTCGTTCACGCTCCGGCGATTCGAATCATTCCGTTGGCCGACGACCGTGAGCTCGAAAGGGTGACACAGCAGATCATCTCGGATCCTCCCGAGGTGGTTGTCGCCACCACCGGGATCGGATTCCGGGGTTGGCTGGAAGCCGCCGACGGATGGGGCGAAGCCGAAAGTCTCGGTTCTGCGCTCGGTTCGGCTCGTCTACTCGCGCGAGGACCGAAGGCCAAGGGAGCAATCCGCGCGGCCGACCTTCGTGAGGAATGGTCACCGGCATCCGAGTCTTCCGCCGAGGTGCTCGAACATCTTCTGGCAGAAGGTGTCTCGGGAAAGCGGATCGCTGTACAACTGCATGGTGCGACCACCGAGTGGGAGCCGATTCCCGACTTCTGTCAGGTGTTGCGCGAGGCCGGCGCCGAGGTCATCGCGGTGCCCGTCTATCGATGGGAACCGCCGGAGGATCCGACGCTGCTCGACCGGATGATCGACGCCATAGTGTCAGCCGGAATCGACGCCGTCAGTTTCACCAGTGCACCGGCCGTAGCCTCGATGTTGATGCGAGCCGACAAGACCGGGGATCTCGGCGACATTCTCGACGCGATGCGGGGTCCGGTGGCGGCAATGTGCGTCGGCCCGGTCACCTCGGCGCCGCTCGAAGCCTTGAATGTACCGACCACAGCCCCGGCGCGGGCACGTCTGGGCGCGCTCGCGAGACACATCGTCGACGAACTCCCGCAGCGAGCCAACAAGATTCAAGCCGGCGAACACGAAATCAGCATTCGCGGCGGTTGCGTAGTCGTGGACGGTGAAGTGAAGCAATTGCCGCCGGCTGCGATGTCGTTGATCCGCACTCTCGGTGCGAGTCCCGGTCGAGTCGTCTCCCGCGACGAACTTCTGGCTTCTCTTCCCGGCGGCGGCGGGGACACCCACGCCGTCGAGACCGCCGTCGCCCGATTGCGCGCGTGCCTCGGCGCGCCCAAAGCCGTTCAGACGGTGGTCAAGCGGGGCTATCGACTTGCCCTCGACCCCGGCGACTACGTACAGAATCCCGGTGACTATGCAACGCGATGACGATGTCCTCGTCCTGGTAGCTCATGGCACGCGTAGTGCACGTGGCGTGGAAATGGTTGCCGCACTGGCCGACGCCGTCGGCACGCGCGTCGGACGCACGCGCGTTGCCTTTGTCGATGTGCTCGGTCCGTCACCTTCGGAAGTCCTCCGGGACACTCCGGGGCGAGCGATTCTCGTACCGGCGTTCCTGGCGTCCGGCTACCACGTTCACACCGATGTTCGACGCGAAGTGACGCTCAGTGAGCACTCGGCTGTGAGTGTGACGCCCGCACTCGGACCCGATCCGGCGCTTGCACGCGTGTTGCTTCGGCGCTTGACCGAAGCGGGGTGGAATCCGGGTGACGCGACAGTGCTTGCTGCCGCCGGGTCGTCCGATGCGCGGGCGCTGCGAGACGTCGAGCGTGCTGCGCTGATGCTTGCCGAGGCGGCGGGGACTCGTGTCGACATCGGGTACATCGCGACCGGGGAGCCGAAGGTAGCCGATGTTGTTGCAGCAGCACGCGTTCGCGGCGCGAAGCGAGTTTTTGTCGCCTCGTACCTCCTCGCGCACGGGCTGTTCCACGAAAGGTTGCACGCTGCAGGAGCCGATGGTGTGACCGAACCGCTCGGCGTCGATCCGGGAGTGGTGGACCTTGTCGTGAATCGGTATGAGAGTGCGCGAAGGGAACTAGTATCGCTGCATGACGTCTCACTCCGTAACGCCGACGTATGCCGACCTGGTCGCAGCAGTTCGTGAATCCGACGTCAAGGCACAGGCTCTCATCGGTGCACTGACCGAAGAGCAGGCGCGGGAGCCCTCCGGGCTCCTCGGGTGGAGTCGGGGACACGTCGTGACGCACATGTCGCGCAACGCCGACGCGCTGGGCAGATTTGTTGCCGGCGTGCAGGGCGGCGAATCGGGGGAGATGTATCCAGGGGGGCCGGATGCGCGCAATGCTGCAATCGAAGAGGGCGCAGATCGCCCGGCTGAATTGTTGGCCCTCGACTACCGCTTCTCGGGAACGAGGCTGGTCGACGCGTTGTGCGAGATCCCGACAGATCGACTGGACACACCGGTGCCGTGGCGCAAACCTGTGACGGCATTCGATCTACCGATCCTGCGCTGGAACGAGATCGAGATTCACCTGATGGACCTCGACATCGGTTACACCTGCCACGACTGGCCTGCCGAGTTCGTGGAATTCACTCTCGCCAGCCAGTTGGGCGCACTCGAGACGGCGGTCCCGGGTGTACGAGTGCCGTCGCTGTCCGACGCGGAGACCTTGGCCTGGTTGGTCGGGAGGCCGACGAGGGTGGGGCTGCCGACTCTCCCTGCCTGGCCGTTCTGAGATGCAGCCGTTCTGAGATGCAGCCGTTCTGAGAGTTAGAACAGGGTGGGGGCGCTCACGTCGTTGCGTGCTTGGGCCAATCGCGCACTCCACCTTTTCACCAACCACATCTCGACGATCTCGGGTTGGGTGCCGGCGGCATAGGCCCAGCTGTCGAGAAGTTCGCAGTACCGGCGGTAGCGACGCGTCGTGAAGCCGGTGACGGAAGGATCCTCGAGCCAGCCCTCGTGGATGAGCGTCGAGACTCCGTACTGGTCGATCATCTGAGCGCGTCGGCCTTCGTCCTGTACGCCCACTGCCCACATGAAAGCGGCCATCAGCGATACCCCGACACCGGGGGTGAGTGGCCACCCGGACCAGGTGTCGCGCCGGACGACGGGCATCGACTTGTTTTTCGAGCAGTGATCGAGAATGGCTGTGATCTGGGTCAGCGGATCCTCGTCCTCGCGGTGATGGGGATTGAAGACGTTGGGGAACCGCCGTGTGAACCGTCGGCTCTCGTGCGAGCCCTGCCAGGCCGCGCAGAGAAACAGTAGTCCGAGGCCGTCGTGCTGGGCGACAACGAGATCGCTCGACGGGCGAAGGTCGTTGCGTTGAACGATGGCTCGACCTTCGGTGATCACTTTGCCGTCGAGATCACGCCCGCGCAGGCTGATGGTGTGGCCGGCGTCCTTCAGGTGTGCGTTCCACCAATCCAGGTCGACGGTGGCTTCGTCGTCGAGGACGTGCAGTGGAAAGGTGCGGGAGCGGCACCACTCGACCAATGCGTCCGGCGGTTCGAATCCTTCGTCGACACGATTCATGGCGCGATGATCCCACGAGTCGCCGACAGTAATTCGTGCGACGCGCAGTCCACCGGGATGGAACCGGACACTCGCGGTACGCTCCGCTCATGAAATTCGCGTCCTCGCAGGTGCGGTCGGCGCTGTGGACGGTAGCCATCGCTTTGGCGGCCACGAGTCTGAGCGGATGTATCGGTGCCGTTGATCGGATGGATTTCGACAATCAGATGCGCGAACGTGGCGGTGGGATGACGTCGGAGTTGGTGCGAGGCGGGTTCGACAGCCTCGCACATAGATACGGCGTCGACGCGGTATCGGTGACCAGCATCGACATCAGCCCGATCGAGACGCTCGGAGTCACCGTTCGAGACCCCGGGAAGCCGACCCAGCTCGACAGATTCTCTTTCGACGGAGTCATTCTCGGCGAGCCGAGCCCCGTGCAAGTCAGTGTCACCGACGATCTCGATGCACGATCGTTCACGCTGGATCAAGTGCCGGCATTGACGAACCTCGAGAAGTTGGTCGACGACGCGCTGGAGAACAGCGGTGTCGACGACGGCGAAGTCACCGGGATCTCGGTCAGTCGCACCGAGTCGATTCGCGCATCCGTGATGGTGGAATCTCCACGCTCGCGGGCGCTGGTGGTCTTCGAGCCTGACGGAACTCCCTTCCTGGTGCACCCGCTGTGAGCCGCCGTATCGCTCCGTTGCTGATCTCCGTAGTGGTGATCGTGGTCGTGGGAATCTTTGCTGCACTACTGTCTTCGGTGATCTGGCCAGGACAGGTCGCTCATTTGGCGCCGATTTTCTGTGAAGCTCCCACATCGAGCGCGATGGTCGTCTCGGATACCTTTTCCGACGGCGACGGTACGTCCACCAATTTCACGCTGTATTGCGTCGGACCGCGCGGTCAGACCGTTGATGCCGGGTGGCTGCTGCCGTTCTTGGTGCTGTGGGGCGTGTATTCGCTGGTGCTTGCGATAGTGGTCGGCGTGGTCGGGGTCAACCGGCGTAGGCGCCCAAACGACTGACCCGATCAGCGTGGGAGGACAACCACTTCGGCGACGGCATCGTCTTCCGCGTGTGGCGGAACGAGTGCAAACGCGGAGCGCCCGATCAACCCCGCCAGGTGTGCGGTACGTACAGACGGTTCGGCGCGCCAGCGACCGTCGGCGGATTGTGTGACCGGCAGTAGGCGTACCGCATCGGAAGTCACCGCTGCGGCGTTCTCGATGATGCCGAGCAGTCGCGGTGGTGTGTCGCTTCCCGTCAAGGCGGCCACGACGGTGGGCAGCATCGTCAACAGGGTGGTCACTGCGGCGTACGGGTTGCCGGGGAGGCCGAGAACCACCCGACCACTGGGCAGGACAGCCGTTATCTGAGATCCGCCCGGGCGCGAGGCGACTCGCCCGACAATCGTGCGAGCGCCGAGTCGATCGAGCGCACTGCGCATTTCGTCGGCAGCGCCGCCGCCCGTGGCACCAATGACAACAAGCAGGTCCTGTTCAGTCGCATCCGCCAGTACACGCTCGAAACTGTCGGCCGTGTCCCTCAGGTGCGAATCCGCCACGCACCGTACGCCGTTGCTTTCCAGTAGGTAGGGGAGAATCCCACCGACGGAGTCGCGGGTCTGACCTTCACGCAGTGGACCGGTCCGCCGGATCTCGTCGCCGGTGACTGTCACGCGTGCCCGTACCGGACCACGGACGAGGGCGTCGAACACTTCACCGCTGGCAGCTGCGGAGACCACCGCCGGAGTCACCGCGGTACCAGTCGGGGCGATCGTGAATCCGGTGGTCCAATCTTCCCCTCGTGGTCGAGCGTCGTTGCGGTGCGGCGCATCCGGCAGTCTCCGTACCATCCGAGATGGCTCGTCGACGGACAGATACTCGTCACGAATCACCGAGGTGGCGCCGAGGGGCAGGTGTGCTCCCGTGGCAATGCGAATCGCTTCGCCTTCACCGAGTTCGAGTTGCCCGTCGGCGCCCGCGATACGGATCTCGGTGCGGATTCGCCAGGGACCCTCGCCGGAGACGGCGTACCCGTCCATCGCCGAGACATCGGATCGAGGAAGATCACCCAGGGCGACGAGAGGCTGCGCGAGCGTTGCTCCGAGACTGTCGGCGAGGGCGGCCCGGTGTGGTGACAATGCTGTCAGTGAGTTCCTGACGGCGGCGCGGGCTTGCTCGATCGTCAGGCGCGGATGGTTTCGCGCGCGGTCGATGTCCGCCGGTGTGTCGCAGTCAGTGGTGCCAGTGACACGCAGCGTCGAGAACGGTTCGGTGACAATCGCTTTCATAGGTTGATTCTCCAACCCCGAACTCTCCCGCAATGTGGACAGGCGTTGCCGGAGCTCGCGAAATGTCCACGCGGAGAGCAGGAATTGGGTTCGGTTGTTCTCGTCCACGGCACACGTCACCGGACTGTCCGTCGACGTGGCAGCTATCAAAGCGTCGACTGATACGGCCTCGATGTGCGGCAGATCGGACGCCAGGACCACCACCACGGCGTCGTCGGGTAACCGGGTCGCAGACAATCCGGCCCAGATCGCCTCGACAGGGCCGGCTCCGGCCGGAGTTTCCTGAGTTTGAGTGATGCCAGGATCAAGTTCAGGGCGATGTGGACCGACCACGACGACGGCGTCCAGATGCGCCGTCGCTGAAAGCGCGATGTCGAGGAGCCTGCGGCCGTGAACGAGCAGGCCGGGTTTGTCGACACCACCCATTCGGGTCCCGCGACCACCCGCCAGAATGAGGGCGGCGGTCGGCGGCGTGACGGTCATACCTCCATGCTGCCCCATCGCCCGCGTCACGACGACCGGTGACACGTGAATCAGAAGTGATACCGAGCCTTCTTCAGGTCGATCCGACCGTCCTTGATCGGCACGCCTTCGAGTTCGAGCTTGGCGATCTGACGATGAGCCAGGTGCGCCGACGGTTTGCCGGAGGCGCCGAGAACCCGATGCCACGGCAGGTCGGCAGAGTCCGTTCGCATGATCCAACCGACCGTGCGAGCACTGGAAAGTCCTGCAGCATCAGCGATATCGCCGTACGTCGCCACGAAACCGGCCGGAATCGACGCGATGAGGCGCCGTACCTCTTCGATCTGCTCTTCGGTGGTGGCTGCCATGTCGGTTCCTTCAGAGCATGCTGCGAACGAGGGCGGCGACTTCGTCGGCCCGCACGTGCGGGACCATGTGGTCACAGTCGAATTCGACACCGGTCAGATTTTCACCGAGGTGCTCGGTGAGCGCTGCCCGGAACTCGTCGGTGACGTACGGCGGTTGGACCTTCATCGCCTGAACCAGCACGGTGGGCATCGACGACGGGGGCAGCACGATCGGGCGAGCGAGTTCGCCCCACCCGGTCACGATCGCGGGCGTGGACAGGCGCCAGTTGACGCGTCCGTTGTCCAGTTCGATCAGGTGTTCCGCCATCTCGACGTCGAGGTCCTGTGTGGGAACCTCACCCCACGAGCCGTGAATCTTCTCGGAGTAGGCCTCTGCCGCATCGGTGTAATCCGGTGAGCCGATTGTGAGTTCGGCCACTTCCTGCATGAAAGTCGGATCCAACCCGATCGCCGGGTCGAGCAGGACGAGCCCACGAATGCGTTCCGGTGCGGTGGCCGCGAGGTGCAGCGCCAGCATTCCGCCGAAAGAATGCGCGACGATCACCACCGGTCCGGTGGCATGTTCGTCGAGCGTCTCCAGCAGGCTCGCCACGTGGGATTCGATGTTCCACGGAGGAGCCCAGGTGGAACGCCCGTGACCGCGTAGATCCGGCGAGATCCAGCGCGCTTCGGGCAGTTGGTTCTCGGCCATCGACTGCCAACGTCGGCCGTGACCGGTCAGACCGTGCAGCGAAAGGATCTCCGGTGCCCCGACGGGTCCGTAGAGATACGTATGGAGTGCAGACACGAGGTCAATCATGCCGGATGCAGGCGATGTGTGAGTTGTCGGTGCGCTCTGGTGGAATGCCTGGGTGAGTGAGACGGCAACACGCAGCAAGGTCACCATTCCGCGGGCGCGGTTGGTGCACCGAACTGCGCCGTCTCCGATACCCCGAACGTGGGACGAAGGGACGGCCCGGCTGTTCGCGCCGCCGTCCGAGGATCCGTTCCAACTCGCGTTCGGCCCTGTTTCATTCGGCTCGGGGGCCGCCTGGAGTCCCTGGCAGGTACTCGGCAGCCCCGGAACCGGCAAGACGTCCCTTCTGGTGGATCTGGCAGTGCAGAAGATCTCCGGTGGCGAAGATCCTGAATCGGTCCTGGTGCTCACCCAGTCGCGCCGGGCAGCGACGCAGGTCCGCGAGCAGATCACGGCCGGGTTGCTCGGGTACGAACAAGAACGCGGACCGCAGGCAACTCGTGAGCCGTTGGTCCGCACCGTTCACTCGTACGCCTTTGCCGTACTCCGGCTTCAAGCCGCAGCGCACGGCAACGCGCCGCCACGCCTGATCACCGGCGCCGAGCAGGACTCGGTGCTCCGAGAGATGTTGCGCGGCGACATAGAAGACGGTGCGCTCCGGTGGCCGGAGCGCCTGCGACCCGCATTGGGTTTGAACGGCTTTGCCGTCGAACTTCGAGATCTGATGTTGCGAGCGAACGAGCGCGGACTCGGCCCCGAAGATCTGGTCAAGCTCGGCAAGAAGCGTGGACGTCCGGAGTGGGTGGCGGCCGGGCGGTTCGCCGAGGCCTACGAGCAAGGCGTGCTGCTGCGCGGCAGTGTCGGTGTCGAGGCTCCGGAGGCGACGGCGCCGGCGCTCGACGCGGCCGAGTTGATCGGTGCGGCATTGACCGCGTTCGCCACCGATCCCGAATTGCTTCGCTCCGAGCGCGCTCGGATCCGGCACCTACTCGTCGACGACGCACAACATCTGGATCCGCAGGCGGCGCAACTGGTTCGGCTGATCGGAACCGCAACTGCGGGCACGGTCATCGCCGGTGATCCCGATCAGTCGGTCTTCGGGTTCCGCGGTGCGGATTCGGCGTTCCTACTCGGACTCGCCGAGCGCGGAGACGAGCGCCAGATCGTCCTGCCCACCACGTTTCGCAACAACGCCGACGTCGCGTCGATCGCGGCGAAGATCGCTGCGCGGCTGCCCGGCAACCTCGCTCATCGCATCGCGGTTCCATCCGATCTCACCGATGAGGACCCGGGGCGGGCGTCGGTGCGGGTTCTCGGTACGACGGCCAAAGAAGCGGCAGTCGTCGCAGATACCTTGCGCCGGGCCCATCTGCTGGACGGGATTGCTTGGTCCGACATGGCCGTCATCGTTCGGTCGGTCCCGCGCACTCTCGCCCCTCTCCGGCGAGCCCTGCTCGCGGCCGGGGTACCCGTCACGACCGCTGCCACCGAATTGCCGCTGGCCAGGCAACACGGAGTGTCCGGCCTGCTGCTGGTCCTTCGGGCGCTCGGCGGCGATCAGTTCACCGGCGACGACGCGCTTGCCCTGATGGCCGGTCCCATCGGCGGCGCCGAGCCGGTCACCCTGCGCCGGTTGCGTCGTGGCCTGCGCCGGGTCGAGTTGGCATCGGGAAGTGATCGGGACTCCTCGGAGTTGTTGCGGCTCATTCTGATCGACGAGGATCGTGCGCAGTCCAAGCGCCTCATGGGCAAGTTGACAGACGTCGAAGCTGCGGCACTCAATCGCGTGCTGTCGGTCCTTCGCAAGGCCCGAGTGCCTCTCGAGCGAGGTCTCGGGGTCGAAGAAGTTCTGTGGGCAGCATGGCAGGCGACGGGGCTGGAACGACGCTGGGCGGCTGCGTCGGCGCGCGGCGGACCTATCGGCTCACAGGCCGATCGAGACCTCGACGCAGTCGTCGCACTTTTCGACGCGGCCGCCAACTACGTCGACCGGTTGCCGCGTTCGCAACTCGCCGGTTTCGTCGACTACTTGACCAGCCAGGAGATACCGACCGACTCGCGGAGCCGGTCGGTCATCACTCCCGACGCCGTCACCGTGGTCAGCGCTCACGCCGCGGCGGGTCGCGAATGGGCGGTCGTGGCGGTGGCGGGTGTGCAGGAGGGGCTCTGGCCGAGTTTGCGGGCACGCGGATCGCTACTGCGTACCGAAGCGCTGATCGACCTGGTCAACGGAGTCTCCGACGGCAGTGACTCGGCTGCCGAACGACTCTCGCGAACCGCACCGCTTCTGGCCGAAGAACGCAGGTTGTTCCTGGTTGCCTGTAGCCGTGCTCGTCGCCGTCTGCTGATCACCGCAGTCGAATCGGCTTCGGGGGACACCGACTTGGTGCCTTCGCGGTTCGTGGACGAATTGATCCGTGGTGACGCGTACTCGGACGATCCGTCCTCCGATCTCGACGTCGTTGCACCCGAGACCGGGGATACCCGGGTTCTGTCGCTGCCTGCACTGGTCGCACAGCTTCGCAGCGTCGTGTGTGATCCCGACATCGCGCATTTCGACCCCGAGAAGCATTCCCGGGCCGCTCGCCAGTTGGCACGTCTGGCTGCTGCCGGGGTACGGGGCGCGCACCCGGATCAGTGGTACGGCACAGCCGAGCCGAGTACCGCTGCTCCCATGTGGCAGCCCGAGGACGGACCGGTTTCACTATCGCCGTCCACCATCGAGCTTCTCGAAACATGCCCTCTCCGATGGGTGTTCGAGCGTCATGGCGGCAGCGACGGAGACAACACTCATGCGATCGCCGGTACGCTGGTCCATACCTTGGTGCAGGCATTGGCCGGCCGGATTCCACCGGATCAGGTCGAGAAGGCACTCGAAAATGCCTGGGAATCCATCGATCTGGGATCGCAGTGGTACTCGCGCCGCGAACTCAATCGAACTCGGGAGATGCTGGCGACGTTCACCGCCTGGATGAACGCAACTCGCGGTGAACTGACCGAAGTCGGCGTCGAGGTCGCGGTCGAGGGGGTCCTCGAACCACGTGAGGAGGGAGCGCCTGCGGTCAAGCTTCGTGGCCGGATCGACCGGCTCGAGCGCGACACCGAAGGCCGTCCGGTGGTTGTCGACGTCAAGACTGCGCGAAACCCTGTCAGCAACGAGGCCGCGCAATCTCACGCGCAGTTGGCGGCGTACCAGGTCGCAGCGGCCGAAGGTGCGATTGCCGGCGAACCGGCCACACAACCCGGCGGTGCACGCCTGGTATTCGTGGCCAAGTCCAACAAGAAAGACGGTGCGGCGCAGCGAGTTCAGCCGCCGCTGACGGCCGAAGCCGTCGAGATGTGGCGAGACGTCATCCACAACGCAGCGGCAGCGACCCAAGGGCCGCAGTATCTGGCCAGGGTCAACGACGGATGTAGACATTGCCCGGTGCGCTCGAGTTGCCCGGCACACGACGAGGGACGACAGGTGAGTAACTAAGTGGCTGCCGCGACGCAGAAGGCACGCCGACCGAAGATCGATCCTGTCGACCTGGCGGTCGCGCTCGGTCAACACCCGCCGACGCCGGAACAGGCGGCTGTCATCGCCGCACCGCTCGGTCCGACATTGGTCGTCGCCGGTGCCGGTGCCGGTAAGACCGAGACGATGGCTGCTCGCGTCGTGTGGCTGGTGGCCAACGGCTTCGTCGATCCCGAGGCCGTTCTCGGATTGACCTTCACGCGCAAAGCGGCACAACAGCTCACGTCGCGAATCCGCAAGCGCTTGGCGCGACTGGCGGGTTCGGACGTTCTGCGGGCACTCGACCCGACCGGCGGAGTGCGTTCCCGGATTCTGGCCGGGGAACCCGAAGTCAGTACCTACCATGCTTACGCGGGACGGTTGCTGTCCGAGCACGGACTGCTGTTGCCGATCGAACCCTCGGCGACGCTGTTGTCCGAGACCGAACTGTGGCAGGTTGCGCACCGCGTCGTGAGCGGCTGGGACAGTGATCTGGACACCGACAAGAATCCGGGGTCCATCACCGAAACCGTTCTGGCCCTTGCCGGTCAGTTGGCGGAGCACCTGGTCGACCCCGAGCAGTTGCTCGAGGCTCACACCGAGTTGGACAAGCTGATTCACACTCTGCCCGCCGGTCCGAAACAGCGGGGTGGGCCGAGCAAAGAGCTGTTGAATTACCTTGATGTGCAACACAAACGCATCGAGCTACTGCCCCTCGTTGCCCGGCTGGGTGAGACGCTGCGGCGTGAAGGCGCATTGGATTTCGGCAGCCAGATGTCGCTGTCGGCCCGTGTCGCCTCCGAACATCCCGAGGTCGGGCAAACCGAGCGTGAGCGCTTTCGGGTAGTTCTTCTCGACGAGTACCAGGACACCGGTCACGCTCAGCGAGTGTTGTTGTCCTCGTTGTTCGGTGGGGGAGCCGACGGCCGGTTGGCGCTGACAGCCGTCGGCGATCCGATGCAGTCGATCTACGGTTGGCGAGGCGCGTCGGCGGCCAACCTGCCACGGTTTGCAACCGACTTCCCGCTTGCCAACGGAAAGCCGGCTCCGACACTCGAACTGCTCACCAGTTGGCGTAACCCGCCGGAGGCTCTCGAATTGGCAAACCTGTCGTCGGCACCGTTGCGCCGACGCGGTGTGGCCGTCAGCACACTTCGTGCGCGGCCGGGAGCCGTCGCCGGAGACGTTCGACTGGCGCTGCTGGGAGACGTCGAACAGGAACGTCAGTGGGTTGCGGAGAAGATCGCCGAAGAGTACGAGGCGGCACGTGCCGAAGACCGCCCGACGCCCACGGCAGCGGTGTTGATCCGCCGCAACGCCGATGCTGCCCCGCTGGCCGAGGCTTTGCGGTCCAAAGGTCTGCCGGTCGAAGTGGTCGGACTCGGTGGGCTCTTGCACACACCCGAGGTGGCGGACGTGATCGCCATGCTCCGAGTGGTCGCCGATCCGCTGGCGGGTAGCGCCGCCGTTCGGCTGCTCACCGGAGCGAGATGGCAGATCGGCGCGAAGGACCTCGCCGCACTCTCGCAACGCTCTCGCGAACTTGCCATCTCCGCCGGATACGGAACAGCGGGTGCGGTCACCGACGCCGAGGCGCTCACCTCGGCAGTTCAGGACGCGCTGCCGGGGGAGAACGCCGAGCAAGCAGGATTGGTCGATTCGATCTCCGATCCAGGCCCGGCAGAACGTTATTCAGCTCTCGGGTACACACGCATCAACGCGATAGCGGCAGAGTTGGCGTCGTTGCGCGAACGTATCGGCCAGCCGCTCACCGAACTGGTGGCGGAGGTCGAGCGGGTGCTCGGTATCGGAATCGAGGCAGGCGCGCGAACCCGAGTCGGTGTCGTCGGGACCGCGGGCCGCGAGCATCTCGACGCATTTGCCGACGTCGTCGCCAATTACGCGACGCGTCCAACAGCCAATCTGCCCGGGATGCTCGCATTCTTCGCGGCCGCCGAACAGATCGAAAAGGGCCTCACTCCGGGCGAAGTGGAGGTGGCGCCGGATCGCGTGCAGATCTTGACCGTGCACTCGGCGAAGGGGCTCGAATGGGAAGTAGTGGCGATCCCGCATGTCAGCGACGGGGTGTTCCCCTCGTCCACCGCGTCCGGATCGTGGCTCGGGGCGCTCGCCGAACTGCCACCGTCGTTGCGTGGTGACCGGGCGGTCGACGCGGATTCGGCCGACGGAGTTCCGGTGCTCGACCTCGAGGAGCTCTACAACCGCAAGGACCTCGAGAACGCGATCACGGCGCACAAGAAGGCCTTGTCCAACCGTCGACTGGACGAGGACCGGCGACTGTTCTACGTCGCGCTGACCAGAACCGAACGGGCGCTGTTCATCTCGGCGCATCACTGGGCGGAATCCGGTTCGGAACCGAAGGGGCCTTCGGAGTTCCTGGACGAGCTGCATCAGATGGTCACGGCCGAAAACGATGCCGGTGAAGAAGACTCACGCGGTGCGATCGGCGTCGTGGAGGAATGGGCGCCTGCACCGGAACCCGACACCGAGAACCCGTTGGCCTCCACACCCCGTACGGCGCAGTGGCCGCCCGACCCGCTGGGTGCGCGTCGCGGCGCGGTCGAGGCCGGAGCCGCGAGCGTCCTGTCCGCACTTGCATCGCTGCCGCAAGACAGCAAAGAGACGGAAGAACCGGAGGACGATCCGGAGAACTGGGCCTCGGACGTCGACGTTCTCCTGGCCGAGCGCGAAGCCCGGGCAAACGCGCGTGCCGAAGTGATTCTCCCGGCGCAGCTTTCGGTGACTCAGCTCGTCGACCTCAAGGCAGATCCGGATGAACTCGCGGCACGGCTGCGTAGACCACTGCCGTACCCACCGAACCCGCTCGCTCGGCGCGGCACGGCTTTTCACGCCTGGATCGAGCGAAGGTTCGGTGCGACCCGACTGTTGGATCTCGACGAACTACCCGGCGCCGCGGATACCGGCGCGGGTCCCGAGACCGATCTGGTGAAACTTCAGGATGCGTTCCTGCGGTCCCCGTGGGCCAATCGCAGCCCGATCGAAGTGGAAGTTCCTTTCGAAACATCCATTGCCGGAACGGTTTTACGGGGTCGCATCGACGCTGTGTTCGCCGATCCCGACGGCGGATGGACGGTGATCGACTGGAAGACCGGTGCCGAACCGTCGGCCGCCAACGAGGACGCTGTTGTGATGCAGTTGGCCGCGTATCGGGTGGCCTGGGCCGAATTGATGTCAGCCAGAGCCCGTTCGGCGGGGCGCAACGAACAGTTTCCGGCCGACAAGGTCCGGGCGGCGTTTCACTACGTTCGATCGGGTCGCACCATCGCACCCGAGAACCTGCCGGACGGTGAGGCTCTCGCTCGCCTCATCCGAACGGCAGGCGCGCAAGATTAGCTTGCGTTTCGACGAGCCTTGAGTGCTTCGGTCACCAGCGGAACCTGCAGGGGAAGACGTGCGATCGAACCGATCTTCTGCGGTGTGGACGTCTTCGGGCTTCGGCACCAGTCGATCGCCATCTGGATGTTGGCGGGGAACACGGCAACAAAGAGCGCGGCGGCAAAGCCCGCGCCGAGCTTGCGGGTCTTCGGCACGGCCAAGGCAGCGCCGATCGCCAGTTCCGCGACGCCGGACACCTGGGTGTAGGTGCGGGCCTGTCCGGGAAGTTGGCGGGGAACGGTGCTGTCGAAGAAGGAAGGCGCCACGAAATGCATGGTGCCGGCGCCGAGAAGGAGGGCCGACAAACGAAGAGCGGCCGCTTGGCTGGGAGTGGACGTCGAACCGGTGAAAGGCATTTGCCCAGCCTGCCTCACGGTGGACCTTCTTGCCACTACCGGCGCCACGACCCGCGCGCTATTCGGCGCCCGAGTTCCGAAGTCGATCTTCGAGGGTTACGCTGCCTGCCGATGTCCGTGTAGGTATTTCGTAAGTTCGAGTGAGAGAGTCGATGTATGGCCGGTAAGCTCCGGGCGCGTTTGACCAGGTCGGAAGCATTGACCGATCAGCCTGACTTCGCCCTTGTCGGGGTGCTGCGCATTCCCCAGCTACAGACAAGTCCGGCGCGGGCCATCTACAAGCGAGTTCTCATCGCGTTGGGTGCTCTCGGCGCCGCCGTGTTGATCGTGTACATCGATCGCGCGGGATACCGGGACGCACAGGACAACGAGCTGTCGCTGCTCGACTGCATTTACTATGCGACGGTTTCGCTCTCGACCACCGGCTACGGCGATATCACTCCGTTCACGCCGTCGGCGCGCCTGGTCAACGTCCTGTTGATCACGCCACTTCGGATCTTCTTCTTGATCGTGTTGGTCGGAACCACACTTTCAGCTCTGACCGAGAGTTCGCGTCAGGCGTTCAAAATTCAGCGTTGGAGGCAGCACGTGCGTAATCACACCGTCGTCGTCGGATACGGGACCAAGGGGCGGACGGCAATCGAAGCAATGCTCGGTGACGGTGTACCGGCGTCGGAGATCGTGGTCGTGGACACCGATCAGACCGTCCTCGATTCGGCGGCGAGCAAAGGCCTGGTGACGGTATTCGGTTCGGCGACGAAATCGGACGTACTTCGGTTGGCAGGTGCGCAGAATGCGTCGTCGATCATCGTGGCAACCAACCGTGACGACACCGCAGTGCTCGTGACGCTGACAGCCCGCGAAATCGCGCCGAAAGCCAAGATCGCCGCAGCCATCCGTGAAGCCGACAACGCGCATCTTCTGCGTCAGTCCGGCGCAGACTCCGTCGTCGTGTCCTCGGAGACGGCGGGTCGACTCCTCGGCATCGCGACCACGACGCCGACCGTCGTGGAGATGATCGAAGACCTGCTGACTCCGGAGGCCGGATTCGCGATTGCCGAGCGTGCCGTCGAGCGCGACGAGGTCGGCGGCTCTCCGCGTCATCTCTCCGACATCGTGCTCGGGGTCGTTCGTGACGGCCGTCTGGTTCGCGTCGGTTCACCCGAGGTGGACGCCGTCGAAGAGAACGATCGACTGCTCTACATTCGCCGCGTCACGAACTGAGTGTTACCGAGCTTCGTGCGCGCAGTAATGTCGTGAGCGTGAACGACTTCCAGCTGACCGAAACACCTCTGCTCTCACGCTCGAGCGTCGGCCGCGCCGAGGAATTGCGGTCGGACGCCGCTGCACTGACGACGGGTTGGGCGGACGCACTGCTCCTCCGTGTGAATTCACGGGGTCAGGTCAAGGTGTCGCCGGAAGGTCAATTGGTCTTCGCCGAGGCAACCGAGTTGGGGCCCGAACCGGTGCGCGGCGCGGTCTTCCTGGGAATTCGGGAGAATCGCCACGTCTGGGCGGTGCGGGTGTCGCTGCTGGCGGGCACTTTGTCTGAATTGCGGATGCTCGGCGGAACACTCGACGACGCGGACGCCGGTTTGTTGACCGGTGCCGTCGCGATTCTCAACTGGCACGACAGTGCCGGATTCAGCGCTATCGACGGCGCACCGAGTGAACCCACGATGTCCGGCTGGTCACGCATTTCCACGTCCACCGGCCACGAGGAGTTTCCCCGAACGGATCCGGCGGTCATCTGCCTGGTGCACGACGGCGGCGATCGAGTTCTACTCGCGCGTCAGCCGACCTGGCCGCAGCGCCGTTTCTCGATTCTCGCGGGATTCGTCGAGGCCGGGGAGTCACTCGAAACGTGTGTTGTCCGCGAGATCAAGGAAGAAGTCGGTATCGACGTGCACAGCGTTCGATACCTCGGGAGCCAGCCCTGGCCGTTCCCTCGCTCGGTGATGTTGGGCTTCGCCGCAATCGGCGACCCCGCCGCTCCGCTGCTGTTCGCGGACGGCGAGATCGCCGAGGGCACCTGGTTCACGAAGGACGAGGTGCGCGCCGCTCTCGAACTCGGCGACTGGGGTTCGGAAGCGGACGCGCCACTGCTGCTGCCCGGGTCGATCTCCATCGCTCGCGGAATGCTCGAGAGCTGGGTCAAGTAGCAGCCGGAGAAGGTCTACAGACCCAGAGCCTGCTTGACCTGGTTGAGCGACGGGTTGGTCGCAACGCTGCCGTCGCCGTACTTCACGGTCGGAACGACGTGATTGCCACCGTTGACGCTGCCGACGAAATCGGCTGCTGCCGGATCGTTCTCGATGTCGATCTCGGTGTACTCGATCCCCGACGCGTTGAGCTGCGTCTTGAGGCGACGGCAGTAGCCGCACCACGTGGTCGAGTAGATGGTCAGGGCAGGCGCATTTTCGGTAGAAGTCACGGCCGATATAACACCACGACCGAGAGCGTTGTTCCGTATCGGCCCGTGTTCTCTTGCCCACATACCGTCGGGCGCGGCGAATGGAGTGTCGGAACGTCCTGCCATGATGGTCCCCATGCCTGCGGACACCGGACTGGATCCAGAACAATCGGCCGCCGTGCTCGCGCCACGCGGCCCGGTATGTGTCCTCGCGGGCGCTGGAACAGGCAAAACCCGCACCATCACGCGCCGGATCGCTCATCTGGTTGCCGACGGTCACGTGTCGGCCGGTCAGGTGCTTGCCGTGACGTTCACCGCTCGTGCGGCCGGGGAAATGCGTGGACGTCTCCGTGAGCTGGGCGTCGGCGGGAGTGGGCCGCAGGTGCAGGCTCGAACTTTTCACGCTGCTGCTCTCCGTCAACTGAAGTACTTCTGGCCGCAGGTTGTCGGCGACACGCCGTGGCGTCTGCTGGACCGAAAGTTCGCGGTTGTCAGCAGTGCCGCAGCCCGGGTGGGATTGTCCACCAGCACGGAAAGCGTCCGCGACCTCGCCAGTGAAATCGAGTGGTCGAAGGCGTCGCTGATCGCGCCGGAGGATTACCCACGCGCGATCGCCAAGATTCGCCGTGAGGCACCGGTCGATGCCACCAAGGTGGCCCAGGTGTATGCCGCATACGAAGAGCTGAAAGCACGCGGCCAGGACGGCATGCTGCTTGATTTCGACGATCTCCTACTGCACACGGCGGCAGCTCTCGAAGAGCATTCGACAGTCGCCGACGAGTTCCGCGAGCGGTATCGCTGCTTCGTCGTGGACGAGTATCAGGACGTCACCCCACTGCAGCAGCGTGTGCTCGACGCCTGGCTGGGCGACCGAGACGATCTGACCGTGGTGGGCGATGCGAATCAGACCATCTACTCCTTCACCGGAGCCACCCCCAACTATCTGTTGGACTTCTCCCGGAAATTCCCCGAAGCGACCGTCGTTCGGCTCGAACGGGATTACCGCTCCACCCCTGAGGTCGTGTCGTTGGCGAACCGCGTGATCGGTGCCGCGCGCGGGCGGATCGCCGGGACGCGTCTGCAGCTGATCGGGCAGCGCGCTCCGGGGCCTGAGCCGGAGTTCATGGAGTTCGACGACGAGCCGGCCGAAGCACTCGGCGTTGCGCGGGCGATCAAACGGCTGATCGCGGCAGGCACCCCTGCGGCCGAGATCGCTGTTCTGTACCGGATCAATGCTCAGTCGGAGGCGCACGAGCAGGCCCTGACGAAGCTGGGCATTCCGTTCCAGGTGCGCGGTGGAGAGGGCTTCTTCACTCGCACCGAGGTACGTCAGGCGGTGGCAGCGCTGCGTCAGGCAGCTGGACGCGACGACCTCCCCGAAGGTGCAGACAACGGCGAAGCGCTGGTCTCACTCGTCCGCGCTGTGCTCGCGCCGCTCGGCCTGACCAACGAAGAGCCTTCGGGTACTCAGGCACGCGAGCGCTGGGCGTCGCTCTCGGCTCTCGTGGCGCTCACCGAAGAACAACTTGTCCACGAACCTGAACTGACGCTCACCGGGCTTCTACAGGAGCTCACGGCCCGAGCCGAGGCGCGGCACCCACCGACCGTGCAAGGTGTGACGCTGGCCTCCCTCCACGCGGCCAAGGGACTCGAATGGGATGCGGTGTTCCTGGTCGGCCTCAACGACGGCACCCTGCCTATCCAACACGTTCTCGGCGACGCCAATTCGGGCGCCGACGACGTCGCGGTGGAGGAGGAGCGTCGGCTTCTCTACGTGGGGGTTACTCGCGCTCGCGAGCATCTGCAGCTGTCGTGGGCATTGGCCCGCAATGAGGGTGGACGCAAGTCCCGTCGCCGGTCGAGATTTCTCAACGGACTCATCCCGGAGGACTCGCCGGCCTCGCGCGTCGCCGCGCCGTCGTCGGGAAACAAGAAGCGTCCGCGCTGCCGCGTTTGCGGCAAACCGTTGATCGGGACGTCGGCGACCATGCTCGGGCGCTGCGAAAAATGCCCGTCCAATGTCGACCTGGAATTGCTCGAGCACCTCAAGGCCTGGCGTCTGGACAAGTCCAGAGAACTCAAAGTTCCGGCCTATGTCGTCTTCAGTGACAACACACTGATGGCTATTGCCGAACAACGACCACAAGATAATCGTGGACTGGTTTCGATCCCTGGAATCGGGCCGAAGAAACTCGACAACTTCGGGGAAGACGTACTAGCTGTCATTCGCGGTGAACTGCGAGCGGCAACACTCGATATCTGACAACACATCCGAATCGACAACGGTGAGTTACATAACCGCAGGTCAAAAATAGGTTGTGCAGATTCGGCAGATTCTCTACTCTGGTTTTCAGTGTTACGGGGCAACCTGTGCGCAGAAACTATCCGGACCGACACGAAATGGAGGTGGCAAAAAAATGACGAACTTGATCTCTTACGAAGCGTGCGCAAGCGCAAAGTTCGCTGTTGCCGCCCCCATGCTGCCGCGTGCAGCGGGATGGGCGCAGCATGCGCTCCGCCTGCGCCCTCAAGCAGCAGCAAAGAAAGCAGCTGTCGAGTCCGTGTTCTTAAGCCATCGAGGTATTTCTCGGTAGGACACATCCGTTCACTTACGGCCACGGACCCGCAGCCCCTGCGGACCGTGGCCTTTGTGTTGGATAGCCCTCTTCATCTGGTTTCCGACTCGGCTCAGGTTCGCACCCATCGAACCCATATCGTGCGACACAGTTTCGCATCCGAGCACTAGGAGACCGAGTTGTCTGCCCAGACAATCCGCGTGGAATCCGAAAACTCCACCACTGCAGTAACTTCCACCGACGTCACTTCGGCTGCAGTCACGTTCATCGAGGTCGCGTCCACCCGCCGCGACCTGCCGTGCCGGGCATCCAACCCCGATCTCTGGTTCGCCGAAGCTCCGGCCGAACTCGAGCAGGCCAAGGCACTGTGCGCGCAGTGCCCCATCCGTTCCCGTTGTCTCAGTGCGGCTCTCGACCGCGCCGAGCCATGGGGGGTGTGGGGAGGCGAGATCCTCGATCAGGGGGCCGTCATAGCGCGCAAGAGACCGAGAGGGCGCCCACGCAAGCAACTCGTGTGCGCGTGAGAGCCCTATTCGGCGGAGCCGGTGTCTTAGTCGGCGGAGCCGGTGTCTTAGTCGGCGGAGCCGGTGTCATCCAGAACCGGCTCCGCGAACCCTGGCAACCAACGAGTCAGGATTTCCATGTACGGGGCATATGCGTCCAACTGGGCGCATATGCCGACCGAACCGAGAAGAACACGGAAGATCATCAAATACTCGGCCGGAAGGTTGAGTGCACGGGCCGTTCGGAACTGCGCACTGTTGAAGTCAGTGGCGGTTCCGGCGGCCTTTTGCAGCCATGCCCGAGTGAAGTGAAATGACTCGGTCTGGATCGGGTCGGTGAAGGGTCGCAGGTAATCCGCGATCTCCTTGTCGGTCACCGTGCGTCCGGGGATCACGAAACCGTTGGCGCGCAACAACTCCGTCAACTCGTCGAATTGTTCCTCGACAGCCAAGCGCACCATAGTGCCGAGAACCCGTGGCAGTCCGTTCGGGAACGGCGCAGCAGCACCGAAGTCGATGACGCCGAGTCGGCCGTCCTCGAGAAGCATGAAATTGCCGGGGTGCGGGTCACAGTGGAGCAATCCGACACGGGCCGGAGACGCGAAGTGGAATTCGGCGAGTAGTGCACCGGCCGCGTTGCGCTGCTCCGGCGTTCCACTCTCGATGATTCTGGTCAACGGGGTTGCCGTCATCCATTCGGTCACGACCACTTTCGGCGCGCTCGCCACGACGTGCGGGATCACGAATTGGGGATCTCCGTCGAACTCTTTGGCAAAAGCTCGCTGATTGTTCGCCTCGATCCGATAGTCGAGTTCTTCCTCCGTGCGCGCGGTGAACTCCTCGATCACGGGCCGTACGTCGACACCGGGCATGACCGAACCGAAGAGACCGGCAAATCTGCCCAGGGTCTTGAGATCGGCGCGTAGAGCTTCGTCGGCGCCGGGGTACTGAACTTTCACGGCTACGTCGCGGCCGTCCGCCCAGACGGCTCGGTGAACCTGCCCGATGCTTGCCGACGCGGTCGGTTCATCGTCGAACGACTGGAATCGGTCGCGCCACTTGGTTCCGAGTTGCTGGTCGAGCATCTTGTGTACTTGCTTGGTCGGCAGCGGCGGGGCGGCGGCCTGGAGCTTGTTCAGCGACTCGCGGTACGGCTCGGCGAATTCCTCCGGAATTGCCGCCTCCATGACGCTGAGCGCTTGGCCCAGCTTCATCGCGCCGCCCTTGAGTTCGCCCAGCACCGCGAACAGTTGCTCGGCGGCCTTCGCGCTCAACTGCGCGTCGATCTCGCCTTTGTCGCCGCCGGCGAGCTTGCGTCCGAAGCCCATGGCGGCGCGACCGGCCATCCCCAGGGGGATGCTCGCGAGTTTGGCAGTACGGGCAGAACTCTTGCGTGGGATCTCGGACACCACACCATCATGTCTGACTGGGGCGTCCTTTGCCCGAAACAGGTGCCAGGTATTGGCAACTGCAGGATATTTGCCGAGGCCAGCGCCTGGTTGTGATCCGATACGGACGGAGCGCGATCTCGAGCGTCGACGACAGACTGGCCGCATGCGTCGCCGCTGTCTCGGATAATGCGGAGTCGATCTCGGCCAGGGCCAGCGCGACACTTGCATGGATCATCGCCGATTCCGCGTGGCCGGCGCTGCCGAGTAGCTGCGCGGACAGATGAAGCCAATGAGGGTCGAGTTCGGATCGGAGGATGTCGGCGCACCGCAGGCAACTCGACTGACCAGGCAGGACAAGAGGACCGACCACACCGTTGCCGTCGCGGATGCGGACGGAAAGGTGGGGGAGTCCACAGCGAACGAGATCGCTGACCAGACGAGGATCAGTCACGACGTCGTCGGCCAGGACCACCAGTTGTTCGTTCCACGTGCGCACGACGTCGGTGTTGCGATACCCGCGCGAGCGACGCGTGCTGACCCCGCCGGTGACCAGTGCGCGCTCGATGGCATCAGAGAGCGGACCGACACCGTGAATCCGGACCGTCGCGGTGCTTCTGCGGGCAGTGTGGGCGAAACCGGAATCGGCGAGTTGCTCGAGCAACTCCTCCGTCACGGATGTGGGAATCCCGAGCCTCGACGCTTCCCAGAGGATGTTTGCGCGGGATCTCGAGCCGTCCATTTTGCGCAGGATCGACTTCACCGCGCGATCGTCGACCCCGACAGGCAGAGTCAGTAGGACGGCACGTCCGGGGGTCCATCCCAGCTGCAGTCGACCGTCCGGGCGCGACAGAACAGCGATCCGCGGGTCCCATCGAGGTCCCGCGGATCGCTGTGAAGTGCTGTCTTGTCTGGTGTCGTCGTGTGTGTGACCGGTCATCATTCGATGCTGGCACGACGGGCCCTCGGCGAGTCCCCGTCAGCGGCAGTTATCCACAGGCGGTCATCGCGGCTGATATGCGAAAATCGGTCGAGAAGGGATTACTTCTCTTCGTCGTCCTCGCGGGTCTTGTCCATCGCTTCCTCGGCCGCACGCTCTTTTGCCACGACGGCTTCGAGCTGGGCTATCGGGTCGTCGAAATTACCGGCTTCGCCGGCGCCGAGGACACGGGCGACAAATCCGTCCGGTGCGTCGAGATCGCTCGAATCGGGCATCAGGTCGGGATGCGACCAGACGCCGTCGCGAACGTCCATACCGGCTTCCGCAGTGAGCTTCTGCCACAAACCAGCCGCTTCACGGACCTTGCGAGGACGAAGTTCGAGTCCGACCAGCGTCGCAAAGGTCTGCTCGGCGGGGCCGCCGGTAGCGCGGCGACGCCGCAACGTCTCACTCATCGCGGCAACACCAGGCAGTCGCTCGCCGAGTGCGGCGGTGACGACCGTCTCCACCCAGCCCTCGACCAGCGCAAGCAGAGTCTCGAGACGTTCGAGAGCGGCTTTCTGCTCCGGTGTGTTCTGCGGCTCGAACGTGCCCTGCTGCATCAGCGCTTCGAGCTTGCTCGGATCGGTGAGAGCGGATGGATCGAGGTCCTTGGCGAATTCTTCCATCGCCGAGAAGTCCATGGTGATTCCGCGGGCGTATTCCTCCACTGTCGCGAGAACACGCTGGCGCAGCCACGGAACGTGACTGTAAAGGCGCTGATGAGCGGCTTCCCGCGCGGCGAGGAAGACCAGAACTTCCTGATGCGGCTGTTCGAGACCCTCACTGAAAGCCTGAACCGCAGCCGGGAGAAGGGCCGCGGTGCCTTCGGGGCCGAGGGGCAGGCCGATGTCAGTGGAGGAGAGCACCTCGGTGGACAGTTGGCCGAGTGCCTGGCCCAATTGCGAGCCGAACGCGAGTCCGCCCATCTGGCCGAGCATGCCCAGCATCGGGCCAGCCATCTGCTGTGCTTCGGCCGGAAGACCCTGGACCCACATGCCCGCTACCTTCTCGGCCACCGGATCACAGAGTCGCTTCCAGGTGTCGATCGTGTTGTCGAGCCAGTCGTTCGGAGTCCACGCAAGAGTGCGGCTCGCTCCGGCAGGGAGCGTTGTCGCGGCGTCCAGCCACATCTCGGCCAGGTGCGCGGCGTCGGCGATCGCCTTGACGTTGCCCTCGGTGATCGGTGTGACCGATCCGATCTGTTGGCGTGCCAGCTTCTTGGCGATGTCGTAGTTGACCGGGCCGGACGTACCGCCCTGGCCCATCGACGAGCCCATTCCGCTCAGCATCTGCCCGAACTGGGTGAGCATCTGGCCGAGCTGAGCCGGATCGAATCCCTCACCGCCCGCGCCGAACCCGAACGGCATGTCACCACCCCCGAACGGATTGCCACCCGCCGCGTTCTTGTCGCGATCGGGATCGTCGTCGGAGTTGGAGAAGCCGAACGGCATATTGCTCATACCTCAACGGTACAAGGCTCGAGCGGTCGGAGTCGCCCTCCGAGTCACGCTGACGGCGAACACGCACGGCGCTCAGGCGGTGCGATCGGTGCTCCGGAGCCTTCGCGCTTTACTCTGGATCAGGTGAATCGACGGATAGTGACGCTCTTGGCCGCACTCGCACCCATCGTCGTGTTGGGAGTCGTCGGAACAATGGTCACTGTTCCTTATGTCGCACTCGGTCCGGGCCCCACCTTCAACACGCTCGGCGACGTCGACGGTAAGCCCGTCGTGGACATCCAGGGGACCGAGGTCGATCCCACCGACGGCAACCTCAACATGACAACGGTGTCGGTTCGCGACGGCCTCAACATCTTCGAAGCGTTCGGACTGTGGGCGAGTGGCAGCAACGGACTCGTCCCTCGCTCGGAGATCTATCCGCCCGAGAAGTCGAAGGAAGAGATTCAGCAGGCCAACACCGCCGACTTCCAGCAGTCCGAGGACAGTGCCGAGTTGGCGGCACTGCACTTTCTCGGCAAGCCGGTGGCACTGACTGTTTCGAAGGTGACTCCGGACGGTCCCGCTGCGGGTGCCCTGCAAGAAGGCGACGTCCTGGTCAAGATCGGCGACACTCCGGTAACCACCATCACCGGCGTTCAGGACACGGTCGGTGCGATCGCGCCCGGCACCGCGATCGACGTCACCGTCCTACGTGAGGGTGTGGAGACCGTGGTGCCGGTCACCGTCGGGGCGCGGCCCAACAAGCCCGAATCGGGTTACCTCGGCGTCACACCCAACGAGGTCCCGGACGTTCCCTTCACCGTGCAGTTCAATCTCGCCGACATCGGCGGTCCTTCTGCCGGACTGATGTTCACACTGGCCTTGGTCGACAAGCTGACTCCGGGGGAGCTCAACGGTGGAAAGTTCGTGGCCGGAACGGGCACCATCGACTCCGACGGCGAGGTCGGTCCGATCGGCGGCATCAGGTACAAGTTGATCGCCGCGTCCGAAGCCGGTGCTGAGACCTTCCTCGTGCCGGCCCAGAACTGTGACGAGGCGAAACAGAATGCGCCGGACGGGCTTCGACTCGTCAAGGTCGACAACCTGCCCGGCGCAGTGGACTCACTCGAGAGCCTCAACACGGGCGGCGACGCACCCCGCTGCTGAAAGCTGCCTGGCCGCCGACGACTCTGTCAGTCTTCTTCGACCTCGTCGAGCGTCGCGTACAGGGCGTGCACGAGGTGAGGTGCAAGACCGTCGTAGGTGAGCAGTTCCAAGTCACCGTACGGATCCGCATCCTCGTCGGGACGCATCTGTAGGAGCGACAGCGAGGGACCGTCACGGAGCACGCCGACGAACAGTCGAGCCTCGCGTCGATCGGGATGCGCGTCGGCCGTCAGTCGAGCGACTTCGTCCGCCGCGTGCTGATCGGTCAACACCGGCGCCGTGGCGTGGTCGAGATCCGATTCCGCCTCGGGCGGCAGGACGACGATCTCCTGCACCAGGATGCAACCCTGCACGGACTCGGGCCAATGCGTCGTCGCCAGGAACTCGTCGAGTGCCCGTGAACCGCCGATGATGTCCTCGGGAAGCGATTCCTGTTCGATCGGTGTGTATTCGGCGCCCTCGGCGAGTTGGTCGAGCAGTCCGGGTTCGGCCGCGGCGAGCATCTCGGTGGGTACCAACGCGTACAGCTTCGGCGGCTGATCCCAGCCTTCGGCGTCGATGTGGTCGACAACTTCATGAACGCACCGGGCGAGGGCACTCGGTGATCTGCTCATATTCTCTTCACTCACACGTTCATCCTCCCACCTTCTGTCCGGCTCCCCGCTCTCCGTGTTGTCAACCCGTGACCGTTGTTACGTAGAGTGGTCGGAAACGGCCAAGTCCACTCGGGCGTGGCCGCAGTGATCGATGCAATCGGTTGCGACGCCACGGCGTCGCCAAATCTTGGAGCGTGGCACGTGGGCATGCGGCCCCCCGCAGGTTTACCCTCTCTGTCCAGACGCAGTCGAATCTTGTTGGTGGTGGCTGTCGTAGTGGCGGCCTTGCTGCTCGTGGGGCCGCGACTGATCGGCATGTACACGGACTGGTTGTGGTTCGGCGAAGTCGGCTTCCGCGGTGTCTTCACCAAGGTTCTGCTGACGCGATTCGTGCTCTTCCTGGTCGTCGGAATTGTCGTCGGCGCCATCGTGTGGCTCGCGATGCTTCTCGCGTACCGCGCACGCCCGGTGTTCGTCCCGGTCTCCGGACCCAATGATCCGATCGCGCGCTACCGCACCACCGTCATGTCGCGTCTTCGTCTTTTCGGCGTGATCATTCCGGTAGCGATCGGCATCCTGTCCGGTCTCATCGCACAGGCCAACTGGGTCACTATCCAGTTGTTCCTCAACGGCCAGGCTTTCGGGATCACCGATCCTCAGTTCAACTTGGACGTCGGCTTCTACACGTTCGATCTGCCGTTCTACCGTTTCGTTCTGAACTGGTTGTTCGTCTCGATCCTGCTGGCTTTCGTGGCAAACCTGGTCACCCACTACGTTTTCGGTGGAATCAAGTTGGCCGGGCGAAATGGGACGTTCACCACGGCCGCTCGTATTCAGCTGGCTGTCATCGCCGGCACCTTTGTGCTTCTCAAGGCGGTGGCGTACTGGTTTGATCGGTACTCGTTGATGTCGAGTAGTCGTAAGGAACCGACGTTCACCGGCCCGGGCTTCACCGACATCAATGCGGTTCTGCCGGCGAAGCTCATTCTGTTGTCCATTGCGGTCATCTGCGCCTTGGCGTTCTTCGCCTCGATCTTCACGCGGGATCTTCGGATACCGGCCATGGCAGTCGCTCTACTGGTTCTTTCGTCGGTTCTCGTCGGTGCCGTCTACCCGATGATCGTCGAGCAGTTCTCCGTCAAGCCCAATGCGGCGCAGAAGGAGAGCACGTACATCGAACGAAACATCGAAGCGACCCGTCAGGCGTACGGGATCACGGAAGAAAACGTCGACTACGTCGACTATCCGGGAATTGGCACCAAGCAGCCCCAGGACGTTCCGGCAGACCGGACCACGATCGCGAACACACGCCTGTTGGATCCGACCATTCTGTCGCCGACGTTCACCGCTCAGCGTCAGCTCAAGAACTTCTACGGGTTCCCGCAGACGCTCAACGTCGACCGTTACGAACAAGACGGCCAGTTGCGTGACTTCGTTGTCGCCGCGCGTGAGCTGTCGCCGAACAACCTTTCCGGCAACCAGACGGACTGGATCAACAAGCACACGGTCTACACGCACGGCAACGGTTTCGTCGCCGCCCAGGCCAACGAAGTCACGGCCGTGCAGGGCGACAGTCAGAACAACACCGGTGGCTACCCGATCTACTCGGTGAGCGACCTGACGACCACGCCCGAGAACGAGAATCTCAAGGTGGACAATCCTCGTTCGTACTACGGCGAGGTGATCAGTCAGTCGGACGCCGATTACTCGATCGTCGGTTCCGTCGACGGTGAGGGACCGCGGGAGTACGACACCGACACCTCGAAGTACACCTACACAGGTTCGGGCGGCGTTTCGATCGGCAACTGGTTCAACCGTCTTGCATTCGCGGCGAAGTACACCGAGCGCAACATCTTGTTCTCGAGTGCTATCGGCTCGAATTCGAAGATCATCTTCAAGCGTGATCCGAAGGAAAGGGTCGAGGAGGTCGCGCCTTGGCTGACGACCGACGGCGCTGCTTACCCCGCAGTGGTCGACGGCAAGATGCAGTGGATCATCGACGGCTACACCACCGCCCAGGACTACCCGTACGCGCAGCGCAGTTCGCTCGACGGGTTGGTCGAGGACAGTATCGACCAGACGACCGGGCGCCTCATTCCGCGTCAGGAGTTCTCCTACATCCGTAACTCCGTGAAGGCCACGGTCGACGCCTACGACGGCACGGTCACGCTGTACCAGGTCGACGAGCAGGATCCGGTTCTGAAGGCATGGATGGGAGTCTTCCCGAACACGGTGAAGCCGAAGAGCGAAATCTCGGACGACCTGCAGGCGCACTTCCGGTACCCAGAGGACATGTTCAAGGTCCAGCGAGAGATGCTGGCGAAGTACCACGTCGACGATCCGAGTGAGTTCTTCACCAACAATGCGTTCTGGTCGGTTCCGAGCGATCCGACGATCGACACGTCGGCCAACCAGCCGCCGTACTACGTGCTGGTGGGCGACAAGGACACCGCGAAGGCGGATTTCCGTCTGACCAGTCCGATGGTCGGGTTCAGTCGTGAGTTGCTGTCGGCCTACATCTCGGTGGCGAACGACAAGGAGAACTACGGCAAGTTCACGGTGCTGCAGTTGCCGACCGATACGCAGACTCAGGGTCCACAGCAGGCTCAGTCTGCGATGACGTCGGATTCGCGTGTTGCTTCGGAAGTGTCACTGCTCAAGCAGTCGAACAAGATTCAGTACGGAAACCTGCTGACTCTGCCGATTGCCGAGGGCGGAATCCTCTATGTCGAGCCTTTGTACTCGCAGCGAAACTCGCAGAACGCGTTCCCTCAGTTGGCGCGTGTATTGGTGAGCTTCAGCGACACCAACGGCATTCGGATCGGTTATGCACCGACCGTCTCCGAGGCGATCAGTCAGATTTGGCCGGGCGCAGGTTCGGCAGCGACGGTCACCCAGCCGGCACCCGATCCGGATACCGGAGCGCAACCGGAAACGCCGACAACTCCGACGGCACCGGCCCCGCCGGCTTCTTCGGATGACGTCACGAAGGCGCTGGCCGAGGTCAATTCGGCAATGGCGGCATTGAAGTCGGCGCAACAGAGCGGTGACTTCACCAGCTACGGTGCTGCGCTCGACCGCCTGCAGAAGGCTGTTGACGCGTACCAGGCGCTGCCGAGGTAAGCGGCGTCAGTTCATGAATAGCAGAAGGCCCACCATCCGATCGGATGGTGGGCCTTCTTGTGTGCTCAGGTGAAGCTGTACGAGCTGAATCAGCGCAGTGCTGCAACGATCGGTGCGTTGGCATCGGAGAGCTGCTGGAACTGTGCGGCGAAGCCGTACTGGCCGGCGAGGTCACGAGCGGTGTCGTAAGCCTGCTGTGCGGCGGGCTTGAGCTCGGCCGGGATCTCGATGGCGGGAGCAACTGCGGGTGCCTCGGCGACGGGAGCCGGCGCTGCGGCGGGAGCTTCTTCGACTGCAGGCTCGCTCGCGACGGTCAGACGCTGGCCGCAGACGGGCCATGCGCCGGGGCCCTGGCTCTGCAGGGTGTTCTCGGCGACGCGGATCTGCTCTTCCTTGGAAGCGTTGGCGGGCGAGCCGGTGCCACCGTTGGCGGTCCAGGTGCTCTGCGAGAACTGCAGGCCGCCGTAGTAGCCGTTTCCGGTGTTGATGTTCCAGTCGCCACCGCTCTCGCACTGTGCGACGCCGTCCCAGTTGTGGGTGGCTGCGGAAGCGGTGCCGGTGCTCATGGTGAGGGGCACTGCGACAAGTGCGCCGGCTACTGCCAATGTGCCGAATGCACGCTTGCTGATGCTGGTGTACGTCATGTCGGGGTAAATCCTCTCCGCGCTTGCTGACATCGGCGGGCCTGCGGGTCGGCGATGATGCTGACTTTCCCGGGCGCTTGTCTCTCCGTGTCTCTGCCCCTCGAAGGTTTCGGGGGTTCCGATCCCGCGGGGCAGAGTGGAGCAGCGGCGGGTCGGCGTTCGCCCGGTTGATTCGGGCCGGGACCGACCGTACGGGAGCGTCGAACGAGGGTCGATTCGCAATTTTCCGGACTGTCTGGTCTGCTCTCGACCCAAAATCTTAGCGTTTGTGCTGGTAGAGCCTTTTCGATGCCGTTTCGACGTACGTTCGTTACATGCTTGTTATGTGTTGATGCTCACGGGCATTTTGTGAACCCAGTCACCCGATTCTTCGACTTTCGGGCGTGTATTTCGCTCCAGCGCAGGCGATTTGCGTTCCGTTCACCTGCTCGTGTAACTTTGTCCATGCATCGCGGGGTGGAGCAGCTCGGTAGCTCGCTGGGCTCATAACCCAGAGGTCGCAGGTTCAAATCCTGTCCCCGCTACTAGAAAAGGACCGCCGCACTGGAATCCAGTGTGGCGGTCCTTTTTTGTGCGCAGCCGTCGTAGGGTGGCGACGTGCGACTCTCGAAGATTCTCTTGGCGATGGCGGTGACTACTTCGCTGGTGACCACCGCTCTGGCGTTCTCGGCAGGAAGCGCTGCCGCCGGTGGGCGGATCACCGATGCGAAGCGCGTGGTCTTCATCGTTCCGGGGCAGCAGCTCTACAACTCGGGAGAAACGCACCAGGCGACCTACCGTGCCCTCGACAAGGCACTGAGCGCTGCGGGCTACGAGACACACTTCGTCGACGCACCCGGCAAGATGATTGCGGCCGACGCCGAGCTGATTGCCGATTCGATTCGCTCCTACGCTACCGGCGCTGACTCCGTCGGGGTGATCGCGCACAGTGCGGGTGGACTGAGCTCCCGGTACTACGCGAAGTTCCTCGGTGGCTCCGAAGTAGTGGATTCATTCGTCGCCATCGGTGCTCCGCAGTACGGTAGCCCCGGTGGCTGCGTACAAGGCCCTGCCGACGGTTACGACACCTGCATGTTCTCCGAAGTTCTCACCAAGCTCAATGCCGGTGAGGACACTCCTGGATCTGCCTACTATTCGGTGGTGCAGAGTTCGGGCGAGTGGGCGGACGGTCGGTTGGACGGGGGCCAGTGCCGGGTGTACGTCGATGGCGTTCCCGGGGCCGGAACCGGAGGAGACCATCTCACCGAGCTCGAGCATCCAGAGGTCATCTCGGGAGCGATCAGCGCTTTGGAGCGCGACTGTGTCGGTACGTTCGTGGACGAGAACGACGGCGACATCACCTGGCCTGACACGCTGTTTCCGTCATTTCGGTAAAGCTTCAGGTCCGGGTTGTTCGGACGAGTAGCCCGGCTACGTGTGCGCTCGCGGCAGTCCTCGCCCCCAAGGCGTCACCCGATTCGATGGCCGCGACTATACGTGCGTGCTCGGTGACAGCGATCCGCCGATTGAGCTCGAGGCTCCACATGTCCGAACGGTAGAGATGTGACTGGCCGTCCAGACGATGCAGGGCTTCGCTGAGCGGGTGATTGCATGCAGTCTCACGAATCAAGGTGTGGAACTCGAGGTCGAGCTTCGAATCCCGACGCTGATCCGGCGGGCTCTCGAGAAGTTCGCGTTGCACCTGCACCATCTTGTTCAGCTGTGACACGGTTTCGTGCGTGGCATTGGCCGTCGCGTTGAACGCCGCGAGACCGTCGAGTACCTCACGCACCTCGAAGACCGCGCGCAGAGACTCCGCGTCCAGCGAATCGACTTTTGCACCCGCATTCCGTATGTGGACGGCGATGCCCTCGTAGATCAACTGCTGCACGGCCTCGCGGACCGGCGTTCGACTGACATTGAGCTTGCTCGCCAGCGCGGGAACACTCAGTGGTGTCCCCGGCGCCAGCTCGCCCGAAAAGATCAGTTCGCGAAGCGTCTCGTGCACGGACTCGGTGAGTAAAGCTCGTTCGGTGGTGGTCATCTTGTCCTCACTTCGATCCTGCACGATGTCGACGGTACCCGGGAGCGCTATCCAGCGGCGCGCACCCGGTCAGCGCTGCGACTGTCGACCTCGGGCGCCGTCGCGCCTTTCAGTCCGGCCACTTTGGCCGCGATGTTCTCAGCGATCGTGATCGGCGGGTATCCCACTTCGCCCGGTGTGAGAGTCCCTGGCAGTGCTTCGATGACGGCGTCGTAGTTCCCGTCGAAAAAGAATGCGGCAGAGCGACGTCGGATGATCTGACCATCGACGATAGGTGGGTCGACTCGGTGCACTGTCGAGCGCCATCGGTCGTTCGTCCAGCGTGCCATCGCGTCGCCGAGGTTGATCAAGAGTGCGCCGTCGGCAGGTTGGACGTCGTGCCATACGCCGTCGGCACTCAGAACTTGAAGGCCCGGAACTTGATCTGCCCACAGGATGGTCAAGATTCCGAAGTCGGTGTGAGCGCCCATTCCCGTCATGTCGCCGGAGATGCGGATCTCGCCCTCGGGCAGTGCGTAGTTGTTCATCTTCATCGCGTCGATCGAATGGTCGAGCATCGAATCGAAGTACCCGGGCTGCAATCCGAGAGCGTCGGTAAAGGCGCACATCAGGATTCGTGCCAAGCCCTGGGCATGACGGAAATACTCTTCGATTGCCGGTCGGAATCCGGGCGCGGCCACGGGCCAGGTGTTGGCGGCGTAGCTGGACTCGGGTAGGTCGACGCCCGGATAGTCGCTCACCTCTGTGCCCACGACTATTGCTTCGTAGAAATCGTTCATCTGGTTCGCAGCGGCGACGCCCAGGCTCATGCTGAGTGATTCCGATTTCGGTGGTGAGTAGCCGCGGTTCTCGGACGAGGGACGGCGATAGTTGTTCTTCACCGTCAGTGGGAGAGCAAAGAACTCGTCGAGAGCGTCGGCCAGTCCTTCGGTCGCCGATCGTGGAATGCTGTGTCCGACAATCTGTATGAATCCGACCTCCCGGCACGCGCGATCGAGTTGAGCTGCCACTTCCGCACAGGCAGTGCTGTTGGTGGCGTTTGCAACCGCTGCCTCGCCGCGGAGGTACGGGCTGATATCGATCGTAGGGATTTCGAAGACAGGAGTTTCGTGGGTCATTTAAAGTCCTTGCGGCCGGACGTGTGCCACTTACCGACGAGCACACGTGAGAGGAATCCAAAGGCAGAGAAGACGAGGACACCGAACACCGACGCGATCACGATCGCGGCGATCAGATCCTCGGACTGAAGGCGGCTTCGGTAGACGTCGAGCAGCGTTCCGATCCCGGGTTGTCCTTTGGCGAAGAACATGTCGCCGATGATGGCACCGACGACAACAAGGCCGGAGGCGGTGCGGATGCCGGTGAGAATAGCCGGCATTGCCGCTCGCAGTTCGAGTTTCACCAATCGATCCCAACGTGACGCGCGGCCGAGGGTGAAGAGTTCGTGCAGTCCGCGATCGACCGATTGCAATCCGAAGTGTGTGTTGGTGATGATCGGGAAGGCTGCGATGAGAACGCACACCAGGGTGCGCGCGGTCATGCCGTAGCCGAACCAGAGCCCGATGAGGGGGACGATGGCGAGGATGGGAATGACCTGCAGCACAACGGCATAGGGATAGACGATCCGCTCGATCCACTTGGCCTGGCTCATCAGCACGCCGGTTCCGACGCCGACTGCCACCGCGACCACGAAGCCGACCAGTGCTACCTGTGCCGTCACTGCGAGGGCTTCGAGCATGGGAGAGAGGTGTTTCCAGTCGAGTAGCGACTTTGTCAGTACTTGACTCGGCGGCGGAAGGAGAAATCGACGTTCCGGGGAGAGAACGAGGTAGCTGACGATCGACCACGCTGCGACCGCGCCGGCAAGTGAGAGCAGCGGATAGAGCAGGAAGGTGCCGAGCGCTCTCATTCGCGAGGGCCGTCCGGGCTGTGACTGTGCTCGCGCGGCGGTCGCAGAATCAGTGCGAACGGCGGAATTGCGTGCGGTGGTGCCCTGTTGCACTGCAAGGACTTCGGTCATCGTGAGCTCCCATGGAGACTGGCCGAGATCTCGGCGACGTGTTCGGTGTATCGGGCGTCGTAGCGCAGTTCCGGGCTACGCGGGTAGGGGAAATCGATGTCCACGACCGAATGGATTCGTCCGGGCCGGGCGGTCATGACGACCACCTTGTTTGCGAGGTACACGGCCTCGGATACCGAGTGCGTGATGAACATCGAGGTGAACCCCTTGTCGGTGTAGAGCCTTTGCAGCTCTACCTGCATCTCCAGTCGTGTCATCTCGTCGAGAGCACCGAAAGGTTCGTCGAGCAGCATCACAGCAGGTGCGAGGGTGAGCGCACGCGCCAACGAGACGCGCATCTTCATTCCACCCGACAACGCGTTGGGTAGTTGTTTCGCGAAGTCCGCCAGTCCCACTGCGCGAATTGCCTCGTCGGCGCGCAATTTTCGGGCTGCTTTGTCGCCGCCACCGAGTTCGGCGGACAATTCGACGTTGGCCTGCACGGTTCGCCAGGGGAGGAGAGTCGGCTCCTGGAAGATGAAGCCAACTGATTCGGTGTCGAGGGCAACCGCGCCGCTGGTCGGTCGCTCGAGGCCGGCCGCCATGCGCAACAAAGTCGACTTGCCGCAGCCGGAGGGTCCGACCACGGCGACGAAGTCTCCTCGCTCCACGTTCAGATCGATGCCGTCCAGCGCGACAGTGCCGGTATCGAACTTCTTGACGACATCGGAAAAGACCATCTGCATCGGTGCGGTGAGCTTGCGAGCGTCGGCATCCTGCATCGTGTTCGCGAGTTCCATCTGAGCCTCCGGTTCGATAATGCATGCAAAAGTTCTTCAAGATGTATGAACCATCTTGAATTGCATGTATGTCGCCTAGATTGCTGAATGTAAATGTGAGGTGACATTGCAGGTGAAGCGAGAATCCTGGCGCGCGTTACCTGATGGAAACAACTAGTCGATTGCATGTAATCCATGTGCTGCAGAGTGTGCACATCGGATCACCCTTCCTGGTTCGCCCACATCCCAATTGTTTTCACGAAGGAGACGCTGTGTATTCAAATCGCAAGGTGCATTCCAATCGCAGAAGTGTGGGAGCGGCCGGCGCGGCACTGGCCATGTGTGCAGCCATCGGATTGACTGCGTGCAGCTCCAGTGAGGCTGAGACGGCCAAGGCTGAATCTCTCGAACCAGCTGCCGAGGCTCAGAACCTAGCGGGTCTCTGTCCGGAAAACGTTGTGGTTCAACTCCAATGGCAGCCACAGTCGGATATGGGAGCGCTCTTCGAGATGCTTGGTCCCGGCTATTCGGTCGACACCGACGACAAGTCCGTCAGCGGGACTCTTGTCGCCGGAGGGAAGGACACCGGAGTCGACATGACCTTGCGGGCCGGGGGACCGGCAATCGGGTTCCAATCCGTCAGCTCCCAGATGTACGTCGACGATTCGATCACTCTCGGCTTGGTGCACGGCGATCAGGTGATCGCGGCAGCGGCAAGTCAGCCCGTTGTGGCCGTCACGCCATTGCTCAAGTACAGCCCGGCAATCCTCATGTGGGACAAAGAGTCTCATCCGGAATGGGCGAGTGTTGCCGATATCGGCAAGTCCGACGCGAGTGTCGTCGTTTCCAAGGAGCAACTGTTTCCGCAGTGGCTCGTGGCGAAAGGCCTACTGAAGCAGTCTCAGCTCGACACGAGCTACGACGGAGCTCCCTCGCGATTTGTCGGTGACCCGACCATCGCTCAGCAAGGATTCGCGAATTCGGAACCGTACACGTACGAGAAGGAGACGCCGGCGTGGGACAAGCCGGTTTCCTATGACCTGCTGAAAGATTCGGGTTTCGACATCTACGCGTCCAATGTTTCCGTTCGTGCCGACAAGGTCGAGACACTCTCCCCGTGTTTGAGCAAGCTGGTTCCGATCATTCAGCAGGCCACCGCGGACTACATCACTGCGCCGGATACGGCGAATGCTGCCATTGTCGACGTCGTCTCGCAGGACGTGTCGTTCTCTCCCTACACCGAGGGTGAAGCAGCGTTCAGTGCCCAACTCTTGAAAGAGAAGGGCCTGATCGCGAACGAGGCGGACGGATCCGTCGGCACGTTCGACATGACGCGAGTCGCTCACACCGTCGAAGAACTGAAGCCCATCCTGAACGCCGGGGGTGCGGCGATACCGCAGTCATTGACTGCAGAAGAGATCTACACCGACAAGTTCACCGATCGGTCCATCGGAATCCGCTGAAGGAGCTGACAGCAAATGACGTACGACATGACAGAACTCAACCGCGAGACCCGCATGGGTGGCCTGGGCACGGAGACCACCGACCGCGAGGTCCGAAGAATCGATCTCTCGGATTTCGAGAACCGGCGCAGCGAGATCGCCGAGGAGTTGTGGTCGGCAGCGACCGACATCGGATTCTTCCAAATCGTCAATCACGGGATCGATCTGGAGCAGGTCCGCGAGGCTTTCGCGGCGGCCGAGCGATTCTTTGCACTGCCCACCGAGGTCAAAGCGCAGTATCCGCTCAAGAAGGGTTTCAACTCCGGCTGGGAGAGCATGACGCAGGTGCGTCCGTCCATCGGAACACCTGATCAGAAAGAGTCCTACCAGGTGACCCGCCCGCATATGGGTGATCTGTGGCCCACTGCAGACGAATTGGGCGGATTCCGCGAAACGATCCTGGACTTCGAAGCCAAGTGCTGGGGCATTGCGATGGACCTGTTGTCGTGCTTCGCCGAGAAGCTGGGATTCGAACGAGACTTCTTCACCAGGGCACATGACCCGTCGGTGAACACCTACCAGAGCACACTGCGACTACTCCACTACTTCCCCCTTGCCGCCGACGCAGATGTCGAAGGGATGTGGCGTGCCGGAGCACACACCGATTTCGATTGCCTGACATTGCTTTTCCAGCGTGACGGTCAGGGCGGTTTGCAACTGTGCCCGGGCAAGGAGATGGACACCCAGGAATGGACGTCGGTGGTGCCGGCTGAGGAAGCGATCACCTGCAACATCGGCGACATGCTGATGAGATGGAGTGATGACGTCCTGCCGTCGAATTTTCATCGGGTCAAGAGTCCCGGAGTCACCGACTATCGGGGAGCCCGCTACAGCCTCGCGTTCTTCGCTCAGGCGAACCGCGACGTGACCATCGAGGGGCCGGCGGGCAAGTACCCGCCGATCACTGCCGAGGACTACATCGACCAGCGAGTACGCGCGAACTTCGCGCGTTGATCCGTATCCGTTCCGTCACACACTTTCAGGAGAACTGGCGATGACTACCGCGCCCAAGAACATGACCGACGCGATCATCCGGGACGTGACGTTGTACAGCGGCGGGCAATGGCTGACCGGCCACGACGTCGTCGTCTCGAATGGGGTGGTCGAATCGATCGAGAAGTCGACCGGCACCGCCACACCTGGAAGTGTGGACGGATCGGGGGCGTATCTGATCCCTGGCTTCGTCAACACCCATACGCACCTTCAGCAGTCACTGATGCGTGGGATCGCCGAAGGGACACCGCTTCTCGAATGGCTACTCGCGGTCGCAGAAGAGTCGGTTCAGATCACGCCGGAGCGCGCATACACGGCCACTGTCGCAGCCTCGCTGGAGGCATTGCGCAGCGGTACGACCACCCTGGTCGAACACATGTGGCCGCACCCGTCCAGCGAGGTTCACGACGCTGTGATCCGGGCGTTGCACGACACCGGGATTCGTGCCGTACTGGGACGCGGAACCGCAGACCGGGCGGACAAGACGAGGAAGTGGGGCTTCGATCCGCGGCTCATGCAACCACTCGGAGACGTTCTCGCACATACGGATCAGATGATGCGCGACGTCGCAGGTTCCCGCGTCGACGTGGCAGTCGCGGTACCGAACCCACGTTCGCTGACCCCGGATGGGATGTCGGAAGTGCGTGAGTTCGCGCAGGCTCGCGACCTGACGGTCTCGATTCACCTGCTCGAGACGCAGACCGACAACACGATGTGTACCGAACACGCGGGCATGAACGCGGTCGACTACCTGGATTCCCATGGGTTCTTGTGGGACCGGGTGCTGGCGGTCCACTGCGTCGAACTCGACGACCGTGGTCAGAAGGTGCTGGCGGAGCGCGGCGTCGGAGTGTCGTACAACCCCGTCAGCAACATGCGGCTCGGTAGCGGAATCGCGCCCGTCCCGAGTTTCCTCGACGCGGGGATCGCGGTGGGGTTGGGTGTGGACGGCGCAGCCAGCAACGATACTCAGGACATGCTCGAGACGCTGCGCACCGGCGCCTATGTGCAGCGAGCCGCGCGCGGCCGTGCCGACCTGCTCGGCTTCGAAGCCATGATCGACATCGCATCCGGCGGTGCAAACGCAGCACTCGGTCTGCCGGCCAGGTCCGGCGGGATCTCCGTGGGCGATCCCGCCGACCTCACCATGATTCGGTTCGAACGCGACTTCGGTTGCCTCCCGGTGCGAGATCCGGGTGCGTCCATTCTCACGACGGGCAGTCGTCAGATAGTGGACACGGTGTTGGTTGCGGGCGAGGTCGTACTCCGCGACGGGCACTCCACTCGCGTCGACGAGGCGGAATTGATCCGCACGCTCAGCGCTTTGTGACTGTGCTCAGTCTTCGCTGATCTCCATCTCGATCAGGACGCGGCGCAACAGCTTTCCGGTGGCGTTGCGGGGAAGTTCGTCGATGAAGACGATCTCGCGGGGAACCTTGTAGCGCGCGAGATTCGACCGGACGTGATCCTTCAGCTCGTCGGAGTTCTGGTCGGCGCCGTGGGCGACGACGACAAAAGCTCGCAGGCGGTGCCCGAAGTCGGCGTCCTCGACTCCGATGACTGCCGCTTCCAAGACGTCCTCTCGATCGGCGAGCAGGTTCTCGACTTCGAGCGGGTAGACGTTCTCGCCACCGGAGACGATCATGTCGTCGTCGCGGCCGTCGACGAAGAGGAGGCCGTTGGCGTCGAAGTGTCCGACGTCGCCGGTCGAGAGAAGTCCGTCGATACGTTCCTTGTCGCGCCCGTCGGTGTATCCCTCGAAGCTCAGCCCGCTGGCGACGAAGATCCTGCCGATCGTGTGTGGGGTGGTGATCTTCTTGTTGTTCTCGTCGAACAGTTCGACGTGACAGGTCACCGGAGCGCGGCCCGCGGTTCCCGGCGCAATGGTCAGATCCTCGGGAGTCGCGACCGTGGCCACTGCGACCTCGGTGGATCCGTACAGGTTGTAGAGGACGTACCCGAACGAGGCCGTGACTCGCTTGCACAGGTCGGGCGAGAGTGACGAACCTGCCGAGAAGATGATCTTCAGGTTCGACGTGTCGTACTTGGACAGCACGTCGGGACCGAGGTCGATGATGCGAGTGAGCATCGTCGGGACCACGACCAGACTGTCGCACTTGTACTGGGCGACAAGCTTGATCGTGTTCTCCGGATCGAACTTTCGATGCATGACGACGGTCTGGCCGAGCGCCAACGCGAGAGCGAACTGCGAGACACCGGTTCCGTGGAAGGCGGGGGCCGCCATCATCATGGTCTGTCCGCGGCGCAACGGCACGCGGTCGAGGAACTGTGCCGACGCGAGAGGGGAGGTGTGGCCACGCGGCGCACCCTTGGGAGTTCCCGTTGTGCCGCTGGTGAGGAGGACGAAGCCACCGTTCTTCTCGGGTGCCGGCACCGACGACGTGGTGCGTCCGGCGATGGCCTCGTCGAGAGTGGCTGCCGTGGAACCGTCAGCGGCTGTGCCCTCTGGCCAGGAACGATAGACGACGACGTCGTCCGGCAAGGCATCGGCGATGTCCGCGAACTCGTCGTCGTAGACGAAGGCGACCACCTTCTCACGCGCTGCGACGTCCACGAGTTGGGGCCGAGCGAAGCCCGTGTTCATGAGAACGAGCTTCGTTCCGTTCTTTGCTGCCGCCAGCATGGTCAGGACCAAGCCTCGATGGTTACGGCACATCGCGCCCATGACGGAGTCGGAGGTGATGCCGTCGGCCTGCCACGCCCGGACCAACGCGTTGCTCTGACGCTCGAGCTCGGCATAGGTGATGGGGCCGCGCTCGTCGATGATCGCCACCGCGTCGTAGCCGTTCTCGGCGTGTGCATGGACCGGCCCGGCAAAGGGTCCGTACTTGTCCACGGCTGCAATGGATTTGAGTCCGCGATCGAGGCGAGGGAACGGGACGAGTCCGGCTCGGAACATGACCCCCGCCGCGCCGATGGTGTCAGTGACCTTGGTGACCAATCCGGGCATACGTGAACCTCTTCCGAGCGTCGTTGTAGGACTGATTACACACTAATGCGCAATCAGGTTTCGGTGGTGAAGTTTCACGATGGCGACCGAGCACTCCGCCCCGCCACCTCGAAAGGTGGCGGGGCGGAGTGTTTCGGGATCTGGTCCGTGCGACCGTCACTTCAGTTCGGCGGACGACTTTCCGAGCAGGCGGCGTGCGACGATCAGCTGCTGGATCTGCTGGGTGCCCTCGAAGATGTCGAGAATCTTCGAGTCGCGGCCCCACTTCTCGAGCAACGGGCGCTGCGAGTAGCCGTAAGTGCCGGCCAACTCGACTGCCTTGAGCGTCACGTCGGTGCCGGTGCGGCCGGCCTTCGCCTTGGACATGGACGCTTCGAGCGAGTTCGGCTTCTTGTTGTCGGCCATCCACGCCGCGCGCAGAGACAGCAGGTACGCGGCCTCCCAGTCGGCTTCCAAACGGATGAACTCGGCTGCAGCTGCATGCTGGTTGTAGACCGGTGTGTCGTAGGAGATCTCGACACCGGCTTCGGTCAGGATGCCGCGCAGTTCTTCGAGAGCTGCGCGTCCGACGCCGACGGCCATGGCTGCAACGAGGGGCCGGGTGTTGTCGAACGTCTGCATGACGCCGGCAAAGCCCTGCTCCACGTTGACCTCCGGGCTGCCGAGGATGTTGTCCGCGGGAATGCGGCAATCCTGGAGCAGGAGTACTGCGGTGTCGGAGGCCTTGATGCCCAGCTTGTGCTCGAGGCGAGCAACGCTCAGGCCCGGTGCGTCACGCGGAACGACGAACGACTTGATGGCCGCTCGGCCCTTCGACTTGTCGACCGATGCCCACACGACGATGTGCGTCGAACGCTCACCGGCGGTGACGAAGATCTTCTCGCCGTTGAGAACCCACTCGTCGCCGTCGAGAACGGCGGTGGTGGTCACTGCGGCGGAGTCGGAACCGAAGCTCGGTTCGGTGATGGCCATCGAGGCCCACACCTTGCCGAAACGTTCGAGCTGTTCGTCGGTGGACACTGCGGCGATCGCGGCGTTGCCGAGCCCTTGGTAGGGGATCGAGAGCATGAGTCCGACGTCGCCCCAAGACGTTTCGAGCGAGTTGAGGAGCGCAGACATGTTGCCGCCGTTGGCGTTGCCGCCCTTGGCGCTGGCGTCGGACCGTCCGCCGCTGGCGCCGCCGATGTCTCCACCGGAATCGGAGAGGCCTTCCACCATGGCGGCCATGGTGTCGAGCTCGACGGGGTACTCGTGCTCAGCGAGATCGTACTTACGTGAAATGGGTCGGAAGATCTGCGCCGCGACCTGATGTGCCTGGTTCGCTGATGCTTTGAGCTTCTTGGGAAGTTCGAGGTTGATCATCGTGGTTCTCCTGGAAGTTCAGCGGCGTCAGATGAGGACGATGCCCTCGGCAACGCCGATGGCACGGAGGTCGCGGTACCAGCGCTCGACCGGGTGTTCCTTGGTGAACCCGTGTCCACCGAGGAGTTGCACACCGTCGAGGCCGATCTGCATGCCCTTCTCGGAAGCCAGCTTCCGGGCCAGAGCGGATTCGCGAGCGAAGGACAAGCCCTGCTCGGCGCGTGAAGCGCCCCGAAGCGTGACCAGGCGCAGTCCGTCGAGTTCGATGCCGATGTTGGCGACCATGAAGGCAACCGCCTGGCGGTGGCTGATCGGCTCGCCGAACGCTTCGCGCTCGTTGACGTACGGAATCACGTAGTCGAGAACTGCCTGGCTGGTGCCGACGGCCATGGACGCCCAACCGAGGCGAGCCAGGCGAATCGCGTCGGCGTATTCGGCCTTGCGCTGCTCGGCGTCACCGTCGCCGAGCAGTGCGGACTCCGGCACAGCGACATCGGTGAGGATCAGGCGACCCAGGCCTGCGGCGCGCAGTCCCATGCTGGGATCTGCTTCGACGACGAGTCCCTTGGTGTCGGATTCGACGATGAAGAAGGACGGCTTGCCGTCGAGTTCTGCGGCGATGACGAAGAGCTCGGACGTAGCCGCGGCGGGCACCAAGCTCTTGACGCCGTTGAGCTTGTAGCCGCTGGGGGAGCGAACTGCCTTGGTCTGCAGGGCGAACGGATCGAACAGTGCGCGTGGTTCGTTGACCACCACTGCTGCGCCGGGGACCTGCTCGCCGGTGAAGGCCGGAAGGTAGGTCTTCTGCTGCGCGTCGGTGCCCCACTGCGTCAGTGCGACTGCAACACCGCTGGGTGCGAGGATCGGAAGTGCAAGCCCCATGTCTCCGTGCGCAAGTGCCTCGGCAACAAGAGAATTGGTGACTGCGCCGCGATCGGCAGCTGCTCCGTCGAGTTCTTCGGGAACATTGATCAGCGTGATGCCGAGCTCGGCTGCGCGCTTGGAGAGATCGGCGGGTGCCTGCGCTGCGCCGTCGGCGTCGTGCGCTGCGGGACGCAGGATCTCGGCCGCGAACTCGCGCACGGTCTCGACGATCATCTTCTGGTCGTCGTCGGGGGTCAGATCGAAGTAGTCGGCGTTCTTGCTCGGGTTGTCGGGCAGGCGCTTGGGTGCGCCGTTGCCCGAGACCTTCTGGAATCCTCGAGTGGCGGCACCCAGGGTTTTGAAGCCCGTCTTGGTGCCCTCGTAGGTCACGCGATCGATGGTCTGACGCAGATTGAACTTCTCGGCCAGTTCCGAACCGGTGATCTTGGTAAGCACACGCATGGCTGCGCCCATGGCGTCGCGTTTGATCGGGTTCAGGCCGACGGCGGACGTGTCGCGGGGCGCACCCTTGGCGCCGCCGCGCTGCGCGCCCGATTCGCTGCGCTGAGCGCTCCTGTCGGGGGCAACACTGTCTTGCTTGGTCATGATCACCAGCTGTTTCTCGGTGTTGGGGCGTTGGACGATCCTTATCTTACTCATCAGTAAGGTCTGTTGTCGAGAAACCGCGAAATGATGCGCGTCATAGGCTCGAGGGGTGAACCGGACAGAGGTGCCAGATCGGATACAGCGGTACGTGCGCTACACGCCGTTGGTGGTGGTCCCGTGCCTGTTGATCGCCAGCACGTATCCGGGGGAGTATCGAGTTCCCCTCACCTACTGGATTCTGTCGATGCTGTCGGCGCTCGCCTTCGCCGTCGGCCGTCGATGGCCGGTCTTCGCGTCCCTGGTCATCTCGGCGCTCGCCGTTCCGATGTTCGTCGCCGACGCCTGGGGGCTGTCCGAGCTTGTTCCGTATCTCGGGGCGGTCGCCGTCGTCGACGTCACGATGCGGGCCGAGCGTAGAGAAATGGTTGCCGTATCGGCAGCAGGATGGTGCGGTTCGGTGCTCGCGGGTATCTGGTTCGAATCTCACGAAGCGTTCTGGTCTGTCACGACGGCTGTGAAAGTGCTTGCGTACGTGGGGTTGCCACTGCTGCTCGGGCTGTATCTACGCTCGCAGCGTGAATTGGCCGCGAACAATCTTGCGCAGACCCGCGCTGCGGAGCGCAGTGCGCTCGCCCGCGAACTGCACGACCTGGTTGCGCACCACATGGCATCGATCGTCCTGAGAATCGGCGTGGCTCAACATGTCTTGGCGCCCCAGGACGAGGCCGTGCGTGAGGTCCTCGCGGATGTGCGTGGGACTGCGTCCGATGCGCTGGCCGATATCCGTCGCCTCCTGGTCGCACTTCGTGATCCTTCGCTCGGTGAGGTCGCTCTGGTCGAGCCGGATGCCGTCGAGGCGGAAATCGAGGCGGCGATAGATCGTGTGCGTGCGGCGGGTTTCGAGGTGCAGGCAGTCTTCGATGCCCAGGAGAATGTCGAGTCAGGCGCAGCCGATCTCGACGCGATCGGGAGGCTGACGTTGTTGCGGGTGATTCAGGAATCACTGACCAACGTCATGAAGCACGGCGACAAGAAGGGGCTGGTATCGGTCTCGGTCGGTCGCGAAGACAACCGGGTGCATGTCAGGGTTGTCAACGACGTCGAGGGATCGCCTCGGAGTGCAGGTCATGGCCTGGTGGGAATGCAGGAGCGTGCGGAGTTGGTCGGCGGCGAGATGACCGCGGGCACCAACAGTGACGGGAAATGGGAAGTGCACGTGAGTATTCCACTCGTTGTCTCGGGCGATGTCTCGTGATCAGCGTGCTGATCGTCGACGACCAGCGACTTGTGCGCGCCGGTTTGCGGATGCTGTGCGCGGCAGCCGAGGACATGACCGTGGCCGGTGAGGCGTCGAACGGCGTCGAGGCGGTAGCGCTCGCTGCAGAATTGGATCCCGACGTGATTCTGATGGACTTGAGAATGCCCGGGCTGGACGGGATCGGCGCCACGCAGCAGATCGTCAAGGCCGGTCGTCGAGCGCGCATTCTCGTGCTGACCACCTTCGACGACGACGATCATCTGTATCCCGCACTCGCCGCGGGGGCTTCGGGATTCTTCGTCAAGGACACCGAACCCGCCGAGTTGCTCGGTGCCATTCGGCGGATCGCCGAGGGCGAGATGGTGTTCACTCCGGAACTTCTCCGCCGCGTTGTGGATCGAGCGGTGATCGGTGGTATCGCAGACACTGCTGTGACGGACAAGGTTCCGTTGACCGATCGCGAATCGCAGGTCCTCGCACTGGTGGCAGAAGGGAAGAGCAATCAGGAGATCGCGGACACGCTGCATCTCGGTGTGACCACGGTGAAGACGCACGTGGCGAACCTGATGTCGAAGACCGGTTGCGACAATCGGGTTCGCCTCGCCGTGTACCACTTGCAGAACTTTCAGTGACCGGAGTGCGAACCAGGCATCGGCATGTCCATCGGCATGTCCATCTGCATCGGAGCCGCCTTCTGTCCCGGTTCGAGGACGAGGAATTGGCCCATCATCCCTTGGTCCTCGTGCATCAGCAGGTGGCAGTGGAACATGTACGGGAAGGTGGGATCGGTGTACTCGGACCACTGCAGTGCGACGCGAACCCTGCTGCCCGGCGGTGTGTAGACGGTGTCCTTGAGTCCGCGCAAGTGCGGCGGGGGAGTGCGACCGTCGACGTCGAGGATCTGGAACTGGACGTCGTGGACATGGAAATTGTGTGGCCAGTTGTCCTTGTTGGTGATCGTCCACACCTCGGTCGCGCCGACCTCGGCCTCGAAGTCGATGCGGTTCATGTCCATTCGTTGCCCGTTGATCATGTACCACTGCAGATCGAAGGTTCGGGAAACGCTTGCCTTCGACGGATCCAGACGCGGCAGTACGGCCAACTGCGCCGGGAGAGTCGACCGTGACGCGCGGCTGGCAACGCCCCGCAGTTCGAGGATGTCGAAGCGGTCGTTCATGCCGAAGTTCTCGGCGTCGGAGGAACTCACGCCACCGCCGTCCTCGATCGGGAACGACACCAGTGTGGTCGTCGCACCGGGGTCGACGCGAACCACGATCTCGGCTCGTTCGCCGGGGCTGAGCTGAATCCGCTTGATCGCAATAGGTGATTCGAGCAGTCCGCCGTCGGTGGCAATCAGATCGAACGTGCGGTCGTCGGGGAACCCCAGGTTGTAGAGACGGCCGGAAGAGCCGTTCAGAATGCGTAACCGGACGACCCCGGTGGTGACGTCGAGGTAGGCGTCGGAGATGCCGTTGGTGACGATCGTGTCGCCGAGCAGGCCTATGTCGGTCGGATCCGATTCGTCGAAGCTGCCGTCGGCGAGGAATCGACGATCCTGGATGATCAGCGGAACATCGTCGACACCATAGGTTTTGGGGATGTCCAACGCCCGCGTGTCGGCGTCGTCGATCAGGAACAGTCCGGCGAGACCGCGCTGCACGTGCCGTTCGGTGGATCCGTGCGGGTGTGGGTGATACCAGAGCGTCGACGCCGACTGGCCGATCGTCCACGCCGGTTCCCAGCGTCCGCCGGCTTCGATGGTCTGGTGCGGGCCGCCGTCGTATCGGGCGGGCAGATGCATGCCGTGCCAATGGACGGTCGTGGGCTCTGCCAGTGTGTTGTCGATCGTGAATGCGACAGATTCTCCGCGTTCGGCGCGGACGGTCGGCCCCAGAATGGATCCGTTGAAACCCCAAGTGTCGGTGAGTTTTCCCGCGACGATCTCGGTGGTCCCGGCACCGGCACGAAGTGTGAAGTGGCGAACACCGGCGTCGTCGACGGTGGATTCGGCAAGCGGCGGAATCGGTAGCGGACGCGAAGTTCCGGCCACCGCCAACGTGGCGCTCTTCGCTGCCGGGTCGGCGCCGCAGCCCACCGCGAGCCCGAGGGGCGCTGCGGCCAGACCGAACAGAATCGTGCGCCTGGAAATCCGGTTCATCGTTCTCCTGGAAGTAGTGCGTGATCAACTACTTCCAGTCAACGGGCCGAGATGTCGTGCCGAATCCTGCCGACGGGCCTGTCGGAACTCCTCCCTCGGACCCTTGCGGCGGGTGGGATGTTCTGGTAATCGGGTGTTACCGCAGGCGGGCCAGAACGTCTTCGTGCAGCAGTCCGTTGGTGGCGACCGCGCTGCCGCCGTGCGGACCTGCGCCGCCGTCCAGATCGGTGAACGCGCCGCCGGCCTCACGGACCAATACGTCGAGCGCTGCCAGATCCCACAGGGAAACCTCGGGTTCGGCAGCAATGTCGACGGCGCCTTCGGCCACGAGGCAGTAGGAGAAGAAGTCCCCGTAACCGCGCACGCGCCAGACGTGGTCGGTGAGTTCGACGAACTGATCGCGAATTCCGCGGTCCTTCCACCCCGAGAGGCTCGAGAAGCTCAGGCTCGCTGACTCGCTGCGATCGACGGCGGATACCTGGATCGCCCGCGCATCACTGTCCCCGAAGGACGTATGTGCACCCAAACCTGTTGCAGCCCACCATCGCCGATTCAGTGCAGGTGCGCTCACGACGCCGATGACCGGGACGCCGTCCTCGAGCAAGCTGATCAGCGTGGCCCACACCGGTACGTTGCGGACGAAGTTCTTGGTCCCGTCGATGGGGTCGACCACCCACTGTCTGCCCTCGAAGACTGCGTCGCCGCCGAATTCTTCGCCGAGTACGGAATCCGCAGGACGATGCTCACCGAGCGTCGCGCGCACTGCTCGCTCGACAGCCAGATCGGCGTCGGAGACGGGGGTGAGGTCCGGCTTGTCGTCCACTCGAAGGTCGAGGGCGCCGAAGCGGGCGCGAGTGATCGCGTCAGCCTCGTCGGCGATACGGAGGGCGAGTGCGAGGTCGGATGCGCGATCGGTCACGGGTACACAACCTACCGGCTCAATCGGGGAGGACCTCGTTCAGCTTTCCGGTTGCGACGTCGAAGACGAATCCGCGTAGGGAGGTCGTCGCGGTGACGAACGGACTGTTCTCGATGCGCTTCAACGACTGACGGACGTCCTCGTCGATGTCGGGAAACGATTCGGCAGCCCAATTTGGTTTGATGCCGATCTCGTCCTGGATGGATCGCTTGAAGTCGTCGTCGGTGAACGTCAGCATTCCGCAGTCGGTGTGGTGGATGAGGATGATCTCGGTAGTTCCCAGCAGACGCTGGCTGATGGCCAGGGATCGGATCTCGTCGTCGGTGACGACTCCACCCGCATTGCGGATGACGTGCGATTCACCTTCCTTGATTCCGAGCACCCGATAGACGTCGATGCGGGCGTCCATGCAGGCGAGTACGGCGACGTGTTTGCTGGGTGGGAGGGGGAGCGGTCCGGTGAACTGCTCGGCGTAGGCGGCGTTGTTCTGCAGGTATTCGTCGGTGACAGTCATCGTTCCAGTAGGTTCCCTCGGAGCGAGGTTGGCAAGGCTTCCAGTCCCGGTGATCCCAATACGTGACGGGCGGCAGGGCCGAGGTCGGCACCCGGTAGCCTTGAAAACCGTGCATCCCGACGTAATTGCAGACCTGAACGCCCTCGACACCACCCTTCGCACCTGCGAATCGGTTGTGGACGTCGAGGAGCTGCGCCGACGCATCGACGAGCTCGAGCACCAGGCAGCCGACCCGGGTCTGTGGAACGACCAGGAACACGCCCAGCAGGTCACCAGCCAGCTCTCCCACGCGCAGGCCGAGCTACGCCGGATCGTGGCACTACGCGAGCGACTCGACGAGATGCCGATCCTCTACGAACTGGCAGAAGACGAAGGCCCCGACGCGGTGGCCGACGCCGACGCCGAGCGCGCGAGCCTGCGAGACGACATCGCGGCGATGGAAGTCAAGACCATGCTCTCGGGCGAGTACGACGAGCGCGACGCGCTCATCAACATCCGCTCCGGTGCCGGCGGTATCGACGCTGCAGACTGGGCCGAGATGCTCATGCGTATGTACATCCGCTGGGCGGAGAAGCACGACTACGGCGTCGAGGTCTACGACACGTCGTACGCCGAAGAAGCCGGACTCAAGAGCGCGACGTTCGCGATCAAAGGCCCGTACACGTACGGCACGTTGTCCGTCGAGATGGGCACCCACCGGCTCGTTCGCATCAGCCCCTTCGACAACCAGGGGCGTCGTCAGACGTCGTTCGCCGAGGTCGAGGTACTGCCGGTCGTCGAGACGACCGACCACATCGAGATCAACGAGAACGACATCCGCGTCGACGTCTACCGCTCGTCCGGTCCCGGCGGCCAGTCGGTCAACACGACGGACTCCGCCGTTCGACTCACGCACATCCCGACGGGAATCGTCGTCACCTGTCAGAACGAGAAGTCGCAGCTCCAGAACAAGGTGTCGGCGATGCGCGTCCTGCAGGCCAAGCTGCTCGCGGTCAAGCGTCAGGAAGAGCGCGCCGAGATGGATGCGCTCAAGGGCGACAGCGGCAGCTCGTGGGGCAACCAGATGCGCTCCTATGTTCTGCATCCGTACCAGATGGTCAAGGACCTGCGTACCGAGTACGAGGTCAACAACCCGTCGGCAGTGCTCGACGGCGACATCGACGGGTTCCTCGAGGCCGGCATCCGCTGGCGCATGAGCGAGAACCAGTCCGCATAGCGTTCGGATACCGAAAGGCACGATGACTTTACTTCGACCTGGGCAGAACCTGCTCGATTGGCTTCAAACCACCGGTTTGTCCGTCCTCATGACCGTGCTCGGGGCGATGATTCTCGCCCGGTTGGTCAGTTGGGGCGGCAACAAGGTCACCGACCAGATCGACTCCAACTATCAGTTGGGCGATGCGCTGGTTCGTTCCGAGGCGACCAAGCATCGTCACTCGGTCGCGCAGGTCATCACCTGGGTGGTCATCACGTTCATCTACGTGATCGCGACGCTGAAGGTTCTCGACCAACTGAACCTGCCGATCGGCAGTCTCGTCGCGCCGGCGACCGTTCTCGGTGCGGCGCTCGGTTTCGGTGCACAGCGCGTCGTGCAGGACATTCTTGCCGGTTTCTTCATCATCACCGAACGTCAGTACGGCTTCGGTGACACCGTCCGGCTTGCGATCACCGGCTCCTCCGACGACGCCGAGGGTGTCATCGAGGACGTGACCCTGCGCGTGACGCGGATGCGGAACTCCGACGGCGAGGTCATCACCGTTCCCAACGGCCAGATCGTGAAAGCGACCAACCTGTCCAAGGATTGGGCACGCGCCGTCATCGACGTTCCGGTTCCGGCGACCGCCGATCTCACCCGGGTCAACGAGGTGCTTCGCCAGGTCGGAGTCGACGCGATGGCCGACCGCGGACTCAAGAAACTGCTGCTCGACGAGCCCACGGTCATGGGCGTCGAAAGCCTGGAGGTCGATCAGGTCAACGTGCGGATGGTCGCGCGCACACTCCCTGGCAAACAGTTCCAGGTCGGACGCGCTCTTCGCGTCCGCGTCGCCGCAGCACTGCGACGTCAGGGGATCACGGTGTCACCGGATCTGCACACCGTACGGACCGAGGAGGCGAGCGAATGACCGATCAGGAACCGCGCCGCGGACTCGACCGACTGTTTCACCTGGACTGGCTCCCGTCCCGGATTTTCGGCGGCCGGATGCGAACCTCTACCTTCATTCTCATCGTGGCGTGGATATTGACGTATCTGTTGCATACGTATCTTAATCCTGAGGACCCGACCGCAGTGACACCACCGCCCAGCGTGGACACGTCGCAGACCGAGCCTTACGTCGCGCCCTCGGTCAAACCGTCGACGACGACCCCCGTGCCGTCCTCGACCGAGCCGACGACTACGTCCGAGACCCAGTCTCCGGAATCGAGCACGGGCATCTCAGGTTCTCCGACGCCGACTTCGGGTCCCGCGCCTGCGCCGGGCAACGCCGAACAGTCCGCGACCACGGTGCCGACCACTCCGGCGACGACGACCGTTCCCCAACCTGGCGCGGCGATGCAGGCACCGACGTCTGTGCCGCAGTCACCCGCGACCACCGGTACCGGATAAGGACGAGGGTGCTCGCGCGTGGCGCCAAGGTCACCGTTAGATAACGGCTAGACTGGCTAGTTGTGATCAGCATGAAGAATGTGTCGAAGTCCTACAAGGCCTCCACCAGGCCGGCGCTCGACAAGGTCAGTGTGGAGGTGGAGAAGGGGGAGTTCGTCTTCCTCATCGGCCCCTCCGGCTCCGGCAAGTCGACGTTCATGCGGTTGCTGCTCAAGATGGAGTCGCCCACGTCCGGTGACATCGAGGTCGCGGATTTCCACGTCAACAAGTTGGCGGCCCGCCGCGTGCCGAAGCTTCGCCAGAGCATGGGCTGTGTGTTCCAGGACTTCCGCTTGCTTCAGCAGAAGACGGTCTCCGAGAACGTGGCCTTTGCGTTGGAAGTCATCGGCAAGCCCCGCAACGTCATCGCGCGCACTGTGCCCGAGGTTCTCGACATGGTCGGTCTGGCCGGCAAAGCCGATCGACTGCCCACCGAACTTTCCGGCGGTGAGCAGCAGCGCGTCGCCATCGCCCGCGCATTCGTGAACCGCCCTCTCGTGCTGCTCGCCGACGAGCCCACCGGCAACCTGGACCCCGAAACGAGCCAGGACATCATGCTGCTGCTCGAGCGGATCAACCGCACCGGCACCACCGTCGTGATGGCGACCCACGATCACCACATCGTCGACTCCATGCGTCGACGCGTCATCGAACTCGATCTCGGCAAGGTGACCAGAGACGAAGCGCGGGGTGTGTACGGCGTCGGCAGGTAGCGCCGACTACGACCACACGTCCCGTACGCCCACCGGTTGTCGTGAAACAACCGGCCTCTCGAAAAGGAATCGGATTCCCCGATGCGCGCCAGCTTTATTTTCAGCGAAGTCCTGACCGGCCTACGCCGCAACATCACGATGACCATCGCCATGATCTTGACGACGGCGATCTCCCTCGGACTCTTCGGCGGTGGTCTGCTGGTCGTGCAGATGGCAGGCAAGACCCAGCAGATCTTCCTCGAACGAGTCGAGGTGCAGATCTTCCTGACCGACGACATCTCTTCGGCCGATCCCGGTTGCGAGCAGGAGATCTGCAGTTCGTTGCGCAAGGAACTCGAGCAGACTCCGTCCGTCGTCGCGGTTCAGTACCTCAACCGCGAAGACGCCGTGAAGGACGCCACCGAGCGCGTGTTCAAGGACCAGCCCGAACTGGCAGCCCTGGTGAGCCCGGACAGCTTCCCGGCGTCGTTCAAGGTCAAGCTCAGTGACCCGGAGCGGTTCGGCGTCATCAACGACACCTTCGGTTCGAGGCCCGGCGTCGAGAGTGTGCTCAATCAGCGCGAGTTGGTGGACCGACTGTTCAGCGTGCTCGGTGGAGTGCGCAACGCAGCGTTCGCGATCGCGATCGTCCAGGCGATAGCGGCCATCCTGCTCATCGCCAACATGGTCCAGATCGCCGCGTTCACGCGTCGTACCGAGGTCAACATCATGCGGTTGGTCGGCGCGACGCGGTGGTACACCCAGCTTCCGTTCCTCCTCGAAGCCGTCGTGGCGGCCTTGATCGGTGCGGTGCTCGCCATTGCCGGACTGTTCACGGCGAAGAACGTCTTCATCGACGGGGTCCTGTCCGACGTCTACGAAGCAAACATCGTGGCGCGGATATCCAACAGTGACGTGCTGTTCGTCTCGCCGATCCTCGTACTTGCCGGTGTCGGAATGGCCGCGGTGACGGCGTACGTGACGCTGCGTCTGTACGTCCGCGAATAATCGGTTTGCACGAGCTTCTATGCTGGAACAGCAAGAACCATTCGACAGCAAGACAGCGGACTGAGAGGCCCGGACAGTGAAGGAAAAGGGCCGCAAGGTCATTGCGACCAATCGCAAAGCACGCCACAACTACACGATCATCGACACCTACGAGGCCGGCATCGCTCTCGTCGGGACCGAGGTCAAGAGTCTGCGTGAAGGCAAGGCGTCGCTCGTCGACGCGTTCGCCACGGTGGACAACGGCGAAGTGTGGTTGCGCTCGTTGCACATTCCGGAGTACACGCAAGGCACGTGGAACAACCATTCGCCACGTCGTACCCGAAAGCTCCTGCTGCACAAGCGTGAAATCGAGCACCTCGTCGGCAAGACCCGCGAGGGAAACCAGACGCTGGTCCCGCTGTCGATGTACTTCAACGACGGCAAGGTCAAGGTCGAACTCGCACTGGCAAAGGGTAAGCAGGACTACGACAAGCGCCAGGACATGGCCAAGCGCACCGCCGAGCGCGAGGTGACCCGCGAGCTCGGTCGTCGTATCAAGGGCATGCGCTGACCTCCATCCTGCTTGCCCTCGTGGCGGCAGTTGCCTACGGAGTCAGCGACTTCGTCGGGGGAGTTGCGTCACGACGAGTTGCCGCACTGCGTGTGGTGATCGTCTCGTATCCACTCTCGCTCGTCATCGTTCTGATCGCAGCACCTTTCGTATCCGGGACGCTGACGCCGAACGGTCTGATCTGGGGCGCGATCGCGGGCGTCACGAGTGGTCTGGCGGTCTGGTGGTTCTATCTCGCGCTGGCAACCGGCCCCATGTCGGTGGTCTCGCCGCTGACAGCTGTTCTGGTGGCGGGCATTCCGGTGCTCGTCGGATTCGCATTCGGTGAGCGGCCGGGGTTGATCGCGTACCTGGGTATTGCCGTCGCGCTGGTCGCCGTCGTCCTGGTCAGCCGCGAGTCGCCTGACGACACCGCGGGTGAGGTCGCCGGCGGAATCACCCTCCGCTTCACCAGACAAGTGGCTCTTCTGACCGTCGGAAGCGGTGGCGCATTTGCACTCTCGTTCATCGCACTTCACCAGATCGGCGAGGGCAGCGGACTGTGGGCGTTGGCCGTATCTCGAGGTGCCGCGACCGTCGTGGTGTGGTTGGTCGCGCTGGCGGCCGGTCACTTCGTTCTCCCACGAGGCGAGCCACTCAAGCTCGCGGTGTACGTCAGCGTCCTCGACGTCGTCGCGAACGGGACGATGATCTACGCCTTCCAAGGCGGAATGCTCTCACTGGTCAGCGTGATCGGTTCGCTGTATCCGGCTGCGACGGTTCTGCTCGCCATGGTGATGCTGGGCGAGCGGGTAAGCCGCGTGCAACAAGCGGGAATGCTGTTGGCGCTGGCGGCAGTCGGCATGATTGCCGTCGCTGGGGCGTAGTTCCTTTTCAGCGGCTGTGACCCGTACACCCATCGTAGGAACGCGCTGTTTCATTCCTCGACGAGTACCTGGGCTACTTGCACGCCGGATACCCCGATCCGCCACCATCCTGTCAAAAGAGTCCCGCGTGGTTTGAACTGGTCTCCGATTGGCGGAGTGGCCAAATTGGAAACGCGGCGGCGGTGCGAGTTTGGTATCGCACCAAACTCAGGGCCTCGGAATAGCTCATGACGGCTCGACAATGCCCGCGGGCGAACCAAATTCAGTACTCCGCAGGAACATCCGAGTGGCCGCGGAAAGGTGGGCCACGGTTTCCTCCGGATCTCCGATATCAGCGGTGAACACCTCGACTCCCAACACGACGTCGGGAGCCACGACCCCCAACGCCCGCACAATCTCCGCGATCGGCGCCGTTCCCTCGCCAGGAGCCAGGCGGCCGGTCATCGGTACATAGGGATCGTGGCGGCCAGGCTGGACACGATCGCTGATCTGCACTTCGAATACCTGACCATGGGTAACCTCTGCAAGCTGGGTCGGCGTACCACCCGAGCGCAGAAAGTGCCAAGTATCGAACAGGATTCCAACGCCGGGGTGGTCGGCTCGCCGGACGATGTCCAACGCCGCACCGAGATCCGGTATTCCTGTGCCGGGGATGAACTCCAGACTGACACGAACTCCGACCTCGGCTGCGCGGTCGGCGACTTGTCGCACCGCCGACGCCAGCGCGTTTCTCTTCACTGTCGGATCACCCAAGAAATGGGCGACGTTGAGAGTGCGAGCGTGAAGCGCCTCAGCGGCTTCGAGACACTCGTCGAGATCTACCATGAGCTTGCGCCAGTGTGGAGGTACCTCATCCAGTCGAGCAGAGCCGGGTAGGTAGGTCATGAGCGCATCGATCACGCCAACAGTCACACCTAGATCGTCCAGGCGCTCCCGCACTCGGGAGTCGGCACTCTTCACAATCGAATATTGCGAGGGATGAACAGTGATCTCTGGAAAGCCGCCCCTACGGGCCAACTCGGCGAGCTGTATCAAATCAGCGTGTGGGATGCATCCCCAGCAGAGGGCAGTGCCCTCGATTGGCTGCACAGCCTGGTAGGTCATCGATGGCCACTTCTCTTCGTCACTCACACACACTCGGAGGTGATGTGCTGGTCCTGTCGTTGCGACTGCCGGCGGAACGAATACGGTCGACGCGGCTTACAGGTTGGAGTCCAACATTGGACTGCCAAAGCGAGCTACCAGTGCGCGGGCCGTTTGTTTTCTATCTGGCTGCTCAGTAGTCAAATCAGCAAAAGGAGTTGAACCGCAGACTTTCAGGGGCGCGAAGGCAGCGCCGCAAGAACGTCGTCGTCGAGCTTCCACTCCGCGGCGGCAACATTTGATCGCACTTGTTCGGGGTTCATCGCACCGATGATCACAGAGGGAACGCTCTCCTGCGCGCACAGCCACGCTATGGCGAGTTCGAGTATCGAGTGTCCGTGCGCTTGTGCGAACGCTGACAGTTTCTCCACGTACTCGAAGTTCTCTTCCGTTGCCAGTGTGGCGAAGTACGGCGCACTGGCTAGTCGGCTGCCGGTCGGAAGCGGCCGTCGCATCGTGTACTTACCGGTGAGCATTCCGGAAGCAAGCGGAAAGAAAGGGATGATTGACATTCCGACCTCGTGTGCGGCGGGAACAATGTCTGCCTCGATCGCGCGGTTGAGCAAATTCCATTCGACCTGGTTCGCCAATAAATGCGATGCGCCAGTACCGGTGGCGATGCCCTCGGCCTGCCTCATCTGATCCGCGGAGTAGTTCGAGCAAGCTACGTGGCGGGCTTTCCCTTTGGCTACCAGCCCATTCAACGCCTCGATGGCCTCCTCCAGTGGAGCATCGGGGTCAGGGACATGCTGGTAGTACAAGTCGATTCGATCGGTGCTGAGTCGCCGCAAGCTTGCCTCACAGCTATCCTCGATGCTTCGTGCGAGTACTCCGGGCTTGTAATCGACCTCACGCGGGCGTGGAATCGCTTTGGTGGCGATTACCACCTGGTCTCGTTGACCTGCGAGCGCCTTGCCGAGGATTTCCTCCGAGCGCCCGTTTCCGTACATCGTCGCTGTGTCAAAGTGGGTGACGCCCTCATCGAGAGCAGTACGGACGACCTCCGTACTCCCCTCAGGGTCCAGTCGGGTACCAAAGTTGTTACACCCTAAGCCAATACGCGAGACTTGAAGATCGCGCGCGAGTTGTCGTAATTCCATGTCATTCCCCTTGTTTTCGCCACTTACGTGAATTCGTCGCCCCGCGAACTCGACGAATGATTGGACGCAAGATCAATTACCCTGCAAGAGCTCTGAGCGGTCGGCAGGCCCTGTGGGACGAACGAACATCTACATTCCATACATCGACAAGGTGGGTCCGCCGAACCACTTCATCGGAGCGATTCAAATCGTGCACGAGCCCGGACCGCAGTAGGAAGTGGTTTTTCCACTCATCGGGATTCCTCTTCTCGGTCATGATGATTCATCGGGCTAGCTATCTCGCGCGGAGACAGGCGGCGCGGTACAACAGGTGGAATTGGTTTGGCCGGATTCTCAGTCATCTCTCAACGATGTGCACCCGCTCCACCGAGTCACCCGCTTGTAGATGTCCTCGCTTCTCGGAGAATTTTCCTCAGCCGCGTCTGTCGGCCGGCGCTGCGCGTAGGTGAACCCGCTCGCCCTGTTTTCCGAAGAGGCTGATCGCCTCGGCCGGCCGTCCGTCGGCAGCACTGATGCGGTGCGGGATGTGCGTGTCGAACTCGGCGGCCTCGCCTGCCCCCATGATGAAATCCCGGTCGCCGAGTTGGAGTCGGATGCGCCCGGACAGAACGTAGACCCACTCGTAGCCCTCGTGGGATCCCGGTTCGCGATCGTCGTCGGTGGGCGAGATGATCATCTTGTAGGCCTGCAGATTGCCGGGTTGACTCGTCAACGGAATGACCGTCATACATCCGACCGTCCGAGGTTCTTCGCGCACGCGCGGATCTTTGATCTTGCTGTTCACGAGGTCGTCCAAGGGGACGCCGTGTGCCTTGGCAATCGGCAGCAGAAGCTCCAAGTTGGCTCGGCGAGTACCGGATTCGAGTCTCGACAGTGTGCTGACGCTGATGTCGGTGGTCTCCGACAAATCGGCCAGGGTCATGTCGGACTGTTGGCGCAACGCACGTAGGCGAGGGCCGATGCCGGCTAGTACGGCTTCGAACGATGTTTCGGTCATGCACTCATTTTGCCAAAGTGGCAACAGCGTTTGTCAAGACTGCGTTCTCTTGTCATTCTGGATTCATGACGCAGAACTCATTCGACGTAGCAGTAATCGGAGCCGGTGCGGCAGGCCTCAACGCCGCACTCATTCTCGGTCAGGCACGCAGATCCGTGATCGTCTTCGACAACGGATCGCCACGGAACGCGGCCGCCGACCACATGAACGGATTCCTCTCCCGTGACGGCATGAACCCGGCAGAATTGTTGACCATCGGCCGAGGTGAGGTCCGCAAATTCGGCGGCGAGTTCCATGACGGCACCGTTGTCTCCGTGACACGGGACGGCGAGAAATTCTCGGTAGAACTGGCTGACGGCATCAAGATTCAGGTGCGCAAGGTGCTTGTTTCGACGGGTCTGACGGACCGCCTACCGGTAGAACTCGAAGTCTTCGGCGAGCGTTGGGGACGCGATGTGTTGCACTGCCCGTACTGCCACGGGTACGGCGTGCGTGATCAGCCGCTCGGCGTGATCGCCAAGAGCGCGGAATTTGCGATGCACCAGGCGCTCATGGTTCGCCAGTGGTCCGATGACGTGGTTCTCTTCCTTCATCGCATCACCGAACTGAGTTCCGAAGATCGGGAAAAGCTTGCGGCTCGCGGTATTTCGATCGTCGAGGGTGAGGTTGCCGGTCCCGTCGTCGAGGATGATCGGTTGGTGGGCGTGCGGTTGGCCGACGGCAGTGTGGTCGCGCGTTCGGCGGTCTTTGTCGGTGGCGCCCTCACGATGGACCCCAACGATGCGATCTTGCGCGCATTCGGTGCGCAGCGCGCCGAGACGATGATGGGCGATTTCGTCACAGTCGACATGATGGGGGCCACAAGCGTGCCCGGCGTGTTCGCCGCGGGCAATGTCGTGGACCCGGGTGCCCAGGTCATCATGGCCGCAGCCGCCGGGGCGAAGGCCGGAGCGGGGATCAACATGATGTTGACCAACGACGACCTCGGGGTTGCACTCGCGCTTCGCAGTTGAATTGTGCGTAGCGTGGGGTGATGGACGCAGTGAGAGTGTTGATCACGGGTGCGACCGGATACATCGGCGGACGTCTTGCCCCTCGCCTGGTCGAAGAGGGTCATCGAGTTCGAGTGGTGGTGCGCAGCCCGGAGAAACTACGCGATGTTCCCTGGCACGATTCCGTGGAGATCAAGCGCGGGGATCTGACCGACAGTGCCACCCTCTCAGGTGTTTTCGATGATATCGACGTGGTCTACTACCTCGTTCACGCCATGGGTGGGGGAGGGTCGTTCTCGGATATCGACAAGCGAAGCGCGGAGAACGTCGCCGCCGCTGCCCGCGATGCGGGGGTGCGACGGATCGTCTACCTGGGCGGGCTTCATCCCTCCGACCGAGAGTTGTCGACTCACTTGCAGTCCCGGCTCGAAGTCGGTCGGATCCTGCTCGACTCCGAGGTTCCGGCGGTTGTGTTCCAAGCTGGAGTGGTGATCGGATCGGGTTCGGCGTCCTTCGAAATGGTGCGCCACTTGACCAATCGGCTTCCGGTGATGACCACACCCAAGTGGGTGCACAACAACATTCAGCCGATCGCGGTGCGTGACGTACTCCACTATTTGATTGCAGCCGCGGCGACGACGCCGGAGGTCAACCGCGCCTTCGACATCGGTGGGCCGGATGTCATGCAGTACGGCGAAATGATGAACACCTACGCCGACGTCGCTGGATTGGTACGCCGACGCATCCTCGTCCTGCCCGTCCTCACCCCGCGTCTGGCAGGTCACTGGGTGGGATTGGTCACGCCGATCCCACGAGGTTTGGCGATGCCCCTGATCGAATCCCTGCAGAACGACGCGGTGATGCACAATCACGACATCGACGGCTTCATCCCGCCTCCCGCCGAGGGCCTCACGCCGTATCGAGAAGCGGTGCGACTGGCACTTCGAAAGATCGACACCGGTGAGGTGGAGACGGCGTGGTCCGGTGCAACGATTGCGGGCGCTCCATCCGATCCTCTTCCATCCGACCCGGATTGGGCCGGCGAAGCGGTCTACGTCGATCATCGCGAACGTGACTGCGCGGCGGATCCGAAAACCCTCTGGTCGGTGGTCGAGTCGATCGGCGGCGAGAACGGTTGGTATTCATTCCCTTTGGCGTGGGCCATTCGGGGGTGGATGGACCGCGCGGTCGGTGGTGTCGGACTGCGCCGGGGCAGGCGGGATCCACGCCGGCTCAACACGGGCGAAGCCCTGGACTTTTGGAGGGTCGAAGAAATCGATCGAGGCAAGTTGCTCCGATTGCGCGCCGAGATGAAGGTCCCGGGCGGAGCATGGTTGGAGTTGCGAGTATCAGAAGGCCCAGCCGGTGCCGACGGACGGCCGGTGGGTTCCCACCTCGATCAACGCGCGGTCTTCTTCCCTCGCGGGCTCGCGGGTCGGGCGTACTGGTATTCGATCCTGCCTTTCCACGGAGTCGTCTTCCAGGGGATGATCACCAACATCACCGGTGCCGCCGAGCGTGAGATGGCTGCGGTGCAGGAAACGGGTGCAGTGCAGGAAGCGGGTGCAGTGCAGGAAGCGGGTGCAGTGCAGGAAGCGGGTGCAGTGCAGGAAACGGCTGGGCCGAAGGACACGGAAAGTGCCGCCGATTAATTGGTATGACTTCCGAACTTCGGCGCGTTATAGTGAATAGCCCCACGAAAGACGCGGGGCACACACGGGGCTGAACGGTTTCGACTGCGTGTGTTGAGTTAGGGGAAGCGTGTCGGTGCAGGCAAGAGACCACCGTAAGCGTCGCTGCAAACCTATAAGCGCCGATTCCAATCAGCGCGACTACGCTCTCGCTGCCTAAGTAGCGAAGCGTGTCTGTCAGCCCGGGGTTGCCCTCGACCCGGTTCCTGGCATCAGCTAGAGGGCTTTACTGTTCGGCTCGGTCACGGAGTCGAATGGGACATCAAACAGTGACTGGGATCGTCATCCTGGCTTGTTCGCGAGACTGGGAGATCCAAGTAGAGACTTAGCGAACTGCACACGGAGAAGCCCTAGCGATTCAACGTAGGACCCGGGTTCAATTCCCGGCAGCTCCACAACAGGTCGGGCCGGAGAGCACACGCTCTCCGGCCCGACCTTTTTGCTGCCTTTTTGCTGCTGTCTTGCTGCGGCACTCTGCTGTGTGGCCCGGGCCTTCTTGCGATCAGGAGCCGAAGAATCCCAGGTCGACCGAGCCGACGAAGCCGGGAGCTTCCTTGGCCAGCGGCTTGCCGTCCAGATCGGCAGGCAATGCAACGCCCAGGCTCTTGAGGATTGTCGGGGTGATGTCGGCGATCGTGTACGAGTCTGTGTTCTTACCGGCCGCGTATCCCGCGCCGCGTGCTATGACGAATGTCGTTGCTTCCGCGGGTGTCTGACCGCCGTGCCCACCGGCGGGCTTGTGCCCGTGATCCGCAGTGACCAGTACAGTCCACTTCTCGCCGGTCTTTGCTGCGCGCTGATCGACGGCATCGACAATCTTGCCCACCTGAGCATCGACCGAGGCGATGGACTCTTCGTACGCAGCGCCGTTGGTGCCGCCGCTATGTCCCGCGCCGTCCACCTGATCGAGTTGGGTGAAGATCAGGTCAGGTCCCTTGTCTGTGATGTCGCGGGCGACGGCGTCTGCCGTCGCAGCGTCGGTGGCCGCTCCGGAACCTGCATCGGCCGTGGTGACGACAACGTCGGCTTTCGGTGTCCCACTGGAGGCGATGTTGTCGATGCCGCCCCAGGTGGAGATCGATTCGGTGAGGAGGGAGGGCTTTGCTGTTTCCAGTCGGGTGAAGACGCTCGGGTAGAGGTCGAAGCGGGCGCCCGCGTACGTGTTGTCCTTGACTCCGTGCTTGGTATCCCAGACTCCGGTCAGGATGGTCGACCACGACGGTCCGGAGATGGCGGTGTGGCCGAGGATGGAAGATTCTCCGCTGGTTCCTTCGGCGATCAGCTTCTGGAGACGGGGAGCGTCGGCGGTCTTGATGTGGCTGAGCATAGTGCCGTCGAGGCCGATGACAACTGTCTTCTCGGCGGCCGACGGATTGAGGTCGGACGATCCGGGAATTGCTGCAGCAGTTGCAGTTCCGGCAGCAACAGCGCCGGCGAGGAGGAGTGTGATAGCGGCTGAGGTGCGTGCGATTTTCTTGGTCACGCTAAGCATCTTGCGATAGGACTAGACCAATTGCACTACCTGGATGTGAGGGTTGTCCTGTTGTTCACGGCAGATTCAGATTGGACTAGACCAATGTTTCCTCAGGCGGCCCAACCGTCGAGGATGACGCTGACCGCGTGATCGAGGTGAAGGTGCTCGCCGTCCCATCTTGGGATGATCGCGTCGTCGGGTATGTCTCCGCGCAGTAGGCCATCAGCGAATCCCTCGGTCGGTGGTGCTGGGTCGATGACGTCACCATTGGCGTAAAGGAACTCGAACTTCTGCTCGCCGAGAGCAGTGATCGTGAACTGGCCGTCATGCAGCGCGCGGTGGCAGGTGCCGCACAGCATGATCAGATTGTCCAAGTCCGTATTTCCGCCGCGTCCCCAGAATTTCACGTGATGTGCGTGTAAGAAGCGAGTCCGCCCGCAACCCGGTGTGCGGCAACATCCGTCGCGGTAATTCAATGCCAGCATTTGTTTGGCGCTGACGACGCGGGTCCTTCGGCCCAGATTCAAAACGCATCCCTCCTTTGTCGTTCCCAGGCGAAGTTTCGCGTTGCAGAGCACTTCCTCGGCGGCACTTTGGGGGAGCGCGGGTCCACTCGGTACACGGACGGTGTTCGCTTCGTGGAAGAACACAACTTCGTTCGCGGCGGCCTTGGACGTGCGGTCTGTGACTGCGGCGGTGGCGAGCTCTGCCATCGCGACGAGTCCTGGTCCGATATTTCCGGCCGGGTTCTTTGTGGCCTTCTCGTCGACAGGGCGGATGGCAGCGGTTCGGGTGCGTTCACGTTCCGCCGCCGCCAATGCTGCGAGGATTCGGGCGCCGTCCTGCGCGGGCAGGCGTCCTTTGATGACAAACTCGCCCGTATCCGAGTCCCAATGCCAGCGGACCTGAAGATGTTCGGGCGCTTTGCTTTTGCCGGATTCATTGTCGGTTGCATTACGCAGACCTGCGGCGAGACGATCGATCTGGGCTGCGGGCGCCTCGCATCCGAACCGAACCATCTGCTGTTCGTTTGACGGCGTGGTGACCCGGGTGAGTGCGCGAACCTTCGAGTAGGACAGCCGGCCTTGCTCGAAGGCCTTCCGCATCTCGGGCAAAGGTCGGAGCGCTTTGGCGACGCGAACATATTCCCTGCCGGTGTGCAGGCTCATTCCACATTTCCACGACAGCCAGTGGGCGCATGAATGCAGTCCAGGGCCGGTCCAGCCGCGGTCTTCGTCGAACTTCGACAGGAGGGTGAGGAATCGAGCCGTGGCCGCCGCGATCTGGCCGGCGAGAGCGCAGATTTCGGAGCCGAGTTGCTCTACGTCGCTTCGGGTGGAACCCTGCGTTTCTTCATTGATCAGTGCTGCGGTATCGGTCAGTTCTGCGGTATCGGTCAGTTCTGCGTTCATTGTTGCCCCCCGGCGCGTGTCCGACAATGTTTCGAATGTACGTTCGATGATAGATGCCAGTACCGACACACATCCGTGGATGAGGACGGAAAGCGTCCCCGCGGGGACGTCTAACCGCTGCCGATCGAGTACTCGGCGTAGGTACCGACATCCTCGAAGCCGACGTTTCGATAGAGCTGTGCGCCGTCGCTGGACGCCTGAAGTACAGCGGTTCGGGCACCTCGCTCGCGGGCGATGTCGAGTGCGGCAAGGGTGACCGCCGAGCCGAATCCGCGTCGGCGCGCCGTTTCGAGTGTGACGACCCCATACAGTCCGGCGACGTCGGCGGCAAAATGGACCTCGGCTCCGGCGACAGGCTGGGAGTTCGCGTATCCCACGACAAACGAACTCCGCGAGCGCTCATCGAGGATGTCATCGGCGGTGTCTTCGAAGAAACGTATTACTGCGGTTGAGAGCGGCGACCAATTGGCGGCCATCACGGCGGCGTAGTCGGCGAGCTGCGAACGAGTCGTCACTCGCTGAACGCACAGTTCTGAGACAGGCGTTGGGCGTGGGACGACGTTCAAGTCTGCCGTCATCGCTCTTTCTTCCTCGGAGCGCACGCAGCCGACGGCTGACAAGCGAGCGCCGAGGTCAGAGGGCTTGTCGCGCGGACCTGTCCACCAGGAGAACGGACGACCGGTTGCTCGAAGCCACGCGAGTACGTCGAGTAGTCGTCGGTCTTCTTCCGGGCCTTCAGCAGCAGGTACAGCGAAGCGCGCACCAGCGATGATGTTGAAAGTGTCGTCGGTGAGGCCGCTGTCTGCGACGACAACATCTGCAGAGACCGTGACCGATCCCGTCGGCAAGTGTTCATGCAGGTGGCAGGCATGGGATACCAAGTTGGCGTCCATGGCGTCGAGGACATCGCCGACGAGTGCTTCACGATTCACAAAAGAAATTCTACGAACCCCATCCAAATGGTTTTCGGCTCCGAATGCCGTGTATGACGCCCAACCGACGGCAACAGCAGGACGGTGACCAGCACCTGGTGGTGCTAGTGCTGCCTGGAGGAAAGGTATCGAGCCATCGCCCGGCTCGCGCCTGGCATCTGTCCAACCTTCGGATGTGCCCGTTCACCGCTCAGCTTCGCCTCTCCGGTGTCAAAGCGGTGCAGGCTCGCTATCGAGTTCGAGGTTGGAACGGTGCCGAGCGCAGTCCGGTCGCCGACGCCCGCGCCGCACTCGACGCGATAACGAAACGTAATTCACAAGCTCAGGTGATCCTGCTGGGGCACTCGATGGGCGGACGGGTCGCCGCCGAACTATGTGGCGATCCGGCGGTGGTCGGTGTGGTCGCGCTGGCGCCGTGGTGGCCCGATGGAACGTCGGTGAATCTGCGTTCGGACACACCACTGTCAGTCCTTCACGGCACGGCTGACTCCTGGACCGATCCGGAGGTGTCGCGGCGAAAGGTCGACGAACTGCAGGCGTCGGGTAAGAGCGCTGAATGGATCGGCATCGACGGCGCAGGCCACTTCATGCTCCGTCGGGCGGCGACTTGGCATCGCCTCGTCGCGGATGCAATCGCAGGAATGAGTCGCGGGGTAGCCGCAACAAAGATGGGAGAACGACGATGAGTTCCGACAAGCGCAAGGTGGCCGTCGTCGGTAGTGGTGTCGCAGGTCTGACAGCGGCGTGGGTGCTCAGTAAGGACAGTGACGTCACCCTCTACGAAGCGGATTCACGGCTCGGCGGGCACGCGGACACCCATTCGGTCACCGACCCGGAAGGGCGAAGCCTCGCCATCGACACGGGGTTCATCGTCCACAACGATCGCACCTATCCGACATTGTTGCGATTGTTCGCAGAACTAGATGTGCCTACGCAGGAATCCGATATGAGCATGTCGGTCAGGTGTGGGGGGTGCGGGCTCGAGTACTCGGGAGGCCAAGGGTTGCGCGGCGTTCTCCCGACGCCGGGGCTGCTGGTGAACGGCAGTTTTCTGTCGATGTTGATGGAGGTCAAGCGCTTCCACCGCCGTGCCCGCGCATTGCTCGACAACACGGATCCGTCGGCACCTGACCAGACACTTGGGGTGTTTCTGCGCAGCGGCCGGTTCTCCGACTACTTCACCGCTCACTTCATGACTCCGCTCGTGTCGGCAGTCTGGTCGTGTGATCCCGGCTCGGCGCTGAAATATCCCGCGCGGTACCTGTTCTCGTTCCTCGATCACCACGGAATGCTGAGCGTCACTGGATCGCCGACCTGGCGAACAGTCACCGGTGGATCGGGCGAATACGTTCGTCTCGTCGCCAAAAGTATCGGGGATATCCGCCTCAACACGCCGGTGCGCGTAATCCACCGGTTCGACGATCGCGTCGACATTCGTGACGGCGACGACCAGATCCAGGCCTTCGACGCAGCCGTGGTCGCAACGCATCCGCAGCAAGCGCTGAAGATTTTGGCGGATCCGACGCCTGTCGAATCCCAGGTCCTCGGTGCAATGCCGTACTCCGTCAACCACACCCAACTTCACACGGACGAAAATGTGCTGCCCGGCAACACCAATGCGCGCGCGTCGTGGAACTACTACATCCCTGAATGCAACGCGAAGCCGGATCACGTTCTGGTCAGCTACGACATGACGAGGTTGCAGCGGCTGCCGGAGACCGGCCGGCGCTACCTGGTGACGTTGGGGGGAGACGAAATGGTGGCCCCGGAGTCGGTGATCGATCAGATGACCTACGAGCATCCGCAGTACACACCCACCTCCGTCGCCGCTCAAGCGCGGCTTCCTGAGCTGGACTCGGACGTACTCGCGTTTGCCGGCGCATACCACGGATGGGGCTTCCACGAGGACGGTGCACTCTCTGGCCTGCGCGCCGCCGAACGCGTCGGAGGTCGGTGGCCGTGACTACTCCCATCACGCCGTCCATCGTTCATACGAGCATCCGGCACGTACGAACGGAGCCGCTGCACAACGAGTTCGAGTACCGAAGCTACAGCTGGCTCGTCGACGTCGACGATTTGCCCGAGCTTCCGAAGGCTTTGCGGCCCTTGGCGAAGTTCGACGCCGGGGATCACCTCGGCGACCCCACTCGATCGATTCGTGCCAACGTCGAGACTTTTCTGTCAACCAACGGATTGGAGTTCGCCGGCGGTCGCATCCTCATGCTTGCGAACGCGCGTGTGTTCGGCCATGTGTTCAACCCGCTGAGTGTGTTCTGGTGTCTGAACGACGACGGCAGTCAGCGGTGCGTCGTTGCCGAGGTTCACAACACCTACGGCGAGCGGCACTGCTACCTGCTCGAAACCGACGAACGTGGCGCGGTTCGCACGTCCAAAGAGTTCTACGTATCTCCGTTCAACGATCTGGACGGCGAGTACCGGATGCGACTTCCGCTACCCGACACCGCGCTCGCGCTCTCGATAGTTCTGGCCCGTGACGGCAAGGCGCCCTTCGTGGCCACGGTGTCCGGTCGTTGTGTGCCGGCGACGACGCGCGAGATCGTGCGCAGTGCGCTCGCCATCCCGCTGGCTCCGCTCCGAATCGCCGCGCAGATCCGATTTCAAGGAATCCGGCTGTGGGCCAGGCGCTTACCCATCGTTCCCCGACCGCAACATCACCCGCAGGAGGCAGTGCAATGACCACAACCACTCTCGGCACCGAACCTTCCGCTCACGCGATCGAAACCGAGCGGTGGCCGGGCGTCGCCACCGTGCCGAGTGGGCTCAAAGTGCGGGTTGCATCACCGGTTGCCCGCGCCCTGTTCCACAAGGCGGTCGCACGTTTGCCGCTGCGCGTCCAGATGCCCAACGGTGAGTTCTCCGGTGGCGGTAGCCCCGATTCGCCGTTGATGGTCATTCACCGCCCAGACGACTTCGCTGCTCGTGTGGGTGACAGTGGTTTGATCGGATTCGGGGAGTCGTACATGGCGGGCGATTGGGAAGCATCCGACCTCACTGCGGTCCTGGAAGTCTTCGCCTCCCGCGTGGCGACGCTCATTCCCGACTTCCTGCAGCGGCTACGAGGCCTCTACATTCCGAAGCAGCCTCGCAGTGAGCGGAATTCGACGCAGAACACGCGCTCGAACATCTCCCGGCACTACGACCTCTCGAACGAGATGTTCGAACTGTTCCTCGACGACTCCATGACGTATTCCAGTGCCCTCTTCGAGGATCTGTCGGTAGGGGCGACCCCGTCGTGGGACGTGTTCGCAGCGGCGCAGCATCGGAAGATCGATCGACTGCTGGATGGCGCAGGTGTCGGACCCGGTTCGCGAGTGCTCGAAATCGGCACAGGCTGGGGAGAATTGGCGATCCGAGCTGCCCAACGGGGAGCGACGGTGCGCTCGGTGACACTTTCGGTCGAACAACAGGAATTGGCAGCGAAGCGGATAAGCGCTGCGGGACTGGCAGATCGCGTTCAGGTCGACCTTCTCGACTATCGGCAGGTACAGGGGGAGTACGACGCCGTTGTGTCGGTCGAGATGATCGAGGCCGTCGGCCACCAGTACTGGGGAAGCTACTTCCAGACGATCGACGCCCTGCTGGCGCCGGGTGGGCGCGCGGCGATCCAAGCCATCACGATGCCGCACGATCGAATGCTCGCGACCCGCAACACCTACACCTGGGTGCACAAGTACATCTTCCCCGGCGGATTTCTCCCGTCGGTGCGGGCGATCGAGGACGTCACCGAGCGCATGACAACCCTGCGGGTGCGTGAGCGGATGTCGATGGGCGATCACTACGCGCAGACGTTGCGACTGTGGGACGAGCGATTCAGCGCTCGCACCGACGAGGCGTCCGCGCTCGGGTTCGACGCAGTGTTCGCGCGCATGTGGCATTTCTACCTCTGCTACTCCGAGGCGGGGTTTCGGTCGGGGTATCTCGACGTCCAGCAAATTGTTCTCGATCGGAGGAACCAGCGATGACTGCCACAATGGATCGAACGACACAAGGTACCGGCGTTGCGGGTCGTCTCTCGGACATCCTCAGTCCACTTGTCGGCGGCGAACTTCCGGTGCGGTTGACTGCATGGGACGGCAGCACAGCAGGTCCGGAAGATGCTCCGAAGGTGACGCTTTACAGCCCGAACGTTTTGCGACGCTTGCTCTGGAATCCCGGCGAGTTGGGGGCTGCGCAGGCGTATGTTCTCGGTGAACTCGACGTCGAGGGCGATCTAGGCGATGCACTCACACACGTGTGGAAGGTGTCTGCCGAGCGGGGGCTCGGGTCGATTACCCCGACACCGTCGCTCGTCTTGGCCGCGGTCAAGGCTGCGCGATCCTTCGGTGCTTTCGGGAGACCTTTGGCTCCGCCGGCGTCGCAGGCTCAGGTGAAGGGGCGCCTGCACAGCCTCGCCCGCGACCGCGAGGCGATCGGGCACCACTACGATTTGTCGAACGATTTCTACCAATTGATCCTCGATGAGAACATGGCGTACTCCTCGGGCTATTGGACTTCCGATGCACCGGACTACACGCTCGAAGACTCACAGACAGACAAGCTGGACCTGGTGTGCCGCAAGGTCGGTCTCGATCGAGCGCGAGGCTTGCGGTTTCTCGATGTCGGCTGTGGTTGGGGCTCGCTCAGCCTGCATGCAGCGCGGGAGTACGGCGCCAGGGTTGTCGGAATCACGATCTCGGCGGAGCAGAAGGCTTTTGTCGACGCGAAGGTCCGCGCGCTCGGTTTGGAAGACTGGGTCGAGATTCGCCTCCAAGATTATCGAGAGATTCCAGACGGTCCCTTCGATGCGGTCGCTTCCATCGAGATGGGTGAGCATGTCGGTGAGGACAACTATCCGACCTACGTGAAAGCGCTCCACGACAATGTTATTGCCGGTGGCCGTGTGCTGATTCAGCAGATGTCCCGCACTGGCCCGCACCCCGGGGGAGGTCCGTTCATCGAGTCGTTCATCGCGCCGGACATGTACATGCGGCCCGTCGGTCGCACTGTTGCGATGATCGAGGAAGGTGGACTCGAAGTGCGGGACGTCCACGCCCTGCGTGAGCACTACGTGCGGACCGTCGACGCGTGGATCGAGACCTTCGAATCGAACTGGGATAGCGTCGTGGAACTCGTAGGTGTCGAAGTCGCTCGGGTGTGGCGTCTCTACCTCGTCGGCGGAGGAATGGCATTTCGGGACGGCAGGATGGGCGTCGATCAGATTCTGTCGGTCCGGCCGCACGGTGATGGTCGATCGGGTATGGAACCGGTACGGCCGCAGTGGGTGTCGCGGCGATGAACGGATTCGACTGGGGCGCGTTCGGAGTGGTCACACTCACGAGTCTGCTGGCGATCGCCGTCGGAATGGCGGTGACAGCCACGATCGGTGTACGGATCGGGCGTCACAACGTTGTCGACGTGTCGTGGGGCGCGGGCTTCGTTCTGATCGCGCTCGTGTCCGCGATCGTGGGAACCGGCGACCTCTGGCGCCGGTTGCTGATGCTTGCGCTCGTGGCGATCTGGGGTCTGCGGTTGGCGACGCACATGGCGATTCGATCGCGTGGCAAAGGTGAAGACCCGCGGTACGAAGAAATGCTCGGACGAGCGACGGGTAATCGAACGCTGTATGCGATCCGCAAGATCTATCTCACGCAGGGGATTTCGTTGTGGTTCGTCTCCCTGCCGATCCAGGTCGCAGCAGTATCGAACGGCAGCTTCGGACTTCTTGTCGTACTCGGAATCGCGCTGTGGATTGTCGGCGTCACGTTCGAGACGGTCGGCGACCGACAGATGGAGGAGTTCAAATCCGATCCGGGCAGCCGTGGCCACATCATGGATCAAGGTTTGTGGGCATGGACGCGGCATCCCAACTATTTCGGCGACGCGTGTGTCTGGTGGGGGATCTTCCTCGTCTCGGCGTCCGTGTGGCCGGGGGTGTTGACCGTCCTCTCACCGATCGCCATGACGTACTTCCTGGTCTTCGCCACCGGAGCGCGGTTGCTCGAGCGACACATGGAACAGCGTCCGGGCTATCGCGAGTATCAGCAGCGGACAAGTTACTTCATTCCTCGCCCGCCGAAAGCCCGCTCCGGGACGTAGGCTCTTTCGGGTGAGGCCAGAGCATGGGTGATCTGAAACTGCCGGCTGCGGTATGCGCGGTTGCCGTCGGCGGAGGGTTGGGCGCGCTCAGCCGCTACGGTCTGGGGGAGCTCTTTCCCCACATCTGGACGACTCTGGTCATCAACGTCGTCGGCTCGTTCGTTCTCGGTGTTCTCGCGGCCCTGCTCGTGCACAACAAGGTTGGGTACCTCTTTCTCGGCACGGGCTTCTGCGGCGGCTTCACCACCTTCTCGTCCTTCGCGCTTCACGCCGTGACGGAGAGTCCGTGGCGATCGATTCTCTATGTTCTCGGGACGTTGATTCCCGCGATCCTCGCTGCAGCACTGGGCAAAGGGCTCGGTGAACGCTGGATCCGCGCGCGGGACGGAGCGTCGGCATGACAGTTCTCCTGGTGGCGCTCGGCGGCGGCGCTGGTGCGAGTGGCCGGTACCTGTTGGCGCGGTATGTGCCCGCGTACAAGGGATTTCCGGCTGCGACGTTCGCCGCGAACGTGATCGGCTGCTTCCTCCTTGGATTGTTCACCGGGGCAGCTCTTTCCACCGAGATGGCCGCACTTCTGGCGACCGGCTTCTGCGGCGGCTTGTCCACCTATTCGACCTTCGCGACCGAGAACGTCGGGATGATCGAGAGGCGCCAGACGGCGCTTTCTCTGATCTACATCGTCCTCAGTCTGATCGTGGGACTGTCCGCTGCGTGGTTGGGAATCCAGATCACGGATTGACGGATCCGGCGCCGCGCGTGCACGCCACGCGGCCAGGGTAGACAATTGTCCACAGTCGCGTCGACACAGTGGTCGACCACCGGGCCGAGGGGGATTCGTGGCGCACGAACGAGCAGGACAAGTGGCTCTGCCAGAGGATCTGATCAATGTTCCTCATCTGGTCACCGCGTATTACACGCGCACTCCGGATCCCGAGAACCCGATGCAGCAGGTACTTTTCGGCACTTCAGGACATCGCGGTTCCAGTCTCGACTCGGCGTTCAACGAAGCTCATATCCTGGCGACAACCCAGGCGATCGTCGAGTACCGCGCTTCGCAGGGAATCGACGGCCCGCTGTTCATCGGCCGGGACACACATGCGCTCTCGGAGCCTGCCTGGCTGTCGGCCTTGGAGGTCCTGGTCGCCAACGACGTCGTCGTCCTCGTCGATTCACGCGACGCCTACACTCCCACCCCGGCTGTCAGTCACGCGATCTTGCGATACAACTCGACGGGTCCGGAGGCCAAAGCCGACGGCATCGTCGTGACACCGTCACACAATCCGCCTCGTGACGGTGGCTTCAAATACAACCCGCCGCACGGCGGGCCCGCGGACACGGATGCGACGTCGGTTATCGCCGATCGAGCGAACGAGCTACTGCGCAAGGGGCTTTCCGGGGTACGGCGTGTGACGGCGGCACAAGCGCTGGACCGCGTCGAACGCTACGACTTCCTCCGCTACTACGTCGAAGACCTCCCCAGTGTCCTCAACCTCGACGCGATCCGCGATGCCGGAATCACGATCGGTGCAGACCCCCTCGGCGGGGCAAGCGTCGACTACTGGGGCGCGATTGCCGAAACTCACCGACTCGACCTCGAAGTGGTGAATCCTCTCGTCGATCCGACCTGGCGGTTCATGACGCTCGATACGGACGGCAAGATCCGCATGGATTGCTCGTCGCCCGACGCGATGGCGTCGCTGATCGGGATTCGGGATCGCTACGACATCGCGACCGGAAACGATGCGGACTCCGACCGCCACGGCATCGTCACTCCCGACGGCGGTTTGATGAACCCGAATCACTATCTGGCCGTTGCCATCGAGTACCTGTTCGCGAACCGGCCAGGTTGGGGCGCAGATACCAAGGTCGGCAAGACCCTCGTGAGTTCCTCGATGATCGACCGTGTCGTGAGCAGCCTGGGCCGCGAATTGCTCGAGGTTCCGGTCGGGTTCAAGTGGTTCGTTCCCGGATTGCTCGACGGGTCTGTGGGATTCGGCGGCGAGGAAAGCGCCGGCGCGTCCTTCCTCCGACACGACGGTTCCGTCTGGACGACGGACAAGGACGGCATCATCCTTGCGTTGCTCGCGTCGGAAATCACCGCGGTGACGGGAAAGTCTCCGTCAGCGCACTACGCCGCGTTGGCCGAGAAGTTCGGGAGCCCGGCGTACGCACGTATCGATGCGCCCGCGACACGCGCACAGAAGGCAGTCTTGGCAAAACTGTCTCCCGACCAGGTGAGTGCAACCGAGCTGGCGGGTGAACCGATCACCGCGACACTGACTGCCGCGCCCGGAAACGGCGCGGCGATCGGTGGTCTCAAGGTGACGACGGAGAACGCATGGTTTGCAGCGAGGCCGTCCGGCACGGAGGACGTGTACAAGATCTATGCCGAGTCGATGAAGGGCGCCGATCATCTGGCTCAGGTTCAGGCAGCGGCCAAGGACTTGGTGTCCAGCGTCTTGAAGGCGAACTAGCCCGCGGACCGCTCATGTCGCCCGGCTAGAATTCCGGGCGACATGAAAACTCGTGCAGCCAAGCTGCCACAGGAAATTTGGGTACTGGTCGCCGCCAGCTTCGTCATCGCCCTCGGATTCGGGTTGGTCGCCCCGGCACTACCTCAGTTCGCACGCAGCTTCGATGTATCGGTCACCGCCGCCACGATCGTGATCTCGTCTTTCGCTTTCATGCGGTTGGTGTTCGCGCCGATGAGCGGCACTTTGGTACAGAAACTCGGTGAGCGTCCGGTCTACATCGTCGGCCTTTTGATCGTCGCGGTCTCGACCGGTGCGTGCGCTTTCGCGGGGGAGTACTGGCAACTTCTGCTGTTCCGGTCGTTGGGCGGCATCGGGTCGACCATGTTCACGGTGTCGGCTCTCGGGCTGATCATTCGCATGTCACCGCCGGACAGTCGCGGCCGCGTGTCGGGTCTGTACGCGACAAGCTTTCTCATGGGATCGATCGGCGGCCCGCTGGTCGGCGGAGCGCTGTTGCAGTTCGGTCTGCGGATGCCGTTCATCATCTACGCAATTGCGTTGGTGATCGCCGCGCTCGTTGTCTTCGTGAGCCTGCGTGGATCTCATTTGGCGTCACCGGACAAGGCTGTCGATGTGAAGTCGATGACTCTCACAGAAGGCCTCCAGTCTCCGGTGTACCGGGCAGCGCTCGGATCGAATCTCGCCTTCGGCGGCGTGATCTTCGGAGTTCGCGTTGCCATGGTTCCCCTGTTCGTCGTCGAGTTCCTCGGCCGAGACCCCTCGATTGCGGCCTACGCCCTGACGATCTTCGCCGTCGGCAATGCGTTGGTGTTGATCGTCTCCGGACGACTCTCCGACCGCTTCGGACGCAAGCCCTTTGTCGTGAGCGGTCTGCTCATCTGTGGTCTGGGAACCATCGCAATGGGATTCACCGACAACCTCGTGGTGTTCTTCGCCATCGCCGCAGTGACTGGTGTCGGCTCCGGGCTCATGAGTCCGGCCCAGCAGGCCGCGGTTGCCGATGTTGTCGGATCGACGGCCCGAGGCGGACCCGTTCTGGCGGTATTCCAGATGATGTCCGACATCGGTGGGGTAGTGGCGCCGATTTGTGCCGGGCTGATCGCCCAACATGTTTCGTACTCGGCGGCCTTCGCAGTGATGGGAGCCGTCGTTGTCGTGTCGGCGACGGGGTGGCTGTTCGTCCCGTCGCGAACGAAGCCTGTCGAATCCGTTGTAGAAGATCTGACTGATGTGACGGTGCTAACGGATACTCCTGCGCGGACAAACCTGGACTGACCGGGCATTCTGTACTCTCGATCGGGTGGCAATTCGCATCGTGAGTCTTGTGGCCCGATTGGGTTTGGCGGCCGTCTGGCTGATTTCCGGGGGACTCAAGTTCTTTGATCCCGTTCAGACGAAGATCGCGGTGCGCGCCTATCAACTATTGCCCGAGTCACTGGTGGGTCCGGTGGCGACGGCTCTTCCCCTGGTCGAAATAGTCCTGGGCCTGCTGATCCTCGTCGGGTTGGCGGTGCGAGCATCCGCTGCAGTCTCGGTGGTCATCCTCACGGTTCTCATTGCGGTGATCATTTCGGTGTGGGCCAGGGGATTGTCCATCGACTGCGGATGTTTCGGCGGCGGAGGTGCAGCCGACGTCGGCGCTTGGGACTATTCGAAGGAGATTCTCCGCGACCTGGGCTTCTTGGCACTTGCCGTCTGGCTGCTCGTGTTCCCGCGTTCGCCACTCGCATTGGGGCCCGGATCACGCGCGGCGTTCTCAGTGGATACTCAGTCTTCAGTGGCAAGGTAAGCAATCGGTAAATCGTTTCGACGCACGAAGGACTGCATCAGCGTGAGCACCAAGAGCAGCAAGAACAAATACTCGCCGGAACCGGTCTCGAGCCGCTCCACCTACATCATCGGTGGCCTCGCGGTGCTCGTGATCGCGGCCCTCGTCATCGGCGGTGTCTTGTGGACGAACAGCAAGAACAAGCCCCAGAACGACGGCTACGGCTCCGTGCAGAGTTCCGAAGTTGCCGTCACGGTGCAGGACAACGGAGTGGTGCTGCTCGGCAAGCCCTCCGCCGCGACAACCATTGATCTCTTCGAGGATCCGCTGTGCCCCGCCTGTGCCGCTCTCGAACACCTCAGTGGCCAGGCTCTCGCGGCCGCTGTCGACAACGGTGACGTCGCCGTGCGATACCACATGCTGAACTTCCTCAACCGGGCGTCGGGCAGCGGTGACTACTCCACACGGGCCGGCGCTGCGCTCCTGTGCGTTGCTCAGGGCGGCGACGCGATCGCGTACTCCGCATTCCACAACAAGCTTTTCGCGACCGACACGCAGCCGGCCGAGGGCGGCAGCAGCGACCACACCAACGACGACCTCGCCCAGATCGCTCGTGATGCGGGCGCATCCGAGGACGTGGCAACCTGCATCTCTTCCGGTACCAACGTCGAAGCCGCCGCGGCCAACGCCGCAGCCGCCAGCCAGGCGCTCAAGGATGTCGGGTCGAACGGGACGCCCACGGTTGTGGCGAACGGCAAGATCGTTGACACAGGCAGCAGCGACTGGGTTTCCAAGCTCTCCTCTTGAGCTGGAGCGGCCGCTTCGACAAGGAGCGGCCGCTTCGCTCTGACCAGGCGATTTGTTGCCCACGAGTCAAGTGGTGTAACTTTCTTCCAGCAAGCGGAAAGCAGAACAGCCGCTGCGAGTTCGACTGTTAGAGCGAACTGAATACGGGGCTATGGCGCAGCTGGTAGCGCACCACACTGGCAGTGTGGGGGTCAGGGGTTCGAGTCCCCTTAGCTCCACCATATCGATGCAGGTCAGAGACCTGCAAGGTGAGAAAAATGTTGACGGTCAACACGCCACGTCAACACATGTCACACAACGACGATACGATGACCTCCCTAACCGGGAGGTTTTTTTCGTTTCATGGCATCCATTCGACCACGAACCACCAAAGCGGGCACGCCCTACTACCAGGTTCTGTACCGGCACAACGGCACGCAATCCTCGGACAGTTTCGACGATCCGAAAGAAGCCACCAAGTACAAGAAGCTGTTGGAGCAGATCGGTCCCGACGCAGCGCAAGAACTGATGTTCGGCGCCGAAGCATTGCCCGAAGAGATCCCCTCCCTGACGGTGACAGAGTGGTGCACCGAGTACATCGACCATCTCACTGGCGTCGAAGAAGCAACGAAGAACAAGTACCGCGCATACCTCCGTCGCGACATCGATCCGATCCTCGGTTCTCTGCCGCTATCTGTGGTGAACGAGAAGGCGATTTCGAAGTGGGTCCAAGCGCAGGAGGGTTCCTCGAAGACAATCGCCAACAAGCATGGATTCTTGTCGGGTGCGTTCAACGGTGCTGTGCGAGCGAATCACATTGAAGTGAACCCGTGTGACGGTCGTAGGTTGCCGGCGCGGCACAAGGAAGATGAGCCGGTGTTCTTGACACCGGCTGAGTTCGTTCGGGTGCGGGATGTCGTTGTGGAGCAGTGGCGTCCGTTGACAGTATTTCTGGTGTCGACGGGAATGCGGTTCTCGGAGGCAACTGCGTTCCAAGTTGGTGATCTGAATGTTGATGAGAAGACGGGCCGGATCGTGCGGGCCTGGAAGTACACAGGCGAGGCGAAGCGGAAACTAGGTCCGCCGAAGTCCCGGAAGTCTGTGCGGACGATCAACCTGTCAGATCAGGCGATCGAGGCGTGTGGTGATCTGAAGGATCGCGCACCAGATGAGTTCGTGTTCACGAATCGGCTCGGGCGTCCGGTCACTGCGCAACTGTTCCACAACAAGGCGTGGCGGCCGATGATAGCGGAGCTGTCCGACAGATTAGGGAAGAAGCCGCGGCCACATGATCTTCGGCATTCGTGTGCCAGTTGGATGATCGCGGCCGGGGTACCGCTGCCAGTCATTCAGCAGCACCTCGGCCACGAGTCGATCACGACGACGATCAACATCTACGGGCATCTGGATCGTCGTGCCTCACAAGCCGCTTCGGCTGCCCTCACCGCAGCCCTCGAAGGACTTTAGGCCAGCGGCTGCTGGATGAGGTCAGCGATGATCAGTTTCATTCACTTGGATCCGGTGACGGTGACGATGTTGACCTGAACTTTGGGCGCGGTAGTACTGCCGCCGCGCTGCGTATCGTACGACTGCGATCCGAGGACCTCGACGTGAAGGGTCACGAAATCGTCCTCGACGACATCTGCAATCAGAGTGGGATCAATGGCCGTGACAATCGTGTTCTGGTCGTAGTCGTAGGACGCGTCCTGTGGAGATCCGGCTGTGCGGGCAAGGAACATCTTGTTCCCTGTCGCAGCGTCAGCCTGGAAAACGACACCGTAAAGGGTTAGCTTCCGACCCTTGTATGCATCTGGATTCTTGGCAAATAGTGCGAAGTCGCGATCCGAGATGGACTCATACGTATTCGGATCGAGTTTTGCAGCTTCCGCTTGTCGTTTTGCTTCAGCGGCGGCTTCGGACGCGGCGCGAGCAGAAGTGGCCGCGGCGGCACTTGCCGATACTTCCGCGGCGGACTTTGTTGTCGTGGCCGGGGTAGTGGTTTGCGTCTGCGTTGTTGTCGATTCGGCGGCGACGGTTTCAGGGGCTTTGTCTTTTCCGCCATTCACAGCGGCGATGCCGATGATGATGACCAAGACTCCGGCCGCAATCGCGCCGATTACGAATTTGTTGGACTTCTTCTTCGGTGCGTTACTGGAGGTATCAGTTATTCCGAGTGGCGGGATTTCTCCGGCTGATTGGGCTGTTGGTTCTGCGTGCTTGGGCTGAGCTGCGGGAGCCGTGGGTTGTGTTCGGGGTGTGGCCTGAGTGGCGCTGGTCCACTGCCGACCGTCCCACCAGCGCAGTTGATTTGGTGTGCCCTCGGGGTCGGGGAACCAACCTGAGCCGGGAGGCTGAGTCATTGTCGTGCCTTTCAATTTGTCCACGGCGATCTTCGCCGCAGCTCTGTTTCTATGTATTCACGTTCTTTTGGGGTGAGGCGGGCAACGCGTGTTTTGAGTATCTCGAATTCCACCCAAAGTGTTTCTGCTGTTCCGTCGTGGATTTGCGATTGATCCCAAATGACAGCATCCAACAGGTCGTCTAATTCCACGAGGGTTTGAGCTGTTAGATACTCCACAGTCTTTTCCTCGCGCATTGCGAGGTAGGGGTCATCGGGTAGCGGGCCGCGTTCGTGGTGGTGCGTTTCGTGGGTGAGCGTGTTGCGTCGTTCCGTTTGGCTGGACGTTTTGTCGATCTCGATGACGCCTGGCTTCAGCCTGCCCATGCATCCGGCTTCACCGCAGCTCTCAGTGAATTCGACGGTGACGTCTGGGTGTTTGTCCCGGAGGTGTCGCCATGGGTGGTAGTGGGCCATGTGGGGAGTGTGAGGTAACCCACCGACAATGACAAGGTTGGGATTCGGTCAAGCGCCGAACTCAGGACCTTCGTCCTGGGGGTGGTCTTCGAAGTCGCCTTCGAGTCGTCGGCGCCGACGTTCCTGGGTTTCGCCTTTGCGTGCGGCCAGGATGTAGTCGTCTTGGCTTGCGTCAACTGCTGTGGGTTGATTTGCCGTTGTCAACGTCTCGTCTTTGACTGGCCGTTTTTTGCTGGCGGCCATGACTCGGATGATTTCGTCGAGGGCGTCGCGTTCTCGTTGGTCGAGAAGGTCGGCTTCGGAGGGCGGAGTGTAGGGCTTCGCAACTTCGCGGGTCTGGCCGATCCAGCGGGACAGTTCGCGTACGTCGATGCGGAGGGCGTCGGCGATTTTGGCGACTGTGGCTGGTTTTGGTTTGGCGTTGCCGGCGCGGATGTTGGTGATGGTGGATGTGCCGATTCCGAGGTGTTCGGCTAGTGCGCGGTGTGAGGGGGATTCGCCGTCGCGCTTGTCCACGAAGCCAGCTTTGACGAGCGCTGCGTCCCACAGGTCGTCTGTGGTGGGTTCGGTGTTCATGTGTAGGGAGGTTTCCTCACGGCGGCGGTGTTCGAATAACCAAAGTGTAGACGTTTTGTCTACAAATTCCGTCACTGTCATTCACATCTACTGAGGTCTGGTCGGAAAACTTTTGTAATCCGTGTAGACAAAGCTGTCTACACCGTCTAACGTCTTGTAGGACACAAGACGCAACGTCTACAGTGACTACGGAAGGAAATAAGCAGTGAAGACCAAGCAACTCGAATGGAGACTCGACGTGATTGTCAACGCCGAACTGCTGAGCCATTACATGACTCACCGCGGCGAAACCTGCCGCTCGCTCGCACTGAAAGCCGGCTGCTCACACCAGCTGATCGGCTTCTACAAGAAGGGCACTCGCAAGCACTGCCCGTCTGCTCGCGCCAAGAAGATCGCTCAGATCCTGGACGCCCCCGAGAAGATCGTTTTCACGCCCGAACCGTCTCGTGTCACGCGAGACGGACGATTGAAAGCTTCGGCATGAAGGCACGAAAAAGCCCGCCCTCTTGCAGGAGGACGGGCGAGGCAATCACCAATCGGAAGGAAAAGCGAATGCTCACACAGGATATCACTCCTGAGTTGCAGGAAGCAGTGGACAGATTTGATGATGTGTTCGACTTCCATTACCCGCATCTACGGGTACCGGGGACGGTCGGTGTGGTCCGCGAGGACTGCACGGTTAAGGCCCTCGACGCTGCGACCGACTTGTTCATCGACTCACTGCCTGTGTCGGTGATCCTATGACCGCCATTGCTGCCCCCTACATCGAGTTGCCTGCGGTCGAAGACAACAGCATCGAATGGTTACAGCTTCGGCGCCAAGGGATTGGCGGCTCAGAGGTCTCCACGCTCCTCGGAATGCAGAACCCCGACTGGGACGACCCGTACACAATCTGGCTCGACAAGACCGGACAAACCCCACTCGACCTGAACCCACCATCGGAGGCTGCGTTCTGGGGCCACGTCCTCGAACCTGTTGTCCGGGCACGCGCCGCCGACATCCTCGGCGTCACCATCTCGAAGCCGCCGATGCTCCGCAGCGTCACTCATCCGTTCATGCAGTACAGCGCAGACGGATTCATGTCCGACGAACGACTCTACGAGGGCAAGACCGCGAACGCGTTCAAGGCGTCCGAGTGGAAAGGGCAGATCCCCGACCACGCCGAACTGCAAGTCCAGGCCGGCATGTTCGTCACTGGCAAAGAACAGGCTGTTGTCGCCGGCCTGATCGGCGGGCAGAAGCTTGAACTGTTCGAAGTCGACCGCGACGACCGCATCATCACGGTAATCCTCGACACCTGCGAACCGTTCTGGGTCGACAACGTCCTCGCAGGCATAGCGCCACCAGTCGGCGCCGGTGATGCCTCAAAGGATGCGCTGAAGCAGCTGTACGGACGCAAGGGTGGAGTTCGGAAGCTCCCAGTATCGGAGTTCGAAGAGATCCACGCTCGGGCGCTAGCTCATGCAGCAGCAGAGAAGCGCGAAAAGCTCGCGAAGCAGCAGGCACAGAACGAACTTCGCAAACTCCTCGCAGGCAAGGATGCACTAGTCGGTGACGACGACAAGGTGTGGGCCGCATTGAAGAACGGAGTATTCGCGTCTGCGAAATTCCGGGACAAGCACCCCGACCTGTATCGCGAGTTCCTGGTCGACGCTCCGAAGCTCGACACCACAGCCCTGAAGGCAGCTCACCCGACTGAGTACGCCGAATTCGTATCCACCTCCGTAGACGTAAAGAAGGTCTGATCATGGGAAGCAATCTCGCAGAACGCGTCACCTCGAACGCAGCAGCCACGAGTGGGGCCGCGCCTGCCGTTCAGCAGCGCCAGGAACCGTCATTGACGGACAAGATCCGTGGGATGGAGAAGCAATTCCAACTGGCGATGCCGAAAGGCGCAGAAGCTCAGCAGTTGATCCGGGATGCGCTGACCTGCCTCCGTCAGACACCGAAGCTTCAGGACTGCGAATCGAACTCCGTTCTGGGTGCTTTGATGACGTGCTCACAGCTTGGTCTGCGGCCCGGTGTTCTGGGCCATGCGTGGGTTCTACCGTTCTGGGACAACAAGTCCCGTGGGTACAAGGCCCAGTTGGTCATCGGCTATCAGGGATTGGTGGAGCTGTCATACCGTTCCAATCAGATCGCATCGTTGAGTGCTCGCACGATCTTCGCGAACGATGTGTACGAGGTTGAGTACGGACTCGAAGAGAAGTTGCTGCACAAGCCGCTCATGACTGGTGACCGCGGCGAACCCGTCGCGTACTACGCGGTGGTCCGGTTCGCGAACGGCGGATCCACGTATGTCGTCATCTCTCACGTCGAGATGTTGAAGTACAAGCAGAAGTACGCGACAGCGAAGAGCAAAGAAGGAAATGTCTTCGGCCCATGGAAAGACGAGTTCGAAGGCATGGCGCACAAGACGTGCCTACGGCAGTTGTCGAAGTGGATGCCGAAGTCCACTGAACTCGCGCTCGCTGTCGAGAACGACGGCGCCGTTCGAGTTGACCTCACTCCGGCCGCAGTCGAGACGCCGCAGCACATCGAAGGCGAGATCGTGGACGAGGCGCAGTCCGATCCGGCGGTTGCGTGATGTGGGGTGGTGCGCCGTTGGCGGCGTTCGATCTTGAAACTACGGGCCCTGATCCGTTGGAAGCTCGCATCGTGACAGCGTGCATCGCAACAATTGATGGCGCAGAGGTGACATCGCGTAATTGGTTGGTTGACCCCGAGATTCCTATTCCGGATGGTGCCGCCGAGGTGCACGGAATCACCACTGACAAGGCCCGCTCTGAAGGCATGGTCTATGCCAAGGGCTACGACGAGATCCGGTCTTCTCTCGAAACAGCTTGGGCTGCTGGGCGAATCGTGTGCGCCTACAACGCGTCGTTCGACTTCACTGTCATGGATCGAGAGGGGGAGCGGTTGGGGTATCCACCGCTCCCGTTCGGGGCGATCTTCGATCCGTTTGTCGTCGATCGAGCTGTCGACAAGTACCGGCGCGGGAAGCGCACGCTGTCGGTGACTTGCGAACACTACGGCATCGCGGTGGGCAACGCTCACACCGCGGATGCTGACGCGTTAGCTGCCGCCCGTTTGGCGTGGAAGCTTGGGCATCACAATCCAGGACTCGCGGAGATGTCCGTCGACGAGCTGATGTCGCAACAAGCGGCGTGGCATCGGGAACGGCAGTTGGATTACGCGGCGTATCTCGATGAGCAGGGCAAAGACTCGTCAGGTGTGTGCGCCGACTGGCCGCTACGGAAGGTCGCCGCATGAGCCTCTACTACCACGAGCGATGCACGTGTTCAGGCCCTGTCGAAGGCTGGCCTCAGCACGAAGCGTTCTGCGGCCAACCTGATCCAGGCGGCCCGTACTACATCGACCCATCAATCCTCGAAACTCAGAAGGATGCAGCATGACTTCTGCTGGTGAGCAGCTCAGGTTGGACGGGCAAGACGCAGCCCTCGCAGCCGCGACAGTCGGACACCACGACCACCCCAACCGCATCGAAACCGCCCTCACAGAACTCATCCGATCCGGCCGCGAGTTCAGTGCTGACCACGTCCGCGACGCAGTCCCACCCGAAACACGGGACTGGCTCCGCGCAGGCAACGGAAACGTCCTCTCATCCATCATCGGCAACGCATCACGCCGCGGCCACATCGCCCAAACCGGATGGTGCCAACCTGCACGAAAAGAACGCCACTCCAACCCGAACCGAGTCTGGAAAGGCGCCGCATGATCCGCGAAGCCTCACTACGAGTGCCCGTCACCCACCCCAACATCGGCACCTACAGCGCCCTCAGCGAAGTCACCATCGTCCACAAAGACAAACACGGATACACCATCTGCCTCGACAACGGACACCCACGCGGCGGCCTCTGCCACTGCATCGTCGTCCAACGCGACCACCTGTACATCCCACACGAGAAACGAGAAGCAGCATGACCACCACCGAACAACGCCGGCACGTACCACCCGACGAAGTGTTCACCATTGACGAAGCGGCACCACGCCTCCGATGCAGCCCCAACTATTACCGGGAGCAGTTGCGCCTGAAGAGGTGGCCAGGCAGGAAGATCGCCAACAAGTGGCGGGTCACCGAAGCTGACATCAAAGAAACCCTGAAGATCGTGTACTCCGATCCGATCTTCCGGCCGCGACCGGATCCGGTGTCAGCCCGCCCTGGCACTCGACGCCGCTACGAACGACACAACCGCCGTAAGTAAGGACAGCCCCACCGTGCCCAAAGACAAGCGGATCTATATCAATCTGGCGGTGGATATGGACCGCAATCCGAAGTACATCAACCTCACGGACGGGCAGAAGTGGTTGATCGTGAAAGCCATCATGCACTGCCGTGAGTACCCCAACGACGGCAATCTACCCCTGCCTGTGTGGGTGAAGATGGGAACAAAGCGCAACAGAATTTCGGTGGAATCTTGCGGAGCGATCACGATTGTTGCATCAAAAAATGTCGCGATTGTTCACGACTATGCCGAACATAATCAGACCATTGCGGAGATCGAAAAGTCTCGAAATGAGAAGATTGCCGCAGGTCAGAAGGGAGGCAAGGCCAGGGCAGCGAACCGGGCTCATGCCAACGAAACGCAAGCAGACGGGCTAGCAGCTGCTAAGCAGGACCTCAAGCAGAATCAAGCAGAGATAGAGATAGAGATAGAGAAAGAGAAAGAACTACTTACTTACGTAAGTAGTTCACCTCACCTAAGAGACGCGCAGGCGAGACCACGGGGAGTGCGAGACATCGCCGAACATCTCAATGGGACAGCGCACTCCGCTGAGGCGCATCTGATCGCCAGGGCCTACTCGGAGTCCTGCCCGTCGCCAGTCCCGGGCGATTTGATTTCGAAGATCGCTCAAGCTGTCGACGGATGCCTCAAGTCAGGGGTGAGTCGGGAGCAGATCGAAGCAGGGATCCAGGACTGGGCAGCGTCGCCGATGACAGCCCCATCGATGATTCCCGGATTCGTTCACAAGTCCGCGAACCGGGCAGCGACCCCAGCGACCACACCGACATCGAAGTCCGACGAGAAAGTCCAAGGCTTCCTCGCCTTCGCCAACCCGAACACCAGGAAGGAACTCGCATGAACGAGTGGATCGAAACGTCAGCGTTGGTGCTGGCGAAGTGCGCCGCGAACGATCCGTGGTTCCCGAACCCCGGCGAAGCTCTCGTCAAGGCGTGGGCCGAAGTCTTCGCCGGTTCGCATCTGAGCCGCGAGGACTTGCTCGCTGGTGTGGCACGGGCGTACAGGATCGAAGATGAAGGGTTCCGGCCGTTGCCGGCGTCGATCGTCAACCATGCGCGTGCCGCGTACTTCGAGGCTCTGGGTGCGCTCGACGATGAGCAGCGGGATCAGATGTTGACGATGGCGTACGAGCTGGAGGACATGGGGTTTCCGCCGCCGCTGGCGCAGAAGCATGTTCGTCGGGTGGCGTTGGGTCGTTCCCCGGCGATCGATTTGTCCGAGCAGCAGCGTGCGGAGTTGTTCTCTCGTGTGCAGGTTCGGTTGGCGTTGCAGCCTCGGGTTGGTGTGGCTGAGGCCGTTGAGCGGATGGCAGCGGCGAAGAAATGATCAGATTTGCGGAAAGTGGGGCTGAAACGAATTTTGGCGATCCGAAGGTGCTCGTCGGGGTGGATGTGCCGGATCATGCTCGTTCGCCCGCTGGCGGCTTACTGAGAGCGGGCAACTGTCACGTAGGACGCAAGACGCCAGGCGGTAAATCCTTTTACCGTGTGAGTCATGCGTCTTGCGTGACGCATGATGATTGTCTACAGTTGGAGCATCCCGTTGCAGCGGGACCAAAAATCGGAAGGAATGTCATGACTGTTCTCACTTTTCGTTCGCGTGGCCGGCACCGGACTGGTGTGCCCGCGCTTGAACTCATCGCCTCTGCCCGCGCTGTGAATGCTCCGGTGTGCGGCAACTGCACCTCCATCAACCTCAGTGCGTACACGGATCCCGGATTCGGTGACTATTTCGTGTGCGAGGACTGCCTGACGCAGCTCGACACCAATGGGGGCCGACTGTGAGATCCCTTGCCTCGCATTGCGACCGGCTCGAATCCCTCGCACTCATGGACGACTACACCGGCCGGCACGAACGGTTGGAACGCCGCAAGTTGTGGCGCGGACGAACCTACGTCGCCGTCACCCTCACCGGACTATGCATCACCTTCGCCTACACCCTCACCGGATACCTGAACGGATACGCAGCATGAGCATCAACGTCAACCTCGACCTCGTGACACGAGCGCTCGACGAAATCCGCACCGCCTCCGACGAACAACTCGACAAGATCGAAGAACTCGAAGCGCAGGTTTCCGATCTCGACGAAGCACTGTTCGACTGCCAGCAGGAACGCGATAGTGCTGAAGCTCGCGTGTACGAGCTGGAGGAAGAACTCGAAATCGCAAAGGCGGCCATCGCATGAGCACTTACCTCGAAGAACTCGCCACGCTCGCCGCGAAGATCGGCGACGACAACGCGAAAGCCGCCCTCGATTTGGGTTGGATTGGGCCGCAGGAACGGGACGCCCTCGTCGACGCCGCACAGCAGGCGCGGAAGCAGTTGGCGAAAGCCCGCACCGACCTGCAACAGGCGCAGATGACCGCGAACACCAGCAACATCAGCCAACGGGACTTCAGCAAGCTCGTAGGTGAGTTCTGATGGCGCACTTCGACAACGACGACGGACTAGACGACCCCGTCACCCTCGACCGCTGGGAAGACAACGACGCATGGGACCGAGCCCACGAACAGGCGGCAGGGAAATGATCGCAACCAGCCTCTCCACCCAATCCTGCCCCACAGGCTTGTGCGGCCAATGCGGGCCCTGCCGACGCGAAATGCGCGAAGCCGACCGCCTCATGATCCCGAAAGCCCTACCACCCATAGAACTCTCACCCACCGTCCAACAACTCCTCGCCGAAGACCGCAAACGCGAACGCCGCACCCGACGCCCCGCGCCAAAAGTCGCGAACCGGCGCACCACACCACCACGACGACCCACACCACTACCCCCAACAACACCCACCCCACCCCACATCGAACCCTGCACCGAATGCCACCAACCCCGCGGACTCACCCGCGGCCGCATCGACGGCGTAGGAACCCTCTGCACCGTCTGCTACGACCGACCGAACCTCCAACAGATCATCGACACCATCACCGCCACACCCGTACGCACCAAAGCACAAAACACCGCAATATCCCGCGCCCGCCTCCGCATCCAACGCATCACCTACAACGGGCGCCCCTACCACCCCAACGCACCACACGGCACCGACAACAGCTACATCTGCTACCAATGCCGCTGCGAAGCCTGCACCCAAGCGCACGCCGAACTCGACAAGGCACGCCGATGACCCACACCCTCACCATCATCGACACCCACCACCCCGGCCGGCCACCGCTCACCATGAACGAATACGAGCGCGCCCACTACCGCAAACAAACAGCCGCGAAACGCCGCATCCAATGGCAAATCAAAGCCGCACTCCAAACCACACCCATACCCACCCTCAACCAGGCGACAGTCAGCATCATCCAATACGCGCCCAACAAGATTCGCCGCGACGTAGACGGACTCGGAGCCTTCCGCAAAGCCATGCTCGACGCCCTCGTCATGAACAAAGTGTTCCCAGATGACAACACCCATCACGTCATCGACGGCGGAAACACCATCCTCCTGGACCGCGAAAACCCGCGCATCGAGATTCGAATCGAGCCCACACCATGAGCAACAACGGCGAAGACATCATCCGCGAAACCTTCGAGAAGCTCGGCGCCGCCATTGGCGTCCAGATGCAGATGCCCGACGCCATGATCGCAAACCTCGGAGCCGTGCTTCAAGCTCAGATCGACCTTCTTGCTGAACTCCAGTCCACTGGCCGTCTCATCCCTGCCGGCGGGATGTCGCTCACCGCCGAGGAGTGGGCGGACGTCCAAACGGTGTCGAACTGTGCCATGCAGTACGGCAACATTGCGAGCCGGGAGGCTGCGTACAGGCTCGCTGTCCGCTTCCCGGCAACCGAACCCGCCGAGGAAGCCCCGAATCTCGCTGCTGTCGCGCAGGAGCCACGACGCTTCGACCCTGCCGACGAATGCCAGAACGACAACCACGACCCTGGCTGCGTGTGCGGCGCTCAACATTGGATGACCACTCCCGCCCCTGCCGAACCCGCCGAGGAGGAGACGAAAGCGGAGGGACGAGACCCCGACGAACTCGCCAAGCGCATGGCACTGATTTGGGAAGGCGGATGGGATGAATTCGACGAGAAGGAACGCGATTACCTACGTTGCGCGGCGGAAATAGCCCGCGCTTACTACGCCTCCTCGCCGGTTGTCCCTGCCCCCACCGAAACCGGACCGCAGACGCTCGAAGGGCCGTGGGATCGCATCGAAGACGTACCGAAAACCGTTGGCCGACTCACCGATCGCGATGGCGACATATGGGAATGGGATGGCGACAACTGGGTCACCCCCGAAACGGCGATCCTCCCGACCACGTACATCAACCGGAAGTACGCCCCGTTCGTTGCAGCCGAGGAGGGGTGAGCATGAGCCTCTGCGAAGACTGCCTGCCCGCATGGGAGCAATGGCATGACTACCGGCACAACGGGCCACTTGGAAGGTGGAGGGTATGGCCGCTTGGCAATCCTGGATCGGATGGTATCGCTGCGGCTGCTCGTGCATCTGCCGACAATTTGCGGTCGGCGCGTGAAGAGCGGAAGTCGCTGTCGGAGTGGCAATGCGCGCTGGTGATGCGACTGTGCGCCGAGCAGCACTCGAATGACGAGGTGACCTCGTGACTGGGGTGGATGTTGAGCACACGAAAGCGCTGGAGGCAGCAGCAACACCAGCACCGTGGTTCTGGGACGACGACAACTGGCTGGACGCGGCATCATCGGCACCGTATGTGATCGAGCCTGACGACGAGAGCGCTGTCCGTGGACCACAGAAGCTGATCGTCCGTCCTGCCGATGCGGAGTTCATTGCTCACGCCCGGACTGCACTACCGGCCCTGGTTGCGGCTGTCGAGCGAGTCCAAGCACTGCACACGAAATCCAACCAGGGCTACGGCGAAGACGACTACTGCGATTGCTGCGGAACGAACTGGCCCTGCCCGACCATCGAAGCATTGGAGACACCATGACCGAGAAGACATTCCGCAAGAAGCCCGTCGAGGTCCAGGCAATGCAGTGGGACGGCGGATATGAGACCGCCGACGCACTGTGGGAGTGGACGGAGTTCGTCGTCTCCCGCAAGGAAGATGGCACACCACACATGGTCGCCACCGACTTCATGGTCCTCGGCGAAGATGACTCCTACGAGGTATTCAACTGCTACGACGAGGATTTAGAGCCGATTCCCGGCAACGAGGTCGACCAGCGTCGCAAGGAAGGCTACAGCGCCGTCATCCGCGATCGGCTGCACGACACCTGGGTGAACGTCCGCGAGGGTGACTGGATCATTAAGGGCGTCCAGGGCGAGTTTTACCCCTGCAGACCCGACGTGTTCGCCGCGACGTATGACGAGGTGTCGTCGTGACCGCGCCTGATCCGGGGTTGACCGACCTCATCGCAGCGCACCGACCGAATGGCGTTGTGCCGATGAGCCTCAAGCTTGAGTGCAGCGATCACATCGCATGCTCGTGCGGCTCGTGGGTGAGTTACAAGTGCGGCAAGGGTGTTGATCCGTATGTGGAGTTCGACGCGCATGTCGCATCGGTCCGCGCAGCTTTGGAAGGGGAACAGCAATGAGCGAGACCGTGTGTATCGACCCGGATAAAACCTGGGGCTGCATATCCGAGCAGTGCAGGTTCGGGATTCCACTGTGCGTGACGAGGGACATCACACCCAAGCCTTCTGAGGAGTCGTTGTGAGTGAGATCCGATCACAGGCCACACCCGCGAGGGACGAACTGGAACGGAGCGCAATCGGCTGGCAGCAGTACATCAGCCGCGCACTCGGATGCAAGCCCGGACAACTGACCTACCAACTGGAAGAGTGCATCGAGAAGATTGAGGCACTGAAGCCTCGCACGGTGAACAGCGCCGCCGAGTTGGATGCGCTGCCTCACGAATCGGTGATACGGGACTCACTGGGTGACGTTTACGAGAAGTGGTCACCGCCGGATGAATCTATGACGGAATGGATGACACCCGGCACAAGTTGGACGCCCGCACCCACCCTCCCCGCGACCGTCCTCTTCGCTCCGGGGGAGGCGGGATGAGCCTCGAAACCCAACTGCGCGAAGCACTGCAAACCGCGGCCCGCAACGAAATCCTCCGCAACCCAAACAGCGCAACACAATTCAAAACACAAACCAAAACCAACCAAGACCGCATCATCCAGGCCTACAGCGCATGGGTCCTACCCACCATCCTCCCCATCATCAAGGAACACGCCGGTGACCACTGACCTCCTCGAATGGACTCCCGCAGACTCCAAAGCCCTCGACGCCTACGCCCGATCCATCCCCGGCCGGCCACCACTCAAACGAGACCCACACCTCGCCGAACTCCTCGCAACACTCCCCGGGGCAGGCGGACGCATCGGAATCGACATCGGACAACCCTGCCTAGAATGCGGAACCCCCATGGCGCCCCGAACCCGACGCATCGAAGGCCACACCCCACACGGCGCACGAGGACGCTGCCGACCCTGCCACGACCGCGCACGCCACCGCATCGGAGGACACCGTGACTGAACACTGGTTCATCCCAAAACAGGAGCAAGTCGAACTCGACGACGCGTTAGCAGATGCCCCCGACATCTGCGACGACCTCCACGAAGCAATGAAACCCCGCATCGCCACCGCCAACTGGAACCCCAAAGTATCTACAGGGGATCGCCCCCAACCCTTGCCGTTCAACGTCGCAGCCCTCGACGCCGCCGACCGACTCGCCATCTGCCTCGAAGGCTGGGCCTACTGGCTCGCCAACACCCGAAACATCAACCCACCCAACGGCGGCATCAAAACCCCAGCAGCATTCCTTCGCCGACACCTACTTCTCCTCGCAGCCACCGAAGGCAGCGAAAGCGCACACCACGACATCACTTCGGAAATCCGGCACGCACGCAACGCATCCGGACGAAGCCACCTCCAACCCATCCCCAAACCCAACCCACAACGCCTCGCCCAAGCACACGCCGAACAACTCAACGCCCGAGGCATCGCCACCCTCGCCAAACACATCGGCGCCCAAGGCCTCACCATCCGACGCATCAACCACCTCGCCGAAAAGCACAAAATCGTGCCGGTCCGCTACGCGGACAAGAAAACCCCTATCTACACACTCGGCGACATCCTCAACGCCCACTACGCAACACCCCAACGAAACAGGATCGCAGGATGACATCAATCAGCATCACCGTGAAGTCCGCCCAACTCGGAGACATCACCATCGAACTCGAACCATTCACCCGAGAAATCGGAGACAGCGAAGCCGACACCATCGACACACTCATCTCAAACGCAACAGCATCCATCCGACGCGCATACAAGATTGCATAGTTATGCACGCTTACGGATGAACATCTGATACGCTATGCGCGTACGCGACACCTGACAATCACAACTCGGGTGTCGCGTTTCGTGTACTTGCTGCACACCGCGCCGGACCTGAGACAACGGCGCCCCCTTGTGAGGGACGTGCAGCAACCCCCGGATGGAGCAACCCGCAATCACCACTCGGCATGGGTGCACGTCCGGGGACCAACTTCAGGAGGCCCGATGCAAACAATCCTGGACCTGATCGAAGCCATCCGCATCGCGTGGGCGCTCATCAACTTCTGGGTCATCTAATGCCCAGCCGCGACCTACTCATCTGGGCAATCACCGGAATCTGGCGCATGTGGAGGTGGCACTAATGCAATCACTCCAAGACCAACTCGACCAAAACGAATGGGACCTCGAACAAGCACGACGCGCAGGCAACCCAAACGCCATCGACACCCTCCTCGACCAACGCAACCGAATCCTGACAGACATCCACAACACACGCACATAACCACCCCAAACGAGGTGAACAATGCCCCGATGGGAATGGACACCCGAACAAGACTCCACACTCCGAGAACACCACGCACTCGGAAAAACCCAACAACAAGCAGCCGACCAAATCGGATGCACCAGACCAGACATCAGCCGAAGAGCAAAACGACTCGGAATACTCTGGCAAGAACCAAGCCCCGCCATCGAAGCAATGCGCCAGAAAAATGCTGACAGGTCCGCGCAGGCGCGTGCGCAACTCGCAGCCGCAGTCCTAGCCGACGCCATAAACATCCGCGAACGCATCTGGGACCAGTACACCGTCATCGTCTCCACACCACACGGGCCAGTGACCGAGATCCTCGACCTGCCAGACGCGAAAGCCGTCGCTGAATTCACCGCCGCAGTCGAACGCCTCATCAAGTCCCACGAAAACCTGACCCGCATGGGTGCCGGCCAAGACGCTGACGTCGCGAAGTCGATGCTCAACGAACTGTTCGAGCAGGTGAAGAAACTAGCCGACGAAAAGGAATAACTGATGGCGCTCAACGGTCTGCGGATGTCTCAGAAGCAACTGGAGTCTTTCGCTCACGCTGATGCTGATGCCTCGAAAGGCCGAGTCAACATCTGGCATGGCGCTGTCCGATCCGGGAAAACAGTCGGATCCCTGTTGGCTTTTCTCGTCGGAGTCGCGAACGCCCCCGAGCAGGGTGAGATCGTGGTCATCGGACGGACACGCGACACCATCTTCCGGAACCTGATCGGACCGTTGCAGGACAACAACATGTACGGCGTGATGGCGCAGCATGTGCGTTACAACCGTGGCGCACCGACAGCGGACATCTTCGGCCGCACAGTGCACGTCATCGGCGCATCCGATGTTCGAGCTGAAGCAGCTATCCGCGGTATGACCATCTGCCTCGCATACGTCGACGAAACAACGCTGGTGGCCGAAGAGTTCTTCAACCAGCTCGTCGCCCGCATGTCTGTGCCAGGCGCACGGATCTTCACAACCACCAACCCTGATGGGCCAAGGAACTGGCTCAAGACCGGATACATCGACCGCGCAGACGAACGCGGACACAAGGTGTTCCACTTCGAACTCGAAGACAACCGGGCATACCTTCCAGACGGATACATCGAAGGTTTGCAGGCGCAGTACACAGGCATGTGGCACGACCGATTCATCAAAGGCTTGTGGACGATGGCGGATGGTGTCATCTACGAATCGTTCGATCCCGCACGTCATGTCGTCGACCGACTACCTGAGATGCAACGCATCCTCGGTGTCGGCATCGACTACGGCACCACCAACCCAACCCGAGGAATCAAACTCGGCCTGGGTGTCGACAACAAGCTGTACGCAATGGCCGAATGGGCGCCAGGCTCAGGCACCACCACCGATCACTCGCGCAGCCTCCGTCAGTTCATCAGCACCGATGCCCCCGAATACTTGTACATCGACCCCGCTGCCGCTGTCTTCAAAGTGCAGTTGCAGCGCGACGGATTCGACAACTACTTCAACGCATCGAACAAGGTCGGCGCCGGCATCGGACTCGTCGCATCCTTGTTCTCCACCGAGCAGCTACTCATCCACGCATCGTGCACCGAACTGCTCGGCGAAATACCCGGCTACGTGTGGGATGCCAAGGCTGCAGAGAAAGGGGAGGACTCGCCGGTGAAACTCAACGACCATGCTGTCGATGCCCTCCGCTACGCAGTCTCAACGTCCCGCCCGATGTGGCAGGCACATATTCCAACGCTCGATGCAGCAGCGCGCCTGCCTGATGAACGAATCGAATAGGGGTGGCCGCATGATCGAAGCGAACATGGCGTGGCCGCCGACCGCGCTGGCGAAAGTCTCCGCACGAGTCCGCGAATCACAAGTGTGGTGGGAAGGCGACGTACTCAAACTCGACGACTTCTACCGCACCAACCCCAACCGTCGTTCATTCGCACAAGCCGGCGTCGTCGGTAAGGTCTCCGACTTCCTGTACGGGAAACCCGAGTCCGCGTCGAAGCCGTCGCGTAAGCTGCACGTCCCGATCCCCGCTGACATCGCGAAACTGTCAGCATCGGAACTAGGTTCGGAACCGCTCACCATCATCGATCCCACTGGCAACAAGGCGTTGCAAGACCGCGTGGACCTGATCTTCAACACCCCCACCTTCCACGGTGACCTGTTCACCGCGTTCGAATCGTGCTCGGCGTTGGGTGGCTGCTATCAACGGGTCGTATGGGACGACACGGTCGCCGACAATGCGTGGATCGATTTCGTGGATGTCGACAAGGCAATCCCCGAGTTCGCCTGGGGCCGTTTGAAAGCTGTCACATTCTGGTCGGAGCTCGCTGGGTCGGATGAGCGGGACGTGTGGCGGCACCTGGAACGGTACGAGAAGGGCCGCATCCTGCACTCCCTCTACAAGGGGACACCGACGAACCTCGGGACAGCGATGGACCTTCAAGCGCACCCCGACACCGCGGGAATCGAACTCGACAGCTTCGATGACACGGCCGGCGGATACGTCAGCCTCGGCGTCGACGAACTCGCTGCCCGATACGTCCCGAACGTGCTCCCGAACCCGGAGTGGCGCAACGACCCCACACTGCGACACCTCGGACTGGCAGACATCCGACAGGACCTGTTCCCACTCTTCCAAGGCCTCGACCTGATCTATTCGTCGCTGCCTCGTGAGTTCCGGATCGGTCAGGCACGCATGTTCGCCTCCGAACAACTGCTCACCAACCACGGCCCTGGCCGGGGTGTGTCACTCCCTGAGGACCAGGAGATATTCCAACAGGTCGGGCAGGGCATCGGCGGCGACGGCAACCTCGAATCGAAGTTCGAGTTCCATCAACCGGCGCTGCGGGTACTTGAGCATGATCAGGGCGCGGAACTGTTGTTGCGTCGTGTCTTGTCGACGACCGGATACAGCCCGGTGTCGTTCGGCATGTCCGACGAGGTCGCTCAGACCGCGACAGAGGCTACGGGCAAGAAAGAACTGACGGTCAAGACCACGAAGGGCAAGGCCCGCTATTGGGGTGCTGCTCTCGGTCCGTTGGCGACGATTTGCATGCAGATAGATGCCGCCAAGTTCCCCGGTAAGGGTGTTGCACCTTCGGAGGAGTTGGAGATCGAGTGGCCGAAGTTCGCTCGTGAATCGGATGAGGCGAAGTCTCGGACGGTTCAGGGTTGGGAAGCCGGTCGTGCTGCGTCGACTCACACGAAAGTCTCGTTTCTGCATGAGGACTGGGATGAGGAGCGGATCGAGGAGGAAGTGAAGCGGATCGACGAAAAGGACCAGGTTCCTTCGCCGTTCGGGTCGCTTCCTCCGGATCAGAATCCTGACCCGAACATCCCGCCTGAACCGCCTGAACCTCCGGTCGATGAGGTCAAACCCGCTGAGGAGTAGGCGATGGCGCTCGACCCGTCCGAAGCAGCAGGCCTCCCCGACGAACTCATCAACCTCTACACCGAAGCCGAGTTGGCTCTGATGTCGATGCTCGCCGAAGCGATCGTGGCGGGCATCGACACGCCAGAGTGGGAAGCACGGCAGCCGGCGGAGATGTTGCGGTTTCGGCAGCAGGCTCAGTTGTTGGCGTTGCAGTTGCAATCCCAGATGCCTGCACTGGTTGAGGGTGCGGTTGCGGGTGCTGCGGAGCGGGGCAGGGAGGCTGCGGACGAGGACTTGAAGGCGTTGCCGAAGGTGCCGCCGGTTCCGCCTGTGACACCTGCTCGGGATCGGAAGACTCGGGCCGCTATCTACGCGGGGCAGCAGGTGCTCTCTTCTGTGACTGCTCGGATTCCGGGTGCTGCGGGGGAGTTGCATTCGCAGGTGACAACGCAGATCATCGCCCGCCATTCGGGTCAGACTGGTACACGCCTGGATGCAGCACAACAAGCCCTCGACATCCTCACCAAACGTGGCGTGACCGGATTCCGAGATGCTGCCGGCCGCAACTGGTCCCTCGCCTCGTATATCGAGATGAAGTCGCGGACCATCGTCAACCAAGAGTTGATTGATGGGCATACGGATCGGATGTTGGAGCGCGGTCAAACCCTGATCGTCGTGTCCTCGCACAGCAATCCGGCACCGCAATGCCAACCCTACGAAGGGCAAGTCCTCTCGTTGGATGGCGAGGCAGGAACGGTGATCCGGCCCAATGCGACCGGCGGGCGTGCAGTGAAGGTGAAGATCAAAGCCACACTGCGAGAAGCCCGCTCGAAAGGCTTCCAGCACCCGAATTGCTTCCCGGCAGGCGTCCTGGTTTCAGTTCCCAGCGGGATACGTGCTGGCGACAGTCGGTGGTACGAGGGCGAGATGGTCGTCATCCACACTGCCAGCGGAGTAGAACTCTCCGTCACCCCAAATCACCCGGTACTGACGCCGGAAGGTTGGGTCGCGGCGGGACTGCTCAACGTAGGCAGCAATGTCATGCGCCACGGCAGCCTGGTCGAAGGACTTCCAGTTGAGGTCCCAGACGATCAGCATGTTCCAGCCCGCATTGGCGATGTCTTCGATGCGCTGAGGCATACGAGCGGCGTGACGGCCGTAAGCATGCCAGCCGCCGCCGAACAGTTCCACGGCGACGGGGGAGGCTCCGATGTCCAGGTTGTATTTGCTGACCGCTTGTTGCAGCACAGTGTCGATGCCGAGATTGTTGAGGGCGGACGCAAGGTGCCGCTCTTGTTCGGTGGCGTGAGACTGAGCGAGTTGCTTCCCGAGCGCACGCCGTTCGAGGTCGTCAAGCGTTCGAGTCTTGCCACGGACAGCGTGGTGAGCGGCTTGGGTTTGCAGTCGCCGTTCGATCGGGGACAGCTTGGCCCACTGAAGTCTTCCAGCTTCACTGGCGTCTCTGGTCTCGGCGTACTTGCGGAGGACGGTGGAGACGGTGGCTTGATGCTTGCCGACGACAGCGCCGATCTCGGCTTGGGACATGCCGGATTCGTAGAGTCGGATCGCCTCGGTGGTCCAGTCGGGCCCGATTGCGTTGGCACTTCGGAGGGCGTCGGCTTCGGCTCTGGTGCGAGCAATGCCTCGCTTGGACATCTGGTTTCGGATGTACGAGGGACTGAGGTCGAACATGCTCGTGAGACTCTTCATGCTCTCGCCGGCTTGGTAGCGGCCGATCAGGTCGTCCATGTCGAACGGAGGGAGTTTGCGGGGCATGTGTACAACCTCGAATCTGGAAGTGGTTGGTATGTAGCCGATTCCATAATTGTACACAACTGCGGACACGCTGTCAGCGCGTTCATCCCTGGTGGGTCGCGGACGTTCGAAACCAAGCCAGACCCGGCAGGGTACGCAGCTTCTCAGAAGCAGCGGGCGATGGAGCGGGACATCCGTGACACCCGTAAGCAGCAGGCCGTCGCAGTCACCCCAGCGAGGAAGCGCGAGTTGGCTGCCCGGTTGAAGGCGCAGCGAGCCGCGATCGCCGCTCACACCGCGCAACACGACCTGAAGCGCCGGCTCAACCGAGAACGACTCGGCGCACGCTGATCTATCGGGTTTTCCCAATACACGCTGATAGATCCCCAGAGTTTCCCGCCGCATGGCGGAACCAATCCCGTTGACCGCGATGGTCTCCGGGCGATCGATGCTGCGCGACGCAGCACAACCAAGGAGAACACGATGCCCGAAGAGAACACCACCGAAACTTCCACCGAAACCACCGCACCAGCGACCACGGAAACGGCAGCCGCGACGGCAACCGAAACCGGCAAGCCCGAAGAACTCGGAGAAGGCGGCAAAAAGGCACTCGACGCCGAACGCGCCGCCCGCAAGGAAGCGGAAAAGAAACTCTCGGACATCGAAAAGGCGCAGGAGAAGGACCGCCTCGCCAAACTCGAAGGCACCCAGCGCGCCGAAGCGGAACGCGACGCCGAAAAGACACGCGCCGAAGCAGCGGAAGCGAAAGCCGCCGTCTACGAGGCCGCGATGGAACACGGCATCACCGACAAGAAGGACCTCGCGCTCCTGTCGAAGCTTCCCGCCGACCAGGTAGCTGAGGTCGCGAAGCGTCTCGCTGAAGCCAAACCCGCTGCTGCCGGCAAGTCCGGCAACCCAGTCGGGGGAGCCCCCGCGGCCGCGCCGATCGAACAGCAGATCAAGGAAGCGCAGGCGCGAGGTGACTTCACCACGGTGATCGCTCTCAAGCAGCGCCAGCACGCCACCAACTAACCCCCACAGGAGAACACCATGGCCGGATTGACCGGTATCGGAACCACTTTCAACCTTCCCAACTACCACGGTGAACTGTTTCAGCTCACCCCGACTGACACCCCTCTGCTTTCGGCTGTGGGTGGCCTCACTGGCGGCAAGCAGACCGGGGCCACCGAGTTCGAGTGGCAGACCGCGGATCTGCGTGCCCCCGAGTCTCGTCCGCGTCTGGAAGGTGGCGACGCCCCGAACCCCGAGGCACGTGTCCGTGCGAACGTGAAGAACGTCGTGCAGATCTTCCACGAGGCTGTCGGCACGACTTACACGAAGTCTGCGACAGCAGCTCAGGTCGCGACCGCACAGAGCGCACCGTTCAACTCCAGCGATGGTCTCGGTGTCGGGAACCCAGTAGCGAACGAGCATGCGTGGCAGGTGCAGCAGGCACTCACCCAGATCGCAATGGACGCCAACTACTCGTTCTGGCACAGCAAGAAGTTCGTTCCGACCGACAACACGCAGGCCCGCCGCATGGGTGGTCTGCTGTCGTCGATCCAGACGAACAAGTCGTACGCCGTCGCTGAGGTCACCGCCGCTACCGCAACCGACACGGTCACTGTGACCGCTCACGGTCTCGCAGAGGGCGACCAGATCGCTTTCACCGAGGTGGATGCGGCGACTGGCGTTCGTGCGGATCGTTCGTACTTCGTGACCGGCACTCCGACCGCGAACACGTTCAAGGTGTCAGCTTCTCGCGGTGGTGCAGCGATCACGCTCGGCACCGCTGCACCGAAGTTCGTGCGCGTGTCCGGCGCCGGCTCGGCTGGTGTGAGCATCGACGGGATCAACGCTTTCGTACAGGGCATCTTCGACAACGGCGGGCTGACTCAGGGCGCGACTCGCACCCTGTTCGTGCCGTCGATTCAGAAGACGCGCATCACGAAGGCGTACGCCACTGCGTACGGATCGAACGTGAACGGCTCGATCGGCACTTCGACGGGCCACACCATTGGTGGTGTCGCGGTCGATCGGATCGTCACTGACTTCGGTGACCTGAACATCGTCGTCGACCGCGCTCTCCCGAAGGACGCGATCGTGGCCCTGTCGTTGGAGCAGATCGAACCTGTGTTCCTATCCGTCCCCGGCAAGGGCGTCCTCTTCGAGGAAGAGCTCGCTAAGACGGGTGCGACGGACAAGACGCAGATCTACGGCGAGATCGGGTTGAAGTACGGCAACGAGCGCGCCCACGGTGTGCTTCGTGGCCTCGCTGTCGCGTAGCACCTGATGCCCACCCCCCGAGTCGCCTCACTGTGCGGCTCGGGGCAGGTGGGACCAACGCTTGATGGTTGGTGCGTTTCTACGTGCCCGGCAACGGCTCATAGACCCACGTTAAGACCGCTTGAGGGGTTCACCGCCGGGTTCCTTTCCCCCTTGCAGCAGCGCGATCTGCGCACCAACCATCAACACCCCGAGGAGTTTTCGTGTCTGATCTACCCACCACATTCAAGCGGCGGGACTTGATGGCCGCACTTGAACACCTCGGCATCCCCACTTCGGGTACACGCCGTGTCCAGATCTTTCCGGATTGCATCATCGTGGAGCAGTTGCGGCGCGACGCGTCCGGTTCCCTGTTCTCGGCTGGGGCCGATGTCGCGACCGTCAAGACGGTCATCGGCTTGGAGAAGGAGTAACCGTGCTCGTCTATGCCGATGCTGACAACCTGGCCGCATGGCTCGGTGAGCCCGCACCCGACAACGCAACCTCACTTCTACGCCACGCATCGTCGCGGGTCGCGAACGCGTGTCGCTGCGACATCTACGACACCCAGCCGAGCGGTCTCCCTGTCGATGACGACATTCGGGAGGCGTTGCGCGATGCGACGTGCGCGCAGGCTGAACGGTGGTCGGCGTTGAAGGTGGATCCGGCTGCTGGTGCCGGTGGCTTCGACGTGCAGATCACATCATCCAGCATTGATGGTTCGTCGTTGTCGACGACAGCTGCGACGGTGGACGCTGCCCGCGCCGAAGCGTTGAACGGGCTCTGCGAACTGTCGGTGTCGATCCTGCGGAATGCAGGTCTCGCTAGTTCGTTGGTGAGGTCGTCGTGAACCCGATGGATGCGGCGTTGGCCGCTATCGACGCTGAGATCACGGCGTCTCGTGGCGATCGGGTTGAGCTGGATCATGATTTGACTGAGTCTCGCGGGTATCGGCGTGGTCTTGCGTACGCGCATTTCCTGATTCGTGAGGCGGTGGGGTCGTGAATGCGGCTGACGCGATCGCAGCGGCGTGGTTTGTGTGGCCGGTTTCGGTGCAGCGGCATGCGGGCGAAGGTCCGTACGAGCCGGCGTTCGATCCGGCGGTGACTGTGCTCGGGAAGATCACCACGAAACGCAAGTTGGTGCGTGCCGCTGATGGTTCGGAGGTCATCTCCGAGGCGCGGGTGAGTATGCATGTCAACACTGCACTTATTCCTGTCGGCTCGCTGGTGACTTTTCCGCCCGAGTTTGGTGGACGCACGGCTGTGGTGTTGGCGGAGCAACGCCATGACGACGGCAACGGTTTGACCCCCAACTTCTACAGCATCGACCTCACCTAGGAGCGTGCTCGTGATCATCGCCAACGTCATCGCGTTGACTCTCGTCGCTCACCTCGTGGGCGACTACGTCTTCCAATCGCATTGGATGGCAACGGAGAAGACGAAGCATTGGTGGCCCGCGATAGTTCACGCAGTCACTTACGGTCTTCCATTCCTGTTGATCACGCAGTCCCTAGCGGCTCTGGCTGTCATTGTCGGAACTCACGCGGTGATCGACCGATACAGGTTGGCGCGCCACCTCGTATGGCTGAAGAACCAGGTCGGCCCAAAAGCGTTCAGGCCTGGTCACACCGCGACTGGATATCCAGAGGAGACCCCGACATGGTTGGCATTCTGGCTTTTGATCATCTTCGACAACGCATTGCATATGGGCATCAACGTCGCCGCTGTGGTTTGGCTGTGATCGCATGAGTACTGCTCTGAACTTTCCGATCCAGCCGATCCGCTCCGCGATTACCGATGGCTTGCATGACGCGGCCGAAGTGATCAAGCAGGAGTCAATCGAGCGCACCCCGAAAGAAACCGGCGAACTCCGAAACGACTGCACAACAGCCGCAGAAGGATTCGAAGCAGTCGTCTACTACTCGAAGCCGTACGCCGCGAAGCAGCACGAGGAACTCGGATATCACCATCAGGATGGTGAGGCGAAGTTCCTGGAGAACGCGTGCATCGCGAAAGCCCCGATCGTCGGGCAGATCCTCGCTGAGGCGATACGGAGGCAACTCGGATGACACTCGTTCGGGCACCGGACACAGTTGAACTCCTCGAAGCCCTCGCCCAACACCTCACCAACCTCGGACTCGCACGCTACGCACCGAACTACGTCGGTGAAGGCCTCCCCGCGATCTTCTTCGGGCAACTCCCCGACAAACCAGACACGGCGATCCTCCTCAACAGCTACAACGACGACCGGACACGGGACGCAGCGACACCCGACTACTACGTCCAACTCCGATTCAGGGCAGCTGGCCGTGACCCTCGCACCGTCAACAGGTTGGCAGACAGCGTGTTCCGCGCCCTCGACGACAGGCTGCATGAGCGCAGCAACACCGTGTGGGCGGGCGTCAACATCCTGTCCTGCATCCGGCACATCACAGGCCCCATCGCCCCCGATGCGAACAACCGCTACACCCGCCCCGATTCGTACACCATCACCACAAACCCAGGAGCAACCTCATGACCGCACCCACACAGTCACTTTCGTCCACACTCGCACGCGACTGGATCCTCGAAGTAACCGAAGACGGAACCAGCTTCCTCCGAGTCCGCGGACTCTCCTCCGTCGCACCCATCTTCGAAGGCTCCGAACAGGACGACTCCGACATCGACTCGGAAGGGTTCGCGTCGCAGATCGTCACCGGCCTCGCATTCCGCATCGAGGGCGGCGGCAAGCGCAAAGGTGAGAACACTGCCGGCTTCGTCGACGATCCCGGTCAGGCACTGCTTCGCCGCAAGGGCCGCAAGACCGGCGCCGACAACATCGTCACTGCCCGCATCTACCGTCGTGATGCCCTGCCGGACGCCCACGAGGCGGAGACCACCGTCAAGTGGACGGACAGCGCTGCGGGTGACACGAATGCGTTGCAGGAGTTCAGCTTCACCCTGTCGGGTCGCGGCAAGCCCCGCGACATCGTGAAGCCGCTGGTGCCTTCGGGCGCGCAGGTGTTCTCGGTCGGCGTTGGCGCTGCCACCGCAGGCACGTTCACCCTGACGTGGAACGGCAAGACCACGTCGGCTCTCGCCTACAACGCGACCGCCGCTGCGATCAAGACTGCTCTCGTCGCCCTCGACGATGGCTACGTGGCAGCGGACTTCACAACCTCCGGCACTGCACCGACCTGGTCGGTCACTGTCCCCGGCGGCACTGTGACCGGCGACGGCACTGGCCTCACAGGCGGCGCACTCACCATCGCCGCTGCCTAACCAGCACCCCTTCTGAAAGGTTGCACTTGTATGCGTGACCTCGCAGAACTCATGGACCCGGAACTCGTGCTACCTATCGGTGGGCGCGAGTTCCGGGTTTCATGCAGTGCCGAGCAAGGCCTGCACATCATGATGTTGTTGAGTTCAGAAGTTCGGCTGGATGATGAGCAGGAACGCGCCGAAATCATCTACGTTCTCGGCGACACCTATCAGGAAATGGTCGACGCCGGCGTTTCGTGGCCGAAGATCGTTCTCGCTGGGCGCGTTGCGATGGCCTTTGTTTTGAAGCCTGAGCGGGCGCAACAGGTGTGGGAGTCGGCGGGTGGAGTCTTGGCGGGAAATCCCCTGCCCCCACCCCCGAACCAATCGAGAGTGGGGGCGACCCTAGCCCGCAAGATCTTTCAGCCCCGGGAACCTATGGACCGGATGATCCTGGCGGCGGCCCGTACGACGAAGTAACCGGCGTCCGAGACTGGTACAACCAGGCACCCGGCAAAACCCCGTCCGACGAAACAGTCGATCGGCCGTGGACTGATGTCCTCAACCACTGGCACGCAATCGAACTCGACTTGGATGCGAACGGTCACGACATCGAATCCGGGCTACTCGAAGCCCGCACGTGGCGGTGGCTGAAACTGCGCATCGACCACTACGCATCCACCCCCGGCACCAACCTCTGGGACGCCCTACACCCGAAAGCAGTCTGATGGCTTACAAGGATTTGGATACTTTCTTCGACCCGGATCTGAAGTTACCGATCCGCGGGAAGACGTACACCGTGCCCGCGCCCGGTGCGCCCGAGGCTGCACGACTCCGCAAACAGGTCATCGCGGAAGGTGTACCGCCCGTCGAGCAGGTGTTCGAGGCACTGAAAATCCTCGGCGCCGAGATAGACCCGGAAACCGAACTGTGGTCAGGCGGCGTCTACGACGAGATGGTCGCCGACAACCTGCCCTGGCCCATGATCTTCCACGCCGGCCGCACCGCAATCATCCACTACGGCTTCACCGCCGACATGGGCGAAGCGCACTGGGCACTCGCACAACTCGGCAAACTCGTCGACCTCGAACAGGCCACCGAGTTCCTCGCCACGATCAAACCGAAAACCTGAACACTGGAGGGCTGACCCTTGGCGCTTGACGTAGGCGAACTGGTAGCCCGACTAACAATGGACGACTCGCGCTTCATCCAAGGCGCGCAGAACTCCGAACGGGCAATGACACGGCTCGGCGACGCCGCGACCACCTCAGCTGCGACCGTTCAGCAAGCCACCAACAGGCAAGCAGCGTCATACACGCAGTTGGCTCGCGACGTGGAACGCAACGAACAGGCAATGATCACGGCCCGTAATCGCGCTGGCACAGCACGCGAGGCGGCAGCAACAGCGGAACGTCGATACCAGCAGATTCAGCAGGATTCGAGCTCAACAGCTGAGCAGGTTGCGACTGCGGAACGTCAGGCAGAGCAGGCACGTTCCAACGCGATCCGGTCGATCGACCGAGCGCAAGCAGCTATCGACACCTACACAGTGTCGCAGCGGCAGGCGACAACTGCGGCCGAGCGGATGGCGCAGAGCACGCAGCAAGCCGATCAGGAAGTTCGGCAGCTCGGCAACAATAGTGACGAGGCAGCTCGAAGTGTGTCCCGCATCGGTGACGCTGCGGGTTCCGCGGTGTCGGGTATGGCGCGGGTTGGTGGCGCCATTTCGTCGAGTGCAGGGCACAACACTGCTGGATCGTTTCTCGCCGGTTTCTCTGACCGTCTAGGCGATTTGGCTGGTAAGACAGGTCCGATCGCTGGTTCTCTGCTCGGTGTCGCTGTCCTCGGATTGGCAGCCGGCGCCGCCCTAGCTGCCGCCATCCAAGACGGCATGCAGCAGGAGATGGACCAAGACCTCTTCCAGGCGCAGACAGGTGGCACAGAAGGACAGGCCCGGAAGTTCGGTCTCGCAGCAGGTGAGTCCTACGCGGACGCGTTCGGCGAATCCGTCGAAGGGAACCTTGCGACCGCGAAAGCAGCACTCGCAAGCGGACTACTTGATCCGGCCGCAACACAACGTGACGCCGAGAAGATGATCAACAGCCTCGACGGTGTCGCCACGATCATCGGCGACGAGATTCCCGCGGTCGCGAAAGCCGCAGGCCAGGCCATTAAGACGGGGTTCGCTGTCGATGCGCAGGACGCTTTCGACCTCATCGTCAAAGGCTCTCAGATGGGTCTCAATGTCAGTGAGGACTGGCTGGACACAATCAACGAGTACGGCACCCAGTTCCGGAAGCTCGGGTTGTCGGGGGCTGATGGTATCGGCCTGATGTCGCAGGCATTGAAGGCTGGCGCACGTGACACTGACCTCGCAGCGGATGCGTTGAAGGAGTTCAGTATCCGGGCGATCGACGGTTCGAAGTCGAGCGCGGAGGGCTATGCCGCGATCGGCCAGAACGCCGAGGAGATGACTGCGAAGATCGCCAAGGGCGGTGAGGATGCCCGCGAAGGTTTGGGCATCGTCCTCGAAGGTCTCCGAAACATCGAGGATCCGGCTGAGCGCGCTACTGCCGCCGTCGCACTGTTCGGCACCCAGTCCGAGGACTTGGGTGAAGCGCTGTACGCGATGGACCTGTCCACCGCGACCGCTGCCCTGAACGATTATGAGGGTGCGGCGTGGCGTGCGATCAACGTGATGGGCGACAACGCCGGCACATCAGTGCAGGGCGCAATGAACTCCATCAGCGTGGCATCGGATGGGATGAAAGCTGCTCTCGCGCAGGCATTCGGCCCGTACATCAAGGACTTCGCTGACAACATCTCAAACAACCGCGCCGGTGTCATTGAGTTTTTCATCGATGTGGGCAATGGTGCGTTCGAGGGTGCGAAGGCTGTGCTCGGGTTCGTCGCTGACGGTATGCGTGGGCTCGCTGAGTTCGCGGGTGCCGGCGCGGACATGTCGGTCAGCATTCTTCGATCGCTCGCTGACATGGTCGGCGGCCTCGACACCTTGTCGACGGTGATCAGCCTGGTCATTCCTGGTTTCGATGCGGGTGTTGGTGGCCTGTCGGACAAGCTGAATGGGATGGCTGACGCTGCCGAGAAGACCGGTGAGGGCATCAAGAATGGCCTGAATCAAGGCGCCGATTTCGTGGATAACACGTTGGTGCCTGCTGTCGATCAAGCTCAGAACCGTTTCAACGAGTTCGCCGGGGACATGAAACTGTCGGCGGCGTTCAACGATGAGTCGGCGAAGGTCAACAAGGCGATCGCTGATATCGGTGTTGGCGCTGATGGTGCTGCGATCAAGATTGAGAACTGGACTGGTTCGATCGATCGCAACAACGAGGCCCAGGTCAAGATGGACGACGGCCTGAGAGGCATGGCGGAGAAGCTTCAAACCCAGATCAAGACGGGTATGGAAGCAGGCAATACCGTCGAGGCTTTGACTGGGCAGTACAACGAAAACTATGACGCCCTTCTCGGGCAGGTCATGGCGACGGGCATGTCCAATCAGGCGGCGGTCGATTACCTTGCGACGCTTGGTTTGACGCCCGAGTTCGTGGACACCACGATCCGACAGCCTGGCATGCCAGAAGCCAAGTACGAGTTGGACGTGTTGAAGGACAAGGTCATCGGTGTCCCGGACTCGAAGACGGTCCACACGCAAGCGTTGACGCAGGATGCACAGGACAATCTGAAGGCTCTTGGGTTCACGGTCGAGAATCTGCCTGATGGGACTGTGAAGGTCACTGCTCCGACTGATGAGACGGAGGCTGCGCTTCGTGCGTGGATCAATCAGCCTCGCAATCTTGTGGTGTTGGTTGATACGCAGCGGACGGCGCAGGCTCAGCGTGATTTCAATGCGTCGGGTCAGCAGGGGCCGGTTGGTCCTGTGCTTCGGCAGGCTGATGGCAGTGTGCGTACTCGTGCGGACGGGATGATCGACACCGCACACATTCAGCAGGGTTCCGGGCAGGGCATCTACACGCGGTCGCCGCTTGGTCCGGTGCAGTACGCGGAAGGTGAAACGCAGTGGGAAGCCTATATTCCGGGGGCGCCGTCGAAGCGGAAACGTTCGGAGGCGATCTTGCAGGATGTGGCTCGCCGCTTCGGATTCGGCCTTGTTCGACCTGACGCTATCAAGATGGCTGATGGTGGTGTCGTCGAGTCGTTCACCGGCATCGCATCCCAACACGCACCAGGACTCCAACTCACCTCGTCCTACCGGGACACCAACGACTACCACGGGCAAGGGAAGGCAGTCGACTACTCCAACGGCTCAGGCAACACCGATGAGCAGTTGGCGTGGGCGAACTACCTCGCCGACAACTACCAGTCGCAGCTGGCGGAGTTGATCTACTCGGATCCGCGGTTCACTCGGAACATCAAGGACGGGAAGATTGTCGACCCGTCGTTCTATGGTGCGGCGACGATGCAGCAGCACGAGAACCATGTGCATGCGGCGTCGAAGGAACCGTTGGGTGCGCCGTCTGGTGCGGGTAAGGATGCGGCTCCTGCTGCTCCGGATACTCGGACGGAGCGGGAGAAGATCGCTGATCAGGTGATCGCGGAAGGTAAGCGCCGCGGCATCAGCGATAAGGGCATCAAGGCCGCGGTCATGACCGCCCTCGCTGAAACCGATTTGCAGAACCTCGATCACGGCATGGATGGCGATAACGCCGGCATCATGCAGCAGCGCGATAACGGTGGTTGGGGCACGTTGGAGGACCGGAAGGATCCGACCAGGGCTGCGGGCATGTTTTACGACAAGCTCGACGACTTCGACTACAACAGCATGTCGGAGGCTGAGGCGGCGCAGAAGGTGCAGCAGTCGGGAACTGCGGATGGTTCGAATTATGCGGTGAAGGCTGCTGAGGCGGACGAGATTATCGCTGCGTCGAATGCTCGCGGTAACGGCAGTCAGATGACTGTTGGGACGACGGATTCGGGTGCTGCGTTGGCGACTGATGGGCAGCGGGTGTTTGTCACCAACTGGCCCGGATCGTCTTCGTCGTCGTATTCGGCGCCTGAGTCGGCGCCGTCGTCGGCGCCGGCTGGTGGTACCTCGGATGCTGCTGGGAAGGATCCGAACCTGATCTGGTCTGGCGGGTTCAAGGTGTTCGAGAACGGCGGCATGAACCTCCCCGACCAAGCCGGCCTCTACAGCGATGGTGCGGATTTGATTCGGTTCGCGGAGAAGGGAACAGGCGGAGAGTCCTACATTCCGCACGCCCCGTCGAAGCGCACCCGTTCAGTCGCGATCACTCGGGAGACTGCACGCCGGTTCGGGTACGAGTTGGTGCCGATGGCTGACGGTGGACTCACAGGCTTCGGAGGCTATGTGGGGGAGAAGCCGGGGTTGAAGGTGCCGACGACGGCGAATGGTCGCAGGGCTTCTGCGTATAACGCTGCGGCGTTCGGTGTGGGTGCAGCATTCGCGCTCGCGTCGGGGTTCGATGCGGACGGGAAGTTCACCGGACAATTCGACACCGGCAGCAACTCTTCCTCCCAGTTGGAGAAGGGGTTCGAGAACGCGACCAAGGAAATTCAGCCGGTCCTCGAACAGATCCTGTTGGCGATCAAGAACCGTGAACCGATCCGAGCTGAGGTGAACGTCGACCGCGACTCGGGCATGGCGAACATCAACATCCTGAAGGGCGGCATATGAGTAGGCGATATGTCCTCGAATGCGCAGACGGGACAGTGTGGGATTTCAACGATCCTGCCTGTCCCGTCTCGTTTCGTACGGAACCCACAGGTACTGAGGGCGCCGAGTTCACACACGATGACCAGAAGAATGTAGGTCAGGCTGGGGTGTCGTGGGTTGCCCGCAATGACATGCCGAACTTCATCGGGCTGGACTGCAAGGTCGGACCTGTCCCGAAGGCTGACGCGTTGCGGCTCGGGAAGCTGTGGCGGCACTCGCTGGGCCGCGGCAAAGAAATACACACCTTCTGGTCGATCACCGAAACTGGTGGCGAGAAATTCCAGTACGTGAGGTTGTCTACGAAGTTCGGGCCGATGGACATACGCCAACTGAGGGATGCTGGGGTTCAGCTGAACGATCCGGCAACGCTGCGGTCGGATGAGACGTGGTGGCGGAAGCGACCTGCCGTCAAGACCTTCAAGGCCGCGGACTTCGCAACAGCCGCTATCGAATCGGAGTCGGATGAGCCGGTGTGGCCACACATCGTCATCACCGGCCCCATCACGCTGCCGAAGATCGGCTGGGCTGGCGAGCTCGTCCCACTGCCCACCATCGCAGCCGGCGACGTGTGGACCATCAACACCGACCCGAACTGGTTCTCCATCAAAGACGGCGCCGGCAACGATCGGTCGTGGATCGCCCGCGCCTGGTACAAGCAGATCCCCGGAAACCCGGCCTGCCCAATCACCGTTCCCATCACGATCCAAGGCACAGGCACCAACACCAACACCTCGGTGAAAGTGACGTTGCCGCAACTATTCAGGGAGGGCTTCTAAATGACTGTCGCCCTCCCCGGATACCCGCGCCCCAACACCACCGAGGTCAAAGGTTTCCGGATCGAGGTCGGTTCACCGGATGCGATGTCATGGCGCCCGTTGGGTGCGTACATGGCGGGAACCACGTTCGAGTGGGATTGGGCGATTCCCACCACCGCGGAAATCTATATTCGTGGCGATCATCCGATGGCGTCGTACCTGTCGCACCCGCGGCGGAAAGTCATCCACATCCGCACCACCCACAATGGAATCCCGTGGGATGGGCGGGTTATGGAGGCTCAAGTCGCGGGCCCGCCAGGCAGGTTGACGATCAAACTTACCTGCGTCTCGAACCTGTTCAAACTGCTGCGGGCGTTGGCATGGGTGAACAACACCCTGCCGCCTGAGATTCAGTTGAACATCACCGGCAAGCAGGACGTTGACTGGGGACCACCCGATCAGGTGATGAAAAAGTACGTGTCGAAGGTGATGACACGACTCCGATCGCCGGTCGTGACTGCTCTGCCGATCCGCAAAACCACACCCGAGTTGCCGGACCTCGACGACATCGACACCCTCGACGACTTGCTGAACATCGTGCACGAGTCACCAGACGACATGATCGTGTTGGCTGCCCGGTTCACCCAACTCGACGAACTGTTCAAGCAGACCGTCGAGACCTACGAGATCGGCTTGTCCATCAACTTGTGGACGCCGGCCGATGGGTTGCCGTCCCCGCACGTCTTCAACACGCACACCCTCTCGATGCTGCAATCCGTCATGGACTACACGTCCGACAACTTCCTGAACTTCACCAACCCCGGAAACATCCTCGGTCTGACAAATCCGTCCGAGTGGGGGAAGTTGCAAAACCCAGGTTTCGTGTTCAACACGCACGCGAAGCGGGACCGGCGCCAGTTTCAGTGGCGCTCTGATGGTGATCAGATCGCATGGATCGAACGGGTCGAAAAGACTGCGGACGCAACGCGTGTTGTGATCGGCGGCAAGGCCCCCGAGATCCTGAATCAGGTCATCGAGTGGGGCGCAAACTTCGCCCTGCAATTGATCCTGAACGCGATCCTCCCAGGGCTCGGTTTGGGCAACATCATCGGCGACCTGTTCGACAACGTGTTCTTCGCATTCCAGCAGTTCTGGGATCCCGAGCTCGAAGCGGATCTCGGCCCGATGGGTCGCGGTGAAGCGTTCGGCGACAACACGTCCGCGTGGTCGCTGGATGGGTTCGCCGTTGGACAGGCAGCGTTGAAGGCGCATTCCGGTTCCGAGGCGATCCGGTTGACGGTCGTCGAGGGCGGCGCGGATGGGCGCGGCTTCACGTTCGGAGAAGACGTCGAAGTGATTGACGGCGTGGAAGTTCACTTCGAGCGCCGCTACAAGGTCGGCGACATCATGACCGTCTGGGATGACGGCGTGGTGATCGAGAAGCACGTGTCGAACGTGAAGATCACCGAGCAGGAAGACGGACGCATGCGGACTGTCACCACGTTCGGTGATGCCATCACTGTCGGTGATGGCTGGGAGCGCGTGTTGAAGAAGGTCCAGACGATCTTCGGCAGCATCCGCGCTATCGCCAACTCAACCTAGGAGAAACACATGACATTCCGTACCCCGTACGGGAACACCCACTCCGAGAACGGTTGGCGCATGTGCAACCGCGACGAGTGCGACATCCCCCGCATCAAAGACCTATTCCTCGTCGACACGGCGCCGCTCCGCAAAGGCGCGACGCTGACGATCCTCGGCGCATGGCTGTTCTGGTACGACCGCAACGTCGAAGAGATCGGCTCCCCAGTGTGGGGTTGGTCGAACACCAACGACGTGGCTAACTCGAACCATCTGTCCGGGACCGCGGTCGACGTGAATGCCCCGAAGTATCCGTGGGGTCAGCGTGTGATGCCCGCCGCTCGGATCGCGAAGATCCGCGAGGGACTTCGCCTGTTCGAGGGCACCGTCTTCTGGGGTGCCGACTGGTCCCGCGCTGACGAGATGCATTACCAGATGGCGTTCCGTGAGGGCGATGCACGCAATGAGGCGTTCGCTGCGAAGCTCCGCGCCGGCCATCTCGGGATTTACGGAACACCTACTACCCCAACGAAGCCCGAGGAGGGTGACATGGATTTCGCTACTTTCAAGACGTACATGGATGCGGTTGTGTCCGATGTGAAGGACATCCGCGAGCAGCTGTGTGGAATGAAGCAGCGCGATCGCGGGCAGTTCGGTGGCTGGCCCCAGTTGGGCGGCAAGACGATTGTCGACGCGATCGCCGACATCGGGAAGCGTCTCGACAAACTGGAGGGCAAGTGATGACTGCTGATTCTGGTTTGGATGGTTTCGCGAAGTCGTATGTGCAGAACATTCCGTTCGTGAAGCAGAACCGCAAGACGATCGCGAACGTCGTCGGCCTGCTCGCTAACGTGCTGGTCCTCCTCGTCGGGTTGCCGATCTCGGGTACTGCGCAGGTTGTGTTGGCGATCAGCATTCAGGGTGTGTTTGCGGTGTCGGCGTGGCTGGTGCCGAATGCGATCACCGCGCAGCAGGCTTCGGAACTCGACGAGTACGTCGGCCGACACCGCAAGCAAGGGTGATGGGGGAGTTCTTTTCCGCGCTTCCGATTGAGGGTGGTGTCGTCGTCGGGTTCGTCGTCGGTGTCTTCCTGATGATCGCGAGAGGTGTCCTCGTCGTCGGCGCTCAGCATCGTGAGCAGTTGGATGCTGAGCGTCAGGCGAATACGTATCTCCGGTCGGCGTTGGACAAGGCGTTGACGCTGAACGGTGAGGACGCGAAGACCATCGCGAAGCTGTCGGCCACGTCTGATCTGTCGGCGCGGCTGCTGGAGGAGTGGCGGAAAGAGTCAGCTCAGGGGGCGTCGTGAGGTGGCGCCGGCGCGCTCGCGTCGAGAACGAAGCGGTCACCGAGGCACGGTTGCTTGAGCTGGAAGTGGATAAGCGGTTGGCGGCGTCTCGTCGTGCACGCCCGGACCATGAGCGTCGCGGGCAGCGTGTTCAGGATCAGATGGTGCGCAACCACTTCGGTGAGTTGTTCCGGCTGAGTATGGAAGGGCGATGATGCTCAGAGAAGTCGGTAACTGGCTGTTGGTTGCGCTGACGGTGGTGTGGTGCACGTTCACTTTGATTTATGCGTTTAGGTCGAAGTGGTGGACGAACGAGGTTGGTCGGGTGTTGTTGCCCGAGAAGGTGTTGACGTGTCTGGTGTTGATTCAGGTGGCTGCGTCGGCGATGTCGAACTCGTTGTATCCGGGGCGTGATGTGATCCGCATTGTTTTGTATGCGGGGTGCGCGGTTTCGGTGTTGGTTTTGACGGTTGTGTTGGTGCGTGTGCAGAGGCGTGAGCGTCGATGTCGATCTGAGCGGGGTGATTGCTGATGGAGAAGTTGCCTCCCGGTAAGCCTAAGAACCAGGACATTTGGTCGACGTTCAAAAACAACTGGTTCAGCAACATTTTCGCCGGCTTCGCGAACATCGGCCAACTGCTCGGCGACATCGCGAACGCGTTCCTCGGTGGCGGCGGTTTCGGGCCTGGACCGTTGAAGTCGATCAGCGACAAAGCGATGCAAGACGCCGCCTACATCTTTGATCTACAGAACCGGGCGCAGGTGCTTGAGGGCATCATCGGTTACGGCTCGTGGGTTGCTTCCCAAAACTTGTTCATCACGTTCGATCAGGATCAGCCGGGGATGCGGACGATGTCGTTTGATCGGCAGGTCGGCCCGAGTGTCGGTGTGACGTTGGTGTCGGATCCGGCGTTGGCTGGCAAGAAAGTTCAACGCCTGGACTCGAAGGGTTTGTGGCAGGTTCTCGCGCAGACCCGTTCCCGCGGTACTGGTTTCACTGGTTCCGCGAAGGTGTACATGGACATCGTTGTGAAGGCCCCGGATGGTTCGGAGTATTACCGGCGTTCGATGGATCAGTCTGCGATCTCGAACAATGGTGGTGATGGTGAGATCACGTTGTCGAACAACGTGTTTTTCACGACTCCGTCTGCTGGTTACACGGTTCGGGTGGATTTGTTTACGGGTCGTTGGCGCTGGTTTTACGGCGGTTCTCAGTGGTCCGGTTTGAGTGTGTTGAAGCATTCGTCCGAGGTGCAGAACCCGGGCACTGTCGATCCCGGCACTCCGCCGATCGCGTGATGAGGAGAAGCGATGCCTGTTATTTCTGATCGTTTGACTGATGGTGCGAAGTTGGGTGTTGGTGCGGAGATTGTGTTCACGGTCCGCGACATCCGCGACAGTGTGGCGCATGATGCGATCCTCGGTCCCGCACGCACCACGGTCCCTGTGAATGCGACGACTGGATTGTTCACAACCCCGGCGTTGGATCCTGGCCCGTACTGGGTGGGGATCCGATGGTCGAGATCCAATCCAACGCATGACGTTTACCCCATTGAAGTCCCCGCCGAGTCGGGGACTTTCCGTTTGTGGCCGCTCATCGACGCCGGCGCCCCACCGCCCGAACCGGGCGCGTTGGGATTCATCCGTAACGGCGGCAGCATTCAGCGCGCCGAAGACCTCACCATCGCCGAATACGCGGCGATCCCCAACCCTGACCCAGCCACCCTCTACCTGACATTCGAGTCCTAGGAGACCCCTCATGGCCGCAACCGCCAAGCTGTACGGACCAGCAATGAAGTCCGCATTCAACGGTGAAATCAACTGGACCTCGCACACGATCAAGGTGATGTTGTGCACGAGCGCGTACACGCCGGATCAGGATGTGCACCAGTACAAGTCGTCGGTCACTAACGAGGTGACGGGCACCGGTTACACGGCAGGTGGGCTCACGTTGACCACCCCGACCGTGAACTACACCGCGGGCACGAACACCCTGGTGCTCGACGGACCTGACCTCGAATGGTCCACTTCGACGATCACCGCCCGGTATGCAGTCATCTACGACGGGACCCCAGGAACGGATGCGACCCGCCCGCTGATCGCGTACGCCGACCTCGGTGGCGACGTATCGACTACCGCCGGCAAGTTCACCATCACCTGGGACGCCGCGGGAATCATCACTTCCACCACTGCATAGGGCGGCTGCCATGGGCTTGTACAACAGAGGTCGTGCTGTCACGGGGATGTACCTCGATGGGAAGCCTGTGATCCGCGCCTATCTGGGTGACAGGTTGGTGTGGGACGGTTCGAAGTCGGCGTTTGTGTCAGTCCCCCGAATTGGTGTTGTGATGTCGGCGCCGGCACCTGATGTGTCGGCGTCGTCGTCGGTGGCGGTTGGTGTCGCTGCGATGGCGATGTCTGCTGGCGCGCCGAGTGTGACTGCGACGGCGTTGGTAGCGATTCCGGCCGCGGCGATGACGTTGGTTGTTCCTGCGCCGGTTGTTCATGCTGACGCGAATGTGTCTGTGGAGGTTGTGACGATCGCGATGCAGGCGTTGCCTGCGGTTGGTGCGGTCGGCGCGGATGCGACTGTCGCTGTGCCTGCGGCTGCTGTGACGATGTCGGCGCCTGCGCCTACTGTGGCGGCTCACTTCGAAGCGGCGATCCCGGTCGTTGCTGTGACAATGTCGACTCCGGCGCCTGTGGTTACTGCGACAGGTTCAGCAGTAGTTGCTGTGGGTGTTGCTGCGATTACTGTTTCGGCGAAGGCCCCGGTTGTTACCGCGACCTCGTCGGTGAGTCTTCCGGTTGCCACGGTAGGCGTGTCTGCGAAGGTGCCTGTTGTGACCGCGTCGTCGACTGTGGCGGTTCCGTCTGTCGCTGTCACGATGTCGGCGAAGAACCCTGTTGTCCAGGCGATCAACTTCACTCCCTCTGGCATGACGAAGTCTGGAACATTTGCGACATCTTCGTCATCCACTCCGGTGCAGGTCACAGGGTGGGGAAGCGACCCGGGGTATCCAGGCAGCACCGTCACAAACAATGCCCTGGTCGTATCTGGCACAAAGACCGCCACGGTCGAAGCCACTGTCGTATTCACACGCCAATACTTCAACCAGACCTACAAGGTCGAGGTGCGCCGCGGATCCACTGTTCTGGCATCCCAAACCGTAGTTGCGCCTGCAAACACCGGCACTTACACGGTCCCGATTGCTCCAACAGATATTGCAGTGACGAGCGGTGACCAACTCACTGTTTGGGCGAGCGTAACAGGGTTCAACAACACGGTTATTGAAGCTGGAACCTTCATCCGCATCACATGATAGGCAACTCGCGGGCCTTTACGGTCGTGAAAACTCTATATGCGGGCCACAGCAAAGCGTGAACAATCGAGTCGACGGTGATCATCAAACTCAATCTGCGGTTCATGAGTCCGTGACGCTCGATTACTGCGCGAGAGGCACCGTTATACCGCAGGTATTTTCTGGGCGGTGTGACTCCGCGTCTTGCGGATGCCGATGCCTGCATGGAGGGTAGATGACTGATGGTGTGACCTTCTTTGCGAAGGCAAAAGGATAGGTCCAGATCCTCGTGGATGTCCGTGCGGTCGCTCAAATGTGGCCGTACGGACATCCATGAGGAAGTTCGGATGGCCATATTCGCTCCGACCGCCGCGGATACTTGAGGATTCGTTTCGTTCCGCAATCGTTTGATCTGTCGTTTGACGACGAGGCGATGGAGGAACGTGAATGGGGAATCATAGATGTGTGTGACTCCGGCTGCGGCGGAAGAATCGGCGTCGGCAAAATGGGCGTGTATTGCTTGCGCCCATCCGTCATGGACTCGGGTGTCGGCATCGATGCGGCCGATGATGTCCGTTGAAACCGTATCGAATCCAGCGTTCCGGGCATGGACAACGCCCTGCCGGCGCTCGACTAGATAGCGGATCTTCGGCGACTTGAATGCGTGAACGATCGTTGCTGTCTCGTCGGTGGAGTTGTTGTCGACTATCACAATCTCGTCAACTAGATCGCCTTGGTTCAGTATGGCGGTGATGCAGTCTTCGATGTGGTCAGCCTCGTTGTATACAGGCACGACCACGGCCAAGCTTTGCTTGTACATGGGCTAACAACTCCAGTTGACAGAAATGTCGAGAACGTCCGGTTGGATGATAGCAAGGTTAAACATCTGTCCCCTCTGTGTCATCCCAGCTAGTGCATGAAATAGCCCCGACCTCAAAAAGGTCGGGGCTATTTCGCGTCTCCGGATGCGCCGATGCCCACCTGTGCTGCCGAATGAGTCAGGTGGGCATCGAACTATTCAGTTGTGGTGCGGCGATCACTGACGGCTTCCCTTCCGTCTCCTGCCAACAGAGCCGACGCTACCACTCATCGAACAGATGTGCGAAACTTTCGGTGTGCCGTCGACTGAACGATCCCCGAGCAAGTGTCCGAACGGGCACCCGCTCGCGGCGAACACGTGCCTCGTCGGTTGGGAAGTCTGCGGCTGCCCAACCGCACACAACGGTGGTCATCGGACGCACTATTGTCGGCGCTGCGGTGAGACGATCCGCACCCCCGAGTGTTCCGGTGCGGACCCGCAAACCGACCGCTGGCGCAACCGCATCTAATCGAACGCACATGCGACGAAAATCGTGTTGACCGCGTCAACATAGTCGTCCATAACCGCTGGTCGCCCGGTTTCGTCAACAGTCATGAAAGACGCAATAAACATGGCTTGACCTGCGCATACGCCCTGTTTTCGCAGGGGTTCGAGTCCCCTTAGCTCCACCCGAACAAATGCTCTGCACCAATCGGTGCAGAGCATTTGTTGTATTCGAGCCAGTGTTGTGTTGTCGACTCTGTGTTTTTCGAGTCTCTATTGCATGCAGCACAGTTCTGCCTAGATGTGTCGACCGCCATAACGCCAGGGCGTCAATGTTCAATAACGTCCGCGATGAGGCCTGATCATCCCGTGCATTCTCAGCATGGGGACCGTTGGCGGAACGGAGAACCATGAGTGCACACGTGGTGATAATCGGGGCAGGATATGCGGGCGTCATGGCAGCGAAGCGACTGCTGAGAACTCGGTCGGACATCACGGTGACCGTCGTGAATCCGCGCCCACACTTCGTGCAAAGAATCAGGCTCCATCAGATGATCGCGGCTGGCTACGACGCGACGGTCTCGTTCGACAGGGCGCTACCGCGTGCGGCACACCGAGTCTTCGGAGAGGTGACGACGATCGAGGCGGCGCTCGGCAGGCTCACCCTCGACGACGGCAGTGTGCTCGACTACGACTATCTGGTCTACGCAGTCGGAAGTGGGCAGTTACCCAGCACTATCGGCGGGGCGGCGGAGCACGGGTTCAGCGTCTCCGAATTCGAGGACGCGGTTCGCCTCGAATCCAGACTGGCGACACTCGACGGGAAGGCTACGGTCTGCGTTGTCGGCGGCGGTCTCACCGGAATCGAGACTGCCGCAGAATTGGCTGAGCAGCGAAGCAGCCGAATCACTTTGGTGACCGGAGGAATCGTGGCCCCGGATCTGTCAGAGCGTGCGCGATCTGCAATTCTCAGAACATTGACCGATCTTGGGGTCGACATCGTCACCGAATCCCGGGTTACACGCATTGACGGTTCGTCCTGCGAGCTTGCGGGAGGCGCACGGGTGGAGGCAGATTGCACGATTCTCGCGACAGAATTCGGGGTCCCCGAGCTGGCGCGCCGAAGTGGCCTTCCCGTCGACGGTCTCGGTCGTCTGAAGGTCGACGACCGACTCGAATGCTCGTCCCACCCCAACATCGTCGGTGCGGGTGATGCTGTCGCAGTCGGTGATCTTTCACTGAGGATGAGTTGTCAGGCTGCGATTCCCTTGGGAATCCATGCGGCCGAGACGATCCTGCATCGACTCGAAGGTTCCGCGCCGCGCCCGGTGGCTCCGAAGTTCGCAGGCCGGTGCATCAGTCTCGGGAGGCGGCGAGGTGTGTTCCAGCGGACCACTCGTGTCGACGACGCAGCGGGCATGTTCATCGCAGGCAGGGCGGGTGCGTTCGTCAAGGAACGAGTGTGTTCGTCGACGACCGAGTGGGCACTCACTCCCCGCCGCTCTTTCTTCTACAGCTGGACATGAGCAGCGCTGGTCACGCTCGATCACAGACTCGATCGATGATCGCCGCAGTCTTGCGGACGTACGGTTGGCGGACGACGTCTTCGTGGCACGCGTCGACGTCGTCGAAATCCAGTGAGCCCGTGGCAATGAGTGACCAGATCTCGCGTCCACGGTTGTTGGTGGCTCCACGGATCACGGTGACGGGCGCGGCGCATGCTCGTATCCGATGCTTCCGGAGCGCCTGGCCTCCTATGTAGAGGAACACGGTCCACTGGGTGGCCGGCGGGTACTGCAGAATGCCGGCGAACAGCGTGCGGATCCACATGGCCGCGACGGTGCGTCTGGTCGGCTTCCAGCGGGCATTGGTGGATGGTTGTGGTGCAAGGTCGACGATCGACGGAGCCAAAGTGATGCCCGCTCGACCAGCCAGTCGTGCGGCAGCCTCGGTGGAGATTCTGGTGTCGAGAACGGTGACGTGTTCGACAGTGTCACCTGACTCGGACAGCTGTGTCGCCATTTCCAGCGCCACGTAGCCGCCGTACGAGTATCCGGCGAGGAGGTATGGCCCGGTGGGCTGAATCTTCTTGATTTCGAAAATGAAACGGCGGGCGCTTGCTTTCACCGACCGGTCGGGTAGTCCGCGAGATTCGAAGCCATGTGGCTGAAGTGCGTAAACCGGCCGATCGGTGTGAAGCGCTTTCGACAAGGTGGACAGCGTCGTCGATGGGCACCCCGCTCCGTTCATGATGAACAGCGGTCGCCCGGACCCTTCGAGCTTCAGCGGAACCAACGTGTTGTGACAGACGCGATCATCGGGATCGATTCTGCGCCGATCCACCAGCGCTGCAAGGTCTTTGACGGTACTGGCGGCCGCGAACTCCGCCGCCGTGATCCGGATCCGGAACATGTCGTGAATCTTTGCCACCACTTCGGTTGAAGCAAGCGAGTCGCCGCCGAGTTCGAAGAAGTCGTCCTCACGGTCGATGGAGTCGACGCCGAGAATCGACTCCCAGATCGAAGACAACCACAATTCGGCGGGCCCGGCGAGAGTCGGTGGAGTGGACCGCACCTCGACGGAGGGCAGCGCTGTTCGATCGACCTTTCCTCTTTCGTTGCGGGGCAACGCCGGCATCAGAAGAAAATGTCGGGGGAGCATCCAGGCCGGCAGATATGTCGCCAGTTCGCGCCGCATCTCGGCGCCCGACCGTGCCATCACGGTGTTGGTCAGGACCACGTAGGCGACGATCTCCGGTCGATCGTTCTCGAGGACGACGACCACGAAAACATCGGCGACGCCGGGAATTCGACGAATATGCGCCTCGACTTCCATCGGTTCCACCAGGTAGCCCCGAATCTTGACGGCGTCGTCGACGCGTCCCCGCAGTTGCAGTTCTCCGCGTTCGTCGATGCGGCCCCGGTCACCGGTCCGGTAGATGCTCACTCCGTCGCCCAGGCGCGTGAATCGTGTTGCAGTTCGATCCGGGTCGCCGTGGTATCCGTCGGCAAGATCACTGGAGACAACCTGAATCTCTCCGATCTCTCCGTCGGGGAGAGGCACGCCGTTCACATCGACGATCTGTACGTCCTTGCCGTCGCGAGCACGTCCGGCCGGTACCACTCCGACGGGTAGTTCGGAATGTGGTGGGAACGCGTTGTACGCGACGACACCGGTCTCGGTGGTGGCCAGCCAGTTGACGTACGTGACGCGAGCGAAGCCGTGACTGCGATGGCGCGCGTAGTCCTCGCCGTGAACTGCTTCCCCGTACGTTACGACGACGCGTAGGGAACCGATCGAATCATCATTTGCTGCATCGCAATCGAGATCCGACCACGCCCGCAGAAAGGACGGCGCACAGTGCGTGGTCGTGATCGAATTCTCGATCAGCCAGTCGTCGATTCCCGAGACGCCGTCGATACGTGGATCCCAGCAGTAGACCGTGACTCCGTTCATAAGCCCCATGATCAGGGCCGTGATTCCGGCTCCGAAACTGACGGGCAACAGGTTCCCGATGTGATCGTCGGGTCGCAGGTCGATTGCTGCGGCGAGTTCGTCGGCCTTGTTCAGGCACATGGAGTGGCTCAACACGACTCCCTTGGGCGCCCCGCTGGTGCCTGACGTGAACGCGATCATTGCAGGGTCGGAACTCGATGGTTCCAACGCGCTGTCGAATCTGAAGCCCGTCGCAGCAGACTCGTCGAGTATCGACTGCAGCGGGACTGCACCCGAGGTGCTCATGATGTGCGCTCGGCGGGCCTCGGGGAGTTGTGGGTCGATCATGACCAAGGGCCGACCGGAAATCAGAGTGGCGAGGATGGCGGGCACCGACTCGGCCGTTGGTTCGAGATCGACCGCAACCGGGCGTGCCCCGTGTGACCCACGTAGGCGAAGTTCGCGGACCAATGCGTCGGTCCGGAGTTCGAGTTCGGCGAAAGTGATCCGGTCGCGCGGGGTCACGACGGCAACGGCGTCGTGCTGCATAGAGGTGACTCGGCGCCACCTCGACTCGATCGTCTCGTCGATGACTGCATAGCGAGTGCGTTCTAGACCTAAGTCGACAACCTTCATCACAGTAGCTCCGTCCGACTTTCAGCTATCTTTTAGCAAAGACTACATAAGGTTTGTGAAGTAGGTCCATAACAAACCAAAAGTAGTTTTACATACGGCCCCATCCTCCAGTCCGTCAGCTCCGAATGCCTTGAGGAACCAATGCCGATCGAGCGTTGTACAGACGAGGAGCAGTGACATGAAGTGGTCGGGGCGAAGTGCGATTGCGATTGCGGGAGTGTGCGCCGCAGTGACGATGTTTTCGGGAACTGCGCACGCGAGCCCACTCTGGGAACCCTTGCAGCCGGTGGCGAACCTGGACGTCGCGCGCTACGTAGGGGAATGGAACCAGGTGGCGGCGATTCCTCAGCCCTTCAACCTCGCGTGCGCGAAGGACACCCGGGCGAGTTACGGGATTGTCGATTCCACGAACGTGAGCGTGAAGAACACGTGTACGACGTGGACCGGTCAAGCCAACGAGATCGTCGGGAATGCCCGAGTTACCGATCCAGCAACGGGTGCCCAGTTGCATGTGAGCTTCCCCGGGGTGCCCTCACAGGAAAGCTTGGACGGCCCACCCAACTACATCGTCACCTACATTGCCGACGACTATTCGTGGGCACTGGTGGGCGATCCGCTCAGGCTTTCCGGGTTCGTGCTCTCACGGTCGGCGGTCATCGACGCGGCAGGCTGGAGTGAGATCCGCCGGGTCGCCGAATCCCGTGGATACAACGCATGCACGATCCTGACGTCACCGACCACCGAGGGCACGTCGGACATCCGTCCGCTCTGCACGGTGTGAGTCTGCTGTCAGCGTGAACCTTCCGGAGCCACACTCCACTACGATCACTGATCGGTACGTGTGGTTTCGGAAGGTTGTGTGGTGGCGAAGAAGCAGATTCCCGTAATAGTCGTCGCAGGTTTTCTCGGTTCGGGCAAGACGACGCTGCTCAACCATCTTCTGCGTAACAACGACGGTGTACGCATCGGCGTGATCGTCAACGACTTCGGATCCGTCAACATCGACTCGATGATGGTCGCCGGTCAGGTCGATTCGATGGTCTCTCTCAGCAACGGCTGTTTGTGCTGCGCTGTCGACGTCTCGGACATGGACGAGATGCTGAACAAGTTGGCGCACCGGCAGTCCGGGATCGACGTGATCGTCATCGAGGCCAGCGGGCTTGCCGAGCCGCGGAACATGATTCGACTCGTCCTCGGAAGTGAGAACCCGTCTGTCGTCTACGGCGGCCTGGTAGTCCTGGTCGACGGAGCCAATTTCTCCACCGTTCGCCGCGAACATCCCGAGCTCGATCAACATGTCCGCCTGGCAGACCTGGTGGTAGTCAACAAGATCGACAGCGTTCCGGTCGCCGAACGCGAGCGATTCACGGCCGAAATTCGTGAGTTGAATCCGCGAGCGCCGATGGTGGAAACCTCGCACTCGCGGATAGACCCCGCTCTGTTGTTCGATACCGGCGAGGTGACCCCTCCGGCTCCGGGCGATCAACTGAGCCTCGACGAGCTCCTGCGCGACGGGCACGACGACGATCACGAGGACGGCTCGTGTCATCACGATCACCTGCACCATCGCTACGAATCGGTTGATTTCGCATCGGAGACGCCTCTCGATGCCAGGGCTCTGACGCACTTTCTCGAGAATCAGCCGTCGGGTGTTTACCGCATCAAGGGCTTCGTGAACTTCGAGATTCCGGGCTACACAGGAAAATTCGAGATCCAATCGGTGGGTGATCATGTCCGGATCACGCCGCTGCGATGGAAGTCGGGCGAACCTCGAACCACGCAACTGGTCGTGATCGGCACCGGGATGGATTCGGGGGCGGTCGGCAGCGCGCTCCGCGCCTGCATGCGCGAAGAAACGGTCGAACCGCACCCCGACGCCATGCTGGGATTGCACCGCTATACCGTCGGGGCGTGAGTGAATCAGCTGTATCCGTGTACGAAGCGATTCGGCGACGCCGAGACGTTCGCGCCGAGTTCTCGGGAGAGATCGTCCCCGACGAAACTCTGATGCGCATTCTCGACGCCGCCCATCGCGCGCCGAGCGTGGGAAACACGCAACCGTGGGATTTTGTCGTCGTTCGTAATCCGGAGACGCTCGACACCTTCGCGGCACACGTCGCCGATGCCCGGGTGAAATTCGCGCAGTCTTTGCCCGAGGATCGCCGCTCGACGTTCGACCCCATCAAGATCGAGGGAATCGCCGAGAGCGGTACCGGCATCGTCGTCACTTACGACCCGTCGCGCGGTGGTCCGAACATCCTCGGCCGTCATACCGTCGACGACACCGGACTGTTCTCGGCGGTACTGGCAATTCAGAATTTGTGGCTCGCCGCGGTAGCCGAGGAGATCGGCATCGGCTGGGTTTCGTTCTACGACGAGAAGTACCTCACCGAACTCATGGGCATTCCGTCACCCGTTCGCCCCATTGCGTGGCTGTGCGTCGGGAAGGTGACCGAGTTTCAACAGGTTCCGGATCTCGAACGCTTCGGATGGCGACAGCGCCGGCCATTGGCCGACGCTGTCCACTACGAAACCTATTGAGTTGTACCGGGGGCCTAGCGTGCGGGACGGCCACCGGTGGAGCCTGCGGTGCGAGCGCCGCCGCCGGTGCGGGGACGGCGAGCGCCACCACCGGCATGTTCCTGACGGGCAGCTCCGCCGGTGCGAACACCGCGTGACTGACCGCCCTGTCCGGAGCGAGCCTGACCCGAACGTGCTGCGCCGCCGCGTCCACCCTGGCCGGCGGGACGCTGTCCGCGTCCGCCGTTGGGCTGGGCAGGAGCCTTCGGAGCCGGCGTGACGTGCGGTGCGATGTCGCCGACCAACTTGACGACGTGCTCGGAGTTGGCAGTCGAACGGACCGGGGTCACCTTGATGGCTGCCTTGCGCATGAGGATCGCAAGATCCTTACGCTGCTCGGGCAGAACCACGGTGACCACGTCGCCGGCGCTGCCTGCGCGAGCGGTGCGACCACTGCGGTGCAGGTAAGCCTTGTGCTCGGCCGGCGGATCGACGTGGACGACCAACTCGACGTCGTCGACGTGGACGCCACGCGCTGCGACGTCGGTGGCGACGAGGACGCGCGCTTCACCGGCGGAGAATGCCGCCAGGTTACGGTCGCGAGCAGCCTGCGAGAGGTTGCCGTGAAGGTCAACGGACGGGATGCCCGACTCGGTGAGCTGGCGAGCCAACTTGCGAGCCTGGTGCTTGGTGCGCATGAACAGGATGCGACGACCGGTACCGGAAGCGAGCTTCTCGACCAGAGCCTTCTTGGCTTCGACGCCGTCGACGTCGAACACGTGGTGCGTCATTGCGGCGACGGGGGAGTTGGCCTCGTCGACCGAATGCATGACCTCGTTCTTGAGGAAACGCTTGACGAGCTTGTCGACGCCGTTGTCCAGCGTTGCCGAGAACAGTAGACGCTGCCCGTCCTGCGGGGTGGACGAGAGGATGCGGGTGACGACGGGCAGGAAGCCGAGGTCGGCCATGTGGTCGGCCTCGTCGAGCACGGTGATCTCGACGGCGTCGAGACTGACGAACTTCTGCTTCATGAGGTCTTCGAGGCGACCGGGGCATGCGACGACGATGTCGACTCCGGCCTTGAGAGCCTGAACCTGGCGGTGCTGCGAGACACCGCCGAAGATCGTGGTCACGCGCAAGTCGTATGCGGCGGCCAACGGTTCGAGGGTTGCGGTGATCTGGGTGGCGAGCTCACGCGTGGGTGCGAGCACCAGGCCGAGCGGTCGACCCGGACGACGCTTTCCTCCGGACAGTTCGCCGGCGAGGCGGGAGACCATGGGGATGGAGAACGCGAGGGTCTTGCCGCTTCCGGTCTTTCCGCGGCCCAGTACGTCGCGCCCCGAGAGAGTGTCGGGGAGGGTGTCGATCTGGATCGGGAACGGAGAAGTGATTCCGCCGTCTTCGAGAGCTTTCACCAGCGGTGCGCGCACACCGAGGGCTGCGAAGGTGGTAGCGGGCGTAGAGATGTCAGACAAGTGTGTTCAGAGCCTTTCGGGCACGTGTTCGTGCCCGGATGCCGACACGGGAATTAACCGGTCGAACAATCAAGCACAGTGGTGGCGGCGCTGCCGGTCGGCAGGCTTCTTCGCCGTAAGAAGAGCGGGTGCATTGAGCACTCAGCAAGAAAATTTGCGTTCTACGACGCTGGATGCCCGATTTCAGGCACCTAGTGATCGCAACTCTACCTTCCCGGAGCGTTCGACCTACAACCCGACCCATTCGGAGACGCCGTTCGCGAAGTGTTGCCGCTTCCAGATCGGTACCTCGTGCTTGATGCGCTCCACCAGTTCGGCGCACGCGGCAAACGCCTCCGCTCGATGCGGCGCGGCGACGGCGGCGACCAGTGCGAGATCACCGATCTCGAGGTGACCGACGCGATGGATCGCAGCAACCGGCAGGCCGGTCGAGGCCGCAACCTCTTGGCAGCACGTCTGGAGGAAGCGTTCGGCATCCGGATGCGCTTGGTACTCCAACGCCGAAACCGCTTGACCTCCATCGTGATTGCGCACCGTTCCCGTGAACACCACAACAGCGCCGTTCTTCGGACCGGCAACGGCGGCGTCGACGGTGTCTGCGTGAATCGGTTGCTCGGAGATCCGAGCCAATAGCTCACTCATCGTGCGCTCCTCCGCCTGCGACCTGCGCGAGCAGGTGATCGATGATGGGTCCGAGGACGGCGAGACCGTCCTTCACTCCACCGGGAGAACCCGGAAGATTGACGATGACCGTCGTACCTGTGAGACCTGCCACACCACGGCTCAGCGACGCGTGCGGTGTCTTCTCGAGGCCCTTGGTCCGGATCGCTTCTGCGACGCCGGGCAACTCACGGGTCAAGACTGCCCGGGTAGCTTCCGGGGTGGCATCCGTGGGGGAAGCCCCGGTGCCGCCGGTACTGATGACGAGTGACGGGGAGCCCTCCTTGGCGTCAGCGATGCCCGCCGCGATGTCTGCGTCGGCGTACACAAGCGGTCCACGTACCTCGAAGTCCCGTTCACGTAGCCAGGTCGCGATCGTGGGTCCGGTGGTGTCGGGTCTGGTGCCGTTCGCACCGCCGGTGGAAGCCACGAGGACGGTCGCGGACCGTGCCGAGGTGAAGGTGTGCGCCGGAGCTGTCTGTGCGTTCTGAGTGTCGCGGGTCCAATGTCCGCGTTTACCACCGTCTTTGGTGAGCAGACGAACACCGTTCATGGTAGCTCCGGGGTCCACCGCTTTGACCATGTCGTGCAAGGTCAGGCCGGCTACCGCGACGGCGGTGAGTGCTTCCATCTCGACGCCGGTCTGTCCGCGAGTCTTCGCCGTCGCCTCGACGGTGATCGATGTTTCGGTGAACCCGAATTCCACCTTGACCGACGAGAGCGCGAGTTGATGACACAGCGGGATCAGTTCGGAGGTCTTCTTCGCACCGGCGATTCCGGCGATGCGCGCGGTGGTGAGGACATCAGCCTTGGGCATGCCGTCGGCGCGGACGAGGCGAACTACCTCGGCGGTCGTGACGAGTTCGCCGGCAGCGACGGCGATACGTGTCGTCTCGGCCTTGGCGCTGACGTCGACCATGCGCGCTCGGCCCTCGCTGTCGACGTGTGTCAATTCGGTCATCAGTGTCCTTTGAATCAGATCGAGTGAATCAAATTGAGGAAGTCGAGAGCGGGACGACGTCGACGAGATCGCCCGCGCCGAGCTCGGTCACGGCGGCGGGGATGTCGATCAGGACGTCGGCCCACGCCATGGCTGCAACAAGGTGCGATCCGGGTCCGGCAACGAGTTCGATTCCGTCCGCAGTTCTGCGTGCCCGCAGGAACTGCCGCTTGCCGTCCACCGAACGCAGCGGTGCAGTCAACGGGAGTCGCTCGCGCGGGATCTCGGGCAGGCCCGCGGCCCGGCGCAGTTCGCCCCGTGCGAAGACCTCGAAGGAGACCATCGTGCTCACCGGGTTGCCCGGGAAGCTCAGTACCGGCACTTCGTTCACCACTGCAGTGCCTTGCGGACCGCCCGGCTGCATTGCGACGTGGCCGAAGTGTGCTCCCAGAGGCGTGAGAGTTTCCTTCACCACCTCGAAGTCGCCCATGGACACTCCGCCGGAGGTGAACACCAGATCAGCGACCGAGGTTGCGTACGAGAGCAATTCGCGGAACTCGGCGGGGTCGTCGCTGCTTCGGGCGACGGATACGACATCGGCGCCGTTGGCTTCGGCCAATGTTGCCAAAGCTGGACCGTTGGAATCGTAGATCTCACCGGGTTCGAGAGTTGTTCCGGCACTTTTCAGTTCGGCGCCCGTCGTAATTATCGCGACCCGTGGCTTCGTGTAGGTGTCGAGCGAGGCCAAGCCCACAGCACTCAGCGCGGCGATATGGCGAGGTTCCAAGTGCGTTCCGGCCGTGACCAGTAGCATTCCGGCGGTGATGTCGCTGCCACGTTCGCGTACGAATTCGCCTACCGACCTGCCCCGTTCGATCGTGACGACGTGCTCGGTGACACCCGTTGTGTCCTCGACCGGAACAACGGCGTCGGCACCCTCGGGGAGCGGAGCACCGGTCATGATGCGAAATGCCGATCCTGGAAGGTGTTTCGGTGGTTTTCCGCTTCCAGCGGCGATCACGCCTCGAACCGTCAGTGTGGTCGGAACCGAGGCCACAGAAGCAGCATCGACGGCATACCCGTCCATCTGCGAGTTGCGGAAGAGTGGCAGGTCTACCGGCGATGCGATATCCGAGCAAGTTATGCGCCCCAACGCTTCTGCCGTCGGAACTGCCGTCGGAGAGAGGGTGTGCAGGCCGGTGAGCAATCCGGAGATGTGCGACGCGTGTTCCTCGACCGAACGCGCGCTCATGACAGTAACCTCGACAACCTCGACATGTTTTGATCCTAGGCGGTGTGGTCCGTCCGACACACGGAGTACGGCTTTCGGTCATACTGGAGCAATACGGAAGTTGGTGAAGTGATGACAGTGGTCTCGATGGGAATTCCCACCGTGCGGTTCGACGCTGCCTCCCTCGCCGGTCGTCCCGAGACGGATCTCCTGGTCGACAGGTTCGGGCGTGTTGCCAGAGATCTGCGAGTCTCGATCACCGAGAAGTGTTCACTTCGTTGCACGTATTGCATGCCGGAGGAAGGCTTGCCGGCCATCGCTGCGGAAGATCTTCTGAGTGCCGACGAGATCATTCGAGTAGTCGGAATCGGCGTCGAACGAGTCGGTATTCGCGAGGTGAGATTCACCGGCGGCGAACCGCTGATGCGTAGTGACCTCGAAAAGATCATCGGGGGGTGCGCCGCGCGCGTGCCAGGAATTCCACTTTCCATGACTACCAACGCCGTTGGGCTCGAACATCGTGCGGCGAAGTTGGCTGCAGCTGGTTTGACTCGCATCAATGTTTCCCTGGATTCGGTTGATCGCGCCCATTTCGCTGAATTGACGCGTCGAGACAGGTTGCCGTCCGTTCTCGCGGGAATTCGAGCGGCAGCTGCGGCCGGGCTCGCGCCACTGAAGATCAATGCGGTGCTGATGCGTGAAACGCTCCACGGCGCGGCGGATCTTTTGCAGTGGTGCCTCGAAGCCGGCGTCGAATTGCGCTTTATCGAGCAAATGCCTCTGGACGCAGACCATGCATGGGCACGCGAGAACATGGTGACCGCGGCTGAATTGTTGTCCGTTTTGGGAAGCCGTTTCGAATTGGAAGCAATCGGCCGTGAAGATCCGTCGGCTCCTGCCGAAGAATGGCGTGTCGACGGGACCACGATGACGGTAGGGATCATCGCTTCCGTGACCCGCTCGTTCTGCAGTGAATGCGATCGGACGCGAATGACCGCAGAGGGAACAATTCGGTCATGTCTGTTCAGTGACCGTGAAGTTGATCTGCGTGCCGCGCTCAGGGCCGGAGCAAGTGACGACGAACTAGCGGATTTGTGGCGCGGTGCGATGTGGAACAAGTGGGCTGGGCACGGCATCGACGCCGCGGACTTCGTTCCGCCGGAAAAAAGTATGGGAGCGATCGGTGGCTGATCCGCATTCGATCTCGGTTCGTTACTTTGCTGCTGCAGCGGATGTATCCGGTTGCCGTAGCGAGGTAGTCGCCATCTCGCCTGACAACACACTTGCCGAGTTGGTGGCGGTGCTGGTCGGGCGATACGGACCGGAGATGGAGCGAGTGCTGTCGGTCTCGGCTTTCCTCGTCGGTGACGAGTTGACCCGCGACGTCTCTCGAGCCTCCGGTAGCGCTGTCGATATTCTTCCGCCTTTCGCTGGAGGCTAGTCCGAGAATTGCCGGCGTAGCTATTTGTGGGCTGCCGACGTATTGTCCTTTTTCGGTTTTCCGGTCCAAATATTTATATCTTGATCACTCCAGCTCAAGTGGCATCTATCTCCGTTTTTTCCATTGTTGGTCAATTGTCCAGCATTGGTCGTTTTGTTTAGTTTCTCCTACTTTTGGGGGAGCGAATGCACTTCGAATTGCCAAGGTGAATTGTCATCTGTTTGGATGACAAAAGAAATACCTTCGCTGTTGGTAATTGTCGACATGTGTTAATTTTGGCGCAATTCCACTCGGGATATGTGAAAGGTATTTCAATGTCGATTAATTCCACGCGCCGTGTCGGAGTCGTCGTAGCGCTCCTCGGGGCAGCTGCACTCACCGCTCCGGCAATTGCTACTGCGCTTCCGTCCACCGGTTCTCTCGGCTCGTCTGCGCCGGAAGCCTCGTGCTCGACCCTGTCCACCGAAGCGACGCCGAACGGGTGGGGCATCCCGTTCACCGACGAGAAGGATCAGACCGCGTCGTACTCGGCCGACAACGTTCTCGACAAGGACGGTTCACTGAAGCTGGCCGTCGACGGTACCGGCGATCGTTCGGTTTCCTACCATTCGGCCGGCGGTATCAAGTTGTCCGACGCAGTCGACAAGGCGATCGGCTTTGCCGAGCGCGCCGCCACGCCGACTGCGGCATTCCAGCTCCGCCTCACCGGAACGACCGGCGGAAAGTTCGAGAACGGATTCACCACCCTGGTGTGGGTCCCGGGACCCGACGCGACGCCGACGGCTGACGGCGGCGTTCACGCGGATATCCAGAAGGGCGTGTGGTGGAGCACTCAGAACATCGACGGCGCCAAGGACCGCGTGTCAGTGCCTTTGGCTGACATCGTCGCCGCGAACCCGAACGCGGTAGTCGACCACTACGGCGTCAGTGTGGGCACCGGTTCCGCCGCCACGTCGACGCTGGTCGATGCAGTGCAGTTCAACGGATGCACCACCAACTTCGCGAAGAAGGATCCGGCTTCGGGAACGGGTTCGCTGGGCGACGTCTTCGGCAGCCTGTTCGGTAGCTAGTCGCTGGTAAGAGCTCTGGTAGGAGTTACTTCCACCAGTCATCGAGGGGTGTGACCGGCACCGTGCGCTTGTGACGAGTGTTGGTGAACATCTTCTCGAGCTTCTCGGCTACCTCGGAGGAAACGTCCTTTCCTTCGAGGTAGTCGTCTATCTGTGAGTACGTGACGCCGAGGGCAACTTCGTCGGGTAGCGCGGGTCGGTCGTCCTCGAGGTCGGCGGTCGGCACCTTGCGCCACGTGCTCTCGGGTGCGCCCAATTCCTGCAGCAATGCAGCGCCCTGGCGTTTGCTCAAGCCGGTGAGCGGCGTGATGTCGACACCGCCGTCACCGAATTTCGTGAAGAAGCCGGTAATCGCTTCTGCGGCGTGGTCGGTACCGATCACGAGGTAGCCGAGCTGACCGGCAATCGCATACTGGATGACCATTCGTTCGCGCGCCTTGATGTTGCCGCGGACGAAGTCGCGTAGTTCGCCGTTCCCCAACGCCTCGGAGGCCTCACGGGCCGTCGCGTCGGCGCCAGGCTTGACGTTGACCGTGAGAGAGCGGTCCGGCTTGATGAAGCCGAGCGCGATCTGAGCGTCGGATTCGTCAGCCTGAGCGCCATAGGGGAGTCGAACGGCGACGAACTCGGCCTCGTGGCCTTCTTCACGAAGTTCCGTGACCGCGCGTTGGGCGAGGGCTCCGGCGAGCGTGCTGTCCTGACCGCCGCTGATTCCCAGAACGAACCCTTTGGCGGGGGTCGAGCGCACGTAGTCCTTCAGGAACTGGACTCGCGCGCGAACCTCCGCTGCGGCGTCGATTGTCGGCTTTGTGCCGAGTTCTTCGATGATGCTTTCACGCAGTGTGGCCATGAATGGACTCTAGCGATGTGAGCAGGCGCGTGCAGTGCCACCGTATCCGGGGCGGTACGGTCGCGCACATGAGTGCGAACAACGTTCTGGTGGTCAGTGCGACGAAGTCGGAAGCGGCATACGTGCCGCAAGGATACGAACTGCTGATCACGGGGATTGGAAAGGTCAGTGCTGCAACAGCAGTCGCCTCTGCTCTCGCGCGGTGCGAGCGGGATGATCTGCCGCTGGTCGTCAACATCGGGACAGCCGGTGCGCTGCACGCGCACCACGGCGGCCTCTATGTTCCCGGCGTCGTCATCAATCACGACATCAGCAGCACCGCGATCCGAGCGCTGGGGCACGACGTCGCGGACCGTTTGGTGCTCGCCGGCGGTGACGACTCGGTGTTGGCGACCGGCGACGCATTCATCGCCGACGCTGCAACCCGGGACGCCCTTGCGCAGCGAGCCGATCTGGTCGACATGGAGGGATTTGCCATCGCATTCGCCGCGCAGGCTGCGGGTGCTACCTGCCGACTCGTCAAACACGTCAGCGATCACGCGGACGACTCGGCCTTGGACTGGCCCGCGATGATCGATGCCAGCGCCCGCGAGTTGGGGCGCTGGCTGCTCGACAACGTCTGATCGAGCCTGCAGCGTCTGGTCAAGCCTGCGCAGTCAGTATCAATCCGGTGTCGTCGGGCTTGCGCAGGGTCAGCGTGTCGGCGTCGACGGTGTAGCTCACTTCGCCGTCGAGCACCGCCAGGATCTGGCGCTCGATGTCCATGTTCTCCTCGGGGCAAGCCATACGCGTGGTTGCCATCGGCGTGAACGTGACTGTGGTGTCGGACGTCTGGGCGCTTCCGGTCATGCGATTGCATCCGGTGCTCCCGCTGACCGAACCGTCTGCGGCAATCGTCAGTTCGGGAGCTGACGTCTCCAGAGCCAGGCTCGTACTGATCGCATCGGGACTGATGAGGGACGTGACAGTCCACGTCGTGCCCTGCAGCGGTCGATCCGGCGTGACGATTTTCTTGTCCTGCAGGGTGACTGTGGCGTCCTTCGATGTCAGGACGAGGGTGTCGCCGTCGAGGCTCCACGCCGGCGCAGCGGTCAGCAATGTTGTTGTCCAGGAGTCGGACTCGGCGATGCCGGGAGGGCAGCCCATCATGGTCGACGCCATGGTGCCGGTGGTCAGCGTGCCGTCGTTGAACTCGACCGAACCGTTTGCCGTGTTGCATCCGGCGCTCGCGGACACTCGACCAGCCTGGCTGAAGTCGAGAGTCAGCGGGCCGCCGCCGGGAATTTGTGTTCCATCCACGGAGGTCGAGATGAACACACGACCGGAGGGATCCGTCTTGTCTTCGGGGGAGTCGGACGAAGCGGAGCAACCACTTACCGCGGCGATGGTCAGGAGGCCGATGACGGCTGCAGCGATGCGCATGGGCTCACATTAAGTGGTGGGACGGATCTGGGGAGTCAACATCGAGTAACGCGCCGGGCAAGGTCTTCCCAGCCGGCCGCCAGGCGCTCGGTGGTCATCCCGAGATCGCGCACCTGATGAAGGACGAGCGACGCTTCGAGCGGTGCCAACAGTGCTGAAGCGAGCAGATCGAGGTCGCCCTCGACGCCGGCTCCTCGAAGAAGCCCGATGACGTGAGCGATGCCGAGAGCCCGGGCCGGACCGCCGAAGCGGTATTCAGGAGCGTTTTCCGCCGCTCGGAGGACTTCGCCCTGTACTTCCACCATGGCAATCCGGGCTCGTCCGAACGCGATGAGGCGCTCGATCGGCGGCGCGCCCGGACCCAACGGTGGGGGGCCGAACATGAATGCCTGCTGCAGTTCTCGCTCGGTGTGATCGAGCAGTGCCTGCATCAGTCCCGATCGATTGCCGAAGCGCCGAAAAACTGTGCCCTTGCCCACACCGGCCCGGCACGCGACAGCATCCATCGTCACCGCGTCGACACCTCGCTCGGCAACGAGGAGGGCTGCGGCGTCGAGCAGAAGTACGCGGTTACGTGCTGCGTCACCGCGCTCGACCGGCGCGGCGCCGATCTGGGGGAGGGGGATTGCGCTCACGGAATCAGGTTACAGGGCCGGGGAATGTAAGTGGACCGCGGTCCGTTTAGTTGATATAACTTTCAACCGGAGCCACCAACCGCACCACTCTCGAAGGAAACTCGCTATGTCACAGACCAATGTTCTCGTTCTCGTCGGCAGCCTGCGCGCCGGATCCGTCAACCGCCAGCTTGCCGAGACGGCTGTGTCCGCCGCACCCGAGGGCGCCACGCTGACGGTCTTCGAAGGCCTCGCCGACGTCCCCTTCTACAACGAAGACATCGACGTCGAGGGTGCTTCCATCCCCGCTGTCGACGCACTGCGCTCTGCTGCGAGCGACGCGGACGCGTTCCTGCTCGTCACCCCCGAGTACAACGGCACCATTCCCGCAGTTCTGAAGAACGCCATCGACTGGATCTCGCGTCCGTACGGTGTCGGTGCAGTCAAGGACAAGGCTGTCGCAGTCATCAGCGCTTCGCCCAGCGGCAACGGCGCCAAGTGGGCACACGAAGACACCACCAAGGCAGTCCGTATCGCCGGCGGCAAGGTCGTCGAGGACACTGCACTGAGCATCGGTGGAACCGGCGCACTGTTCGGTGAGCTGCACCCGCGTGAGAACGCAGAGGTGCTCGCTCAGGTCTCCAAGGTCGTCTCCGACCTCGTCGACGCCGGCAAGCAGCTCGTCAACGCGTAATCCGTTTCACGAATGAGGGCCATGCCGGAAGGTGTGGTCCTCACTCGTATGCGCGCTAGAGCCCTTCGCGTTCCATCGCGTCGTCGACCGCGTCGCGAACCGACTCGAAATCCTTGCCGGCCATCATCGCTTCGCCCATCGCAGCATCGATACGGTCGGCGACGGCGGCGTACCGACGCTCCCAGTTCTCCTTGTCCTCCCGCCAGTAACCCATCACGTGCATGCGGTTTGCCGGGATTTCCCATGTTCGACGCAGATGGGCGCGGATGCGTCTGGCGGTCGCGGCCTCGACTGCACACCAGATGTAGCCCTCGCCGGGAGGCAGGGCAGCGCCGGCCAATTCGGCGAGCAGCGAGTCCGATTCCTCGATCCATCGGTAGTGAGCGTCGGCGCGCGTCGTGAACGTCTGCTGTTCACTCGGCGCGGGTACCTGCGCGATGACGTGGATCGGTAGACCGTCGGGTGCTTCTTCGAGAATTCGCCCGATCGCGGGCAGAGCGGCGTGATCGGCGACCATCAGCAGCCAGTCGCAACCTGCCGGCGGCGTGAACCACCCGCTCGCCGTCGAGAGGTGAACGGTCTCGCCCGGTTGCGCAGTCGCGGCCCAGAGTGCCGCGCCGCCGTGGCCGTGGAGAACGAAGTCGATCTCCAGTTCGTTCTTCGACGGCTGCCAGCGCCGGACCGTGTAACTACGGGCGTGAGGGGGATCGAGGGGGAATCTGACGAGCACCCGTTCGTCGGGGCTCCCGCTCGTCTCGAAGTCGCTCAGGCCCTCCCCACCGAAGGTGATTCTGCGCATCAACGGTGTCACCTGCTGTGTTCTCGTCACGGTTGCCTGGTGGCGTGGAGCCTCGTCCTTCGGGGGTGTTTCCACGACGCTCATGGTAGGTCCGTGGCGCGGCTCCCAGAGGCTGGCGAGCACAAAAAGAAACTGTGACGCGCGACACGCCGACGCGCCGGGAAATGAAGGCGCTGAACTGGGGCGACCTGGGAATTCCAACGATGTGACTCACAACATCTCGCGTTATGTGTTTCTGTCGGCCACTAGGTGTAGTGTCTTGAGCACTGAGAGACCACAACGCGGAACGCTTCGAGCGAGACTCCGGCAATCGGTCGTATCGGTGCTGAACATCACTACATCGGCCTTTGTTGGCTAAGCGAAAGAGGGACTCTCATGAGCATCACCGTCTACACCAAGCCCGCTTGCGTTCAGTGCAATGCCACCTACCGCGCCCTGGACAAGGCCGGTCTCGAATACAACGTCATCGACATCACCGAGGATGCCGAAGCCCGCGACTACGTCATGGCTCTCGGGTACCTCCAGGCACCCATCGTGGTTGCCGGTGAAGATCACTGGTCGGGCTTCCGTCCCGATCGCATCAAGACCCTGACCGTCGCTGCTTGAAGCGCCGCAGTGTCGGCGGTGGACACCTCTGCCGACACATCTGAGTAGTTCCGGGCACCGTACAAGAAAATGGTGACAACCGATGACTTCGCTGGTCTATTTTTCCAGCGTGTCGGAGAACACCCACCGATTCGTTCAACGTCTCGGCCTGCCTGCGACACGTATACCTATCCATGACCGTGACGGCTCATTTCGTGTAGACGAGCCCTATGTGCTGATTCTGCCCACCTATGGTGGCGGGGTCACCGTGACAGGGCGCGACACCAGTTATGTACCGAAGCCGGTCATTCGTTTTTTGAACAATCCACACAACAGGTCGTTGATCAGAGCAGTGATCGCGGCGGGAAACACCAATTTCGGTGAGTCCTTTTGCTATGCAGGAAACATCATTTCCCAGAAATGCCACGTTCCTTTTCTGTACCGGTTCGAACTCATGGGCACTGCCGAGGACGTCGACCGGGTACGAGAAGGCTTGGGGGAGTTCTGGAATCATCTCGAAACAGAGAAGGAGCACGGGCAGTGGCGCCAACCATCACTGACACGATCGCGGCAGGAAGCGTAGAGCGTGATGCGCGCGGCGGCGATTCCACCAACGGTCTCGACTACCACGCACTCAACGCCATGCTCAACCTGTACGGCGCCAACGGTGAGATCCAGTTCGAGATGGATGTCGCTGCAGCCCGTCAGTACTTCTTGCAGCACGTCAACCAGAACACCGTGTTCTTCCACAACCTCGACGAGAAGCTGGACTACCTCGTCGAGGAAAACTATTACGAGCCCGAGGTTCTCGATCAGTACTCACGTACTTTCGTGAAGTTCCTGATCGATCACGCGTACGCCAAGAAGTTCCGCTTCCCGACGTTCCTGGGTGCATTCAAGTACTACACCTCCTACACGCTCAAGACCTTCGACGGTAAGCGCTACCTCGAGCGTTTCGAAGATCGTGTCTGCATGGTTGCGCTCACCCTGGCCGCAGGCAACGAAGACCTGGCCGTCGAACTCGTCGACGAGATCATCGCCGGACGCTTCCAGCCCGCCACCCCGACGTTCCTGAACTCGGGTAAGAAGCAGCGCGGTGAGCCCGTGTCCTGCTTCCTGCTTCGTATCGAAGACAACATGGAGTCCATCGGTCGCTCCATCAACTCGGCACTGCAGCTGTCCAAGCGCGGTGGCGGAGTTGCCTTGCTGCTCACCAACGTTCGTGAGCACGGCGCACCGATCAAGAAGATCGAGAACCAGAGTTCGGGTGTCATCCCGATCATGAAGCTTCTCGAGGACTCGTTCTCCTACGCCAACCAGTTGGGTGCGCGTCAGGGCGCCGGTGCTGTGTACCTGCATGCGCACCACCCCGACATCTACCGGTTCCTCGACACCAAGCGTGAGAACGCCGACGAGAAGATCCGTATCAAGACGCTCTCACTCGGCGTCGTGATCCCGGACATCACGTTCGAACTGGCGAAGAAGAACGAGGACATGTACCTGTTCTCGCCGTACGACGTCGAGCGCATCTACGGAGTTCCGTTCTCCGACATCAACGTCTCCGAGAAGTACTACGAGATGGTCGACGACAAGCGAATTCGCAAGTCCAAGATCAAAGCTCGCGAGTTCTTCCAGACCGTCGCCGAATTGCAGTTCGAATCGGGCTACCCCTACATCATGTTCGAGGACACGGTGAACCGGGCAAACCCGATCGAAGGCAAGATCACGCACTCGAACCTGTGCTCGGAGATCCTGCAGGTTTCGACGCCTTCACTGTTCAACGACGACCTGTCCTACTCGAAGGTCGGCAAGGACATCTCCTGCAACCTGGGTTCGCTGAACATCGCGAAGACCATGGACTCGCCCGACTTCGCCAAGACCATCGAAGTGTCGATCCGCGGATTGACGGCAGTGTCCGACCAGACGCACATCTACTCGGTGCCGTCGATCGAGCAGGGCAACAACGACTCTCACGCCATCGGCCTCGGTCAGATGAACCTGCACGGATACCTCGCTCGTGAGCGGATCTTCTACGGCAGCGAAGAAGGCATCGACTTCACGAACATCTACTTCTACACCGTGCTGTTCCACGCACTGCGTGCGTCGAACAAGATCGCCATCGAGCGCGGCTCGTACTTCAAGGGTTTCCCGGAGTCGAAGTACGCCTCGGGTGAATTCTTCGACAAGTACACCGACCAGGCTTGGGAGCCGGCAACCGACAAGGTTCGCGGACTCTTCGCCGATGCGAAGCTGCACATCCCCACTCAGGACGACTGGCGTGAGCTGAAGGCTTCGGTTCAGAAGCACGGTATCTACAACCAGAACCTTCAGGCCGTCCCGCCGACCGGCTCGATCTCGTACATCAACTACTCCACCAGCTCCATCCACCCGGTGGCGTCGAAGATCGAGATCCGCAAGGAAGGCAAGATCGGCCGCGTCTACTACCCGGCGCCCTACCTGACCAACGACAACCTGGAGTACTACCAGGATGCCTACGAAATCGGGTACGAGAAGATCGTCGACACCTATGCTGCCGCAACGCAACACGTCGACCAGGGCCTGTCGCTGACGCTGTTCTTCAAGGACACCGCAACCACTCGCGACATCAACAAGGCGCAGATCTACGCGTGGCGTAAGGGCATCAAGACGCTGTACTACATCCGTCTGCGTCAGATGGCACTCGAAGGCACCGAGGTCGAGGGCTGCGTTTCCTGCATGCTGTAGAGGGCTCCGCCCCCGTGCGCCTTTTCGGTAGTGGTTACTACCAAAAAGGCGCACAGGGGTATCAGGCCGGCGGGCGGCCGGGACCGTGCATCTTGCCGGCGTTCTTCGGCATTCGACCGTGCTCGGTGAGTGCGCGCCGAAGGAGAAACTCGATCTGGGCGTTGGTACTTCGGAGATCGTCGGCGGCCCAGCGGGCGAGGGCGTCGTGTACCGCTGGGTCCAACCGAAGAAGGACCTTCTTACGCTCGGATCGCGGAGCTGGATCCGTGGCCATGTGGCCTTTCCTTTACTGGTAGAGCGAACCGGTGTTGAGCACCGGTTGTGCGTCGCGGTCGCCGCACAGCACGACCAGAAGGTTACTGATCATCGTCGCCTTCCGTTCCTCGTCGAGTTCGACGACGTGCTTTTCCTCGAGCTGCTTGAGTGCCATGTCGACCATGGACACCGCACCTTCGACGATTTGCTTGCGGGCGGCGATCACTGCACCCGCTTGCTGGCGCCGAAGCATCGCGCTGGCGATTTCGGGTGCATACGAGAGCCGGTTGATGCGTGTCTCGATAACTTCGACACCCGCAGCACGTACGCGGGCGTGAACCTCCTCCGACAAGGTGGTGGTGATGATATAGGCGTTCTCGCGCAACGAGACTCGGCCTTCGGCGTCGTACGGGTAGCTACCGGCGATATGGCGGACGGCCGCCTCGGTCTGTACGGAGACGAACTCCTCGTAATCGTCCACCTGGAACGAGGCGAGCGCTGTGTCGGCCACCTGCCAGACGACCACCGCCGAGATCTCGATGGGATTGCCGTCGGCGTCGTTCACTTTCGCCTGACCGGTCTCATGGTTTCGGATGCGCGTCGAGATCGATCGACGGACCGTCAGCGGGTTTGTCCATCGCAGTCCCGGCGTGCGCAAGGTGCCGCTGTACGAGCTTCCGAGAAGTTGCAGAACTCGGGCTTGATTAGGTTGCACCAAGGTCAGGCCCATCAGGAGGGGGAGTGACGCGATGAACAGCACCACTCCGACCGGAATCAGGGCGAAGAGTCCCAGAACTCCGCCAACGACGGACAGCGCGATTCCGGCCAGGAAGAGAAGGACGCCGCCGAGGAGCATCCAGCTGCCGGACAGGTCCCAGCCTGGGCGTTCGGCGATCGTTGTGGTGGCGACACCGGTCGGTTTCTCGGCCACGGTGGGTGTGCTGGTCATGCGAGACTCGCTTTCCATCGGTAAGTGATATTTAATTGATATCACATTTTTTGTACTCGTGGAGGGGCGCGTGCGACACATGTTGTTGTGTTGGCATCGCGAACCCGACACAACGGGTAGTGTTCAGGCAAGCCAACATTCGGCAGTATCTCTCTCGCTAGGTAGGAATTATGGTCAAGCTGGTCAGTCGCGTTTCCGCCATCAACTGGAATCGCGTCCAGGACGAGAAGGACGCCGAGGTATGGGATCGCCTCGTCAGCAACTTCTGGCTGCCCGAAAAGGTGCCGGTCTCCAACGACATCCCGTCCTGGGGAACGCTGACCGCGCAGGAGCAGCAGCTCACCATGCGCGTCTTCACGGGCCTGACGCTGCTCGACACCATCCAGGGAACGGTCGGCGCCGTCAGCCTCATCCCGGACGCGATCACTCCCCACGAAGAAGCGGTGTACACCAACATCGCCTTCATGGAATCGGTGCACGCGAAGAGTTACAGCTCGATCTTCTCGACGCTGTGCTCCACCCCCGACATCGACGACGCGTTCCGCTGGTCGGAGGAGAACCCCAACCTGCAGCGCAAGGCGCAGATCGTTCTCGACTACTACAACGGCGAGTCGCCGCTCAAGCGCAAGGTCGCATCGACGCTCCTCGAGAGCTTCCTCTTCTACTCCGGCTTCTACCTGCCGATGTACTGGTCCTCGCGAGCCAAGCTCACCAACACCGCAGACCTCATCCGCCTCATCATCCGCGACGAGGCCGTGCACGGGTACTACATCGGCTACAAGTACCAGAAGGGCCTCGAACAGCTCACCGAGGCCGAGCGTGAAGAGCTCAAGAACTACACGTTCGAGTTGCTCTTCGAGCTCTACGAGAACGAGGTCGACTACACCCAGGACCTCTACGACGGCGTCGGTCTGACCGAGGATGTCAAGAAGTTCCTGCGCTACAACGCCAACAAGGCGCTCAACAATCTCGGCTACGAAGGCCTCTTCCCGAAGGACGAGACGGACGTCAATCCGGCTATCCTGTCGGCACTTTCACCGAATGCGGACGAGAATCACGACTTCTTCTCCGGCTCGGGTAGCTCCTACGTCATCGGCAAAGCCGTCAACACCGAAGACGACGACTGGGATTTCTAGAGCGACCCGCTCGGGATTTCCAGAGCGACCTACACACCGAAGCCCGACTCCTGCACACGCGGGAATCGGGCTTCGGCCGTGTATTGGGAGCGGACTAGCGCTGAAACCACGCTTCCGGCTTGTCCAGCAACGCTTTTGCGAGGCGCAGACGCGAGGTTTCCGTCATGTCCGAAGGCAGTGCGCTCGGCGCGAACCACGCGACCTCGAGGTTTTCGTCGTCCGCCACGTGTGCATCTCCGCCGGTCCACCTGGCCAGGAAACACACGTCGAGGTACTGAGTCACGTCGCCGTTGGGGTACGTAATGGGCTCTGTGACATCGACACTCGTGATCCGAACCAATTCGGCGTCGACGCCGGTTTCTTCCTTCGCCTCGCGCACCGCCGCCGCCGACGGTTCCTCCCCAGGCTCGAGAACGCCGGACACGACGGCCCACTGACCGTTGTCGGCGCGGCGGGTGAGCAGGACCCGACCGTCGTCGTCGCGGATCACGACGCTCACTCCGGACAGCCAGAGCGGCGCATGACCGACCTTCTCGCGCAAAGCGACAATGAATTCCGGGATCGGCATGATCAGAACCCGACCGTCACAGTTGTGGCGAGCCGCCTCGAATGTGGGAGTTGTGGTTCGTTCCGGTCAGCTCGCATATCCGTTCAAGGTTCCCTTCAAGTCCGCCAATACGGCACGGGCAGCAGTCATCCCGTTTCCGTTCCAGATGTCGTCTTCCGCTACGAACACACGTCGGTCTGTGGCAGCGGCGAGGTCCTGCCACTGGTCGCTCTTCATGATCTCGGTGCCGTAGGTACGGCCGTTCGGCCCGTCGAAGAGGACGTAGATCAAGTCCCCTTCGGCGGCGCTGAGATCGTCGGCCGGAATCGGTGCCGTGGTCGCATCGGTCAATCGCTGCGCCGGTGGGCGCCGGACGCCGACGTCGCTGAGGATCTGTCCGGCGAAGGATGCAGGGCCCTCGATCTGCAGGTCCTTCGAACCGAACCGAACCACTGATGCCTGCGTCTGCGATGCATTCAATGCGTCGCCGAGCTGCACGACGTCCTGCTGGTAGCGGTCGAGCTCCGTCGCAGCCGCGGACGAACGGCCCAGTGCCTGGCCGGCGAGGGCGAACTGCGCTTTCCAGTACACGGGATCCGAGCCCGCGAACACGGTGGGGGCGATGGCGTTGAGTTGCCCGTACAAGCCGTCGGACGCCGGACTGGACCCGAGGATCAAGTCCGGCGCGGCGGCCTTCACGGCGTTGACGTCAGGTGCGCTCACGGGGCCGACACTCGGAATCTCCGAGATGCCGAAACCCAGGTACGACGGTTGAGGTGAGTCGACACCGGTCGCGGCGCCCACTACCCGCTCCCACAGGCCGAGGGCGCACACGGCGTCCATCGAGACGCTGTCGAGGACCACGATCCGTTGGGGATCGGAAGGAACCTCGGTTTCACCCGCAGTGTGTACGACTCGACGCTTCACCCCGGGGCCCGCTCCCGGGTCGGCTTGCGTCGGCGTCGGGCACGCGGTGGCGGTGTCGCGTTCGATGCCCATCACGCCGGCACCGGCGATCGACGTAGTGGTCCGGACGATGGTGCTCGCGGGATCGTCCGACGAGTCGGACGAGCAACCACCGAGGACGAGCATCGTGGCGGCGATCCCCAGGATCGAGACACGACGAACGGACGTGCGGGCGGTCGTGCGTGAGAGAACAGACGTGCGTGAGAGAACAGACAAGTCGACGGCTTCCTGTGTGAGCGGGCGCCGTTCAGGTTAGCTGTTCGACTCAGCTGTTCTGCTTGTCCACCTCGAACGTGTCCGAGAGGTCGTCGAGGATCATGTGCGCGCCCTGGATGCTGACCGGCGACATCCACCGTGAATCGTCCACGTCCACCTTGCGCCCCCTAAGGGTCTGCCACAGCGGGCTCTCGAGGAATGGCTTCGCAGCTTCGGCGCTCTTGCCCTCGGCGTCCTGCCAGGTGCTGATGAAGATGACGTCCGCGTCGGCTTCGTTGATCAGCTCGGGGCTGATCTTCATCATGATGTTGCCGGCATCGGCGGGGTCAGGTCCCTGGTTGTCCGGGCGCTTCAGCCCGGCATCCTGAAGAACGATGCCGCTGAACGAGGTAGTGCGGTAGAGGCGTGCGGTCGGTTCACCGGCGAACCGGACTACCGAGATGACCGGGTTGTTCGCCTTCTCGTTGATTTCCTTGCCGACGGCAGCCGCGCGAGTTTCGTATTCGGAGATTTTCGCCTCGGCCAGCGATTCCTTGCCCAGCGCTTGACCGACTACACGGATGTTGTCCTTCCACGTCGGACCGGTTGTCTGGGTGAAGACGGTGGGCGCGATTGCGGAGAGCTGCTCGTAGTTCTTCCCGTCGCGGACCTCGGCGGAGATGATGAGGTCCGGCTGCAGTGCGGCGATCTTCTCGAGGCTTGCACTGCTGACCGTCCCGACCGAGACTGCGTCCGGGGCGAATTCCTCTCGGGAGGATCCGAGGTAGTCGGGCAGACCGGGCTCGCGGTAGTCGACGTAGCCGACGAGCGGGGATTCGAGGAGAAGGACGGCGTCGGTGAAGCTGTTGTCGAGCGCGACGATCCGCTGGGGTGCGGCCGGGATTTCGGTGCTTCCGCGGAAGTGCTCGACGGTACGGGGAAATGCGCCCGACTCGGTCGAGTTGGTGTTTGCAGCGGGCTCGTCGTTACTCGAGCACGCTGGAACGACCAAGGCGATCGAAGCTGCGACCGCTACCAGCGCGGCCCGGCGGGGAAAGAATTTCACTGATTGGCTCCTGAGATGAGTTAGGCGAGGGTGACCTTATCAGTGGAGGGGTTGGCCGAAAACGGACACCGACCGAATTCTTCGACGCGCACGACACGCCGATTCGGAAGTGGGTTCGGACTCCCGGGGGAACATAAACCGCAGGTCGTTCGTTCGGTGCCGTGAAAAACGGATGCTCGAGTACGACGCAGAGTAGGACCGGGTCGCGGTGCCTCGGAGTCACGGTCTACGATTCGATGAGCGCAAGCCAGAAGCCGTTGTCCGCAGCCCGGGCGACGGACCCTGCGGGCGCAACCAAGGGCTCTTTGACGGAGTCTGCGGAGCGACCAAAGGCACATTCAGGAGGATCAGTGACTGCCGTAGCGCCCCAGCCAGTCCCCACGATAGCGCCGGCCAGGCCTTACCCGCCGCGGCAGGGACCCAAGGGCTCATTCATTTTCAAGATGATCACGACCACCGATCCCAAGGTGCTCGGAATCATGTACTTGGCGACTTCCATCGCCTTCTTCCTCATCGGTGGCCTCATGGCACTGATGATGCGTGCCGAACTTGCTGTACCCGGCATGCAGTTCCTTTCCAACGAACAGTTCAACCAGCTGTTCACCATGCACGGCACGATCATGCTGCTGCTGTACGCGACCCCGATCGTCTTCGGCTTCGCGAACTACATTCTTCCGCTCCAGATCGGTGCACCTGACGTCGCGTTCCCGCGTCTGAACGCGTTCAGCTACTGGCTGTACCTGTTCGGCGCGATCATCACGACGGCCGGATTCGTCACGCCCGGTGGCGCAGCAGACTTCGGTTGGACGGCATACACGCCGCTGACCAGCGCGCTGCACAGCCCCGGCGTCGGCGCCGACCTGTGGGTCTTGGGTCTGGCTGTCGCCGGCCTCGGCACCATCCTCGGTGGCGTCAACATGGTCACCACCGTGATTTGCCTGCGCGCACCCGGTATGACCATGTTCCGCATGCCGATCTTCACCTGGAACATCTTCATCACCAGCATCCTGATCCTGCTGGCGTTCCCGCTGCTGACCGCTGCATTCATGGGCCTGTTCGTCGACCGCCATCTCGGTGGGCACATCTTCGACCCGGCAACGGGCGGTGTGCTCCTGTGGCAGCACCTGTTCTGGTTCTTCGGTCACCCCGAGGTGTACATCATCGCGCTGCCGTTCTTCGGCATCGTCTCGGAGATCTTCCCGGTCTTCAGCCGTAAGCCGATCTTCGGCTACAGCGGCCTGGTGTACGCAACATTGGCCATCGCCGCTCTGTCGATCGCAGTGTGGGCCCACCACATGTACGCAACCGGCGCTGTTCTCCTGCCGTACTTCTCGTTCATGACGTTCCTGATCGCCGTGCCGACAGGTGTGAAGATCTTCAACTGGATCGGCACGATGTGGAAGGGGCAGTTGACCTTCGAATCGCCGATGCTGTTCTCGATCGGCTTCCTGATCACCTTCCTCTTCGGTGGTCTGTCGGGTGTCATCCTCGCGAGCCCGCCGCTCGACTTCCACGTCACGGACAGCTACTTCGTCGTCGCCCACTTCCACTACGTGGTCTTCGGTACGGTCGTGTTCGCCACGTACGCCGGTATCTACTTCTGGTTCCCGAAGATGACCGGTCGCATGATGGACGAGCGCCTCGGCAAGTGGCACTTCTGGACCACGTTCGTCGGTTTCCACGGCACGTTCCTCGTTCAGCACTGGCTCGGTGCCGAAGGTATGCCGCGTCGTTACGCCGACTACCTGCCCTCGGACGGGTTCACGGTTCTGAACTCGGTGTCCACGATCTTTGCCTTCGTACTCGGTGCCTCGACGCTTCCGTTCATCTGGAACGTCTTCAAGAGCTACCGCTACGGCGAGGTTGTCACCGTCGACGATCCGTGGGGTTACGGAAACTCGCTGGAGTGGGCAACCACCTGCCCGCCGCCGCGTCACAACTTCACCGAGTTGCCGCGCATCCGTAGCGAGCGTCCGGCGTTCGAGCTGCACTACCCGCACATGGTGGAGCGGATGCGCGCGGAAGCGCACGTCGGCCCCGGCCACGGCGGGAAGAACGCCAGCACCGTGCTCGAAGATGCTCGTCACGAGCCGCTCACGGTCGGGGACGAAGGCGACCCCGGAACCGACAGCCGCTCCTGAGCGAAGTAACACACTGAAGTAATCAGCGAAGGCCCCGCCCGAGTAACGGGTGGGGCCTTTCGCTTGGCACAATAGTGACGATCAAGACGCGAACGAAGAAACGATCGGAGTTTTCGGTGGGTGCCTCTGACACCACTGTTCTGGTGACTGTGACCGGGCCGGACCGCCCTGGCGTCACCTCGGTACTGTTCGCGGCGCTGTCGCGGCACGATGTGCGTCTACTCGACGTGGAGCAGGTGGTGATTCGAGGTCGACTGACACTCGGTGTCATGGTTGCCTGCCCGAACGATCCCGAAGCGCTTCAGGAAGAACTCGAACAGGCGATGGCGACGGTCGGAATGAACGTCGACATCGAAATCGGTGCCGATCCCGGACGGCCCGCGGTGTCCACCCACGCGGTCGTTGTTCTCGGTAGCCCGGTCAATGCTCGCGCAATGCGATCGGTTGCACGCGAACTCGCGAAGCAGGGCGCAAACATCGATTCCATCCGTGGTGTCGCCGACTATCCGGTCACCGGCCTCGAACTCAGCGTCAGCGCGGCCGATACGGCGGACGGCGACGCGAAGCTGCGCACCGGACTCGCCGAGGTCGCCGCTCTCGAAAACGTCGACATCGCGGTCGAGCGCGCAGGACTGGCTCGCCGGGCCAAGCGTCTGATCGTGTTCGACGTGGACTCGACGCTCGTCCAGGGCGAGGTCATCGAGATGCTCGCCGCGAAGGCCGGCGTCGAGGACGAGGTCCGCGCCGTCACCGAAGCTGCGATGCGCGGCGAGATCGACTTCACCGAATCACTGCACCAGCGTGTGGCGACACTCGCCGGTCTCGACGCCTCCGTCATCGACGAGGTGGCAGAGAGCATCGAACTGACGCCGGGTGCGCGAACCACGATTCGCACCCTGCGCCGTCTCGGATTCCACTGCGGCGTGGTGTCGGGTGGCTTCCGGCAGGTCATCGAAGGCCTCGCACACGAACTCGAACTGGACTTCGTGCACGCCAACACCCTCGAAATCGTCGACGGCAAGCTGACCGGACGTGTGATCGGTGAAATCGTCGACCGCGCCGCGAAGGCCGTTGCGCTGCGCAAGTTCGCCGATCAGGTCGGTGTGCCGATGGAACAGACCGTCGCCGTCGGTGACGGTGCCAACGACATCGACATGCTCAACGCCGCGGGCCTGGGCGTGGCGTTCAACGCCAAGCCTGCGTTGCGGGAGGTCGCAGATGCTGCGTTGTCGCATCCCTTCCTCGACGCTGTGCTGTTCATTCTCGGTGTGACCCGCGACGAGGTCGAGGCTGCGGACGCCGTCGACGGTGGCGTGCGACGCGTACCGATTCCATGAGTTCCGATCCAGCATTCAGTTCCGATCCAGCTGTGATGTCCGGCCCCGATTCGCGCTGGCGCGAGCGCCACGCGGTGCTGGCCGCTGGGTACGGAGGGCGAGACGATCCCGCGGATCCGGCGCTGGTGTTGGCGATGCCGATCGTTCTGCACATTCCGAAGGCAGACCCGCCCAAGCGCACCGCACTGCTCGAGGCTGCGGCAACGGCGGCTGTGGCGCTGTGTCTGGACGAACGCGTCGGGTTCACCGAAGACGGGGAACCCGGCCCCTGGCACGAGGACTATTCGGCGTGGGTGGGTGCCCGGATTCGGAAGGTGTCTCGTCGAGCGCGAGGAGCGCAGTGGCTCGCCGCGCAGGAGGTACCGGGAATCACCGTCGATGTGGATGGCGCGCAGGCGCGGGCTCTGGTTCCCGGGCCGGTCGGAGAACTGGACCCGCGAATCAAGAAGTTGCAGATCGGTGGGACCGATCTCGAGCACGACGAGCCTGGCCCGCCGGAGCCTGGTCTTCCTGTGCTGTGGATCGACTCGGCGCTCGAGATGACGGTAGGCAAGGCGTCGGCACAGGTCGGGCATGCCTCGATGTTGTTGGCGGCGGCCATGTCCGAGAAACAGTGCTGGGCCTGGGCGCAGAACGACTTTCGCTGCTCGGTGCGCGACGCGAGCCCGGAACAGTGGGCCGAAGCAGTAGTTCGGCTGAAGAAGTCGGAGGCCGTCGCGGTTCGTGACGCTGGTTTCACGGAAGTGGCACCAGGCTCCATGACAGTCATCGCGGTTCCGTAGAGACGCAACCGACCAGTCCAGTATCGGCAACTTGGCTATGGATGAACAGTCCAGTGGCCATCAAGATGGTCGGGTGTTGATACGGAGATTCGCCTCGCTGTTCGTTGGTCTGTGGTTGTACGGCTTCTCGATGGCCATGATGATCACAGCCGGTCTTGGTCTGGATCCCTGGGATGTGTTCCATCAGGGCGTGGCCGAGCATGTTTCGCTCAGTTTCGGCGTGATCACTGCGATTACCGGTGCGGTGGTACTGCTGCTCTGGATTCCGATCCGTCAGCGGCCGGGATTCGGAACGGTCGCCAATGTCGTTGTAATTGCCATCTCGGTGGATACCTCACTGGCCTTCTTGCCGGTCTTTGATTCCATGCCAGTTCGAGCCATGATCATGGTCGCGGGAATCCTCCTCAACGGACTGGCCAGCGTTCTCTACATCGGCGCGGGCATGGGGCCGGGCCCCCGCGACGGATTGATGACCGGACTGGTCGCTCGCACAGGTCTGTCGGTCAGGCTCGTGCGTACCAGCATCGAGATCGCGGTCCTCACGACCGGATGGCTCCTCGGTGGAACCGTCGGCGTCGGAACAGTGTTGTACGCCTTCGGGATCGGACCGACCATTCAATTCCTCATCAAGGTGCTGCCGGATTCCATGACAGCAGCGGTGACCGGAGGACGTGTCACGGAACGTAAGGCCAAGACCGTGGGGCCGGTCAGCGAAATCTCGGTGCCGACGGGAACTTCGGCCGTGGAGGCAGGTTCTCCGGTGGGTGACGCCGAATCGAACGATGCAGTCAAGGTGCCGTCGAACCATTCCGGAGTGCCGACGGTGACCTGAACCGGTCCACCGGAATGCAGGATCAGGAGCCAACTGTCGTCACCGAGTGGGCGCCCGGTTCGAGTGTGAGACCGAACGTCGGCTCCGTCGATCCAGGCCTGCAGCGTTCGGTGACTCTCGTCGTACCATGCGGTGTCGTCGAACTCGACGCCGGCAGCGTCGAACCAGACGAGGTCCGGGTGCTCCAGTCTTCTTCTGCCTTCGAAGAATTCGGGCTGACGCAACGCCGGTGCCGTTCGGCGTAATCCGAACGCTCGGGAGACGAACTGCACCAACGACTGATCGGCCGCCGTCCAGTCCAGGGCCCACGAATCGGCTGGGGAGGCAAGTGTGGGAACACAATACGCGTTGTTGTTTCCGCCGAGACTGTGGCCGAACTCGTCTCCGGCGGTGAGCATCGGTGTGCCTGTCGACAGCACGAGCGTGGCCAGTAGCGCCCGTACATGACGTGCCCTGGCGTCCTGAATCTCGGGATCGGTGCTCGGGCCTTCGATTCCGTGGTTGAACGAATCGTTGTGATCGGCGCCGTCACGATTGTCTTCACCGTTGGCTTCGTTGTGCTTGTGGTTGTACGCGACCAGATCGGCGGCGGTGAACCCGTCGTGCGCTGTGACGAAGTTGATCGACGCCCAGGGGCGACGGCCGCTGCCGGCAAAGATGTCCTCGGAACCGGCGAGGCGCGACGCGACCTTCCGGACGCTGGATCCGCCGTTCCAGAACTGGCGAATGGTGCTGCGGTACTTGTCGTTCCATTCGGACCACTGGAGTCCGAAGTTTCCGACCTGGTAACCGTCGGCCGTCGCATCCCACGGTTCGGCGATGAGCTTGCACCGAGTCAGTACCGGATCGGAGGAGATGGCGGACAGGATGGACGCCCGCTGGTCGAAGCCTCCGCCGCGCGGCCTACCCAACGCGCTCGCAAGATCGAATCGGAAGCCGTCGACACCCATTTCGGTGGCCCAGTAACGGAGGCTGTCGGTGATCATGCGGACGGCGATGGGGGAGCAGGCGTCGACCGTGTTGCCGCACCCGGTCAGGTCGATGTCGCGGCCGTCGCCGTCGAGAAGGTAATAGCCGGGGCCGTCCAAACCTCGCCAGCTGACACTGATTCCGTCGACACTCTGCTCGCAGGTGTGGTTGTAGACGACGTCGAGGACGACCTCGATGCCTGCCGCGTGTAGTGCGTCGACCATGATCCGGAACTCGGTGACTTCGCCGCCCGGAGTTGCCGCGTATCCGGGATGCGGGGCGAAGTACGACGCCGTCGAGTATCCCCAGTGGTTGCGCATCCCTCGCTCGCGGACGCTCTGTTCGGTCAGAAACGCCTGTACGGGAAGCAGTTCCACGGCAGTGACGCCGAGTGAGACGAGGTGATCGATCACGGCCGGTGCCGTCAGGCCGAGGTACGTTCCGCGGTGGGCGGCGGGTACTCCTGGATGACTGGCGGTGTACGCGCCCACATGCAGTTCGTAGATGACGCTTTCCTCCCACGGCGTCTCGAGGCGGGCTCCGGCGGGCGCGAGGCCGGGAGTCACCACGGACAGCGGCACGTGGCCGAGCGAGTCGACCGTCGACGGGTCGCCGAAGGGATCGTCGGCGTACGACAGGAGGGCACGGTGATCACCGAGATCCCCCTCGATGCGGCGCGCCCACGGATCGACGAGCAGCTTGTGTGGATTAAGTCTCAGCCCGGCGCGCGGATTCCACGGGCCGGACGCCCGAATTCCGTAACGCTGCCCCGCACCGATCCCGGAGATGATTCCGTGCCAGATTCCGTACGTGTGTTGCCGAAGTTCGACGCGATCTTCGTTTCCGTCCTGGTCGATCAGGCAGATCTGGACGCTCGACGCAGCTGGGGCGTGGACCGCGAACTGGGTTCCGGAGTCCACGATGTGGGCGCCGAGTGGGAACGGAGACCCGGGCGTCGGGGTGTGAGTTTCGATGAGAGGCGACACGCAAGATGATCCTGCCGTGAACGGCCGGAGAATGTGCGGGAAGATGTTCGGGTGCCGCTACCTGATCCAGATCTGCTCATCGATTTCGACAACGTACTCATCCGTCGGGGAGGGTCCACTCTCGTGGGGCCCGTCACCTGGAAAGTGGAGCTGGACGAGCGATGGGTGGTGCTCGGACCCAACGGTGCCGGCAAGACCTCGCTGCTGCGTATCGCGGCCGGTGAGACTTTCCCGACCAGTGGTTCTGCCCACCTCCTTGGCGAAGTTCTCGGCAAGGTCGACGTCAACGAGTTGCGCCCGCGAATCGGTTTGTCCTCGTCGTCGTTGGCGAACCGCGTGCCCGGCGACGAGAAGGTCAGCGACCTCGTCGTGTCGGCGGGCTATGCCGTTCTCGGTCGGTGGCGCGAGGAGTACGAATCCATGGACACCTCGCGCGCTGTGGAGATGCTCGAAAGCCTCGGCGCCGAGCACCTGGCGGATCGGACGTACGGGACGCTTTCCGAAGGCGAGCGCAAGCGCGTCCTCATCGCGCGAGCCTTGATGACCGATCCCGAACTTCTTCTCCTGGACGAGCCCGCCGCCGGGCTCGATCTCGGTGGACGTGAGGAACTTGTGGCTAGACTCGCCGAACTGGCTGCCGATCCGGACGCCCCGGCTACCGTTCTGATCACCCATCACGTCGAGGAAATCCCGCCGGGATTCACCCACGCACTCCTTCTCAAGGAAGGGGAGGTCGTCTCCCAGGGGCTTCTGGACGACGTCATCACCGCCGAAAATCTGAGCGCGGCATTCAGCCAGTCCATCAGCCTCGACAAGGCGGACGGCCGATACTTCGCGCGCCGCGCGAGACCGTCCGGAGCTCATCGCGCGTGAGCTTCAGTGGGACCTGAAATGCGGCCCAGATCACAGATCGCGTAGGTTCGCGAAGCATGGCTAACGAGAATGCAAACGCTGTCCCCGAGCCCAAGGATGCGTCGACCGTCATCTTGGTGCGCGATGCCGAATCCGGTATCGAGATCTTCCTGCTTCAACGAGTACAGGGGATGGCGTTTGCCGGGGGCATGACGGTCTTCCCCGGAGGCGGCGTCGACAAGTCCGATGCGACGGCCGAGGTCGAGTGGGCCGGGCCGTCGGTCGAGTGGTGGGCCGAGCGGTTCAGCACGGATGTTGCTCGGGCGAAGGCTCTCGTCTTGGCTGCGGTGCGGGAAACTTTCGAGGAGTGCGGTGTCCTGCTGGCCGGCCCCACGGCTGACACGGTCGTCGCGGACACGGCCGGCTATGCACAGGACCGAGTAGCTCTCGAAAAGCACGAGCTGTCGTTCAGCGATTTCCTGAAGAAGGAGAACCTGGTCCTGCGAACGGATCTGCTGCGGCCGTGGGCGAACTGGATCACGCCGGTGGGCGAGACCCGCCGCTACGACACGCGCTTCTTCGTCGCAGCGTCACCGACCGGACAGATCGCGGACGGCGTCACCTCCGAGGCCGCCGAGGTTCGTTGGCAGAGCCCGCAGGACGCGCTGGCGCACTGGCGGGAGGGTGGCAGCATCCTGTTGCCGCCGACGTGGAGTCAGCTGACCGAATTGGCCAAGTTCAGTTCGGTGGCGGAGATACTCGCAGCCGAGCCGGTGATTCCCGTCATCCTGCCTACGTTGATCACCGACGAGGAAACGCTGCGCGTCGAGTTCCCGAACCAGGACGGTTACTACGTCGCCGGGCCGCATCCGTGGTCGGTCAAGGCGGCAAAGTAACCTCTCGACCATGGCTGAATTTGTGACTCTCGAGGTTTCCGAAGGCATCGGCACCATCCGTCTGGCGCGTCCGCCCATGAACGCTCTGAACCGTCAGGTTCAGGACGAGTTGGCTGCTGCCGCACACGCTGCGACCGTCGACAAGGCAGTCAAGGCCGTCATCGTCTACGGCGGCGAGAAAGTCTTCGCAGCCGGTGCCGACGTCAAGGAAATGGCCGAGATGGATTACGGCCAGATCCGTGACGCGATCGGTGGCATGCAGGCCGGGCTCGGCGCCGTGGCGTCCATCCCGAAGCCGACCGTTGCCGCGATCACCGGATACGCACTCGGTGGTGGACTCGAAGTTGCACTCTCGGCCGATCGCCGGATCGTCGGAGACAACGCCAAGCTCGGAGTTCCGGAGATTCTGCTCGGAATCATTCCCGGTGGCGGCGGAACGCAGCGTCTGGCTCGTCTGATCGGTCCGGCCAAGGCCAAGGATCTGGTCTTCACCGGCCGTTTCGTCGGGGCTGACGAGGCGTTGGCCATCGGTTTGGTCGACGAGGTCGTCGCTCCCGACGACGTGTACACCGCGGCCCGGACATGGGCCTCGCAGTTCGTCGGGGGAGCGTCACGTGCGTTGGCTGCTGCCAAGGCAGCCATCGACGAGGGTCTGAACACCGACCTGGAATCCGGGCTCAAGATCGAGCAGCATCTGTTCGCCGGATTGTTCGCGACCAAGGATCAGGCGATCGGCATGGAGTCGTTCATCGCGAACGGTCCGGGCAAGGCCGAGTTCACGGGCGAGTAGGCTCCCCTAAACTAGAACTTGTTCATCTCTTACCAGCGAGTAGGATAGCCGCCATGACAGCCAGCCCGAATGACGACGCAACCGTCACGCCGCCCGCCGCTACCGACACCTCGGTAGTCGACCCCGCGCCGCGGCCGCACGCCACGGCCGAAGAGGTCGAGGCCGCTCGTAAGGACACCAAGCTCGCCCAGGTGCTCTACCACGACTGGGAAGCCGAAACCTACGACGACAAGTGGTCCATCTCGTACGACGAGCGCTGCATCGACTACGCACGTGGTCGTTTCGACGCCGTCGCGGGCGATCAGCCGCTCCCGTACGAGCGCGCGCTCGAACTCGGTTGCGGCACCGGATTCTTCCTCCTGAACCTGATGCAGGGTGGAGTCGCCAAGACCGGTTCGGTCACCGACCTCTCGCCCGGTATGGTCAAGGTCGCACTGCGCAATGCCGAAAGCCTCGGCCTTCCGGTCGACGGCCGTGTTGCCGATGCCGAGACCATTCCGTACGAGGACAACACCTTCGACCTGGTGGTCGGCCACGCCGTGCTGCACCACATTCCGGACGTCGAGAAGTCGCTCCGTGAGGTCCTTCGTGTCCTCAAGCCCGGCGGACGTTTCGTCTTCGCCGGTGAGCCCACCACTGTCGGCAACTTCTACGCCCGCTGGCTCGGCCGCGCGACGTGGGAAGCAACCACACGCGTGACCAAGCTGCCGTTCCTCGCAGACTGGCGTCGTCCGCAAGAGGAACTCGACGAGTCTTCTCGTGCAGCAGCTCTCGAAGCTGTCGTCGACATCCACACGTTCGACCCCACCGACCTCGAGAACATGGCGAAGTCTGCGGGCGCCGATCAGGTCCACGCTGCCACCGAGGAATTCGCCGCGGCGCTTCTCGGCTGGCCTGTCCGTACCTTCGAAGCGGCTGTTCCGCCGGAGAAGCTCGGTTGGGGCTGGGGGCGTTTCGCTTTCGGTGGTTGGAAGACACTCAGCTGGGTCGACGAGAAGGTGCTCCGCCACGTCGTTCCTCGCGGATTCTTCTACAACGTCATGATCACCGGCGTGAAGCCCGGCAACTGAATTGGGTTATGACTTCACCCTCGGCGACGTCGACTATCTCGGAAGTGATTCCGGCGTAGCTGCCTTGGCCGAGGTGGATCAGCTCGAACTGTCCACGCGTACGCGTCTGGCCGACATCGGCCGGGCGCGTACGCGTTTCGGTGATCACATGCCTGCGCTCGTGGACACCGTCCTGCTTCGACGTAAAGCCGCCGCCAAACTGCCGGGCAGTGAGCAATGGTTGTTCACGGACGACGCGATGCAACAAGCCACTCCCGGCGTTGTCGCGGCCCACCGCGCGCAGCGTCTGATCGGGCGCGACGTCCACGACGTGACGTGCTCCATCGGCGCCGAACTGCATGCCTTGACCGGAGTTGCGCATCGCGTGATCGGCAGCGACATCGATTCCGTTCGCCTGGCGATGGCACAGCGCAATGTGCCGAGCGCAGCGTTGCTGCGGGCCGACGCGCTCCGCCCGACGACACGCGACACCGTCGTACTGGCAGACCCCGCACGGCGATCGGGCGGTCGCCGCACTCACGATCCGGCAGCGTTGATGCCACCTCTACCGGACCTCATAGAGGCGTACTCCGGCCGTGATCTCGCGGTGAAGTGTGCTCCCGGACTCGATTTCGACAATCTGGGCTGGGACGGGGAAGTCGAGGTCGTCTCGCTCGACGGCGGCGTCAAGGAAGCCTGCCTGTGGTCGACGGGGCTGGCCGAGTCCGGCGTCACGCGTCGAGCTTCGGTGCTTCGCTCCGACGGGAGCGGGTGGGCGATCACCGACGCCGAGGACGACGTGATTCCGGAGCAAGCGCCGGGGGAGTGGATCATCGACCCGGACGGAGCGGTAGTGCGCGCGGGCCTCGTGCGCCACTACGCGGCCAGACATGGCCTCTGGCAGCTCGATCCACGCATCGCTTATCTGACCGGTGACAGCGTCCCTGAGGGAGTTCGCGGATTCCGGATCCTCGAGCAGATCAAGTACTCCGAGAAACTGCTCAAACAGACACTGTCCAAGCGGGACTGCGGTGTGGCCGAAATCCTGGTGCGAGGAGTCGACGTGGACCCGGCAGTGCTGCGTCCACGGCTCAAGCTCAAGGGCTCGCTTGCGCTGAGCGTCGTGATCGTACGGATCGGGCGATCGGCGTCGGCCTTCATCTGTGAGGCATCCCGCTAGCTCACTTGAAGACGAACAGCTCACCGATTGCGCTGGGCGTCAACACTTCGCCCTTGGGGCCGATCGAGGTGCCGACGGTGAAGCCGACTGCTCCCGGCAACGTGTCCTGATCCACCGTCTCACCGGTTTCGGTGTCGAAGGTGATCAGGCTCAGTCCGTTCTCACCCTCGCGTACGACGGTGTATCCGGTGTTGCCGGCGGTCTGCGCCGGAACGCCCAGTTGCAGAAGGTCTTTACGTTCCCAGGCCAGTTCGGCGTGATCTCCCTCGTCGCGCACGGCAAGGAGGTGGCCCTTGTCGCCGCCGGCGGGAATGATCAAACCGTCGTCGGACGTCGAGGCACTACCGGCCGAGTTGAAGCCGATGTCGTAACTCCACCTGGTGTCACCGGTTTCAGCGTTCACTGCCCAGAGAGATCCGTTGTTGTCGGTGGCGTAGACGGTCTTGCCGTCCTTCGACAGGTCCGGGCTCGACGCCGTTCCACCGGGAAGCGCGTCGGTGGACCACTCGCGGGTGATGGACGGATTGTCGCCGCCCGTGTACTTCATGGCGACCAGATCGGCTGCCTGAGAACTGGGTCCGTAGAAGGTGAAGTAGAACTTGCCGGTGCCCAGGTCCACTGCCGGGGTATTGGCCACCGGGCAGCCGGACGTGCCGAGGAAGCACTCGTTCAAACCCTTGTTGTCGGGAATGAGTTCTGCATTCGCGCCCTGGTCGATCGACGGCGGCGGGATCAGGTCGAACGACGGAACCACTTTTGCGCCGGTCTGCGGGTTGAGCACGTTGATCTGACCCAATTGGGTGATGAACAACAGGTTTCCGTCGCCGGTGAACTGTGACGAGAGAGGAGTGCCCACAACGAGCGTGCGCCAACGCAATTGACCAGTCTCGGTGAAGGACATCATCGCGCCGCTCTCGCCGACGTAGACATTGGTGGCAGTGTCGACGATGGGCGTCGAGGCGACTACTCCGTCGTTGAGTCGAGCGCACCACTTCTTGCGACCCGAATCCATCTGGAACGAGAAGAGATTGCAGCCGTTCTCGGTGCGGGCGGTGACGAAGCTCTGGCCGTTCGCGGCCACCGAGGCGTACGCGGCAACCGGACCGCCGAGAGGGCGTGACCATGCGAACTCGACATTGCGTGATCCGGTGACCGGGCTCGTGTCGCTGTTGCGGGCGTCGGCATGCATGGCCGGCCAACCCGCCGACGCGTACCGGTCCACCCGTCCGTCGTCGCTGCCGCAACCGGCGATCAGGGCCGCAGCGATCGCCGTCGACACCATCACGGACGACCGTAGGACCCGCCGCATCACAATCTCCCTGCCTTCACTTGATCAAGAGCCCTCGGTAACTGCACAAGCCCGGACCAGAGACTATCCCGACCGGGGCAACGTGACGGGGCACACCCCGAGGGTCGGTGAGTCGGCCCCACGTAGGCTGAACACTCATGACGAGCATGTGGGGCGCACCGTTGCGCACTCGATGGCGGGGATCACGCCGAGGCGACACCGATCAGGCCAAGTTCTTGACGGTCGATTCCCTCAAATGGGTTCTGGCGAACAAGGCGTACACACCCTGGTATCTGGTGCGGTACTACCGTCTCGCCAAGTTCAAGATGGCCAACCCGCACGTGATCCTGCGCGGCATGGTGTTCCTCGGCAAGAACGTCGAAATCCATTCCACCCCCGACCTGTCCCGCCTCGAGATCGGGCGCTGGGTGCACATCGGTGACGGCAACGCGATCCGCTGCCACGAAGGCTCGCTGCGCATCGGCGACAAGGTCGTCTTCGGCAAGGACAACGTCGTCAACACGTACCTCGACATCGAAATCGGTGCGTCGACGCTCGTAGCCGACTGGTGCTACATCTGCGACTTCGACCACCGCATGGACGACATCAACACACCGATCAAGGACCAGGGCATCGTCAAGGGCCCCGTCCGTATCGGCCCGGACACGTGGGTGGCAGCGAAGGTCACCGTGCTGCGAAATACCCGCGTCGGACGCGGTTGTGTCCTCGGTGCGCACGCCGTCGTCAAAGGCGACATCCCGGACTACAGCATCGCGGTCGGCTCGCCCGCGAAGGCGGTCAAGAACCGCAAGTCCGATTGGGAAGCCGGCGCTGCCGATCGTGCAAAGTACATCGCGGCGCTCGAGGACATCGCACGCAAGAAGGCTGCTGCGGACGCTGCCGACGCGTCGTCGACGTCGTAGCTCACTTTTTGGCAGAACCAGCGATTACTTTCGGCGCCGCCACCGGTCTGTATCGGTATCGGCGCCGAAAGTCTGCGCCGGTGAAAGGAGTGCCGACATGAGCGAACAGACACCCGAATGGGTCGTGGCGCAGCGCCGCGAACTGGTGGGATTTCTCGAAGGCCTGAGCACGGAGCAGTGGAACGCGCCGACCCTGTGCGAGGGGTGGCGGGTCCGCGAAGTGATCGCGCACATCACCATGCCCTACCGATACTCGGCGCCGCGATTCGTCGTGGAAATGGTCAAGTCACGCGGAAACTTCAACAAGATGTCGAATCGGCGAGCGCTCGCCGACGCGTCGGAAGTCGGTGAGCAACAACTGCTTGCCTCGCTTCGCGACAACGTCGCACACCCGTGGAAGCCGCCAGGCGGCGGCTTCGAGGGTGCGCTCTCGCACGACGTGATCCACGGTCAGGACATTCGCGTGGCACTCGGCGACGATTACGTGGTGCCCGAAGACCGGCTCACTCGTGTGCTCAGCGGACTCTCGCCCAAAACCGTGAAGTATTTCGGAACTGACCTCGACGGCGCTCGGCTGCGCGCCGACGACCGAGACTGGACGTACGGTGCCGGCGCCGAGGTTCACGGGGCGGCGCAGGATCTCCTGCTCGTGCTGTGCGGCCGGATGCTGCCACCAGGCCATCTGCTCGGGGATGCGAGTTCTCGTTTCACCGCGCCACTCCCGACCCCCTGAGATCAGCACAAAGCGAGCTCAGCGACCGGGCAGCGGACGCTCGGGGATCTGCGGACGGGCCAACGGCTGTCGCACCCGACGCTTCGCGCCCGCGTAGACGTGAGCAGTCTCCTCGGCGACCTGATGCCAGTCGAAGTCCGATGTCAGGCGTGCGCGGGCGGCCACTGCCCGTTCCTGTGCCCCGGCGGGATCGTCGAGTACCTCGCGGACAGCCGAGGTGAGCCCGGCGACGTCGCCTGGTTGGAAGGACATCCCCGTCACCCCGTCGACGACGGCTTCGCCCAGTCCGCCTGCGGTGGACGTGATCAGCGGAGTGCCGGCCGCCGCCGCTTCGAGGGCGATGATCCCGAACGGCTCGTAGCGCGACGGCAGGACGATGGCGTCCGCTCCGTGCAGCCAGCTGAGCAGTTCCGTGTGATCGAGGTTGCCGAGAAAGTCCACCGCCCGCGCGACGCGATGCGTGCGTGCCTGTTGGTAGAGCCAGGTGAACTGGGTGCCTTCGCCCGCGATCGCGAGGGTCGTGCCGGGGTGGCTACGACGGATTCGGGGGAGTGCTGCGATGGCGTCCTGCACGCCCTTCTCGTATTCCAGGCGGCCGACGAAGAGGAGTTTCGGCGGTCCGGATCGCGGTCCACGTTCGCGAAAGTTCCACGTGGTCACGTCGATTCCGTTGCGGATGACGGTGATCGGCGGCAGCGTCGGGCCGTAGAGCTCGGTCACTTCTTCCTGCATGGACGCCGAACAGGTTATGAGAGAGTCGGATTCGTTTGCCAGCCACCACTCGACGGAGTGGACCTGGCGGTTGATGCGTCCGGAGATCCAGCCGCTGTGGCGACCCGCCTCGGTGGCGTGAAGTGTGGAAACCAGTGGGACATCATAGAATTCGGCCAGGGCGATCGCCGGATGCGCGACCAGCCAGTCGTGCGCGTGCACGACGTCGGGCTGCCAGCCCTCGCCCACTCCTGGCTTGTGCAGCGCCATCCCGGCCCGGACCATCGCGTGACCCATCGCGAGGGTCCACGCGAGCATGTCCTCGCCGAAGACGAAGTGCGCGGGGTCCTCGGCCACTGCGACGACAAGGACGCCCTCGGAAATGTGCGTGATCGTCGGGTGCGTCGACGCATCCGTGCCGGAGGGGCGGCGTGAGAGCACCACGACCTCGTGGCCCGCCGCTGCCAATTCGGTGGCGAGATGGTGGACGTGTCGACCGAGCCCGCCGACGACGACCGGTGGGTACTCCCACGAGACGATGAGAATTTTCACGACGCGCTCCCGTTCACCAGTTCAGTGTCAGGTAGACGGCGAGCATCCAGTCCCGGGAACAACCCGTCGGCGCGATTCCAGCCTTCGGCGAGTCGCACGGCGACGGCATCGCGGCCGGAAACCAGCGCTTCGGAGATTTCCCTGGTCGCATGGGCGTGCTTGTGCGCACGTTCGCGGGCGTACCCCGCGGCCGAATCCTTGCTCACCATGAATGCCCAATCGCTCGAAACTGTCATCAGTGTCTCGCGAAGTATCTGATCGTTGACGCGGTTTCGCAGTTCCGGTCGGCCAGGTGCGTTGTCGCGTCCGCGAGACTTGTCCACGGTGGTGAGGGCGGTATCGACCACCTCGGAGTTCAGTTGCACCAGGTCGGACACCTGATCGCCGGCCCAGACACGCCAGTCCTTACCCGATCCCCAGGACGAATCCTCGAGTTGAACGGGTTCGCCGACGTATCCCGATGCCTTGGCGTCGGCGAGGGTGCCGACGCGAATTCCGGCCTCGGGAAGCGCGCGCAGGAGTTTTTCGAGCCACTGCGGACCCTCGTGCCACCAGTGCCCGAACAGTTCGGTGTCGAAAGCTGCGACCACCAGGGCGTCGCGGCCGATGCGGGTGGATTCACTGCGCAGACGCGCCCGAACGGTTTCGACGAAGTCGGCAACATGCTTGTCGACGGCGGCCGCAGCGAGTTCGGGGTCGTACGGCAACTTGTCGGCGGAGTCGACGGTCCGTCCGGTGACCCGCGACGGCTTGAGACCCGTCTCGTGGTCGTAGGTGTGGAAGTCGCGGTAGGCGGCGTGACCCGGATATCCGGACTTGGGGGACCAGACGCGGTAGCTGACCTGCAGGTCGCGGCCGAATGCAACCACGTCGGATTCTCGAACCGGGCGGCCGAGGGATGTGTCGCCGCGCAAGGCGGGGCCGTCGACCATGAAGTGGGTGACGCCCGCTTCGGCGTACCCGCGCTCCATGCCCGGGGTGTACCCGCACTCGGGTCCCCAGATCCCGGTCGGAGTGTGACTCCACCGGGCATGCGCGTCGGCGAGACCTTCGCGGAGGGAGAACGCCCGCAAGCGAGGATCGAGCAGCGGTTGGAACGGGTGGGCCAGCGGCCCGCCGAGAAGCTCGAAGGCCTCGCGATCGATGAGGTCGCGGAACACCGGTGAGGCGCCGTGCTGCCAGTGAGTCTCGAAATCTGCGAGAGCGGCAGCTGACGCCCGGTGCTCGCGCGCGCCGAGTTCGCGGTGCGCCGCGTCCGGCATGCCGGCAGCCTCGTGGGCGCGGATTTGCCAGTTGCCGAGCCAGTGATGCATCCCGGCGAGGCAGTGGGGATCGTCCAACTGGGCCGCGAGCACCGGCGTGATTCCCAGCGTCAGCAGGTGCGATCGGCCCTCGTCGGCCAGGCGACGTAGCGCGGCGGCGAGCGGAATGTACGACGCAGCCCAGGACTGGTAGATCCATTCCTCGCCGACTGGCCATCTGCCGTGGTTGGCGAGCCACGGCAGATGGGAGTGCAGAACCAGGGCGAACATCCCCGGTTCGGTGACGGGTGTTGCGTTACTCACTCGCCGGTTTCCTTCACGGCAATAGCGACGAGGTCGAGGCTGTCGTCGATGTCGGGTTCGCTGATGCTGAAGTCGTCGACGGTGATGCCCTCGACGTCGCGGGTGAGATCTTCCGGCCAGGGCTCGCCGGCCAACGCGCGGTCGATCTGCGCATTGATGAACGATCCGCCGTGCTTGGCGTCGAGTTCCTTCAGGCGCGAACCGTGGTGGACGCCGGTCATCAACTGAACGCGGAATCCGGCGTCTTCGAGCAATTCGGTCATTTCGGAGGCGTTGAGCTCACGAGTGTGGAAAGGGTTGAGCGGCGTGTCGCGGCCGGGGGAGAAGGTGATCCGGTTGGGGGTGCTGATGAGAAGTTCACCGCCGGGAGCGAGAACTCGGAAGCATTCGCGTAGGAACTGACCCTGATCCCACAGGTGCTCGATCACCTGGAAATTGACGACGACGTCAACCGAGTTGTCCGCCAGTGGAAGCTCGGCGAGGTTGCCGTGGAGCATCTCGACGCGGGGGTAGCGGGCACGGACGTGCTCGACCGCGGAGATGTCGTAGTCGAGGCCGGTAACCTTCGTTGCGACGTCCGCAATCATGTTGGCGCCGTAGCCTTCTCCGGAACCGGCCTCGAGGACTCGGCGGTCCGTGCAGCGCTCCAGAAGTGCGCGGTACACCACTTCGTGGCGTCGGAACCAGTAGTTCTCCTCGGGGATTCCTGGCACGGTTCGTTCGCCCGTCAAGGGCAGGGGTGCGTCCTCGTGGTTGCTGACACTCGTTTCACTCACCCGTGCGAGATTAGTGCCATCCGAGTAGAACGTGTTCGCCGTGGTCCAGATCACTGCTGTCAATTCCTGTTCGTGCCGTTATGGTGGACGAGGTTCCACGTTAAGTTACCCACCGGTAACTTAACGTGGGGTAATCTAACGCACAGCCGACGTGAACCGAGAAATTCGCCCGTAGGGAGACCTGTCGGACTCTCTTTTCGGACGCTCGGACTGCGCGAGCACCACAGACGATTTATCAGGTGAATTACACACAGGAGGTCGACGAAGACCCATGACGAATATCGTTGTTTTGATCAAGCAGGTCCCCGACACATGGTCCGAGCGCAAACTGACCGACGGCGACTACACGCTTGACCGTGAAGCCGCCGACGCAGTCCTCGACGAGATCAACGAGCGCTCCGTCGAGGAAGCACTCCTCATCAAGGAAGCTCAGGGCGGTGAGGTAACGGTGCTGTCCGCAGGTCCCGACCGCGCCACCGACGCTATCCGCAAGGCTCTCTCGATGGGCGCCGACAAGGCCGTCCACATCAACGACCCGGCACTGCACGGCTCCGACGCGATCCAGACCGCATGGACGCTCGCTGCTGCTCTCGGCCAGATCACCTTCGAGAACGACGAGCCTGCCGACCTGATCATCGCCGGCAACGAGGCCACCGACGGCCGCGTCGGCGCTGTTCCGGCCATCATCGCCGAGTACCTGGGCATCCCGCAGCTCACGCAGCTGCGCAAGGTCGTCGTCGCCGACGGCAAGATCACCGGTGAGCGCGAGACCGACGAGGGCGTCTTCGGCCTCGAGGCTTCGCTGCCCGCGATCGTCTCGGTCACCGAGAAGATCAACGAGCCGCGCTTCCCGTCCTTCAAGGGCATCATGGCCGCGAAGAAGAAGGAAGTTCTCGTCTACACGCTGGCCGACCTCGGAGTCGACCCGGAGACCGTCGGAGTTGCCAACGCCGGCACCACCGTGACGTCCTCCACCCCCAAGCCCCCCCGTACCGCTGGTGAGCGCATCGTCGACGAGGGAGACGGTGGCACCAAGATTGCCGCTTACCTCGTCAGCAACAAGGTCATCTGATCGCGCCCTTCTAGACATCCAGCAGAAGAACTCAGGGAGAGTTAAGTCATGGCAGAAGTACTTGTGCTCGTAGAGCACGCAGAGGGTGCGCTGAAGAAGGTCAGCACCGAACTCATCACCGCTGCACGCGCACTCGGTGAGCCGTCGGCAGTTGTCGCCGGCCCCGCGGGCACCGCAGCAAAGCTCGCCGACGCTCTGGCAGCAGCCGGCGCCGAGAAGATCTACGTCGCCGAGTCCGACGACATCGACGGCTACCTCGTCACCCCCAAGGTCGACGTTCTCGCCGCTCTGGTCGAGTCCACCAGCCCGGCAGCAGTCATCACCGCAGCCGGCACCGAGGGCAAAGAGGTTGCCGGTCGTCTGGCCGCACGTCTGGGCTCCGGATTGCTGACCGACGTCATCGAGATCAAGGCTGACGGCACCGGCGTCCACTCCATCTTCGGTGGCGCGTTCACCGTCGAGGCCAAGGCCAACGGCGACGTTCCGGTCTACTCGGTTCGTCCGGGCGCAGTCGAGGCTGCTCCGCAGGCCGGCGCAGGCGAGCAGATCACCGTCGAGGTTCCGGCTCAGGACGAGAGTGCCGTCAAGGTCACCTCGCGTGAGCCCATCGTCGGCGGCGACCGCCCGGAGCTCACCGAGGCGTCGGTTGTCGTCTCCGGTGGACGTGGTGTCGGCAGCGCGGACAAGTTCTCCGTCGTCGAAGAGCTGGCCGATTCCCTCGGTGCTGCAGTCGGTGCTTCGCGTGCCGCTGTGGACTCGGGTTACTACCCCGGACAGTTCCAGGTCGGTCAGACCGGTAAGACGGTCTCCCCGCAGCTGTACATCGCGCTCGGCATTTCCGGTGCCATCCAGCACCGCGCCGGCATGCAGACGTCCAAGACCATCGTCGCGGTCAACAAGGACGAAGAGGCACCCATCTTCGAGATCGCCGACTTCGGCATCGTGGGCGACCTGTTCAACGTCGCACCGCAGCTCACCGAAGCTGTGAAGTCCCACAAGGGCTGAAAAGCACAAACTGCTGTGCGCCTTTATCAACCCCCCGCGGTTGATAAAGGCGCACAGTGCTTTATTCACCCGGCCTGCATCGGCATGTCACTTCGTCGATACCGAGACGCCGTTCGCGCTCGATAAACCTTGCGCATGACAATTACGTCAGTCCTTCGCTCCGCGAGTGACAATCTCGGCCGTGAGGTCGCCCAGCCGAGATATTCCCTGATCGTCTCCTCCGACCGCGAGCATCGTGTCGCTGCGCAGCGCCTTCGATTCCGAGTGTTCGCCTCCGAGCCAGGCTTCTCCCTCCCGGCCTCGGCCGGGGTCTTCGAACTCGACGCCGACGCCTTCGACGAATTCTGTGATCATCTACTCGTTCGCGACAACATCACCGAGGAGTACGTCGGCTGCTACCGAATGCTGCCGCCGGATTCCGCTGCGGCGGCCGGTGGGTATTACACCGCAACGGAATTCGACATCTCCGCGCTCGATCCGGTGGCGAACCGGATCGTCGAAATGGGTCGCGCGTGCGTCGATCCCGCTCACCGCACCGGATCCGTCCTGAGCCTGATGTGGTCGGGCATCCTGCATTATCTCGAACTGACCGGATACGAGTGGGTGATGGGCTGCGTCTCCGTGCCCGTCTTGCCGAGCCCCGATTCAATTGCCGGCGCCGATGTCCGCGGCGTCCGTGACTTCGTGATGAACAAGCACGCCAGTCCGGGGTCGCGGCGGGTGATCCCACGAAACCCGGTGGTCCTCGGGGGTCTGACGCTCGACGAGATCGCCGCACCGGAACGCGTGACGATGCCACCGTTGCTCCGTGGTTACTTGCGGATGGGCGCGATGATCTGCGGGGAACCTGCTCACGATCCCGAGTTCGGTGTGGCCGATTTTGTTGCGCTGCAAGGCCTTCACTCCGCCAACAAGCGCTATCTGGAACGGCTGCGGTCGGCGGCCGCCGCACACGAGTCGGGGATCGGCTGATGACCGCGGCGGTGCCGTACTGGGTGCCGACGAGCCCCTGCGGCGACGGATGCCTACCCGCGGACGCACCCGGTGTGTCGAGTATCACCGTGATGGCCCGCGGGGTCATGGTCGGTGCCGCAGTGGTGACTGCGCCTGTGCTTTCGGCCGGCTGGCTGCTCCCGCGCACCTGGCGTACTGAGATGCAACGCGGATACTCGCGCGCGTTGCTTCGTTGTCTGGGGATGAAGCTGACGGTCGACGATCAGCGGTTGGGGCGCGCGGAACCTGACGGGGTCATGGTTGTCGCCGGTCACGTGTCCTGGACCGATGTCCTCGTCGCGAGCGCCGTTGCTCCGGCCAACTTCGTCGCCCGCGCCGACCTGCTCGACTGGGCAGTGCTCGGCGGTCTCGCGCGCCGGATGCGCGTCGTCCCCATCGACCGCGCTCGCCTGCGTGAACTCCCCGGAACCGTCGACGTCGTTCGCGAACGCCTGCAGCGAGGTGTCCGGGTGATGGTGTTCCCCGAGGGAACGACCTGGTGCGGGCGGGCGTACGGCGGTTTTCGTCCGGCGATGTTCCAAGCAGCCGTCGACGCCGAATGCCCGGTTCAGCCGATGGCGATCCGCTACGAGAACGCCGACGGTTCCCTGTGCACCGGACCCTGCTTTGTCGGCACCGAAACGATCGGTCAGTCCATCCGTCGGATCCTGCGTCAGAAGAACGTCGAGGTGAAGGTCAGGCTGGCTCCGCTCGAGGAGGCAGGGGAGTGTCGAGCCGATCTCGCGCAGCGATGCGAGAGAGCCGTACGCGGCGTCGACATCATCGATCTGGCAGCTCACGACATCTTCGACCCCGCACCGGAACTCGTGACACAAGCCGTGGGACAAATCGATCCTTCCCCGGCGATGAGCGCTTAGCCTGCTGAGCGAGGCTGGTCGAACTCTCGTGCTGGGCTATCCTTGTCAAGCCATGACTCTGCCTGCACACAGTGCCCACGCCGGATTTCCGGTGTACCTCGATCATGCCGCCACGACTCCGATGTCGGCAGCCGCTATCGAGGCGATGACCGATACCTTCAAAACCGTGGGCAACGCGTCCTCGCTGCACGGCTCCGGCCGTGCGGCCCGGCGCCGCGTCGAGGAATCGCGGGAATCGATCGCCGCCAGCCTGGGTGCGCGGCCGTCGGAGGTCATCTTCACCTCCGGAGGCACCGAGAGCGACAATCTCGCGGTCAAGGGCATCTACTGGGCTCGCCGTGACGCAGACCCGCGACGCACTCGCATCCTGGCCAGCTCCGTCGAGCATCATGCGGTGCTCGACGCCGTCGAGTGGCTCGAGCAGCACGAGGGCGCGCGCGTGACGTGGTTGCCGGTCGACGAGAACGGTGTCGTCGACCCGCAGACCTTGCGCGACGAGCTTTCCGTCCACGCCGACGAGGTAGCACTCGTGACGGTGATGTGGGCCAACAACGAGGTCGGCTCCATCATGCCGATCGTGGAGTTGGCGGAGATTTCGGCTGAGTTCGAGATTCCGATGCACAGCGACGCGGTTCAGGCCGTTGCGCAATTGCCGGTCGATTTCGCGGCGAGCAAGTTGTCCGCGCTGAGCATCGCGGCACACAAGTTCGGTGGTCCGCACGGCGTCGGCGCGCTTCTGCTCGGACGCCAGGTTCCCTGTGTGCCGCTCCTTCACGGCGGCGGACACGAACGTGATCTGCGTTCGGGCACTCCGGATACTGCGGGCGTTGTCGGGATGGCTGCGGCGCTGCGCGCAAACGTCGAGAACTTCGATTCCAGCACAAGGGAATTGGCGCAGTTGCGTGACCGTTTGATCGACGGAGTCCTGGAGATTCTTCCCGAGTCGGTGCTCAACGGCCCGACCGGATCCGATCGGCTTCCCGGTAACGCGCACTTCACCTTCCCCGGCTGCGAGGGCGATTCGTTGCTGATGCTGCTCGACGCCGCCGGTATCGAATGTTCCACCGGTTCGGCCTGCACCGCCGGTGTGGCCAGAGCCAGCCATGTCTTGATCGCGATGGGCGTCGAATCGCCCGTCGCGCGTGGCTCACTGAGATTTTCGCTCGGACATACGTCGAGTGTCACCGATGTGGACGCGCTCATCGCTGCGCTTCCACAAGTAGTAGAGCGCGCTCGGGCCGCCGGTCTTGCCGGTGCCGGTTCGCGTGGAGGGGATCGCTGATGCGAGTACTCGCAGCCATGAGCGGAGGTGTCGACTCCGCTGTCGCCGCCGCCCGCGCTGTCGCCGCCGGACACGACGTCGTCGGCGTTCATCTTGCTTTGTCCACGGCGCCGGGCGCATTGCGGACGGGTTCGCGTGGATGCTGCTCGAAGGAAGATGCCGGCGACGCCAGGCGCGCCGCCGACGTTCTCGGAATACCCTTCTACGTCTGGGATTTCGCCGATCGCTTCAAGGAAGACGTGATCGACGACTTCGTGGCGTCGTACGCAGCGGGTGAGACCCCCAATCCGTGCCTGCGCTGCAACGAGAAGATCAAGTTCACCGCACTCGCCGACCGTGCAGTCGCTCTCGGCTTCGACGCCGTGGCGACCGGTCACTACGCGCGCCTCGAAGACGGCGTCCTGCGCCGGGCGGTCGACGCTGACAAGGACCAGTCGTATGTCCTCGGTGTGCTGACGGCCGAGCAGCTTTCGCGAGCGATGTTCCCGATCGGTGACACACCGAAAGAACAGATCCGCGAGGAAGCCGCCGAGCGCGGTCTGGCTGTGGCGAACAAGCCTGACAGTCACGACATCTGCTTCATCCCGACCGGCGACACACGAGCATTCCTGGGTGCGCGCATCGGCGTTCGTCCGGGAAGCGTCGTCGACGCCGATTCGGGTGAAGTCCTCGCTGCACACGACGGCGTACACGGCTTCACGATCGGACAGCGCAAGGGCCTCGGCGTCGAGGGTCCGGCGGGTGACGGCCGTCCGCGGTACGTGACCGCGATCGAGCCCGAAACCGGAACGGTCCGAGTGGGTTCGGCCAAGAATCTCGACGTCTGGGCCATCTCGGCGCAGCGTGCGATCTGGACCTCGGGCCAGGCGCCGGAGGGCCCCGTCGAATGCATGGTGCAGGTTCGTGCGCACGGTGGACTGGCGCAGGCTGTTGCGGAGACCGTCGACGACGGTACTTCAAGCGGCGGTATCTCGATCTCGTTGCGCGAACCACTGACCGGCGTCGCAAAGGGACAGGCCGTCGTGTTGTATCGCCCCGACCGCGAACTGGGTGACCAGGTCCTCGGCAGTGGCACCATCTCGGGTACCGAATCCGAGCCGAACACACTGTGACGCAGCAGGTTTCCATCGGTGGTCTCGTCACCGGAATCGGATCCTGGCCGGGCACGGATGCCCGCGAAAGTGCCGCAACCATCCTCGGCGAGCTGGGTGGTTTCCCGCATCTGGTGGAGTTGCCGAGCCGCGGACTCGGCGCTGACATGGTCGGCCGGGCGGGGGCAATTCTGGTCGATATCAACCTCGACGCCTCGACCCGTGCCTATCGAGTCGTGCCTCGGAGGGGCAATGTCGCGAAGCGAGCCGAGGACTTTCTGAATCAGGATCTCGACGCGCTCGAGGAAGCCTGGGAGTCAGCGCGCTTGGTCGGCGAAGACCACGTCGTCAAGCTCCAAGTCGCCGGCCCGCTGACACTCGGCGCCGAGATCGAAGTCGCAAACGGTTCGCGAGTTCTCGTCGACCGCGGTGCGCTCCGCGACGTCGCAGAATCACTCGGTGAGGGTCTCGCGCGTCATGCGGCCGAGGTCACTCGCCGCACCGGCGCCGCAGTGGTGATTCAGTTGGACGAGCCGCAGATCGCGGCAGTTCTGGCCGGTTCGCTGCCTGGGCGCACCAAGATGGAGAGCGTTCCGGCACTGCCGGAACCCGAGGCGCTCGCCGTACTCGACTCGACGATCAGCGGTTGCGGACTGCCCACAATCGTCCACAGTTGCGGCACAGACATGCCGTGGGATCTACTGAGGCGAAGCCAGGCGTTCGGCGTGAGCTTCGACATGTCGCTCATCGGCTCACGCGATCTGGACGGTATCGGCCAGTTGTTCGACGCCGGCAAGGAATTGGCGCTCGGTCTGGTTCCGTCCGTGGAGCCGGAAAAGCCGGTGACGTGGAAAGAGTGTGCGATGCCCGCCGTCACACTGGTAGATCGTCTCGGCTTCTCTCGTGAACTCCTGCAGACCCAGGTCGCGGTCACTCCGCGTTGCGGTCTTTCGGGTGCGAACCTCGACTGGGCTCGTGCCGCCCTTCGGCTGTGTACAGACGTCGGCAAGGCATTGGTGGACGATCCGTCGGCGTTCTAGTGTGTGCGTTCCGATGTGGAGTCGTGTGGTGTGTCGGTGTGAACCGATAATCTTCTAGCTGTGACTGAAACCGCGGATGCAATGCAGCCAGCGCCCAACGAGGCGCGCGAGCAGTGGACGGAGCTGGCCGAAGAGGTACGCCAGCATCAGTTCCGCTACTACGTTCGTGATGCGCCCGTCATTTCGGACGGTGCATTCGACACATTGCTCGGGCAGCTCAATGCTCTCGAAGAGCAGTACCCGGATCTGCGAACTCCCGACTCTCCGACGCAACTCGTCGGTGGCGGATTCGCGACGGACTTCACGTCCGTCGACCACCTCGAGCGGATGCTCAGCCTCGACAACGTCTTCGACGAGTCGGAGCTCCGAGCATGGATCGCCAAGGTAGAGCAGGAAACCGGGCCGGAACTGCACTATCTCTGTGAAGTGAAAATCGATGGTGTCGCCCTCAACCTCGTCTACGAGAACGGCAAACTCGTTCGTGCCGCAACCCGCGGTGACGGTCGTACGGGCGAGCTGGTCACGCTCAACGCTCTGACGATCAACGACATCCCGGAGCGCCTTACCGCCACGGACGAGTACCCGATTCCGAGCCTGCTCGAGGTGCGTGGCGAGGTGTTCTTCCGCCTCGAGGACTTCGCAGCACTCAATGCCTCCCTGGTGGAGGAGGGGAAGGCGCCGTTCGCCAATCCGCGCAACTCCGCGGCGGGCTCCCTGCGTCAGAAGAATCCTGCCGTCACCGCGCGTCGCCGCCTCGGAATGATCTGCCACGGGTTCGGGCGCATGGAAGGTTTCGAGCCGGCCTCGCAGTACGACGCCTACGTGGCCCTCGCCGCCTGGGGTCTGCCGGTGTCCACGCACACCTCACGGGTGGTCGGCGCCGACGCCGTGGTCGAGAAGATGAAGTACTGGGGAGAGCACCGCCACGACGTCGAGCACGAGATCGACGGATTGGTGGTCAAGGTAGACGAGATGTCGTTACATCGACGTCTGGGCACCACGTCGCGCGCACCACGGTGGGCGATCGCATACAAGTACCCGCCGGAAGAGGTCACGACCAAGCTCCTCGACATCCGGGTCAGTGTCGGACGTACGGGTCGTGTGACGCCGTTCGCGTACATGGAACCCGTCACGGTGGCGGGTTCCACTGTGTCCTTGGCCACGCTGCACAACGGCTCGGAGGTCAAGCGCAAGGGTGTGCTGATCGGCGACACCGTGGTGTTGCGCAAGGCCGGAGACGTCATCCCCGAGGTTCTCGGTCCCGTGGCAGACGTTCGTGACGGTACCGAGCGCGAGTTCGTCATGCCGACGCATTGTCCCGAGTGCGGCACGTTGTTGGCACCCGCGAAAGAGGGCGACGTCGACGTGCGATGCCCCAATCAGCAGTACTGCCCGGCGCAGTTGCGCGAGCGCGTGTTCCACGTCTCGGGGCGCGGTGCATTCGACATCGAGGTGCTCGGTTACGAGGCCGCGACCGGGCTGTTGGAGGCGAAGGTCATCGGCGACGAGGGCGATCTCTTCTCACTCGACGCCGAGAAACTGATCGAAGTTCCGATCTTCCGCACCAATGCGGGATCCCTGTCCGCCAACGGAAAACGCTTGCTGGCCAACCTGGATTCGGCCAAGGACAAGCCGCTGTGGAGAGTGCTTGTGGCACTGTCGATTCGGCACGTCGGCCCCACTGCCGCGAGGGCGTTGGCCGGCGAATTCGGCTCGCTGCAACGCATTCGGGAAGCCTCGGTCGACGAGTTGGCTGCAGTGGACGGCGTCGGATCGACTATCGCCGCCGCCGTCGTGGAGTGGTTCTCCGTCGACTGGCATCAGCAGATCGTCGACAAGTGGGCGTCGGCCGGAGTACGCATGGAGGATGAACGCGACGATTCGATTCCGCGCAATCTCGAGGGCCTCTCGATCGTCGTCACCGGTTCGCTCGAGACCTACTCGCGTGATCAGGCGAAGGAAGCGATTCTGGTGCGCGGCGGTAAGGCGGCAGGGTCGGTCTCGAAGAAGACTGCGTTTGTCGTCGTCGGTGAAGCGCCCGGTTCCAAGCACGACAAGGCGGTCGAATTGGGTGTGCCGGTGCTCGACGAAGACGGCTTCCGGCGGTTGCTCGAAGATGGCCCGGATGCGGTCGCTCCCACCGATTTGGACGAACCAGAGTGACTTTGTCCGATTTCTGAGATTGGTGTGCTGGGTGCGATAGTGACGCCATGATCGAGATTCGTGAAGTTCTACCGGCTGAGTTCGAGACCGTCGGGGAGCTGACTGTGCAGTCGTACGTGGGTGGCGGATTTGTCGCCGGCGGATCGCCGTACGCGGAGCGCCTGCGAGACACCGCAACTCGGGTGGAGCAGGGCCGGGTGCTGGTTGCGGTTCTCGGTGACGAAGTCGTGGGCTCGTTGACGATCGCAGAACCCGGCACGCCCTTCGCGGATGTTGCGCAGAAGGGCGAACTCGAGTTCCGCATGCTCGCAGTCTCGCCGCAAGCTCGGGGATCGGGCGCCGGAACCGCATTGGTTCGCGCAGTGATCGCCGAAGCCTACGACCGCGGCGATCACTCGGTGGTCATCTCGACGCAGCCCGAGATGGTCGATGCCCGTCGTATCTACGACCGCAACGGTTTCGTCCCCGATCCCGAGCGGGCGTGGGAGCCGATTCGCGGTATGGAACTGACCGTCATGGTGCGCGGCCTGGCCTGATCAGCCAGCCTGGTCAACCCAGTACCGTCGCCACGATTCCTGCGAGGTAGCCGAGGCGGGCTATCTCCGAAGGGCGGAATTCGGGCCCACCGGGACGACCGAGCATGAGGACTCGATTGCCGGAGCCGAGAGGTGCGGCAGCGAGGCTGGTGTTCATGTCGCGCCATACGTCCGGAACCCAGTCGGCCTCGCCGTCGAGGGCGGTGGGCTTGTCCAGTGGCATCCACGGAATGTCGGTGGCGTGGGTTTCCGGCGCGCCGGCGCTACCGACGACGCGGTACGCACCGTGCTTGCCGATGTCCGCGACGACGCACCAGCCGACTCGCAGTACACGCGGCGCGCCGTCGACGAGGACCTGTAGTCGATCGTTTCGGGCCGTCGCAACGGAATCTATGAGTTCGAGCTCACGGTGAGTGTCGAGAATCCCGGCGTAGGGGCGGATCGAATCGACCAGCACGTCCGGTAGATGCTCGGCAGCGGTGATCAAGGTGTCGGGCAGCGCGCCCGGTTCGACGTCGACCACGAGGTCGTCGATGGCAAAACCGTCACCTCGTTCCACGACGTCGAGGGAGAGGATGTCTGCGCCCACGGATCCGAGAGCTACGGCGAGCGCGCCGAGGCTGCCTGGTCGATCGGGCAGTTGGACGCGAAGCAGGTACGACACGTGCGTGCCTTTCGCTGATCGGTTCTCGCCCGGATCACGTCGACCCGGGCCTGACTCATCTTTGCACTTGCCCAACCTGCGATGGTGGGCGCCGCGGCGGCGTCACGCCAGATGCACATGCTTGTCACACGAGCGAAACACACTGCGGGCTTTCGGCGTGGCGATCGACACAGTGAGCGTGCTCGTCGTTCGATACAGCGGGCGTGCTTACAGGTCTGTCGCGGCGAGCAACTAGGCTGGACCGGCAATGTTCACGTCCTCTTCCGAAAGGGGCCCCGCGGTGCCTGCCATCTCCCGTGACGAGGTCGCGCACCTCGCGCGGCTGTCCAGACTCGCCCTGTCCGATGCCGAACTCGACGAGTTCGCCGGTCAGTTGGATTCGATTCTCAACCACGTCAAGGTGGTCACCGAGGTTGCGGCCGACGACGTCCCGCCCATGGCGAATCCCAATGCCGTCACCAACGTGACGCGCCCCGACGTGATCGTGCCCGGGTTGACCCCCGAGCAGGCATTGTCCGGAGCACCCGCAGTCGAACAGGATCGCTTTGCGGTTCCGCAGATCCTTGGAGAGGGCGAATGACCGATCTGACCACGCTGGACGCCGCTGAGCTGGCCGGCAAGATCCACTCGCGTGAGGTGTCCTCGGTAGAGGTCACGCAGGCGCATCTCGACCGCATCGCGGCCGTCGACACCGAGTACCACGCCTTCCTGCACGTTGCAGGCGAACAGGCTCTCGAAGCCGCCGCAGCAGTGGACAACTCGCTCGCGGGCGGAAACGAACCCGCTTCGGCACTCGCCGGCGTTCCGATCGCGTTGAAGGACATCTTCACCACGACGGACATGCCGACCACCTGTGCGTCGAAGATTCTCGAAGGCTGGGTCGCGCCGTACGACGCGACTCTGACCTCCAAGCTGCGCGCTGCCGGCATCCCGATCCTCGGCAAGACGAACCTCGACGAGTTCGCGATGGGCTCTTCGACCGAGAACTCGGCCTTCGGCCCGACGCGTAACCCGTGGGACGTCACCCGCATCCCCGGTGGTTCGGGCGGCGGCAGTGCGGCTGCGCTCGCGTCCCGTCAGGCCCCGCTGGCCATCGGCACTGACACCGGCGGTTCGATCCGTCAGCCCGCTGCGGTCACCGCGACGGTCGGAACCAAGCCGACGTACGGAACCGTCTCGCGCTTCGGACTCGTCGCGTGCGCGTCCTCGCTCGATCAGGGCGGCCCCTGTGGTCGCACCGTGCTCGACACCGCTCTGCTGCACGAGGTCATCGCCGGACACGATCCGCGTGACTCCACGTCCATCGACGCCCCCGTGCGTCCGGTCGTCGCCGCCGCACGCGAAGGTGCAAACGGCGACCTGCGCGGCGTCAAAGTCGGTGTGGTCAAGGAACTTCACTCCGACAGCTACCAGCCCGGCGTCATCGCTTCCTTCGATGCTGCCGTCGAGCAGCTCAAGGCACTCGGTGCCGAGGTTGTCGAGGTCTCGTGCCCGAGCTTCGAGCACGCGCTCGCGTCGTACTACCTGGTGCTGCCCAGTGAGGTCTCGTCCAACCTGGCTCGCTTCGACGCCATGCGCTACGGACTGCGTGTCGACGACGGCAACATGAGTGCCGACCAGGTCATGGCGGCAACCCGCGCCGCCGGTTTCGGTCCGGAGGTCAAGCGCCGCATCATGATCGGTACCTACGCACTGTCCTCGGGATACTACGACGCCTACTACGGTTCGGCGCTCAAGGTTCGTACGCTCATCGCGCGCGATTTCGACAAGGCCTACGAGAAGGTGGACGTACTGGTCTCGCCGACCAGCCCGTTCACGCCGTGGAAGTTGGGGGAGAAGGTCGGCGATCCGTTGGCCATGTACCTCTCCGACCTGTGCACGCTGCCGACCAACCTGGCCGGACACTGCGCGATGTCGGTGCCCTCGGGCCTGTCCGCGGACGACAACCTGCCGGTGGGCTTGCAGATCATGGCGCCCGCCATGGCTGACGAGCGCCTCTACCGTGTCGGTGCGGCCTACGAAGCTGCACGCGGCCCGATAGCGACTGCAGTCTGACCTGTTTGCTGTGCGCCTTTATCAACCCCCCGCGGTTAATAAAGGCGCACAGCAGTTTCAGGAGCAAGTTCTCAGGGCCGTCCCCTGATCGGTTCCGTAGCGATGGCCGTGACCGGCGGGGACACCGAGCGAACCGAGCATGTCGACGGTGGTCTGCAAGAACGTGACACCCGGGATCCACTGCGGGATCGGTGCATCTTGCACGGCACGGCTCAGATCCGGCTTCTGCGTCGCGAGGGCGGGGGACCACCACACCACCGGGTCGGAAGTGTTCGCTAGGACGGTTGCGCCGTCCGTCCGTGTCGCGCCGGCCGGGGGACCTGCCCACAACACGTCGCACGGGACGATGGGACTGCCCTCGGACAGTGCGGCGCTGCCGCCGACGGCGCCGAGGCTCTGTCCGTAGAGGAACAGGTCCGGTCGATCCTCGGCGGGCATAGCGGCAATGTGGCTGCCGACGGCGGTGAACAGAGCGGTTGCCGATTCTTCGGCGTCGTCGCGGCTGAACAGGAATGTCGCCCAACTGGGTGCGTCGGAGTATTGCTGCCCGACTATTGCGACGTCGCCGCCGAACCGTTGCTCGATACCGGCGACTGCATGCGTGTCGATCCACCCCGATCCGGTCGGAACGGCCACTACGACGCTGTTGCGGGCAAAGCCGCCGACGCGATCGAGTTCGCTCACCGCGAGCGCGGCACGTGATGCAGTGTCGGGTGCCGAATCCAAACCGGCGTAGACGCGCACCGAGTCTTCGCCTGCTGCGACGAACTTGCGTCCCTCGGCACCCATCGAGGTCCACGAGATGAGCGATTCGGAGCTGCCTGTCGCGGAGGCCGAAAGTGGCTGTGTCAGAGCAGTGTCGATGTACGCGTTGGACTTGTCGAACGAATCGGCGAGGCCGTTCCACACGACGGGACCGACTACCAACTGCACCCCGAGAACACCCATGACCAGTGCGCCGACGCTCCGCGCGAAACCCATCCACCGCAGCGCCTTCGAAATTCCGATCCCGATGCCCCAGAGACCAAGTGCGGTCAGTGCTGCAATGCAACCCGCCTCCGCCCAGTGGAGAAGTCCGGCAGACGGTGCGCCCATCGCCGCTCGCAACGAGTTCTGCCAACCGGCGGCGGCGAACATCGCAACTGCGGTGCCGGCAGTCGACAACCCGAACGCGGTGATGCGCCAATGACGTTCGTCGAATCGGGCCTTGACCCGGTCGGGGACGAGCCGACGGGCTACCGCGGAGAACGCCCACATCGCCAGTAGTCCGGCCGCGACGAGCAGACCGCTGAACACCCCTTGTAGTACGGCTGATCTCGGCAGCAGTCCGGGAGCAAGTGAGATGGCGGACATCGCTGCCACGGCGACGCTCGTGGACACTCGGGGGAGTGCGAGCGCCCCGACTCGGGCGAGGACGGGGGTCCGTGACGCATTCAGAACGCTCATGCTGCAATCGCTTTCGGGGAGAAGGAGAACTCGTTCGACGGGTCGAGGCGCCGCGATCGCATCAGGGTGAAGCCGAGGGCGGAGACTGCCAGAACGCCGGCCGTGCCGTAACCGAATCCCGATTCCGCGACCGGCGTCAGATAGCTTTGGCGCCAAGAATTTCCGTTCACCGCTGTGACAGCTACATCGGCCATCGCGAAGCAATACCCTCGTGAGAGAAAGGACGTGCGGTCTTCACACGCGGCATGCATTCGCTGGTCGAGCTGACCGTCGAGGACCTGACGTGCCCACGGCCCCAGTTCCGTTCCGTGCGAATGCGCGTAGCGGAGTAGGTCGTAGCCGAGATCGTGCGCTTTGCAGGCCGAGTCGAATTCGTCGGGAAGTGGGACCGGCGACGAGCAGTCGCCGTGGGGATTGGCGAGGTATCCGTCGACGACGGCGGGGGTGTAACCGGCGAATGCCGCAAAGTCCGCCGGGATGGTGGTCGCAGCGTCAGCGGCATCCGCAGTAGTCACGGTGGCGATCGCCCTGGATGCGTTCGAATTCTCGGTGCGCGGCGACTGGGCTCCGCTCGCTCCGGCAGTGACCGTGATCGCTGCCGTTGCAGCCAGCGCCAGGGCCGTCCAGGTGCCGGCGCTTCGAGAGATGTCTTTCACCCGTGTGATCCGCATGCCGTTCACGCTATGAACGGACAATCCTGGCGGTCATCGCTCTGTGGAGGGGTTCTCCGACGCGCATTCGGGTGAGAATTCCCTCCCCGGTGATACCTCGGAGGTAGGGGGATCTCACTCTGCAGTATGAGGACTTTCGGGGTTCGCCTTCATAGGCTTGACGAGTGATCAAGGTCCGTAGGAAGAACAAGGGTGCACCGGATGTGCCCGCGCCGACATACGCCACCGCCGGGTCGATGCTGTCCGGCCTCGACGGGGCGGTCGTTCATTCGGAGAAAGTGCGTCGGGCAACCAGTTTCGTGGCCCGCGGTCAGTTCTGGAACATCGTCATCGTAGCGATCACCCTGATCCTCTATTCGATTGCCTGGCCGACACTGCAACTGACGCATCATGTTTCGCCGCCGATCATGCCCTTCGTCGCCGCGTTGGCTGCATTTCCGTTCGTCCTGATCCGGATCAACGCTCCGTTGGGGTGGGCGGTGTCGGCGGTCTCGGCGTTGATCATCCCGTTGGTGTTCGACAACACTCCCGGTTACGACTACCCGTGGCAGGTCGTCCACATCATCGTGCTGATGTCGTTGCTGGCCGCAGTGAGTCTGCGGGCGCCCATTCAGGTTGTCGGTGTCGCCTGGATCGCCACGGTGCTGCTCTTTCTCGGCAACGCCCCGGGAAGCGACGGCGCCGGTTGGGCTGTCGGGCTGAGTGCCCTGGTCGTCTTCTGCCTGTTGATCCGCTGGTTGGTCCTCTCGCGCCGCCAGTTGGCCAAGCAGGAGGAAGTCAGCGAACTCGAACGCACTCGACGCACGATCCTCGAGGAGAAGGCGCGGATCGCGCGCGACTTGCACGACATCGTGGCCCACCACATGTCGATGGTGGTCGTGCAAGCTCAGAGTGCGCCGTACAGACTCGATGCAGTCACTCCGGAGATCCGAACCGAATTCGAATCGATAAGTGAGACAGGGCGAGCAGCGCTCAACGAGATTCGTGGTCTCCTCGGAGTACTGCGCAGCGACGGGGACCACATGGTGACAGCTCCGCAACCGGGCGTCGACCAGTTGGACGAACTGTTGCTCGGCAGTACCCGTGCCGGTTTGCCGGTATCGTGGCGAGTCGACGGCGATCGAGCGTCGGTCTCGGAATCCACGGGCCTTGCGCTCTACCGGATCATTCAGGAGTCGATCACCAACGCGGCCAGGCATTCGCCAGGCGGACCCATCGAGGTCGCCGTGGCCTTCGGTCCGCAATCGGTGAGCGCGCTCGTGAACAACGGACCTTCGCCATTGGGTGGCAATCAGCACTCGGCGTCGGAAACCACTGGTGGCAACGGAATCCGCGGAATGCGAGAGCGGGCTTCGGCGGTGGGCGGCATGCTGCTGGCAAACCGGCGACAGGACGGAGGGTTCGAGGTCCGGGCCGAGTTGCCGTCGATGCCCGCCTAGGCTGTCCGAGTGCCCATCACAGTATTCATCGCAGACGACCAGGCGATGGTTCGACAAGGGTTCGGAGCCCTACTCTCCGCCCAGCCCGACATCAGCGTGATCGGCGATGCGCCGGACGGCAAGATCGCCGTCGCCGAGGTCGCGCGATTGCGTCCGGATGTGGTCTTGATGGATGTTCGCATGCCCGAGATGAACGGACTCGACGCTGCCCGCCAGATTCTGTCCGCCGGATGGGAACCGCCGGTGCGAGTCCTCATGCTCACCACTTTCGACATCGACGACTACGTCTACGAGGCCCTGAGCGTCGGAGCGAGCGGGTTCATGCTCAAGGACGCACCGGCTGAGGAACTGATTCGGGCGGTACGCGTCGTTGCCGAAGGGCAGGCCTTGCTGGCGCCGACGGTGACTCGGCGTCTGATTGCCGATGTGACCAGCCGGCGGGCGGCCCCGCGCGCACGGCCCGCAGCGCTGGACGCCCTGACCCCGCGTGAGCGCGAGGTCCTCGAACTGATCGCCCGCGGATTGTCCAACGTCGAGATCGCCGAGCGGCTGTTCGTCGCCGAGCAGACCGTCAAGACCCATGTCGGGAAGGTGCTGTCGAAGCTCGATCTGCGCGATCGCGCCCAGGCAGTCGTGTTGGCGTACGAAAGCGGGCTCGTCACGCCAGGTTAGTGATCCCGTACGGCGCGGCGTTGCGGCTCGGCAACGCCGCTATCCTGCGGCAATACGGTGACTGGGGGAAGATGGACACCAAGATCCACAATCCGGTCACGAGAGGTGCTGCACTATGCGAATCGGAATCCTCACGGGCGGCGGCGACTGCCCGGGCTTGAACGCGGTCATCCGCGCCGTCGTACGTACGTCGGCCGGTCGTTACAGCAGTACCGTGGTCGGATTCCGGGACGGCTGGCGAGGATTGCTCGAGGACCGCAAGGTCCCGCTCGACTCCGATGACCGCATCAACCGCATCCTCACCCGCGGTGGCACGATCCTCGGCACCGCTCGCGTGAACCCCGACAAACTCCGTGCGGGCCTCGATCAGATCAAGCAGACTCTCGACGACAACGGGATCGACGTCCTGATCCCGATCGGCGGCGAAGGCACACTCACCGCGGCCAGTTGGCTTTCCGAGAGCGGCGTACCCGTGATCGGTGTGCCCAAGACGATCGACAACGACATCGATTGCACTGACGTGACTTTCGGTTTCGACACCGCCTTGGCTGTCGCCACCGACGCCATCGACAGGCTCCACACAACCGCCGAATCGCACCAGCGCGTCATGCTCGTCGAGGTCATGGGCCGGCATGCGGGCTGGATCGCGCTGCAGGCCGGACTGGCGTCGGGGGCACACCTGACTCTGGTTCCGGAACAGCCGTTCGACGTCGACGAGGTGTGCGCGATGGTCAAGAAGCGCTTCCAGCGTGGCGACTCCCACTTCATCTGCGTCGTGGCTGAAGGTGCGATGCCCGATCCCGCGTCGATGACCCTGCGCGAAGGTGGCATAGACGAGTTCGGCCACAAGATCTTCACCGGTGTCGCGCAGCAGCTCGGAAACGAGATCGAGCGCCGGATCGGCAAGGAAGTTCGCACCACCGTCCTCGGGCACATTCAGCGCGGTGGCACCCCGACGCCGCACGACCGCATCCTCGCCACTCGCTTCGGCGTTCATGCCACCGACGCAGCTCACCGCGGAGATTTCGGTCAGATGGTCGCGTTGCACGGAACGTCCATCGACCTCGTTCCGCTCGCCGAGGCGACCCGCAAACTCAAGACGGTGCCCAAGGAGCGCTACGAGGAGGCAGCCGCATTCTTCGGCTGAGCCGCAGACGCATAAACTGATCACCATGACTGCTGTCGATGCGCCCGACATCCTCGATTACGACGAAGTACTGACCAAGTACGAGCCTGTGATGGGTATGGAGGTGCACGTAGAACTCGGCACCGCGACCAAGATGTTCTGCCCGTGCCCCACCGAGTTCGGTGCCGAACCCAATACCCAGGTGTGCCCGGTCTGTCTGGGCATGCCCGGTTCGTTGCCGGTGGTGAACGCAGCCGCTGTCGAGTCCGCGATCCGGATCGGCCTTGCGCTCAACTGCTCCATCACGCCGTGGGGCCGATTCGCACGCAAGAACTACTTCTACCCGGATCAGCCGAAGAACTACCAGATCTCCCAGTACGACGAGCCGATCGCAACCGAGGGTTACCTCGACGTGATCCTCGACGACGGCACGACGTGGCGCGTCGAGATCGAGCGCGCCCACATGGAGGAGGACACCGGTAAGTCCCTCCACGTGGGTGGCGCTACCGGTCGTATCCACGGTGCCAGCCATTCGCTGCTCGACTACAACCGTGCGGGCGTTCCCTTGGTGGAGATCGTCACCAAGACCATCCACGGTGCCGGTGAGCGCGCCCCCGAGGTTGCTCGCGCGTACGTCACGGCGCTTCGTGATCTGCTGAAGTCCCTCGACGTCTCCGACGTCCGCATGGATCAGGGATCGATGCGCTGCGACGCCAACATCTCCCTCATGCCGATCGGTTCCACCGAACTGGGGACCCGCACCGAGACCAAGAACGTTAACTCCCTCAAGAGCGTCGAGGTCGCAGTTCGCTACGAAATGCGCCGTCAGGCAGCAGTTCTCGACGCCGGCGGTGAGGTCATCCAGGAGACCCGCCATTTCCAGGAAGGCGACGGCACCACCGCAGCGGGACGCCGGAAGGAAACGGCCGAGGACTACCGCTACTTCCCGGAACCGGATCTCGAGCCCGTCGCTCCGAGCGCCGAGTGGGTCGAAGAACTGCGCGGTACCTTGCCGGAGCTTCCCTGGATTCGCCGTGCGCGGATCCAGAAGGACTGGGGAATCTCCGACGAGGTCATGCGCGACCTCGTCAACGCCGGTGCCATCGATCTGGTGATCGCGACCACCGAGGCCGGTGCTTCGCCCGAGGCAGCGCGCTCCTGGTGGCTGTCCTACCTGTCACAGCAGGCGAACACCCGTGGCGTCGAACTCGGCGCTCTGCCGATCACCCCGGCGCAGGTTGCCCAGGTCGTAGCTCTCATCGACAGCGGCAAGCTCAACAACAAAGTGGCTCGCCAGGTCGTCGATCACGTCCTCGACGGCGAGGGTGACCCGGAGCAGGTTGTCGCGGCCCACCCGGAGTTGGTCGTCGAACGTGACGAAACCAAGCTCAAGGCAGCCGTCGACGAAGCGCTCGCAGCGAACCCCGACATCGCGGACAAGATTCGCAGTGGCAAGGTGCAGGCCGCCGGAAAGATCGTCGGCGACGTCATGAAGGCCACTCGTGGACAGGCAGACGCGGCTCGTGTGAAGGAACTTGTCATCGAGGCGTGCAGCTAGCGCACACTGAATTTCTGACACTGATGCCCGGCCGAATCGAATTCGGCCGGGCATCAGTGTTTTTCGCTGTCGTTTTGCCGCTGTCGGTCTACAGACCAGGGACCACAACCGCGCGGCCGCTGAGCGTTCCGGCGGCCAGTCGTCGATACGCTTCGGCGCCGTTGTCGAGACTGAAGGTCTCCACCGCGATGTCGAAGATGCCGGCGTGCGCCAGGTCGATCAATTCGATCAGCTCGTTGCGGGCACCCCAGTACGGAACTGTCACAGAAGCCTCGTAAGGACTTTGGAAGAACCCGACTTTGGCATGGGCCTGCCCGTCGCCGATCCCGACGATCGTGACGTCCGATCCGACGCCGGCGACAGCCATCGCGGTGTCGATGGTGGGCTGATAGCCGACGAAGTCGAGAACCAGTGCGGCGCCCTGACTTCCGGTGATCCTGCGGACGTTCTCGGCCGCGTCCTTGTCGGACAGAACCACTTCGTGAGCGCCTACCTTGGTTGCCAGTTCGAGCTTGTCCGCGCTCACGTCGAGTGCGATGACGGTTGCTGCCGAGAGGTGGCGGAGGAGTTGGATGGCGACATGGCCGAGACCGCCGGTACCGATGACGACGGCGTACGAGCCACCGCGAAGTTTCGGCAGTGAACGCTTGATCGCGTGATACGGAGTCAGACCGGCGTCGGTCAGCGGCACCGTCTTGACCGGGTCGAGGTCGCCGATCGGGACGAGGTGGCGAGGTGAATCGACGATCATGAATTCGGCCAACGCGCCGGGTGCACCGAGACCCGGAGGATTGATGCCGAGTTCTTTTGCTCGAGAACAGTAGTTTTCGAGTCCTTGCGAGCAGTGCCAACAGCTGCCACAGCCCCAGGGTCCGTAGACGACGACATTGGTTCCGATGTCGAGTCCTTCGACGCCCTCGCCGACGGCCGCGACCCGGCCGGCGCCTTCGTGGCCGAGCGTGAGAGGAAGGCCGTAGGTGTACTGCTCTTCGGGCAGGCTCATGATGAAGTCGTCCGAGTGGCAGACGCCGGCAGCGGTGACTTCCAGGAGCACTTCACCTGGACCGGGCTCGGGTTTGGGAATCTCCGTGAGTTCGGGTTCTGCGCCGATTCTCGTGTACTGGATTGCCTTCATACCGACTCCTTTGTCGTGGTTGGCCAACCGGTCCTGGCAAATGCGTGGTGTTTAGCCCCGCTAACAAAAGAGTACGCATCTGTGCATGTTCGGTCACGGGATCCGTGACCGAACAGACATGGCGGCTCAGTCGATCCCGCCGCTGCCACTCGGCATCGGGATCTTGACCACCTTGTCGTCGTTCGGACCCGGCTCGCCCGCGGTTTTGTTTATCGTGCTCGCCCACATCAAACCGTCGGATCCGAGTGCCAAACCGCCCAGCTGGCCGTACGTGTCTTTCGCCACTGCCGACGGCGCGGTCGTGACGGCACCTGTTCCTGGATCTGCGGCCAGCGCCGAGATCGCTTTGCCGGCCCCCAGCGCGACAGCTACCACTCCCTGCGCCGCGATGCACCCGCCGACTCCGGGTCGGTCGGGCCACGTCCACGCGGGGGATGTCACCGTGCCGTCGGCGCCGACGCGTTGGAGGCGATCCTCGAGAGTGGTTCGGTCCGTGACCCACGTCGCGATTCCCGGATCGACGCACACGCCGCCGCCGTTTCCGATTCCGGACAGAACAACTTCCGGGCGAGGCGGCGCAGCGTTGGGTGTCAGCGATCGGACCCGCAAGAGTTTCCCCGCCAACGAGGCGGGATCCTGAGCAACCGCAGGGTTTCCGGTATCGCCTGTCAGAACCATGAGCTGGTCCGGGGCCGCGAACTCCAGTGACCCGCCGTTGCCGCTCGCGCCGCGCGGGATTCCACCGAGTACTTCCTTGGCGGTGTCACCCGGAGCGATGCGGACCACCCGGTTGTCCGTTCCGGTGGTGACGTAGGCATAGATCAAGTTGTCTTCGACAAACGTGGGGGAGAGTGCGATGTCGAGCAGGCCGCCGTCACCGCTGCCGTCGACGTCGATCTTGGCTACCTCGACCGGTGTCGTGTTGGGAGCTACCTGCATGATCCGGCCGGTCCGCCGTTCGGCGACCAGTCCGGAGTTCCCGTCCGGGAGTGTGACGAGCCCACCCGTGGTGTCGAGACAGGTTGCGATCACGGCGGTGTCGGCATCCTGACACGGTCCGAGGGGGCCGGTCCGCGGCGCCGGCGGCGTGGTCGACGGCGGCGGGTTCTCCGGCTGCACTTCCGCGCTGGCCTGGTTGGTCGGTTCGGGTGTGAACGGCGAGGCAGTCGATTCGTCGAAGTCGGCGCAACCTGCGAGCAACGATGTCCCGAGCACCAGCGCCAGTGCGCCCAGCGCTGCATGCCTACCCGTAGTCATGCCCAAGACGTTACGTAATGCACGGCAGATGCCGCCACGCCGGACCAAGGTTCCCCGTCGAGTTCGTGAATCGGTCATAGGCTCACCTACGTGACTGACGAGCGAAAAGATCCCAGCGAGTTGTCGGATGCGGACAAGCCGACGGGCAATGTGTCCAGTCCGTATGATTCGCCCACCGAACAATTTCCGACGGTGAGCGCCAAGAATCCGTTGCCGCGGACCGACGACGATCTCGATTTCGGTTCCACGAACGCCAACTCCCTGACCGAACAGATACCGACATACCGAGCACCTGGCGCGGATCAGCCGACCGTGGCACTCGAGCGTGAGACGGCGTACGACGCTCCGATCGCCGCCGTCCCCACCGCCGAAGCCGTGGCAGGTACAACTGAGTCTCCGCGGGGCCGAGGCACTCTCGACCTCGGGTTGCTTGCACTGCGATTGGCCGTCGGTGGAACTGCGTTGGTGCACGGTCTGCAGAAGTTGACCGGTATCTGGAACGGGCCGGGGCTGAACGGGTTCGAGTCGATGCTGGCGGACGCCGGGTTCCAGCAGGCGAAGTGGATGGCGATACTCGGCGCCGTCGGTGAAGTTGCAGGTGGCGCCCTCCTGATCCTCGGGTTGCTGACTCCCGTTGCGGCAGCGTCGGTTCTGGCGGTGATGATCAATGCGTGGGCGCTGCGTCAGGCGAGCGCACCCGGCCTGGAGTACTTCGCCCCGGCCGGGACCGAGTACGAGATGCTGCTCGGAATCTGTGCGGGCGTCATCATTTTGACGGGACCAGGTCGTATTGCGCTCGACGGTCGTCGTGGCTGGGCAACTCGTCCGTTTATCGGATCGCTCGTGGTTTTGATCCTCGGTATCGCTGCCGGCGTCTGCACCTGGATCTTCCTGAACGGTGCCAATCCGCTCATCTGAAACTCGCGCCGTCGAACAAACGAACCGCCGCTCTCCGAATCGGAGAGCGGCGGTTCGTTTGTGAAGGATCAGTCCTTGACGAGTACCGGGTCGGCGTTCGCGGACGGGATGGCGGTTCCGTCCTTGAGTTTGCGACCGAGGACCGACTTGCGGTGACCGTAGGCGAAGTACACGAGCACACCGATGGCCATCCAGACGAGGAACCGGATCCAGGTCTCGACCGAGAGGTTGAGCATCAGCCAACCGCAGGCGAGCACGGCGACGATCGGAACGAACGGCACCAGCGGGACGCGGAATCCGCGCGGCAGGTCGGGGCGGGTGCGGCGAAGGACGATGACACCGACACAAACCAGGACGAAGGCGAACAGCGTTCCGATGTTGACCATCTCTTCGAGCGTGCCCATCGGGAAGAAGGCTGCCAGGACGGCGACGATGCCACCGACGATCAACGTGATGCGCATCGGGATGCCCTTGGCGTTGGTCTTGGCCAGGCTGCGCGGCATGAGTCCGTCACGGGACATGGCGAAGAGGACGCGGGTCTGGCCGAGCATCATGACCATGACAACTGTCGTGAGGCCGGCCAGGCCACCGAAGTTGATGGCGGTTTGTGCCCAACCGATTCCGTTGGCCTCGAATGCGGTTGCGAGGGTGGCGCTGGAATCGCCGACCAGCGGACTGCCGTCCTTGAGTTCGGTGTACTTGACCATGCCGGTCAGTACGAGCGTGACGGCAACGTAGAGAACCGTGACGATGGCGAGCGAGCCGAAGATTCCTCGCGGCAACGACTTCTGCGGGTTCTTGGTTTCCTCGGCGGTGGTGGCGACGACGTCGAAACCGATGAAGGCAAAGAACACGAGGCTGGCGGCTGCGAGCAATCCGTAAGCGCCGTAGCTGCTTCCGCCTGCGCCGGTCAGCCAGGAGAACAAGGTCTGATGGATTCCGCTTGCAGAACTCTCGGTTCCTTCGGACGGCGGGATGAAGGGGGAGTAGTTCTCCTTCTTGATGTAGAACGCGCCCACGACGATGACGAGCAGGACTACTGCGATCTTGATCGCGGTGATGATTGCGGAGACTCGCGAGGAAACCTTGGTGCCGATCGCGAGGATCAGCGTGATCGCGCCGATGATAAGCAGAGCGCCCCAGTCGAAGCTGATCGAACCGATGTGGGCGGTGGTGCTTCCGCTGGCCCCGATGACGTTGCCGAGGTACAGCGACCAGCCCTTGCCGACGACGGCGGACGCGAGAGCGAACTCGAGAATGAGGTCCCAGCCGATGATCCAGGCGGCGAACTCCCCGAACGTGGCGTAGGAGAACGTGTATGCGCTGCCTGCGACGGGGACGGTGGAGGCGAACTCCGCGTAACACAGCGCGGCGAGGCCACAGGCGATGGCAGCGAGAACGAATGCCAGTGAAATGGAGGGTCCTGCGACATTGCCTGCGGTTCGAGCAGTCAGCGTGAAGATGCCTGCGCCGATGACGACGGCGACTCCGAATACCGTGAGGTCCTTCGCGGTCAGTTCCTTCTTGAGCTTTGTCTCAGGCTCGTCGGTGTCCGCGATCGATTGCTCGACGGATTTGGTGCGCCATATGCCGACTCCGGGCATGTATTGCTCCTTGGTTGTTTCCCGTCGACCTTGTGGGTGACGGGCGGTGGCTGACTGTCGTCGTTGTGATGTGCGTCTCAGCGACCTGATGAGGGAACCACTGGTGAGCGCCGTGTGCAAGTCGGCTCGCTCGAACTGACCGAAATGATCACCTGACTGAAAGTCATCCCCCCTCATGTATCTGAATTGATCAGCTGGTGTCTGAAACCCTACGTCCAAGTGAATTCGCTCACGAGCCGGACGCGCGATTCGGTCTGAAATGTCTGATAGCTCATATCGTTCCGTTGGTGCTCCGCGTGTCGCCCGACTATTCGGTACCTGTCGGTCGGTCTTGCTGTCGATGAGTTGCACTGTCGCTGTACCAGCACGTCCCATTTCACCCGTATCGGGGCGACAGGCGAGAGGACCACCGCGTACCTGGATCCGGTCGAGCGTCCATCACGCGTCGTGGCAGAGTGTGTCGGCGACGGGATGATCGGATTGGGTTGTGGTTCAAGCTCATACAACACCGGAGGAAGTACGGCGTGTTCGGACGCAGTCGGTCCCGCGTTCTTCTCCGAAGTGACATGAACCCGACTCTGTCGACCCTCTGCCGTGGCCCGTTGGCGAGCATTCTCGTGGAGCTGAGTTGGTTGCCGCACGTCCGACTGCCCGAAAACCTTGTGTGACTGTCACATCGGCTACGCGCGTCTCGAGCCGCACGCACGCTTACAGAAAAGATCCCCGGCCGAAAGGCGGCCGGGGATCTTTTTCGATTCGTGGCAGAACTTACGGAACGTAGCGAACCGCGCCCTTGTCGGCGGACGTTGCCAGAGCGGCGTAGGCGCGCAGTGCTGTCGTCACGGTGCGCTGACGATCGACCGGCTGCCACGGGCGCTCCGAGGCCTCCATCTTCGCGCGTCGCTCGGCGAGGACGTCGTCGTCGACCAGGATCTCGAGCGTGCGCGAGGCGACGTCGATGCGAACCTGATCGCCGTTCTGGACGAGACCGATGATTCCGCCTGCGGCAGCCTCGGGGGAGATGTGACCGATGGACAGCCCGGAGGTTCCGCCCGAGAAACGACCGTCGGTGATCAGCGCGCATTCCTTACCGAGGCCTGCGCCCTTGAGGAAGGCAGTGGGGTGCAGCATTTCCTGCATGCCGGGGCCACCCTTGGGGCCTTCGTAGCGCACGACGAGAACGTCGCCGGCCTTGATCTTCTTCTGCAAGATGACCGAGACGGCTTCTTCTTGGGATTCGACGACGAGCGCCGGGCCCTGGAAGGAGAACAGTTCCTCGTCGATGCCGGCCGTTTTGAGTATTGCGCCGTCGAGTGCGATGTTGCCACGCAGGACAACCAAGCCGCCTTCGACGGTGTAGGCGTTCTCGACGTCGCGGATACAGCCGCCGGCCGCATCGGTGTCGAGGGCAGACCAACGGTTGTCCGTGGAGAACGGTTCGATGGTGCGCACGCCGCCGGGAGCCGCGTGGAAGAGTTCGATTGCCTCGTCGGTTGCCTTGCCGGAGCGGATGTCCCAGTCGTCGAGCCACTGGTCGAAGCTCTTGGTGTGCACGGTGGACACGTCGGTTTCGAGGAGTCCGCCGCGGCGAAGCTCACCGAGCAGGGCGGGGATTCCGCCGGCGCGGTGGACGTCTTCCATGTGGTAGTCCGAGTTGGGAGAGACCTTGGACAGGCACGGAACCTTTCGGCTGATCGCGTCGATGGTGTCGAGGTCGAAGTCGACCTCGCCTTCCTGCGCCGCAGCCAGCGTGTGCAGGACGGTGTTGGTGGAACCGCCCATGGCGACGTCGAGAGCCATCGCGTTGCGGAACGCTGCCGGGGTCGCGATGTTGCGTGGCAGCACCGACTCGTCGCCGTCGCGGTAGTACTTGAGGGCAGCCTCGACCACGGTGGTGCCCGCACGAGAGAAGAGTGCGTGACGAGCCTTGTGAGTTGCCAGCGTGGAGCCGTTGCCCGGCAATGCGAGGCCGAGGGCCTCCGTCAGGCAGTTCATGGAATTGGCGGTGAACATTCCGGAGCAGGACCCGCATGTCGGGCACGCGCTGCGCTCGACCTCGTCGAGGCCCTCGTCGGACACGGCATCGTTGGCAGAGGCGGAGATCGCGGTGATGAGGTCGGTGGGGGCTTGGGCCACGCCGCCGACGACCACTGCCTTACCGGCCTCCATCGGACCGCCGGAGACGAAGACGGTCGGGATGTTGAGACGCATTGCAGCGTTGAGCATGCCGGGAGTGATCTTGTCGCAGTTGGAGATACACACCAGTGCGTCGGCTGTGTGGGCGTTTGCCATGTACTCGACCGAGTCGGCGATGATCTCGCGGCTCGGGAGCGAGTAGAGCATTCCGCCGTGGCCCATTGCGATGCCGTCGTCGACTGCGATGGTGTGGAACTCACGAGCGACGCCGCCGGCCGCACTGATGGCCTCGGCAACGATCTCGCCCACGTTCTTGAGATGCACGTGGCCGGGTACGAACTGGGTGTACGAGTTCGCTACGGCGACGATCGGCTTTCCGAAGTCGGAATCCGTCATTCCTGTGGCGCGCCACAGGGATCGGGCTCCGGCAGCATTACGTCCGATGGTGGTGGTGCGTGACCTCAACGGGGGCATGGGCGTGTTCCTTATGTGATCGTTGCTGGTCCACTCAAATAGAAGCGAGGGCCTTTCAACGCTACTCGCGTGCTACGGGCGCTTCTCTTCGGGCTGGTCCTGTGTGTTCTCGACGAGCTCGGATTCTGCTTCTGCTTCTGCAGCTGCTTCTTCCTCTTCGGCTTCCTTGGCGGCGAAGGCTTCTGCGGCGGATGCGTAGGGATCGGTGATGCGGCCACCGCTGGCGATCGCGATCTCGGGAAGCCTGACGAAGCTGACCGCAGGCAGGGTCACCTCGGTTCCGTCGGTGAGTTCCGCGCGCGCCCAACTCCGCTTCGGGAAGCGGAAACCCTTGACGTCGTCCCAGGCGAGGGTGCGCTTGGAGAACGTCGAGCGGACCTCGAGGCCGTCAGGGCTGACGGTGGTGCGCAGTCGCGCGACGAGATAGACGGCGATGATCGGAAGGATCAGCAACCAGCTGAAGGCGACGGGCCACCCGAAGATCGGGAAGCTGACCGCGAACAGAAGGAACGCGCACGCCATGTAAGCGAGCTGCGAAATGCGGATGACGTGCCGAAGTGGTTTCGGCGTGTGGGATGATTGAGCCGGTGGCACGGGCTGCTGCGAAGTTGACACCTCTACATCTTCGCATTGCAGCCGATGTATCTCAGATTCTGGGACGGTCGACTCACCAAGTTTGCCGTTCGCGACTAGCGCCTCTACTGTCGAGTGCGTGAAACAGAATGAGTTGCTCGTAATCGGCCGGCGCGTCGTCGCCTGAGTCGATTTTTCAACTCACCAGATAACGACGCGCCACCCTCGCTCAGCAGATGCTGACGGGGGTTTTTTGTTGCCCGGAGCCAGAATCAGAGGATTTCCCAGTGAGCGCACCAACAGCACGGCCTCAACCCACGCCGCGCAAGTCAGGGACACCGAGCCCGACAACCGCGGCTGCCGCAACCCAGACGGCCAACCGTCGCCAGCTCCCGCCTGAGCGGGTAACCGGCGCGCAGTCTGTGGTTCGAGCCCTCGAAGAGCTCGAGGTCGACACGGTATTCGGCATTCCCGGCGGTGCCGTGCTCCCGGTTTACGACCCACTCTTCGATTCGGTCAAGGTTCGCCACGTGCTCGTGCGCCACGAGCAGGGTGCAGGCCACGCTGCCACCGGTTACGCCCAGGCGACCGGCAAGGTCGGCGTCTGCATGGCTACCTCGGGTCCCGGTGCGACCAACCTGGTCACGCCGCTGGCCGACGCGCAGATGGACTCCGTTCCGATCGTGGCGATCACCGGACAGGTGGCGCGCTCGCTGATCGGTACCGACGGCTTCCAGGAAGCCGACATCTCAGGCATCACGATGCCGGTCACCAAGCACAACTTCCTGATCACCGACGCGATCGACATCCCGCGCATCATGGCCGAGGCCTTCTACCTCGCGGCCAGCGGTCGCCCCGGCGCCGTCCTGGTCGATATCCCCAAGGACATCCTGCAGTCGCAGACCACGTTCTCGTGGCCGCCGGAGATGCGTCTGCCGGGCTACCGCCCGGTGACCAAGCCGCACGGCAAGCAGGTTCGTGAAGCTGCACGTCTGATCGCCGACGCCAAGTCGCCGGTTCTGTACGTCGGTGGCGGCGTCATCAAGTCCGACTCCTCGCCGGAGCTGCTCGAATTGGCCGAGCTGACCGGTATCCCCGTCGTCACCACGCTGATGGCCCGCGGCGCGTTCCCGGACAGTCACGACCTCAACTGCGGTATGCCGGGAATGCACGGCACCGTTGCCGCAGTCGCCGCTCTGCAGCGTAGCGATCTACTGATCACCCTCGGTGCGCGTTTCGACGACCGCGTGACCGGTCAGCTGAATTCCTTCGCGCCCGACGCCAAGGTCATCCATGCCGACATCGACCCGGCCGAGATCGGCAAGAACCGCTACGCGGACGTCCCGATCGTGGGCGACTGCAAAGAGGTCATCACCGAACTCATCGAGGCGATCCGTGCCGACATGGCCACGGGCACCACGTTCGACCTCACCGAGTGGTGGGCGTACCTGAACGACATCCGTCGTACGTACCCGCTGAGCTACGACCGTCCCACCGACGGTCAGCTGAGCCCGGAGTACGTGATCCAGACCGTCGGCAAGCTCGCCGGACCGGATGCCATCTACTGCGCCGGCGTCGGTCAGCACCAGATGTGGGCCGCGCAGTTCGTCGGCTACGAGAAGCCGCGCACGTGGCTCAACTCGGGCGGGCTCGGCACCATGGGGTACGCGGTTCCCGCAGCCATGGGCGCCAAGATGGGTATGCCCGACACCGAGGTGTGGGCGATCGACGGCGACGGCTGCTTCCAGATGACCAATCAGGAACTCGCAACCTGCGCACTCGAAGGTATTCCGATCAAGGTTGCCCTCATCAACAACGGCAACCTCGGCATGGTGCGCCAGTGGCAGACACTCTTCTATGAAGAGCGCTACTCCAACACCAACCTCGGAACGCACGGCGCCATCCGCATCCCGGACTTCGTGAAGCTCGCAGAAGCATTGGGCTGCCACGGAATTCGTGTCGAGCGTGAAGAAGATGTCGAAGCTGCGATCCGTGAGGCGCAGTCCATCAACGACAAGCCTGTCGTGATCGACTTCATCGTTACCGCCGACGCACAGGTGTGGCCGATGGTCGCTGCCGGAACGAGCAACGACGAAATCATGGCGGCCCGGGGCATCCGGCCGCTGTTCGACGACGACGAGGCAGTTGCCGAGCCCGCCGTCATCCACGAAGCCATGTCACGCGAGCAAGCCGGACCCGCCGCGGGCACAGGGGAGGATCAGAAGTGAGCACCAGTCACACCCTCAGTGTTCTCGTCGAGGACAAGCCAGGCGTGCTGGCTCGCGTCTCCGCACTTTTCTCCCGCCGCGGATTCAACATCGAATCCCTTGCGGTGGGCGGAACCGAGATCCCCGAGATCTCACGTATGACCATCGTCGTCACGGTCGACGAGTTCCCTCTCGAGCAGGTGACGAAGCAGCTCAACAAGCTGATCAACGTCATCAAGATCGTCGAGCAGGACGGTGAAGCATCCGTCGCTCGCGAGCTCGTGCTCATCAAGGTGCGCGCTGATGCAAGCGTGCGCACGCAGGTCATCGAAACGGTGAACCTGTTCCGCGCCAAGGTGATCGACGTCTCTCCGGAGTCCGTCACCATCGAGGCGACCGGTACTCGGTCCAAGCTGGATGCACTGCTGCGGATGCTTGATCCGTACGGTATTCGGGAGATCGTTCAGTCCGGGGTCGTGGCAGTCGGTCGAGGGCCGAAGTCGATCACGGCCACCCGCTAGTACTTTTAGACACGTAAAAATCCAAGGAGAGGTTGAGAACTGTGGCAGTCGAGATGTTCTACGACGACGATGCCGATCTGTCGATCATTCAGGGCCGCAAGGTTGCTGTGATCGGCTACGGAAGCCAGGGCCACGCCCATTCGCTGAGCCTGCGTGACTCGGGCGTCGATGTGCGCATCGGCCTCAAGGAAGGCTCGAAGTCGCGTGAGAAGGCTGAAGAGCAGGGGCTGACGGTCGGTACGCCGGCAGAGGTTTCCGAGTGGGCCGACGTCATCATGGTGCTCGCACCTGACACCGCGCAGGCGAGCATTTTCACCAATGACATCGAGCCGAACCTCAAGGACGGCGACGCGCTGTTCTTCGGTCACGGCCTGAACATTCACTTCGACCTGATCAAGGCTCCGGAGTTCGTCACCGTCGGCATGGTCGCCCCCAAGGGCCCCGGCCACCTGGTGCGTCGTCAGTTCGTCGACGGCAAGGGCGTTCCCGCGCTCATCGCCATCGACCAGGATCCCAAGGGTGAAGGACAGGCTCTCGCTCTGTCCTACGCCAAGGGCATCGGCGGAACCCGCGCAGGCGTCATCAAGACCACGTTCAAGGAAGAGACCGAGACGGACCTCTTCGGCGAGCAGGCCGTGCTCTGCGGCGGCACCGAGGAACTGGTCAAGACCGGTTTCGAGGTCATGGTCGAGGCCGGCTACGCACCCGAGATGGCGTACTTCGAGGTTCTGCACGAGCTCAAGCTCATCGTCGACCTCATGTACGAGGGTGGCATCGCCCGCATGAACTACTCGGTGTCCGACACCGCTGAGTTCGGTGGATACCTCTCCGGCCCGCGCGTCATCGACGCCGACACCAAGGAGCGCATGAAGGCGATCCTGGCCGACATCCAGTCCGGCGAGTTCACCCGTCGTCTGGTTGCCAACGTCGAGAACGGCAACACCGAGCTCGAGGGCCTGCGCAAGGCCAACGCCGAGCACCCCATCGAGGTCACCGGCAAGAAGCTGCGGGACCTGATGAGCTGGGTCGATCGTCCGATCACCGAAACCGCGTAATTCGCAGTTTCACGCTCCACGTCTCCACTGGCCTGATGCCGCGCCGGTTCAATTACGTTGAACCAGCGCGGCATTGGGCCGGAGTCGTTTTCCGGGTCGTCTGAGTCCGGATTCATATTCCGTCGAGAATTTGCCCGCGAAAGTGTCCACTATGTGGTATTGCCTACCGCGTTGTGGATTCCAAGTGAGCGCGCACTAAACTATCGGTGGTTAAACCACCTTCACACCCACCTAATCAGGGAGTTTGCACGTGAGCCAGCCTGGCCGTCCCGTTGTTCTGATCGCCGACAAGCTCGCGCCGTCCACAGTCGAGGCGCTCGGTGACGGTGTGGAGGTGCGTTGGGTCGACGGACCCGACCGCCCGGCGCTGCTCGCCGCGGTACCCGAGGCCGACGCGATTCTCGTCCGTTCCGCCACTACCGTCGACGCCGAGGTTCTGGCTGCCGGCACCAAGCTGAAGATCATCGGCCGCGCCGGTGTCGGCCTGGACAACGTCGAGATCCCCGCAGCTACCGAGCGCGGCGTTATGGTCGTCAACGCACCGACCTCCAATATTCACTCCGCTGCCGAGCACGCTGTCGCGCTCCTCATGTCGACCGCTCGCCAGATTCCCGCAGCAGACAAGACTCTGCGTGAGAACACCTGGAAGCGAAGCAAGTTCAACGGCGTCGAGATCCTCGGCAAGACCGTCGGCGTTGTCGGACTCGGCCGCATCGGCCAGCTCTTCGCGCAGCGTCTCGCTGCGTTCGAGACCACGATCATCGCGTACGACCCCTACCTGCCCGCAGCGCGCGCAGCGCAGCTCGGCATCGAACTGGTCACCATCGACGAGCTCGTCGAGCGTGCCGACTTCATCTCCGTGCACCTGCCCAAGACCAAGGAAACGGCCGGCCTGATCAACGCCGAGCGCCTCGCCAAGGCCAAGGACGGCGTCATCATCGTCAACGCCGCTCGCGGTGGTCTGATCGACGAAGATGCGCTCTACGACGCACTCGTCTCCGGCAAGGTCCGAGGCGCCGGTCTCGACGTGTTCAGCACCGAGCCGTGCACCGATTCCAAGCTTTTCGAGCTCGACAACGTCGTTGTCACCCCGCACCTCGGAGCATCGACGTCCGAGGCTCAGGACCGCGCAGGCATCGACGTGGCCAAGAGTGTTCTCCTCGCTCTGGCAGGCGAATTCGTTCCCGAGGCTGTCAACGTCTCCGGCGGCCCCGTGGGCGAAGAAGTTGCTCCGTGGCTCGAGCTCGTCCGCAAGCTCGGTCTCCTCGCTGCGACGTTGTCGCCCGAAGCTGTGCAGACCGTGCAGGTTGTCGCCACCGGCGAGCTGTCTGCCGAAACCGTCGACATCCTCGGCCTGGCTGCACTGCGCGGCGTGTTCTCCGCCAGCAGCGATGAGGCCGTCACGTTCGTCAACGCTCCGGCACTGGCCGAGCAGCGCGGCGTGACCGTGTCGGTCGAGAAGCACTCGGAGGCTCTTGCTCACCGCAGCGCGGTCGAGGTGCGTGCAGTTGCCGCCGACGGCACGGTCACGTCGGTCACGGGCGCACTCACCGGTCTGCAGCAGGTCGAGAAGATCGTCAACATCAACGGACGCAGCTTCGACCTGCGCGCCGAGGGCCACAACATCGTCGTTCACTACAGCGATCGCCCGGGCGTTCTCGGTGTCCTCGGCACCGTCCTCGGAAACGCGGGCGTCGACATCCTCGCAGCAGCACTGAGCCAGGATGCCGAAGGCGAAGGCGCAACTGTCATCTTGCGCGTCGATCGCGTCGTCGGTGACGCCGAGGTCGAGGCAATCGTCTCGCAGCTCGACGCTCGCGTCGCCCAGGTCGACCTTTCCTGATTGTTTTTGCTGTGCGCCTTTATCAACCGCCCGCGGTTGATAAAGGCGCACAGTTCTACTGAGATGAGGACTCCATGAAGCTTGCGGTCATTCCGGGTGACGGAATCGGCGTCGAGGTCACAGCCGAAGCGCTCAAGGTGCTCGGCAAGTTGGTTCCGGATCTGGAAACCACCGAATACGATCTCGGTGCCCGTCGCTACAACGCCACCGGCGAGTTGCTCCCGGCGGACGAGCTGGACCAGATTCGTCAGCACGACGCAATCCTGTTGGGCGCCATCGGTGATCCGCGGATCGTCGCACCCGGCATCCTCGAGCGTGGTCTGCTGCTGAACATGCGCTTCCAGCTCGATCATCACGTGAATCTTCGCCCCGCACAGCTGTATCCGGGTGCGCTGTCGCCGTTGGCGGCCCAGCCGGAGATCGACTTCGTCGTGGTTCGTGAAGGCACCGAGGGTCCGTACACCGGAAACGGTGGAGCGATCCGCGTCGGCACCGATCACGAGATCGCAACCGAGGTGTCGATCAACACCTGGTTCGGGGCCGAGCGCGTGGTGCGTTACGCATTTGCCTTGGCGCAGACCCGGTCCAAGCACCTCACCTTGATTCACAAGACCAACGTGCTCTCCAACGCGGGCGCAATCTGGACGCGTGCAATCGAGACCGTCGGTGCCGAGTTCCCGGACGTCGAAACCGCGTACTGCCACATCGACGCGGCCACGATCTACATGGTCACCGACCCGTCGCGCTTCGACGTGATCGTCACGGACAACCTCTTCGGTGACATCATCACCGACCTCGCCGGCGCCGTAACCGGTGGCATCGGTTTGGCCGCAAGCGGAAACATCGATGCCTCGGGTACCAACCCGTCGATGTTCGAGCCCGTTCACGGCAGTGCTCCGGACATCGCCGGCAAGGGAATCGCTGATCCCACCGCCGCGATCCTCTCGGCCGCACTGCTTCTTCGCCATCTCGGACGCGAGGACGACGCCGCTCGGGTAGAGGCTGTGGTCGCTGCCGACCTGGCTACCCGCGGCGAAGGTCCCATCTCCACAACGGAGATCGGCGACCGGATCACTGCAGCGCTGTAAGGAATTCTTTCACGAGACTGACGCGCGTGAGCCTTTCGGCTTGCGCGCGTCAGTCGTTTCCGGCACCCCGATAGACTGGCCGGCATGCGTCTTGGTCGAATTGCCAGTCCCGATGGTGTTGCGTTCGTCAGTATCGAAGGTGAAGAGGATGCCCTCGTCGCCAAGGAAATTGCGGAGCACCCGTTCGGGAACCCCACATTTACCGGCCGAAGTTGGCCGCTCGCCGATGTCCGTCTGCTGGCTCCGATTCTCGCCAGCAAGGTGATCTGCATCGGCAAGAATTATGCAGATCACATCGCGGAGATGGGCGGAGAGGCTCCCGCGGACCCCGTGATCTTCCTCAAGCCCAACACGTCCATAGTTGGCCCGGGTGCCCCGATCGTCTTGCCTCCCACCTCGAACGAGGTGCACTTCGAGGGTGAACTCGCGGTCGTCATCGGTCAACCGTGCAAGGACGTTCCGGCGGCGAAGGCGTTGAGCGTGGTCCTCGGTTACACGATCGCCAACGACGTGTCGGCGCGAGATCATCAGCGTCACGACGGGCAGTGGACGCGCGCGAAGGGCCACGACACTTTCTGCCCACTCGGCCCCTGGATCGAAACCAGTCTGGATGCGTCCGACGTCGACATCAAGACCGAGGTGAACGGTCAGGTCAAGCAGGACAGCAGCACGGCTTTTCTCCTCCACGACATTCCGAAGATCATCGAGTGGATCTCGGCGGTGATGACTCTCTTGCCTGGCGACGTCATCCTCACCGGCACCCCCGCCGGAGTAGGCCAGATCGTCGACGGCGATTCCGTGTCGGTCACGGTCTCGGGGATCGGCACGCTCACGAACCCGGTGACCGCCAAGAGCTGATCCTGACCCGGTTCGTTCAGTCACGCGACTACGGAGGCCCCATCCAACCGGATGGGGCCTCCGTCGTGGTGTGAGGTCGAGAGGTGTCTGTCGCAGAAAAGTTGCAAGATGGTAACTATCGCCAGTGGATTGATCGGGATTGCCAACCGACTCGAAGAAATCAGGCTCCGGGACTGACCTGCGGGTTTCATGACCCAGGCGAAGCTTCGCCTCTGATCCTCCTGGCGTTATGTCGGATTTGGCCAGGTTGGGAGAGTTCGCCATACGGTTTGCTGTCGCGGCCCGTAACAGACCAAATTCCCTGAAATGTAACGCTGAGCAGTAGGGTGACCGATAACTGGATAGAAGCCGATGGGGCAATCGAGTGGATTGCGCAGAAACGTGGTGATACATGACGACCTTCGCGGAAGCCTCCCGGACAGCGGCAGGGCAAGCGCGGAACGGGCAGCGGCCGGTGTGGCGAGACAAGAAGCGCTACCTGTGGCCACTGGGTTTGCTGGTTCCTCTCAGCCCGTTCGCTGCGTGGTTCCTGGTCGACAAATTCAGTCTCGGGCTCTTCTGGGCCATCGGGGCGTGGCTGATCGTCATCGTCATTCCCCTGATCGATCTCCTGGCGGGCGAGGACGGTAACAGCCCACCGGACGAAGCGATCCCTGAATTGCAAGAGGATCGTTTCTACCGCTGGTGCACGTACTTGTTCCTGCCCCTCCAATACGTCGGGCTGGTGTTCGTCGCGTGGTGTTGGGTGAACGCGCCGATGGCGGCGGGGGAGAAGTTCGCGCTCGCGATGACTGCCGGCGTGGTTGCCGGTGTGGGGATCAACGCGGCGCATGAATTGGGGCACAAGAGTGAGAAGCTCGAGAAGTGGCTCGCGAAAGTAGCGCTCGCGCAGTCCTTCTACGGCCATTTCTACGTCGAACACAACCATGGTCATCACGTCCGCGTCGCGACGCCGGAGGATCCGGCCAGCTCGCGGTACAAGGAAAACTTCTGGTTCTTCTTGCCTCGCAGCGTCATCGGCGGCCTGCGCTCGGGATGGCGGATTGAAAGCGCTCGTCTGAGGCGTCAGGGGAGACGGACGTGGAGTTACCGCAACAACATCCTGAACGCGTGGGCGATGAGTGTGGTTCTGTTCGGCAGTCTGATCGCCGCGTTCGGCTGGGAAATTGCGCCGTGGCTCGCCGTTCAGGCAATTGCAGGCTTCACGTTCCTCGAGACCGCCAACTATCTCGAGCACTACGGCTTGCTACGTGCGAAGCGGCCTGACGGCTCGTACGTCCGGTGCTCGCCCGAGGACAGCTGGAACAGCGACCACGTCGTCAGCAATCTGTTCCTCTATCAACTTCAGCGTCACAGCGACCATCACGCGAATCCGCGTCTGCGGTACCAGAGCCTGCGAAGTGCGGCCGAAGCGCCGCAACTTCCAGCGGGTTACGCAGTCATGATCGTCTGCGCGTGGGTGCCGCCGCTGTGGCGAAAGGTCATGGACAAGCGACTGCTGGCCTACTACGACGGCGACATGACACGCATCAACGTCCTGCCGGGTAAGTGATCGGCCGGATGGAGGAAGGGCTGCCGGACTAACCTGTAGTACGACCATCCATCATCGCCGAGCCAAGTGAGCCATGACCAACAGCGAAGTACGCGTCCGTTTCTGTCCGTCACCCACCGGAACCCCGCACGTGGGTTTGGTGCGCACCGCCTTGTTCAACTGGGCATTCGCACGACACCACGGCGGCACATTCGTGTTCCGTATCGAAGACACCGATGCGCAGCGCGACAGTGAAGAGTCCTACCAGGCCATCCTCGACGCCCTCCGCTGGTTGGGGCTCAATTGGGACGAAGGCCCGGAGGTCGGTGGGCCGCACGCACCGTATCGCCAGTCCGAGCGTCGCGACCTGCATCTCGACGTTGTTGCCAAGTTGCTGGCCGCGGGCGAGGCCTACGAGTCCTACTCGACGAACGAGGAGGTCGAAGCGCGACACAAGGCGGCCGGACGCGATCCGAAGCTCGGATACGACAACTTCGATCGCGAGCTCAGCGACGAGCAGCGCGCTGCCTACATCGCCGAGGGGCGCAAGCCCGTTGTCCGCCTCCGGATGCCCGATCATGATCTGACCTGGAACGACCTGGTGCGGGGCGAGACCACGTTCAGGGCAGGCACCGTTCCGGACTTCGCGCTGACTCGCGGCAACGGCATTCCGCTGTACACCTTGGTCAACCCGGTCGACGACGCGTTGATGAAGATCACCCATGTACTGCGCGGCGAAGATCTGCTGTCCTCGACTCCGCGTCAGCTCGCGTTGTACGAGGCATTGATTCGTATCGGTGTCGCCGATTTCACACCGTCGTTCGGGCACTTGCCTTTCGTGATGGGTCAGGGCAACAAGAAGCTTTCCAAGCGCGATCCCGAGTCCAACCTCTTCATCCACCGCGATCGGGGCTTCATTCCCGAGGGATTGCTGAACTACCTGGCTCTGCTCGGGTGGAGCATCGCCGACGATCACGATGTCTTCTCGCTCGACGAGATGGTTGCGGCCTTCGACGTCTCCAAGGTCAACTCCAATCCTGCCCGCTTCGACCAGAAGAAGGCCGACGCGATCAATGCCGAGCACATTCGTCTGCTCGAGCCGGCCGACTTCGCCGGTCGTCTGAAGTCGTTCCTGGTGGAGCACGGACACATCGGCGCCGACGTCGACGAAGCGACGTTCACTGTTGCGGCGGACCTCGTGCAGACGCGCATCGTCGTCCTGTCCGACGCGTGGGATCTGCTGAAATTCCTGTTCGTCGACGAGGCGTCGTTTGCTCTCGATCCGGCCGCGACGGCAAAGAACTTGAAGGAAGATGCCGGTCCGGTTCTGGACGCGTCTCTTGCGGCGCTCGATGCCATCTCAGAGTGGTCGGCGGCCAGTATCGAGGAAGCACTCAAGAAGGCCCTCATCGAGGATCTGGAGCTCAAACCGCGTAAGGCCTTCGCTCCGGTTCGGGTCGCGATCACGGGCTCTCACATCAGCCCTCCGCTGTACGAGTCGATGGAATTGCTCGGTCGTGAGGTCTCGCTCGCTCGGTTGCGCGCCGGTAGGGCAGCGGTAACCGCCTAGATCGGACGGTCTTCCGGCCGAAAATGAAGCAAAAACCTCCTGTGACCATACGATTTGGTATTTGGGGCAGGGGTACTGGTAATCTTCTTTTCGGCCGGAGACGAGCCGCCGAGCACAACAGCGAAGCGGATCGAGCAAGGCTGGTGAGCAAGACCTTGGGGTATGGTGTAATTGGCAACACAGCGGTTTCTGGTACCGCCATTCTAGGTTCGAGTCCTGGTACCCCAGCGGAAATCCGGTCGATTTTGTGGCCGGACTCAGACAAGCTAAGCTTGCTGAGCATCCAAGAGCAAGACTGAAATACCACGTTTAAAAGCGTGTCCTGGCCCCGTCGTCTAGCGGCCTAGGACGCCGCCCTCTCAAGGCGGTAGCGCGGGTTCGAATCCCGTCGGGGCTACAAAGGAAAGACCCTCCGATCATTGATCGGGGGGTCTTTTCGTATGTGCGGGAAATGTTTCCGGCGATGCGAAAAACGATCACCCCCAGTCGAATTCGACTGGGGGTGATCGTCATCTCACTCTGTTGTCCGCGATCGGTTATCCGCTCTTACGGCGGAACTCTCGCTTGTGATCGGCCGGGCCATGCGTGTTGTGGACCTTGGACTGTCCGTCGCGATGGTCGGTCGATTTGGCGTTCTGATGATTCTTCCGTTCGAGGGCCTCACGGAACTTTCGTTTGGTTTCCTCCGATTGGGATTCGGGTTCGGACGGGGTGTTGCTGTCGAGATCGCTCATATGCTCACTCCTTGTTGTTGGGCCTGTTGGTGAAACTACGCCGGCCCGAATTCGATTGCTCGTGATTTTTCCGCTCACGAACCTCAGGGCTGCGGCGGCGGTGCGGTAGAGCCGGAAAGAGGCATCGCAGGCATCCCGAGCTTGCGGTGATCCCACGAACGAGTTCGATCGGGAACGAACCGTACCGCGACGCGCTTGTGGAGCATCGCGTCGACGGCCGGGCGGAGATCGTCGGTGTACGGGCCCGTGTACCGCTCCCAGACGCTGATTCCCACAGCGAAGAGGGCTTCCGGATCTTCGACGATGACCCCGGTACCCTCCATCGAGACTCCTCGGAGCGTGTCGTACGTCTGACCGTCTTCGATCAGGACGGACATTCGGGCGTCCCGGCGAAGATTGACGGCCTTCTGCGACTTGGCTTTGGTCTCGAACCAGATTTCGCCGTCGACTATCGCGAACCACATCGCGATCAGGTGAGGCATTCCGTCGGCGCTCAACGTCGCCATCGTTGCCGTACGGCTCTTTTCGACGAAGCTCGAGATTTCGGCCTCGGTCATCGTGATCTGACTACGCTGCTTTCCTGCCATGGTCGCGTCGTACTCCTACGTGCTCGAGGATCTGAAGGCCTTACTGTGTCACGAATTACAGACGCTTGTGGAGCGCTTCGGCAGCTGCGAGAAGGTCCGCCGCCCAGCGGGCTCCCGGTCGTCTACCCATCCGATCGATGGGGCCGGAGACCGAAATCGCGGCAATGACAGCGCCTGCCGAGTCTCGGACGGGAGCCGCGACGCTGGCGACACCGGGCTCACGTTCGGCCGCGCTCTGTGCCCAGCCGCGCCGGCGAACCTCGAGGAGCACTCGTTCGCCGAACGACGCATCGGCGAGGACGGTCCGTTGGGTTTGTGGATCTGCCCATGCGAGAAGGACCTTGGCGCCGGATCCGGCGTTCATCGGCAGTCGGGCTCCGACGAGCACCGTGTCACGCAGGCCGGTCGGTGGTTCCATCGACGCGACGCAGATGCGTTGTGTGCCTTCGCGACGGTACAGCTGGACGCTTTCGCCGGTGATTTCGCGAAGGCGGGGGAGGATGAGTCCGGCCGCAGCAATGAGTGGATCATTAGCGGTGGCAGCGAGTTCGGCGAGTCCGGGCCCTGGGCACCACTGACCGTCCGAGTCGCGAGTGAGGAGTCGATGGACTTCGAGACCGACGGCGAGTCTATGGGCGGTCGCGCGCGGCAAACCGGTTCGTGCACAGAGTTCGGTGAGGCTGCACGGTTCCTCAGCTACTGCATGAAGCACGCCCATTGCTTTGTCCAGGACGCCGATGCCGCTATGCTGTCTCATAGGTCGATACCAGTTTCTCGCATAGTGGGATGCTACCGCATTTCCTGGAGGGATAGCGCATTTCCTCGGGACAGTCTGCATCTGCTGTGAAGGCTGGGGACCTACTTCACGCGCGGCGGGCCAGCCCGTAGTCCGCCGACGCGAGGCTACGTACAGAGGTGGAAGACATGGCACAGAAAGCACGCACTCTCGCCGAGAAGGTGTGGGACGACCACGTTGTCGTGAAAGGGGAGGGGCAGGATCCCGACCTCATCTACATCGATCTCCACCTCGTTCACGAAGTGACGAGCCCCCAGGCATTCGACGGACTTCGCCTGGCGGGACGCCAGTTGCGCCGTCCCGACCTGACGATCGCCACCGAGGACCACAACGTTCCGACGATCGACATCGACAAGCCGATCGCAGATCCTGTGTCCAAGACTCAGGTCGACACCTTGCGCCGAAATTGCGAGGAGTTCGGAGTTCGCTTGCACCGCATGGGCGATCTCGACCAAGGCATCGTGCATGTGGTCGGACCGCAGCTCGGCCTGACGCAGCCCGGAACCACCGTGGTGTGCGGCGACAGTCATACGTCGACGCACGGCGCATTCGGTGCGCTCGCAATGGGAATCGGCACCAGCGAGGTCGAGCATGTGATGGCAACGCAGACATTGTCGTTGCGCCCCTTCAAGACCATGGCGATCACGGTCGACGGCGAGCTGCCTCCCGGCGTCACGAGCAAGGACTTGATCCTGGCAGTCATCGCCAAGATCGGCACCGGCGGCGGCCAGGGCTACGTACTGGAGTACCGCGGCGAGGCCATTCGCAAACTGTCGATGGAAGCTCGTATGACCATCTGCAACATGTCGATCGAGGCCGGAGCCCGCGCGGGCATGATCGCACCGGACGAGACCACTTACGAGTTCATCAAGGGCCGTCCGCATGCACCGTCCGGCGCAGAGTGGGACGAAGCCGTCGCCGCGTGGGAGTTGCTCAAGACCGACGAGAGCGCGGAATTCGACAACGAGGTTCACATCGACGCAAGCGCATTGACGCCTTTCGTCACGTGGGGAACCAATCCGGGACAGGGTGCGCCGCTCGGCGACCGTGTGCCTGATCCCGAACTGATCGTCGACGAGAGCGAGCGTCAGGCAGCCGAGAAGGCGCTCACCTACATGGGTCTCGACGCCGGTATGCCGCTTCGGGATGTTTCTGTCGACACCGTGTTCGTCGGTTCGTGCACCAACGGACGCATCGAAGACCTGCGCGCAGTGGCGGAGGTGCTCGAGGGTCGCCATGTCGCAGAGGGCGTTCGGATGCTCATCGTTCCCGGCTCGATGCGGGTGCGGGCTCAAGCCGAAAGCGAAGGTCTCGGTGAAATCTTCACAGCGGCAGGGGCTGAATGGCGCCAGGCCGGTTGCTCGATGTGCTTGGGAATGAACCCTGACCAGCTTGCTCCCGGCGAGCGTTCGGCATCGACGTCCAACCGGAATTTCGAAGGCCGACAGGGTAAAGGCGGCCGGACCCATCTGGTTTCCCCGCTCGTCGCGGCTGCCACGGCGGTCCGCGGAACGCTCTCGGCACCGGCCGATCTGGTCTGACCCACTTACCATCTCGAGGAGAATTTCGATGGAATCCTTTACCACGCACAAGGGTATCGGCGTCCCGCTGCGACGCTCGAATGTCGATACCGACCAGATCATCCCTGCCGTGTACCTGAAACGGGTGACGCGCACCGGATTCGAGGACGGGCTGTTCGCAGGCTGGCGTACCGACCCCAACTTCATTCTCAATCTGGCTCCGTACGACAAGGGAAGTGTCCTCGTGGCCGGTCCCGATTTCGGCACGGGCTCTTCGCGTGAGCATGCCGTGTGGGCTCTCTCCGACTTCGGATTTCGGGTCGTCATTGCTTCCCGGTTCGCCGACATCTTCCGCGGAAACGCCGGAAAAGCCGGTCTCGTAGCGGCACAGGTCGAGCAGAGCGACGTCGAATTGCTCTGGAAGTTGCTCGAAGAGCAGCCCGGATTGGAATTGACAGTAGATCTCGAGAATCGGACCGTCAGCGCCGGAACTACGGTGGTGCCGTTCAATATTGACGACTACACACGGTGGCGTCTGCTGGAGGGTCTCGACGACATCGGACTGACATTGCGGCAGGTAGACGCGATTTCCGAGTTCGAAAAGTCAAGGCCTTCATGGAAACCGACTACCCTTCCAGCCCGAATTTCGCAGGGCTGAACCGAAATCCGCAACTCCGCGCGGGAAGAGAAATAGGTCACCATTTCGCAGTCACGTTGAATGAGAATTGGCGTGGCACATAGACTCTTGCCGTTATCAGGTTTACCGTGGTTCTCAGTCGGTCCGACGGTGGACCACAATTAGCGGAGGAATTTCAATGAACAAGGCAGAGCTCATCGATGTTCTGACTGAAAAGCTGGGTTCGGACAGGCGCACAGCGACCGACGCAGTGGAGCACGTCGTGGACACCATCGTCCGCGCCGTCCACCGTGGCGAGAGCGTGACCATCACCGGCTTCGGAGTCTTCGAGCAGCGTCGTCGTGCAGCACGTGTTGCACGCAACCCGCGTACGGGCGAGACCGTCAAGGTCAAGCCGACGTCGGTTCCGGCTTTCCGTCCGGGTGCGCAGTTCAAGGCTGTTATCGCTGGTGGACAGAAGCTTCCGGCCACCGGCCCGGCAGTCAAGCGTGGCGTAGCAGCACCGGCCACCAAGGCTGCAGCCAAGAAGGCTGCTGCCAAGAAGACCGCAGCCAAGAAGGCTCCGGCCAAGAAGGCTCCGGCCAAGACCGCAGCCAAGAAGACGGTTGCCGCGAAGGCTCCCGCCAAGAAGGCTCCGGCCAAGACCGCAGCCAAGAAGACGGTTGCCACCAAGGCTCCGGCCAAGAAGGCTCCGGCCAA